>NZ_JBVHUJ010000023.1:1811-4317 GCF_055565415.1 Streptomyces sp. NPDC028711 | reverse complement strand
CTTCAGAACTAACACAGTGGACGCGAGCAACTGAGGACAAGCCCTCGGCCTATTAGTACCGGTCAGCTCCACCCATTACTGGGCTTCCACATCCGGCCTATCAACCCAGTCGTCTACTGGGAGCCTTACCCTCTCAAGGAGGTGGGAATACTCATCTCGAAGCAGGCTTCCCGCTTAGATGCTTTCAGCGGTTATCCCTCCCGAACGTAGCCAACCAGCCATGCCCTTGGCAGGACAACTGGCACACCAGAGGTTCGTCCGTCCCGGTCCTCTCGTACTAGGGACAGCCCTTCTCAATATTCCTGCGCGCGCAGCGGATAGGGACCGAACTGTCTCACGACGTTCTAAACCCAGCTCGCGTACCGCTTTAATGGGCGAACAGCCCAACCCTTGGGACCGACTCCAGCCCCAGGATGCGACGAGCCGACATCGAGGTGCCAAACCATCCCGTCGATATGGACTCTTGGGGAAGATCAGCCTGTTATCCCCGGGGTACCTTTTATCCGTTGAGCGACGGCGCTTCCACAAGCCACCGCCGGATCACTAGTCCCGACTTTCGTCCCTGCTCGACCCGTCGGTCTCACAGTCAAGCTCCCTTGTGCACTTACACTCAACACCTGATTGCCAACCAGGCTGAGGGAACCTTTGGGCGCCTCCGTTACCCTTTGGGAGGCAACCGCCCCAGTTAAACTACCCATCAGACACTGTCCCTGATCCGGATCACGGACCGAGGTTAGACATCCAGCACGACCAGAGTGGTATTTCAACGGCGACTCCACCATGACTGGCGTCACGGCTTCAAAGTCTCCCACCTATCCTACACAAGCCGAACCGAACACCAATATCAAACTGTAGTAAAGGTCCCGGGGTCTTTCCGTCCTGCTGCGCGAAACGAGCATCTTTACTCGTAGTGCAATTTCACCGGGCCTATGGTTGAGACAGTCGAGAAGTCGTTACGCCATTCGTGCAGGTCGGAACTTACCCGACAAGGAATTTCGCTACCTTAGGATGGTTATAGTTACCACCGCCGTTTACTGGCGCTTAAGTTCTCAGCTTCGCCACACCGAAATGTGACTAACCGGTCCCCTTAACGTTCCAGCACCGGGCAGGCGTCAGTCCGTATACATCGCCTTACGGCTTCGCACGGACCTGTGTTTTTAGTAAACAGTCGCTTCTCGCTGGTCTCTGCGGCCACCCCCAGCTCATGGAGTAAATCCAATCACCAGTGATGGCCCCCCTTCTCCCGAAGTTACGGGGGCATTTTGCCGAGTTCCTTAACCATAGTTCACCCGAACGCCTCGGTATTCTCTACCTGACCACCTGAGTCGGTTTAGGGTACGGGCCGCCATGAAACTCGCTAGAGGCTTTTCTCGACAGCATAGGATCATCCACTTCACCACAATCGGCTCGGCATCAGGTCTCAGCCTTGATGTGTGACGGATTTGCCTATCACACGGCCTACACCCTTACCCCGGGACTACCACCGCCCGGGCTGGACTACCTTCCTGCGTCACCCCATCGCTTACCTACTACCACCTTGGGTCGACGGCTCCACCACTTTCCATTCCCCGAAGGGTCCGGAACGGCTTCACGGCCTTAGCATTAATGGGCTCGGTATTGGGCGTTTCAAAGCGGGTACCGGAATATCAACCGGTTGTCCATCGACTACGCCTGTCGGCCTCGCCTTAGGTCCCGACTTACCCTGGGCAGATCAGCTTGACCCAGGAACCCTTAGTCAATCGGCGCACACGTTTCTCACGTGTGTATCGCTACTCATGCCTGCATTCTCACTCGTGAACCGTCCACAACTCGCTTCCGCGGCTGCTTCACCCGGCACACGACGCTCCCCTACCCATCACAGCGGGCGTTGGCCCTCATGCTGCAATGACACGACTTCGGCGGTACGCTTGAGCCCCGCTACATTGTCGGCGCGGAATCACTTGACCAGTGAGCTATTACGCACTCTTTCAAGGGTGGCTGCTTCTAAGCCAACCTCCTGGTTGTCTCTGCGACTCCACATCCTTTCCCACTTAGCGTACGCTTAGGGGCCTTAGTCGATGCTCTGGGCTGTTTCCCTCTCGACCATGGAGCTTATCCCCCACAGTCTCACTGCCGTGCTCTCACTTACCGGCATTCGGAGTTTGGCTAAGGTCAGTAACCCGGTAGGGCCCATCGCCTATCCAGTGCTCTACCTCCGGCAAGAAACACACGACGCTGCACCTAAATGCATTTCGGGGAGAACCAGCTATCACGGAGTTTGATTGGCCTTTCACCCCTAACCACAGGTCATCCCCCAGGTTTTCAACCCTGGTGGGTTCGGTCCTCCACGAAGTCTTACCTCCGCTTCAACCTGCCCATGGCTAGATCACTCCGCTTCGGGTCTTGAGCGCGCTACTGAATCGCCCTATTCGGACTCGCTTTCGCTACGGCTTCCCCACACGGGTTAACCTCGCAACGCACCGCAAACTCGCAGGCTCATTCTTCAAAAGGCACGCAGTCACGACTC
>NZ_JBVHUJ010000022.1:0-11235 GCF_055565415.1 Streptomyces sp. NPDC028711 | reverse complement strand
AGGGGGTGTCTTGTCGATCAGGCCGGGCTCGCGACGCCTGGCACCGCACCTCGCCGCGTTGTCGTCGGTCCACAACGCTCCGCGTTGCCTCCCTCCTCCGCCTTGCGAGGCACGGCACCAGACGCCGCTCCCTGATCCGGCCTGATCGACAAGACACCCCCTAGGGGGCGTCCGGAAAGCCCCGCCTGCCTCGCGGCGCTGATTTCCGGACAGGCCCTGGGGTCGGGCAGGGCGCCCGGTGTGCCCGGCCGTGGGGCGTGGCGCACCATGAGGGCATGGACGCATCCCCGAGCGGTCTGAGCGACATCAGCGCACCAGGACGCGTGGCGGGTCCCGACGAGGGCGTCACCGCGCAGGAGCTCGCTCTCGCCGCCCGCAACCACGGACTTCCCCTCGAAGCGCTGCGGTACGACGTCACCCCGCCCGGGCTCCACTACGTCCTGGTGCACTACGACATCCCCGCCACCGACGAGGCCGGCGCGCGGCTCACCGTCGGCGGCCGGGTGCGCCGGACGCTCGACCTGGACCTGGACGCGCTGCGCAGCCGGCCCTCCGTGACCCACCGCGTCACCCTGGAGTGCGCGGGGAACGGCCGGGCCCGGCTCACACCCCGCCCGGTCAGCCAGCCCTGGCTGGTCGAGGCCGTCGGTACCGCCGACTGGACAGGTGTCCCCCTCACGGCGCTGCTCGCCGAGGCCGGCATCGCGGACGACGCCGTCGAAGCCGTGTTCACGGGCGCCGACCACGGGGTGGAGCGGGGCGTCGAACAGGACTACCGCCGGAGCCTGCCCCTGTCGACGGCCGCCGACCCGGCCAGGGACGTCCTCGTCGCGTACGCGATGAACGGGGCGCCCCTGCCCCCGCAGCACGGCAGCCCGCTCCGGCTCGTCGTCCCCGGCTGGTACGGCATGGCCCACGTGAAGTGGCTCCACGACATCACGCTCACCTCCACCCCGTACACCGGCTTCCAGCAGAGCGTGGCCTACCGCCTCCGGCAGGCGGCCGAGGAGCCGGGGGAGCCGGTCACCCTCATCGCGCCCCGGGCCCTGATGGCGCCGCCGGGATTCCCCGACTTCATGTCCAGGACCCGCGTCGTCCGGCCCGGGCCCGTCCCGCTCACCGGCCGCGCCTGGTCCGGCCACGGGCCGGTCACCCGGGTCGAGGTGGGCGAGGACGACGGCGCCACCTGGACGGAGGCCGACCTGGCCCCGGACCCCCGGCACCCGTGGGCCTGGACCGCCTGGCGCGCCACCTGGACGGCGACGCCCGGGCCGCACCGTCTGACCGTGCGCGCCACCGACGCGGAAGGCAATGTCCAGCCAATCACCGCCCCGTGGAACCGCGGCGGCTTCGCCAACAACGCCGTCCAGCGGGTCGAGGTCCTCTGCACCCCGGACGCGACGGCAGCCTGACACCGGGACGTACGGGGCGGGGCGACGGCCGGGCACCTACGGGGCGGGGCGACGGCCGCGGGCCCCGGTGCGTAAAGTCGACCCCCGTACCCCGTCGGCGCACTGCTCCGGTACCCCTGCGTACACGCCGCGCATCCACCGCCGACCGAACCTGACGAGGAGACCTCCGTGACCGACCCGGTGCCCACCGCCCTCCAGCAGCAGATCGCCCGGGACCTCCAGGTCTCCGAGACCTTCGACCCGCGGACGGAGATCGAGCGCCGGGTGGCCTTCCTCACGGAGCGGCTCACCTCCACCGGCCTGCGGTCCCTCGTGCTCGGCATCAGCGGCGGCGTCGACTCCACGACCGCCGGCCGGCTCTGCCAGCTCGCCGTGGAGCGGGCCCGCGCCGCCGGCCACGACGCCACCTTCTACGCGATGCGCCTGCCCTACGGCGTCCAGGCCGACGAGAAGGACGCGCAGACCGCCCTCGGCTTCATCCGCGCCGACCAGGTCCTCACCGTGGACGTCAAGGCGGCGAGCGACGCGGCCCTCGCGGCCTGCGTCGCCGGCGGGGTGACCTTCCGCGACGCCCACCACCAGGACTTCGTGCAGGGCAACATCAAGGCACGTCAGCGCATGATCGCGCAGTACGCGGTCGCCGGCGCGCACGACGGTCTCGTCGTCGGCACCGACCACGCCGCCGAGGCCGTCTCCGGCTTCTTCACCAAGTTCGGCGACGGCGCCGCCGACGTCGTCCCGCTCACCGGCCTCACCAAGCGGCGTGTCCGCGCGGTCGCCGCCGAGCTCGGCGCCCCGGACGGCCTGGTCTGGAAGACTCCCACGGCCGACCTGGAGACCCTGGACCCGGGCAAGCCCGACGAGGACGCGCTCGGCGTCACGTACGACGACATCGACGACTTCCTGGAGGGCAAGCCGGTCGGCGAGGCAGCCTTCGCCTCGATCGTGCGCCGCTACGAGCTCACCGAGCACAAGCGGCAGCTGCCGATCGCCCCCTGAACGACCCCGGGCGGGAGCGGACGGGCGGCGGACTCCGGACGGTCGGCGGATGCTGGAAGGGGTGCCTCACCACAGGCCCCCGGAAGGGAGCACGTCATGTTCGGCGAAACCTCGGCATTCAGCAGCTTCTCGGTCGACGACCTCGACGCCGCCCGGCGCTTCTACGGCGAGACCCTCGGCCTGCGGGTGGAGGAGGAGGGGGAGGGGGACATGCGGATGCTCTTCCTCACCCTCGACGGCGGGGGCCGGATCTTCGTGTACCCCAAGGAGAACCACACCCCCGCCACCTTCACGGTCCTCAACTTCGAGGTCGACGACATCGACGGGGCCGTCGACGAGCTGACCGGACGCGGGGTGACCCTGGAGCGGTACCCCGAGTTCGAGGCCGACGAGAAGGGCATCACGCGGGCCGAGGGCGGACCGGCCATCGCCTGGTTCACGGACCCGGCGGGCAACGTCCTCTCGGTACTCCAGGACCAGCGCTGACCGAGCGGCCCGTCCCGGGACGAGCGCCGACGGAGCCGAGCGCCGACCCGGGCGGACCGGCCCCGGCCCCGCGCCGACCGACCCGAACGGACCGGTCCGCGTGCGCCGCCGCCCCGTACCCCCTCGAATGGGAGCGTGATCGCGCCGCCCGACGACTGCCTCGCCCGCAACGAGTGGATCTGCGGCGCCTACCTCTCCACGCGTCGCGAGATCCTCGGCGACGCCGTCGTCCAGCACCTCCAGCTGACCGGCGTCTCCCTCGCCCTCGGCCTGCTGATCGCCCTGCCCCTCGCCGTCGCCGCCCGCCGCTGGCGCCTGGCGGCGGGGCCGGTCCTCGGGATCACCACGCTCCTGTACACGATTCCGGCCCTGGCGATGTTCTCGCTGCTCCTCCCCGTGTACGGACTCTCCGCCGCCCTGGTCGTCGCCGGCCTCGTCCTGTACTCCCTGACCCTCCTCGTACGGAACATCCTCGCCGGACTCCGGGCCGTGCCCGAGGAGACCCGGCAGGCGGCGCGCGGCCTCGGCTACGGGCCGGTCCGGCTCCTCCTCGCCGTCGAACTGCCGCTCGCGCTGCCCGCCGCCATGGCCGGGCTCAGGATCGCCGCCGTCTCCGCCGTCTCCCTGGTCACCATCGGTGCGATCGTCGGCCACGGGGGCCTGGGGAACCTCATCTACGCCGGGATGAACACCTACTTCAAGGCCCAGGTCCTCACCGCGTCCGTGCTCTGCGTCCTCATCGCCGTCGCCGCCGACCTGCTCCTCCTCGGTGCCCAGCGCCTGCTCACCCCCTGGACCCGGGGCCGGGCCGCGTGACCACCCTCGCCGACGCCTGGTCGTGGCTGACGACCTCCGCGCACTGGTCAGGCGAGAACGGCGTCTGGCACCGGCTCGGCGAGCACCTCTTCCTCACCGTCGTCTGCCTCGCCATCAGCTGTGCGATCGCCCTGCCCGTCGCCCTCGTCCTCGGCCACCTCGGCAGGGGCGGCGCGCTCGCCGTGAACCTCGCCAACGCGGGCCGGGCCGTCCCCACCTTCGCGGTCCTGGTCCTGCTCCTGCTCAGCCCGATCGGCACGTACGGCCAGTGGCCGACGATCATCGCCCTGGTGCTGTTCGCCGTGCCTCCGCTGCTGACCAACGCGTACGTGGGGATGCGGGACGTGGACGCCGACGTCGTACGGGCCGCCCGGGGCATGGGCATGACGGGCGGTCAGACCCTGGCCCGGGTCGAACTGCCGCTCGCGCTGCCGCTGGTCCTCACCGGCGTACGGATCGCCGCGGTCCAGCTCGTCGCCACCGCCACCGTCGCCGCGCTCGCGGGCGGGGGAGGGCTCGGCCGGATCATCACCGCCGGGTTCAACCTGGCCTCCACCCCGCAGGTCGTCGCCGGTGCGTGTCTGGTCGCGGTCCTCGCGCTCCTCGTGGAGGGGGTCTTCGAGGGCGTCCAGCGCCTCGCGCCGCCTGCCGGGGCGCGGGGGAGCGGCGCGTGAAGCCGCCGCGCGCCCGCCTCGCGGCCCTCTTCCTGCTGCTCGGCGCCGCCGGCTGCGCCTCGGGCCCGTCCCTGGAGGGCCGGGGTGCGGTCACGGCCGCGCCGGGCGACAGCCGTCGGCTGACCGTCGGATCCGCCGGGTTCACCGAGAGCGACCTCCTCGCCCAGATGTACGCCCTGCTCCTCGAGGAGGCCGGATACCGTACGAAGATCCTGAGCGTCACCAACCGCGAGCTGTACGAACCCGCCCTGGAGCGCGGCCAGATCGACGTCGTGCCGGAGTACGCGGCGACCTTCGCCGACTGGCTGAACGCCAAGGTCCACGGGGCGGACGCGCCGACCGTCGGGTCGCCCGACCTGGCGGCGACCATGACCGCCCTCCGCGCGCTCGCGGGCCCGCGCGGGCTCACCGTTCTCGACGCCGGCCGGGCCGTCGACCAGAACGCCTTCGCCGTGACCGCCGCGTTCGCCGCCGAGCACCGTCTGAAGACCCTCAGCGACCTCGGCGCCACCGGCCTCCCCGTCCGGCTCGCGGCCGGTGACGAATGCGTCCGCAGGCCGTACTGCGCGCCCGGTCTGCGGAAGGTCTACGGCATCGACGTGACGGCCGTCGACCCCAAGGGCGTCGGCACCACCCCGGCCAAGCAGGCCGTCCAGAACGGCGAGGACCAGCTGGTGCTCACCACGACCACCGACGCCACGCTCGACGATTTCGGGCTCGTGCTGCTCGCCGACGACCGGCGTCTGCAGAACGCCGACCACGTCGTCCCCGTCGTGAACCGGGCCCGCGCCGGGAGCGAGGGCGTCACCGGTGCGCTCGCCCGCCTCAACACGGTCCTGACCACGGCCGATCTGGCCCACCTCAACGAACAGGTGGACAGCTGGCGGCGGCTCCCGGAGGACGTCGCACGGAACTACCTCGCGGACAGGGGCCTCGTACGACGGTGAGGCGCGCCCCGGACGTTCTGTCAGCCCGCTGAACAGCGTCTCCTGTCATGACCCTTGCGAGCCGCTCCACGTCCCTGCTATTCATCCGTTAGGAAAGTTTCCTTCCATTCCTTGCGGACTTCCGCAGCCCTCGTTCGTCGTACCGGGAGACCCCCATGACTTCGGCACGAACCGCACGAACCGCACGAACCGTCCGACCGCCCACCCCCAGCCGCCCCCGCCTCCGGCGCCTCGGCGTCGCGGGAACCGCCCTCGGCGCCCTCCTCCTCGGCCTGGCCACGGCACCGCCCACCGCGACCGCGGGCCCCGCCGCCACCACCCCCGCCGCGATCAACGGACAGCTCAAGGTCTGCGGCACCAAGCTCTGCAACCGCCACGGAAATCCGGTCCAGCTGCGCGGCATGTCCAGCCACGGCACCCAGTGGTACGGCCACTGCCTGACCTCCGGCTCGCTCGACGCCCTCGCCAAGGACTGGAAAGCCGACGTCCTGCGCGTCTCCACGTACGTCCAGGAGGAGGGGTACGAGACCGACCCCCGCAAGTACACCGACCTTGCCCACTCCCTCATCGAGCAGGCCACCGCACGCGGGATGTACGTGATCGTCGACTGGCACATGCTCGACCCCGGCGACCCCCACCACAACCTCGCCCGCGCCAAGACCTTCTTCACCGAGATCGCCCAGCGCCACGGCGCCAAGACCAACCTGCTCTACGAGATCGCCAACGAGCCCAGCGGTGTCTCCTGGTCCCGGATCAAGAGCTACGCCGAGAAGCTCATCCCGGTGATCCGCGCCAAGGACCCCGAGACCCCGGTCCTCGTCGGCACGCGCGCGTGGTCCTCGTTCGGCGTCTCCGAGGGCGCGAACGAGTCCGAGGTCGTGTCCAACCCGGTGAACGCCGGCAACATCATGTACACCTTCCACTTCTACGCGTACTCGCACCGGGACGAGTACCTCAAGACCCTCTCCCGCGCCGCCGACAGGCTGCCCGTCTTCGTCACCGAGTTCGGCACCCAGAACTACGCGGGCGAAGGCGGCAACGACTTCGCGATGACGCAGAAGTACCTCGACGTCATGGCCGCCAAGAAGATCAGCTGGGTCAACTGGAACTTCTCCGACGACCACCGCAGCGGCGCCGTCTTCAAGACGGGCACCTGCGACGCCGGCGGCCCGTGGACCGGCACCGGCTCGCTGAAGCCCGCAGGCGTCTGGATCCGGGACCGCATCAGGACGGCGGACGACTTCCCGACCTCCTGAGGTCCCCTGCTTCCTGAGGTCCCCGACCTCCTGACGCCCCCGGCCCGGTGACACTCCAGGCCCCTGCGGCCGCCCGCCTCCGGTACGCCCCCGCCATGTGATCCACTGTCCTCGGATCCACTGTCCTCGCGGGGGCGTACCGAACAGGAGCAGGAACAGCGTGACCACCTACCGGCAGCCGGGACTCGTCCTCACCGACCACCGCTTCCCCGTCCCCCTCGACCACTCCCGCCCCGACGGCGAGCGGATCGAGGTCTTCGGCCGTGAGGTCGTCGCGAGCGGGAACGCCGGAGCGGACCGGGAACGGCTCCCCTGGCTGGTCTACCTGGAAGGCGGGCCCGGCTTCGGCGCCCGCCGCTTCATCGGACCGCAGGCCTGGCTCGGCCGGGCCGTCAAGGAGTTCCGCGTCCTCCTCCTCGACCAGCGCGGCACCGGACGCTCCACCCCCGCCAACCGCCAGACCCTCCCGCTCCGCGGCACCCCGGCCGAACAGGCCGACTACCTCGCCCACTTCCGCGCCGACTCCATCGTCGCGGACTGCGAGCTGATCCGCCGCCGGCTCACCGGCGGCGCCCCCTGGACCGTTCTCGGCCAGAGCTTCGGCGGCTTCTGCGCCACCCACTACCTCTCCACCGCCCCCGAAGGCCTGGAGCGGGTCCTGATCACCGGCGGCCTGCCCTCCCTGTACGCCACCGCCGACGAGGTCTACCGCGCCGCCTACCCCCGTATCCGGCGCAAGAACGAGGCCCACTTCGCCCGCTACCCGCAAGACGCCGAACGGGCCCGCGCCATCGCCGCCCACCTCGTCGACCACGAGGTCACCCTCCCCGGCGGCGGCCTGCTCACCCCCGAGGCCTTCCAGTCCCTCGGCATCCTCCTCGGCTCCGGCGAGGGCACCCACCAGCTCCACCTCCTCCTGGAGGGCGCCTTCGTCCCCACCCCCGGCGGACCCGCGCTCGCCGATGCCTTCCTCGAACAGGTCCAGGGCCACCTGTCGTACGCCGGACACCCGCTGTACGCCGTGCTCCACGAGGCCATCTACGCCCAGGGCCAGGGGCCCACCGACTGGGCCGCCGAACGCGTCCGCGAGGAGTACCCCGAGTTCGACGCCCGCGCCGCGCTCGCCGAGGGCCGCCCGTTCCTCTTCACCGGCGAGACCGTCCACCCCTGGCACTTCACCACCGACCCCGCCCTCCGCCCGCTCCGCGAGACCGCGGAACTCCTCGCCGCCCGCACCGACTGGGCCCCGCTCTACGACCCCGAGCGCCTGGCCGACAACCGCGTCCCGGTCGCCGCGGCCGTCTACCACGACGACATGTACGTGGACACCGCCCACTCCCTCGACACCGCGCGCACCGTCCGGGGCCTGCGGACCTGGGTGACCGACGAGTTCGAGCACGACGGGGTACGGGCCGGCGGGCCGCGCGTCCTCGACCGGCTGCTCGCCCTCAGCCGGAACGAGATCTGACCGCACCGGGGCGGCCCGTGACCGCTGCCGCATAGGATGCGGCGCGCCAGGGACGAGCGGACGAGGGGGCCCGGATGCAGGGACGCGAGACTCCGGCGTCCGGCCGTGAGCTGAAGTTCCGGGCCCTCATGGCCGAGCTGCGGCGCGGCATCCTCGACGGCACCTGGCCGCCCGGCAGCAAACTGCCCACCGAACGCGCCCTCGCCACCGAGACGGGCCTGTCGGTGACGACCGTCCGCCGCGCCTACGAGGACCTCGTCGCCCTCGGACTCGTCGAACGCCGCCAGGGGGTGGGCACCTTCGCCGCCCACCGCCCCGAACGGGACGCCACCGGGCAGCGGATCGTCGGCGTCCTCGTGCCCGACACCACGTTCTACTACCCGCGCGTCCTCCAGGGCATCGAGAAGGAACTCGCGACGGCCGGTGCCCGGCTCGTCCTCGCCTGCTCCCACTACGACCCCGCCGAGGAGGACGCCGCCGTCGCACGCCTCCTCTCGGCCGGCGTCCACGGACTGCTCCTCGTCCCCAGCCTGCACACGGCCACCGACCCCGGCCGGCGCGCAGAGGAACTCCTCGCGCTGCCCGTCCCCGCCGTCCTCGTCGAGCGCCGGCTCACCGCCCACGGCCCCGGCGACCCCACCGAGCACGTCTGCACCGACCACGAGGGCGGCGCCTATGACGCCGTACGCCACCTGCGCGCCCTCGGCCACGAACGCCTCGGGCTCGTCGCCCGTACCGACGCGCCCACCACCGCGCCCATCGAGTCCGGCTTCGACCGCGCCCTCACCGACCTCGGACTGCCCGCCGCCCCGGCGTACGAGCGGGACGTGATGGCCCGCTGGGACCCGGCCCGCGCCGACCGGGCCCTGGCCGCGCTGCGGGACGCCGGAGTCACCGCCGCGCTCTGCTTCGGTGACCGGGAGGCCGCGCTGATGCTCGGAGCGGCCCGCCGCGCCGGACTCCGGGTCCCTGACGACCTCGCCCTGATCAGCTACGACAACGAGTTCGCCGACGTCGCGGAGACCCCGCTGACCGCCGTCTCGCCGCCCAAGTACCAGCTCGGCAGGCTCGCCGCGCAGATCCTGCTCCGCCGCCTCGCCGAGGGCGAGGCCGCCCCGCTGCACCAGGTGCAGCTGCGCCCCCGGCTCGTCGTCAGGGCCTCGTGCGGCGGGGGCGCGCGAAGGCCCCAGGGGTGAGCTGTACCGCGCGAACGGATGCTGCAAGACCCGCAGTTGGTCCCCGAACCGGCAGCTGGACGGCCTGATCCTTTTTCCGGAGCGTTCCGCCCGACAGCCTCGGAGGCGGGCCCGTATCCTGCGATCATGAACGGAACCGATGTCACGGACCTCGCGGAGATGCCGGACGACTGGCAGCGCGCGCTCGCCGTCGTCGCCCACCCCGACGACCTGGAATACGGCTGCGCGGCCGCCGTCGCCGCCTGGACGGACGCCGGGAAGGAGGTCGTCTACGTCCTCGCCACCCGGGGCGAGGCGGGTATCGACACGCTGGCCCCGGACGTCTGCGGGCCCCTGCGCGAGCGGGAACAGCGGGACAGCGCCGCCGTCGTCGGCGTGGAGACGGTCGAGTTCCTCGACCACCGCGACGGGGTGGTCGAGTACGGGCTCGGGCTGCGGCGCGACATCGCGGCCGCGATCCGCCGCCACCGCCCTGAACTCGTCGTCACCCTCAACCACCGCGACACCTGGGGCGGCGGCCCGGGCGCCCCCTGGAACACCCCCGACCACCTGGCCGTCGGCCGCGCCACGCTCGACGCGGCGGCCGACGCCGGAAACCGCTGGATCTTCCCCGAGCTCACCGACCAGGGCCTGGAGCCCTGGAACGGCGTCCGCTGGGTCGCGGTGGCGGCCTCCAGCACCCCGACCCACGCGATCGACGCGACCCCGGGCCTGGACCGCGCGATCCGCTCGCTCCTCTGCCACCGCGCCTACATCGAGGCCCTGACGGACGAGGACCCGGAGTCGTACGTCCGCGACTTCCTCACGATGACGACAAGCCGCGCCTCCGCCCGCTTCGGCGACCGCCCGGCGGTGACGTTCGAACTCTTCGCCCGGTGACGGCCTACGCCCCCGTCGCCGCCGAGCCCCGCAGGGGCCCGGGCGGTCAGCTCATCGGCGCCGGCTTCAGGACAGCGAAGGTCGCGCCGAAGGGGTCGGTGAGCCAGGCGATGCGGCCGACGTCCGGGATGTCGGCCGGAGGCATCAGGACCGAGCCGCCGTTGCCCTGGGTGGACGCGGCGATCGCGTCGGGGTCCTCGACCTCGAAGTACGGGATCCAGCGCGGGGTGCCGCTCGCGTCCTGGAGTTCCGCGGCGCCGCCGAAGGAGGCGTCCTCCGTGTCGCCCTCCGCGGTGGAGACGACCCGGTACGTCATGCCGGGGGCCTCCATCTCCGTCCACCGCCAGTCGAACAGGGCCCGGTAGAAGCCGAGGACGGACTCCGGGTCCGCGACGTGCAGCTCGACCCAGACGAGGGTGTTGGCGGACGACGTCCGCTGCAGGCCCTCGATGGTGCCCGGCTGCCAGACCGAGAACTGGGCGCCGCCCGGGTCGGTGAGGGCGGCCATCCGGCCCGCGTCCATGACGTCGAACGCCGGGAGGCGCACGGTGCCGCCCGCGGCCTCCGCGGCCTTCACGGTGGCGTCCGCGTCCGGTGTCCGGAAGTACACCGTCCAGGCGCTGCGCGCGCCCTCCTCGGTGAGCGGGCCCAGCGCGGCGACCGTGCGGCCGTCCTGCTGGAAGAAGCCGTAACCCCCGCCGTCGGGCCCCGCCGAGCGGAGCTCCCAGCCGAACACGGCGCCGTAGAACGCGGCCGCCGTCCCGGTGTCGGGACTGCCGAGGTCGAGCCAGTTGGGAGAACCCTTGGTGAACTGCGTACCGAGCATGAGAGGTGTCCTGTCCTTCCGTCGTCCGTCGATGTGGCCCGCCGGCCGGTTCCGTCGGCCTCCGGAGCCACCGGACCCCACGGCATCAGGCCACGATGACCGATCCTCGCCCCTCGGTTCCCGCGGCGCAGCCCCAGCCGCCCGTGTTCATCCGACCGGCCGACCAGCCGCCTTCGCCTCCAGGGGGTGTCTTGTCGATCAGGCCGGGCTCGCGACGCCTGGCACCGCACCTCGCCGCGTTGTCGTCGGTCCACAACGCTCCGCGTTGCCTCCCTC
>NZ_JBVHUJ010000021.1:0-17487 GCF_055565415.1 Streptomyces sp. NPDC028711 | reverse complement strand
AAGAAGTTCCGCGAGGCGATGCTGGAGGCCCGCTGGGACGACTGCGTCGAGATGGTGCGCGACCAGATCCGTGAGGGCGCGCACATGCTCGACCTGTGCGTGGACTACGTGGGCCGGGACGGCACGGCGGACATGGCGGAACTCGCCGGCCGCTTCGCGACCGCCTCCACCCTCCCGATCGTGCTCGACTCGACCGAGATCGCGGTCCTGCGGGCGGGTCTGGAGAAGCTCGGCGGCCGGGCCGTCGTCAACTCCGTCAACTACGAGGACGGTGACGGGCCCGAATCGCGGTTCGCGCAGGTCACGGCCCTGGCGAAGGAGCACGGCGCGGCGCTGATGGCGCTGACCATCGACGAGGAGGGCCAGGCCCGGAGCGTCGAGCACAAGGTGGCCGTCGCCGAGCGGCTCATCGCGGACCTCACGGGGAACTGGGGGATCAGGGAGTCGGACATCCTGATCGACACCCTCACGTTCACGATCTGCACCGGTCAGGAGGAGTCCCGCAGGGACGGCATCCACACGATCGAGGCGATCCGCGAGCTGAAGCGCCGCCACCCGGACGTGCAGACCACCCTGGGCCTCTCCAACATCTCGTTCGGTCTGAACCCGGCCGCGCGGATCGTCCTGAACTCTGTCTTCCTCGACGAGTGCGTCAAGGCGGGCCTGGACTCGGCGATCGTCCACGCGAGCAAGATCCTGCCGATCGCGCGCCTGGAGCCGGAGCAGGTGGAGGTGGCGCTCGACCTGATCCACGACCGCCGCCGTCCCCAGCAGGGAGACGACCCGGGGTACGACCCGCTCCAGCGCTTCCTGCAGATGTTCGAGGGCGCGACGGCGAAGTCCCTGAAGGCCGGCAAGGCGGAGGAGCTGCTCGCGCTCCCCCTGGACGAGCGGCTGAAGCGCCGGATCGTCGACGGCGAGAAGAACGGCCTGGAGGCCGACCTCGACGAGGCGCTGTCGATCCGGCCCGCCCTGGAGATCGTCAACGAGATCCTCCTCGACGGCATGAAGACCGTGGGCGAGCTGTTCGGCTCCGGCCAGATGCAGCTGCCGTTCGTGCTCCAGTCCGCCGAGGTCATGAAGACGGCCGTGGCGTACCTGGAACCGCACATGGAGAAGACGGACGCGGACGGCAAGGGCACGATCGTCCTCGCCACCGTCCGCGGCGACGTCCACGACATCGGCAAGAACCTCGTCGACATCATCCTCTCCAACAACGGCTACAACGTCGTCAACATCGGCATCAAGCAGCCGGTCTCCGCGATCCTGGAGGCCGCCGAGGAGCACCGGGCCGACGTCATCGGCATGTCGGGCCTCCTCGTGAAGTCCACGGTCATCATGAAGGAGAACCTCCAGGAGCTGAACGGCCGCGGCCTCGCCGCCCGCTTCCCCGTGATCCTCGGCGGCGCGGCCCTGACCAGGGCATACGTCGAACAGGACCTGCACGAGCTGTACGAGGGCGAGGTGCGGTACGCCCGCGACGCCTTCGAGGGCCTGCGGCTCATGGACGCGCTCATGGGCGTCAAGCGCGGCGTCCCCGGAGCCGTACTCCCGCCGCTCAAGCAGCGGCGCGTACCCAAGCGGGAGACCCCCCTCGTCGAGGTGCGGGAGCCCGAGCCGGCCGGCCGCTCCGACGTCGCCGCCGACAACCCCGTCCCCGAGCCCCCCTTCCTCGGCACCCGGGTCGTCAAGGACATCCCCCTCGCCGCATACGCCCCCTGGCTCGACGAGAGCGCCCTCTTCAAAGGCCAGTGGGGCCTCAAGGACCCCGCGACCATCGAGACGGAGGGCAGGCCCCGGCTGCGGGCGCTGCTCGACCGCATCGAACGCGAGAGCCTCGTCGAAGCAGCCGTCGTGTACGGCTGGTTCCCCTGTGTGTCCAAGGGCGACGACCTGATCGTCCTGGACGAGGACGGAGGCGAGCGGACCCGCTTCTCCTTCCCCCGCCAGCAGCGGGGCCGCCGCCTCTGCCTGGCCGACTTCCACCGCTCCGAGGACTCGGGCGAGGTCGACGCCGTCGCCCTCCAGGTCGTCACCGTCGGCTCCCGGATCGGCGAGGAGACGGCGCGGCTCTTCGCCGCCGACGCCTACCGGGACTACCTCGAACTCCACGGCCTCTCCGTCCAGTTGGCGGAGGCGCTCGCCGAGTACTGGCACGCCCGGGTGCGCGCCGACTGGGGCATCGGTTCGGCCGACCCCGCCGGCCTGGACGGCATGCTCCGCACCGAGTACCAGGGCTGCCGCTACTCGCTCGGCTACCCGGCCTGCCCCGACCTGGAGGACCGGGCGAAGATCGCCGCCCTCCTGCGCCCCGAGCGGATCGGGGTGGAGCTGTCGGAGGAGTACCAGCTGCACCCCGAGCAGTCGACGGACGCGATCGTCGTCCACCACCCGGAGGCGAGCTACTTCAACGCGGGAGGCCGCAGATGAGTGTGACCTTCTCCTTCGAGTTCTTCCCGCCGAAGACCGACAAGGGCGAGCGGACCCTCTGGGACGCGATCCGCCGCGTGGAGGCCCTGTCCCCGGACTTCGTCTCCGTCACGTACGGCGCGGGCGGCTCGTCCCGCGACCGGACCATCGACGTCACCAAGCGGATCGCGGGGGAGACCACGCTGCGCCCGGTCGCCCACCTCACCGCGGTCGGGCACTCGGTCGCCGAACTGCGCGCGATCATCGGCGCCTACGCGGACGCCGGGGTCAGGGACGTGCTCGTCCTGCGCGGCGACCCGCCCGGCGATCCGCGCGGGACGTGGACGCCGCACCCGCAGGGCTTCACGTACGCGTACGAACTGGTGGAGCTGGTCCGTTCGCTGGGCGACTTCAGGATCGGGGTGGCCGCCTTCCCGGAGGGCCACCCGCGATCCACCGGCCCGGCCGACGACCTCGCGCACTTCGTCGCCAAGTGCCGGGCGGGCGCCGACTACGCCATCACCCAGATGTTCTTCGACCCCGAGGACTACCTCCGGCTGCGGGACCGGGTCGCCGCCGCCGGCTGCGACACCCCGATCATCCCGGAGATCATGCCGGCGACGGACGTACGCCAGATCCGCCGCTTCGCCGAACTGAGCGACGCGGCCTTCCCCGAGGACCTGGCGCACCGCCTGGAGGCGGCGAAGGACGACCCGGCGGCCTCGTACCGCATCGGCGTCGAGTACGCGACACAGATGGGCCTGCGGCTCCTCGACGAAGGGGCGCCGGGCCTGCACTACATCACGCTGAACAAGTCCACGGCGGCCCTGGAAATCCACCGAACCATCATGAGCGCAAGGAGCGTTGTCCATGTCTGACACCTTCACGGACTACAAAGTCGCCGACATCTCCCTCGCCGGGTTCGGCCGCAAGGAGATCACCCTCGCCGAGCACGAGATGCCGGGCCTGATGGCGATCCGCCGCGAGTACGCGGCCGCCCAGCCGCTCGCGGGCGCCCGGATCACCGGCTCCCTCCACATGACCGTGCAGACCGCCGTCCTCATCGAGACGCTCGTCGCCCTCGGCGCCGAGGTCCGCTGGGTGTCCTGCAACATCTACTCGACGCAGGACCACGCGGCCGCCGCGATCGCCGCCGCCGGCATCCCGGTCTTCGCCTGGAAGGGCGAGACCCTCGAGGAGTACTGGTGGTGTACGGAGCAGGCGCTGACCTGGCCGAACGCCGACGGCCCGAACATGATCCTGGACGACGGCGGTGACGCCACCGTCCTCGTCCACAAGGGTGTGGAGTACCAGAAGACCGGCGCGCTGCCCGAGGCCGACAACGAGGAGATGGCCGTCGTGCGCGCCCTCCTCGAGAAGTCGGCCCTGGACTGGGCGACGATCGCCGCCGGCATCCGCGGCGTCACCGAGGAGACCACGACGGGCGTCCACCGCCTGTACGAGATGCACCGCGAGGGTGCGCTGCTCTTCCCGGCGATCAACGTGAACGACGCCGTGACGAAGTCGAAGTTCGACAACAAGTACGGCTGCCGCCACTCCCTCATCGACGGCATCAACCGCGCCACCGACGTCCTGATCGGCGGCAAGACGGCGGTCGTCTGCGGCTACGGCGACGTCGGCAAGGGCTCGGCCGAGTCCCTCCGCGGCCAGGGCGCCCGGGTCATCGTCACCGAGATCGACCCGATCTGCGCGCTGCAGGCGGCGATGGACGGCTACCAGGTCGCGACCCTTGAGGACGTGGTCGAGACGGCCGACATCTTCATCACGACCACGGGCAACAAGGACATCATCATGGCGTCCGACATCGCCCGCATGAAGCACCAGGCGATCGTCGGCAACATCGGCCACTTCGACAACGAGATCGACATGGCCGGCCTCGCCGCGATCCCCGGGATCGTGAAGGACGAGGTCAAGCCGCAGGTCCACACCTGGACGTTCCCCGACGGCAAGGTCGTCATCGTCCTGTCGGAGGGCCGCCTGCTGAACCTCGGCAACGCCACGGGCCACCCCTCCTTCGTGATGTCGAACTCCTTCGCGGACCAGACCCTGGCCCAGATCGAGCTGTTCACGAAGCCGGAGGAGTACCCGGTGGGCGTGTACGTGCTGCCCAAGCACCTGGACGAGAAGGTCGCCCGTCTCCACCTCGACGCCCTCGGCGTCCGGCTGACGACCCTCCGCCCGGAGCAGGCGTCGTACATCGGGGTCCCGGTCGAGGGCCCGTACAAGCCGGACCACTACCGCTACTGATGTGTACGGAGGATGAGGTCCGGGACCCATGGCTCCCGGACCGCCTGCTGCGAACGGAGCGGGACCTGCTGATGCCGCTCCTGCGCCGGACACCGGAGGAGGCGTACGAACTCCGCACCGCGTGCCCCGGCTGGACGGCGAGGCAGGTCCTCGCCCACTGCGGGGCGGCGCTCGTCCGGATCGTCGAGGGCCGCCTGGAGGAAGGCGTGTTCCTGCCGGAGGCCAACGCGTGTGACGTGGCCGAACGGGAGGACTGGCCGCTCGACCGGATCCTCGACGAACTGGAACGCGGGTTCACGGAGGCGGGCCCGGTCATCGCGGAACGGGAGGACGGCCGGCTGGACGCGGTCGCGCTGGGCGAGTGGGTCCATGCGGGAGACGTACGGGAGGCCTTCGGCGCCCCCGGCGCCTACTGCGGGCCCAGCCTGGACCTGGCGCTCCCGCTCCTGTCGGTGACGAGCCGCAAACGGGAGACGCCGCGACTGGTGGGCGACCTGGAGGAGGCCACGGCGGTGACCCTGGGCAACGAGATCGAGGGCCGCCCGCCGGCCACGTTCAAGGGCCCGGCGTCCACCTTGATCCGCATCTACTCGGGCCGCCCCCTGGTAGGCACCCACTACACCCTGACGGGCGCGACAGAACAAGAACTCTGCATCTACCGCTGACCGCTGGGCTGCGGCACGGCCCGGTACCACTGCTCGGCGCCGCCCACCCCCGTGCGGGCAACCGCCCGCGCCCGCCGCCCGCCCACGCCCGTGTGGGCAACCCGGCGCCCACCCGCCCGAGGCGGGCCCTCACGTCTGCGCATGCCCCGCTGGGGCGGTGCCCCGCCGCCCCCCCCGTGTGGGCAATCGTCCCGCAGGGCGGGACGGGTGGGCACACGGGACGGCGCCCTGGCGGGCGCCTCCGCCCCTTGTGCCTGGACCCGCACCGGACTGTGCGCCGCACAACGGGTGCGGGTTCAGGCGCGGAAGCCTGGGCCCGGCAAGGGGGCGCCGTTCCGTTGTGCCCACCCGTTCCGCCCCAGCGGAACGAATGCCCACAACGAGGGGCGGCGGGAGCACGGGTGGACACCGCCCCGGCGGAGCCGAGGTCCACAACGGGGTGGACGCCGCCCCAGCGGACCCGGGACACCCACAACGAGGGCGCACCGCCCCGGCGGAACGGGCGCCCACAACGAGGGGGCCCGCCCCGGTGTCCCCCCAGACCGAAGGGACCGAAATGCTCACGCTCGACCGGCTCCTGCACGCCCAGGCGGCCACCCGCCCCGACCACCCCGCCGCCGCCTTCGGCGAAGCCACGCTCTCCTTCCGCGAGCTGTACGACACCGCCGCCGCCCTCGCCGCGCACCTCCGGCACCTCGGCGTCGGCCCCGACACCCGCGTCGGCGTGCACGTCGAGCCGTCGCTCGACCTGATGACCGGCATCTGGGGCGTCGTCCTGTCGGGCGGAGCGTACGTGCCGCTCTCCCCGGAGTACCCGGAGGAGCGCGTCCGGTACATGATCGAGGACAGCGGCGCCCGCATCGTCCTCACCCAGGCCCACTTCCGTGACCGCGTCACACAGCTCGCCCCGCCCGGCACGACGGTCGTCACCCTCGGCGACGCGCTGCCCCCGCCCCCGCCCCCGCCCCCGGCCGCCTTACCCCCGATGAGCGAGCGGGACCTCGCGTACGTCATCTACACCTCCGGCTCCACCGGCAAGCCGAAGGGCGTCATGATCGAGCACCGCTCGATCGTCGCCCAGATGCGCTGGATGGCCTCGGAGCACCGGCTGAACGAGGACGCGATCGTCGTCCAGAAGACGCCGATGAGTTTCGACGCGGCCCAGTGGGAGATCCTCGCTCCGGCCGTCGGCGCCCGCGTCGCCATGGGGCCGCCGGGGGTGTACCGCGACCCGGAGGCCCTGATCGACACGGTCCGCGCGCACGGCGCGACGATGCTCCAGGGCGTGCCGACCCTCCTCCAGGCCCTGGTGGACACGGAGCGGTTCGGCAGCTGCACCACCCTCCGGCGGGTCTACTCGGGCGGCGAGGTCCTCTCCCGCAACCTGGCGGCGCAGCTCCTCGCCGAGCTCCCCGCCGCCGAGCTGATCAACCTCTACGGCCCCACCGAGTGCACGATCAACGCCTCCTCGCACACCGTGGACCGCGCCGCCCTCGCCGCCGCCGAGGGCCCCGCCGCGATACCCATCGGGAGACCGGCGTACGACACGACCTTCCACATACGCGACGGCGAACTGTGCGTCGGCGGGGTCCAGGTGGCGCGGGGGTACCTGGACCGTCCGGAGCTGACCGCCGAGAAGTTCGTCACCACGGACACCGGCGAGCGCCTCTACCGCACGGGCGACCTGGCCCACTGGAACGAGGACGGCACCGTCCAGTTCGCCGGCCGCGCGGACAACCAGATCAAGCTGCGCGGCTTCCGCGTGGAGCTGGACGAGATCGCGCTCGCCGTCGAGAACCACGACTGGGTGAGGAACGCGGCGGTCATCGTGAAGGACGAGCCCCGCACCGGCTTCCAGAACCTGGTCGCCTGCGTCGAGCTGTCCCCGAAGGAAGCCGCCCTGATGGACCAGGGCAACCACGGCGCCCACCACCAGTCCAAGGAGTCGAAGCTCCAGGTCAAGGCGCAGCTCTCCAACGCGGGCACGCGCGACGACGCGGAGCTGGCCGGACTTCCGGTCGTGGTCCTGCCGGGGGCGACGCCCACGGAGCGGATGCGCCGCACGGTCTTCGCCCGCAAGACGTACCGCTTCTACGAGGGCGGCGAGGTCACCCGCGCCGACGTCCTGGCCGCGCTGGCCCGCCGCCCGGAGGGCGTCGGTTCCCGCGCGGTGGGCAGCCTCACGGCGGCGGACCTGGGCGAGATCCTGCGCTGGTTCGGCCAGTTCACGAGCGAGGAGCGGCTGCTCCCGAAGTACGGCTACGCCTCGCCGGGCGCGCTGTACGCCACGCAGCTGTCGGTGGAGCTGCGCGGGATCGCGGGTCTCGACCCGGGCACGTACTACTACCACCCGGTGCGCCACCAGCTGTACAGGACGGAACAGCTCCCGGCCGACCCGGCGGGCGAACCGTTCCTCCGGGTGGCCTTCCGGGGTCGGCCGGAGGCGATCGAGCCGGTCTACCGGAACAACATCCAGGAGGTCCTGGAGATCGAGACGGGCCACATGGTGGGCCTCTTCGAGGAGATCCTGCCGGGCTACGGCCTGGACATCCGGCCGGGCGCGGAGGGGACCTTCGAGGTCGTCCCGTACGACGAGCAGGCGGTCACGGACCCGGAGGTGGACATCTACGTCCAGGCGCATCCGGACGCCATGCCGGACCTCCCGCCGTACCAGTACCTCTACGAGAACGCCGCCCTGACCCCGGTCTGCCCCTCCCTGGTGGAGAAGAAGCATGTGATCGCCATCAACCAGGCGGTGTACGAGCGGGCCTCGCTCGGCATCACGGTGATCAGCCGCACGGCGCGGGCGGACCGCGCGTACGTCGATCTGGGACGGGCACTGCAGCGCCTCCAGCACGGCGAGCACGGCCTCGGGTTCATGTCCTCCGGCTACAGCTCGAAGTCGGGCCACCCGCTCCCGGCGGCGCGCCGCATGGACGAGATCCTGTCGGCGGCGGGCCGCCCGACCGGCCCTTCGTACTTCTTCGTGGGCGGCCGGATCAGCGGGGAGCAGCGGCTGAGCGAGGGCATGTACGAGGACACCGTCCACATGAAGGGCCCGGCGGAGATGATCCGCGACGACCTCGCCCGCCATCTGCCCGACTACATGATCCCGAACCGGGTCGTGGTCCTGGACCGCCTCCCGCTGTCGGCGAACGGCAAGGTCGACACGAAGGCCCTCGCCGACCTGGCCGTGGTCAACGCGGGCCTGCACGGCCGCCCGCACGTCCTGCCCCGTACGCGGACGGAGAGCCGGCTGACGGAGATCTGGGCGAAGGCCCTCAAGTACGAGGACGTGGAGTCGGTCTCGGTCCTGGACGACTTCTTCGAGTCGGGCGGCAACTCGCTGATCGCGGTCGCGCTCGTCACGCGGATCAACCGGGAGTTCGGCGGCGGGCTCCCGCTCCAGATCCTCTTCGAGCGCCCGACGATCGAGAAGCTCGCCCACCAGCTGGACGGCGCGGCCGCCACGCCCGCCTCCCGTCTCGTACGGCTCCACGCGGCGGGCGCCCAGCCGCCGGTCTTCTGCTGGCCGGGCCTCGGCGGCTACACGATGAACCTGCGCCACCTGGCGGCGGAGATCGGCATCGACCGGCCGTTCTACGGGGTGCAGGCGTACGGCATCAACCGGGGCGAGGAGCCGTACCCCACGATCCGCGAGATGGCGGCGGCGGACGTCGAGGCGATCCGCCGCCGCCGGCCCACCGGCCCGTACACCCTCTGGGGCTACTCCTTCGGCGCCCGGGTCGCCTTCGAGTCGGCGCACCTGCTCGAAGCGGCGGGGGAGCAGGTGGAGAACCTCTTCCTGATCGCCCCGGGCTCACCGAAGGTCCGCTCCTCCGAGACGGGCGGAGCGACGTACGACAACCCGGCGTTCGTGACGATCCTGTACTCGGTGTTCGCGGGCGCGATCGACCCGACGGTGGAGGCGAAGGACCGGGAGACCTTCGTGTCCCTGGTCGCGTCCCGCTTCCCGGCCCTCGACCCGGACCTGATCTCCCGGATCGTGGCGATCGTCGAGGAGACCTTCGAGTTCACGTACACCTTCCGGGAACTGACGGAACGACAGGTCGGCTGCCCGGTGACGATCTTCAAGGCGGAGGGCGACGACTACTCGTTCCTGGAGCACACGACGGGCTGGTCGACGCACCCGCCGACGGTGGTGGAACTGGACGCGGACCACTACAGCCTGCTGCGCCAGCCGGACCTGCTGGAGCTGGTCAAGAAGATCCGGTACCGGCTGGGGCTGTAGCGGGCACGCGCCGTGTCACCCTCACCTGGACACGATGAAGCGCAGGGCGAGACCCGAGGCGGTCGTCCAGTACGTGACGAGCTGACCGTCGTCCGCGTACAGCGTGGGGACGGGCATCGGGACGTCGATGGGCCCGCCCGCGTGACTGCCCGGCTTGCTGCCCTGGAGGGTGAGGGTGATGCTCTTCGCCTCGTACTCGTCCCTGGCGCCGCCGCTGACGAGGAGAGCGGCGTACCCCTCGTCGCCGGGACCGAGGGTGACGGGCCGGCCCGGGTCGGGATCGCTGTCCTTGATCACGGGGACCGTGGTCCGGGCGTCGGCGCCGAGCTTCACGTGGGGGTGGCGGTAGAGGTCGCACTCCTTGTCGCTGACGTTCTGGACGGTGAGGAGCAGGTGCCGGTGCTCCTTGCTGTCCGGCGGCTCGAGAACGGAGGAGACGGCGAGCTGCTCCTGCGTGCAGGCGGCGATGGCGGTGCCGCCGGGAGTGTCGTCCGGCTTGGTCGAGCCGGTCGCACTGGGCCTCGATTCGGTCGGCTCCGCGGAAGGCGCGCCACCCGGATCGGCGGTTCCCGTCGCGCTCGGGGTGCCCGAGGCCTTCCCCGGGTCCGAACCGTCGTCCCCACTCGGCTGACACGCCGTGGCCGCGAGCAACGCGACGACCACAGCGCCCCCGACGACGTAGGACTTCCCGCCCCCGCGGCTCTTCGGCCGTGGGCGACTGACGTGAGTGTTCATGCTGGCTTCCCCCGTGATCGGCCGCACGGAACCGCTCTCGGCTCCCGCTGGCGAAGAGATTGTGCTCGCGAAATTCCCTCAACACGCGTGCACAGCAGGTCTGTTACGCAGTAAGTACAGGGAGGCCCCGATTCCGTCGCAGATCCCCGGCGGAACCGGTCTCGGGGTGGCGGGTCCGGCCCCGGCTTCTGTGCTTTCCCGGTCTTCCCACCCACTCAGACGGACCAGCCAACGCCAGGATCTCCGGTGCCACGCCTCCGGCCGGTGAGGGCTCCCAGCGCGTCCGTCGCCACATCGCCGACGCGGTACGTCACCGACCCCGACGTCGTGATCAGGGCCCGGGGCAGGGGCGGGTAAGGGTCCGATCAGGGTGATCACCGATGGGCTACGGCTGCTGCACACAGCAGAGTTGAGGTGTCAGCAGCTCCCGTCGGCACCGTTCCGGAGGAATCTCGATGCGTACGCGTCTCACCGCCACCAGCCTGGCCCTGGCCGCCGCTCTCGCCGTCGGCGCTGCGGTCCCCGCGGCCTTCGCGGCGACCGCCGCGCCCGTGGCCTCCGGGGACAGCCGCGCCCCGGAGGCCGTGAGTCCCGCCGTTCAGGACATCCTCGGCCGCTTGCCCGACAAGGTGATCGCGGGTGCGCTCGTCAGACGGGACGGAAAGGGGGCCGCCGCCGGGCCGGTCAGTGCCGACGCGCATTTCCGTATCGGTAGTGTCACCAAGACGTTCACCAACACCGTCGTCCTCCAACTCGTCGCCGAGCGACGGGTCTCACTCGACGCACCCGCCCGGAAATACGTTCCCCACGTGGTCCCCGAGGCGTACGACCGGGTCACGGTGCGCCAGCTCCTCGACCACACCAGCGGCCTTCCCAGGCCCGCCTGGTCCCCCAGTCCGAACGACGGGCCGGGGTGGCAGTTCACGTCCGTGAAGCCCGAGGACCTGCTGCGCGAGTCGTTCGCCGCGGCCGCCGCGACAACCGAGCCGACGCCCGCGCCCGGCTCCGAGCAGCAGTACAACGGGCTCAACTCCCACGTCCTCGGACTGCTTGTCGAGAAGGTCACCGGTCGTTCCTTCGCCGGTGAGCTGGAGCGGCGGATCGTACGGCCGCTGAACCTCCGCCACACCCGCCTGCCCGCCGCCGACGACCTGAGAATCCCCTCGCCCCACGCGAGGGTGTACATCGGCGGGCAGGACGTCACGGAGCAGAGCCCCTACCCGTGGGCCGAGGGCGGCGTGATCTCCACTGCCGCCGATCTGGACCGGTTCTTCACCGCTCTGTTCCGAGGCCGGCTGCTGCCGCCCGCCCAGCAGAAGCTGGTCTTCGACGTACCGGACGTGAGGAGCGCCGCCGACAACAAGAACTGCTTCGGTGGGCCCGCCTGCTTCAGCGTCGGCGGGCTCATGCGCCACAAGCTCGCGGACGGAGAGTTCGTGTGGGGAAAGACGGGGTCCCGTCCTGGCTGGGAAAGCGGGTTCTTCGCCACCAGGGACCTCCGGCACCGTGTCGTGTACTCCCTGAACCCGACGGGAGCCGGTAGTCCCTTGCCGTACATCCAGGCGATAGTCGGCGCCGCCCTGGCCGACTGAGCCGTGTCGCGGCGACGCTGCTGCTCGTGCTGTGGCCGTTGCTCGGCGAACGCGTCGTCGGAATCCTCCTGCGCCTTGTCCCCGGTCTGGATTCAGCGCCTTGATCGTCGTGCTCGGTGCCTGGTCATACGTGCGGAGAGACGCTCGCTGAAGGGCTGCGGGGCCATGCGTTACACGTGTCCCTCAGGGACCCGTGAAGAGCGGTTTCGGATTCGCCGGTGCGCCCGCAGCCCTGGCGGCCGCCGGGTCGAAAGACCACCTCGCGCCGCTGATCCGTCCGGCAGAGTGGGTGCGTGACTACGTACGAGACGATGGCGTTCCACCTGGAGACCGAGCGGCTGATACTGCGGCCGTGGGTCGAGTCGGACGCGGCTGAGTTCTGTGCCCTCCTCGCCGAACGCGGCAAGGGGGAGCCGCCCGTCGAGCGCATCCGGACGGCCATCGGGGAGCTGCTCGCCGCGACGGAGAGTACGGGGATCGCCCTGCTGCCCATCCAGCGCCGTGAAGAGGGTGACTTCATTGGTTACTGCGGCTTGATCATCGGCCGCTCCACCCTGGAGGAGCCCGAGATCGCGTACGAACTGTTCCAGCGCGTCCATGGGCGCGGCTACGCCACCGAGGCGGCCGGTGCCGTGCTCGACGCCGCCTGCGCGACCGGGCGGAAGCGGCTCTGGTCGACCGTGGGCACGTGGAACATGCCGTCGCTCCGCGTCCTGGAGAAGCTCGGGTTCGAGCGGGATCGCGTATCCATGGAGGAAAACGGCGAAGTGGCCTGGCTCACCCGCTCGTTGCCGTGACGGTCCCGGCTCAGCCTTCCCATATCTGGACACGGTGGCGTCGGGCGTACTGGCGGACCGCGTCGCCCAGTTGAGGTGCACCGCCGAGCGGTGCGAGCCTACCCGTGCGGATCCGCAGGGCGCCGGCGGGACCGTCGCGGACCCATGTCGGGTGCTGGGCGCCTTGGGGTAGCTGCCGCACCACGGCGCGGTGGACGGTCAGTTCCGTCCCCCGCTTGGGGTGTCCCTTCAGCTCCACGGACTTGATCGCGGGCCAGGGGATGACCACGAGATTGCTGGGCGGCCCCACGCCGATACCGCGTTCGCTGAGCGTGAGGCTGTCCTTGGCGGCGCCGAGCAGGCCCAGGAGGCGTAAACCGAGGAAGGTGGCAACGACCGAGGCGATCACGGGGATCGCGACCGGGAGGGCGTAGCCGGCGCTCAGTACCGCCCCGACAACCAGTCCGGCCACGCCGGCGGCGTTGCGCAGAATCTGCAGGCGCCACACCCGCCTGCCCAGGTGGTAGACGGCGAGCGGAAGCGGCTCCACGGGCTGGGCGGGCGCCGTCGTCGGTGGTGCCGGTGCCGGTGCCGGTGCCTCGTCGGCGACCGTGGCCTCGTGCGTCAGCGTGTCACCGTCATCACCGACCCCGGATCCGACCCCGGCTCCGGCTCCGGCACGTTCCGCACACCGGCTGAGCAGCTCGCGCGGAGTCGGGCGGCGGGCCGGGTCCTTCTCAAGGCAGTGCAGGACCACGGGCCGCAGCGACGGCGGCACGGCGGACACGTCCGGGGCCTCGTGGACCACCCGGAACATCAGCCCGGGGGCCGAGCCGTGGCCGAACGCGCTGCCGCCGGATGCCGCGACGAGGACCGCGCCGAGGGCGAACACGTCGCTCGCCCCCGAGATCGGACGGCCGAGGGCCTGCTCGGGCGAGTGGTACCCGGCAGTGCCGACCACGACGCCGTCGGTCGTCAGCCGGGACTCGTCCAGAACCCGGGCGATCCCGAAGTCCAGGACCCGTGGGCCGTCAGCGGCCAGCACGATGTTGGCGGGCTTCAGGTCACGGTGTACGAGGCCCCGGGCGTGGATCGCTTCCAGGGCCTCGGCCAGCGCGGCGGCGAGCTGCCAGAGCCGCTCCTCGGACAGGGGACCGCTCGCCTGCAGGGTCGGCCCCTCGATGTACGCACTGGCCATCCACGGCTGAGGGGCGTCAGGATCGGCGTCGACCACCGCCGCCGTATGGAAGCCACCGACCTTGCGGGCGGCTTCGACCTCCTGGCGGAAGCGCTCCCTGAACCGGGGGTCGGCGGCGTACTCGGGCCGGATGACCTTGATCGCCACATACCTGCCGGACAGCGAGCGCGCCAGGTAGACGGCGCCCATCCCGCCACGGCCCAGTTCGCGCTGGATCGTGTAGCTGCCGATCCGCTCCACGGTCGCCGCTTCCCCCGCTCACTCGCAGTACCCGTCCCCCCGGCGGACAGGATCTCATCGCCGCGCCGGAAGTCCCAGGCCTCCGACGCGACAACCCCGGTCCCATGGCGAGGAGTTGAGTCTTCCGGCAACAGGCTCCGCGTACGGCCCCGTCCTCAGCCGTCGATGTCGAGCGCCGTCCCGTACAGCCGGGACACCTTCAGGCGGATGACCACACGGCGTTCGGCGACGAGCTGCTCCAGGAAGGCGGTCTCGTCCGCCGGCCGGGCGGCCTCGGGGATCATCGCGAGCAGCTCTCGGCCGGTCGCGTCCCCCGGCGTGGTCGTGACGTCGGAGACCTCGGCCTCGCCCTCGGCCACGGCGAACGACCACACGTTCCCGCCCGGGACGTGCACGGCCGCGCGCGGATCGCGCCGGAGCTGCTTGACCTTGACGCGGTCGGCCGTGGTGGAGAACCGCACGACGCGCTCCTCGGCGTCCCAGCTGTAGAGCATGGTGGTGAGGTGGGGATGCCCGCTGCGCTTGTTCGTGGCGAGGGTGCCGAACTGCTGAGAGCTCAGGAGCTCGGACAGGGCGTCGTCGGACAGGGCGCGGGGTGCGGCGGGACCTTTGGTCATGGCGGTCTCAACTCCCCTGCTCGCTATGGCATTCCCCGCGTCGAAACGCCGAACGGAAGCCCGGGTGCGCGGCGGGCACGGTCGTGGGCCGCGGCACCCTGGACGCGACGGGGCGCGTACGGAATGACCTGCACGTCCGCCCGGTCGGCGAGCCGCCATCGCTCTCGTGGGCCGGCACGCCCGTTCGGCCGAGCACGTCCGGCCGAGCGCGCCCGTTCGGTCCGTGTCGCCGTGCGCCGCGCCGTGGCCGCTGCTGTGCTGGTCGGGATCGCCGTACCCCACCACGTACAGGAGCAGCGTCATGCCCGTCATCGTCACCATCGAGATCCCCGGCGGCACCCAGGAGCAGTACGAGGAGACCACGGACCTGCTCATGGCCGCCGAGTGGTTCCCGCCCGCCGGGTTCATCGCGCACGCGGCCGGGCCGGACGGGAGCGGGGGGTGGCGGGTCGTGGACTTCTGGGAGTCCGAGGGTGACTTCCGGGCCTTCGTGGACAAGGCCCGGCCGATCTTCGACCGGAACGGCACCCGGACGATCCTGCCGACCGTGCAGGAGGCGGTGAACGTGATGGTGCGGCCCGAGCCCAAGTGAAAACCCTTTGCGGGACGGGGGTTGCCGGCGTCAGGCTCACCGCCATGACCAGTCATCATCCGTCCCGCCATTCGGCCCGCCCCGTCGCGGACCTCTTCTCCGCCGACGGGCGCCTCAAGGCGATCCCGCGCAGGCCCGCCCGTCGTGAGGCGCTTCTCGCGCATCTCGCCGAGTCGCTCTTCGAGACCGGCCGCGAGTACCGCGAGTCCGAGGTCAACCAGGCCCTGCTGACCGTCCACGAGGACTTCCCCGCCCTCCGCCGCTACCTCGTGACCGGCGGCTTCCTCGGCCGGACCAAGGACGGCTCCGCCTACCGCCGACAGCAGCAGGCCGGCTCCCCCGGAGGCGCGATCCCCGCCGTCGCGTGACCGCCGCGGTGGTGGCCGGCCTGCTGGCCGGCTACGGCATCGCGATCCCGGTCGGCGCCGTCGGCGCCTATCTGGTGGCCGTCACCGCCCGTACCGGCTGGCGTACGGGCGGGGCCGCGGCCCTCGGCGTCGCCACGGCCGACGGGGTGTACGCGCTCCTGGCCGTCGCGGGCGGTTCCGCCCTCGTCCCCGTCCTCGCCCCCGTGATGACCCCGCTCCGGTGGGTCTCCGCGGTCGTCCTCGCGGTGCTCGCCGTGCGGGCCGCGTGGGTGGCGCTCGCCGCCCACCGTTCGGGCGGGCTCGGTTCCCGCGACGACGGGACCGACCTCACCCCCGGACGCGCGTTCCTCACGTTCCTGGGCATCACGATCCTCAACCCCATGACGGTGGTCTACTTCGCCGCCCTCATCCTCGCGACGGGCCCCTCGGCGCCCGCCACCCTGCCCGACCGCACCGCCTTCGTCCTCGCGGCCCTCGCCGCCTCCGCGAGCTGGCAGCTTCTCCTCGCCCTCGGCGGCACCCTCCTCGGCAGGGTCCTGACGGGTCCGCGCGGCAGGCTGACCACCGCGCTCGCGTCGAGCACGCTGATCGTGGTCCTCGCAGTGCGGCTCGTGGCCCAGGAGTGATTCCGTAACGCCGGAGAGGGCGGCGTACTCCGACGTGTGTCGGGGTGCGCCGCCCTCGTGCGTTCGGGGCAGGTGTGTCACTTGGGGTCGCGGTTGTAGACGGACGTGGACCAGAGGTAGCCGAGTGCGGTGAGGGCGAGGCACCAGGCGAGGGCGAGCCAGCCGTTGTGGCCGATCTCGGTGCCGAGGAGCAGTCCGCGCAGGGTCTCGATGGCGGGGGTGAAGGGCTGGTACTCGGCGATCGGCTGGAACCAGCCGGGCATCTGGGAGACCGGGACGAAGGTGCTGGAGATGAGCGGCAGGAAGATCAGTGGCAGGGCGTTGTTGCTGGCGGCCTCCGCGTTGGGGCTGATCATGCCCATGCCTACGGCGATCCAGGTGAGCGCCAGGGCGAAGAAGGTGACGAGACCGAAGGCGGCGAACCATTCGAGGGCGGTGGCGTCCGTGGACCGGAAGCCGATGGCCACGCCGACGGCGCCGACGAGGACGACGCTGACGACGGACTGCAGGACGCTGCCGATGACATGGCCGATGAGGACGGATCCGCGGTGGATCGCCATCGTGCGGAACCGGGCGATGATGCCCTCGGTCATGTCGTTGGAGACGGAGACGGCGGTGCCGATGGTGGTGGAGCCGATGGTCATCAGGACGAGACCGGGGACGAGGTAGGCGATGTAGGCGTCGCGGTCGGCGCCGCCGCCGATGCCGGCGCTCATCACGTCTCCGAAGATGTAGACGAAGAGCAGGAGCAGCATGATCGGCGTGAGCAGCAGGTTCAGGGTGAGGGAGGGGTAGCGCCGGGCGTGCAGGAGGTTGCGGCGCAGCATGGTGGACGTGTCGCGGACGGCGAGGGACAGCGAGCTCATCGGACGTTCTCCTTCGACTGGCCGGGCTGGGCGGGCTGGGCGGACTGGGCGGGCAGGTCGGGCTGGCCGGGCTGGGTGGGCAGGTCGGCGGTGCCGGTGAGGGCGAAGAAGACGTCGTCGAGGTCGGGGGTGTGGACGGTGAGTTCGTCGGCCTCGACGCCTGCGGTGTCCAGCCGGTCGAGGAGGGCGCGGAGTTGGCGCTGGGTGCCGTCGCTGGGGATCTGCAGGGTGAGTGCGTCGTCGTCGCGGGTGGTGCCGGTGAGTGCGGTGGTGGCGGTGCGGT
>NZ_JBVHUJ010000020.1:0-36370 GCF_055565415.1 Streptomyces sp. NPDC028711 | reverse complement strand
CGGGGCGGAGAGCCTGGCGGCTCTTAAGTTGGGCCTGGCGGCCCAACTCCCGCCTGACGGCGGGATGGTGGTGCGGCGTCATGCCTGACGGCATGACAGGGGTGGGGACTGGGGGGCTTGCCCCCTGACGGGGGCAACGGGTAAGCGGGGGTTGGGCCTGGCGGCCCAACGTGGGGTGGTTGTCAGCTCCGGCCTGGCGACCGGAGGTTGGTGGGGTGTCATGCCTGGCGGCATGAGGGGGTGTTCGGTGTTGCCCTTCCCCTGGCGGGAAGGGGTGGGTTATGGGGGCGCCTGCCGGCGCCTTGATGTCATGTGGGGTTTTTTGGGCAGTGATTTGATTGGCTGCCACCTCCTCCCCTGGCGGGGAGTGGTGGGTTGCTTGGGTGGTGTGGTGGGCCTGGTTGTTTCAAACGTGGTGGTGTCTGGCTTCCGTCTAATGGATGGTGTTGAGGCCGGCTCTGTGCGTGGCGGGGTGTAGTGGGCTCACTCTTGATGAGGCCGGGTTGCTTTGCTGCTCGGGAGAGTCCCTGCCGCTTCTCTTCTTCTCGTCCTGGCGGACTCGTGTGTGCTGCCGGACGTCTTGAGTCTTGTACCTGCTCGCCGGTTGGTGGGTGTGCTCTCTTTGGTCTGGAGGATTGCTGTGAGCGTTGCGCTGTCCGAATCGGCCCTTCCTTCTGTCCGTCTTGCGGATCTTTCTGCTGCTCGTCGGGCCGCCTACGAGGATGGCCTGCCTCTCTTGCCTCGTCTGGGAGAACTGGGCGTCCATCTGGCACGTGAAGCGGCCCTGGGTGACGGCGCGGTGAGCCGGGTGCTGCACATCGGGGGCAGCCAGTGGGTGATTTCGCTTCCGTCGGGGCTGGCCACGGCCGAGCGTGAGCGGATCGTATCCGCTCTCTTCGCCCGGGAGCTTGGTGTCCCCGCGGAGCGGCCCCTCGTCGTGCTGCGGCGAGATCGGCACTCCAAGGAGCCCTTCCTCACCTGGTGCCCGCAAGGGTGCGTGAGCGACCACACCAGCGCCATGCGGGAGGGGGCCATGCTCGAGGACATCTCTCACGACATCGGTGCAGGTGCGGCCCTTGAGCTTCCCGTCTGGGATGCCAAGGAGGGAACCGCCGACTCTCGGGCGCAATCCGCGTTGAACCGCATTCCAGTCAGGCCTCACGTCGAGTGCCCTACGTGAGTCTGGAGGTATTCATGGACGAGTGGATGGAGTGCCTCGGCCCCGGCGAACTGGCGGACGTGATTCAGACCTTGCGGGCGCACCTGGACGTGCTGGACGGTCTGTGCGGGCGGCTTGCTGAGGCCCGGCGCGTGTACAAGGGGGCGGGGGCGTGAGCAGCGAGGTAGGCGACGGCTGTGTGGGACTGGAGGGTGCCTGCGTGGTTGATCACGTGAAGTTCCCGGGAGCTCCACATAGTGCGTTCGGGTTCGCGGTGAAGCTCGATGAGCGTGGCGGCGTGCAGGCGGGAGCCGAACTGGTGGAGCTGGATCCTGAGGAGAGGTACCCGCGGGCGTGGGAGGTCTGGGCGAACATCGCCGGCTCGTGCCTGGAACTGACGAGCGCCGGTGAGATCGCTGGGCTTCAGAAACAGGTGCACGCGTTCCTCCAGGGGCTGGCGCCCCTGGCTGCGCGGCTGGCAGACACGCGGACCGGCTCGGACCCGATGCGGGATGTGGAATGGGGGGCTGGATTCTTCGGGCAGGAGCACTGTATCCGGGCACCGGGTGATGGCGCCGAAGTCGTGACGGCGCAGCTGTTTTGGGGGGACGGCCCGTCGTGCGGGCCTGTCGTCTCGTTCTTCTGCCCAGGATTCTCGGCGGATCTGGACGCTGATCAGACTCGGGCGTTCGCCAGGCGGCTGCGCCGGATGGCCGATGACGCCGATGTCTTGGCGGCGCGCCTGGACTGCCTGGAGGACAGGACGGCTATCACGGCTGCGGTCGGGGGGCCTGACCCCGGGCATGCGGGCGGGGTGGTGATCCGGCCAAGTTTCAGCCGGTGACAACCGGACCTGGTTGGACACCGGCGGACGTGGTCGGACACTCACGGACAAGGACGGACGTCCGCGTACGTGGGAAGGGTGTGGCCGAACCATATAGGGCCTGGGAGCGGCCGCTGTTTCATCAAGGGCGGGGCGCGCCACACTCCCCCGTATGCCGAGCTTTCAGAGAAGGAAGGCGACCGGTGACGCCCACGAGCAACGCGTCGCCCAGGAGCTCAACCGCCGCGGCTGGCATGTAAGCCCGTGGGGACAAGGAGTCATGGGCGAGCCCATACGGCTCGCCCTGCACCACACCAGCAGCTCCCTGTGCTGGACACCTGACCTTATCGCCGCACAGGGCCGCCAGGCCGTCCTGATCGACTGCAAAAGTCGCATGACCAGCCAGACCAGCCGGCGGCACGCCATCGAACGGGCCGCCGTCGCCGCCCATCTCCAGCTCGTCGCCTGGACCCAGCTCCCCCTCTACTACGTCTTCGACAACCTCGACCTCCTCACCCCCTACGACGCCCTCAGCTACGGGCAGGAAGGCCCACGGACCGCTGCCGGCTCCGGTACGCCCTACCTCCTCGTCCCTGCCGACCAGTCCATGCCGTTCGCAGACGTCTTCGGCTGTCCCGGCGGACTCTTGGCTGCCTGATACGGCGCGAGGGGTCGCGGTCCTTCGCACGGTCTGCTGCTGCCTCTGTGGTTGGCTTACTTCGCTGCAATGACGTCCTGGTGGTGGGGCGCCATCTCTGTATCGGCTGGTTTGTCAGTGCCGTTGGGTACGGGGCTGACGGTCCCGGCCTGAGCTGTGATCACTCATGGCTGGCGGGTGTCGGCTACTGGACCTGTACCGGGACTCCGTCTGGATGCGGAACTCCTCCAGGAAGGAGAGGTTGACGGGCGGTGTGACCTGATTCGCGGATCGCCTTTTCGATCTTGGCCAGCTTGTCTTCAAGATGCTTGGTGGGCCGATTCTCGATGATGATCCACTTCACTGCGTCCAGGCCGACGATGTACTGCGCCGTCTCGACGTGTCCTTCCGGACCGTTCGCGTCGACCGTGAAGGTGTAGACGCGCGGTAGGAGGGCGTTCTGGAACCGATCGTTGTTGTCGAAGAGGAAGGTGAGCCGGCGGTGCGGCGGCAGGATAGGGATGGGGCGGCCGAGAACCTCCTGCATGATCTGAGTCAGGTCCGGTTCTCCCTGTTCTGGAGCCCATCCGGACTCCAGAGGAGGGTCACAGGAGATGCGGACATCACGCGCGACGGTGGGGCCGGTGTTCTCGATGACAAGCAGCAGTGCCCCGTGCAGGGGATCCAGCTGGATGTCCACAATCACGTACGGTTCGTTCTGCTCCCGGTGAATGCGTTCGGAGAGCTTCAGCTGACTCTTGGCGGTGCCACGGGCGATAGACGCTTGCCATACGGCGACGAGGGCGGCAACGACGGCAACGACGACTGTCCAGCCATCGGTGCTGAGGGCTCTGAGGTGGTCCATGCATTGACGCTACCGACAGCGTCTGACAGTACGGTCCGCGCGTTCGGCACCCTGCCGGTGAACTGGGTGTGGTGACGGAGCAGCTGAAGTCCAAGACGGCGGCTGGCCAGGATGGTCAGCAGATGACGCGGACGCGGCTGAGATGCTGGCCCGCCCTCTCGGGGCGGTCAGACGGTCGAGCGCCCACGTACGGTCGGTTCCGTCGATGCAGAGCCTGTGGGTGGGGCCGCCGCGGGCAGCCCTACGGGCACGGGTGGGCGCTCGGGGACACGGTTTCCTCGGCGGCACAGGGTCCGGTCAAGGGCACGGCGGTGTGGGGACCGGATCGACGTCACTCACCGGGCCAGACGCTTTTCGCACTCGGAGATGATGTCCGCTACCGTCCAGGGCAGGGACGGGGTTCCGTCACTGTCCAGTCCATAGGCCAGCAAGTGGTGATCCTCTGCCTGCAGGGCCAACTCCTTAAGCGCGCGGGGATGGCCCCGGGCTGCAGCCTCACGTGCCAGTCGCCCGGCTTGGGCTGGCTGACCGGCTGCCTGCCGGCTCAGGGCCAGGTCGGCAAGAGTCCCGGCGTCTCCGTTTCGGGCCAGTTCCCACGCCAACCGCTCGGCGTCAGCGTGCTGCCCGGCCTTCTCCCGCATGCCAGCCAGGTCTGCCAGAGGGAACGGGTAGCGGTGGGCCGCGGCTTCCCGGGCCACTCGCTCCGCATCGTCTGCCTTCCCCGCCTCCTGCAGTGACGTCACCAGGCGAATGAAGGGATACCAGCCGTCGTGGTCGGCGGCCTGGCGTACGAGATATTCGGCACTGGCCCATGCTCTGTCCCTGGCACGTGCCTCCGCCAGGGACAGGAGGGCGGAGGGCTCACCGTGGGCGGCCGCTTCGATGGCCAGCTTCTCAGCACTCGCCGCCTGGCCGCCCGCATCGCGCATGAGGGCCAGGGCGGAGAGGGCGAAGGGGTCGCCATCGGCCGCGACGAGACGTGCCACATGCTCGGCACCCTCTGCATCACCGGCGCGTTCTCTCCCTCGAACTAGCAGCACATAGGCACAGAGGTGGTTTGCTGGGGTGGTGTTCCAGGTGACGAACCGGGTGTCGGCGTTCTCGTCCTGCACTCGCTGAGGGGACGGCAGGATGCGGTGTGCGGGAGCCTCGCGGTACAGGCGCGCGGCGCTTTCCATCTCGCCGGCCTCTTCCCGAACACGGGCCAGGTCGTCCAGAGCCAGGTTATGGCCGAGGCCGGTGGCTTCGCGGGCCAGACGCTCGGCGCTCTCCCACTCGCCGGCTTCAGCCCGCATCCGGGACAGGTCGGCCAGACCGATGACGTAACCGTGGACAGCAGCCTCGCGGACGAGACGTTCGGCATCAGCCGGCTCACCGGAACTCTCCCGCGCCCGTGCCAAGTCCGAAAGGACATCGGATGAAGCTCGCATGCGCGCGAGAAACTCAGCGCCATCTTTGTCTCCGGCCGAGTCCCGGGCGAGGACAAGGGTGCGGAGAAGCCCTGCGGGCAGGTCGGCGTCGATGTGCAGCGCGATGTGGGTGGCCTGCCGGTTGAGCAGCCGGCCCTCGGCGCTGAGGAGCAGCCGGTACTGGTCTGACGGATCGGTGAGGTGGTGCGCGGCTGCCTTCCAGAAGGAAGCGGGAGGCAACTGATCTCCCCGTGTCCATGAGCCGTGCTGCTGAAGGTAGTCCGCGACCGTGACAACGTCCGGGCTGGGTCCCATGCCTGACGGGTGCGGTACCGGCTGCAGGCAGGCAGCCACCTCCTTCACCTCGGCTTGGGCGTAGCTGAGGGCGTCGTGGAACCAGGCCGCTGGGTCGGCGTTTCCCCGCTGCGCCGCGCTGAGGTAGCCGGGGGCTGCTGCCTGAAGGAATGCCAGAGGGATGGGGTTGGTGGCACCGAGGCGGCGTGCGTCCACCGCAGCGCTGATGACGGCGTTTCCGAGGTGGCCTCGGGCATCTTGCGGGTTCTCGTAGTGGTGGACCAGGTCGGGGCCGGCAGCGAGGGTCTGGGTGATCGCCGTACCCCCCGTGGCCAGTGCGATGGCCAGGGCTCCGTCTTTACCGGAGGCTTCATGCACTCTGTCCAGGTGGCGGCTGAAGGAGTCGGGGACAGCGACTCGGTGGGCTTGGGCCAGCAGGTCACGGGCTCGTGGTGTGGTGGTGCCACGCAGTGCCGCTTCTTTTTCCGGCCATAAGGTGGCCAGGGTGATGAAGGGGCCTTGTCCGGTGTCCAGGCGACGGAGCAGTGCGGCGGCTGCGCTCTCACCGTCAGGGCCGGAGAGCCGTTCCTGGGCCTCGTTGAGCCAGAGCACGGTGCCTGGACCCGCGGCTCCGGCCTCCAACGCCTCCTGCAGCGTGGCGGGAGTCTGAGGAAAGAGCAGTTGCCAGGTATCGGGAAGGTAGGCGAGGGCTTCGTAGGCGGTACGGGTCTTGCCCGTGCAGGAGGTGCCAGCCACCACCACGAGCAGGGGCCCCGCACCAGGGCGCGCAGCCTGGATGAGCAGATCGCGCAGTTGGAGATCGTGAGGGCGTTCCACGTAGCAGGGCAGTGAGAAGTCGTTGGCCGGGTCAGGGATGTGCGCAGCGCCGCGGATGGCGGGGTGCACTCCGAGGCGGCGCGCCGTCCAGGAGCGGATCGAGCGAGGCGGGTCTGCCGGTGCGGTCACGGATTCGCGGGGGCCTCTGGCTTCCAGCACTGCTTGCGCCTGCTGGTGGTGGGCCGCCTCGCGCTTGGCCTCAGAACGTGCGTCCCAGACCACGTCGAACAGGTCCTGCCAGCGTCTGTCCTGCAGGAAGTCCTTCACCGTAAGCCCGGGTGCATCAACGTCCTGCTCTAGCAATCCGAACTGGGCGGCTTCCGCTCGGATCATTGCGATGAGGCCGAGCAGGGCGTCGCTGTCTCGAGGCAGGGATTCGCCCTTGAGCCAGGAGTCCGGAACGGTGGGAGATCGCCTCTTTGCGGCGCGGGCCAGGGCACGCAGGGTCGGCTTGCCGTGCAGTTTGGCGCTTCGCAGTTCGGCGAGGCGCATCAATTGTCCTCTCAAGTCTTCCGGATGCGGCATCGTGCTTCTCCCTCCGCTGTAGCCCGCACTGCGTACAGCAGCCCGTCAAGTCGCCCGCCCCGAGGGGCTGCTGTCCGGAACAATCTTCCTCATCATGCCGGTCCGTTCGCTGCCCTGGCGTCCTGAGCTGGCCATGCACCACGGCAGCTGTCCACTTCCGCAGTTGTCCCGCCGGACACTTCCGCCGGACAGCGAGCCTTTCCGCAGACGGACCCCCTGAAGCGGGTCACGAAACGGAAGGACCTTGATCATGACAACGACGCAGCTTCTGTGTCTGCTGCTCGCGTGCTCGCTCGCCCTTCACCTGGGTACCGCATCCGGCCTTCTCACCCGTCGCAGTGGTGCCAGCCCGTCCGCGGTCCTGCTCGCCGCCGGCGCCACCGCGGGAGGGTTCCTGGGGCTCTACTTCGCGGCGATCAGTGCCTATCAGTGACGGCCGGCCAGAAGGTCCCGAGGCGCCGTCACGTGAAACAACCAGCTCGCATGCCCTCCTGACAGCCCGAGGCGCCGTCTTCCCGAGCACCACCGGCGGCGCCTCGACCACGAACGGACGGCCCCTTGCGGGAGGGCGGTGTCGTCGACTTCGATGTCCTGCTCGGCGCCTTCCGGGCAGAGGCCACTGGCTATCTCTCAGCGCTGTGCCCGCATGGCAGCCACACGAAGGCCGGCGTCCAGCCCGTCGACTGGACCTGGGCCCTCTCCCCCGCCCTCGTCTTCCAGGGAACGGAGCAGCAGCTGTCCTAGCGCTCCTTCGCTACAGCGGCCCCAGGCCCTCGCTCTCGGTGGCGTACAGCGGTGATCATGGTCTGTCACTTTGCTGCAGTATCTGCCACAGCGCCGGGACCATAGGGCCGGGCCGTCAGCATCAGTTTCATGGACTTGGTAGATCTCGTGGCTGTCGCCACCGCTTTCCTCGCGCTTCCCATCACGTTCCTGGCCGCCTTGTGGGCCAGACGCAGCGGCAGGCAATCGGCGGACGCGACCGTCGTTTCGGGTGTCAGCCAGGCCCATGGCTCCGTGGCCGCGGCCCGTGTTCAGACGCGTGGAGAGCTCGAGCTGCGGCAGCAGGCCGCGCTGGCGGACGCGTCTGCCGCTTTTCTGCGGGCTTGTGACGCGTTCGCGCGCACCGTTGAGCAGCTGCCGGGTGTCGTTCTTGAGGAGCGTCCCGTTCAGCTCGCCGCGCACGGTATGGCGGTGGAGACGGCCCTCGGCCCGTTGGAGCTCCTGGCGCAGCCGGAGCTCCAACGTCATGCGAAAGCGCTGCGGGGATACTGCCGGACTTTGGAGGACCTTGCGCTGGACAGGGCAGTGCTCCGTTCGGCTGTGCGGGCTCTGGAGGCCGGCTGGTGCCCTCTCAATGCGGAGATCTGCGATAACGACCATCACAGCGCGGCGTTCGTCGCGTGGCAGTTTCTCCTGGAGTGGCCCGACCGGGAAGACGAGGAACGGTGGACAGACCGCGGCCTGCTGGAGTACTGCCTCCAGGAGAGCCAGTGCATGACCGAGGGCGAGGTAGCCGGTGTTCTTGCGGTCGTCGACCGTGTGCCGTCGGCCTGGTCGCGGATGATCGGCGGCCTCGTCCGTGATCCGCTCCTGGAGCGGTTCACTGCCCTGCGGGCGCCCTTCGTCGAAGCCGCCCGCTCGGCGCAGCCTCTGGTGTCACCGGCTGAACCTGAGGTGTCGAGGGCATGGTCGGGTGACGCTGTCGGTGTGGCAGCGCCTATGGCTGTTTCTGAGTCCTCCATGCCAGCCTGACCTGCAGGGGTCAATGGATCCTGGGACCGGGGGGCCTGCTGTTTCCTCATCACCTGGTTCTCCAGGATCGCTGCGCCGTCCCGCCGCGGAGCGGGCGCAGGATGAGTACCTGTGACTCTGCAGCAGATTTCGCTGTCAGCCTTCGATGTGAAGACGTGGGGGCCTGTGGCACCTTTGATTTGGGTGCCAGGGGAAGGGCGCTGTCGACGTCTGCCCCAGGTAGTCCTACGACTCGGCGGTTGGGGTCGGTTCCTCGGCGTTGTCTCTCGGTGTGGCCGGCAGGCATGTGTGCAGCCCCTGCGAGACCCATTCGAGCACGTCCCATGGCACGAAAGAAGGACCACGACGGAGACCTGCTCTTCAACCAGGAAACCTTCTCCGGCAACCCCACCCATCTTGAGCCCCCGTCCCCGACGCCGTCCTTGAGCACCGAGGAAACCGATGACCGCTCTCACCGCGCTGACCGGGCTGTGCCCGCCTCCTGCTGTCGTTCGCCCCTCCCCAGACTGGCTGGAGGTCGAAGACACGCTGGGCAAGGGTCTGCCCCAGGACTACAAGGAGCTCATCACCGTATACGGACCGGGCCAATTCTGCGGATTCATCACCCTCTACCAGCCGCATGCCTCCAGCGAATGGGCCGATCTGACCGGCCCCTTGCCGGCGCGTCTGCGGGGCCAGATCGAGGAGGTCCGGCAGGCTGCCCGGCACCCCTGGCAACTCCCGCACTCCCCCGAGAACCTTCTCCCATAGGAATCACCGGCAACGGGGACTACCTCTTCTGGGTCGCCCAGCCCGCTGACACCCCGGACGAGTGGACCGTCGCCGTCAACGAAGCCCTGGGCGCACCTTGGTTCACCTACAACGACTCCTTGACCGAATTCCTTGTCAGCGTTCTCAACGGGGCCACAAGCGTCCCCATGTTCCCCAAAGACCTCCTCGACCACGCTCCCGCTTTCACCCCGTCGGCTCTTGCAAGCAGCGCATCCGCCGCAGACGCCCGGACGCCGGTCAGCACGCGCGCCATCCGCGACTGGGCCAACGCCAACGGATACGACCTCCCCGAACGCGGACGCGTCCCGATCGAAATCACCGAGGCATGGAAGCGGAAGAACTACCGCTGATGACCGGCTCGCCCAGGGCGTGGAGGTGAACCCGTGGCGCCGGTAGAACCGGGGCAGGGCGGCATCACGGGCAGTGAGCCTTTTCCAACCTCACGTCTGTGCTGGTCGAGGGCGTACTGATGCGTGACCATGCCAGCCGGCTGTGGACCCGCGAACAGCAGACCCACAGCCGACCACCGTGGTGCGAACGCTCCGACGGGCATGGTCAGCGCGCCGGAACGCCAGGTTGGAAAGAGCTCAGTGACCTGCCCGTACATGAGGATCGCACGGTGATCGCGGTGGGTCGCCATCACCTTGGCGAGAAGCGCGGAGGCAATGCCCTGGCGACGGTGGTCGTCCGCGACGGCCAAGGTCCGGAATTTGACGTACGCCATCGCGGTCGCGCCCAGCTCCGCCGCATTCCATGCCTCCGAGGGCATCAGCTGACCCGCCACAGCCCAGCCCCCGCGTCACCTCTTCTGCGTGGGGCTTTCGGCGCTTCGCGGATGTGCTCAACTTCCCTGACTGAAGGTGCTCTTGACGTGCTCATGTCCGAGCGAAATCGTCGCGCAAAAGTGCGCAACCGACTCGACATGGGAGATCGCCATGGATCTACAGTTCGTCGGGATAGACCCCAACACCCAGGGCAACGGGTCGCCAACCGTCTGGGTGGGGACTGTAAATCGTTCGGTGTAACTCCCGATCATGGAGGATGCATCGATGACCAGTGAGAACGTGACCGAGGCCGAGCCCGTCGAGGCGGCTGAGCCGCAGCCGGCGAAGGCGGGCGAGATCACCGACCACCTCGGCTATGACAAGCACGACCCGGCGGGGAAGAACGGCGGGAACTCCCGCAACGGCACCCGGTCGAAGACCGTACTGCGATGTCGGTCCGGTGGAGATATCCGTGCCACGTGACCGGGACGGGTCGTTCGAGCCGAAGATCGTCAAGAAGCGGCAGAAGCGTCTGACCGGGGTGGATGAGATGTCATCTCGCTGTCGGCGAAGGGCCTGACCACCGGCGAGGTCCAGGCCCACCTGGCCGAGGTCTATGGCGCCGACGTCTCGCGCCAGACGATCTCCACGATCACCGACAAGGTCCTCGACGGCATGACCGAATGGCAGAACCGGCCCCTCGACCCGGTCTATCCGGTCGTCTTCATCGACGCGATCCACGTGAAGATCCGCGACGGTGCTGTCGCCAACCGGCCGATCTATGTGGCCCTGGCAGTCACCGTCGAGGGCCGGCGCGAGATCCTGGGCTTGTGGACCGGGGACGGCGGCGAGGGCGCCAAGCACTGGATGCACATCCTGACCGAGATCAAGAACCGCGGCGTGAACGACGTCCTGATGCTGGTCTGCGACGGCCTGAAGGGTCTGCCCGACGCGGTCGGGACCGTCTGGCCGCAGACGATCGTGCAGACCTGTGTGGTCCACCTGCTGCGGAACTCCTTCCGCTATGCCGCCCGCCAGGACTGGGACAAGATCGCCAAACTTCTCAAGCCCGTCTACACGGCGGCGACCGAGGAGACCGCGCTGGAACGGTTCGTGGAGTTCACCGATGCCTGGGGCAGGAAGTATCCGGCAATCATCAGGCTCTGGGAGAACGCGTGGGAGGAGTTCACCCCGTTCCTCCGCTTCGCCACCGAGATCCGCCGCATCGTCTGCACCACCAACGCGATCGAGTCGGTGAACGCCCGGATCCGACGGGCGGTCAAGGCCCGCGGACACTTCCCCAACGAGACCGCCGCCCTGAAATGCGTCTACATGGCGATCATGTCCCTCGACCCGACCGGCAAGGGACAGACCCGCTGGACCCTGCGCTGGAAGACCGCCCTGAACGCCTTCGACATCACCTTCGACGGCCGCCTCTCCGCAGCCCGACAGTAACCCCGAACACCCCCGATACACCGTTCAATTGACAGACCCGCTGAGCTCATCAATCGAGCGGCGCTACCCCGTGGGTGGCGAGAGCGAGGTAGTAGAGCCATGATTTCGGCCGATTAGGGTACAAGGTAAGTTAGTTGACGATTCCTCAGTTCTTTGGGCTGGGGCTGTGAGGCCCATGGCCATCAGTGCTTGCTGACGTTCAAGGGGTAGCTGGCCCCATCGCCGGCGGATGTTGCTGAGCCACTGGCCGAGGCGTACGGATCCGGAGGGGAGTTCCTCTGTGTGCCGTTGCGGCACACGGCTGTGTCCTTCCCGGGCGTAGAACTGTCTGAGTGCGGTGAGGCCTTGCTGGAAGGCGCGGTCTCGCCCACCGGAGGACCGTCTCAAGGGCGTAGCAGCGTTCAAGTCCGGGTTCTGCGTTGCCAGGTTCAGGCTGGCGAGCAGACTTAGTTGCTCTGGGGCTTGGGGCGGGTTGGTGCGCTGGGTGTGGAGCCACTCCCCCAGGCGTTCGCCGTTTTCGGTCTGGAAGTGCCGTGGAACGGTGGTGAGTGGGTGGCCGCTCTGCTCGTGGCGTCGCGCCGTGTGGTACATGCGCTGCCAGGTCAGGGGCCAGGGAGGGTTCCAGTGCGGGTCGAGGTCGTGGAGCGCTTGGGTGCGGGCGGGGGTGAGCTGGTCGGCTCGTTTGCGTTGGGTGGCGAGCCAGCGGCCGAGGGCGAAGCCGGTTTCGGGGTCGTGGTGGTCGACGGGGACGGCGAGGTGGCCGTGGGTGGTGGCGTAGGCGGCTGCGTGGGTGAGGCCTCGGTCCCAGGCTTGCTGGCGGGGGTTCCAGATGATGCCGAGTTGTTCGAGGGCGTGGGTGCGGGCGTGGTCGAGGGCGTTTTGGTTGTGGAGGTGGCGCTGCCAGGTGATCCAGCGGCCCAGGGGGTAGCCGGTGGGGTCTTGGTAGGTCTGGGGGGTGTCGAGGTGGTGGTGGGTGCGGTGGTAGCGGCGGGCTGAGGCGAGGCCGCGGCGCCATTCGGCGCTCTTTGGTTTGAGGACGCGCAGGGTGAGGGCGAGGGCGACTTCGTCGGCCTGAGTGGGGCGGTCGAAGTGGAGCCAGTGGCCGGGTTCGCCGGTGAGGGTGGGGCGGTGGGTGCGGGGGTCGGCGAGGCGTGCTTCGAGGCGGCTGTCGTGGGCGCGGAGGGCTTGGATGGTGCGCCATAGGGGGGTGTAGGCGTCGGCGCCGAGCAGGTCGTCGGGGTTTTCGTCGGGGGTGAGGTAGACGGGGACGATCAGGGTGGCTTTTTTGTTCGCGCCGGGTTGTTGGCGTAGGGCTCGGCCGACGGCCTGGACGGTGTCGACGGGGCTGTTCTTGGGGTCGGCGAAGACGACGGCGTCGATGGCGGGGACGTCGATGCCTTCGCCGAGGACGCGGGCGTTGGCGAGGACGGCGGGTTGTTCGGGGTGGGTGTGGGTGGCGTAGTCGAGGAGGATGCGGCGGCGGACTCGGGGTGGGTGGGTGCCGCTGATCCACTGTGACCACAGGCCGTCGGGTTGCAGGTCGGTGGGGAGGGCGGCGGTGGTGTCGGGGAGGGTGGTGGCGAAGGCTCGGGCGTCTTGGACGCGGTGGTGGAAGGTGAGGACGCGGCGGAGTTTGTGGTCGTGGATGGCTTTGAGGACGGCGACCTGGCGGCCGGCGAGGCGTAGGCCGTCGACGCCGGCGCCGGGTCCGGTGGCGAGCCAGTCGCGCAGGGTGGTGTCGTCGATGACGGGGACGAGGATCTGGTAGTCGGCGAGCAGGCCGAGGTCGATGGCGTCGGAGAGGGTGAGGCGGTAGGCGACGGGGCCGAAGAGGGTTTCGTCGTCCATGGAGGCGACGGTGTCGGCGTCCCCGTCGCGGTCGGCGTCGGCGTCCCAGATGCGGGGGGTGGCGGTGAGGTAGAGGCGGTGGTGGGCGGGGACCTGGTCGTCGTGGTGGACGGCGGCCCAGGCTTTGCCGATGCGGCCTGCGGTGCGGTGGGCTTCGTCGACGACCAGCAGGTCCCAGGGAGGAAGGCCGTGGGTCTGGTGGGCGGTGACGACGGCGGGCAGGGAGGCGTAGGTGGCGTAGACCGTGACCGGCTCCCCCGTGCTCTGGCTGGTCAGGGCGGCGAGCTCGGCGGGGCTGGTGGTCATGGGCAGGTCGCCGGCCGGGGTGTGGTCGACGGCCTGACGCGCCGAGCAGACGGCGACCGTGGTGCCCTTGCGCCCTGCCGCGTGCCAGGAGCGTGCTGTCTGGGACAGCAGGTCCAAGGTGGGCAGCAGGACCAGAGTCCTGCCTCGCGGGGTGAGGCGTGCTGTGGTGCGGGCGGCGATGAGCGTTTTCCCGGTACCGCAGGCGGCGACCACAGTGGCTCGGGAGTGGGTGCGCAATGTTTTGACGGCGGCGGTGACGGCTTCCTGCTGGTGCGGACGCAGCTCGATCTCTGGCATGGCGGTACCGCTCCAACGGGGTCGGCCGGGTGGTGCGGAGGGGACGGGTCACGGGGTGTCCCCTCCGCCTTCATGAGTGTCAGGCTATTGGGCTGCTTCGGTCAGGTGGGCGAGGGTGGAGCCGGTGGGGTTCTTGCGGACGTGGAGTCGGTGAGGGATGCGGCGGCGTAGTTCGGGGACGTGGCTGATGACTCCGACGGTGCGGTCGCCTCGAGTGGTCACCGACGCCCCTGCAAAAGCGCCTCACAACACCCAGCATGCCCATTCACCAGGGCAAAGGACCTACGAGGCTCACAGCCTGCTCACTAACCACACCTCGCCCGCCCACCCCGCCACACGTCTCGAAGCGCCGCCGCAAGGGGACCTGCGGACCTGGACCGACGCGTCTTGGGGGCGAGCATCAAGCACGTGCACATCTCTTGCTCCGGCTGGAGCTCGCCCCTGTGCGTAACGGCATCGGAACCGTCGATGCGGCAGCCGCGGCTACACCGCCGGAACTCGGCGGAACTCGCCGGAGTCGACGGCACTTCGACATCGCACAGGCCGACACCGCCCGCACACGGCACACAGGACGTGCCGGTTTATCCCCCGCGCAGCAGTACGCCCTGCCGGGGCCGTTCAGCCATTCGCCGCTCCGCATGTCAGTGCCGGGTGCCATTCTGAGCACCATGACGTGCACGGCATCGCTGACTTTGACCAATGTCGAACTCGACCGGCTCGCCGCACAGGGCGCTGAAGCGATTCTGGACGGTGGGGAGTACTTCGGATGCGACCTGGCCGCGTCTCACCCCGGTCGGCACGTCGCTCTCGTCGATGTCCTCGTTCTTGAAGGCCAGTTGCCCGTCACCACGCACTGGCTCTGGTGGCAGGCGGCCGGCCACGAGCTGACTCTCGGGCCCTCCTGCGAGCGCTGCCCGCTGCCTCTGCACCATCCCGCGGGCTCGGGCTGCTCCGGAGCGCGCGCTGTGCTCTGTGCCGGCACGGTCGAGATCACCAGCAGCGAGGCTGACATGCTCGACGCGCTCCCGAAAGGGGTGCACCAGGTGGAGAGGAATCTGACCTGTCAGTACGTTCCCGGCCACGCAGGACAGCACGTGGCTCTGGCCCAGAGCCAGGACCACGACGTCGACACCAGTACCGCCTGGTGGGTCACCTGGCCCCACGCCGGGGAGGGCCACCGCATCGAGGTCATGGACGAATGTCCCGCAGCAAGCGAGGAAGGACTGTGCAAGCATCCGGTGGGCCACCCGGGAGACCACTGGTTCTGAGGCGGCCCTGTCGCATCCCCGTGCGCGCAGCCCGCCCACTTGACGTCATGCGTTACCTGGTCGCGAATGACCACTCGGAGACACCCGGCTCATTCTTCCAGGGGTGAGCGGTCAGCGAGGGCGCCAGGTTCGAACCTCGAGGTGCGTGATGTGGGCGTCCTCGTGAATGCGGCCGGTTTCGACGAGCCATCTCTGGACGGCGGCAGTGACATCGCCACCTGCCGCATCGACACGGCGGGCGAAGTCGGCGGCGTCGAAGCCTCCCGTGGCAGCGGATCCGTAGGAGCGCTCCTCGGTGTGGTCGGCCCGCTGGACGACGTCGCGGCGGATGCCAGGTGAGTCGGTCCGGCTGCCCGAGGCGAGGGTGTAGCCGGTCTTGGGCATGCGGACGGTGAAGGCGAGGCGGAGGTCTTGGCGGGCGGCTTCGGCGATCAGGGGGCGTAGGCGCGCGGCTCCGGAGGCGATGGCTTGGGCGCCGGCGCGTCCGGTACCGGTTCCGGTGGGGGTGATGAGGACGGCTTTGGTGCGCACCCGGGCGCGGGTGCCGGCAGCGGTGGTGCGGCGGGTGATGTGGGGGGCTGCGAGGGCGGCGAGTTCAGAAGTGTCGGTGATGCCCGCGGTCTGGACGGCGGCCAGGACGTGAGTGAGGGCGGGGACGAACGCGGCGCCTTTGTTGCGTGTGTAGAACTGGGAGACCAGGGAGGGGTCGCGGTCGATGATGCGGGCGATGTCGCGCTTGGTGAACCCGGCGGCCTGGAGCTGGTCGGCGAGGTGAGCGGCCTCGTTGAGCTGTGGGGCCGGGGTGCGGCGGCGGTCGCGGGGCGGCATCAGGACTCCCCGGGGATGGTTGTCGGCGTGACGGCGGCGCGGCCGGCGTCGCGCAGGGCGAGGAGCTGCTCTTCGGTGGCGGGAGCGGAAACGGGGCCGGGGAGGTGGCCCTTGTTGAGGTAGTCGCCGGGCTGGCCGTGGTAGGGCCAGGGCTGGGGGGCGGTGAGGTAGACGGCGTCGGTGCGGAAGGCGACGACGCTGCCGGGCGGGGTATGGAGGGCTCCGGCGTAGGTGTTGTCGTCGCGGTGTCGCTGGGAGAGCAGGGCGGCGCGGGCGCCGGACCAGATCGCGGCGGCCCATTCCGGGTGGGCGTTGGGGTCGCGGGTGAAGCCGGTGGGGCGCTGCCAGGTGATCTGGTCGTCGGTGAAGCCGATGATCTCGGCGTCGATGGGGACGTCGCGTTCCATGGTGCGGGGGGTGGTGCCGGTGACCATGCGGGGGCGCTGGGCGAAGGACCCGATGCCGTAGAGGAGGAGGGAGCGGACGGCGCGGGAGGCCAGGCGGGCCGCGGTGCGCTGGTAGGGGTCGCCGTGGAGATCGGCCTGGGCGGCGAGGGAGGACCAGGCTTCCTTGAGTTTCTTGGCCCAGTCGTCGAGGGGTTTGCCGTCGTCGAAGAGCAGGCCGTCGAGGATCTCGATCCGCCAGGGCTGGATCGGGTTGGCGAGCGCGGTGTGGATTTCGGGTCCGCCGGCCCAGGTGGTGAACGTAGTGCCGGGGGCGGCGGGGTAGTGCCAGGCGCGGTCGCCGGGGGCGGGGGCGGGCAGGATGCCGACATGGTTCCAGGTGTCGGGGACGGTGACACGGACGTGCCAGTGACCGCAGCCGTACAGGGCCTTGATCTGCTCTTTTTCGCTCCACGAGGCGAAGATGGCGGCGGTGATGCGGCGAGGCGTGCCGACGGGGGACTTCCAGGTGTGCTTGGCGTAGGCGAAGGTCCGGTCGTACTCGACCAGCGCGGGCAGCTGCTCGGGCACCGCGGGCGGGACGATGAGCTCGGTGCGGCCCTGGCCGGCGGTGGCGTGCAGCAGGCCGCGGAGCTCCTCGGACAGGACGGGGTAGCCGTCGGCGTGCTGGCCTCGGCTGGGGATGGTGCGGGTCCACAGGTCGCGGCCGGTCTGGGACGGGGAGCCCATCAGGACCGCGTCGTTCCAGTGGGCGCGCAGCGTCTTCCAGAGAAGGACGAACGCGTCGCGGACGACGGCGGGGTCGGCGCCTTCGGGGTCGAACCACTCCCCCACCGAGCGGATCTCGACGTGGAAAGCGCCGTTGTCGCTCTGGTAGCGGGCGACGGGGTTGCGGGGGTGGACGAAGTGGCCGGCCATCTTGTCCTTGCCGCGGCCTGTGTCGGTGCGCCATCCGGGAATGGGGGCGTTCAGCCAGGCGGCGACGGCGTCCTTGAGGAACGGGTGCTGGTCTGCCTGGTGGTGCCAGGGGTCGCCGGCGGTGATGAAGATCCGCTCGGTGCCTTCGGGCACGGCGTGGAAGACGGCCTGGAGGATCGTGGCGGCGCGAGTGTCGGGCAGAGCCAGACGCAGGGTCTTGTCACGGTGGACAAGGATCCCGGTGGTGGTATCAAGGAATACCGTCGAGCGGGCCTGCTGGATGAAGTTCGGGGACGTCGAGGCCAGGTTCGGGGTGTGGGTGAACCACCGGTCCCCCTTGGCACCTTCAGGGATCGACGACAGCTCCCGCAGTCGCTCAGACACCTCGGGTACAGGGACCTGCTCGGGAGGCGCAGTCGGCTCTGGTGCGGCCGGGGCGGCGGGCGCTGAAGGGTGCATTCCTTGCGCCGGCGTGACGGCCACGGTGGCGGTCCGGGTTTGCGTCGGGGTGTCTAGGGTTTCAGGGTCCTGCTGTGTGGCGCCGTTGGGGGATGCCGGGGTCGTGGCGATGCTCTCGGGGGCGAGTGTGGGGGCGATGCTCACGACGTCCGCGACGCTCAGGCCGGCGGCCGGGGCGATGCGCTCGGCGGTGGCCTTCTCGTAGCCGGCAAGCATGCGGATCTGTTTGTCCCGGGCCGCTTCGAGTTTCGCCAGTGCGGCGCGGGCCTTCTTGATCTCGTCTCGGTCCGCGCGGAGGGCGGCGAGGGCGGCGTTGTAGGTCTTGGCGTCCATCACGATGCCTCGGTCGGGGCGGGGGTGCGGGCGAGGACGTAGGCGAACGGTCCGCCCGAGTGGGAGGGCAGGCGTGTGCCGAGCAGGAGGTCGGCGGCGTTTCGGTCGCCTTCGGCCCGGGAGGTGTAGGTGATCTGTGGGGTGATCAGGTCGGTGACGTAGCCGGCTAGCCGTGCGTGGGGGAAGGCGTAACGGCCTTGGTCGTTTCTCTTCCACGATTCAAGGCCCGTCAACGCGGCGATGACGTATCCGGAGACGGTCACGGGCAGTACTCGACCGGCCGCGACGCTGGCAGCGTCGCATCGCCACCATCCTTTGAGCGTCTCGAGGAGGTCTTGAACGGGAATGCGGGTGTGAAAGCCGGTTCCTTCACGGCCGCTCGCGGCCGGTGTCTGGGGCGCGTTCACACGCAGGACGGCGATCTCGGGCACGTCGAGCCGGTGAAGCGGTGCGTTCGGGCGAGCGCTGAGGGCTTGCACGGCTTGAAGGGGGATCATGACCCGGTTTCCCCGGCGTGCCAGCCCTGGCAGAAGCCCGGCGTGGACGAGCCGCCGGAAGGTGGTGACCGCACAGCCGAGTTCCGCAGCCGCTTGGCTTGTTGTCAGAAGCACGACCCCTACTCGAACATGCCGACTCATATATTCGATGACGCACATACCGTAGCGGGCTGTCGGCTCCGGATCCACTCACACTGCCCGGGAGGCTTCCCCGTTGGCTTTGCCAGACAGGCGCTGGCGGTGCTCCCGGTAGGTTCGAAGTTGCCTGCAGGCGGGTCCGCGGTGGGGCCTCAGCTGCATGCCGTCCCTGGCGGGCCATACCTGCCCGAACTCGAACGCGTCAGGGCCGCGAGCGCGGCAATGCCTCTCATCGTGTTCACTGACGTGCTGCGCCGTGGACGGCCGCTCACCTCCTCGGCCTGTACTGCCTCGCTCGGCACTCCTAGCCGGCGACACTCAGCGCCCCCTTCGGGTCGGTTGTCCCGGCCTCCGCACCGCATGGTCGGTGCTCAGACCAGTGAGACAAGCCGCAGTTCGATGCGACGGGACAAGGGCGGCCGGGACTTCTCAGATCCGTGGCCAATCGGTCACGAGGTGGCCATTGGCCGTGAGATTTGGCCACGCCATCTGAGATCCCACAGAGCACGTCCAGGGGGGTCCTGGAGGAGTTGCGGATGCCCCGTCCCTTGTGGTCCGGAGCGGTGTCGTTTGGCCTGGTCACTTCTCTGAACCAGTAATCGCGGTCCGTTGAGGCAGTCGGCAAACCTGTGGCACACGCGTACCGTCTCGGGCCAGGATGCGGCTATGCGTGATGTCCAGAGTGATTCCGAGTTGCAGGATCTGGTTCGCCGGTTCGTCACGCCTGATCGGCGATACCTTCGGTTGGGCGGGAGCGTTTTCCGGTTGAGCCCGGTCGAGCGCTCCGTGTTTGTGCGGGATCTGGCTCGGGCTGCGTACGAAATCACTCCGGCGGAGCTAGGTGTCCTCTTCGAGGGTGGATGGCGCGAGCGCAAGACTGCTGCCTGGATGGTTGCTGTGGCCCACAGGTCCGAGTTCCGCGAGCTCATGGGCCGGCTCCTACTGGCCAGCGAGGGGCCGTACGCGGGCGCGGCGTACTGCGTCGCCCTTGCGGAGTTCGGTACTGCAGCGGATGCCGAACTTCTCAGTGCATACCTTGATCACTACTTGTCGCGTCCCGACCTCGACTACGATCAGGCAGTCGTCCTTGGGACGCTACTGCACCTCGATGAGATGCTCGGCTCCGAGTACGCAACACGGTTCCTAGTCCCGGGCGGTCCCTGGGACCGATGGCTCGAGGTCCGGGCCGTGGCGGCCCTCGACCCGCAATACTGCCAGCAGACCGTGCAGCGACTCTGCGCATTCGTCGATGAGACCCATGCGGTCTTCGCCTCACTGGACTGCGAGAGCTGATCATGGCCGAGCGAGACATCATTCTCAACGAACTCGCCCAGGGTCTTCGCCCGATGTCATGGGGCATCGAGTGGTTCGACACTCACGGCCCAGAGGCGCAGGCTGAGATACTCCTGTTCCTGCGCCATCACTGCGTGCAGGCTCGCGCCGTCACCGAAGACGGACCCGAGAGCATTCGGCGCGCCGGGCTACGCGCGACGCACACGCCTGCGATTCTGATCACCTGCGGCCCGATCGACCAGCAATTGGGGAAAATTGCTGGCCTCACCCCTCTCGATGAGCGCCGCAAGGCGTTCCGGCTGATGGTCGCGGTACTCGCGGTCGCGGACGAACGGCGCCGCGAACGCTTCTGCTCCGGCGGATGCGGTCACTGGTGGCACAACCTGCCCATCGCCGCCGGTGATGAAGAGTCCCCGCGCCGCTGTTCTCCGCCCCTGCACTCCGTCTGCAGCAAGACGGGCTAACCTCGTGCATTCATCGAGTGGGCTGTCAGGCGGATAGCTGCGAGGCAGAAGCGACACCTGATCAGGGCAAACAGGGATTCTCTCGGTTCCCCTGTGACCTCGATCGGAGCCAGCTGTCAGGTGAGTAGCCCGGCCGTGGTTGTGGCATGCACTGGCCCTCGGGTTGGATGTGCTGATGGACCTGAGTGTTGATCGCCGCGAGCCGAACCCGTGGGCCTTGCCCGCGGTGGCACTTGGTGCGGGGCTGCTACTTGTCGGGCTTGTATGGACCTGGGTCTTCTGGGCGCCGGCTCTGCCGTTCGCATTCCTGGGTCTGGCGTTCTCCATCGGTGGCCTGAGGAGCGCCCGGCGCATCGGGGGCCGTCAATGGGCGGCGCGTGTGGCCTTTCTGGTGTGCAGTCTGGCCAGCGTGGCGGGCGTGGTCGCCCTTGCAGTCGTGGCCAGCAGTTACGACGGTCTGTGACCACCGCGCCGGAGCACGGGGCCCCAACCTGCCCGACGGGTGGTCAGGTAGGCAGAAAGTGCCTCTGGACAGCAAGAATAGGGATTGTCGAGGTCCTTGCTCCTGCCACCGTCGGAGGCACTTCCCAGGTGAAGAAGCGTATCGGGTCCTCTCCACGCATCCGCGTTGAGGGTGGCGGTCGCGGAGTGGTGTCCCAGGCCGGGGCCGTGCTGCTGGTCGAGACAGCCCGCAAGGCTGGGCTGGACCGGGCGATAGCGTCGGCACTGATGCCGTGGCGACGTCCGCAGGCGGTGCACGATCCGGGGGAAGATCCTGCTGGATGTAGCCCTCGCGGTCACGCTGGGCGGGGACTGCCTCGCGGATGTCGGGATGTTGCGGGCCGAGCCGGCCGTGTTCGGGCCGGTGGCATCCGACCAGACGGTCTCCCGCATGATCGGCGCCCTTGCCGCCGCCGGGCCGAAGGCCCTGTCCGCGATACGGGCCGCGCGGGCCGAAGCGCGTGAGCGTGCCTGGTCCCTGGCCGAGAACGCGGCCCCGGACGCCGCGGGACAGGTGATCGTGGACCTGGACGGGGTGCTCGTGCCGGCCCACTCCGAGAAGCAGGACGCCACCGCGACCTCGAAGAAGACCTTCGGGCACCATCCTCTGATGGGGCTCGTCGACCACGGAAGCGGCGGGAGCGGAGAGCCGGTGGCCGGCCTGCTCAGGCCCGGAAACACAGGCAGCAACACCGCCGCCGACTACATCACCACGACCCGACTCGCCCTGGCCCAACTTCCGGAGAAGTACCGGCGCGGACGCCAGACGCGGATCCCTACCGACTCCGCAGGCGGCACCCATGAGTTCGTCACCTGGCTCGCCCAGCACGGCCGGTGGCTGTCGTACTCGGTTGGCATGACCATCACCGACGCCATCCACCAGGCCGTCCTCAAAGTCCCGCCCGCCGCATGGACCGTGGCCGTCGAGCCGGACGGCGAAATCCGCGACGGCGCCTGGGTCGCCGAACTGTCCGGCGACGTCCTGGGCGGCTGGCCGAAGGGAATGCGGCTGATCGTCCGCAAGGAACGACCTCACCCCGGATCCCAGTTGCGGATCACCGACGCCGACGGCCTGCGGCTCACCGCCTTCGCCACCAACACCACCGGCATCCCGATCGCCGCACTCGAACTGCGGCACCGCCAGCGCGCGAGGGCCGAGGACCGCATCCGGGCCGCCCGCGCCACCAGCCTGCGCAACCTGCCCCTGCACGACACCGCGCAGAACCGGATCTGGCTGGAGATCGTCCAGATTGCCCTCGACCTGCTGGCATGGATGCTCGTGTTGGTTCTGACCGGCGGAATCCGCAGGTGGGAGCCCCGCCGCCTGAGACTCCGGCTCTTTTCCGCCGCCCAGATCATCACCACCGCCCGCCGCCGGCACCTGAGGTTCGCCCGCCACTGGCCCTGGACCAATGTGATCACCGACGCCCTGGCGCGGCTCGAAGCTCTCCCGGACCCCGGCTGACCAGCACGTTCCGTCCCTGCGAGCAGCACCACCCCGACCGGAGCCGTGGAACCCGGGGCCCACCCGGCGACAGCCGGGCCATCAGCCTGACCACCACCAGCCCGAACAACCGAAACGGCCCGCCGAAGAAACCGACGGACCGTCACGAAAGATCGAGGCTAACGGCAGTGCTCATGCGCGCGTGCCGTCGGCGTCGGCGCCGATCACCGCACTCAGGGCCCGCAAGGCGTCATCGTATTGGTGACGGTCGAAATGAAACGGACCGAGTGCCGCGTAGTCGCGGGTCCTGCGGTGCGGTTGCTCAAAGGCGTTCCAGCTTACGAGGTCCGCGGTCGCGGTAATGCGGGCCATGAGCGGCCAGCACCCCCACTCGCCGCATTCACAGCCGAGAACGGGTGTCTTCGCCCCCATCGCGCCAGTGGACAGTCCGAGGAAGTGGTCCTGCATCGAGCCGAACCGGAAGAACTCCGGGATCAGACCGCCGTAGGCATCTCCTGCAGGCTGCATCCCAGCCGCGATCTCGAACCCGTCGATCAGCTCGGTGAGTGGGGCCCCGTCGATGTGAGGGACGACCACGAGCGGACCGCCGTCGCCACGGGGCTGACAGTCGAACCGGATCTCCTTGCTGATCATCCCGTGATTGTCTCAACGACGCTGCTCCCTCCTTCAGGGCGGGGTGAGCGGGGATCTTGCGCGGCATGCCGAGGTTGATCGCCATACCACCGGATGCGGAGTCGATCTGGTCGACTTTGGATTCGGCGCCGGCGAGGCTGACGCGGAGTCCTTCGATCTCGCCGAGCCATTCTTCTCGCTCGGCCTCGGCGATCCGGTCCTGGAGGTTGTCCCGGATCTCAACAAGCCGGCCTCGCTGTGCCCGGTCGGGGCGCAGGAGGGAGCAGCGGACGCAGGCTTATCCGAACTAGCCCAGCTGTCCGCCCGGTGGGACGGATTGCCGTCGAGTTGCTGAAAGTAGTGGGCAGAAATCTCGCCTGCTGGGACCAGCCGGGCGTGTCGTGCGGCTGACTCCTGCCTTGTCGCTGATGAACGGACGTCCGGGGACAGGGGACAATGCAGGATATGGATGACGCGTTCACACTCCTTCGGCGGGCCGTCGACCTGCTGTCTGAGGACGCCGTAGCAGAGAACGGGCGGACGGTTGGGGATGTTCGCGAGGACATCGGGCGCCAGGAGTGGGAGATGGTGCTCGCCGTCCTCATCGAGATCGGTGACGTCCACCCCCGTGTCGGTGGACTTCTGGGAACTCCTCGCCGAGGCCGCTCGCCAGATGATGCTCGACCGCAGCCGCAGTTGGTGCGAGTGGCGAGCCTGGGAGATCCAGCACGGCACTGTCCGGGTGACCTTGAGCCTGGCGGGTGGGGAGGAGGGCCGACGCCGGACTGCCTTTTCCGGAGACGGTCGGCTCCGACCGATGTGGGACATCGGCAACCGCACCGCCGGCGGGGAACGAGAGCTGAGCATCGCAAGGTTGTGGGTGGAGTATGCGGAGAAGCTCGGCCCGGGAGAGACGGCTGATGCTCGGCTGGCTCCTCTGAGACCAGAGCAGTGGAGGCATCTGAAGACCGGTGATGTGATCACCATGCACGAAGCTCAACCTATTTCGGCACGGCCACGGTGATCGAGGTCTTGCCGCCGCGCGCCTGAGCCCATCGCGTCACCCCAGACGCGCCGCGAGCGACGGACGGTTGTCAGCCGCAGCCAGGGCTCGGGGCAGCTGGCCCGCGCTGGTGCGGAAACGTCTTCCACGTCGCCGTCATCGTGACGTTGATCCGCATCTGCCCACGTTATGGACCTCGCGTCCCGACTCAGCCGGCCTCCAGGGCGTCTGCCTGCCTTGTCAGGTCCGCCGCGATGCGATCCCAGTCCGGTCCGTGCAGCCACAAGTTCTCGGCAGCCTCGCGCATCAGCGCTGGCTCATCAGGTCGCTGCAGGAGCACCAACCGGTAGGACAGGTTGCGGACCCAGACCGGCAAACGACCATCGACCACGTGCGGGCAGAGCTCACGGAGCATGGCGAGGATCGAATCGGCGTCAGCGAAAGTCAGTTCCTCGATGAAGTAGTGCTCCCGGTGGTCGAGGTCGCACTCAGGCGTCGGTCCGAACTCGTCTCCGTAGAGACACCGAGCGTGCTCCGTCAAGGTGCTGTGCATGTCCTGGAGCCTATGACGCCTTGTTCCGCGGGAACGCAGCTTGGGGGCCTGTCGCGACGACGATCATCTGGAGGGTGCCCCAGTGGTATTTTGACCCGAGATCGCGGGAGGGTGAGTAGGCGGGTGGACAGAGACCGGCGGCATGAAGCTGTCGTGGTACTCCGCGAGCTCGGGCGAAGCCACGATTACCGTGACCGGGCGGATGCCGGTCACGGCCTGGCAGGCTTCGCCGAGATGCAGGAGGCCCTCGGGCCATTGCTGGAGCTCGTGCTCGACGCAGGTGACACCTTCGTCACCCGGGTGACCGCGGAAGCCGTGCTGCGGCGAAAGGACAGGATCGGGTTGGCGGTAGTCGCCTCCGCACTGGCAGTCGCCGACTCGAATCACAGCGATTGGATCCACACCGCACTTCACGATGTGTTCAGCATCTTCTCCGAGGACCGGGACAACGCGATGCAGTTGTGCGAGGAGATGTTGCGGGACACTGACGACCGCGTTGCCCTGGGGGCTCATCAGATGTACGAAGCCCTGGCCGAGATCGACCCCGTTCTTCGCCCCATGTAGCCCGGGGTGGACACTGCCGTGAGAGCGCAGGTGCTCGAATCTCCATCCTGGCATCCTGCCGGGCCCAGCTCCATGAGCGATTCCGCCGGCTGTCGCGTCGGCGCTCAGCGTTCTGGTTCGGCGCTGGTTCGTCCGGCGTCGCGACGGAAGTCGGGCATGCCGAGTTGGACGGTGGACGGCTGGGCTGCACGGTCGCGCATGATCTCCAGCTTCTGGGCGGCGGCGGCCAGGGTGGTCTCGATGGCGGCGACTTCGCCGAGCCAGCCCTGGTCCCTGGCCTCCTGGAGGCGGTCGATGAGGTTGGCGTGGATCTCCTGGAGGCGTGGCATCTGGGCGGGGTCCACGAGCAGTAGGGGGCATCTGACACAGGCGTTTTCATGCTGGCACGGGGTCGCGTAGTCGCGGCCGCAGGTTCCCAGGGCGACCTTGCGGAGTTCGAAGTGGGCCAGGAACTCGTCCCACTCGGTCGCGGTGAGCTCGCGGTACTCCTCGCTGGGCCGCTCGGTTCTGCGGCGGGCGATGAAGGCCCGGTGATGGGAGATCACGTCCTCCGGGTAGATCGCGGCATACCCCATGGTCGTGTCCAGAGCGGCGTGGCCGCAGATCTTCGCGGCGATGTGCGGGGGCAGTCCGGAGCGGATGGCGTCGGTCACGAAGATCCTTCTGAAGTCGTGGGGGTGCCATTCGAGCGGGTCGCCGGCCACGGTGATCTGGGCGGACTGCGAGGTCGCGACCAGGCACTCGCGGATGTAACTGCGGGTCAGCGGCCGGTCCTCAGTGCCGTACCGGCGTTGGAACAGGAACGGCATGGGCGGGCTCCATGTCTGCTCGAACACGTCGTAGGCCGACACCAGCGGCAGGGCGGCGTTTCCGGCCCGGACCCGGAAGATGACCGCAGTCAGCACCTCCGCCACCTCCGGGGAGACCAGTAGCAGGCGCTCCGAATCGGTCTTGGACGGGGCGACCTGCAGCATCGGCACCACCTCGCCGGTGGTGGGCAGTGTGTAGGCGATGAAGCTGTGGTGGGTGAGCTCCAGCATTTCCTCGATCCGGATGCCGGTGTGCCGCAGCACCTCCACCGTGGCCCAGGACCAGAACGCCGCCTCCTCCTCGTGTGTCAGGTTCCGCCGCCTGCTGGCGGTCACCTCGGTGGCATAGACGCGGCCGGCCTGCCCGGACCGGCAGCGCTCGAACTCCTCCCCGGCAATGAGGAACCGTCCCCCGGCCGGCGTCGCGCGAGCCGCGGTAATGCGAGCCTCGGCGTTCTTGCGCTGCCGGTCGACGGCGCGAAGCAGGGTGGGCAGCAACGGCAGTTGGGTCCTGGTCCGCTGGTCCATCCGGGACTTCACCCTGGACCTGGACTTCTTCGTCGCGCACTCGCTCGACTTGATCGGACACGGCGCCACCCAGGGCGCCCACCGCGCCGGATCGTCGGCCGCCCAGCGGGCGATGTCCTGGTAGAACGCCCGGACGAACACCAGCTCGCTGCGGAAGTTCACCCGCGGCCTCACCGGGTGGCCCTGGGCATCACGAATGTGGGCCAGACGTTCTTTCCACGCCTGCGCGACCTCCGGCGCCAGTCGCAGTGAGTCGATGCCCGGATGGTGGATCTCCAGGTCGCGCCAGAACAACCGGCATAGATTGCGGGCGATGGAACGCAGTGAGACGTGGTCGAGCTCGGGAGCCCGCTCGGTGAAGTACTCGACCAGCAGATCGCGGACGGACTGGCACTCGATGCCGTACCCGTCGACGATCTGCTCGATGCTGCGACGGCCCTCGATACGAAGCACCCGCAACCGCAGTGGTGCGCTGGCCGGGAGCACACCGGTCTCCTTGAGCAGGCATAGAACAGCGGCCGGCCCGCGCTGCCGCGGAAGTGGTGTTCCTCCAGTGCGGCTGTCAGCTCGATGCAGTCGCCGACGGTGATGTCGCTGACCCGGCCGCCCTTTCGGATCACGATCCAGGTGAGCTTGTTCAGGGCGTCGGACCTGGCCGCGGCAGTCGCGTGCTGGGCCAGTTGGTCGAGCCGCTGGAAGGCGTCGGGGTCGCTGGCGGCCCGGGTCTCGGTGAGCATCACCGTCAGGCGTTGCCGCAGCAGCCACAGGTAGCTGGGGCGGATCGCATGCCCGGCGACCAGGAGCGCCAGTCCCGTGGCCAGTTCATCGCGCTGGTGACGCTTGGGTGTGCCGCGCCCCTGCAGGGGCAGATCGGTCCACTCAAGGCCGGCGTCGTCCGCTCCGCTGGCCATCCAGCGATCCTGCCAGGTCTCCCCGGGCTGGCCTTCGAGCCAGTCCAGCAGCTTGACCAGGCCCCGCCGCCGGGTCTTGTCGCGGGTCAGGCCCACACCGGGGGCGGTGAACAGTCCCAGCAGCCGCTCGAACAGGCTCGCCCGGCTCTGACAGGTCTGCCACCAGCTTGCTTCGCCGACTCGCGGTTCCCACGCCAGCGCGTTCCCCACCTCAGGTGACTCGACGGGCCCGGCGACGTCGACCTGTACGGTCGTATTCACTGGCTCTCCCCGTCGGAAGTCGATGTGCCGAACAGCGCTGCCAGGACCTCGGGGCGATAGCCAGGCGCGGGCGGGGCTGGCGGTTTGGCCTGCGCGGTGCGCTGCCGTTCATGGTGGGCCAGGACGTGGGCGACGACCTCGTCGGGCGTGGGAGCGATATAAATTTCCGTGGTGGTGATGTGGGCATGTCCCATGACCCACTGCACGTCGGCCAGGGTCAGGTTCGGATCGCGAACCATCCTCTTGGCCGCGCTGTGCCTCAGGTCGTGCAGGGTCCAGTTCGCGCCGAGCAGCTGGTTGACGCGGGTGAAGACCATCCGGGCCGCGTCGTACTCGAGCGGGCGGAAGGGCCGTCGCAGCGTCCCCCACAGCGGCTCCGACGGGTGCTTGGGGACCATGCCGCGCAGTTCCTGCTGGTAGAGCCGCAGCCACACGAACGCATCGGCGGAGGCCGGAAGGTGCTGGAGAGTCTGGCTGCCCTTGCGGAGCACGCCGATCGTCTGGTCCTCGGGCGCGACCAAGCCCTGTTCGACGCCGAGCAGCTCAGAGGTGCGGGCGCCAGTGGAGATGTAGAACGCGATCAGGGCCCTGTCCCGGTTGCACTTCAACGCGGCGAACAGGTCGTTGAACGCCTGGTCGGGAATGATCCTCGGGGTCGGCTTGGGTTCCTTGGGCTGATAGGTGCCCCGGCGCGAGGGCTGCCGGAACGGCTGCATCGGGTTGTGATGCGCATTAGGACTCCCTTCGTCGGCAGCCCCGCCCTGCGGGAACGGGTTGATCAGCGGTCGGCCGTGGGTCTCACGGTGGTACTCGTAGAACGACCGGATCACCGCGCGAGCGTGCCGTCTGGTCCGAGCGGCGTAGTTCTCGCCGGGCGCGGCCTTCCCCGTGACCGGGTTCACCGAGCCCGGTGGGGGCGCGTCGGGACGGCGCTGGCGCGGAGGCTTCTTCGTGGTCTTCAGCCACAGTGCGAAGTCGCGGGCCTCGACCCGGCTCGCGAGATACCAAGGCACGTCCACCGCGTGTAAGAACCGAACCCACGCCAACAGCTCGTAGGCGTAGGACCGCAGCGACGTCGGACTCGCGTCGTCGGCGAGCATGTGGTGCAGGAACTCGCTCACCGACGCCACCTCGGTGCCATCGGCGTCCACCAGCCGAAACGGCTGCAGAGGGTCATCGCTCTTCTCGACGCGGCCGACCCTCGCCACCTTCAGCGCCGCCACATCCCGGACCGTCGTGCTGTGCTCTGGCATCTATACCTCCACGGGCTGATCTACTCGACGACACGCGACGAAACCAGATCCACCACCACACGTGCAGTCACCACGACCCGCCAGTAGCAGCCACAACCCCTCCGTCGTCACTGTGAGTTGACCTCGAAGGAAGCCCAGGGGGCACCTCACTTAGTTCGGTCAACGGGACGTGTTCGTGGATGCAGGCAGTACCGTAGGCGCGGGCGCAGGTGCCGACGGAGAGTTTGCGGCGTTCGAAGTGGCTGAGGAAGTCCTCCCACTCGGCGTCGGTGGGGGGTGCGGTACTCCTCGGCGGGGCGCATGGCGCGGCGGCGGGTGAGGAAGGCGCGGTGGGCTTCGACGGTCTCCGTGGGGTAGATGGCTAATGGTGGAGTCGGGTATTGGAACTGTCCGAATGCCTCAGCCATTGCGGACCCATGAGGTGAACTCGTCGGCGAGGCCGGGCGGGTTGGCGGCCTCGGTCTGCCGGGCGATCGCCTCGTAGTACTCCAGCTCGTGGACGATCACCGGCACGGTTTGGCCGACAGATCTTTCGATGAAGCCGGTCGTATGGAGGGTTCGGGCGAGCTGGCAGCAGGTCTGGTTGAAGCGGGCCTCGATCTCCGCGGCGAGTGGCCCGATGACTGAATCCCAGTCTGCGAGGTCGGTCGGCTCGTCGTACCAAAGTCCGAGGTCGCTGATCCACTCCTGGCGAGCTGTGGCCCCGGCGGGGTCGCTGGTCAGGTCGCCGACCACAGTCAGCTCGTTCTGGATCCAGAAAGCGTAGTTCCAGCGGGCTTCTGCCTGGTCAGAGGCGTCCTGGATGCTGTGTCGGGCCTGAGTTTCAGTGTTGTAGCCGATCGTCAGGGTCGGCTGACGAGGGTCGTCGTCCTCGTTGTCGATGAGGAAGGAGACAGCGTAGATGTCGCTGGCGTCGGCGGCCGGGATGGATGCGAGGGCTCTCTCGACGAGGTGCTGGAGGTGATCGTTGAACGTCATGGCCGGCGGGGTCCTGTCGGTCAGGGTCATGAGTCCCACTGGTCGCAGTACTCGATGTGGATCTCGCGCGCGTCGCCGAGAATGCCGTCGTTGGAGTGGAGCTCGGTGCAGAAGTGCGGGTAGCTCGGATGGACGGGGACGTATCCGGGGCCGTTTCGGGCGATGTCGAAGAAGTGTCGGGCGGTGTCCCTGAACACCTTCGCGCTGCCGGTCATGAACAGGGTCTCGGCGTGGAGATGCTGGTGGAACAGATCCCGGTTCTCCTGGTAGTGCCGTGCCTCGTGGTCAGTCACGGCTTCGTCGGTGTGTCCTGGGCCGGGCAGCGTCACGGTCTGCGGACGCCCTGGGCCGAGCCGTCGTCGTATTTCCTTCCAGCGTGAGGGTGCGAACTGGAGCGAGTGGTGCAGCAGCACGAGATCAAGCTGCCGTGTGCCGTCTTCTGGCAGCTCGCGGGAGGGGCCACGGTTCCCCCGCATCGGCAGGTGGACCAGCGAGCGCGGTGAAGAGGCAGCGAGCTTCCATAGCCCACCGATTCGCTGGGCGGCATCCTGATCGAGGTAGGTGTCCAGGTGCCGATCGTGGTCGATGAGCACTGCGTGGACCAGGGGCCGGGCCGGTCGGATGACCTTGAACTCCGTGGATCCGAGCCGTGCTTGGTGGATGGTGATGGGTAGCTTCATTGGTTCTCCGGGACACGGCGGCTGACATCGGCGGCGTAAGAGGCCCAGTCGCCGGCTGATGCCTTCTGCCATTGGACGGCGACTTGGATGTGGACGCCGAGTACCCGGGCGAGGATGACGGCGGGGAGTTCGGCGGCGAGGGTGAACAGTGCGGTGGAGCGGTCCTGCCGGGGCCGGATCCCGATCTTGTGGAGACGCTGGCCGATCCGGTCATCGCCGAGGGGGTGTCCTGGGCGGCCGCCGGGAAACAGCCAGGGGACGTCCTCGGGGGTTCCGATCTTGGCTTTGCCTCGGCGGGTCGCGACGAGCTCGCGGACGAGTGCGGCCAGCGGCTCGGGTAGGACGACTGGCGAGGTACCGAACGTGATCGCGACGGTGTCGTTGTCGAGGTGGACGTCGTCGACAGTGAGCTGGCTGATCGAGGCGATCTTCTGCGCGTAGAGGACCAGCAGCAGTCCGGCGACGCGGTCCGGGGTGGGCAGGGCGTCGTCGTGGAGGAGCCGTCGGGCATCTGACCAGCGTTTCTCGCTGTCGATCGTGCTGAGGGGGCCCGTCCAGCGGGTAGTGCCGTAGGTCAGGCCGCGGGCGTGCCGGTTCTGTACCGACCAGCGGACGAAGTGGCCGGTCTCGTCCCGGTAGCTGGCATCGGCGTCTGAGGTCCATCGCTCCAGGTCAGGCTGGGTGCAGTCGCTGAGCGTCAGGCCGTTGCCGGTCAGCCAGTCGAGGAAGTTGGCCGCTGCGGTGACGTGGCAGCGGACGTTCAGGGCTTGGAGATGGGTGGTGTGTTCCTTGCCGAGGCGTCGTCGGAGTCGCCGCAGGTGATGCCAGCTTGCGTATCCGTGCAGGATCCGGCGTTCGGTGGGGTCTGTGCGGGCCTGAACTGCCGCGGTGATCCAGCCCTCAAGCGCGACAAGGCGTTCGTCGCGGGCCGGCAGTGCTCCGGTGGCGACCATGACGCTGCGGAGATGTGCGAGAACCTTGCTCGCGGGCAGCTCGTCGAGCGTTTCGTGCGTGACGGGTCGTTCGTCGCGGCCGATCTGCTGGAGCAGGATGCTGACCTTCGAGCCCGATAGCCAGAACATGGTGCTGGTGGGGCGTTCGGCTCCGGACAGTGCCTCGTAGAGGGGGACGAGGTCCTGCCGGACTGTGCCGGTGTTGCCGCCAAGGAGGTCGCGTACCAACTGGTCGAGCGTGCATCGCTGGCAGGGGCGGGTGCTGAGCTGCCATGTGGTGCGGCAGACCGGGCAGCGGCCCCAGAAGTCCGGATCCGGGTTGGTGCACTTCGCGCACAAAGGCGCGTCCCAGGTGCCGCCGCGGACGTGGTCGACGGTGCCGCAGCTGCTGCATGGTGTCCACCGCAGCTGGCACCGGTTGCACCAGGGTTCGCCCGTGACCCGGGAAATCTCACAGACCGCTGTCCGTCCGCAGATGCCGCACTGGGTGGCGGTCCTTGGCCGGCAGTTGGCGCAACGGGGTCCGTCGGGAAGGCGGACGGCGACTTTCTGGCGGCGCCCGCAGCCGCAGCATTCCTCCAGGTTGACGGGGTCGCTGACGAGGCAGTTGGGGCAGAGCGGGTGCCCTTCGGCATCCCGGGTGGCGGGTTCGCGGATGGCTCCGCAGCGGATGCAGGGCACGGCCGAGTTGCGGGCGAAGCAGTTGCGGCAGACCCGTTTGCCGTCCAGGAGCTTCGAGAGTGCCTTGACCTCCTGGCAGCGGAAGCAGGCCGGGTTGACCACCGTCGTGGCGCCGGCTTGGACGAGTTCGCTGATGAACCGCAGGACGGCGGGGGTCGGGGCATCGTAGCCGGCGCCGGTCAGCAGGTCGGGCTGGGCGATGACCGCCCAGGCCAGGCGGCGCTGGCCTGCCGTTCGGACGGCGGCGCGTTCGAGGGCTGATCGAACGGTGTCGGCGGTCAGCACGGGATCGACGGCGGTGACGAGTCGGGTGAGTTCGGCGAGTGGATCGCCGTTCATGTCCGGGCACTTTGCGCAACGAGGTTCGCCGTGGCGGTCCCGGCTGACAACGCGCCGCTGCTGGCGGCAGCCCGCGCAGACGGCCGGCTTGTCGAAGCAGGGCGAGCATCCCCACCGGCCGCCGGTGCGGCTGCCCACGTAGGGGCGTCCGCAGCCGCACTCACCGCAGCGGGGAAGCGCGATGTCCTGGGCGCCGGCTTCGCGAAGAGCCATCAGCAACCGCGCGACGCAGAACGGTGCCGGAGGCCGTCCGGTCCGCAGTAGCGGCGGATCGTCATGCAGGGCCTGGGCGAGGCGCCGACGACCGGCTCGTTCACGCATCACCGTGCAGACGATCTCGCGAACGCGGTCGGCGTCCAGGTGCCGCTCGACGTTTCCGACCAGCCGCACGACCATGCCGACCGGGTCGGCCAGAACCTCCTCCGCGTACCCGTTCAACGGTCCACCGGTGCGATCCTGGCCCGCTTGGGCCGCAGGTCACCGACTCCGTCGGCGGCGGGCGCCCCGCCTGCCGCCGCCTTCTTCTGCTTCTTCACGGCGCCGGCCGTTGCGATCGGCTCGATGAGGTCGTCCATCGTGCAGTCCAGGATGTCCAGCAAGGCCATGAGGATCTTCAAGCTGAGCCGCTCGGGCCGGTCCACGACGAGCCGGTAGACCTGGCTGGAGGACAGTGCGATGCCGCGTTCCTCGAGCGGAGGGATCAGGTCGGTCGTGGAGAACATCCCGCGGTCCGCCATGATCTTGCGCAGGTGCCACTGGTAGTCGAGCTTGGCGGCCATCGTCGGGTCCTTCCTCGTCACGTTCCGGCGAACGCCGGGGCAAGTGCCTTGCTCAGGGCAGTGTTCATGAAGTCGTCGCTGACGTGGGTGTAGATGGCGATGGAGCTGTCACACTCGTGGCCGACTTGCTGCTGGATGAACCGACGGTCGACCCCGTCCTCGGTCAGATGCGTGACGTACGAGTGGCGGATTGAGTGGGGGACGAGCTCCTTCGGGAGCTTCAACGCGTCCCGGTAGGCCACGAATCAGGCGTTGATCTCGGAGGGCTTGACCCGGCCTCCCCGCTCAGTGACCCACAACGCTGGGTGGTCCTCGCAGCCGAACCGCGGCCGCACGTTCTCCACATAGTCCTGGACCGCGTCCACCGCCCAGTCCATCACCGACAGCACGTTCCGGCGCCGTGGCGGCTGGCCCTTCTTCGCCTTTCCGTAGCGGACGTTGAGCGTGCCGTACCGGCCGAACTGTCGCGCCTTCGCGTTGCGTCCGAAGTCGACGACATCCAGCTTCGAAGTCTCCGTCCGACGCAGACCCCACCCGTAGACGACCTTGAACAGTGTGGCGTCGCGGTAGGCAGCAAGGGCGCCCTTGCGCTTGGACTTCACCGCGCGTTCCACCTGATCGTCGGCGTAGTCGAGGAACCGCTGCAGTTCTTCCCGGGTGAATGGCCTGGCCTCCGGGTCGCCCTCGTAGTCGTTGAGGTGGGCGATGGTGTTCCACTCGTGGCAGATCGCCACGGGATGGGTACCGAAGGCGTCCTCGCAGGCCGGCCCCCAGCCGTAGCGGCCGTCAAAGAGGAACTCTGTGAACTGCCGAACCTCGCCTTGGTAGCTGCGGATCGTGGACGGTGCCAGGTGCTTCTCGCCCGCCAGCGAGGCCGACCACTCGTCCATGTGGCCCGGCAGCCACGACCACGGGTACTCGTTGGTGAATTCATGGAAGCGCCGGATCAGCCGTTCCCGCCCGGCGATCGTGCCTTCCTTCAAACCCCGGAACATCTGCTGGGCCCGCCAGCCCCGCAGCATCGCATCGACCATCGCGTCCTCCGGACGCAGCTGGATCACCCCGGAGACAAGCTCCAGATGAGCCGCCCCGGCCAGGGCCACCTTCCGCTCTTGCACCACTCCAGACCATCCCTTCTGGAGGGAAAATCCTGCATCAGATGGGTTCCATCTGGCAAACTCCCTGCTCAGGAGGCCGCTTCGTAGTAGCGTTGGAGTCCATCAGGCCCTCGCCCCGAGCTGGCGACCTGCGACTTCTCGCCCGTCTGATGCAATTCCCGAGCCTTGTTGTAGCCCATGGTGGTGTTGATGTTGCTGTGGCCGACGATGACCTGAGCGATGTGGGATGGCAGTCCGGAGCGGATGGCGTCGGTGATGAACATGCGCCGGAAGTCGTGCGGTGTAAAGTCCAGCGGCCGTCGGGGATCCGCCGCGGCAACGTCGAGGGAACCTTCGGCCGATAGCGACCGCCGCCCGTCGCCCGCATCGAGCCGCCAGCGGAGACTGCACGGCGGCGGTCCCGCACGGCGGGAAACGGGTTGATGATCGGACCTGTGCCCTCCTCCAGGTGGAAGGCGTAGAACGCGCGCAGCACGGCCTCGGCGTGCACGCGCGTCCTGGCCGAGTACATCGGCCCCGGCGCCGCCTTGCCCGTCACCGGATTCGGCATCCCCGCCAACCGGCCCGCCAGCATCGGCAGTGACGTCCGTCTCCACCAGCCCACCGGATTCCGGCACATGAAGCTGGCCAGATCCCGGGCAGAATCACCCGCCTCAAGCATGGCCGCGAAGCTGGCAGAAACAGGCTCTGACCTGTGAATACACCGATCTTAGTTCAGTCAACGGGACGGTGCCTATCAAGCTTGAGGCGGCGACGGAGTCGCACTCGGTGTCCTTCCGGCAGATCCACGAGAAGGACGGCGGGCGCGTCCGGTACCAGAAGGTGTGCGGGATCGACGACAAAGTGCTCACCGACGACGAGATCGGCAAGGGGTACGAGGACCGCAAGGACCACATCATCCCGATCACCGAGGAGGACCTCGCGGGGATGCCGCTGCCGACGGCGAAGGCGATCGAGATCGTCGCCTTCATCCCGGCGGACCAGGTCGACCCGATCCAGTACGGCACCGGCTCGTACTACCTGACCGCCGACGGCCAGGTCGCGGCCAAACCGTACGTGCTGCTCAGGAAGGCGCTGGAGCGCAACGAGAAGGTCGCGGTCGCAAAGTTCGCGCTCCGCGGCCGCGAGCGCCTCGGCCTGCTCCGCCCCCTCGGCAACGCGCTGCTGCTGTCCGGGCTGCACTGGGGCGACGAGATCCGCTCCCCCGCCGAGCTCGCCCCGAAGGAGACCGAGCTCACCGAGAACGAGGTCGCCGGCGCGCTCACGCTGATGGACACGATGACCGTCGACTCGATCACCGACCTCGACGTCACCCACCACTACACCGAGGCGCTCCTCGAAGTCATCGAGGCGAAAGCCGAGCACCGGGCGCCCAGAACTGCCGAGTCCGAGGCGGCACCGGCCGGTCAGGTCGTCGACCTGATGGCCGCGCTCGAGAAGTCCGTCGCCGACGCCCGCGAGCGCCGCGGCGGGGCCGTCGGCGGCGGGGCGAGGCGACCATGCACGACATGCCCTCGCCGAAGAAGAAGACGGCCAAGAAGGCCACCGCGAAGAAGACGGCGCGGAAGAAGACGGCGACGCGCCGCCCGAAGTCCGCCTGACCACGACGCCGTCGCAGGGCCAGCGGACGGTCGAGACCCCAGAGGGCGAGGCGGCCGTGCGTAGGCACACACGGATAACACTTTCGAACACTTCGCCGCACTACACGGCATGAACGACCGGCCTGCGGGCCTGAGGTGTGCCCCGGCCGTCTGGAACCGGGCGCTCGAGGCCGCACGTCCCCCCGTACATGCTGACCGTCCTGGGGATATTCTTCGCCGTCGCGCCCGCCGTCGTCTGGATGAAGCTTGCCCGCACCCGCCCCGTCGGCTTCGCGATCGGCGGCGCGCTGTTCGCCGGAGCAGGTCTGCTGATCGGCGTCCAGCAGGGCTGGATCGATGCCCCTAGGGGGTGTCCGGAAAGTCATGGCAGCCAGAGGCGAAGGCAGGCGAGGGTGACCATGGCTTGGTAGTGCCGGGCTCGTTTGTCGTAGCGG
>NZ_JBVHUJ010000019.1:0-45790 GCF_055565415.1 Streptomyces sp. NPDC028711 | reverse complement strand
GACAACGCTCCGCGTTGCCTCCCTCCTCCGCCTTGCGAGGCACGGCACCAGACGCCGCTCCCTGATCCGGCCTGATCGACAAGACACCCCCTAGCACAGAAGGCGTGCGCGAGGCTGGGGCCACCCGCTCTGGGAGCGCTCTCAGAGCTCGCGCGGCTGCGGATATCCTGATCCACACAGCCCCACAGAACCGATCAGAGCCACCCGGACCGCAGAACGTCCCGCACCAGCCGAGGAGCGCCCGCCTTGCCCGAGCAGACCACGGGGCCCCGCCCCACGCTGGAAGCCGTCGCCGCTCGCGCCGGCGTGTCCCGCGCCACGGCCTCCCGGGTCGTCAACGGGGGTGCGGGCGTGCGTCCTCCGCTGGTCGAGAAGGTGCGCAGGGCCGTCGACGAGCTCGGTTACGTGCCCAACCACGCCGCTCGGACGCTGGTCACCCGGCGGAACGGCGCGGTGGCCGTGATCATCGCGGAGCCCGAGTTCCGGATCTTCTCCGACCCGTTCTTCGAGCAGCAGGTCCGGGGCATCAGCCGGGAGCTGACCGCGCACGACGCCCAGCTGGTGCTGCTGTGGGTGGAGGGACCGGGGGACCACGAGCGGATCGCCCGCTACCTCGGCGGGGGCCATGTCGACGGCGCGCTCGCGTTCTCGCTGCACAGCGACGACGCGCTGCCCGCTGTGATCGAGGGGGCGCGGATCCCGGTGGTGCTCGGCGGGCGGCCCGCACCCGGTATCGATCCGGCCGTGCCGTTCGTCGACTGCGACAACCGCGGGGGTGCCCGCGAGGCGGTGCGGCACCTGGTCGACCGGGGGTGCCGGAGCATCGCCCACATCTCCGGTCCTGCCGACCAGACGTCGGCGATCGACCGGCTGCACGGCTACCGGGACGTCCTCATCGACGCGGACCCGGCGCTGCTGTGCCCGGGCGACTTCACGGAGGGGAGCGGCGCGCGCGCCATGGCGGAGCTCCTCGACCGGCGGCCGGACGTCGACGGGGTGTTCGTCGCCAACGACCTGATGGCGTCGGGTGCCTTGCGGACCCTGCGGGAGCGGGGCGTACGGGTGCCCGAGGACGTGGCGGTCGTGGGCTTCGACGACATGGCCTCGGTGGTCGGCGGCACCTCCCCCGCGCTGACGACCGTGCACCAGGACATCGAGGGGATGGGCCGGCTCATGGTGAAGCTGCTCATGCGGCGGCTCGACGGGACCGGGCCCGAGATCCCGGGCTCCGTGATCACCCCGACCGCGCTGGTCCGCCGCGACTCGGCCTGACCACGGGACGCGGGACGGCGGGCCCGGTGAGGAGGAACCCGGGCCCGCCGCCGTGCCCCGAAGGGCCGGCCGTCAGTCGTACGGGATGACCACCACCGACCGGTCCGTGCCCGTCTGGAGCCGTGCGTCGCCGTTCCCGATGGCGCTCCAGACCTCCAGGCGGACCGTGCCGCCGTTCAGGTTGCCGAGCGTTCCGGTGGCGGACTTCAGGCCGCGGGACTGGGCGTACTCCTCCCAGCCGGTGACCGGGTCGGTCGCGAAGTAGTGGTACGTCTCCGTCCGTTCGAAGGTGCCGTCACCGGTGAGGTCGTAGCTGATCCGGGCCTGCTGACCGAGTCCGACGGCCGTGCCGGCGTCGACCTGGAGGCGGAAGGCGGTGGAGCCGCCCGCCCTGAGCGTGCCGTTGACGCCCTTGGCCACGTAGACGAGCGGACGGTTCGGCGCCCCGTCGTAGTTGCCGCCCTGGGCCGAGGCGATGGTGTCGCTGCCCGCCGTGGCGCCGGTCGCCGTGGTGAGCGCGCCGCCGGTGCGCAGCTGGAAGGTGTTGCCGGTGCCCGGCTCCGGGTCCGGGTCCGGGTCGGGCCCGGGTCCGCCGGTTCCGGTGCCGGTCGCGGTGGAACGCGCCGGTACGGAGAGGGACTTGCCGTCCGAGAAGGTGACCGTGCGGGCGGTCGTCCCGTGGTTGTGGGCCACGTACGTCCGGGTGGTGCCCTTGGCGAAGACGGCCGAGGTGGGGACGGATCCGGTGACCGTCGCGTCCGGCGCGCCGAGCGTGTCGAGCGCGGTGAGCCAGTGGTAGGTGTGGGCCTTGGACTCGCCCGCCTCGGGGGTGTATCCGGCGTGGCCCGCGTCCCACTTGGCCTTGGCAGCGGCGGGGTCGGCGAAGGACTGGAACTCCCAGAGGATGTCACGCCATTCGACGGCGGGTCCGCCGTTCTCGCGTTCCATCTCGGCGATGTTGCGGCGGACGGCGTCCTTGTGGCCGCCGAGGTGGAGTGAACCTCCGGTCACGGGGAGGACGTTGATGCCGTGGATCTCCTCGGGGTTGGCGGTCCACCAGGTGGCGTAGGCGGCGCCGCTGCCCCAGACCATGCCGGCGGTGTCGTGCTGGAAGGCGCCCGGGAAGACCTGCTGGTCGGCGTCGAACCAGTACTGGGCGATGGCCTCGCCCTCGGTGGTCAGCAGATACGTGCCGAGGTCGCGGAGCTGGGTGTTGCCGGTGGCCGAGCCCCAGAGGACGAGGGCGGCGCTGAGGTTGGTCGACTCGGAGGACGACTCCTGGTTGTTGCCGGCGGCGAAGCCCTGGTGGCCGCTGGCCCAGCTGTGTCCGGCGTAGACGTCGAAGCCACGGAGGAAGGGGTAGGCGGCGTCGGTGCGGCTGGGGTTGGCGGTGTCACGGACCAGGGTCTTGACCATGGCGCCCCAGGCGGAGTCGGCCGCCCAGGCCGGGTCGTACTGGGCGACGATCGCGGCGGCGTACACGTAGTAGCCGTAGTGGAAGTGGTGGTCGTTGAGTTCGGTGTCGCTGCCGTAGGAGGCCGGGTATCCGGTGAGGGTCTTCCAGGCCGCGTCGTAGGAGAACTCGCTCGCTCCCCCGGCCGTGAACCAGTCCTGGAGACGGCCCTTGATCTGGCCGAGGAGCTTGTCGCGGAGCGCGGTCTCACCGATCTGCTCGGCGAGGGGGACCAGCTGGGCGAGCTTGCCGAGCGCCTTGCCGGTCCAGTAGGTGTCGACGGCTCCGGAGAAGGGGTCGGCGGAGTTCGCGACCTCGTTCAGATAGCCGCGCAGCCGGGCGGTGTCCGCGCCGGTGCCGCCCGGCAGGCCGGGCAGGGTGGCGGCGGCCTTCTGGGTGGTGGTGAAGGTCGCGGCCTCGCGGACCTTCATCGTGCCGCGCGGCGAGACGTACGTGTACGGGGTGAGCGGGTCGGTGGTGTGCAGCCACTGGTGCCGGTAGAGCGCCTGGAGGGTGCCGCGCTCGGTTCCCTCCTTGGCCTCGGTGGTGAGGGTGTAGGAGGCGCGGACGGTGCCGGCGTCGTAGCTCCAGTTCACGGTGGAGCCGGTGACGAAGCTGTAGGCGTACTTCCGGTAGGTCGCGAGCGCGCCGGTGGAGGGGAGGACGGCGACGGAGAAGTAGTCCTTGCCGCCGAGGCCCGCGGTGATCGTGGAGCCGGAGACGTTCCAGTCGGTGCCGGTGGGCGCGAAGAGGGCGTAGTGGTGTCCTGCGACGGTGATGCCGAGGACGTTGCCCTGGTCGGCGAAGACGGTGGGCGCGGTGGCGGTGGTGACGCGGGCGTCGCCGCCGGTGCCCTTGGCGTACACGAAGGGCATGCCGTGGCCGATGGTGGTCCGCAGTGTGCGGGCTCCGTCGGACCAGTAGGGGGTCACGGTCCAGTCGGACCAGGCGTCGGCCTTGGTGTCGGGGGAGTTGAGACCGGTGAGGCCGAGGGTGAGGTCCCGCTTGTGGGCGAACTCGTACTGCCGTCCGTCGCCGACGATCGCGGGGCTGGTCGGGTAGCCGAGTTCGAGGCCGCCGGCGACGGCCTGGTAGGTGAGCGGGTGGCCGTACATGGGGGTGGAGTACGGGTTGTCGCCGTACCGCTGGAAGGCGAGGGAGGACCACCAGTCGTTGGTGGGGACCGGCTTGCCCTGGGCGGCTGGGGTGACCTTGGGGGTGACCGGTGCGCCGGTGTTGGTGGTGGGGCCGGAGGTTCCGGCGGGCCGGGTGTCGGAGTAGCTTCCGGCGCCCGTGGGGACGGGGGCGGCGGCCGCGGGGGCGGCGGCGGGGCCGAGTCCCAGGGCGGCGAGGGCGGAGACCAGGACCAGCGCGGCGGCCGGCCTGGTGCGGGGGGCTGGCATGAACGGCACCTCATGTCGTCGCGACGAGTGGGGGCACGGAGGACCGTGCGGGGAGGGACGACGAGCATCGGAGAAGCCTCAGAGAGCGCTCTCAGATCGCCGGAAACGTAAAACCGCCGAAACACATGTGTCAAGAGGTTGAACACAGCGAGGAGTTGTCGCCTCCACTCGTCCGTTACGCCTTCGAGCCTTGACGGATGGACTCCTCCCCAGGCACGCTCCCCCCGCACGCTTGAGAGCGCTCTCAGCCGCTCTCGCTCGTTCCGGAGCCAAGGGAGGCTTCCCATGCCCATCGCCCGAGCCGCCAAGAGAGCCGTCGCCCGTCTGGGTGCGGTCACGCTCGCCGGGGCCCTGCTCGCCGCCTGCGGCGGATCGACGGACGACTCGTCCTCGGACAGCGCGGGAGGGAAGGTCACGGTCACCGTCGACCTCTTCGGCTCGTTCGGATACAAGGAGGCCGGGCTGTACGCCGAGTACGAGAAGCTCCACCCCGGCGTCACCATCAAGCAGACGGACACGGAGGACGAGGCCGACTACTGGAAGTCGCTCCAGACCCGGCTTGCCGGCGGCGCGGGCCTCGCCGACGTCCAGGGCATCGAGGTCGGCCGGATCGCCTCCGTCACCCAGCAGCAGGCCGAGCGGTTCGAGGACCTGCGGAAGTACGGCGCCGAGGAGCTCAAGGACCAGTTCGCCCCCGCGAAGTGGGCGGCCGCCACCGGCAAGGGCGGCGAGGTCCTCGGACTCGGCACGGACGTCGGCCCGGAGGCGATGTGCTACCGCACCGACCTGTTCAAGCAGGCCGGACTGCCCACCGACCGCGAGGAGCTCGCGAAGAAGTGGGCCACCTGGGACGGCTACCTGGCGCTCGGGAAGCAGTACAAGGCGAAGGCCCCCGGCAGGAGCGCCTGGCTCGACAGCGTCGGCAGCCTGTACTCGATCATGATCGGGCAGGAGAAGGAGCGGTACTACGACGCGTCCGGGAAGCTGATCTGGGAGGACAACCCCGCCCTGCGCACGGCCTGGGAGCACTCCGTCAAGGCGGCCCAGGACGGCCTCAGCGCCAAGCTCGACCAGTGGTCCCCGCAGTGGAACCAGGCGTTCGCGGCCGGCTCCTTCGCCACCATCCCCTGCCCCGCGTGGATGCTCGGCTACATCAAGGGCCAGGCCGGTGAGGCCGGCAAGGGCAAGTGGGACGTCGCCGAGCTGCCCGGCGGCGCGGGCAACTGGGGCGGCTCCTACCTGGCGGTGCCGAAGGCAGCGAAGCACAAGAAGGAGGCGTACGAGCTCGTCAAGTGGCTGACCGCGCCCGAGCAGCAGACCAGGCTCTTCGAGAAGCAGGGCAACTTCCCCTCCGCCACCGGCGCGATCGCGAAGGTCGCCGACGCGAAGGACCCGTTCTTCTCGAACGCCCCGATCGGCAAGATCTTCGGTGAGGCGGCGAAGGCGGCCCCGGTCCAGGTGCTGGGCGTGCACGACCAGAACATCGCGCAGCAGATCACGAACGCGCTGAGCGAGGTCGAGCGGAAGGGCACCTCGCCCGAGAAGGCCTGGTCGAACGCCAAGAAGGGCGTGGAGAACACGATCGGCTGACCGGCGCCGGACACCCCCGACGGGCGCCCACCCCCGGGCGCCCCCTCGCCCCCTCCCCCCGTTCCCCTCCGAAGGGCCGCACCGTGACCCTCACCGCATCCGAGACCCCGGCGCCGCCGAAGCCGGTCCCGCCGCCCGCGCGGCGGGGGTCCGCCCGGCGGGCCTGGCAGACGTTCTCGCCGTACGCCTACCTCGCCCCGTTCTTCACCCTGTTCGCCGCCTTCGGTCTCTTCCCGCTGATCTACACGGCCTTCGTCTCGCTCTACCGGGTGGAGCTCCAGACGCCCGGCGACATGGAGTGGCGCGGACTCGGCAACTACACCGCGCTCTTCGGCGACGAGTACTTCTGGCTGTCGCTGCGCAACACCTTCACCATCGGTGTGCTCTCCACGGTGCCCCAGCTGGTCATGGCCCTCGGGCTCGCGCACCTCCTGAACTACCGGATGCGCGGCCGCACCTTCCTGCGGACCGCCGTCCTGCTGCCGTACGCGACCTCCGTGGCCGCCGCCACCCTCGTCTTCGCCCAGCTCTTCGGCCGCGACTTCGGCCTGATCAACTACGCGCTCGGGCTCGTCGGCATCGACCCCGTCGACTGGCAGAACGGCACGGTCGCCTCCCAGATCGCCGTGTCCACGGTCGTCGTCTGGCGCTGGACCGGATACAACGCGCTGATCTACCTGGCCGGCATGCAGTCCATCCCGAACGAGCTGTACGAGGCGGCCGCGATGGACGGCGCCTCGCGGTGGCGCCAGTTCTTCCACGTCACGCTGCCGGGCCTGCGGCCCACGATCCTGTTCACCGTCATCGTGTCGACGATCGGCGCGACCCAGCTGTTCGGCGAGCCGCTGCTGCTCGAAGGGTCCATCTCGGGCGGCATCTCGCACCAGTACCAGACGCTCGGCCTGTACATGTACGAGCAGGGCTGGGGCTTCTTCCACCTGGGCAGGGCCGCCGCCATCGCCTGGGTGATGTTCCTGCTCATCGTGGTGCTCGTCGGGGCCAACGCCCTGATCGCGCGCCGCCGTTCCCGCAAGGAGGCCGGCCGATGACCGCGCCGATCGCCCCGGCCCCGGTCCCCGCTCCGCGGGGCCCCGCCAAGCCGCCGACCGCTCCCCCGGCCGCCGTACGCGCGCGTGGGCCCCGGCGCGGGGCCTCCCGGGCGGGCCGGACCCTGCACGCCGGTCCGCTGGCCTACGCGATCCTGATCGTCGCCGTGCTCTTCTCCGCCTTCCCGTTCTACTGGACGATCGTCGCCGCGAGCCGCTCCAACGCCGATCTGGCGAAGGTCCCGCCGGCCCTGCTGCCCGGGCCGAACCTGATCCGCAACTTCGAGGCGGTCCTGGAGGAGGCGGACATCGGCAAGGCCCTCCTCAACTCCTTCATCGTCTCCGGCTCGATCACCCTCGGCACCGTGCTGTGCTGCACGCTCGCCGGGTTCGCCTTCGCCAAGCTCCGGTTCCGGGGCCGGGGCGCGCTCCTCGCGGTCACCGTCGGCACCATGATGATCCCGCCGCAGCTGGGCGTGATCCCGCTGTTCATGCTGATCGCCGAGCTGGGCTGGGTGAACCAGCTCCACGCGGTGATCCTGCCGGGCCTGGTGTCCGCCTTCGGGGTGTTCTTCATGCGCCAGTACCTGGTGCAGGCGCTGCCCGACGGGCTGATCGAGGCCGCCCGGGTCGACGGCGCCTCCACCGCCAGGATCTTCTGGTCGATCGTGGTGCCGATCGCGCGGCCCGGCATGGCCGTGCTCGGCCTGCTCACCTTCATGGCCGCGTGGAACGACTTCTTCTGGCCGGTCGTCGCCCTCACCTCGTCCGAGCCCACCGTCCAGGTCGCCCTGCGCCAGCTCGGCGGCGGCTACGTCCACGACCAGTCCGTGATCATGGCGGGCACGCTGCTCGGCACCCTGCCCGTCCTGCTGGTCTTCGGCCTCCTCGGCCGGCAGATCGTCGGCGGAATCATGCAGGGCGCCGTCAAGGGCTGACCGACGCGCCGCCGCCGTATCCCTCACGTCGTCTCTCACTCCAGGGAGTTCCCACCCCATGACCGCGCTCGACGCCCGCACCGACACGACGACCGACCTCCGCTTCCCCGAGGGTTTCCGCTGGGGCACCGCCACCGCCGCCTACCAGATCGAGGGCGCGGCAGCCGAGGACGGGCGCACCCCCTCCATCTGGGACACCTTCAGCCGTACGCCCGGCAAGGTGCGCAACGGCGACACCGGTGACATCGCCGCCGACCACTACCACCGGGTCGACGAGGACGTCGCGCTGATGAAGCGGCTCGGCGTCACCGACTACCGCTTCTCGGTCGCCTGGCCCCGGGTCCAGCCCACCGGGCGCGGCCCCGCCGTCCGCAAGGGCCTGGACTTCTACGGGCGTCTCGTCGACCGGCTCCTGGACGCCGGCATCCGGCCCGTGGCGACGCTCTACCACTGGGACCTGCCCCAGGAGCTCGAGGACGCGGGCGGCTGGCCGCACCGGGAGACCGCGTACCGCTTCGCCGAGTACGCGGGCATCATGGCGGACGCCCTCGGCGACCGGGTGGCGACCTGGACCACGCTCAACGAGCCCTGGTGCGCGGCCTTCCTCGGCTACGGCAACGGCGTCCACGCCCCGGGGCGCACCAGCGACCTCGCCGCGCTGCGCGCCGCCCACCACCTCAACCTGGCGCACGGGCTCGGGGCGCGGGCGCTGCGCGGGGCGCTGCCCGGCTCGGCGGAGGTGTCCCTGACCCTCAACCTCCACGCCGTACGGGCCCTCTCGGCGGCCCCCGAGGACGTGGACGCGGCCCGCCGGATCGACGCGGTCGGCAACCGGATCTTCCTCGACCCGGTCTTCCACGGCCGGCTCCCCGAGGACCTGGTCCGCGACACGGCCTCGGTGACGGACTGGTCGTTCGTGCGGGACGGCGACCTGGCGACGGCGGCGGCGCCGCTCGACTCGCTCGGCATCAACTACTACTCCCCGTCCGTCGTCGCGGCGGGCACCTCCGAGTCGCCGTCGCCGTGGGCGGGCGCGGAGCGGCACGTCCGGTTCGAGCCCGCGCCCGGTCCGCGCACCGCGATGGACTGGCCGGTGGACGCCACCGGTCTGCACGAACTCCTCGTCCGGCTGCGGGACGAACTTCCGGGCGTACCGCTGGTGATCACCGAGAACGGCGCGGCGTACGAGGACTACGCCGACCCCTCGGGCCAGGTGAAGGACCCCGAGCGGGTGGCGTACCTCCACGCGCATCTGACGGCGGTGCACCGGGCCCTCGCGGACGGCGCGGACGTCCGGGGGTACTTCCTGTGGTCACTCCTGGACAACTTCGAGTGGGCGTACGGCTACAGCAAGCGGTTCGGCATCGTGCACGTGGACTTCGCGACGCAGCGCAGGACACTCAAGGACAGCGCCCGCTGGTACGCGGAGGTCATCGCGCGGGGAGGGCTCGCGGAGGCCTGAGCGGCCGTACGGGGCGGTCGTGTGGGGCGGGCCGTGTGGGGCGGGTCCTACGTGCGCAGGGCGCTCGCGACGAAGTCCTGGGTCCAGGGGGCGGCCGACTCGAGGGGCACGTACTGGTCGCTCGCCGGGAAGAAGTCCACCACCCCGGCCGCCCCGTAGTTCGCCCAGAAGCACGTGGTCATGGGGAAGGTGTCGGTGACGTTCTGCCGGCACTTCACGATGAGGGTGCCGCTCGTGACGGTCAGGGGTTCGCCGGTGAAGTCGCGGCCGTAGCCCGTCGCGAGGTCCACCGACTCGTCGAAGATCCTGTTCAGCGCGGCGGTGGGGTCCGCCACCTTCTCGTACAGGTTGGTCCTCGCCGTGAAGGTGGGCGCCGAGGCCGAGATGGTGCCCTTGCGGAGGATGTTGCGCGGGCTGCCGAAGCAGGACACCTCGTCGGCGGCGTCCTCGTCGCCCTCGATCTCCTTGAGACCGTCGTCGCCGGTGACGCTCATGTCGAGGCCGCTGCCGTAGCGGAAGCCGCCGTCGCCCTCGTCGCAGACCTGTCCTTCGAGCGTCGGCACGGCGATGGTGGTGTAGCGGGTGCCGGGGTCGGGGGCGAGCCTGCCCGTGGCGGGCGGCGAAGTCCCCTCCTCCGCACCGGCCGACGGCTGTCCGGCCGACGCCTTCCCGGCCGGAGTCTTCGCGCCCGGCGGCTTCGTGTCCGCCGGCTCGCCGGATCCACAGCCCGCCACCGCGGACATCAGAACGACCGCTGCCACGACTGTCCTGAACCTGCTCATGTGCCGACTCCCCCGCGAATTCCCGATGATGATCATGCTCGCGGTGATCCTACGGGGAATCCGAAGGAGTGCCGCGACTCCCCCCACGGGTTCGCGGCACCCCCTTTCACCGACCGGCCCGGACCATCGGCCGGTCAGCGGTCACAGGCGCTGCCAGAGCGCCGGCACGTTGGACGGTTCCCAGCCGGTCTGGGCCTGGTGGCCCTGGAGGCAGCGGTAGCTCGCGCCGCCGTAGGTGACGACGTCACCGGCCGCGTAGACCTTGCCGGCCGCCCAGGTGCCGCCCGGCTCCGGTTCGCCGGGGCCGGGGCCCGGGTCGACGCCGGTGGTCCTCAGAGTCAGGCCGTAGTTCTGCAGCAGCGGGTTCAGCGGCTGGAAGTAGGTCGTGCCGCCGCTGGAGCAGTTGCCGGAACCGCCGGAGGTCACGCCCTGGGCCTGGCTGCCGGAGATGTACGAGCCTCCGGAGTCGCCGGGCTCGGCGCAGACCGTCGTACGGGTGACGCCGGAGATGGTGCCCTCGGGGTAGGTGACGCTGGTGTTGTGCTGCTGCACGGTGCCGCAGTGCCAGCCGGTGGTCGATCCCGAGCGGCAGACGGACGAGCCGACGGGCTGCAGGACCGAGCCGGTCACCTGGACGTTCGCGCCGCCCGCGCCCTTCACGTACGGGGTGGAGGTCCAGTTGGTGTTGGCGGCGACCCAGGCCATGTCCTTGCCGGGGAAGACGGAGCCCTGGAAGCTGCCCTGGGCCACCTGGTTGAACCCGCTGGTGGTGGTGCCGGCGCGGCCGCAGTGGCCGGCGGTGGCGAAGCCCTGGGTGGTGCCCCGCGTGACCGCGAAGCCGACCGAGCAGCGGCCGCCGCCTCCCATGTAGTACGCGTCGCCGCCCCTGATGTCGTACAGCGGGCGGGGCGCCTGTGCGGTCCGGACGACGCGGACCAGGTCACGGGGGACCCCGGCGGTCTCGACGAGCCGCTCGCCGGCCCCCGCCCTCGTCTCCTCGACGACCAGGACGTTGGCGCGCACGTCGACGTAGCGAACGGGCGCGTCGGTGCCGGCGGACCAGTCCAGGGTCTCCTTCGCCCGCTCCAGGGCGGTCAGACCGTGCGTCACGATCCTGGCCCGCGCGCCCGAGGCCCGTATCGCGGCCGCGTCGGCGGCGCGGGTGGTGGCCACGGTCAGGGTGCCGGCCTCGGCGCCGTCGACCCAGGCGCCGGCGAAGGCACGGCCCAGATCCTGGCGGAGCCGCGCGGCGGTGGCGCCGGCCTCGGCCTCGTTGGCGAGGCGGGTCAGGGCCTGGGAGTGGGTGAGTCCCAGGTCGCGCCGCATGGCGTCGAGCAGTTCGGGCCGGGCGGCATCGGCGCCGAGGGTCTGGGCGGCGGTCCTGACGGTCGCGGTGCGGTGCGTGCCCTGGTCGTCCGGGGCAGCGGCGGCGGAGCCGGCCTGGAGTCCGGTCAGCGCCATTCCGGCGGCGACGAGGGCGGTACACGCCGTACGGGCGTGTCGTCGGAGCATGGGGTGTCTCCTCGGTGATCGGTTCTCGGTGGGGGTCTGCTGGAACCGTAGGGAGACCGAGGAGCGTGCGGCAGTTGCCGGTCGGCCCCTGCCATCGTGTTATGCCGTGGGTGCTCCCCTTCCTGCCGTGGCGTCACGCAGCGGATGCCACCGTCCCTGCCGTCGCGTCAGGCCGGGTGTTTCCGACGGTCGGGAGCGGGTGCCGTCACCACGGGTCGCTCTCCCGCACCGGGGCGGGTGTCCGCCCGGCGCTCGCGGCCAGCGCCTCGGCGTGCGCGGCCCGGATGTGACCGAGCACGGTGGCCGCCCGCCCGGCCGCGCGCCCCTCGGGATGCCAGCCCAGCAGGTGCCGCCAGACGAGCGGAGTACCGGCGAGGGGGCGGGTGACGAGGCCCGGGGTGACGGGAAAGGTGGCCCGGCAGAGGCCGACGGCCCGGCCGACCCGCACCAGGTGCACACAGGAGGCGGTGTCCGTCTCGTACACGCAGGCCGGGGTGAACCCGGCCCGGACACAGGCGGCGGCGAAGCAGTCGCCGAAGCAGCCGTCGCCGGGTACGTCGGTCCAGGCCTCCGCCGCGAGTTCGGCCAGGTCGATCTCGGTGCGGGGCGCGAGCGGGTGGTCGGCGGCCAGCATCACGTACACCGGGTCGCGGGCCACCTCCGTCCACGCGAGGCGTCCGGCCTCGGGCGGACCGCTCTCCCCGCAGACCCCGACGAGGGCGAAGTCGAGCCGCCCGCCGGCGACCCCGCCGGCGATCTCACGCTCCGACCAGGAGGTGTACGTGGTGACCTGCGCTCCGGGGTCGGTGCGCGCGATCCGGTCGACGAGGCCTCCGAGCAGCGGTCCGTGGGTACCGCCGAGCCGGTAGCCCGCCGCGCCGTCGCGTGCGAAGCGCACTGCCTCCTCCTGCAGCTCGCAGACGGCGGGCAGGACCACGCGGGCGCGTTCGAGGACCAGGTCCCCGAGTGCCGTGGCCCGCACGCCCTCCCGTCCCCGCTCGAACAGGAGGCCTCCCAGGGCCCGTTCGATCCGCTTGAGCTGGGCGCTGAGCGCGGGCTGCGCGAGCCCGAGCGCGGTCGCGGCACGTGTGAGGCTCCCCGCGTCCGCGATGGCCCGGATCGTCTTGAGGTGCCGCAACTCCAAGTCCATACCGAGAGCTTGACGCCCCCGCCCCCAGCGGTCCAGACCAAAGCCGTCACGCATCGGCCGGAAGCCCCCGGCCGGGCGGGTCGGCGCAGGTCGCGGGGGTCGCCGGTCCGGCTTCGGGAACCAACGGCCCGCTTCGGCCGTCCTCTGGGGCAAGGGTGCCGGCGGATGCCGGGCGCCGAGGACGGGCACATGCGGAAGGTCGGGGGTATCGGGTGGCGGTCACGCTCGCGGAGGAGATCATGCTGCTGTCGCTGGACGACGAGTCCGGGGCGGCGAAGGAACGGCAGTCCGCCGCGTGGGCCGTCGCGGGCGGCATCCTGCTCGATCTCGTCCTGGCCGGACGCGTGTCGGTCGACGACGGCCGCGTGCGGGTGACGGACGCGACGCCCACCGAGGTCCCCCTCCTCGACGAGCGGCTGCGGCGGCTCACCGACTGGTGCGGGAGGAAGAGCAGGGCTCCGAAGGTCACCGAGTGGCTGACGAAGGACCACGGCAAGGCCGTGAAGGCCACCGTCGAGAGCCTGCGCGAGCGCGGTCTGGTGCGCGAGGAGCAGCACAGGGTCCTCGGGCTCTTCCCCGTCACCCGCTACCCGGAGGCGGACGGCGCCGTCGAGCGCGAACTGCGGGCCAGGCTCGGCGCGGTCCTCCTCGAAGGCACCAGCCACAGCGCCCGCACCACGGGCCTCCTCGCCCTGATCCACGGGGCGAAGCTGCACCGCCTCGCCTTCCCCGACGTACCGCGCAAGGAGATCGCGCCGCGCCTCGAGGAGCTCACGGCCGGCGAGTGGGCGGCGGAGGGTGTACGGCGGGCGATCCGCGACATGCAGGCGGCGATGGTCGCGGTCACGGCCGTCACGATCGTGACGGCCACCAGCTGAACGCGGGCGCTCCCGTTGTCGGCGGGTCCTCGGTCGGACCGTGCCGGACGGCCGTGGACTCGGGGCGGGCCCCCACGGCCCGCCCCGAGTCCGGTCTGTGCGACCGGTGTCGGCTGGTCGTCCGTCTGTAGCGGCGGGTACCAGCCGGTTCTCCCTGCGGACGGACACCACTGTCCCTCGCGTCACTCACGTCTCACTGACGTTCCGCTAACGCGGCGGGGCGTCAGGACCCCGGCACCGTTGGTCCGGCACCGCGCGGCCCATGCCAGGTGCGGTTCTCCGGGTTGTCCGGGTTCTCCGGCGCGTCCGTGGGCCTCGCGGTAGTGTGCTCGCCGTTCCGCACGCGTATCCGCATCTCTTCAGTGAAGCGAGCGAGGCGATGACCGAGCTGGGCCGCACGTACGTGGACGAGTGTCTGCGCGGGAACGGCGGGCTCGCCGGGGCGGTGGCGCGGGCCGCGCTTCCGCCGGCCTTCGCGGAGGCCTGGCGCCCGCACCTGTTGCCCCGGCCCTGGTTCGTACGGGCTTCGGAGACGGCCGCGTTCGCCCGGGACCTGGAGGGGCTGTTCGACCTCCTCGTCTCGCTCCCGCTGCGGCTCTTCGACGGTGACCGCGAGCGGTACGCGGCGGCCCTCGGGATCGGGCCCGCGCTCGCGGCGCTGCTGCGCCGGGGCGGGTCGGGCGTGCCCGCCAAGATGGGCCGCGCGGACGCGTACCACGACGGCACGTCGTTCAGGCTCCTGGAGTTCAACCTCGGCAGCGAGGTGGGCGGGGTCGACATGGCCGTGTTCAACGAATGTCTTCTGCGGGTGCCGGAGTTCGCCGCCTTCGCGCGCGAGCACCGGCTCGACCACGTGGACATCGCCGCGCGGACGGCCGCCGTCCTGCGGGACCGGGCCGAGCCGGCGCTGTCCGGGGACGCGGAGCCGGTGATCGGGCTCATCGAGGGGCGCGGCGGCGTCGCCCCGTACGGGAGGCTGATGCGGGCGACGGTGGAGGCGATGGCCGAGCAGGGGCTCGACCTGCGGATCGGCGAGATCGGCGAGGTCCGCACACGGCCGGACGGCAAACTCACCCTGCGGGGCACCCCGCTGGACCTGGTGCTGCGGAACTTCGGGGCGAGCCAGCTGCTCGACGATCCCGGAGGCCCGGACGTGGCGGAACCCTTCTTCCGTGCGCACGAGGCGGGCAGGACCGTGCTGTTCACCTCGCTGGAGAGCGGCCTCTACTCCCACAAGAGCGCCCTCGCGCTGCTCACCGACCCGCGCCACCACGCCTCCTTCGACGCCGGGGAGCGGGCCCTGATCGACCGGGTCCTGCCGTGGAGCCGTACGCTCCACGCCTCCCCTCCCGCCGCTGTCATCGACCTCTGCCGGGAGCGCAGGGAACGGCTGATCCTCAAACCGGGCGCCGGCTACGGCGGTCTTGACACCTTCGTCGGCTGGGAGCGCACCGACAGCGAGTGGGCCGAGGCGCTGGCCTTCGCCGCCGAGCGCGGGGGGTACGTGGCGCAGGAGCGCGTGGTGCCCCGGCCCGAGCCTGTGTACGACCCGGCGACCGGCACCGTGGACGACTGGATCGCGGCCCTGGGCATCTTCCTCACGGACGAGGGCTACGCGGGCGCGCACGCCCGTGCCAACCGCGCGGACGGAGGCGCGATCGTCGGCATGAGCAGCAACCCGGACACCCGGATGGTCGGGGTGTTCTCGCATCCCTAGCGGAGAGGTCTTGGGGGCGACGTGCCGATCAGGCCGGGCTCGTGTCGCCCGTCGTCGCCGGGTGTTGTGCCGTCAGCGCGGCGAGCAGGAGTTCCAGGGCGAAGGGGTAGCCGCTGCCGCTCATGTCGGCGGCGAGCAGCGGGAAGGTCGCGGCGATGTGCGGGTGGCTCTCCGGGGGCAGCCTGCCGTACACCGCGTGCCAGACCGCCTCGTCCGCCTCCCGGGCCGCCTGCGGCAGGGCGAGCGCGGCGGCGTCCTGGGCGGCGAAGGCGAGGGCCTGGTCGACGAAGGCGTGGTAGGCGCGCACCGCGAGCGGGTCGGGGAAGCCCGCCGTGCGGAGGATGCCGAGGATCCGCTCGACGGCGCGGGTCTCGTGGGGGCGGCCGGTGGTGCGGTACGCGGCGAGGACGGCGGCCTGCGGGTGCGACAGGTAGCAGGCGTGGATCCGCAGGCCCATGGAGCGGAGGTCCTCGCGCCAGTCCCCCGTCGCCGTCCAGCCCTCCTGCGCGCGGCCGACGAGTTCGTCCGCGAGGGCCAGGAGCAGGGCGTCGGTGTTGCGGAAGTAGCGGTACAGGGCGCTCGGGTCGGCGCCGAGCGCGGCGCCGAGGCGCCGTACCGAGAGCGCCTCCGCGCCGTGCCGGGCGACCAGACGGAGCGCCGTGTCGACGATCAGCTGCTCCGAGAGGACGGCTCCCTGCTTGGTGGGGCGGCGGCGCTGCCGGCTGCCTTCGGGGACCACGCGTGCGGACATGGCCGGGACCTTACGTCAACGCCTTTGACGTGTAAACGGCCCTCCCGCGCGAACGGTCTCGCCGCCTCTTCGACGCCGCCGGCTGTCCGGCACCCCGCCGCCGGCCCCTCAGCGGTCCCGGTCCTGCCTCTCCGTGCTCCCCAGGTGGGTGAGGACGGAGCGCATCGCCCGTTCCACGGCGGCGCGGGACTCGTCGGTGGGGTCGACCAGTTCGAAACTGTGGTGACCGTGCGGAACGTCGACGACCTCGACGGCGGCTCCCTTCTTCCCGGCGGCGGTCAGGAACTCCTCGACCGTCGCCGCGAAGGCGGGGTGCTCACGGCCCGCCCGGGTCAGCACGACCGGCGGTCCCTCGGCCGTGCCGACGGCGTCGACGGGACGGAAGCGGGGCTCCACGCCCGCCCAGCCGGGCAGCGGCGCCAGAGCGGGGTAGCCGGCGGCCAGGCACCGCAGCCAGGGCGGCGGCGCGGCGAGCCAGTCCGCCGTGAGCAGCCCGCCGGTGGAGAAGAACCAGAGCGCGATCCGCTCCGCGTCGACGCGTGGGTGGGCGCGGACGAGCGCGACGGCCTCGGCGAGGTCCTCGGCGGCCCGCGCATAGTCCGCGAGGCCGTGCAGCCGGTGGTCCAGGGTCACGCCGACCGCGCCCAGGGCCGCCGCGTAGCGGCCGTATCCGAGCAAGAACGGCGTGTCCCGCGGGGTGGGCAGCTGGTCGGGGGCGACGGGGCCGCCGTGGACGAACACGACGGCGGGCCTGGGCCGTTGGGCGTCCGGCAGATGGAGGTCGACCCGCCCGTGGCGCTCGCGCGGCACCTCGGGTACGTCGAGGAGGAACGGCAGGAGGTGCGTCGGCCGCTCGTGTCCCGGGGCGCGCTCCGGGGCGGTCACCCGGTGGCCCTCCCCCGTCGCCGCCGCGCGCAGCACCTCGGCCAGCTCCTCGGGTGCGGACAGCATCGGCCAGTGCCCGGTGCCGAGTTCGAAGAAGCGCATCCGTTCGTCGGCGAGCGCCCGGAACTGCGGTGGCCCGGATTCCACGAGCATCTGCACCAGGTCGATGGACGAGCCGTTGGCGGTGCACAGGACGCCGGTGGTCGGCAGGGCGGCGGCCGGTCCGGTCAGCCGGAACGGCTGGGTGAGGGTGCGCGCCGGCTGGGGCGCGGCGAGGCGCTCAAGCCGTTCAAGAGCCCCGGCGGGGACGCCTTCGATGCTGCCCCAGCGGGGCCAGCCGCCCGGCTCCGGGGGCGCGACCCATCCGTCGTCACCGGCTCGGTCCGCGAGTCGCGCCCGCACGTCGGGGTCGGGCAGGGACCGTTCGGCGGCCTCGCCGCCCTGCGGCAGACCCGTGTCGACGGAGACGATCCGGGCGACCCGTCCTGGGCGCCGGTCGGCGGCGGCGAGGACGGGGTGGAGCCCGTAGCCGTGCCCGACGAGGACGAGCCGGGGGTCCGCGATGGTGTCGATGAGCCGCAGCAGGTCCTCGACATGGATCTCGGGACCGGTGCCGGGCCCGGCCTCGTCCCGTCGCTCCCCCAGCCCGGTCAGGGTCACGGGATACGCCTCCGCTCCCGCCTCCCGCAGCCTGGCGGCCACCTGCTCCCACACCCAGCCACCGGTGAACGCGCCCGGCACCAGCACATACGCCGTCATGATCGTCTCCTCGCCACTCCTGGGAACGCCTCGCCGACACGCTAGGAACTCCCCTTGGAGGAGGTTCAAGTACGGGGACACGTCACCGGCGCACCCGGAGGGCGTGCGGGAGCGGCCGTGCTCCAGACTGGAGTCGACCAGGGGGAGGATCACGTCGTGGTGTCCGACGGGCTGTGGAGCATCGGGGAGCTCGCCGAGCGGGCGGGTGCCACCGTGAAGACGGTGCGCTACTACTCGGACCGGGGTCTGCTGCCCGAGGAGGGCCGCAGTTCCGGCGGGCATCGCCGGTACGGTCCGCAGGCCCTGGAGCGGCTCCGGTTGATCCGGTCCCTGCGCGCCCTCGACCTGCCCGTCGCGGAGGTGGAGCGGGCGCTGGAACGGGACGAGGCCCTGGAGGAGGTCGTCTCGGGGCAGCTGCGGGAGGTGGGTTCCCGACTGGCCGCGCTCCGCTGGCGGGAGGCCTCGCTGCGGCTCGTCCAGGACTGCCCGGCCGGTGAGCGCGCCGACCGGCTGCGGCTGATCGGTGCGGTGTCCGTGCCGCCCGACACGGCGGCGCTCGCCCGGTTCTGGCGCCGGATGCTGCCGGTACGGCTGCCGCGGCGGGTGGTGTCCCTTGTCCTCGACTCGGTCGTGCCGGGGGTCCCGGCGGAGCCGACCCCCGGGAAGGTCCTTGACTTCGCGCGGCTGCACGCGCTCGTGTCCGATCCCCGCCTCGACCGTCCGGAGTCGCGGCCCGCGCCGCCGCTGCCGGACGGGGAGTACCGTCCCGCGGTGCTGTACGAGGGGCTTGCGGAGGCGTACGGGCTGGCGTTCAGGGAGGTACGGGCCGGGCGCGCCCCGCAGGACGGCGGGGCCCTGGACTGTTTCGTCGCGGCCTACGCCGGGGCACTCGGGTCAGCGGACTCCCCGGACTTCCGGCGGGGGCTCGTCCCTGTGCTCGCGCGGGGCGAGGGGCCCGTGATCCAGCGTTACTGGAAGCTCGCCACCGGCCTGTTCGACCCCGGCGAGCCGGTCCTCGGCGCCCTCCACCACCACCTCTCCGTCGCCCTCCGCCAGGAGGTCGGGGAGCGGGCCGGCTGAGGTGTCCCGTACGGGAGGCGGCGCGGCGGCCACGGCGTCCGGCCCGGCAGGTGCGGTCGGGCGGCGTGCCTCCGCCGGGCCGTTCTCGGGGGCGGTCGGCGCACCCGGGCGTGTGGTCATCGGCGGCACGTGGGTGAACGCGCGCATGGAGGGCGGCGGGATGGGGAAGGGGCGCACGACGCACGCAGCGTGACAGGACGACGAGGAGGTGGTGCCGGTGTCGGGGCCGACAACCGGGGAGGAGGTGGGAGCACCGTGCTGGCTGAGTCTGAACGCGCACGATCTGGACGCGGCCGAGCGCTTCTACGGGGCCGTGCTGGGCTGGACGTTCCGGCGGGGCGGCGGAGAGCGGGAGTACGCGGTCGGTGAGCTGGACGGGGTGCCCGTCGCCGGGATCGCGGCCGTCGCGGCCGAGCTCTCCGTACCGGTGTCCTGGACGGCGTTCTTCGCCGTGGACGACGCCGACACGGCCGTGGCGCGGATCAGGGAGCGCGGCGGCACCGTCGGCGTGGGGCCGGTCGCCTATCCGCCCCGGGGACGCGCGGCGTTCGCGACCGACCGGGAGGGTGCGGCTTTCGGTGTGTGGGAGGGGCGGACGGAGACCCCCTGGCACATCGGCGAGCACTCGGCGCCCGCCTGGCTGGAGCTGCACACGCGGGACGCCTTCGAGGCGGCCGTGTTCTACGGCGAGGTGCTCCGCTGGGCCGACGAGGGTCCGGGCCGCTTCGAGGTGTCGTACGAGCAGGACAAGGTGGTGCTGCGGCGGGACGGCGAGGCCGTCGCCCGGCTGAACAGCGGTCCTGTCGAGTCCGGCTCGCCCCGGCCGCAGCTGCGGCCGCGCTGGCTGGTGCGGTTCCGGGTGCCCGATCCGGAGGCGGCGACGGCCGCGGTCCTCGCGCACGGCGGGTCGGAGGTGCCGGGCGACGACTGGGGTGGCGTACGCGGTCCGGACGAGGCCGAGGGGCGCAGGACGGTGGTGGTACGGGACCCGGACGGGGCGCTCTTCACGCTGGAGGCGGCGGAGGACGGCAAGGTCTGAGCGGTGGACCGGTGCGGGCCCGGACGTGTCTCCCCCGCGCCCGCACCGGCCGAGGACCGCAAGGCCTGGGCCGGTGCGGGGCCGGGCCTGTCTGCTCCCGGGCGCGCCCCGGTCCCCCGGACGGTCAGGCGCTGACCCCGGAAGGCGTGCGCGGGGCGGTCCCGCGGCCCGTGTCCGCCGGGTCGTCCGACGAGGCGGCGGCGGCCTTGGCGGGGATGAGGGCGGCGACCACCGCGGCCACCAGGCCGACCCCGCAGCCGATGAGCATGGCGACGCGGAAGCCGTCCTCGGACGGCAGGGCGTGGCCGCCCAGCGTCGTGGTCATCTGGGCGAGGACGACGCCGATCACGGCGGCCGAGACGGAGGTGCCGATGGAGCGCATCAGGGTGTTGAAGCTGTTGGCCGACGCGGTCTCCTCCTGCGGGACCGCGCCCATGATGAGCGCCGGCATGGCGCCGTAGGCAAGCCCGAAGCCGGTGTTGCAGATGAGCGTGACGACCAGCAGGCCGCCGGTGGAGCCCATCAGGGCGAGCGAGGAGCCGTAGCCGGCGGCGATGACGAGGGCGCCGACGGAAAGCGTGACCTTCGGGCCGCGCGCGGCGGAGAGCTTCGCGCCGAGCGGGGCGAGGACCATCATCATCAGTCCCGCGGGGGCCATCCACAGGCCCATGGCCATCATCGACTGGCCCAGTCCGTAGCCGGTGGCCTCGGGCAGCTGGAACAGCTGGGGGACGACGAGGGACTGCGCGTACATGGCGAATCCGACGAGGACCGACGCCGCGTTGGTCAGCAGGACGACCGGACGGGCGGTGACCCGCAGGTCGACGAGGGGCTCGGGGGTACGCAGCTCCCAGGCGCCCCAGCCGAGCAGGACGACGGCGGCGAGGGCGAAGAGGCCGAGGGTGGTGCCGCTGCCCCAGCCCCAGGTCGCGCCCTTGGAGACGGCGAGCAGCAGCGCGACGAGCCCGACGCCCAGGCCGAGCGCACCGGGGACGTCGAAGCGGCCGGCGGCCGGGGTGCGGCGGCCCGCGGGGACGACGCGCCAGATGAGGACGCCCACGAGGACGCTCATTCCGGCGGCGACCCAGAAGAGCACGCGCCAGCTGGCGTTCTCGGCGACGGCGGCGGAGAACGGCAGGCCGAGGGCGCCGCCGACGCCCATGGAGGCGCTCATCAGGGCGATGGACCCGCCGAGCCGCTCGGCCGGGAGGATGTCGCGGAGCAGGCTGATGCCGAGTGGTACGACCCCCATGCCGAGGCCCTGGAGGCCGCGCCCGACGATCATGGGGACGACCGAGGAGGCGAGCGCGCAGACCACCGAGCCGGCGATCAGCGGGATCACGGAGACCAGGAGGACCCGCCGCTTGCCGAGGGTGTCGCCGAGCCGGCCGGCCACCGGGGTGGCGACGGCGCCCGCGAGCAGAGTGGCGGTGATCACCCAGGAGGCGTTGGACGCGGTGGTGTCAAGGAGCTTCGGGAGGTCGCCGATGAGCGGCACCACCAGGGTCTGCATCAGTGCGGCCACGATGCCGGCGAGCGCGAGGACGCCGACGACGCCTCCGGGCCGGGCGTCGGGCTTGGAGCCGTCCACGAGTTCTCCCTCGGTCGTGCGTGGGGTGCGTCATGGTTCGCCATGCGCAGCTTTATGCATCATGCACATTGATTGCGGAATACACAACTTGTGCATGCTGCACAGCGATCGCCCACGGGGGAGAATGGAGCCATGGAGAAGCCCGTGGACAAGCCCACTCATCTGGTCGAGTTCGAGACCATGCTGCTCGGCCGGCACGCCCACCTGTACGCGCCCCGCTCCCGCGCCGCCGGCGGTCACCTCGACCGCAGCGCGTACGTCCTCCTGAGTCGGGTCAAGGTGCACGGGCCGATGTCCATCGGGCAGCTCAGCGAGGCCTTCGGCCTCGACGCCTCCACCCTCAACCGTCAGACGGCGGCCATGCTGCGCGCCGGGGTCGTGGAGCGCATCCCCGACCCCGAGGGCGGCATCGCCCGCAAGTTCCGCATCACCGAGGAGGGCGAGCGCCGCCTGGAGGCCGACCGGACTTCGAACATCGAGGGACTCGAGCGGGTCATGGAGCACTGGTCACCCGAGGACGTGGCCCGATTCGCCGCCTTCCTCGAACGCTTCAACCGTGACATCGAGCGCCTGGAGGGGCGCCCCTGGCCGCGCCCCTGAGGCCCGCCCGCACACCGTCCCACCGTTCCCCCGCCGCCCGGTCCCCGCGCCGAGCGGCGGTTCGGCATGCCCGCCGCCCGCCCCAGGACCGCGCCGAACGGCCCGCACACAGGCGCCACTTCGGACAGAACTCTTTACCTCCAGGCCGCACCGGCGGTAACTTCCCGCCGACGCAAGGCGTTTCTGAAACTTTCCGACTGCGTTTCCAACGGTGCCGATCCCCGCTCCCCGCCGGCCCGTACGGAACACGCTCCTGCCTGGAGAACCAGATGACTCGCACCCCCACGCGGCTGCCAGGACGCCCGGTGGCCGTCCTGGCCTTCGCCGCCGGCCTCGTCGGCCTGCTCGCCGCCCCACCCGACGCCCCCTCGCCCCGGACCGCCCCGGTCGCGGCCACCGCAGAGAACACGGCGACGGTCTTCTACTGGACCAGGACGAAGAACTGGGCCGCGTACAAGCTGCATTACGCCCCCGACGGCGGAGCCTGGACCACGGTCCCCGGCGTCGACATGGAGCCCGCCTGCACGGACTGGGTGAAGAAGACCGTCACCCTCGGCACGGCGACCGGGCTCCGGGCCACCTTCAACAACGGCACCGGCACCTGGGACAACAACGGCGGCAAGAACTACGCCCTCGGCACCGGCTCCGTCACCGTCAAGGACGGGGTCGTCGCCCACTCCGACCCGTGCTCGGGCACCACGCCCACCCCGGGCGCCAAGGCCACCGTCTACTACTCCACCGAGACGCTCGGCTGGTCCACCGTCAACCTGCACTATCAGCCGGCCGGTGGCGCCTGGACCGCCGCCCCCGGTCTCGGCATGCAGGCAGCCTGCGCCGGCTGGTGGAAGCGCGAGGTCGACCTCGGGACGGCCGCCTCCTTCAAGGCCGCGTTCAACAACGGCAACGGCACGTGGGACAACAACAGGGGCTCGGACTACACCCTCGGAACCGGCGTCAGCGCCGTACGGGACAACGTGGTGAAGGCGAACGCGACCGATCCGTGCGCCGCCGCGACCCCCGACACCCAGGCGCCCACCGTCCCCACCGGGGTGACGGCCAAGGCCGACGGCGTGTCGATCCTGCTCGCCTGGGAGCCGTCGACCGACAACAAGGCGGTGACGAAGTACCAGGTCACCCGCACCGGCGGCACCCGGGGCACCCAGATCACCGACGTCGGCTCCACCGTCCTGTCCGACGCCAACCTGGAGCCGCGGACGGCGTACACCTACACCGTCAAGGCCGTGGACGCGGCCGGGAACACCTCCGCAGCCTCCGTGGTGGCCCCGGCGACCACCGGTGACAAGCCGCCCGCGCCCACCGAGGGCAGCCCGCTGGGCACCGACCCGCGCAAGGACCCCATCTACTTCGTCCTCACCGCCCGCTTCAACGACGGCGACACGACGAACAACCGGGGCGGCAACCAGCACGTGAAGTCGGGCAACGCGGCCAACAACGACCCCATGTTCCGGGGCGACTTCAAGGGCCTGATCCAGAAGCTCGACTACATCAAGGGCCTGGGCATGTCCGCGATCTGGGTCACCCCGGTGGTCCTCAACCGCTCGGACTACGACTACCACGGTTACCACGGCTACGACTTCTACAAGGTCGATCCCCGCCTGGAGTCCGCCGGCGCGTCCTACCAGGACCTGATCAACGCCGCCCACGCCAAGGGCATGAAGATCTACCAGGACGTCGTCTACAACCACTCGTCCCGCTGGGGCGCCAAGGGCCTGTTCACCCCGACCGTCTACGGCGTCCGGGACACCCAGTGGAGCTGGTACTACGACGAGAAGGCAGAGGGCTTCGAGTACGACGGCCTGACCATCGACCCCAAGACCGGGAAGTCGTACTACAACGGCGACCTGTGGTCGACGGCCGAGCCCGCCGGCAACACCTGCGTCGACTGGGGCAAGCCCACCCAGTGGACCTCGCCCGAGGGCTACCGGATCTACAACTGCCAGTGGCCCAGCCCCACCTCCGGCATGTTCCCCAAGGCGCTCTACCACAACTGCTGGCTCGGGAACTGGGAAGGCGAGGACTCCCGGTCCTGCTGGCTCCACGACGACCTCGCCGACTTCAACACCGAGTCCGCGCCCGTCCAGAACTACCTGATCGGCGCCTACGACAAGTACATCGACATGGGCGTCGACGGCTTCCGCGTCGACACCGCCGTGCACATCCCGCGCACGACCTGGAACCGCCGCTTCCTGCCCGCGATCCAGCAGCGCGTCACCCAGAAGTTCGGCGCCGAGGCCGCGAAGAACTTCCTCGTCTTCGGCGAGGTCGGCGCCTTCGTCAACGACAAGTGGAACCGCGGCTCGGTCAACCACTCCGCGCAGTTCTTCACCTGGAAGGAGCGCAAGGAGTACGACGCCGACGACACCAAGGCCGCCCTGGAGATGTACACCTACGAGAACCAGGCCGGGACCGCCGCCCAGCCCACCTCCACCAACGCCTTCCTCAACGGCAACGCGTACCACGCCCCCGACCACAGCAAGTTCTCCGGCATGAACATCATCGACATGCGCATGCACATGAACTTCGGCGATGCCAACAACGCCTTCAACAACGGCAAGGACTCCGACGACGCGACCAACGACGCCACCTACAACGTCGTCTACGTCGACAGCCACGACTACGGACCCAACAAGTCCTCCGAGCGGTACGCGGGCGGCACCGACGCATGGGCCGAGAACATGTCCCTGATGTGGACCTTCCGCGGCATCCCGACGCTCTACTACGGCTCCGAGATCGAGTTCCAGGCCGGCAAGAAGATCGACTGCGGGCCGTCCTGCCCGCTGGCCACCACCGGCCGCGCCTACTACGGCGACCACGTCGCCGGCTCCGTCACCGCCTCCGACTTCTCCAAGGTCACCGCGGCGAGCGGCCAGGTCGCCACCACCCTCCAGCAGCCCCTGGTCAAGCACCTCCAGCGGCTCAACGAGATCCGTCGGGCCGTCCCCGCCCTGCAGATGGGCCAGTACTCCACCGAGGGCATCACCGGCGGCATGGCGTTCAAGCGCCGTTACACCAGCGGCGGTACGGACAGCTTCGCGCTGGTCACGATCTCGGGCGGCGCCACGTACTCGGGCATCCCGAACGGCACGTACACCGACGCCGTGACCGGAGACGTCAGGACCGTCACCAACGGCACCCTCTCGGTCGCCGCGCCCGGTAAGGGAAATCTGCGGGTGTACGTCCTGAACGGTCCCGGAAAGGTCGGATCCGCTGGTCCGTACCTGAAGTAGTCGTGACAAAGGGGGCAGGGGACCCGAAACCCTGCCCCTCCGGGCACTGTTCGGTCAACAGTGCGTAACACGAACACACTTCTCGGACAGAACTCTTCCCTCTGGGGCACGAGTCTGGGATCTTGCGTCCACCCCACACATCACAAAGCCCGGCAGGCGCCACCCGCGCCACCGGGTTATCGGAGGACGCATTGTTTTCCCTCATATCCAGCCGGTTGAGAACGTCGGCCATCGCCGTCGCGGCGCTCGGTACGACCATGGCGCTCGCCGCTCCCGGATTCGCCCAGGCAGCACCGTCGGACACCGCGCCCGTCGCGGCCCGTTCGGCGGGGGCGACGACGGCCACCACGACGGCGGCGACTTCGGCGGCCTGGGCCGCCGGCACCCGCGCGTACCTGGTGATCACGGCCCCCGGCGGCACGGCGGCCGTGAGCGGCGCCGTGGCGAGCAACGGCGGTTCGGTCTTCGCGACCTACGACGCCATCGGCGTGATCGTGGCGCACTCGACGTCCACGTCGTTCGCCTCGGCGATGCGCACGGTCGGCGGCGTCCAGCAGGTCGGGGCGACCCGTACCTCCGACGTCCCCGCCGACGCCTACAACCCGGCGCTCCCCGCGAACCCGTCGCAGTCCACCACGACCCTGACGGAGTCGAACCGCTGGGACATGACGCAGATCAAGGCCGACCAGGCCTGGGCGGTCACCACCGGCTCGGCTTCGGTCAAGGTCGGCGTCCTCGACACCGGCGTCGACGACCGGCACCAGGACATCGCGCCCAACTTCAACGCCGCCGACTCGGCCTCCTGCGCCTACGGCAAGGCGGACACGCGCGCGGGTGCCTGGCGTGACGTCGGCACCCACGGCACGCACGTCGCCGGCACGATCGCGGCCGCCAAGAACGGCAAGGGCGTCATCGGTGTCGCGCCGGGCGTGACGATCTCCTCCGTCCGCATCGCGGAGCCGACCAGCAGCCTGTTCTTCGCGGAGAACACGATCTGCGGCTTCATGTGGGCCGGTGACCACGGATTCAAGGTCACCAACAACAGCTACTACACGGACCCGTGGCAGTTCAACTGCCCGGACAACGTGGACCAGGCCGCCATCATCGAGGGCGTCCGCCGGGCCCAGGCGTACGCCGAGGGCAAGGGTTCGCTCCAGGTCGCCGCCGCGGGCAACTCCAACTACGACCTGGCGAACAAGACGACCGACTCCGAGAGCCCCAACGACTCGACGCCGGTCACCCGTACGATCACCAACGCCTGCATCGACATCCCGACGGAGCTTCCGGGCGTCGTGACGGTCGCCGCGCAGGGCAACGGCGGCGCCAAGGCCTCGTACTCGAACTTCGGCAACGGCGTCATCGACATCGCCGCCCCCGGCGGAGACGGCACCTCCGGTGTCTACTCGACGCTCCCGGGCGGCAAGTACGGCAACATGAACGGCACGTCGATGGCCTCTCCGCACGTGGCCGGCGTCGCGGCGCTGATCGCGAGCGTGAACCCGACGTTCACCCCGGCGCAGATCCGCGACCAGCTCGGCGTCCAGGCCACGGACCGCGCGTGCCCCTCGGACACCCGCTGCACGGGCACCACGACCAAGAACGGCTTCTTCGGTGAGGGCGCCGTCGACGCCCTGAAGGCCGTCGGGGGCACCACACCGCCGCCCGGCGCGTACTTCGAGAACCTCGCCGACGTCACCATCGCCGACAACGCGACGGTCGAGAGCCCGATCACGGTCAGCGGGGTGACGGGCAACGCGCCGGCCACGCTGAAGGTGGGCGTGGACATCAAGCACACCTACATCGGCGACCTGAAGGTCGACCTGGTGGCCCCGGACGGCACCGTCTACACGGTGCACAACCGGTCCGGCAGCGGCACGGACAACATCATCCAGACGTTCACGGTCAACGCCTCGACGGAGGTCGCGAACGGCGTCTGGAAGCTTCGCGTGAACGACAACGCGAACCAGGACACGGGCCGGATCGACGCCTGGAACCTGACCTTCTGACATCGCGCCACCCCTGGGACGGGGCCGGAGCCGCCATGGCTCCGGCCCCGTTCGCGTACCCGAGGTAAGGGCGGGGGAAGAAAGTGCGTACCGAGGGGTAGGCCCGGGCACACCCCTTGCTATACGTTCCGTCTAACAAGCTTGCTAGACACGGCGTCTAACAAGCTGCCCCGAGCCGATCGCGCGACCCAAGGAGCCGCACCATGGCAAGCAGCACCGCTCGCCCGGACCACCCGCACGTCACCGACTCGCACGTCACCGACTCGGACGTCGCCGAGCGGCTGCTCCGATCGGCCGCGAAGCTGTCGTACGACCCGGCCGTCGAGGTCGACTGGGACACCCCCCTCGACAAGGACTTCCACGGGCAGAGCCCCGAGTGGAACTCCCTCTACGGCACCGCCTACTGGAACGAGATGACCGAGGAGCAGCGCAAGGAGCTGACCCGGCAGGAGACCGCCTCGGTCGCCAGCACCGGCATCTGGTTCGAGATGATCCTCCAGCAGATGGTGCTCCGCGACATCTACCGCATGGACCACACCGACCCCCGGTTCCAGTGGGCCCTCACCGAGATCGCCGACGAGTGCCGGCACTCGATCATGTTCGCCCGGGGCTCCCAGAAGCTCGGCGCCCCCGCGTACCGCCCCAAGCGGGCCGTGCTCGAACTCGGGCGCCTCATGAAGACCGTCGGCTTCGGCGAAGCCGCGTACGCCGGCATCCTCGTCGCCGAGGAGGTCCTCGACGTCATGCAGCGCGACTGGATGCGCGACGAGCGGGTCGTCCCCTTCGTCCGCACCATCAGCAACATCCATGTCGTCGAGGAGTCCCGGCACATGAAGTTCGCCCGGGACGAGACGCGCCGCCACCTGGCCCGCGCGAGCAGGCCGCGCCGTCACTTCCAGGCCCTCGTGGTCGCCATCGCCGCGTACTACATCATCACCAGCCTGGTGAGCCCGGAGGTGTACGTGCGGGCCGGACTCGACCCCGAGCGGGCCCGCCGCGAGGCGGCCGCCAACGAGCACTACAAGGCACAGCTGCGCGCCAGTTGCTCCGGCCTCATGGAGTTCCTGGCCGACGTCGGGATGCTGACCCGGCCCGCGCTCTTCTTCTACCAGCGCGCCCACCTCGTCTGACCCCTCCGAGCCGAGCAGAGCAGAGCCGACGACATGACCTACGCGATCACCCAGACCTGCTGCAACGACGCCACCTGCGTCGCCGTCTGCCCGGTCAACTGCATCCACCCGACGCCCGACGAGCCCGACTTCGGGACCACGGACATGCTGTACATCGACCCCGAGGCCTGCATCGACTGCGGTGCCTGCGCCGACGCCTGCCCCGTCGACGCGATCTTCCCCGCCGACCGGCTCACCGGACGGCTGCGGGAGTACGAGGCGATCAACGCGGAGTACTACGCGGACCGGACGCCTGCCCCGGCCCTGGCCTCGCCCACCTTCCACACCTGGGGCGAACCCTCGTTCCCCCGCTCGCTGCCCGCCGACTTCGCGCCGCTGCGGATCGCGGTCGTCGGCACCGGGCCCGCAGGCATGTACGCCGCCGAGGACCTGCTCCTGCACACCAACGCCGAGGTGACCCTGATCGACCGGCTGCCGGTGGCCGGCGGACTCCTCCGGTACGGAGTGGCGCCGGACCATCCGGCGACCAGGGGCGCGGGCGAGACGCTCGGCCGCTTCCACTCCCACCCCCGGGTCCGGATGCGGCTCGGCGTGGAGATCGGCAAGGACGTCACCGTCGAGGAACTCGCCGCGCACCACGACGCGGTGATCTACGCCGTGGGCGCGCCCTCCGACCGGCGGCTCGGCATCCCGGGCGAGGATCTGCCCGGCAGCGTCCCGGCGAGCTCCGTCGTCTCCTGGTACAACGCGCATCCCGAGACCGGCGCGGACGCCGTCCGGCTCTCCGCCGGGCGGGTCGTCGTCGTCGGCAACGGCAACGTCGCCCTCGACGTCGCCCGCGTGCTCGTCATGGACCCGGCCGACCTCACCGGAACGGACATCGCGGAGCACGCCCTCGCGGCCCTGCGGGAGACGCGGGTCCGGGAGGTGGTGCTGCTCGGCCGCAGGGGACCCGAGCACGCGTCGTACACGGCGTCCGAACTGCTCGCCCTGAAGCACCTGCCCGGCGTGGACCTGGTCGTCGACGACCGGGACCCGCGTACCGGGGCCGCCGTCGACGCGGCGGCGGCCGGGGAGAAGGCGGCGCTGCTGCGGGGCGTGAGCCGGGAGGCGGTGGACTGGACGCGGGCGCCCGCGCGGGACCGGCGGCGGATCGTGCTCCGCTTCCACTCCGCCCCCGTCGAGGCGCTCGGCACCGACGGTGTGCGGGCGGTGCGGGTGACGGAGGAGGGATCACCGTCCGGTACGGAGATCGGGGCGGAGCTCCTCGTCCGGGCGATCGGCTACCGGGGTGTCCCGCTGGCGGGACTGCCCTTCGACGAGGCGACCGGCACGGTGCCGCACGAGGCCGGGCGGGTGGCGGGGCTCCCCGGCGCCTACGTCGTCGGCTGGGTCAAGCGCGGGCCCACCGGGGGCATCGGCGCCAACCGGGCCTGTGCGGAGGAGACGGTCGGGACCCTACTGGCGGACGCGGTCGCCGGTGCGCTGCCGGCGCCGAAGGGCACGGCCAAGGAGTTCCGCCGGCTTGCGAGGAGCCGCAGCCGGCACCTCGTCGACGCGCGCGGTCTCGCGGCCATCGACAGGACGGAGCGGGCGAGGGGCCGGGAGGCGGGGCGCCCCCTGGTGAAGCTGGCGACGGTGCCGGAGCTCGTCGCGGCGGCGCGTGGCGGACGGTGGCGCCGCCAGGGTTGACCGCCGGAATCGAGGCGTGTCCGGCCCGGGACGGCGGGCCGGTGCGGCTCAGACGGTGGCGTCCACGGCCGCCGTCTGGCGGACCACGATCGCGTTGAGCCGGACGGCGAAGGGGACGACGTCCGTCAGTTCCAGGGCGGTGACCTCCGCCTTCGGCAGCTCGACAGTGACGTCGACGCAGAACGCGAGGGCGTAGATGTCCTCTCCGGTCGCCTCGTCCTGGAGGGCGAAGAAGAGGTCGCGGTAGAAGCGGGTGCGGTGCTCGGACTCCTCGTAGAAGGAGAGTCCGGGCCGCCCCTCCTGCCCGGCGAGGCCGGTGAACGCCTCGACGAGCTCCCGCTCGACCGTCCCCCAGAACCCCGCCTCCGCGTACTCCGGGGGAAGGGCCTGCCGGACGGCCTCCTTCAGCGAGAGCACCATGACCAGGACGGGGGCGTGCTCCTGCAGGCCCCAGCCCCGGACCATCCGTACGACGGTGGTGTCGGGGACGGCCGCGGCGGCCGCCCGTATCGCCTCGAAGTCGAAGTTGACGGTCGCGGGCGCGATCGCCTCCTGGAACACCCGGTCGATGGACCGGGCCCGTTCGAGGTGGTCCGGTCCCACCTCGACGACGGTCCTGAAACTGGCGGCCAAAGCTCCTCCTGCGTGATCTCGATGATCAGGAGGGGTCAGTATGCCGACGGGTACCCGCCCCGTCGCGTGCCGTCCGCCGTACGGACAGCGCCTGAGGGCTCAGGACCGGCCGCGGGGCTTCCCGCCCTTGCCCCGGCCCGAGCCGCCGCCCTTGGCGCCGCCCTTGCGGGCCGCCGCGGGCCTGCCCCCGGTGCGCGCGCCACCGCCCGGCTTCCCGGACCTGGTGGGCTTCTGCTCCTTCTTCGGCTGCTTCTGGCCCTTCTGGGCCTCGGCGCGGCGGCCCCGCGTGCTGTTGACCGTGCGGCCGCGCACGATGCCGATGAACTCCTCCACCAGGTCCGGGGCCTCGTCGGCGGCCGCCCACGACAGGGCGACCCGCGACTGCGGGACGTCGGTCAGCGTCCGGTAGGTGAGGTCCTTGCGGTGGTGCAGCCGGGCGAGGGACTGCGGCACGGCGAGCACGCCGACGCCCGCCGCGACCAGCTCGATCGCGTCGGCGGTCGTCTCCGGGCGCTCGTTCGCCGCACGGCCCGGCGGCCGCTCCCAGCCCAGGGTGTCGTCGAGCGGGTGCAGGACGAGCTCCTCGGCGAGGTCCTCGGCCGACACCTCCTCGGCCGCCGCGAAGAGGTGGTCCTTGGGGACGACGACGACCGTCGTCTCCGTGTACAGCGGGATCGCGCTCAGGTCGTCCCGGTCCACGGGCAGCCGGACCAGACCGGCGTCGGCCGTCCCCTCCCGGAGCGCGCCGAAGGCCTCGGCGGGCGTCACGGCGAGGAGGGTCAGGGGGACATCGGGCAGGCGCTCCTTCCAGACCCCGACCCACTTCGACGGCGTCACTCCGGGCACGTACGCCAGCCGGAAGGCGGGGGTGCCGGAGGGGAGGTCAGAGGGGGACACCGTGGGGGAATCCGCCGTGGTGTCCGAGGGGGAAGCGTCCGAGCCTGTCACTCCGCCAGGTTACCGGTAGCTGCCGTGGTCGGAACTCGCCCGCACGCTCGATACCCTTGACACCATGACGTCGCACCAGAACACCCAGACGATGAAGCCCGCCACCGCGGCGAAGAAGCTGGGTGTGTACCTCGAGGCCACCCCCGCAGACTTCCAGGAGGGTGTCGTCTCGCGCACCGAGCTGAACGAGCTCCAGGCGAACCCGCCCGCCTGGCTCGAGGAGCTCAGGAAGAACGGCCCGCACCCCCGCCCGGTGGTCGCGCAGAAGCTCGGCATCTCCATCGCCGGTCTCGCGCGCGGTGGCATCACCGATCCGCTCACCACCGAGCAGATCGACGCGCTCAAGCAGGAGCTGCCCGAGTGGCTCCAGAAGGAGCGCGCCACCCAGGCGGAGGTCCGCAAGGAGACCGTCCGCATCAAGGAGCGCGACGCGGAGCGGGCGCGCCGCGACGAGAACGCCTGACCGTCCCGCCGTGCCGCGCCCCGACGGGTGTGGCGCGGCGCCGGGCGCGGGAGTCATTCCCTCATGAGCGCCTCCCACCCGAGTCCGTCCGACATGAGTGCTTCCCACCTCGGTGACCTGAGCACCGCGTCCGAGCCGCCGGTCGTCGTCGGCGTGGACGGATCCGCGCACAGTCTCCGGGCCCTGGAGTGGGCCCTCGGCGCCGCCGAGCTCCTGGAATCACCGCTGGTCGTGGCCCATGTGCGCTCCGACGCCCTCCAGCTCGGCGCCGCCCGGATCGCCTCCCTCGGACCCTCCCCCGAGCTTCCCGACACGGTCGTCGCGGCCGTACGGGCCGTGGTCGAGGAGCGCGGGCACACCCTTCCCGTGCGGTACGAGTCCCTCGACGGGTCCGTGACCGACGCGCTGCCGGCCGCCGCGCGGGGCGCGCGGCTCCTGGTCACCGGTTCCCGCGGGCACGGTGGCTTCGCGAGCCTGCTGCTCGGTTCGACGAGCCGGGCGCTCGCGGCGACGGCCCCCTGTCCGCTCGTCGTCGTCCCGCACGAGGCGCGCACCGCCGCCCTGCACAGCGGCACGGAGGCCGGCCGGGTCCTGCTCGGTCTGCACACGGAGGAGACGCCGGACGAGGTGGTGGACTTCGCCTTCGACGCGGCGCACCACCGGGGCGTGCCGCTGGAGGTCGTGACGGCGTTCCGGCTGCCTCCGCAGCCGGTCGCCCTGGTCGTCGCGCCGTCCCCGGCGCTCCAGGTGCCTCCCCCGCTGCCCCTCACGGACGACATGGAGGAGTCGCTGGTGCGGGAGGGCCGGCGGGAGCAGGAGGAGCGGCTGCGGCCCTTCGCCGCGCGCCGGCCGGAGGTCGATGTCGTTCCCGTGGTGACGCCGGGGGACGCGGCGGGACTGCTCGTGGAGGGTTCGCGGGACGCCGGTCTGCTGGTCGTGGGCCGTCACCACCGGCACCGCTTCGGGTCGCTGCTCGTCGGTTCGGTCGCGCACGCGGTGCTGCACCACGCGCACTGCCCGGTCGCCGTGGTTCCTCCCGCCGCCGGGTAGCGCTGTGGCGGCGCGGCGAGCGCTGCTGGTAGAAGGGGATCATGAACACCGCCGAGGCGGCCGCCGCCGCCCACCGCAATGTCCGGCCGCCGGTCGCCCAGGCCTCTCTCGGTGCGGGGGTGGTGGTGACCGACGGGGCCGGCCGTGTGCTTCTCGGGCTGCACCGCTCCGGGGTGTGGGAGCTCCCGGGCGGGATGGTCGAGCCGGGTGAGTCCGTCGAGGAGGCGGCGGCCCGCGAGCTGGCCGAGGAGACGACGCTCGTCGCGGACGCCGCCGACGTGGAGGTCATCGGGCTCGTCCTGGACTCCGTCACCTCCTCACGGCTGACCCGGATGACCGCGGCCACGGTGCTGCGGGTCTTCCGCGGGGTGCCGGCCGTGGCCGAGCCGGACAAGATCGAACGCTGGGAGTGGACGGCCCCGGACCGCCTGCCGGAGGCGCTGTTCGTGCCGTCGGCGCAGGTGCTGCGGATGTGGCGGCCCGAGCTTTCGCTGCCCGGCGGGCCGTTCCACCGCTACGCGATGGGCCGGCTGCCGGACTGACTCCCCGCCCGCTCAGCGCGTGAGCGTGCGGGCGAGGCGGAAGCCCACGTCGTCGATGCGGAGGGTGGGGTGGCTGCGGCGGCGGACCGAGGCGCGGCAGCTCCAGTGCTCGTCGAACCAGCCGCCGCCGCGCAGGACCCGGTAGCTGCCGTAGACCTCGGCGTCGTACACGTCCCAGCACCACTCCCAGACGTTGCCCAGCATGTCGTGGAGGCCCCAGGCGTTGGGGCGCAGGCCGGCCACCTCATGGGGGCGTTCGCCGGAGTTGCCGCGGTGCCAGGCGATGTCGTCGAGCGGGCCGTAGCGCGCCTCGGTGGTTCCCGCGCGGCAGGCGTGCTCCCATTCGGCCTCGGTGGGGAGCCGGTATCCGTCGGCGGTCCGGTCCCAGACGGGCTCGTCGGATTCGTCCGGGGGGAGGTGGTACGCGGGGCGGAGTCCCTCGCGGGCGGAGAGCGCGTTGCAGAAGTGGACGGCCTCGGTCCAGGACACTCCTTCCACCGGGAGTGCGTCGCCCTGGGCCGCGCTCGGTCCGGCGCCCGTGACCTGTGCGTACAGCTGCTGTGTGACCGGGACGGTGCCCAGTCCGTACGGGCCGACGTCGACGGTCCAGCTCCGCTCGGTGCGCCGGTCCGAGAGCGTGACGCGCCCCGCGGGTATCTCGATCATCGTGTGGTCCCCCTGTGTCCTCATGGACCGATGGTCGCAGCACGCGCGTCCGGTCACGCCGCGTCAGCGAGCGGGGCGGGGCGAGCGTGACTAGCGTGGCCCACAGGAACACGTCATCGAATCGGAAGTGGGAGTCACCGTCATGGCCGCACGACCTGAAGGCACGCCGGTCTGGACCGACGCGATGTTCACCGACGTCGAGGGCGCCAAGACGTTCTACGGCGACGTGCTCGGCTGGACCTTCGGCGAGTCCTCATCGGAATTCGGCAACTACACACAGGCGTACAAGAACGGCAAGGCGGTCGCGGCCGTGGTCCCGCCGATGCCGGGGCAGGACGGGGAGCCGCAGTCGGCCTGGTGTCTGTACTTCTCCTCGCCGGACGTCTCGGCCACGGCGGAGAAGATCCGCGGCGCGGGCGGCACCGTCCTGATGGAGCCGATGCAGGTCGGCGAGTTCGGCTCGATGTGCATCGCGCGGGAGCCGTCGGGCGCCGTGTTCGGTGTCTGGCAGCCGGGCACGCACGAGGGCTTCGAGCTGGAGGGCGAGAGCGGCTCGTACGTCTGGGCGGAGGTCTTCACCCGGGAGCCGGCGAAGGCGGACGAGTTCTTCAGCTCGGTCTTCGGCTACCGCTCGAAGACGATGCAGGACGGGGAGATGGACTACCGGGTCTTCGACCTCGGTGCCGATCCGCTGCTCGGCCGGATGGTGATGACGGAGGAGTTCCCGCCGGAGGTCCCCTCGTACATCCAGGTCTACTTCGCCGTGGACAACTGCGACAAGGCCGTCGAGGCGGCCGAACGTCTCAAGGGACGCAAGGTGTTCGGGCCGATGGACAGCCCCTTCGGCCGGTTCGCGGCGATCATGGACCCGCAGGGTGCCGCTTTCGCCGTGATCGACGTCAAGACGACCGTCGGCGAGGTGCCCGAGATGGTCTGACGCGTACGGGAAGCCGCCCGGGGCCCCGGGTCCCGGGGCGGCTTTCGCGCGTCCGGCGCCGTGCCGTGCTCACGGCTTGAGGCCGGAGACGACGTTGGCGGTGGCGGCGACGCCGTTGTGGATGGTGGGCGCCATGCTGGTGCCGGCGAGGAAGAAGCCCAGCAGGGCGCAGACGAGCGCGTGGGTGACCTTGAGCCCGCCGCTCCGCAGGAAGATCACGGTCAGGACCAGCAGCAGCACCACGACAGAAATGGAAACGGCCATCGCTCTCACGTCCTCCTTGCGCCGCATGGGAATTGCGGCGTTCGGCGGACAGTGTGGCGGAATGTGCGGTCCGTCCGGACGTATGGCGGGGCGGCCATACGGGTGAGATGTGGTCAGGGCGCGGCGGGCAGGCAGTCCTTCCACTCCACCGTACGGTCGCACCAGCGGTTCAGGAGGACTCGGTCGTGGCCGACGGCGAGGAGGCCGGCGCCGGTCTCGGCCCGGTAGCTCTCGACGGCGGCGACCAGGGCGGCCGTGGTGGAGGCGTCGAGCATCGCGGTCATCTCGTCGCAGATCAGCCAGCGCGGCCGCAGGGTCAACGCGCGGGCGAGGCAGGCGCGCTGGAGCTGCCCGTCGCTGACCTCGTGGGGCCGGCGGCCGAGCAGGTCGGCGGTGAGTCCGACGGCGGGGGCGAGTGCGGCGACCCGGTCGGCGGCCTCGGCGCGGCGGCCGGTGGCGCGCAGGGGTTCGGCGATCAGGTCGGTGAGGGTGAGCCGGGGGTCGGCGGCGGTGCGGGGCTGCTGGAAGACGACGCCGACGGCGGTGCGGAGTGCGCGCGGGGCGCGGTGGCGCCAGGCCAGGACCTCGGTGCCGTCGAGGACGAGACGGCCCGCGTCGGGGCGGTGGAGGAGGGCGGCGACCCGGGCGAGGGTGGATTTGCCGCAGCCGCTGGGGCCGAGGAGTCCGACGGACTCTCCGGGGGCGACGGTCAGCGAGGCGCCCCGGAAGACGGGGGTGCGGCGGTCGTATCCGGCGGTGACGGTGTCGAGCTCAAGCACGGGGGCGCTCCGGGTGGTGGCAGGCCACGCCGGCGGTGAACGCGGGGCGGGTGGCGCAGAGTTCGGTGGCGCGGGGGCAGCGCGGGGCGAAGGCGCAGCCCTCGGGCAGCGCGGAGAGTTCCGGCGGCATGCCGGGGATCGGGGTGAACGCCCGCTCGGGGAGCGCGTCGAGGAGTCCGCGGGCGTAGGGGTGGCGGGGGCCGGTGGGGCCGAAGAAGCGGTGTGCGGGGGCGATCTCGACGATGCGGCCCGCGTACATGACGGCGACGCGGTCGGCGATGCGTTCGGCGGCGGCCAGGTCATGGGTGATGAGGAGCAGGGCCCGGCCGTCGTCGGCGTGGCGGCGCAGTTCGTCGGCGGTGCGGTCGACGAGGTCGCGGTCGAGTCCGGTGGTCGGTTCGTCGGCGAGCAGCAGCCGGGCGTCGCCGATGAGGGCGAGGGCGGTGGCGGCGCGCTGGGCGAGGCCGCCGGAGAGTTCGTGCGGATACCGGTCGAGGTGTCCGGCGGGGAACGCGGCCCGTTCGGCGGCGTCCTCCGCGGCCTTCCGCCGGGCGCGGCGGGAGGTGCCGGTGAGGGCGCGGACGGTCTCCTCCAGCTGGGACCGTACGGTGCGGACGGGGGTGAGGTGGGCGGCGGGGCTCTGTGGTACGAGGCCGACGCGGCGGCCCCGTACGGTGCGGGCGAGGGTCTTCTCGTCGGCGGCGAGCAGGTCGATCCCGTCGGTCCACGCGGTGCCGGACGTCTCCGCGTTGCCGGGGAGGAGCCCCAGGAGGGCGGAGGCGAGGACGGACTTGCCGCAGCCGCTCTCGCCGACGAGGGCGAGGCACTCGCCCTCCGCGAGGTCGAAGTCGGCGCCGGTGACGGCGGCGACGGTCCGGCCGCCGCGCAGCCGGAAGCGGACGGTGAGGTCGCGGACGCTGAGGACGGCGTCCTCGGCCCGTTCGGCGGTGACGGCGTCGAGTGCGCGAAGCAGCCGGTGTCCAGGGGCGTTCGGGGCGCTCACAGCATCAGCTCCGATCGGCGGCGCGGGTTGAGGCGGTCCCGCCACACACCCGCGAGGCCCGCGATGGCGAGGGTCGGGACGATGAGGAGGAGGCCGGGGAAGAGGGTGGGCCACCAGTCCCCCGCGAGCAGCGAGGAGCGCGCGTTCTGCACGAGGTTGCCGAGGCTGGCCTGGTGGCTGGGGAGTCCGAGGCCGAGGAAGGACAGCGCGGACTCGTGCCACATGGCGTGCGGGACCATCAGGACGGCGGCGAGCCCCGCCTGCGGCAGGACGGCGGGCAGCAGGTGACGGACGGCGACCCGCCACCGGGAGGCGCCGCCGGAGACGGCGGCGTCGACGAAGGGCCGGGTGCGCAGGGAGAGGACCTCGGAGCGCACGATCCGGGCGGTGGAGAGCCAGTGGGTGACGGCGACGGAGACGATGACGGGCCAGACGCCGGGCCGGAAGAGGGCGACGACGAAGATGCCGAGCAGCAGGTGCGGTACGGAGGAGAAGGTGTCGACGAGCCGCATGAGGGCGCGGTCGGTCCAGCCCCCGAGCGCCCCGGCGGCGGCTCCGACGGCGGTGCCGACGACGGTGGCGACGAGCGCGGCGACGAGTCCGACGAGGAGCGAGATCCGCAGGCCGTAGACGCAGCGCAGGAGGAGGTCGCGGCCGAGGTCGTCGGTGCCGAAGGGGTGTGACCAGGAGGGTGGCAGAAGCTTGCGGGAGAGGTCGACGGCCTGTTCGTCGAGCTGGGCGAGCGGGGGCACGAGCAGGACGGCGAGGAGGACGGCGCCGACGATCAGGGCGGAGCTCCAGAGCCGCAGGCGGTGGGTGCGCGGGTCAGCCATCGAAGCCCACCCTCGGGTCGGCGAGTCCGTACAGCAGGTCCGAGAGGAGGTTGCCGAGGAGGACGGCGGCGGTGGCGAGGACGGTGAGTGCGGCGAGCAGCGGGAAGTCGACGGAGGTGGCGGCCTGGACGGTGGCGGCGGCGATGCCGGGCCAGCTGAAGACGGTCTCCACGAGCAGCGCGCCGGTGATGAGTTCGGGGACGCGGGACCCGATGAGGGTGAGCATGGGCAGCATTCCGGAGCGGAGGGCGTGGCCGGTGAGGACGGTGCGTTCGCCGAGGCCGCGGGCGCGGGCGCCGCGCACGGGGTCCTCGTCGAGGGCGTCGCCGACGCCCTGGCGGACGTACAGGAAGAACCAGGGCAGCTGGGAGACGCCGAGGACGAGCGCGGGCAGGACGAGGTGGCGGGCGACCTGGTCGGGGGTGACGGTGTCGCTCGCGGTGTCGGTGAGTCCGCCGGCCGGCAGGGCGCCGAGCTTCAGGGCGAAGAACCAGATGGCGAGGAGGCCGAGCCAGAAGGCGGGGACGGCTTCCAGGGTGTACGCGGCGGAGCTGACGGCCCGGTCGACGAGGCCGCCGCGGCGGCGCCCGGCGAGGACGCCGAGGAGGGTGCCGAGGGCGATGGCGACGAGGAAGGCGGTGACGGCGAGGAGGACGGACCAGCCGAGGCGTTCGCCGATGACCTCGGCGACCGGGCGGCGCATGACGGAGGAGTCGCCGAGGTCGCCGGTGAGGGCGGAGGTGAGCCACTCCCACCAGCGGGTGACGAGGGGGCGGTCGACGCCGAGGTTGGCGCGGAGCTGGTCGAGGTTCTCCTGCGAGGCGGTGAGGCCCGCGGTGCCCGCGTAGGCCTTGACGGGGTCGAAGGGGGAGGCTTCGGCGACGGCGAACACCGCGAAGGTGACGGCCAGGAGGACGGGGACGGCGGCCAGGGCGCGCCGTCCCGTCATCCGTGCCATGGCCCCCCAGGGGAGGCGTCGCTTCACTTCCGCGTCGCTCCGGTGCCCTTGGGCTTCCAGCTCTCGACGTTCCACCAGGGGCCGGAGGCGAGGCCGTGGTCGTGCGGCTCGACCTGGGTGCTGAGTCCGTCCCAGCTGTCGGCGACGACGTAGAGGTGGTCGATGTGGGTGAGGAAGGTGTAGCCGGGGTTCTTCACCAGTTCGCGCTGGACGGTGTCGTACGCGGTGCGGCGTGCGGCGGGGTCGTTCGTGCGGCGGCCGTCCTCCAGGGCGCGGTCGACGGTCTTGTTGTCGTACCAGGCCATGTTGTTGAAGCCGTCGCCGGCGAGGTCGGACTTGAGGAGCAGGTACTGGTCGAAGTCCGGGTCGCCGGGCGAGCCGCCGCCGGCGAGGACGGCGTCGGTCTTCATCCGGGGCTCGATGACCTCCCAGGTGCCGGCCTGGGCGGTGATGTCGATGCCGGCCTTCTTGGCGTCGGAGACGTAGGCGAGGGCGTGGTCCTGGCGGAGCTTGTCGCCGGAGAGGTACCAGAGCGGGAAGGCGGCGCGGACGCCGTTCCTGACGCGGACGCCGTCGGGGCCGGGCTTCCAGCCGGCCTCGTCGAGGATCTTCTGGGCGCCGGCGAGGTCGTGGCGGCGCTCGGTGCCCTTGGCGAACCAGGGGCTGTCGGTGGGCACGGGCCCGTAGGCGGGCTTTCCGGCTCCTTCGAGGATCTTGTCGACCATGGTCTGCCGGTCGACGGCGATGTCGAGGGCGCGGCGGACGGCGGTGTCCCCGGTGACGGGGTGGTGGGTGGGGAGGGTGACCGTGCGGTAGTCGTAGGTCCTGGCTGTCCAGGTCTTCTTCGCCTTGTCGCCCTTGAAGCCGGCGGCGAGGTTCGGCGGCAGGATGGCGCCGTCGAGGTCGCCGGCGCGCAGCCGGGTGGCGCGGACGTCGTCGTCCTTGATGATCGCCATGGTGAACTTCTTCACCGGGGGCGCGCCGTTCCAGTAGGACGTGTTGGCCTTGAAGGTGAGCTTCTCGCCCTTGGACCAGCCGGTGAGGACGTACGGGCCGGTGCCTATCGGCCTGGTGGTGAAGGCTCCGGTGTTGACGTCCTGCTTCGCGGCGACGTGTTCCGGGGCGATGGCCTGGACGGTGCGCTCGGCGAAGGGGGCGTACGGGTACTTGAGGCGGAAGACGACGGTGTCGTCGCCGACCGCCTCGACGCTCTTGAGGGCGTCGAGCTCGGTGCGGGAGGCGTTGTTCGTCTTCGGGTCGAGGATCGTCCGGTACGTGAAGACGACGTCCTTCGAGGTGAAGGGGACACCGTCGCTGAAGGTGACCCCTTCGCGGAGGGTGTACGTGTAGGTGAGGCCGCCGTCGCTGATGTGGGGCAGTTCGGCGGCGAGGGCCGGCCGCAGCTTCATGTCGGCGTCGAAGGCGAGGAGTCCGTCGAAGATCTTGGAGTTGCCGTCCTTGCCGTAGCCGAGGAGGGGGCTGAGGGTCTCGGGCTCGTAGGCGATGCCGACGACCGCGGAATCCTTGGGTCCGCCGGAGTCCCCGGCGGTGGAGCCGGGGTTCGTGCAGGCCGCCGCGGTGAGGGCCACGGCCCCCGCGAGTGTCGCGGCGGCCGTGCCGCGGAGGAATCGGGCGGTCATGTGTCCACACCTCTTCGAAGATCAACTGTTATTGCGAACAGCTTGCAATTAAACAGTATGTAAAGGGGTGTGGACACAGGGGCCCCTTACAACGGCGGCTCCAGGCCCACCAGGGCGGCGATCGTGTCCTGGTGCCGGCCGGTCGATCCGAGGGCGATCTGGTCGGACTTGGCCCGCTTCAGCGCCAGGTGCGCGGGGTGCTCCCACGTCATCCCGATCCCGCCGTGCAGCTGGACGCACTCCTCGGCGGCCCGGACGGCCGCCTTGGAGCAGTACGCCTGCGCGACGGCCACGAGCAGTGGGGCGTCCGGGCTGTCGGCGGCGAGGGCGTCGGCGGCGGCACGAGCCGCCGCCCTGGCCCCGACGAGATCCAGCCAGAGCTGGGCCATGCGGTGCTTGAGGGCCTGGAAGGAGCCGACCGGGCGGTTGAACTGGTGGCGCTCGCGGGTGTACCTGACGGTCTCCTCCAGGCACCACTCGGCGAGGCCGAGCTGCTCGGAGGCGAGGAGTCCGGCCCCCGCGAGGAGTCCGCGCCGGACCGCCGCGCGGGCCGCCTCGGGCCCCGCGAGCCGGGTGCCGCTGCCGGCCGGGGTGGTCACCCGGGCGAGCGGCCGGGTGAGGTCGAGCGGGGTCTGCGCCTCGACCGTCGCCTCTCCGGCCGGTACGGCGTACAGACCGTCGGCGCGCGGGACGAGGAACACATCGGCCGCGGCCGCGTCGGCGACCCCGGCCACCGAGGAGGCGGACGGAGGCTCCGCGTCGGGCGCGGTGGAGAGCGGGACGGCGAGGACCGCGACCGTAGCCCCGCCCGCGAGGTCGGCGAGAAGCCGGGCCGCCGGACCGCTCTCTCCCGCGAGGGCGAGCAGGGTCTCGGTGGCCACCACCGCACTGGTCAGGTACGGCAGCGGGGTCACCGCGCGGCCGAGCTCCTCCAGGACGACGGCGGCCTCGCGGTGGCTCGCGCCCTGCCCGCCGAGCCTCTCGGGCACGAGGAGACCGGCGGCGCCGATGTCGGTGGCGAGGGACTTCCACAGGCCGGGGACGTACGGGCTGTCCGTCTCGATCCGGCCGAGAAGCGTCTGGTGTCCCGCCCGGTCGGCGAGCAGGGCGCGGACGGCCGCCCGCAGGTCGCCCTCGGTCTCGGAGTAGAGCAGGTCGAGCTCGGTCGTCGGCTCCGCCGGTTCCGTCACGTCTGTCATCGGGCCAGGTCCTTCCAGGCGACGTCCTTGTCGTTGCGGGGCTCGGGCGGCAGGCCGAGGACCCGCTCGGCGACGATGTTGAGCAGCACCTCGCTGGTGCCGCCCTCGATCGAGTTGCCCTTGGACCGCAGATAGCGGTAGCCGGCGTCCCGGCCGGTGAAGTCCACGAGGTCGGGGCGGCGCATCTCCCACTCCCCGTACAACAGGCCCTCGTCGCCGAGGAGTTCCACCTCCAGGCCGCTGATGGCCTGGTTGAGGCGGGCGAAGGCCAGCTTCATGGCACTGCCCTCGGGTCCGGGGCGGCCCGCGACGAGCTGCTGACGGAGCCGTTCCCCGGCGAGCCTGGCCACCTCCGCGTCGACCCAGTGGTCGAGGAGGCGGCGGTGCAGGTCGTGCGTGCGGAGCTCGGGCCGCTCGCGCCAGGTCGTGGCGAGCTTCCCGATCATGCCGCCCTCGCGGGGGATACGGGCTCCGCCGATCGAGACCCGCTCGTTCATGAGGGTGGTCTGCGCGACCCGCCAGCCGTCGCCGACCTCGCCGAGGCGGTGGGCGTCGGGGATGCGGACGCCGGTGAGGAAGACCTCGTTGAACTCGGCCTCGCCGGTGATCTGACGCAGCGGCCTGACCTCCACGCCGGGGTCGGTCATGTCGCAGACGAAGTACGTGATGCCCCGGTGCTTGGGGGCGTCCGGGTCGGTGCGGGCGATGAGGATGGCCCAGCGGGCGGTGTGGGCGCTGGAGGTCCACACCTTCTGCCCGTCCACGATCCAGTCCCCCGCGTCGTCCCTGACGGCCCGGGTGGCGAGCGCGGCGAGGTCGGAGCCCGCCCCCGGCTCGCTGAAGAGCTGGCACCAGACCTCCTCGCCGACCCAGAGCGGCCGGAGGAAGCGCCGCTTGACCTCGTCCGAGCCGTGGGCGAGGACGGTGGGGGCGGCCATGCCGAGGCCGATGCCGATCTTGCGCGGATCGTTGTCGGGGGCGCCCGCGGCGGCGAGTTCGGCGTCGACGACCGCCTGGAGCGCGCGGGGGGCGTCGAGTCCGCCGAGACCGGCCGGGTAGTGCACCCAGGCGAGTCCCGCGTCGAAGCGGGCGCGCAGGAAGTCGGTGCGGTCGGTGGTGGCGGGCGGGTGCTCTGCCAGCAACTTCCTGGTGAGCGCGCGGAGTTCCTCGGCGCCGGTCATGCGCGGGCTCCTTCCGGGAGGACGACGAGCCGGCCGGTGGTGGTGCCGTCGGCGACCCGCTGGACGGCGTCCGCCGCCCCGGCGAAGGGAACGCGTTCGCCGATGAGCGGCTTGATCAGGCCCTTGGCCGCGTAGGCCGTGAGGGTCTCGTGGCAGCGGCCGATGGAGGCCGGGTCCTTCACCGCGTACAGACCCCAGTGGAGGCCGAGGACGGAGTAGTTCTTCACCAGGGCGTGGTTGAGGGCGGGGGCGGGGACGGTGCCGCTCGCGAAGCCGACGATCACGATCCGTCCCTCGAAGGCGACGCACTTCGCGGACTGCTGGTAGGCCTCGCCGCCGACCGGGTCGTAGATCACGTCCGCGCCGCGGCCGCCGGTCGCGGCCTTGACGGCGGCGACGACGTCCTCGGAGCGCCGGTCGATCACCACGTCACAGCCGAGCGAGCGGGCTACGGCGGCCTTCTCCGGTCCGCCGACGACGCCGATGACGGTGGCGCCGGCCGCCTTCCCGAGCTGGACGGCCGCGCTGCCGACGCCGCCGGCCGCGGCGTGGACGAGGAGGGTCTCGCCCTCCTGGAGGACGGCACGGCGGTGCAGGCCGAACCAGCCGGTCTGGTAGCCGATGTGCAGGGCGGCGGCCTCGGCGTCGTCGAGCGACTCGGGGGCGGGGAGCAGCCCGGCGGCGTCGGCGAGCACGTACTCCGCGAAGCCGCCGTGCGGGAGGGCCGCGGTGGTGAGGACCCTGCGGCCGTCCTCGGTCTCGGCGCAGACCTCCACGCCGGGGGTGAAGGGCAGCGGCGGCCGCACCTGGTAGTGGCCGCGGCAGAGCAGCGCGTCGGGGAAGTTGACGTTCGCGGCGCGGACCTTGAGCAGGACCTGGCCGTCGCCGGGCGTGGGCGGTGTCACCTCCTCGCGGCGCATCACCGCGCCCGGTTCCCCGTTCTCGTACACACGCCATGCCTGCATCCGGAAGCCTCCTCCGTACCGAGCGGTCGGTTGCATACTAAGCGGTCGCTTGTAGCCGGGGGAATGGGTCAGTCGGACTTCTTCGGGCGGGCCCGGACGTGCATCCGCTCCCCCTGCGGGCCGAAGAGACTCAGGAACTCCACGGGACCGTCGTCCGTCGGCCCGAACCAGTGCGGGACGCGGGTGTCGAACTCGGCCGCCTCCCCGGCCGTGAGGACCACGTCGTGCTCGCCGAGGACGAGCCGGAGCCGGCCCGAGAGCACGTACAGCCACTCGTAGCCCTCGTGGACGCGCGGCTCAGGACGCTCCGTCGGCTTCTCCTGGATCACCTTGTACGCCTGGAGGCCCCCCGGCTGCCGGGTCAGCGGGAACATCGTGCGGCCGTGGCGCACGATCGGCTTCGCCCGGACCCGGGGGTCGCCGGTCGCCGGCGCGCCGACCAGCTCGTCGAGCGGGACCTGATGGGCGCGGGCGAGCGGCAGGAGCAGTTCGAGGCTGGGCTTGCGCTGCCCGGACTCGAGGCGGGAGAGGGTGCTCACGGAGATGCCGGTGGCGGCGGAGAGCTCGGCCAGGGTCACCCCGCGGTCGCGGCGGACCCTGCGGAGCCGGGGGCCGACCTCGTTGAGGACGGCGTCGATGCGATCGTCTTCGGTCATGCGTCCAGTGTTGCAGAAACGGCAAGTCTGTTTGCCGGATCGACGGGATCCGGGCGACGCTCGGCCCATGAACGCACAGAGGAACAACGACACGTACGCGTACGAGGCCGTGGTGGTCGGCGGGGGCGCGGCCGGGCTCAGCGCCGCCCTGGTCCTGGGCCGGTCACGGCGCCGCACCCTGGTCGTCGACGCCGGCGAGCCGCGCAACGCCCCCGCCGCGCACATGCAGGGCGTCCTGAGCAGGGACGGCATGAGCCCGGCGGAGTACCTGGCGGCCGGACGGGCCGAGATCGCGGCCTACGGGGTCGAGGTGCGGGCCGGTGAGGTGACGGGCGCTGCCCCCGACGACCGGGGCGGTTTCACCCTCACCCTGGCGGACGGGGACACGGTCGGCGCACGGCGGCTGGTCGTCACCACCGGCCTCGTCGACGAGCTCCCCGCGATCGACGGACTCGCCGAGCGGTGGGGGCGGGACGTGCTGCACTGCCCGTACTGCCACGGCTGGGAGGTCCGCGACCAGGCGTTCGGGGTGATCGCCCATCCGGCGATGCCCGCGCACCAGGCGCTCATGGTCGCGCACTGGTCGAAGGACGTGACCCTGTTCCTCCACACCGCCGGGGAGCTGTCGGAGCACGAAGGGGCCCTCCTCGACGCGGCGGGCGTCCGGGTCGAGAGGGGCGAGGTGGCGGGGCTCCTGGTGGAGGAGGACCGGCTGACGGGGGTGCGGCTCGCCGACGGCCGGACCGTGGCCCGCTCGGTCCTCTTCGCCGGGGCCTCGCGGCTCGCGGCCCGCGACGGGGTGCTGCGGCAGCTCGGCGCGGAGCTGCGGGCCACTCCGTTCGGCGAGTTCGTGGTGGTGGACGAGACGGGCCGGACGAGCGTGCCCGGGGTGTGGGCGGCCGGGAACGTGACCGGGCCGCAGGAACAGGTGGTCAACGCGGTGAGCCGGGGCTACCGGGCCGGTGTCGCGATCAACGGCGAGCTGGTGTTCGCGGACCTAGGGGGTGTCTTGTCGGTCAGGCCGGATCAGGGAGCGGCGTCTGGTGCCGTGCCTCGCAAGGCGGAGGAGGGAGGCAACGCGGAGCGTTG
>NZ_JBVHUJ010000018.1:0-58029 GCF_055565415.1 Streptomyces sp. NPDC028711 | reverse complement strand
AGGCCGTCGACGGCGGAGAACTGTCCGGTGACGCCGATCGCGGCGCGGACGTCCTGGGGGTGGGTGGTGAGGTCGTGGCCGGCGACCTGCGCCTGGCCGCCGTCGGCGGTGATGAGGGTGGAGAGGATCTTCACGGCGGTGGTCTTGCCGGCGCCGTTCGGACCGAGCAGGGCGAACACCGATCCGGCCGGGATCCGCAGATCGATGCCGTCGAGGACGGTCTTGTCTCCGTACGACTTGCGCAGACCGACGGCGGAGACGGCGACCGGTGACGGATGACCGTGCGCAGGACTGGTCATGGGCATGACAGAAGAAGGCATGGAGCCCTCCATTCGAAGGCTGAAGCGGGTGGAGAAAGAGGGGGAGGGGAGGAGAGGGGAGGGGGCGTGTCGGGGACGCTCAGGCCTTGGCGCGGCGGATGTCGATGTTGCCCCAGCGGGTACGGGCGCGGATCTTGACGGTCTCCTCGGTCTCCTCCGGGGCCTCGGACGCGGTGAGCGTGTTGCGCACCTGCCCGCGGTCGGAGTTGACGTCGAGCCAGGCGGCGGTGCCCTCGCGGATGCCGATCTCGATGGAGCCGTTGGAGGCCTCCAGCTGGATGCTTCCGCGTGCGACCTCGGCGACGCGCAGGGTGCCGTTGGTCGTGGTGCCGGTGACCGACGCCTCGGCGCGCGCGATGTCGACACCGCCGTTCGCGCCGCTCACCCGCAGCTCACCGGTCACGGTGCCGACGGTCGTGGTGCCGTGGGAGTTCTTCAGGACGGCGGGGCCGTCGACGGTGCCGACCCGCACGTTGCCGCTGCTGCTGGTGATCTCGGCCATGCCCTCGACCCGGTCGACGACGGTGGAGCCGTGCGACGCGTTCAGGTTCAGCGGGCCGGTGGTGTCGAGGCGGACATCGCCGGCCGAGGTCTTCACGCGGACCTCGCCGAGACGGCCCTCGCCGAGGACATGGGCCGCGGTGCCGGTCACGTCGATCTGCGAACCCGTGGGCAGCTCCACCGTCACGTCGACGATGCCGCCGCGGCCGAGCAGATTGGCCTTGGGCGTCCTGATGCTCAGCACACCGCTGGCGTACGTGACTTCGGTCTGCTCGGCCGCCCGCACGTCCAGGTCCTTCTTCGGGCCGCGGGGTCGCACCTCGACGACCGTGTCGAGGCGGTCGCCCGCGGTGAACTGGACGGAACCGGCGTACACGTACGCCGTGACGGAGATCGGTGCGGGAGTGTCGAAAGAAGGCATGGCTGTCCCGTCCTCTTGGGTCTTCGGGTCGTCCCCGCTGGTGGGACGTGAGGGGAGTGAGGTGCTGCGGGCGGGAGCGCGGCTAGCGCACCCAGCCCGTGATGCTCTGTCCGACGGTCTGGGTCTTCTCGGTCGTACGCGGCCGGGTGCCGCCGTCGACTGCGGCGGATACGGCCCGCACCAGCCACGCGTTGACCGACAGGCCCTCGCGGCTCGCGGCCTCCTCGGCGCGCGCCTTGAGGTGGGCCGGCAGACGCAGGTTGACCCGGGCGGTGCCGCCCTCGTCGCCGTCGGCGGGAGCCGGGGCGGGAAGGGGTTCGGCGGCCGCGGCCGGTTCCGCGGGGGTGCCGCTGCCGTGGGGCGGCGGCGTCACCACGAAGTCGGGGTCGAGCCCGCGCAGCCGTACGTCGACCGAGCCGGGGGCGAGTTCGCGGGTGATCTCGTCCGTCGCGGCGGAAAGCACGTGGAGCATGGTCAGCCGCGCCGCCGACTCCAGAGGAGCGGTGAGCCTCTCGGCGAGCTCGCGCGCTTCGTCGCCGCCGGCTTCGGCGGCCACCGCGAGTTCGCGGCGGAGGGTGTCGACATACGGGGTGAGGTCCATAGCGCCATCATGGCACCAATGTGGCGCCTCTCGCAAGCCTGATGGTGTCGTCGCTGGCTCTCGGGGTGGTGGCATAGGTCTGACCTGCGGAAATGTGAGTGGGGCGACCCCGGGTGTGGCGGGATCGCCCTTGTTTGTGGGTACGTAGTGGCACCGGTTGGCGCCATCTGGCGCCAGATGGCGCCACGTGGTGCCGCTCGATGCCAGATGGCGTTCTGCGGTGCCACGTGCCGTGCCGCGCCGTCGTCGGGCGGGCGACGACGGTCACGGCCGTATGCCGGAGCTCCTCCGCAGGCGCGGGGCCATCGACCCGGCCAGCGCGAGCAGGCTCAGGCCGAACATGAGGACCCCCAGCGGCACATGGAGCGACGGCATGTGCGCGATGCCCAGCGCGACCTGCACCGAGGCGAGTACGAGGAAGCCCGACGCGTACAGGAGGGGGCGGGGTGATCCGCCGCCCGGCCGCCACGCCAGGATCGCGGCGAGCACGTACAGCATCGACGCGCCGTACATCACGCGCGATCCGACGTCGTGCAGCACCGCACCGAGGGACGAGGACAGCAGCATTCCGGCGGTGACCGCCTGGAAGGCGAGGGCCAGGGTCTGCAGCCCGATGGCGACCCTCAGGAACGTGAGTCTGCCCTGCACTGCCGTCGTCCGTGTGGCCATGGCGCGGTCCTCTCTTCTGCCTCGCGGCGGTGGATCGGTGGTGATCGTCAAGGGGTGAGTACTGTCTCGGTCGTTCGACGACGTGGGCCTGTGAAATGTGAGGCGACGCGGCAACATCTACGAGGGGGCGGAAGCGACATGAGCAGTCCATCCGAGACGAGCCACGAGGGGCTCAGGACCGGGGGCGACCGGGACGAGCCGGGCCTTCGTGAAGTCGTCGGCGAGCGGCGGCATCTGATCAATCTCTCCTATCGGCTGCTCGGTTCGCTGGCCGAGGCCGAGGACGCCGTGCAGGAGGCGTACGCCCGCTGGTACGCGATGTCGCGGCAGCGGCAGGAGGCGATCGAGTCGCCCGGCGCCTGGCTGACGACGGTGGCCACCCGCGTCTGCCTGGACCTGCTCGGTTCGGCGCGGGCCCGGCGCGAGCGTTACGTCGGCGAATGGATACCCGAACCGCTGCCGGACCGTACGGAGTGGGTCGGCGGGCCGTCGGGCGGCGGGGCGGAGCAGGCGGACCCCGCCGACCGCGTCACCCTCGACGAGTCGGTGAACATGGCCTTCCTCGTCGTACTGGAGTCGATGACGCCGGCCGAACGCGTGGTGTTCATCCTGCACGACGTCTTCCGGTACCCGTTCGCCGAGGTCGCCGAGATCGTCGGCCGTACGCCCGCGGCCTGCCGGCAGCTGGCGTCGTCGGCCCGTCGGCGTGTTCGCGCCGCACAGGAACCGGTGGATCCCACGGCCGGGCAGGCCGGTCTCGTGCGCCGCTTCAAGGAGGCGTGGGAGGCCAGGGACATCGAGGCCCTCGTCGGCCTCCTCGACCCGGGCGCCACGATGGTCGCCGACGGCGGCGGACAGGTGGGCACCGTCCTCCACCCGGTCGAGGGCGGCGAGCGCATCGCCGCGTACCTGATCCACATCGCCGCCAAGGCCCCCGGCCTGACGCTCCTGGAGCGGACGGTCAACGGCCGCCCCGGCCTCGTCGCCCAGCACCGCGGCGTCACGGCCACCGTGGCGGCGTTCGGCCTCAGCGGCGACCGCGTCACGCGTATCTGGGCGATCCGCAACCCCGAGAAGCTTCGGCAGTGGACGGCGGACCGACGGGACTGACGTGAAGGCGGCGCGGAGGGGCCGGGGTGCGTCCCGTCCCGGCGGGTGTCACCCGGGCGGAGCCGCCCCTGTGACGCCGGGACGAGGCCTGCCCGGTCGGTTCCGGCGGCCGGCCCGTCCTCTCAACTCGCTCGGGAAGGAGGGAAGTTCTCACATGTCCCGGGGCCGTCCGGCGGACCTCCTCGGCGCTTTCGCCCGTCCCTGGGCAGTGGAGGCTCCGGGCGGGGCGTCACCCAGCGTGACTGATCGATGTGCGCATCGTGCGCACAGGTGCCACGGTTGGTGTGTCCAACCCCCCTTACTCACAAGGAGTGAGCAGCTGTGGCCAAGAAGACTTCGCCGAAGGACCGGGCCGGCCGACAGGCCAAGGCGGCACCGAAGGGCAAGAAGCGCCCGGGCGCCGAGGAAGCGGCCCGCGCGCCCGAGCACCAGGCGGCAGAGCGCGAGACCAGGACGACCTACAGCGAAGGCTGATCACGTCCACAGCTCACCTCTGGAGGCGCACCCGACGACTGCCGCCGGGTGCGCCTCCTGGTGTCCCGCCCTGTCCGCTCCGTTCTGCCGCAGCCCCCGGGCCCCGACGGCGCTCAGCCGTCCCGCAAGAGGTGCAGAGCCGTCCGCACGGTGGCCGCCGTCCCGTCGGGAACGGGGTCGGAGACGACGACCCGGGCGAACGGCGCGGACGCCGGCCGGAGGTCGACGCTGACCACTCCTCCCTGCCGCGGGCGGAGCGCGACGAAGTCCTTCGTCCCGTCCACCTCCCGTACGCCGAGGCAGAGCACATCCGGGATCCAGAGGCCCCGGCCCTGCGTCCCGCGCAGCGGACGCCACCAGGAAGGGTCGGCGTCCACGGTCTCCACCGCCCGGAGCGGCAGGTGGATGTTGCCCCGGCGCGCGAGGAGCTTCTCCCACCAGGACAGCCGGACGACCAGCTCCTCCGCCCTGACCGTCAGACGCGCCATGGTCGATGCACCTCCTCACACGGCGTACCGCTGCCGCTCCGGACGGTGGGACCAGGGTCCGGACCGCGGCACGACGGCCGGCGCGTAGTCGTTCTCCCGATCATCACGCTACTGCCGTACGTCGCCGTGTTCCACCGCGTGGCGGGCCGGTCGGAACCGCGCGAGGGTGTGTGGGTGGCCGGAGCGGGGCAGTGGCAGGGCGGTCTTCCCCTGCCGGTGACCGGCAGGGGGTTCCCGTGACAGCGGCCCTCGCGTCGCGCACCGGCACCAGGAGGTCGGGAACACCTCCCGTACACGACCATCGCCGCCCCCGCGGCTTTGGAAGGAAGGGACTTCGCATGCCGTTGCCCGCACACCTGCCCCAGGAACCCGCCACGGCCGTCGAGCCCGTACACCTGCCCCAGGAAGCCGCCACGGCCGTCGAGCCCGCGGGCAGGCCGCTTCTGCCGCCGGCCACGTCCGCACGCGCGGTGGGGATGCTGATGGCGGCCGGCCCGTGCTCGGCCGGGGAAGCGAGGCGGATCCTGGCGACCGCGGCGGACCTCGTCGGCGTCACCGTCCACGACCTGGCCGCCGCCGTGGCCGTGGGACCCGGCGGCGCGCCCTCGCCCGTCCGCGTCGCGCGTGCCCTGCGCCGCGCGGTCGCGGCGGCCCGTACCTCCGCCGCTCCCACCGCCCTGTCGGTCGGACTCGCGCCGTCGCGGGAGCGGACCGAGGAGGTCCTGACGCGACTGCGCGGCTGCCAGGCCCGCCTGGCGGCCGCGCCGGACGACCCGGCTGCGGTACGGGCCATGGACGACGTCGCCTACACGATCTGCGTCCTGATGGGCCGGCCGACCACCCACTCCGCCGTCCTCGCGGCGGAGCGCCACCTCGCGGCCCCGGCCCGCCGGCGCCCGAAGACATCGGACGGTCCGGGAGGCGACGAGGGCACGGCCGCCGGAGCCGCGGCGACCGTGGACCCGGAGGGCATGGCGGCGGGGGACGAGGGCATTCGCGCGTAGAGGTTCGGCCGTGCTGTCGTGGGCCGACGCCGAGGATCGGAGGAGTCCGGTGGTTCTGGTGGCAGCGGATGTGATCGGCGCTCCCTGCTGGCTGAGTCTCGCGGCACGCGACCGGGGGGCGGCGGAGCGCTTCTACGGGAGGGTTCTGGGCTGGTCGTTCCGGCAGGGCCGGTTCGGCAGGGCCTACTCGGTCGCGGAGATCGACGGCGTGCCGGTGGCGGGGATCGGGGCGGTGGCCGGGGAGTTCGCCGTCCCGGTGGCATGGACGCCCTACTTCGCCGTCGACGAGGCCGACGGGGCCGTCGGGCGGGTGCGCGAACGGGGAGGCACGGTCGGCGTCGGACCCGTCTCCTTCCCGGCGGGCGGCCGGGCCGCGCTCGTGGCCGACCGGGAGGGCGCCGTCTTCGGCATCTGGGACGGGGAAGTCCTGGCCGACTGGAGCGTCGGTGCGGAGCGGTCGCCCGCCTGGCTCGAGCTCCATACGGCCAACGCGTTCGACGCCGCCCTCTTCTACGGCGAGGTACTGGGCTGGGGCCAGGGCGGTAGCGACGGCTGCTGTGACACCTCGTACGAGGAGGACCAGGTCGTCCTCCGGCGGCGCGGACGCCCCGTCGCCCGGCTGAACAGCGGTCCGATCGAACAGGCCGCGCCCAAGCCGCAGCTCCGGCCGCGCTGGCTCGTCCACTTCCGGGTGCCGGACCTGGACGCGGCGGTCGCGCTGGCCCTGGAGAACGGCGGGGGCACGGTCACCGGCCAGGACTGGGGCGCCGGCCGGCAGGTGACGCTCCGCGACCCGGACGGAGGGCTGTTCACCCTGGACCACGCGCCGGACGCGGCCTGAAGGACGTGTCCGACCGATGTGTCCGACCGATGAAGAATAAAATCTGCGCCGCGATGTCGAGAACGCGTGCCCGGCTTCGTCCCCGCGATGGACGTGACCAGAATGGGTCGCACCAGAATGAGGAGAAGCACGATGGCCAAGTACCTGCTGCTCAAGCACTACCGCGGTGCCCCGGCCGCGGTGAACGACGTGCCCATGGCCGAGTGGACCCCCGAGGAGATCTCGGCCCACATCGCGTACATGCGCGACTTCGCCGCCCGCCTGGAGGGAACCGGCGAGTTCGTCGACGCCCAGGCGCTCGCCCCCGAGGGCACCTTCGTCCGGTACGACGGAGAGGGGCGCCCGCCGGTCACCGACGGCCCGTTCGCCGAGACGAAGGACCTCATCGCCGGCTGGATGGTGATCGACGTCGACACCTACGAGCGCGCCGTCGAACTCGCCGGAGAACTGTCCGCCGCCCCCGGAGCCGGCGGGAAGCCGATCCACGAGTGGCTCGAGCTCCGCCCCTTCCTGACCGAGCCGCCCACCGTCACGGAGTGACCACGGTGATGAACGAGGACCTGCTCCGGAGCCTCACGCCGAGCGTCCTCGGGATCCTCGTCCGCCGCGGAGCCGACTTCGCGGCGGCCGAGGACGCCGTACAGGACGCCCTGATCGAGGCGGTCCGCGTCTGGCCGGAGGACCGGCCGCGGGACCCGAAGGGCTGGCTGGTCACCGTGGCCTGGCGGAAGTTCCTCGACGCGACCCGGGCGGACACCGCCCGCCGCCGGCGCGAGGAGGTCGTCGACGCGGAGCCGGCGCCCGGGCCGGGCGCCGCGGCGGACGACACCCTCCGGCTCTACTTCCTGTGCGCCCATCCGTCGCTGACGCCGTCGTCCGCGGTCGCCCTCACGCTGCGCGCCGTCGGCGGCCTGACCACCCGCCAGATCGCCCAGGCATACCTCGTGCCCGAGGCGACCATGGCGCAACGGATCAGCCGGGCCAAGCGCACCGTGTCCGGCGTACGGTTCGACAGGACCGGGGACGTCGCCACCGTGCTGCGCGTCCTGTACCTGGTCTTCAACGAGGGCTACTCGGGCGACGTCGACCTCGCCGCCGAGGCCATCCGGCTCACGCGGCAGCTCGCGGCCGCGATCGACCACCCCGAGGTCGCGGGGCTGCTGGCCCTCATGCTGCTCCACCACGCCCGGCGCGCCGCCCGCACCGCGCCCGACGGCAGTCTCGTGCCGCTCGCCGAGCAGGACCGCGGCCGGTGGGACACCGCGCTGATCACCGAGGGGGTCGGCATCCTGCAGGGTGCCCTCGCCCGCGACCGGCTCGGCGAGTTCCAGGCGCAGGCCGCCGTCGCGGCGCTCCACGCCGACGCGCCCACCGCCGAGGAGACGGACTGGGTGCAGATCGTCGAGTGGTACGACGAACTCGTGCGCCTGACCGACAGCCCGGTCGTCCGGCTGAACCGCGCGGTGGCCGTCGGCGAGGCCGACGGACCGCGCGCCGGTCTGGCGGCGCTCGCCGCGCTCGACGACACCCTGCCCCGCCACACCGCCGTGGCGGCGCACCTCCACGAGCGTGACGGCGACCTGGCGACGGCGGCCCGGCTCTACGCCGAGGCGGCGGCCAAGGCGTCCAACCTGGCCGAGCGGGACCACCTGACGCGCCAGGCGGCCCGGCTCAACACCCGCCGGAGCCGCTGACGGAGCTGACGGACGCGATCGGCCCGGCCCGTCGGCGGCTGTCGGCGGGCCCGGCCGCGTCCCACCCGCGAGAGCCCCTTCACCGAACGACGGCTTTACTGAACCAGTTTACTGGACAACGTTGTCAGAGCCGTAGCAGAGTGACCGCAGCCGGAGTCCCGCACGGGCGCTGACCGGCGGTTCCGACAGAGGCGAAGGAAGGCTGAACGTGATGGTGTACGGAGCACTCGACATCGGGGGTACGAAGATCGCCGGCGCCCTCGTCGACGCCGAGGGGCGACTGCTGACCAGGTCCCAGCGCGCCACCCCGGCACAGGGCTCCGCCGAGGAACTCATGGGAGCCGTCGACGCGGTCCTCGACGACCTGGCCCGCCGCCCGGAGTGGGCTTCCCTGTCCTGCCTCGGCATGGGCAGCGCCGGCCCGGTCGACACCGTCGCGGGGACGGTCAGCCCGGTGAACATCCCGGCCTGGCGCGCCTTCCCGCTGGCCGACCGGGTCGGCGCCCATCCGGCGGTGCCGCGCGGCATGCGGCCCGTCCTCGTCGGCGACGCGGTCGCGATGACCGCGGCCGAGCACTGGAAGGGCGCCGCGCGTGGCGTGGCCAACGCGCTGTGCATGGTGGTCTCCACGGGCGTCGGCGGCGGCCTCGTCCTGGGCGGCACCCTGCATCCGGGGCCCTCGGGCAACGCGGGGCACATCGGTCACATCACCGTCGACCAGAACGGCCCCCTCTGCCCCTGCGGCGGGCGCGGCTGCGTGGAGCGCTACGCCAGCGGCACCGCGATCGCCGCTCACGCCCTCGAGTCCGGCTGGACACCGCCCGCCGCCGGCGCGGCGACGGCCAGGGAGGTCGAGGCCTCGGCCCGCGCGGGCGACCCCCGCGCCCTCGCCGCCTTCGACCGGGCGGGGCGGGCCCTCGCGGCGGCCGTGGCGTCAGCCGCCGCGCTCGTCGAACTCGACCTGGTGGTCGTCGGTGGAGGCGTCGCACAGGCCGGAGACATGCTCTTCGGCCCTCTGCGGCGCCACCTGGCCTCGTACGCCGTCATGGACTTCACCCGTGACGTGCCGGTGGTGCCGGCGGCCCTCGCGCTCGACGCGGGGCTGATCGGCGCGGCCGCGGCGGGCGCCGCCGCGGCAGGGCTGTCGAGCGCGGGCGCGGGTGTTCCGGGCCACGGCATGAACTGAGCGCCCCGGTCCACTGGTCCGCCGACCGTACGGACGCCGTGGACCACGCCCGCGTGCCCCACGCCCGCGTACCCCGCCCTCGCGACCCCCTGCGCCGGTCCCTCCTCAGGAAGTGCTCGTGGAACTTCTTCTCAACACCGTCCAGCCCTACGACTGGGGCTCCACCACCGCGCTGCCGCGCCTCATGGGCACCGTGCCCACCGGTGGGCCCCAGGCCGAGCTGTGGATGGGCGCTCACCCCTCCGCCCCCTCCCTGATCGACCGTCCGGACGGTCGCGGTCCGGTGAAGCTGGACCGGGTCATCGCCCAGGACCCGGCGACGGAGCTCGGGGCTGCGACCCTGAGCAGGTTCGGGCCCCGGCTGCCGTTCCTGCTCAAGCTCCTCGCCGCCGACGCGCCCCTCTCCGTCCAGGTCCACCCCGATCCCGCCCAGGCCCGGGACGGCTTCGCGCGCGAGAACGCCCTCGGCGTTCCCCTCGACGCCCCGCACCGCACCTACCGGGACGCGCACCACAAGCCCGAGATGATCGTCGCCCTCACCGCGTTCCAGGGGCTGTGCGGCTTCCGGGAACCACGGAGCTGCGCCGAACTGCTCGACCGGCTCGGCGTCCCCGCCCTGCGGCCGTACGCCGACACCCTGCGCGTCCTCCCGGACGCCGCGGCCCTCGCGGAGGTCTTCACCGCCTTCCTCAGCCCTCCCGCCGGTCTCGTCGCCGACGTCACCGGTGCCGTCGCGGCGGCCGCCGGCCGGACGGGGCCGTACGAACGGGACTTCGCCGCCTATACGGAGGTCGCCCGGGCCCATCCCGGCGACCCGGGTCTGCTGCCCGCCCTGATGTTGCGCCACATCGTGCTGGAGCCGGGCGAGGCGCTGTTCCTGGGGGCCGGGATCCCGCACGCGTACCTCTCCGGACTCGGGGTGGAGATCATGGCGAGCTCCGACAACGTCCTGCGGTGCGGTCTCACGTCCAAGCACGTCGACGCGGCCGAGCTGGTGAAGGTCGTCCGCTTCGCGGCGATCCCCACCCGCGTCCTGCACCCCCGGTCGAAGAACGGCGAGGACCTCTACCCGGCGCCCGTCGACGACTTCCGCCTCTCGCGGATCCGGCCGGGTACGGAAGGTCCGCGTACGGAGGACGGGCCGTCGCGGCGGCTCGCCCCCGGCGCCCCGCAGATCCTCCTGTGCACGGAGGGCGAGGTCCTCCTGCGGTCCGCCGGGACCACCCTCCGTATCCGACCCGGACAGTCGGTGTACGTCCCCGCCTCCGCCGAGGTGTCCGTCGCGGGGGCGGGCACGGTCTTCCGCGCCACCGTCGGCGTGGGTGCCGCCGCTCCCTCGGACGACGGACGGGGAGCCACGTAACCACGAGGGAGGCGGGCCGACTTCACCCGAAGGAACGGGGAAGGCACCCGGCCCTGACTCCGGCCGGCCGGGCGCGAGGCCGCACCTCGTGGAGGTACGGCCTCGCGTCCGCTCCCGGCTCGGTCACGCCGCTCCAGGCTCTGTCACGCCGTTCGTGGCGGACCCGTGGAGCCCCGTGGTGTCAGGGAGGGCGTCGGAACCTGGAGCGCTCCCTTGTGGGTGCCTTCGATCACCCCGAACAGCGCCCGCGCGACCTCCTCGCCGAAGTGGTGCACATCGTGGCTCATCGCCGACAGCGGAGGATGGGTGAGCCGGCACAGCTGCGAGTCGTCCCAGGCCAGCAACGACACGTCGTCCGGCACCGTGAGGCCCATCTCGGCCGCCACGGCCGCCCCAGCCACGGCCATGATGTCGTTGTCGTACACGATCGCCGTCGGACGGTCCGGGCCGAGGAGAAGGCTCCGGGTCGCGCGGGCGCCCTCCTCCCCGACGAAGCCCGTCGACACCTGACGACGGCCGTCAAGGCCGAGTTCGCCCATGGTGGCCTCGAACGCCGCCGCGCGGATCCCGCTGTGGCCGAGACCGGCGGGGCCGCCCACACGGGCGATGCGCCGATGACCGAGCGCGGCCAGGTACCGCACCGCGTCCGAGGCCGCCGTGGCGTCGTCCGTCCAGACCGAGGGGAACCCGCCCGTCAGCGACGGGTGTCCCACGGCGACCGCGGGCAGTCCGAGCGCCCGCAGGGGCCCGATCCGAGGGTCCTCGCGGTGGAAGTCCACCAGGATCGCCCCGCCGATCGTCCGGCTCCGCCACCACTCCCCGTACAGGCTGATCTCCTCGTCGAGGTCCCGCACAAGTCGGAGCAGCAGGGAGCAGGAGCGGCCGGCCAGGACGTCCTCTATGCCCGAGATGAACTCCATGTAGAAGGGTTCGAGGCCGAGGAGGCGTGCGGGCCGGCAGATCGCCAGGCCCACGATGCCGACACGCCGGTTGGAGAGGCTGCGGGCGGTCTGGTGCGGGGTCCAGCCCAGCTGCCGGGCCGCCTCGAAGATCCGTTCCCGGGTCGCGGTGGACACTCCCGGACGGTTGTTGAACGCCATGGAGACGGCGCCCTTCGACACGCCCGCCCGCGCGGCGACGTCGTTGATGGTGACGCGGGGGCCGGGGACGTTCACGCCGGTCCCACGCTGAACAGGGCCTCGCGTACGGCGTCCACAAGTGCGGCGTCCATGCGTGCGGCGTCCACGCGTGCGGTGTCCGCGCCCGCGTCGTCCACCCGTGCGTCGTCCTCGCGCCCGTCCGCGTCCCCGGCCACGTCGGCGGCCGTCCAGCCCGTGACGGCGATGCGCGCCTCCTCACCGGGGAGCAGGGTCAGCAGGCCCTGGTCCGCGCTCGCCGCCGGGCCGAGCCGGTCCGGCTGGAGGAGGAGGTCCCGCACCAGGGTCCGCGCGGTGACGACCACGTCCACGGCGCCGTCACCTTCCCCGGGCTCGACCCGTACGTCGTACCGTGCGGCCGGATACGCGAACTCCTTGTCCACGACCGGGAAGTGCACCGCGCGCAGCCGGCCGGCGTCGGCGACGAGGAACTCGTCCGGGGAGCCCGGCGCGGGCAGCAGCGCGGCCGGGAGCACCAGCCGTACGACGCTCCGCGCGTCGGCCTCCAGCGCGAACGCGTCCTCCCGCAGCACGGTGCCGTCCGCGCGGAACCGGCGGAGCGTGACCGTAGTACGCCAGGAGGAGCCCGACTGGTTGTCGAGGGCGAGGACGGGCCCTTCGTCGCCGGGCACGAGGCTGAGCAGCCGGTCCGCGTACACCCGGCGCAGCTCGTGGTAGAGCGGCTTGAGGCGCCCGTCGCCGTCGACGGCGGCCCAGGAGCTGACCGGCCAGCAGTCGTTGAGCTGCCAGACGACCGTGCCCGCGCACACCGGCCAGTTCGCCCGCCAGTGTTCGATGCCGGCGGCGACGGCACGCGCCTGGACGACCTGGGCCAGATAGTGCCAGCGGTCGAAGTCCTTCGACGGCAGGGTGAAGTGGCGCTCGATGCCCCGGTTCAGCTTGCCGTTGCCGTCCTCGGCCTTCTGGTGGTGCAACATGCCGGGGGAGTCGGCGGCCAGTTCCTCGCCGGGCAGCGCGCGGCGCAGCGTCGCGAGGGCCGGGGGAGCCTGCCAGCCGAACTCCGCGCAGAACCGGGGCACGTCCGCGCGGTACTCGGCGTAGTCCTGCCGGTTCCACACCTCCCACGAGTGGTGGGTGCCGTGGCGGGGGTCGTTGGGGTGGTGGTCCCAGGAGCCCGACCATGGGCTGCCCGCGGTGTACGGGCGGGTCGGGTCCAGTTCCGCGACGATCCGGGGCAGTACGCCGAGGTAATAGCCCTCGCCCCAGGAGTCGCCGGCGAGCGGCTCCTCCCATTCCCAGTCGCGGAACCCCCAGAGGTTCTCGTTGTTGCCGTTCCAGAGGACGAGGGCGGCATGCGGCATCAGGCGGACAACGTTGTCACGAGCCTCCGCCTCGACCTCGCCGCGCAGCGGCTGTTCCTCGGGGTAGGCGGCGCAGGCGAAGAGGAAGTCCTGCCAGACCATGAGGCCCAGCTCGTCGCAGACGTCGTAGAAGGCGTCGTCCTCGTAGATGCCGCCGCCCCAGACGCGGACCAGGTCGATGTTGGCTCCGGCCGCCTGGGTCAGGCGGGTGCGGTACCGCTCGGGCGTGACGCGGGAGGGCAGGACGTCGTCCGGGATCCAGTTGACACCCCGAGCGAAGGTCCGCACGCCGTTCACGACGAAGGTGAAACCGGTGCCGTACTCGTCCGTGGAGCGGTCGAGTTCGACGGTGCGGAAGCCGATGCGACGCTGCCAGAGGTCGAGCGGACTCCCGTCCCCGTCGAGAAGGGTCACCTCCAGGGCGTACAGCGGCTGTTCGCCGTGGCCGCGCGGCCACCACAGCTCCGGCTCGGGCACGTCGAGGCGGAGCACGGCCTCGTCGTCCTCGAAGGAGACCTCGCCTCCCGTCACGGCCCCCGTCGTGGCCCCGGTCGTGGCGTGCTCCACCGTCGCGCGGAGGGTGAGGGGGCGGCCGGCGCCGCTGCCGGTCCGCTCGACCCGGATGTGGAGCTCGACCCGGCCGGTGGCGCCGTCGACCGTGACCAGCGGGCGGACCTCGGCGAGACGGGCGGTGGACCAGTGCTCGAGGCGGACCGGGCGCCACATGCCCGCCGTCACGACGGTGGGGCCCCAGTCCCAGCCGAACGAGCAGGCCATCTTGCGGATGTACTGGAAGGGTTCGGGATAGACGTTCGGCCGTTCCCCTGTCAGGGCGCGGACCCGGTCCGCCTCCTCGTACGCCGAGGTGAAGCGCACCTCAAGGGCGCCGGTGCGCCCCGTGACGTCGAAGCGGTACCCGCGGTGCATGTTGCGTGTGGAGCCGAGGGCCGCACCGGCGAGGTTGATCTCCGCCGCGGTGTCCAAGCCGTCGAAGACCAGATCGGTGCGTTCGTGCGCGCTGTCGTGGGCGAGCTCCGTGACGTAGGACCACGCCCGCCGGCCCACCCACGCGCTCTCGGTCTCGTTCCGGCCGATGAACGGATCGGATATGACCCCGGCGGCCAGCAGATCGGTGTGGACGCAGCCGGGGACGGTGGCCGGAAGCAGTGCGTCCTCGTGACGCAGGTTCCAGCCCTCGGTGAGCTGGGTGACGTCCTTCATGGTGTGCGGCTCCATTCGCCTGGCAGGGGGCGGGTACGTGTACGAGGCGACAAACTAGCCGCACCGTCACGCGCTGTCCATGAACCGGTGAAGTAAAGGTTTACCTCACTCACGGTGGTGGACTGGAGGTGTTGAGCCATCCATCCGTGACTTTCGGGGGTTCTCGGTAACGATTGGGTATCGCGCGGGAAATCAGCACTTTACCGGTTCACGTCGGACTGTCATAGTGCCGACATCCCACCGAAAGACCTGAGCCGTAACCCTGAAGGAGTTGGGCAATGGGGAAGAAGTCGAGGGCGCTCATGGGCGCGCTTCTGACCGCCGCGATGCTGACCGTGGCCGGATGTGGCGGGGGAGGCGGCGCCGACGGTGAGACGGCCGCGGCGCCCTCCGACCCGAACGAGGTGTCGGGTGAGATCAAGGTGCTGACGCAGCGCACCGACCTCGTGCAGAAGGGGGTCATGAAGGCCTACGCCGCCGAGTTCAACAAGGTCTACCCCAAGGTCAAGGTGTCCTTCGACGGGATCACCGACTACGAGGGCGAGGTGAAGATCCGGATGAACGCCAAGTCGTACGGCGACGTCCTCCTCATCCCGGGAGCGGTGGCCAAGAACGACTACCCGAAGTTCTTCGCCCCTCTGGGGACGACCGCCGAACTGTCGTCGAAGTACCGCTTCAGCGACAAGACCGAGGTCGGCGGCAAGGTCTACGGCATCGCCCAGTTCGGTACGGCGAACGGCTTCGTCTACAACAAGGCGCTGTGGCGGAAGGCCGGGATCACCGCGTGGCCGAAGTCCCCGCAGGAGTTCCTCGCCGGCCTCAGGGACGTCAAGGAGAAGACGGGGGCGACCCCCTACTACACCAACTTCAAGGACGGCTGGCCGCTGGTCCAGTGGACCGCCAACAATGGCTCCGTGGGATGCGACGCGCAGGCGGGCAACGCGCTCGCCGGTCCTGTCTCCCCCTGGAAGGCCGGGGGTGAGCTCCATGTCATCGACTCCCTGCTCCACGACATCGTGAAGCAGGGCCTCGCGGAGAAGGACCCCACCACCACCAACTGGGAGGCTTCCAAGGGCCTGCTCGCCGAGGGCAAGATCGCCACGATGATGCTCGGCTCCTGGTCGATCACGCAGATGCGCGGCGCGGCGCAGGAGGCGGGTGTCTCTCCTGGCGACATCGGCTTCATGCCGTTCCCCGTCCAGAAGGACGGGAAGTTCTGTTCGGCCCTGGTCTCCGACTACCAGCAGGCGGTCAGCGCCTACTCGGAGAACAAGCCCGCGGCGCGGGCCTGGATCGACTGGTTCACGGAGAAGTCCGGCTTCTCCGCGAAGGAGGGCGTCGTGTCCGCGGTCAAGTCCGCTCCCATGCCCGAGACCCTCGGCGACTTCGTTGACAACGATGTCATATTCTTCGACCGTTCTGAGACGAAGACGGCGGCGGTCAACGACATCGACGACGCGGCCGAGATCGGTCTGAACAAGCCCGACTACCGCCAGAAGCTGATCGACACGGCACGGGGCGCCGAGAAGGGCAGCCTTGAAGACTTCTTCGACGGCCTGAACAAGAGGTGGGACGAGGCGGCGAAGACCGCGGGCTCCTGACCCGCCCCGGCGGAACGGGCTCCGGCCGGACGCCACCGGCCGGGGCCCCCGGACCCCCACAGGAGCGGACGCGAGCCGCGCCCGCCACCGGCTGCCTGTAGAGGCGGACGAGCCGGGTCCGGCTCCGGCTCCGGCTCCGGGGCTCCGTGACCGTCCATACCGGCCGGGTCCCACGGCTCCGTGCCCGTGGATACGAGCCGGGTCCGGGCCCCAGGGCTCCGTGCGGATACGAGCCGGGTCCGGGTCCTTGAGCCCCATGACCGTCGAATACCAGCCGGGCCCGGGCGCCGGGAGCCCGTGACCGTCGATACGAGCCGCGCCCCCGGACTCCCGCAGTCGTGGATACGAAAGGCCGACATGACCGAGACAACCGACACCGCTCCCCGGGGCGCCGCCACGACGCCGCGGCCCTCATCGGACCCGCCACGCAGGGGACTCCGGCCGAAGGGCCGGCGCCACGCCCCAGGAGGCGGACCGCCCCGGTCCTGGCGACACGCACCACTCCGCCGGATCACGCCCTGGCTCTTCCTGGCCGCGCCCCTGGCGCTGTTGATCACGTTCACCTACGTCCCCGTGGCGAGCATGATCTCGTACAGCTTCACCGACTGGGACGGGGTCAGCCCGGACCGGGAAATCGTCGGGCTCGACAACTACGTGCAGATCTTCACCCGCCCCGAACTCTTCCGGGTGTTCTTCGTCAGCGGCTACTACCTCGCCGCGTCCGCCGTACAGATCGCCGTCGCGCTCTATTTCGCCGCGGTTCTCAGCTTCGACCTCAGATTCCGCAACTTCTTCAAGGGAATCCTCTTCTTTCCCTATCTCATCAACGGCGTCGCCATCGGATTCGTCTTCCTCTACTTCTTCCAGGACGGCGGGACTCTCGACTCGGTCCTGTCCTGGCTCGGCGTGACCAACGACCATCCCTGGCTCGGCGACCCGACGTCCGCCAACGCCTCTCTTGCGGGCGTGTCCGTCTGGCGCTTCACCGGACTGAACTTCGTCCTCTTCCTCGGCGCCATCCAGTCCATCCCCGGCGAGCTGTACGAGGCCGCCGAACTGGACGGCGCGGGCAGGTGGAAGCAGTTCCGCCACATCATCGCGCCCAGCATCAAGCCCGTCATCAGCCTCAGCGTCATCCTGGCGATCTCCGGCTCGCTCTCCGTGTTCGAGATCCCCTACATCATGACCGGCGGCGCGACCGGCACCCAGACCTTCGTCATCCAGACGGTCAAGCTCGCCTTCCAGTTCAACAAGACCGGCCTGGCCTCGGCCGCCGCCGTGGTGCTGCTCGCGATCATCCTGCTGGTCACCTGGATCCAGCGCCGGCTCGTGCCCGACGACAAGGTGGACCTCGTATGACCCCCGACCTGACCGCGGCCCCCGCCCCGGCGACGCGAACGGCCCCGGTCTCGCCCCCGACCGCCCGCCGGCGCCTCCCCGTCGCGACCGCGCTGACGTATCTGTCGCTGCTCCTCGCCACCGCGGTGGTCCTGCTCCCGCTCGCCGTCGTCTTCCTGACCTCCCTCAAGACCTCCCAGGAGGTCGGCGACGGGGGAGCGCTGTCCCTGCCGGGGAACTGGCTGAACTTCGACAACTACGTCACGGCGTTCACCGACGGCGACATGGCGGCGGCCTTCGGCAACACGGCCTTCATCCTGTTCTTCTCCATCGGCGGGACCGTGCTCATCGGTTCGATGACGGCCTACGCGGTCGACCGCTTCGAGTTCCGGGCGAAGAAACTCGTCATGGCGCTCTTCCTCGTCGCCACCCTCGTCCCGGGCGTCACCACACAGGTCGCGACCTTCCAGGTCATCAGCGGTTTCGGCCTGGTGGACACCCGGTGGGCGCCGATCCTGCTCTACATGGGCACGGACATCGTGTCCGTCTACATCTTCCTGCAGTTCATCCGGGGCATCCCCGTCTCCCTGGACGAAGCGGCCCGGCTCGACGGCGCCAACGCCTTCGCGATCTACCGGAAGATCATCTTCCCGCTGCTCAAGCCCGCCGTCGCCACCGTCGTCATCATCAAGGGGATCACCACGTACAACGACTTCTACATCCCCTTCCTCTACATGCACTCCGAGGACCTCGGCACGATCTCCACCGCCCTGTTCCGCTTCAAGGGGCCCTTCGGCGCGCACTGGGAAGCCATCTCGGCCGGCGCGATCCTCGTCATCCTGCCGACGCTGATCGTCTTCCTGCTGCTCCAGCGGTGGATCTACAACGGCTTCGCCCAGGGAGCCACCAAGTAGCGGGCGGGCGGCCACCCCCGCCGTCCCGCCGCCGCCCGGGACAGCCGCCCCGGACTCAGGCGGGTCGTCCGCCCGGGGGCGGACAGGTGCTGCCCCGGGGCACGAAGCGGGCGTACCCCTCGCGGATGTCGGCGACCTCCTCGCCCTCGATGAGGGCGAGGAGCGCGCCCGCCGACCGCGCGCCGTAGGCGGCGATGTCCCGGGTGACGGCCGACAGCATGGGGCGGACCACCTGTGTCAGCGGGGACTCGTCCCACGCCACGATCGACAGGTCGGCGGGGATGGGCACGTTCAGTTCCTGTGCCACGGACAGCGCGGCCACGGCCATGATGTCGTTGTCGAAGACGATGGCAGTCGGCCGGTTCGGTGCGATCAGCAGCGCGCGGGTCGCCCGGGCGCCCTCGTCCCCCGTGTAGTCGGTGTGCACCACCGCGGCCTCGGGGATGCCGGCCTCCCGGCAGGCCTCGCGCAGTGCGGCGTCGCGGACCCGGGTGTGCGCCAGCTCGGGGGGACCGGCCACGCGCGCGATGTGCCGGTGGCCGAGCGCGGCGAGGTAGCGCACGATCTCGTGGACGCTCTCACCGTCGTCGGACCAGATCGCGGGCAGGGCACCCGACACCTCGGGCGGCCCCACGGCCACGGCGGGGAGTCCGAGCGCCTCGATCTCGGCCGGGCGGATGTCGTCCGCCTGGAGGTCGATCAGGAAGATACCGTCCACCCTGCGCTCGCCCCACCAGCGCCGGCACACCTCGATCTCGCTGTCCTGGGTGGCGACCATCTGCAGCATCAGCGCGTACGAACGTTCCGAGAGGACGCTCTCCACCCCGCTGATGAACTCCATGAAGAACGGTTCCACCCCGAGCGTCCGCGCGGGGCGCCGCACGATGAGACCCACCGCCTGGGCCCGGCCTCCGTTGAGAGCGCGGGCCGCGCTGTTGGGGCGCCACCCCAGCTCCTCCGCGATGCTCTTGATGGACGCGCGCGTCGTCTCGGAGACACCCGGCTGGTCGTTGAGCGCGTACGAGACCGCCACCTTGGACACGCCGGCGCGGCGTGCGATGTCCGCCATGGTCGGCCGCTTCACGCGCCACCTCTGTCTTCTGCTGGGTCGAGTCGATGCCGGTGTGTCGACCCTACCGCCCGTGAGCGCCCGTCAGAGGGGGCGGGCTTCGTCGTGCCCGGGACGCCGGGAGCGCCCTCCCGCCCGGTGCGGACGGAAGGGCGCCTGGTCGCGTGGCGGGGTGCGGCGGCGTGCCGCGTGGGCCGGTCGGACGCCGTGTGGTGCGCGCCTCAGGGGGAGGCGGGGGAGCGGAGCAGCGGGTCAGCGATCGGCCGCGCTGCCGCGGACGACGCAGGAGCGGCTGTGCTCCCAGCCCCAGCCGTCACCGTCGGGGTCGGAGGCGCTGCCGGCGACGCAGTACGGGTATCCGTTGGGAGCGGTGCCGCCGCCGGAGCCGGTGTCGGCCGCGCTGCCGCGGACGACGCAGGAGCGGCTGTGCTCCCAGCCCCAGCCGTCACCGTCGGGGTCGGAGGCGCTGCCGGCGACGCAGTACGGGTATCCGTTGGGAGCGGTGCCGCCCCCGCCGCCGTTGTCGCCGCCTCCGTCGCCGTAGACGGTGGCCCTCCTCGATGTGGCGGCGACGCCGTTCGGGCCGTTGAGGAAGCGGTTGCCCCAGGTGGTGAGGGAGCCGGCGTCGAAGCCGTTGACCATGTCCAGGTACTCGACGCCGCTGCCGTTGCCGCTCCACGACCAGCCGAGATAGCCCACGTCGAGCGCCTCGGCGGTCGCCATGATCGCGTTCTCGTCGGGGTCACCGTCGCTGTGCCGGTCGCCGAACTCGCCGACGACGATCGGGAGGCCGTTGTCCACGAAGTGGGCGAGGTAGCCCTGGACCTCGGCGGCCGTGTCGTACACGCCGTACATGTGGATGGAGAAGACGGTGTTGCGGTGGGGGTCGGCCGCGAAGACGGAGGCGGCGTTGTTCCGCATGGTGTGCGACCAGTCCTGGCCCCAGTTGGGGGCGTCCACCATCAGCGCGTGGCCGATTCCCGCCGCCCGGAGCCTGCCGATGGCGTTCTTCGTGGCGTCCGTCCACGCCGTGTAGCCGTTGTTGCCGAACGGCTCGTTGCCGATGTTGACGACGACGTAGTCCTCCTGTCCCTCCAGCGCGCTCCGGACGTCGATCCAGTAGTCGGCGGCCCTGTCGAGCGAGGCGGCGGCGCCGTCCTCGCCGTAGCCGGTGGTGTCGTGCACTTCGAGGACGCAGATGACCTCGTTCGCCTTGCACTCGGAGACCAGTGCCGACACCTGGGAGGCGCTGGTCCTCGTCCAGCGGTCGCCGCTGCTGAGGACGACGCGGACGGTGTTGGCGCCCGTGGCCGCGATGTCGGCGATCGCCGCGGTCCGCTCCGGGTACCAGGTGTACGCGTGGTTGACGCCGCGCATCACGAACTCGTTGCCGTTCGCCTCGTGCAGGCGTCCGCCGGAGACGTGGAGGCCCGTGGCGGCCGCCTCGGCCTCCGCCGCGGGGCCGAAGACGGGCAGCAGCAGGCCGGCCACTCCGGCGATCGCCGTTCCGGCGGCCGTCAGCCAGGTCCTTCGTGGTGTGTTCATGCGTCTCCTCAAGGGACGTTTCATGGGGGAACCGGCTGGGGGCCGGGTGGTAGGTGGCGGTTCTTGGCAACGTTGTCATCGGTCGTTCGGGCGCGGGGCGTCTGCCGAGGGCCGGCCAGTGGTCCGCGCGTCGGGGCGCCGAAACGCCCCGCCGTGGTGCGGCGGGGAATCCCGCGAGCCGGAGAGAACAGGGACCCGAGGACGTCACTATGAGGCCCTTCCCGTTCCGCCCCTGTCAATAGTCCCGTCATCGGCATACGGCCGTGGAGACGATACGAACGGCCCGGAAAAGGTAAACCCGAACTGAACCAAGCGAATTCGACGGAGACGGTTGCCTCCTTTCCCTCCGGCCCTTACCGTCGCTTCTCGGTCAGCCCATGAGCGAATCTTTCCGTGAGTACGCCGAACGGCCCTGGAGGAAAGGAAAGTGACATGCCGTCATGAGGTGAGGGTCTCGCCGGGCGTCCCGGAGAGAGGCTGCCCGGGCCCCGGTGCCATCGCGGTGCCGGCCCAGCGCTTGTGCGCGGCCGGCTGGCACACCACGCGGATCCGCCGGTGCACCACGGCGAGTTCACGTCCGTCGCCGTCGGTGAAGCGGCCCGTCAGTTCGTAGACCCCGCGGTGAGCCCGTCCCACCGGCAGCCGTTCCTGCGGCAGCCTGACCTCGTAGGGGCCTCCGGCCCGGAAGCCGCCGAGGACCGTGCGTACGGTCGTGAGTACCGTCCCCTCGCGGACACGGCTGTCCTCGAAGGCCACGCCCTCGATCTCGCGGCCGAGGCGGAAGGTGAGGCCGACGCTGAGCACTGCCCCCTCAGGGATCTCCGGCGTCTCCGGCGCGTCCGTGGCACGCAGGGACACCACGCGGCGATCCGGCTCCTCCGTGTACAGGGAGATGTCCAGAAGTTCGAAGTCCGGTTCCGTCACGACAGGTCACCGCCTTTCGGTACGGGGCCGTGTGCCGGGCCCGACCGGTTGAGAAGCGCGTGCGCCACGAGTGCCGACGTACCGGCGGCCGCTCCGGACGCGGCCGGGTGGCGGCTCGGAGCGGTGTACGGGGAGGGTGCGGCGGCCGCGTGACGGGAGGCCCCCCGGGCGTCGAGGTTCCGCCTGCCGGAGGAGACCCGGGGGTACGCGGGTCGCGACGCCGACCCGGCGGCGCCGGGACCGACCCCGGAGGGCGGCAGGGCCACCCGGCCGCCGTACGCGCGGGCGGCGGCGATGGCCCGTCTCGCGCCGACGCGTGCCCCGGTGACGTCCCCGATCCCTCCATCGGACGGCCTCCCGTCACGCCGGAGGGTGTGGAGCGCCGCGAGCCCTTCGAGGAACGAGACCGCGTCGGACGCCCGGATCATGACCATGACCACGCTCCTTCACGCCGTCGTCTCCTGTCCCCCTCCGCACCTCTTCGGCGTGCCACTGCCCCGGCGGTTCCCAAACATGCCCGGCCTGCCGGGAGGGGGTGGAATGCGCTGACCGGGGTAGTCGCGGGCCGCAGGGCCCGGACGAGAGGAGAGGACCATGAGGCTCCTGACCATGGGGGTCGAAGAGGAGTTCGTCCTCGTCGACCGCGGCAGCCGCGCCCCCGTCGACCGCGCCCCCAAGGTGATCGCTTCGGCCGCCCAGGGCCTCGGCGACCAGGTGCAGCACGAGTTCTTCAACGCCCAGATCGAAACGATCTCCCGCCCCACCGCCTCCTCCTCCGACCTCCGCGACGAACTGGTCCGGCTGCGCGCGGCGATCGGCGCGGCCGCCGACGCCGAGGGCTGCCTGCCGGTCGCCACCGGAACCCCCGTCGTGCCGCCCGAGCGGCCCCTGACCATCACGGACACCGACCGTTACCAACGCATGGCGTACCGCTTCGCCTCCCGCTTCAGCACGGTCGACGGCCTCGTCTGCGGCTGCCACGTCCACGTCGGGACCCTCGACCGCGAGCTCGCGCTCGCCCTCTCCCGCCGGATGGCGCCCTGGCTGCCCGTCCTGCAGGCGGTCACGGCGAACTCGCCCTTCGCGCGGCGCTGCGACACGGGCTTCGACAGCTGGCGCTCGGTCGAGTACGCGAAGTGGCCCACCGTGGGGCCCGCCCCCGACCTCGACGAGGCCCGGTATCTGGCCCACGTGGCCGAGCTGGTCCGGACCGGGACCCTGATGGACCGGCGGATGGTGTACTGGCACGCCCGGCCGTCCGAGCACGTGCCCACCCTGGAGATCCGGGTCGCCGACGCCAACGCCGACGTGGACACGGTGGTCATGCTCGCGGCCCTCGTCCGCGGCCTCGCCACGACCTTCCTGACCGACGAACACGAGGGCAGGCCCGCGCCGCACGTCCCCGCCCGGCGGCTTCTCCTCGCCCACGACCTCGCCGCCCGGCACGGACTCTCGGGATACGGAATCGACCCGTGCACCGCCCGGGAGCGGCCCGCCGTCGAACTCGTCGACCGGCTCGTCGAGCGGGCGCGCCCCGGGCTCGACCTCGCCGGTGACACCGAGCGCGTCCTGCGCCAGTGGCACCGCATCCGCACCTACGGAGCCGGAGCGAGCTGGCAGCGGGCCGTCTACCGCCGTAACGGACGGTGTACGGAGGTGGTGGACGCCCTCGCGGCCCTGACCGCAGCGGCGTGAAGACGGCCGCCGAGGAGACCCCCGAGGGGAGGTCGCCGGCGGCGCCCTCCCCTCGTACCGCTCAGCCCGCGGCAGCGCCGCTTCCCTCCGTCACCGGCGGCTTCGCCGGCGCCCGTCCGAGGGCGCGGACGGCGGGGACGGCGAGCATGACGCCGATGCACACGACACCCATGGCCGAGGAGAACAGCAGCACCCGGTCGGCCCCGAACGAGTCGGCCGCCGGTCCTGCCAGGGCCCGGCCCACCGGGATGACCATGATGGAACCGGCGACGTCATAGGCCGAGACGCGGCTCAGGACGGCCAGCGGGATGTGGGTCTGCACGCTCGTCGCCCACATCACCCCCCAGAAGGCGAACCCGCAGCCCGCCAGGACCCCGGTGACCGCGGTGACGGTGAACGACCAGCCCAGGGCGGGCGCCAGGGGGTTCAGGGCGAAGAAGAACATCGCGCACGCCCCCGCCACGAGCGGCCGTCGCGGCCGGACCCGCATGCCGAGCAGGCCGCCGATGATCGTGCCGGCCCCGTCGGCAGAGGCGATCCAGCCGTATCCGCCGGCCCCGTGCTGTTCGGTGAGCAGCGCCGCGCCGAGCGGGAGGGCCGGTCCGAAGACGAACAGGCCGTACACCGCCCAGACGGCGATGACCCCCCACAGCCAGGCGCGGGACCGGAACTCGTGCCAGCCGGTGGTCAGCCGGTGCCACATCGGTTCGTCGCTCTCGTCCCGCGCGGTGCCGAGCTTCCGCAGCGGCGCGAGGCCCAGTGCGCTGAGCGCGTACGCCGCCGCGATGACCACGAAGGACCCCGCCACATCCCAGTACGCCACGAGGAGCCCGGCGAGACCGGGCCCGAGCAGGGTGCAGATCGCCTCGGAGACGCGCAGGAGGGCGTTGGCCCGCTGGACGTCCTCGGCGACCTGGGGGACCAGGCTCGCCAGGCCGGGCTGGAACATGGCGGTCGCGGCGCCGCTGAGCGCGAGCAGTGCCATGATCTGCCACAGCCGGATGTCCGCGGCGATCAGCAGCACCGCAAGGGCGAGCATCGCCACCATGCGCACCACATCGGCGCCGACCATCATCACCTGCGGGGTGAAACGGTCGGCGAGGACGCCGCCGAACAGGACGAGCAGCACGATCGGCGCCATCCACGCGGCCAGGGCGTACCCCACGCCGCCGGCCCCGTAGCCCGCGCCCAGGACGGCGGTGGTGAGCGACACCATCAGCATGCCGTCGGCCAGGAGCGAGGTGCTCCTGGCGGTGAAGAAGAGCCGGAAACGACTCGACCGCCACGGGCTGGGAGGAGAGCTCTGCTCCCGCCGCGCGGTCACCTCATCCATCGTCATGTCACACCCGCCGGTCGCGACCGGTCCCTTCCCTGAGAATCTGCTGCCGGAGCCATGCGCCGGTCCGCCCCGCTTCCGCCGGCGGGTCCTGGACGATCACGTACCTGCGGGGAGCCAGGACCCCGGGACGGCCCGGGAGGGCGTCCATCAGCGCGGTGTGGGCCCGCGCCGGAGTGAGGGGGGCGTCGCCAGCCGCGATGTACGCGGTCAGGGCGGGCCCGTCGGGCGTCCCCTCCGGCGGCCCGTCGGTGGACGCGTGTCCGGGAAGGCCCGGCTCGTCCGTGGTCACGTGTACGGGAAGGCCGCCCAGGGCCTCGCCGAGTGCCTTCGCCACCAGGGCCGGCGACGTCCACGACCCGTCCACCCGGCACCACCCCGGACCGCGCTCGACCGGCCGTACCCCCGTCACCTCGGTGAGCGAGTCGAGCGGTACGTCCCGTGTGGCGGCCGCCTCGAGGAGCCGTACGAGACCCCCGAGGAAGCCCTCCGCCTCCTCCCGTGCGAAGAGCGCGGGATCGAACCACGTCCCGAGGTGGAGCACCGGATCGATCGCGTGGACGAAGGTCAGGACACGGGTCGGCAGCACCTGCTCCGGGCCCTCCACGAGCTCCAGCTCAGGTCCTGCCCCCGCCCCTGCCCTCCCCGCATCGTCCCCGGCCCCTCCCGGCGTGAGGGTGGCGACCGTGGCGGGAAGCGTGCTGACGTCGTTGAACACGACATCGCGCGCGAAGCGGCTGCCGCGCTCGAAGGTGGCCCGCCCGATCATCTCCCAGAGGCCGACCGCGTCGAACTGACTGTGCCGGTACGCGTTGAGGGCCGCTCCCCAGGCCTTGCCGAGCAGTGCGTCGAAGGTCGGGACCCGCACGTCGAGGGAGAGCAGCGCGTCCTGGGACAGGGTGTTCACCGAGCGCGCGAGCCGGGGGTGGTAGCGGTTGGAGGTGGGGACGGCGGCGACGCACGCGGGCTGTTCCGTGCGGTGGGCGATGAGCGCGCACCACGCGGTCAGGAGCACGGTGGACGGCAGACCGCCGGTGCGTTCCGCCGCGCGCGCGAGCGCCCGCGCGCCCCGCCGCGACCGGAGGACGAGCTGCGTGGCGCGCACCTCGGTGCCCTCGGCGCCCGGCTCCGCGAACATCGCCTGGGGCCCGGTGCGGATGATCCGCTCCCAGTACCGCAGCGACGCCTCCGACTTCCGGCGTCCGGCCGGGCTCGCCTCCTCGGCTGCCAGGGCGAGCGGGGTGAGGGAGGCGACGGGAGGGAGCGCGTCCCCGGCGAGCAGCGCCAGCCATTCCTCCTTGAGGACGGCGAGCGCGCTGACGTCGGTCACGGCGTGGCTCGCGGCGAGGGCCACGAACACGGGCGCTCCGGCGAGGGCGACGAGGGAGATACGGAGGGGGAAGTCCCGGTCGAGGTGGAACCGTTCGGCGCGGGCCCTGCGGGCCACCGACTCGGCGTACGCGGCGGCGGCACCGGGAAGGGCCGTGTGGTCGAGAACGGTCACGGTGAACTCTCCGTCCCCGGCCACCACTTGCTCACTCGGCGCGCTGCCCGTCGGCTGCCCGTGCGGGAACGTCGTGCGCAGCGCCTCGTGCCGTACCGCCAGCGCGCGCAGGGCGTCGACCGCGCTCTCCGTCGTCGTCGCTTCGGGAACCGGCCACACGTCGTGGATGTTGATGTGGGCCGGTTCGTCCCGCAGCATGCAGCGGATCATGTTGGCCTGCCCCATCGTGACGGGACCCCGGCGCGCCTCGCCGCCTTCGTACGGGACGGTGAGGATGTGCGTGCTCCCCGGGGGCGAGGACACTCGGCTCATGCGATGCCTTTCACGGACTCGTGAAGCGGTTCGGTGCGGTCGTGCGGACGGCTCGCGCGGGTCAGGGCCTCCCAGGCGTCGGTCAGGAGGGCGAACTCCTCCATGTCCCGCCGGGCCTCGTCGAGGAGTCGCTCGCGGCGGGCGGCGAGGAGGTCCGCGGCCGTGGCGTAGCGGCCGCCGAGTGCGCGGTACGAGCGGTCGAGGACGTCGAGCCGTTCGGCGTTCTCCGCCCGGTCCGCGCGCGCGCCCGCCCTCACGAGGCCGGCGACGGCGGAGGCGCGGACGTGGCCCTCGGGGTCGAGCAGGGCGTCACCGGCTTCCTTCATGCCGGCGTACACGGCCTCGAAGTGGGGAGCGGCGAGGAGGAACTTCGCGAACCGCAGCTGGTAGGCGAGGAACCCGGCGTCCGAACGTCGCTCGCCCGTATGGAAATTGACGATATGTCGGTTGTGGAGGACGCCGGGGAGACGCGCGTCGTGGACCAGGTGGATGAGGAAGTAGTCGCTGCCGATGGTGTCGGTGGCGGGCGGCAGCGGCACCCGGCCGTAGACCTCCCGGTCGAGGGCGATGTTGCACATGTCCACGCGCGTCGGGCTGACACTCGTCAGCGTGGTGCGGTCGCCCGTGAACGCGGCGGTCCCGGCGCCCCGGAAGGACTCGTCGATCAGGTTCCCGCGCCAGATCTCCGGATAGCCGGCCGGGATCGACAGACCGACGACGTCCGCGTAGACGGCGGGGTCGAGCCGGCGGATCTCCGCGACGTCCACGGACATCTCGCCGACGAAGGAGCCGCCGACCAGGGCCACCGGCCGGTCAGCGCAGGCGGGGTCGAGCCTGCTCCGGGACACCAGACCGGCCACGTCGGCGGCCCGCCGCCCCAGGGCCGTGAGTTCGTGGTGGAGGGGGAAGACCGGTTCGCCGTCCAGGTACTGGTAGCGGCTGTCCGAGTCCCTGCGGTGCACCGACGTACAGCCCAGCGCCTCGGCAACGAGGAAGGCGCGGTCGGTGCAGGCCCCGTAGGAGACGCGGTCCGGGAGCAGCAGGCCGAGGATCCGGTCCGGTTCCGCGACGCCGGACCGGGCGATCACCTCCCGCAGGAGGATCCGCTGCTCGTCCTCGTCGAGGTGGTGCACGATCACCCCGGGCGCCGGGGGCAGCGCGGCCACCGTCTTCCGGTGCTCGGCGAGCACCGGTGCGTCCGAGGAGTCCAGGACGAGGAGGCGCACCTCGACTCCGAAACGGCGGGCGCCGTACGCGGCTTCCTCGGCCACGGCCCTGATCGTCGCGGCGCAGGCCCGGTCGGTGGGAAGGGTCAGGCAGACACGGCGCACGCCGGCTCCCCGACCTCGGCGCGGGCCTCGCTCCACGAGGTGAGTCCGAGCAGGCGGCTGCCCAGTTCGTTCAGGGTGGCGGTGGGGTACCGCTCGGACTCGTGGAGAACGGGGTCGCCCACCAGGGTCCGGTTCCAGCGCGGGGTCCGCAGGTGCCGCCAGGAGTCGACGCGTGACCGCCTCAGCCGCTCGTGCTCCTCGAGGGCGGGCATCATCGACAGGTACTGGACGGCCCGCACCTGGTCCCGGGAGGTGTTGCGCGCGACACCGTGGGCGAGCAGGCCGTTCCAGATGAGCAGGTCGCCGGGGCGCAGGTCGGGCCGTACGACGGGGAACTCGGTCCGGTCCACGTCCGGGCGCAGGGGGTCCCGGTCGGCCGGGGCGCCGACCTTCCACTCCTCGAACCGGCGGAACAGCTCGGGGCAGCACTGGAATCCGCCGGACTCGGGCCGGGTGTCGTTGAGCGCGATGATCCCCTGCACCCGCTGCGGCGGGACGCCGAGCGTGGTGTCGATGTCCCAGTGCAGCTCGATGTCGAAGCCCCGGTCCGTCGGTTCGATCAGGGCGCGGTCGCGGTTCCTGATGTTGGGCGGGTTGAGGTTGAGCCGGTCCTGGGTGACCCACAGCTCCTCGGCGTCCCAGACGTCGACGAAGGCGTCGTAGACCCGCTGGGCCTGCCGGTTGTCCCAGAGCAGCTGGTGGTGGTACGCCTCCACGAAGCCGTAGACGTGCAGCTGCCGGTCGAGCTCGGAACGGAACGGACGGTCCTCGTACCAGCTGTCCGGCCTGTCCGGGTCGAGGCCCTGGAACTCCCAGGCGAAGTCGAGCAGACGCTTCGCGGCCTCCGCCGGGACCGCCTCGCGGACGATGACGTAGCCGTACGTCTGCCAGTGGGCGAAGTCCTCGTCGGACAGCACCCGCAGCGGCCGCGTCTTCGTCAGCTCCCGCAGGGTGGACTGGGCGAGGTAGGACTCGCCGTCCGCGCTGAAGTACGGCCGGTCCGTGGCCGCCCGGTGGAGACGGGGGCGGGGGCGGCGGGGAGCGGGTGTCGTCATGTGGTCCCTCCAGAGGCGGGGGCCGGTGGGCAGCACGCGGCGGCCCTCGGCGGAGGGCCGGTGGCGGACGGCACGGATGGACGGATGCGGTGGCCGGGGGTCGGACGGCCACGCCGCTCAGAAGAATTGGTTTAGACCAGGGTCCTTGTCAAGTGGCATCTCGATATGCGGAGTTACGTTCCCCATGGGTTCCGGACCGCGCGTGGCCGAGACGTGCCCATGGGCTGGCGTTGGTCTAGACAACTAGCGCCGGGCTGTCCTAGGGTCCCCCTGCGCAGTCCGGTCCCTGATGGAGCATCAGGAGGCTTCTCCGCCGTGTCGTGGTCGACGAGGACCCCACGTCTCGACTGTTCGCCCATGCCCAGAGGGAGCGGTTCCATGAGCACGCCCAGCACCACGACGGCCCTGCCCGACGGCGGTCTGAGAAGCCCCGGCGCGGGCCTGATCACACTCGATCCGGTCCGCACCGCGCTGCTGCACGGCCTGGACGCCCTGCTCACCGGGCTCGCCGCACAGCTCTCCGCGCCCGAGGTCGTCGGCCCGCCGCTGCTGTCCGTGGAGGGCCTGGCGCGACTCGACTTCTTCCGCAACTTCCCCCATCTCGGCGTATCCGCAGGGCGGTTCGGCCCGGACGCCCTCGACGGACTCGCGGCCGGTGACACACCGGGAGAACTGCCGCTGCGGCCGACCGGCCACCTGTTGCCGTCCGCCACCTGCTACGGGCTCCTGCTCTCCCTGGAGGGCCGGGACGTCGGCGAGAGCGGTCTCCGCCTCTCCGCCACCGGCCGCTGCTTCCGCAACGAGACGCACTACGACGGCCTGCGCCGGCTCTGGGGCTTCCACATGCGCGAGGTCCTGTACCTCGGTACGAAGCAGGGCGCGGTCGAACACCTGGAGAAGGGCGCCGGGTTCGTCCAGGAGACGGCCGCACGCCTCGGCCTGGAACTGAACCGGGCCGTGGCCGACGACCCGTTCTACGACAAGGGCGGCTCCCGCGCCCGGCTGATGGCCCTCGACCCGGTCAAGCACGAGTTCTGCGCCCCCGACGGGACGGCCATCGCCTCCGTGAACCGGCACCGCAACTTCTTCGGCGAGCGCCTCGACATCCGCGCCGGCTCCGCAGGCCCGGCGTACAGCGCCTGCGTCGCCTTCGGCGTCGAGCGCTGGGTCCACGCCATGATCCTCACCCACGGCACCCCCGAACGGGCCCTGGCCCGGCTCCGCGACGCCCGCGCCTGAGTCGAGGCGCGGCCGCCCAGGCCTCACACATCCCGCACGAGACGTAAGGAGCGACCCCTCCCATGGAACGCATCGCCGCGTGGCTTCACGAGAAGAACCCCGGCCTCGACGGCCCGATCGACGCCGACGAGGACCTCATCGAGGCCCGGCTCATCGACTCGATGGACTTCCTGGAGTTCATCGACCTCCTGGAGGACCTCTCCGGCACCAGCATCGACCTCCAGGACGTCACCATCGACGACTTCCGTACGCTCGGCCGCGTCCGGCAGCGCTTCCTGAGCGCCGCCGGGTGACCGCCGGCCCGGCGGCGTACCGGGACGGCGACGGCCGCACGGGCCTGGCCGTGGTGGCGAGCACCCGGGAGGTCCTCGACCGCCCGGAACTGCACGAGGGTCTGCTCGCGCCCTGGGAACGACGCAGGCTCGCGGGGACGCGGCTCCCGAGCCGCCGCGACGACGTGGTGGCGGCCCGGCTCCTCGTCCGGCTGTGCGTGGCCCGCTTCACCGGACTGCCGTGGGCCGAGGCGGGCCCGGCCCAGCTGTGCCCCGGGTGCGGACGCCACGGGCACGGGCGCCCGTACCTGCCGGGTCACGCCGGGGTGGGAGTCAGCCTGAGCCACGCCGACGGCGTGGTGGCGGCGGCCGTCGGCCCGGGCGCGGTGGGCATCGACGTGGAGCCCTCGACACGCAGGCCGGGCCCCCTCCGGGTCCTCCGTCGCCTGCTGCCCGAAGCCGACCTCCGCGACGCCGCCGCCCAGTCGGACCCGGGCCCGGCGCTGCTCCGGCTGTGGGTGCGCAGGGAGGCCGAACTGAAGGCCGGCGGGGCGGGGCTCGCGGGCGGGGACGGCCACGGCCTGCTCCCCGGCGGTGCCGGTCTCCCCGGTCGGGACGGCCGCGGCCTGGACACCGGCGGCGCGGGCCTCCCCGCTCAGGGCGGCCTCGGCCTGCTCGTGTGGACGGACGAAGACCGGTCCGCCGTGGTGGCGGTGGCGAGCGAGACCCCCGTGACCGTGATCTCCGCCTGGAGCTGAGTTCTCCCCCCGGAGCCGACCGGCCGCGCGATCCAGGCGCGCGGGAAGCCTCGCGTGAGGCGCTTCCAGAAGGCCGGGGCATATGGCCCGCCGGGCCGCGCCCGCCGTTCCGCCCGCCGCGCCGCGTCCCCCGCAGGCCCCGGTCGGCCGAATCCCCCGCGCGTGTCGGGCGAATGTCAGGCTCCCCGCGTGGCCCGGAGCCGCCTCGGTGGTAGGTCGATCGCCATGCGGCCAGGCACATCTCCCACGGTGACCCCCTTCCTTCGTACGGCCGCCGCCTACGCCTGGCGGCTGCTCATCGTCGGCGTGCTCGTCTACAGCCTGTTCGCGGTGCTCGGGCGGTTCCACGAGATCGGCGTGGCGCTGTTCCTCGGCCTGGTGATCACCGCGCTGCTGCGGCCCGTCGCCGACGTCGTCGCCCGGGGGCTGCCCCGGCCGGCCGCCGTCGCCCTCACCCTGCTCGGGAGCATCGCCTTCGTCCTCGGCGCGCTCACCCTTGTCGGCGAGGCGGTGGCGGGCGAGCGGACGACCCTCGTACGCGAGTTCCGCGAGGGGGTCGGCCGGATCGAGGACTGGCTGGAGCGGCCGCCGTTCCGGATGGAGCCGGGGGCGCTGTCCGACCTCCAGTCCAAGGTCGGCGAGTTCGTCTCCAGCCACCGGGCGACCCTGGTCAGCGAGGCGCTGAGCGGCGCGGGCCATGTGGTGGCCGTCCTGACGACGCTGGCCCTCGCGCTGTTCTCCGCGGTGTTCTTCGTCCACTCGGGGGACCGGCAGTGGGCCTGGTTCCAGGAACAGCTGCCCCGCTCGGTCCGTGACCGGGTGGCGGTCGGCGGACGCGCGGCCTGGCGTACCTTCACCGGCTACACGCACGGGATCGTGCTGGTCGCGGCCGTGAACGCGGTGCTCGTCGGCATCGCCCTGTGGCTCCTCGGCGTCCCCCTCGCGGTGCCGCTCGCGCTGCTCGAATTCCTGGCCGCGTTCGTTCCGCTGATCGGCTCGCCGGTCGCCCTCGCCATCGCCGCCGTCGTGGCGCTGGCGTCGCAGGGGCCGTTGGTCGCGGCGGTCGTGATCGCCCTCATCGTCGTGATCGGCCAGATCGAGGGACACCTTCTGCACCCGCTCGTCATGAGCTGGGCCGTGCGGCTCCACCCGCTGGTGGTGGCGATCTCGGTCATCGCCGGCTCGATCGCCGCCGGCATCGTGGGCGCCGTGGTGGCGGTGCCGCTGGTCTCCGTGGTCTGGTCGGTCCACACGGCGCTGCGGAAGGCCCGCGAGGCGGCCGCCGAGGAGCCGGCCGTGGAGGAGTGACCGGACGCGCGTGGCGGGAAGAGCCGCGCCCGGCCTGGCGCGAGGTCTTGCGCGCCGGCGTGGCTCTCTCTACTCTCCCCGCCAATGGTTAGGAATATTTCCTAACCATTGGCCATGGAGGGAAAGGGAGTTGTCATGCGTCGACGAAGCGTCTCGCTTCTCGGGCTCGCCGGTCTGCTGGCGTTGCCCCTGACGGTGATGCCACAGGCTCAGGCGGCCGATGGCCTCGTGTCCACCGGGAAGGCGGTGACGTCCTCGTCCGTCGAGACCTCGGCCTACGGGCCCGGACTCGCGGTGGACGGGAACGCGGCCACCCGCTGGGCGAGCCTCGAAGGGGTCGATCCCCAGTGGATCCGCATCGACCTCGGGGCCACCCACACGATCTCCCGCGTCAAGCTCGACTGGGAGGTCGCGTACGGCAAGACGTACCGGATACAGACCTCGGCCGACGGAACCACCTGGACCGACGTCTACTCCACCACCGCGGGCGACGGCGCCACCGACGACCTGACGGTCTCTGGCAGCGGCCGCTACGTCCGGATGTACGGCACCGGGCGCGGCACGCCGTACGGCTACTCCCTCTGGGAGTTCGAGGTGTACGGCGCGCCCACCGGCGGCGGAGGCGGCGGGACGGCCGTCCCCTTCGGCAGCCACCTCAAGCCCTACGCCGCCGGCATCCTGAAGCCCTCCGGCTCCCAGGCCACGAACGACCAGAAGGTCGTCGACTACTACAACAGGTGGAAGGCCGCCTTCGTCCGGCAGAACTGCGGCAACGGCTGGTACCAGGTCATCTCGCCCGACGCCGACCACCCGTACGTCGCCGAGGCCCAGGGCTACGGCATGGTCGTCACCGCGACCATGGCGGGCGCCGACCCCGACGCCAAGAAGATCTTCGACGGCCTGGTCAAGTGGAAGATCGACCACCCGTCCTCGATCAACCCGAACCTGCTCGCCGCCGAACAGGACGCCTCCTGCCGAAGCGTCAACGGCGGTGACGGCGCCACCGACGGCGACATGGACGTGGCGTACGGACTGCTCCTCGCCGACAAGCAGTGGGGCAGCACCGGCACCTACAACTACAAGGACCTCGCGCTCAAGCACATCGCCGCGATCAAGAAGGACGAGCTCAACCCGACGACCAAGCTCCTGAAGCTCGGCGACTGGAGCAGCTCGGGCGACCAGTACTACTACATCTCCCGCACCTCCGACTGGATGGCCGACCACTTCCGCGCCTTCCGTACGGCCTCCGGCGACACGACCTGGGACGCCGTGCGCGGCGCGCACCAGACCCAGATCTCCCGGCTCCAGTCGACCTACGCCTCCGGCACCGGGCTCCTCCCGGACTTCGTCGTCGACACCGCCACCACGCCCAAGCCCGCCCCGGGCAAGGTCCTCGAGGACGTCAACGACGGCGCGTACTGGTGGAACGCCTGCCGCACCCCGTGGCGCATCGCCGACGACGCCGTGACCAGCGGGGACGCCACGTCCCTCGCGGCCGCGCGGAAGCTGAACAGCTGGATCAAGACGAAGACCGGCGGCGACCCGAACAAGATCGCCATCGGTTACCAGCTCAACGGCACCCCGATCTCCTCGGGCAGCGAGGCCGCCTTCTTCGCCCCGTTCGCGGTGGCGGCGATGACCGACCCCGGCAGCCAGGCGTGGCTCGACGCCCTGTGGAACAAGATGCTGGCCACCCCGATCGACACCAGCAGCTACTTCTCCGCGAGCATCCAGCTCCAGGTCATGATCACGGCCTCGGGGAACCACTGGGTCCCGTAGGGGATCACGCCGGGCGGGCGGACAGTGCCCTGAGGTAGCCGGACAGGGCCGCCGTGGTGCCGCCGAGCGGGAACCGGGCGGCGAGCTGCCCGTCAGGGCGTACGACGAAGCCGGCGGCGCCGTCGGGGACGTACAGCCGGTCGAACTCCCCGTCGGCGTCCCGGTACACGGGAACGCCGACGGACGGCGGAGCCACGGGCCCTTCGGCTCCCCGGGGCAGGACCGCGAGGACCGTCAGGGAAGGGAGCGGATCGTCCCAGGCCTGCCTCGCGTCCGCCGCCGCCCCGGCCAGGGCGGCGGCATCGGCCCCGTACAGCAGGACGACGTGCCCCGGGCGTCCGCGCAGGACGTCGAGGAGGCGCAGCGGCTGGGCGGCGATCGGCGTCGTGAGCCCGGTGCAGTCCGGCGCCCGGTCGCCGGGCTGCGGCGCGTCGAGCGGGCCGTACGGGACACCGGAGAGCGGCCCCTCCCGGTAGCCGACGAGGAGTTGGGCCTCCCGGAGGATCAGGGTCCGCCGGTCGTCGGGATCGCTCTCGAAGCCCCGCGTCGCATGCCGGACGGTGCGGCCCACGACCTCCTCGCCCACGGGACGGCGCTCGGCGTCATAGCTGCCGAGCAGAGCGGGCCCGGCCTCGCCGCGCACCACGAGGGCCAGCTTCCAGCCCAGGTTGACGGCGTCCTGGACACCGGTGTTCATGCCCTGCGCGCCGGTGGGCGGATGGATGTGCGCCGCGTCGCCCGCGACGAACGCCCGCCCCACGCCGTACCGGCCCGCGATGCGGTGGCTGACGCGGAAGACCGACGACCAGCGAAGCCCCGAGAGCCGGGCGGGGCGCGGGGCCAGCCGGTCGACGACGGCCTGGAGCCGGGACAGATCCGGGCCGTCCCCGCCCGCGAGACCGTGCTCGACGCCGTCCGGCGCCTCCCCGTCCCGGACGGGCGCGGCCTCGGGCGGGACCTCATCGACATCCGGTAGCGGCCCGCTCCCGGCAGCGGGATGCAGACCAGCACGTCATCGGTCGACCCGTCGTCGGCCCGGTGCTCCGAGCGCAGCGCGTACCCGGGAGGCACGTCCCAGTCGGTCTCGACCACGACATCGCCCAGCATGTACGCCTCCGGGAACGCGCCGCCCTCGAACGACAGACCCAGCGCCTTGCGCACGACACTGTGCGCGCCGTCGCAGCCGACGAGATAGCGGACCCGCAACTCCTCCGCGGCCCCCGACGCGGTGCGCAGACGAGCGGTCACGCCGTCCTCGTCCTGGTCGAACCCGAGCAGCTCGGTGCCGCGTTCGATGACCGTGCCAAGCCCTGCGGCGTACTCCTCCAGGAGACGCTCGGTCTCGTACTGCGGCAGCGCGGCGAACCCGTACGGCACCTCGGAAGGCAGCTCCAGGTCGAGCCGCGCCACCTCCCGGCCGTTGACGTACGTCAGTTGGCCGCGCATCGGGACGGCGGCCTCCAGGACGGCACGGACAAGCCCCATCCGGTCCCACAGCTCCAGGGTGCGCGGCTGGATCCCGACCGCCTTCGCGTACGGCAGCCGGGCCGGCAACCGGTCCACGAGCCGGCAGCGCACCCCGTGGCGGCGGAGCTCTCCGGCCGCGCTCAGACCGACGGGACCCGCGCCCACGATCAGGACATCGGTGGTGGTGCCGGTGTGCGCCACGGGCGCCTCCCGTCCTCGTCGGCCTCCGGCAGGGTCCCGCATTCCATGGTCGCCCGCGGCCGCCCGTTCGGCCAGCCGTGCGATCCGCGCCGCGTCCTCACGCCCGGCCGCGCGTCGCGACGCCGGGGCCGCATCGGAGCCCGCGTCCGTACGGAACCGGAGAAGACCGCCCGGCGTCCCTCCCGGGCATGAGCGAGAACCTGTCACACCCGGAGGAGGACGGCGCCGACGGCTCCGGCGACGACCGTGCGGAGAGCGCCGTCGGCTGTCTGCTGGCCGTCGCCGGGATCGTCGTCGCCGGGTTGTTCGCGCTGCCCCGAGCCGCGTTCAGCATCGAAGGCGGATTCGAGGCGCACGCCCGGGACTGGAGCGTCATTCTCGTCGACGTACCGCTGATCCTCCTCGCGGGCGCCCTCGTCCCGCCCTTGACCTGGGCGGCGGCGTCCCACCGGCTGCGCCCGTGGGCGGCGCTGCTCGTCTGCGTCGCCGTCGCCGGGCTCGGCCTCTGGGGCATCGCGGCCGTGTGGCACCCCCGGCAGGCACCCGACCCGGGGTACGGGCCCGGCATCTGACGGAGCCTCACCCAGAGGTACGGTGCCGGACGGCGCCCGCCCCGACGCCCCCGCCGGAGCGTCATGAACGTCCCGGGTCACGCCACCGAGCCACCGGCCCCGCGGCTCTCCACCACGCCTCGGGCGATTCCGAGGTCGACGAGGTCCTGGGGGCGGAGGCGCAGGTCGTCGGCCGTCGTGGCGGCTTCCTCCGGGGATCGTTTGAGGATGGACGCGGCCGCCTCCGGGGCGATGACGGAGAAGTAACCGTCCGGCGTGGCCCAGAGGTTGCCCGGGGCGGCGAGGGCCAGCGCGCCGCCCGAGCCGCCCTCGCCGATGAGGAGGGACGTGACGGGGACGCGCGCGGAGGCGACGGCGGCGAACAGGTCGGCGATCGCGGGGCCCGCGCCCGCGTGTTCCGCCGCCGGGTCGTTGGCCGCCCCCGGCGTGTCGATGAGGGTGAGGACCGGAATCCCCAGCCGCTCGGCGAGCCGTACGAGTCGGGCGGCCGTACGGAAGCCGGCCGGGCGGGTCGCCGTACCGCACTGCGCGGCGTAGGCGACGGTACGGCCGTCGGCGAGTCGGCCGAAGCCGCACCGCATCCCCGGATCGACCCCTCCGCAACGGTCGCCGGACAGCTCCTCCCGTACGGGCACATACGCGTCGAGGTACGCGGCGGCCCGGGGCCGCTCCGGGTGCCGGGCGCGTGCCACGGCCTCCCGGCCGGTCGCCGCGGACGGCGTGTCCGGGGCGCCGAGCGCCCGCGGCGGCGGGACCGGGCCCTCGGCCGGGCGGGTGAGCAGGGAGAGCCAGCGCCCCAGGGTGTCGCGCAGCTCGGCGGGAGACACGATCGCGTCGATGTGACCGTGGGCGAGCTGCGCCTCGGCGGTGTACGCGAGGGGGTCGGCGTCCGGCGGGCGGACGCGGGAGCCGGCGAAGCCGACCTGGGCGCCGGGCAGCGCGAGGACCACATCGGACCCGGCGCCGAGCGTGGCCCAGCCGCCGCCCGTCGTCGGATTCCGCAGGACGGCGATCTGCGGCAGCCCGGCAGCCCGGGTCAGCTCCGACTCCCGTGCGAGGAACTGGAGTTGGAGCAGGGCCCGCATGCCCTCGTGCATACGGCTGCCGCCGGTGGCCGGCAGGACGACCACGGGCAGCCGCCGTGCGCGGGCCAGTGCGTGGGCCGCGGTGGCACGCGCCCCCGTCCGCTCTCCGATGGAACCGCCGAGGAAGCCGAACTCGAACGAGATCAGCACCACCGGCACCCCGCCGACCACGCCCGTTCCGCAGATCACCGACTCGGTCTCCCCGGTGCGGGCGGCGGCACGCGCGTGCGCCGCCGAGTAGCCGGGCCAGCCGATCGGCCCGTCGTCCGTCAGGGGCCCCTCGGCGAAGGGCAGTTCGGTGAAGTCGTCGCCGGTGACGAGGGCGATCGCCTCGCGTGCCGTCGTCGGTTCGCTCATGGGGTGGCCTCGCAGCTCGTCGCCGGAGCGTGGGGGAGGGGCAGGCGTGCCGCCCGGTGCGTACGCCCTTCCACCGTACCGCCAGGCCGTACGCCACCACCGGCCGCCCGCCGCCTGCCGCCGGCCCTCGCCACGACGAGCGCTCCGGTCAGGGCGTGAACGCGGGACGGCGGCCTATCCGCTCCCGGTCGGCCTCCGTCCCGAAGCGCAGATCGATCGCCCGCGTGGCCGCCGCCCACTCCCGCATCGTCCGTACCGGGGCCAGCGTCTCCACCACGAACGGGTCCGACCAGCGGGCGACGGCCCGCCGCCACAGCTCCGTCGGCGAGTCCGTCAGGACGTTGCCGACGGTCCCCTCGTACGCCGCCATCGCACGGACCGCGCCGTCGGGCTCGATCTGGAGCACCGGCAGGAAGACGCCCTCGCGGATCAGGTCGGGGTGCATCCGCAGAGCCAGATTGTCGGTCGTCGTGACGCGGACCCCCGGCGGGGCGAGCTCCTGGAGCCGTCGCGCGTACTCCGCGCCGCCGAGCAGCCGTACCTGCTCCTCGGAGAGCAGTTCGTGCTCCGCGAACCCCTGCCGGCTCGCGAGCCCCTCCGGGACGACGGCACCGAACGACACCTGCGCGAGGCCGGGGAACCGGCCGGCGACGGTGGTCACGAACGCCTCGACCTGATGGGCGTTGCCGCGCGTCACCACGTAGTCGACACCGATCGCCGCCGCCTCCCCGCGCCGGTCGCCCCCCGCCTCGGTCAGGAGCTCCAGAGCGGTCACGGCCCGGTCGAAGGAGCCGCGCCGCCCACGGATCCGGTCGTGGACCTCGGCGGTGGCCCCGTCGAGACTGACGTTCACCCCGGAGAAGGCGTCCACGACGGCCCCGGCCGACGACCGGTCCAGGGTCCAGCCGCTGGTGAAGAGTGACACCGGCACCCCCGCCGCCGTGAACCGCTCCGCCACCGCGAAGAGTTCGGGGACGAGCAGCGGCTCGCCCCCGGCCAGGCACACGGCCTGCGTGCCGAGGTCCAGGATCGCGTCGGCGGCGCGCAGCATGTCGTCGGCGGAGAGGCGGCGCGCCGGGCGCCGGCCGGACTCGGAGTAACAGTGCGTGCACCGCAGCGGGCAGGCGTACGTGATGTCCCAGAGGACTTCCAGCGGGTGGTCGGGGATCTCCACGGCAACTCCTCAGCCCCGTACGGGGGCGGGTGCGGGATCGGTCAGGGACGCGGGCTCGTGTACGGGCGCCTGTGCGCTGCCGTCCTCGCGACCCCGGCTGTGGCGCTGGACCCGGCTCCGGTGGTCGTCGGCGCCGGCCGGGGCGAGCACCACCCACAGGCGGCGGCGCTCCGATTCCGCCCCGGGGCCCGCCGCGCCGAGCGTCAGGTGCGGGAAGCGGGTGAGGAGGGTGTCGAAGGCGACGCGGATCTCCGCGCGGGCGAGTGCAGCGCCCAGACAGTGCTTGTGCCCGAGCCCGAACGAGAGGTGCGGGTACGGCGTCCGGTCGGGATCGAAGCGGTCCGGCTCCTCGAAGCGGGCGGGATCCCGGTTGACGGCCACCAGCGCGCAGTGCACCCCGCTGCCCTCGTCAAGCACGGCGCCGTCCACCTCGGTGGGGGCCGCGGCGTAACGGGAGGAGAGCGCCGTCGGGGTGACGTACCGCAGCAGCTCCTCGATCGTGGCGTCCAGCCGGCCGCGGTCGGACCTGAGCGCCTCCCAGTGCTCCCGCTGTTCGAGCAGCAGCTCGATGCCGTCGTTGAGCAGCCGGGTGACCGGGCGGTGGCCCGCGACCAGCAGGAACCTGACGGCGGCCAGGGTGTCCTGGCGCAGCAGTTCCGCGTCCTCGCCGCCCTGCCGGAGCATCGCGCTGATCAGGTCGTCCCCGGGCGCGTCCACCCGTTCCTCGATCAGCCCTCCGAGGTAACGGGCGAGGGCATGCCCTGCGCTCTCCGTGACGGTCGTCGCCTCGCCGTACTCCGCGATCCAGCCGTACACGTAGTCCCGGATGTGGCGTCTCTCCGCTTCCGGGATGCCGAGGAGCTCGCAGAGCACGGCGACGGGGAAGGGGCGGGAGAAGGCCTCCACCAGGTCGACGGTCTCGCCCGCCGGCACGGCCGCGAGCAGCCGGTCGGCCTCCCGCTGGATGCGTGGGACGAGCGCCGCCACCCGGCGGTGGGTCAGATGACGGGAGACGGTACGGCGCAGCCTCCGGTGTTCGTCGGCCGGCAGGAAGAACAACTGTTCCTCGTCACAGGCCTCTTCGTCCGCCCCGCTCCGCATCGACACCGCGAGCGGATGGTCGCCGCGCAGAGCCGGCGCCACGAGCGCCGCGGCGGCGACCTCGTACCGGGTGATCATCCAGCCGGTCTCGCGGCCGCCGAGGCTGACCTCCGGCGTGCCGGACTCGCGCAACCGGGTCAGGGCCGCGTGGTCCCTGAGCATGTCGGCGCCGATCACGGGTGGTTGACCGGATGTGCCGTACGGGCATTCCATCGGGCGTCCTCCTTCAGACGGTGGGTTCGAGGAACTGGGTGGCGGCGAGCTCGGCGTAGAGCGGATCGGTGGTCAGCAGCTCGGTATGGGTGCCCACGGCCCGTACGACCCCGCCGTCGAGGACGACGATCCGGTCGGCCATGGCCACCGTGGACAGCCGGTGCGCCACGATCAGGACCGTCGTCGTCCGGGCGGCGTCGGCCACCGTGTCCCGGAGCGCGGCCTCGTTCACGGCGTCCAGCTGGGACGTGGCCTCGTCCAGGAGGAGCAGCCGGGGGCGGCGCAGCAGCGCGCGGGCGATCGCCACCCGCTGGCGCTGGCCGCCCGAGAGCCGGGTGCCGCGGTGCCCCACCAGCGTGTCGAGGCCGTCCGGCAGCCGCTCCACGAGCGTGTCGAGGCGGGCCGTGCGCAGGACACCGGCCAGCTCGGTGCCGCTCGCGTCGGGGCGGCCGAGCAGCAGGTTGTCCCGGAGCGAACCCGAGACGACGGGGGCGTCCTGCTCCACGTACCCGATGACGGAACGGAGTTCGCGCAGGTCCCAGGTGTCCAGAGGGCGGCCGTCGAGCAGGATGCCGCCGGACGTCGCCTCGTAGAAGCGCTCCAGGAGCGAGAAGAGCGTGGTCTTCCCCGCGCCGGACGGCCCGACGAACGCGGTCGTGCCCCGGGGCGGCACGGCGAAGCTCACCCCGCGGTGTACGGGCGGCAGTTGGGGCCCGTAACGGAAGTGCACGTCCCGGAACTCAAGGGCGGCGGGGGCGGTTACTGGAGCGGTTACGGGCCCGGGCGCGCCGGCCGCCGGTTCGGCGCGCAGCGCCTCGGTCTCCCTGATGCGGGTCACGGCGGCCGCCCCGAGGTGGTACTGGCTGACGCCGCCGACGACCTGCCGTACGGCGGGGACCAGGTAGAACACGTACATCAGGAAGGCGATGAGCCGTCCCACGTCAAGGGCTCCGGAGGCGACCCGGCTGCCGCCGATCGCGAGGACGGTGAAGAAGGCCGTCTGGACGGCGAGTTCGGCGGTGTTGCCCGCGAGCGCGAGCCACTTCGCCGCGCGGACCCCGGCCCGCCAGGAGCTTTCGGCCGCTTCGTGCACGGCGGCCTCGGCGCGGTCCTCGGCGCCGGACGCCTTGACGGTGCGCAGGGCGCCGAGGGCCCGTTCGAGGGCGGCGCCGACCTGGCCCACCGACTCCTGGGCGGCGGTGCCGGCCTCGGTGACCCGCGTCATCACCGAGCGGACCACCCAGCCCGCGAGGAGCAGGACCCCGACGGTCACCGCGGTCAGCACCGGGTCGAGCAGGCACATGAGCGTCGCCGTCACGACGAGCGTGAGGGCTCCGGTGGCGGTGCCGACGAGCGCGTCCGTGGTGGCCTGCCGCAGCAGCGCCGTGTCGGAGGTGACGCGCGCGATCAGGTCACCGGGCTCGGTCCGGTCGAACTCCGCGATCCGCAGGCGCAGAAGATGGGAGGAGAGCCGGCGCCGCGCGGTCAGGACGACGGTCTCCGCCGCCCGGCCGAGGACGTACTGCGCGACCGGACCCGCGAGGGCGGTGACGGCGACGAGCAGCCCCATGGCGAGCAGGACGCCGTCGAGGGGCCGGTCGTGGCTGAGCGCGTCGATGAGCCGCTCGGCCACGAGCGGGATCGTCAGTCCGGCCGCGGCCGTGACCAGGGTCAGGAGGCCGCCGAGGGCCAGCGCGGGCAGGCAGGGACGGATGTGCCCGAACAGGACGCGCCGGACGGACTGCGCTTCGCCGGCCGCGGGGCCGGTGCGGGGGTGCGCGGGAGGCGCGGAATCCTCGGGGGGAGCGGGGCGTACGGGGTGCGGTTCCACGGGGTTCCTCGAAGCGGATCGGGAGGCCGGGTGGCCCCGGTGCGGCCGGTGGCCGGGTGGCCGGTGCCGGGGCCACCGTGAGGGGCGGCTCCCGGCACCGGGACCGTCAGCAGGTGCCCTTGTACGAGGTCACGATGCTGTTGCACGGGTGCGCGGACTGGGTCTCACCGAGCGACTGGAGCTGAAGGACGCATGCCATCTCTCTCACCTCCTTCCGGGTTCCGGTACGGGCTCCCCGGCCGCGGGCGCCCGCAGGTCGAGGAAGGGGACGATCGACGCGTTCCGTTCGAACGCGACGCCGAGGGCAACGAGCACTCCCGCCGAACCGCTGTCCAGGTCCATGGACAGGCGCAGGAGCTGGTTGCCGGGGAAGGCCGGACGGCCTTCGTGGGAGACGGCGTGCCAGGACAGCCGGCGGACGTGCTCGCGCACGTGCGGCCGGTCCTCGGGCACGTCGAGAAGTCCGAGGGTGGTGATGAGGCCGGCGCGCCCCATGAACAGCGCGGGATGGCGGACGAAGACGGCGCGGCAGGCGTGCCGCACCCCGGCGATCACCCGCGCGAACTCGGCGGGGTCGGGGTCGAGCGGGCCCCGAGGGGCGGCGCCGTCGCCCTCCGGGAGCCGGGCGAGGTACCGGGCGAGAACCAGCGCGAGGCCGCCGCTGCCAGGACCGAGGTACACCAGGCGTCGGTTGCCGTACAGCATCTGGTAGCCGCCGTCCGGCAGGAACTGCCCCCGGTCGGTCTCGCGGCGCAGCGCCGTCCCGGCCAGGTCCAGGAAACGCGGGTCGCCGGTCGCCTCGTACAACCGAAGGAAGAAGTACGCCACGCCGGTGAGCCCGTGTTCGAGCCCCACCCGTCCCCCCTGCGGGAACATCGGCGAATCGTCGCGCCCCAGCTGCGCCGCGAGCGACTCGCCGAGGGACAGCGCCTCGTCCCGCAGCTCCGTGTCCCCGGTGAGCGCGGCGAAGCCGAGCAGTCCCAGGCCCGCGCCCGCGAGACCGGAGTGGATGCCCGGAGCCCGCAGGCCGGCGTGGAGCGTCCGGGCCCGGTCGAGCACCTCAAGCGCTTCGGCGCGCCGCCCCAGCGTCTCCAGGGCCGCCGCCACGCCGTGCAGGCCGTCCATCAGACCGGGGCGCGGGTTCTCGGCGCGCCGCACGGCCGCCGTCAGCCAGTCCACGTACTCCTCCGGTACGGCGGCCCCGACCTGGCGCAGCGCCCAGAGCACCCCGGCGGCGCCGGAGGCGACCGTGAGGCCGCCCGTACCGAACTGCTGCGGGTCGCCGGGGAAGAGGCGGTCGCTGCGGCCGGGCGTGGCGCTCGTGTGGATGCCGGCGACGAGCGCGTCGCGGACGGCGGGCCAGGCCTCGGGCGCGCCGGCGAGCAGCCGGGCCGCCGTGTCCTCGCCGAAGGGCTCGCGGCCCGCTCCGAGCTTGCGGACGAGTCGGGCCCCGAAGCCCTCGGGCACGGGGAAGTGCGCGGTGACGACATCGGTGAGCGTGGCGTACTTGACCGGGTCGCGCTCCTGGAGCGGGCTGATCGGCAGGAACATCCACTGCCGCAGGCAGTTCATCGCGTACTCGTCGGCCTCGCGGCCCGACATGCCCTCGGGCGCGGTGAAGCCGGGCGCGCCGAGCGGCGGCGGCTTCGGGTCGTCGAGGTCGGTCGCGATCTCGAAGTCGATCAGCGCGACGCGCCCGTCGGGACGCACGATGATGTTCGCCGGGTGCAGGTCGGCGAAGCGGACGCCCCGGGCGTGGACGGCCATCAGCGCACGGTCGACCTTGGCCAGGACGTCGGTCGCCCACCGGGTGTACTCGGCGAGCCACTCGTCCGACGGCTCGGGGCTGCCCAGCGGGTACCGGGCGAACACCTCCTCGAGGAGCGTCTCGCCCTCGATGTACTCCTCGACGAGGAAGTGGTGCTCCCAGACGACGAGATGGCCGAGGACCCGGGGCACGCAGTCGAGGCCGCTCAGCCGTTCCAGGGTCTCCCTCTCCCGCGTCAGCCGGGTCACCGCGTCCGAGCCGTCGTGGTCGAGCCCCGCGTGCGGCCGGGCCTCCACGAGCACGACGTAGCCCCCGGACTCCCGGGACCGGGCGAGGTACACACCGCCGCCGTTGGAGAAGTGGAGCGCCTTCTCGATCAGGTACGGGAACTCCTCCCCGGCCGCCGTGCGCCGCTCGACCGAGGCGCGGAGCACCTCGGGGACCGTCACCCACTCCGGCACGGTGAACACGGGGTCGCGGCGGTCCGGCACCAGGGTGCCGTCCGGGGCCCGTACCGCGTAGACGAGTTCGCCGCCGGGCGCCGTGTACGTGAGCGGGACGAAGGCGCCGTACCGGACGTACACGGGGGAGTCCTCGTACCGGACGTCGCTGAGGACGTACGGCCCGGTGAAACCCTTCAGGAGGGCCGCGAGCTCCGGCAGGAGCCGGGCGAGGACCGAGTCGTCCGCCGGGTAGAGGGTGAGGAGCTTGCCGCTGCCGCCCCGGTCGGCGTACTTGCTGTTGAGGAGGCGCAGCGCGGCCGTGCTGCGGAGGAACTTGAACGTCACGCCCCGGCCGAGACAGAACTCCGACACGAGGTCGCACACCGCGTCCGCGTCGGCGGCCGTGGCGGACACGTGGATCTTCCACCCCTGCTCGGGCAGCCGTCCGCCCTCGGGCTCGACGACCACCCAGAGGCCGTTGGCGCGGCGGCGCCACCCGGGCGGGCAGGGCCGGCCGGCGGCGGTGAGACGGCTGTCCTCGTCCGGCATGTTCCAGGGCGGTTCGAAGAAGTCCGGATCGGCCTGGCAGTAGGCCATCAGCTCCGGAATCGTGGTGGCTTCCATGCGTACGTCTCCCGTGCGAGAAGGATGTGGGGCGCGCGGTGGCGCGGCACCGCGCGGGGCGGTGCTGTGAGCGGGTGACCGGCGGACGGCGCTACGGTCAGTACGACGAGCCGTGTTCGGGCCCCAGGAGGACCGGAAGCGCGAGCAGGTAGCGCACCCGGTTCCGCCGGTAGTGCAGGTCCCGTACGCCGGGCGCGAGGCCGAGCCCGGGGAACCGGCGCGCCAGGGTCTCCAGTGCCGTGCGGACCACCGCGCGGGCGAACTCCGCACCCAGGCACCGGTGATGACCGTGACCGAAGGAGGCGTGCGGGTTCGGCGCGCGACCGAGATCGAGGCCGCCGGCGGCGGAACAGGCCTCCGGGAACACGGTGGGGTCGTGGTTGGCCGCCGTCAGGGAGGCCACGACACGGTGTCCCGCCGGAATCCGTACACCGGCCACCTCGACCGGCACGACGGCGCGCCGTGCGAACCCCACCGGATACGGGGTGACATGGCGCAGCAACTCCTCCGTGGCCGGCCCGGCGACGGCGTCCGGCGCCCCGGCGAGCAGCCGCCAGCGGGCCTGGTCCGCGAGGAGCGCGGCGACACCGTTCCCGAGGAGCGTCGTCGTCGGCCTGGCCCCCGACACCAGGAGCAGCCGCGCGGCGGCGATCAGCTCCTCGTCCCGTACGAGGTCGCCCTCCGCGCCGCACACCCAGCCGAGGAAGTCGTCGGTGGGACGCTTCCGCCGCTCCGCGACGAGACCGCCGAGATACGCGTCCACGTCCTCGTGCGCGGCCGGCGGCGGTGTCGGCACCCGCCGGACCAGCCAGTCACGCAGATACGGCCGGTCCGGCTCCGGTACGCCGAGGAGCTCGCAGAGCGCTTCCACGGGCAGCGGGAGCGCGAACGAGGCCACGAGATCGATCTCCCGGTCCCGGGGCAAGGCGTCAAGGAGCCCTGCGGCGAGCCGCCGGAGCCGGGGGAGGAGCGCGCCGACCCGCGCGGCGGTGAGATGCCGCTCGACGAGCGCACGCAGCCCGCCGTGCTCCCCGGCGTCGACGGTGACGGTGTCGGCCTCACCTTCGTGGACCAACTCCGTGGGCTGAGCCCGGTATCCGGCCGTCGACTCGGTGGGCGACCGTAGCCCGGGATCGGCCAGGACGGCCCGCGCGGCGGCGTGCCCCGTCACCACCCACGTCGGTACGGAGCCGGGCACGGCGAGCCGGTGCACGGGGCCGGCCTCGGCGAACCGCCGCATGGCGGACGGGTCGTGCAGGAGGGACGGTGCGAGCGTCCGGTTCCGCACGGGGCAGGCGTCCTCCCCGGGCGCCGGGCCCGGGGGTCCGCCCAGACCCGCGAGGAAGCGGTCGACGGCCGCGGCTTCGGACTCGGCCTCGGCTTCGGTTTCGGCCTCGGTCCTCGCTTCGACGGATCCTGGTATCACCAGGACCGGGCACGGCAGTTCGTGGCGCCCGGCATCCGCCTCCGGCGATTCCGGGGCGAGCGCCACCACGGCGGTCACCCGTTCCGGGTGCCGGTCCGCCAGCTCGAACGCCGCGCCGCAGGACCGGCCCGCCGCCACGAGGACCACGGTGTCCGGACTGTCCGCCGCCCCCAGGTACGCGGCGAGGACCGAGGTCCACACCCGCGCACCGGACCCGGCCGGCGCGGAGAGCACCCGCGACCGCAGCCCGTGGGCCCCGGCCAGGGCCCGGATCGTCTCCGACGGATCCCCGGCCCCGGCAACGGCACCCGGTTCCCAGCCCCCGGCCGAACCCCCCGGCCGATCCCCCGCGAGGAGCACGAGCTCCCCGGATTCCCCCAACGCCGGCACGGCGCCCATGTCGTACTCCCCCCGAAGCACTCCGACGATCCGCGGGCCTCGTTCGTGATGCCCGCCTGCCGCATAGCCTCCGTCGGCGTGGGGAACGGCGACAGAGTGGACACCTACTCAATCCCCGGCAGACACCTACTCAACGGACACGCGCCGCAGCGGCGTCGCGGACAGGGGTGCGCATGACCGCGGCCGGTGACGGCAGCCCGCTGCCCTTCACCGGACGCCTCACCGAACTGGAGCGTCTGCGCGGGGCGTTGCGCAGGCCCGGCTGCCGAGGCGTCGTCATCACGGGCGGCGGCGGCGTCGGAAGGAGCCGACTCGCCGCCGAGTTCGCCGACGAGGCGGCGGCGCACCACAGGACCGTCCGCCTCCCGGTGAGCGAGGCGGCCTCCGGCGTCCCCTTCGCGGCCTTCGCCCCGTACCTCACCGGCCCTCCGCGGCCCGACGAACTCGGCCGTCACTTCCAGGAGTTGCGGGAGGCTCTGAGCGCCCCGGAAGGCCGTCCCCGCACCCTCCTCCTGGTGGACGACGTCCACCACCTGGACCGTTCCTCCCTGACCCTGCTGTCCGCCCTCGCCACCGACGCCGCCACCGGTCCGGGACCCGGCCTGTTCCTCGCGGCGACCCTGCCGCAGGACGCCGAATGGCCCGAGGCCCTCCGTACCCTCTGGCACCAGGACGCCCTGGAACACCTGCGGATAGGCCCCTTCGACCGGGCCACCACCGCCAGGCTGCTCAGCGAGACGCTCGGGGCGCCCGTGGCGGCGCCCGCCGTCCGGGCGCTGTGGGAGGCCGGACGGGGCAACGCCCTGTGGACCAGGGAGATCCTGCGCGCCGCCGTACGGGAAGGGACCCTGCGGCCCGTGGACGACGTGTGGTGTCTCACCGGGCCGCTGGACGACACCGCGCTCGACGCGCCCGCCGAAGGACGCTTCCGCCGGCTCCCCGAGGACCGGCGCACCGTCCTGCGCCTGCTCGCCCTCTGCGGACCGGTCGGGCTCGCCGACGTCCTCAGCCAGGTGACCTCCACGGCCCTCGCGGAGCTTGAGGAGGAGAACCTCGTCGCGGTCACCGAGGACGGGCGGCGCCGGCGGGTCCGTCTCGCCCACCCCTGGCACGCCCTGCTGCTGCGCCGCGCCACGCCCCGCTTCCTGGCCCGTACCCTGCTGCTCGAACAGGCCGGCCGGGTGCGGGCGTACGGAGCGCGGCGGCGCTGCGACGCCCTCGCGCTCGCCCGGTGGGAGCTGGACGCCACCGGCACGGCCGACCCAAACCTACTGGTCCGCGCGGCGGGGCACGCCCTGGACGAGGGGGACGTCGACACGATGTGCCGGCTGGCCCGCGCCGCACTCGCCCAGGGACCTCATGTGGTCGCGGGGCTGCTGCTCGGCGAAGGACTGGGCCAGCGGGGCGAGTTCACCGAGAGCGTTCCGGTCCTGGAGCGGGCCTTCGACGCGGCCCTGGCACCCGGCGAGGTCGAGTCCGCCGCCGCGGCGCTCGCCCAGCACCACCTGTACGGCAGGGGCGACGCGGACGCCGCGTACGAGGCACTGGCCCGGGCGGTCGACCGGATCGGCCCCCGGCCCGCGCTCACGGCCTGCCGGGCCACGCTGCTCAGCGCCGTCGGCCGCAACCAGGAGGCGGCGGAAGTGCTGCGCCCGACTGCCGGGGCGGGTACGGCCGACGGCGCGCGCGCCGCCCCGGAGGCCGAGCCCGGGGCCGACGCCACCCGCGCCGCCCCCGGGGCCGACGCCACCCGCGCCGACCCCAACCCGTACCCGCGTCTCGACCCCGGCCTCGGCCTCGACCCCGCCCCCGAGAGCGACGCCATACCCCCCGTTCGTGGCACCGGCCCCGGCGGCACCTGGACGCAGGAGGACGTGCTGCTCCTGCAGGCCCACCTGCGCGTGCGGCTCTCCTCGGGGCGGGTCGACGACGCCGTACGGACAGGCCGGCAGGCGTACGCGATCCAGTGCGGGCTCGCCGACCGGTGGACGGCCTACTACCCGGCCCGCAGTCTGTATCCGGTGGCGGCCGCCCTCCTGGAGTCGGGGCGCCTCGACGAGGCGGAGCGCACGGCGCTCGAGGGGCAGGAGGCGATGCGGGACGCGGTCCCCGCGCTCACCGTGTGGTTCGCCTGGGTCCGGGGCCGGATCGCCCTCGAACGCGGCCTGGTCACCGACGCGCTGGCCCACTTCAGGGAGGCCCGCGCGCTCGCGCGGCTCTGCGGGCAGGCCTTCGCCGAGCAGCGGGCGCTCGCGGGACTCGTCCTCGCCGCCGCGCAGACCGGGCACGTCGCACCGGAGGCGGAGGCCCTGGCCGACGCCGGGGGAGGGGCACCGCTCCTCCCGCCCGACGCACCCCTCCTCCAGACCGACACGCTCCGGGCGCGGGGGTGGGTGATGTTCCTGCGCGGTACCACGGGTCCCGCACGGCGCCTGATGCTGGCCGCCGCCCGCGAGGCCCTCGCCCGGGGCGAGGCGACCGTCGCGACCGCCCTCCTCCACGACGTCCTGCGCTGGGGTCCGGACCACCGGCGGAGCTCAGGGCAGGCCGGGACCGCGCCGGATGCGCCGGACTCCGAGGGGCAGGGCGCCTCCGCCGTCGCGGCGGAGCTCGCGGCCGCCGCCGCCCTCGTGCAGGGCTCCCTCGCGGACGTACGGGCCGCGTACGCGGCGGCGGCGCGGGGCGAGCGGCCGGATCCGGCGGCCCTGGAGGAGGTCGCGGAGCGGATGAGCGGGCTCGGCCTGCACCTGTACGCGGCCGAGGCGTTCGGGGAGGCCGCCACCGAGTGGCGCCGCCGCGACCGCGCCGCGAACGCCGCACGGGCCGCCGCCCACGCGCTCGCTCAGCGCGGCCGGTGCCAGGACGCGGCCACCCCGGCGCTCGCCGGCGCGGCCGCGGCGGTTCCGCTCAGCGTCCGGGAGCGGGACATCGCGCTGATGGCCGCGCGCGGCCGTACGAGCCGGGAGATCGCCGAGACGTACGTGCTGTCGGTACGGACGGTGGAGAACCACCTCGGAAGGATCTACCGCAAGCTCGGCGTCTCCGGCCGCACGGACCTGGCGAGCGTCCTCCTCACCTGATCCGACCGAGCCCACTCCGACCGAGCTCACCCCGACCGAGCCCACCCCGTGCGGACCCACCCCGACCGATCACGCCAGGATCCCGCTCCCGTGCGGCGCGTACAGGTCGAGGAGCCGGACCCGGGTCACATGGAGGCGGTGGGCGAGGATCGCGCCCACCCAGAACGTGACCGAGGCCCCGAACTCCGGGTCCGAGTGGCACATCGAGCGGACGGCCGGGGCGTTGAACTCGTACGCCCGTACCGGCGTCATCGCCTCGGCCCCCGACTGGCACAGATACGGAGGGAACAGCCACGACAGGCCGACCAGCTCCCCGTGGCGCAGCGTCTCGATCACGGGCGCCCCGCGGCCCGGCACCTTCGCGTCGAGCGTCACCGCGCCCGTCTTCACGATCCAGAACCGGTCGGCGTGCTGCTGCTCCTCGAACAGCCGGTGACCGGCATCGAAGTACACGTCCTCGGCGAAGGCCATCAGGCGCTCCCGGTGCTCCGGCGGCAACGTGCTGACCTTGGGTGCGGCACTGCTCATGGCGGACCCTCCTCGCGCACTCGGCTCCACCCCCAGTGTCCGACAGGCGGCCCCCGCGCGCCCGCTCCCGGCCGTACGTTCCCGCAGGCCATGGGCGCGGGGGACGGTCACCTCCCGGTACGGACGCTCACCCTCCGCGCACCCCGCCGCCGGAGTGCGGCCCGGCGAGGGAGGGCGGAGCATGAACGTGAGGAGGGAGCGGCAAGCGGGGGCGCGAGCCAGGAGGGTGCCATGCCCGTCCCGGAAGGCGGCGACACACTCGTCGTGCTGCGCGGCGTCGACAAGCACTTCGGCACCCTGCACGTCCTGCGGTCCATCGACCTGACGATCCACCGAGGCGAGGTCGTGGTCGTCATCGGACCGTCGGGCTCGGGGAAGTCGACGCTCTGCCGCGCGATCAACCGTCTGGAGACCATCGACAACGGCGAGATCGTCGTCGACGGGCGCCCCCTGCCCGCCGAGGGACGGGAACTCGCGGCCCTCCGGGCCGACGTCGGCATGGTCTTCCAGTCCTTCAACCTCTTCGCGCACAAGACGGTCCTCGACAACATCACCCTGGGCCAGATCAAGGTCCGCAAGAAGGACCGGAAGGCGGCCGAGGAGCGTGCCCGCGCGCTCCTCGACCGGGTCGGCGTCGCCGAGCAGGCGGACAAGTACCCGGCGCAGCTCTCCGGCGGCCAGCAGCAGCGCGTGGCGATCGCCCGCGCCCTCGCCATGGATCCGAAGGTGATGCTCTTCGACGAGCCGACGTCCGCGCTCGACCCCGAGATGATCAACGAGGTCCTGGAGGTCATGCGGCAACTCGCCCGGGACGGCATGACGATGGTGGTGGTCACCCATGAGATGGGCTTCGCCCGTTCCGCCGCCAACCGCGTCGTCTTCATGGCCGACGGCCGGATCGTCGAGGAGACGACCCCGGACGAGTTCTTCAACAACCCGCGCAGCGACCGTGCCAGGGACTTCCTGTCCAAGATCCTCCACCACTGAGCCGCGGCGCCCACCGAGCCACGGCCGCAGTCCGACCAGCAGCCCCCAGGGGTGAGCCTCATGATCATGAACCCGATCAGGACCGGCAGGGCCGCCGTGGCCGTCGCCGCGGCCGTCGTCCTCTCCGTCACCTCCGCAGGATTCGCGAACGGAGCGACCGGCGGGGTGCCACGCGACCACGGCGGCGACAAGATCACCGTCGGCATCAAGTTCGACCAGCCCGGCGTCGGCCTGAAGACCCCCGACGGCACCTACACCGGCTTCGACGTCGACGTCGCGACGTACATCGCCAAGCAGCTCGGCCACGACCCGTCCGACATCGTGTGGAAGGAGGCCAAGAGCGCGGACCGGGAGACGATGCTCCAGCGCGGTGACGTGGACTTCATCGCGGCCTCGTACTCGATCAACGACGAACGGGCCGAGAAGGTCGACTTCGCCGGTCCCTACCTCCTCGCCCACCAGGACGTACTGATCCGCGCCGACGACGACTCCATCAAGAAGCCGTCCGACCTGAACAACAAGAAGCTCTGCTCGGTCACCGGCTCGACCTCCGCGCAGAACGTCAAGGACGACATCGCCCCCGAGGCCCAACTCCAGGAGTACGGCGGTTACTCCGAGTGCCTGACCGGACTCGAGAACGGTGTCATCGACGCCGTCACCACCGACGACTCGATCCTCGCGGGCTACGCCTCGCAGAGCCAGTTCAAGGACAAGTTCAAGCTCGGCGGCTTCAAGATGAGCAACGAGAACTACGGCATCGGCGTCCAGAAGGGCAGCGACCTCAAGGGCAAGATCAACACGGCCCTGGAGAAGATGGTCGACGACGGCTCCTGGGAGGCGGCGGTGAAGAAGAACTTCGGCCCCGCCGGCTACCAGAACGAACCCGCCCCGAAGATCGGCGTCGTCGTCGAGTGAGTGGGTCGTCGTGTTCGACTTCCTGCAGGGGTACGACCTGCTCGGAGCCTTCTGGGTGACGGTGCAGCTCACCGTCTACTCGGCGATCGGCTCCCTCGTCTGGGGGACGCTCCTGGCCGCCATGCGCGTCAGCCCCGTCCCCCTCATGCGGGGCTTCGGCACCGTCTACGTCAACATCGTCCGCAACATCCCCCTCACCGTCATCATCGTCTTCACCTCGCTCGGCCTCTTCCAGACCCTCGGCGTCAGCCTGGGCGCCGACCGCTTCACCACCATCAACTTCCGGCTCGCCGTCCTCGGCCTCACCGCGTACACCAGCGCCTTCGTCTGCGAGGCGATCCGCTCCGGCATCAACACCGTCCCCCTCGGCCAGGTCGAGGCCGCCCGCGCCATCGGGCTCGGCTTCCCCCAGGTCCTGCGCCTGATCGTGCTCCCCCAGGCCTTCCGCTCCGTCGTGGGACCGCTGGCCAACGTCCTCATCGCCCTCACCAAGAACACCACGGTGGCCGCCGCCATCGGCGTCGCCGAAGCCGCCCTGCTCATGCGCGAGATGATCGAGAACGAGGCCCAGCTCATCCTCATCTCCGCGATCTTCGCCGTCGGCTTCATCTGCCTCACCCTCCCCACCGGCCTCATCCTCGGCTGGGTGGCCAAGAAGGTGGCGGTGAAACGGTGAAGACGCGGCCCACCGTCCTCTACGACGTCCCCGGACCCCGGGCCCGCCGGCGCAACCTCCTGTGGACCCTCCTCTTCCTGATCGCGCTCGCCGCCGTGGTGTGGTGGGTCGTGGTCAGCCTCGCCGACAAGAACCAGCTCGAATGGGCCAAGTGGGAGCCCTTCTTCACCGACGCCCGCGTGTGGGAGACCTACGTCCTGCCCGCCCTGAAGAACACCGTCATCGCCGCCGCGCTCGCCATGGTGATCGCCCTCCCCCTCGGCGCCCTCCTCGGCATCCTCCGGCTCTCCGACCACCGCGCCGTACGCGCCGGAGCCGGCACCGTCGTCGAGCTCTTCCGGGCCATCCCCGTCCTGATCCTGATGCTCTTCGCCAACGCCGCCTACTCCGAGTTCACCGACATCAGCCCCGACACCCGCCCCCTCTACGCCGTCGTCACCGGACTCGTCCTCTACAACGCCTCGGTCCTCGCCGAGGTCGTCCGCGCGGGCATCCTCGCCCTTCCCTCGGGCCAGACCGACGCGGCGAAGGCCATCGGCATGCGCAAGGGCCAGACCATGACGTACGTGCTCCTCCCGCAGTCCGTCACCGCCATGCTGCCCGCGCTCGTCAGCCAGCTCGTCGTCATCGTCAAGGACACCGCGCTCGGCGGCGCGATGCTCGGCTTCTCCGAACTCCTCGCCTCCGTCCGCCCGCTCAGCGCCAACTACGGCGCCAACACGATCGCCTGCTTCACCGTCGTCGCCGTGATCTTCGTCCTCCTCAACTTCGCGCTCACCACCTTCGCCTCCTGGCTCGAAGGACGGCTGCGGCGCGGCAAGAAGTCCACGGGCGCGGTCGTCGGAGCCGGGGCGGTCGAGGAACTCGCGACCCCGGGAGAGCACCTGGACGGCCACGGCACACCGCCCGGCACCCGCTGAGCTGCGCCGCCCGGGTGAAGGCGCCCATCCGGACGCCGGGGCGTGCCGAAGTACCCACCATGAGAACCACCAGGACCGCACGGGACACGGAGCACGAGCCCACCCGTACCGACCGTCTCCTCGCCGCGCTCGGCGGCCTCGTCGCCGCGTACGTCTCGCTCGCCGTCGCGGACCTCGTCGCCTCCCGCGTACGACCCGAGGCGGGCCCCGTCCTCGCCATCGGCGACGCCGTGGTGGACCGGACCCCCGCGGCCCTCAAGGACTGGGCGATCCGCACCTTCGGCGAGGCGGACAAGGCCGTCCTCCTCCTTGGCATCCTGGTCGTCCTGGCGGTCATCGCCCTCGGGATCGGGCTGCTCGCGCTCCGCCACCGGCCGCTCGGCGCCGCCGCCGTCGCCGTCTTCGGCGTCCTGGGCGCTCTCGGCGCCGTCTCCCGCCCCGACTCGGACTCCGCCCTCGACGCCGTGCCCTCCCTCGTCGGAGCCGCCGCCGGGGCGGCCCTGCTGTACCTCCTGACCGGATTCCTCCGCGTCCCGAGAGCCGGAGGCGTCCGTACGGACCGGCGGCGCTTCCTGATCGTCGCCGCCTCCACCGGACTCGCCGCGACCGGCGCCGCCGCCCTCGGCAGGACGGTCGCCTCACCCGCCGAGGAGGACGCCGTCGCCTCCCGTACGGCCGTACGCCTGCCCCGCCCCACCTCCCCGGCACCGCCCGTCCCCGCCGGAGCGCAGCTCGGGATCCCCGGCATCAGCCCCTTCCTCACCCCCAACCGCGACTTCTACCGCGTCGACACCGCGCTCGTCGTCCCCAAGGTCGACGCCGACCACTGGCGGCTGCGGCTGCACGGCAGTGGCGTACGCGAGGCACTCACCCTCACCCTCAAGGACCTCATGGCCCGCAGGACGGTGGAGCGTGACATCACCCTCGCCTGCGTCTCCAACGAGGTCGGCGGCCCCTACATCGGCAACGCCCGCTGGCTGGGCGTCTCCCTCGCGGACCTGCTCCGCGAGGCCGGCGTGCGCCCGCCGTCCGAGGGCGGGCCCGCCGACCAGCTCGTCGCCCGCTCCGTCGACGGCATGACGATCGGCACCCCCGTCGAGGAGATCATGGACGGCCGTGACGCCCTCCTCGCCTTCGGGATGAACGGCGAACCCCTGCCCTTCACCCACGGCTTCCCCGTCCGCATGATCGTCCCCGGCCTCTACGGGTACGTCTCCGCCTGCAAGTGGATCGAATCGATCGAGCTCACCACCTTCGCCGCCTACGACGCCTACTGGGTCCCGCGCGGCTGGGCGGCCCGGGCCCCCGTGAAGACCCAGTCCCGCATCGACACGCCCCGCCCCTTCGGCCGTCCGGCCGCCGGCACCGTCATGGTCGCCGGGGTCGCCTGGGCGCAGCACCGGGGCATCCGGCGCGTCGAGGTACGGATCGACGAGGGCCCCTGGCAGGACGCCCGGCTCGCCGCCGAGGGCAGCCGCGACACCTGGCGCCAGTGGACGTACGCCTGGACGGCCACCCCCGGCCGGCACACCCTCACCGTCCGCGCCACCGACGGCACCGGCACCACCCAGCCCGAACGGCGCACGGGGACGATGCCCGACGGGGCGCAGGGGTGGCACTCGGTGGTCGTCACGGTCGAAGGCGCGTGATGTCCGTCTCGGACGCCCGCCGAGGGGGTGCGTAACGAAGCCGCACCGTACGCCCGTTCGCGGCCCTCATGAGGGAGACTGCTCCCGTGCGTGGACATCTGCCGGACGAGAACCCCGGTTTCGTGGGACGCCGCACGGAACTGGAGCGCGTCTCCGCCGCCTTGGCGGAGCACCGCCTCGTCACCGTGACCGGCGTCGGGGGAGTCGGGAAGACCCGGCTCGCGCTGCGCGCCGCGCACCGCGCCGCCGAGAAGTACCCGGACGGCGCCTGGTGGACCGACCTCACCCCGCTCGACGGCGACCGGCTCCTCGTCGCCCTCGTCGCCGACTCCGTCGACCTCGCCGACCACACCCCCGGCATGGCGACGACCGGCCTCCGCCGCCGGCTCGCCGACGACCGGCTGCTGCTCGTCCTCGACTCCTGCGAGCACCTGACCCTGCCCTGCGCCCGGCTCGTCACCGAACTCCTCGCCGAGGCCCCCGGACTCACCGTCCTCGCCACGAGCCGGTCGCCCCTCGGCGTCGAAGGGGAGCACGTCGTCGCCCTCGACCCGCTGCCGCCCACCGGACGCGACGCCCCGGAACTGCTCCGGCGGGCCGCCGGGGAGGACTTCCCCGCCGCCGGTCCCGCCGGCGAGATCTGCGTACGCCTCGAAGGCATCCCGCTCGCCCTGGAACTGGCCGCCGCGCAGATCCGCCTCCAGGGCGCCGAAGCCGTCAGGGACCAGCTCGGCACCCGCTTCGACGCCCCGCCGGGAGCCCGCTTCGACCTGCTCGTCCACCCCGAGCGGGTGTGGCCGAGCCGCCATCGGACCCTCCGCGCCGCCATCGGCTGGAGCCACGAGCTGAGCGCCCCCCTCGAACGGCTCCTCTGGGCCAGGCTCTCCGTCTTCCGGGGCCCCTTCGACCTCGCGTCCGCGACCGCCGTGTGCGGCGGAGGCCCGCTGAACCGGGCGACGCTCCCGGAAGCGCTCGCGGGGCTCGTCCGCGCCTCCGTGGTCGGTCCGGCGGACACCGGCGGCCGGCACCGGATGCTCGACACGATCCGCGCGTACGGGGCGACCTGGCTGGACCGGACCGGCGAGACCGGCACCGTCGCCGACCGGCACGCCGCCCACTTCCGGAGCCTGGCGCGCCGGTCGGAGACGGCATGGCACGGCGCGCGCCAGCTGCGCTGGTACCGGACGGTCGATGCCCACCACACCGACCTGCGCACCGCCCTCGACAGGCTGCTTCGCACCGACCCCGACGCCGCCCTCGACCTCGTCGGCTCCGTCGCCTTCGCCTGGTCCTGCCGGGGCCGCCTGCGCGAGGCCCGCGACGGCCTCGAACAGGCCCTGCTCCTCAGCGAGGCCCGCGGCCGCATCCGGGTCCGCGCCCTGTGGGCGCTCGGCGTCACCCTCGTCCTCCAGGGCGAGTTCGGCCCCGCGCAGGAGGTCAGCGAGCGCTGTGCCCGCGAGGCGCGGTACGCGGAGCACACCGAGGGCGGCCCGCCGCACCGAGGGCAGACCGGCCGTCCTGGCGACCTGACCCTCGACGCCGCCGCGCTCGCCGGGCTCCTCGCGCTGACCACCGGCCGGCCGCTGGCCGCGTACGTCGTCGTGGGCCATGTCCTCGACGCCGCGGAGGGCGGCCCCGCCGACTCCGCCGCCCGGCTCCGCTGCCACCTCGTACGGGTCTTCGCCCTCACCGGCCTCGGCCGGCTCGCCGAGGCGCGCGAGCGGGCGCTCGCGCTGCGCGCCCTCTGCGAGGAACTCGACGAGCACTGGACCCGGACGGCCCTGGAGTACCAGCTGGCCCTCACAGGCCTCCTGGAGGGCGACCCGGCCGCCGCCGCGGGCCACGCGCGCGCCATGCTCGAAGGCACCCGCGGACTGGGCGCGAGCCTCGGTGTGGCTCTCGGTCTGGACGTCCTCGCCACGGCCCTCGCGGCCGCCGGTGACGGGGAGCGCGCCGCCGACGTCTCCGGCACCGGCGAGGCCTACTGGCGCTCGACGGGCCAGCCCCGGCGCGGCCTGCCCGGCCTTCGGGCGCTGCGCGAGAAGTACACGGACACGGTCCGCGCGACGATCGGCGAGCCGGCGTACGAGGAGATCTTCGTCCGCGCCCTCACCGGCCCCCCACAGGACGGCCTCGACCGCGCGCTGCGCGGCCCCCGGCACCCCTAGGGGGTGTCTTGTCGATCAGGCCGGGCTCGCGACGCCTGGCACCGCACCTCGCCGCGTTGTCGTCGGTCCACAACGCTCCGCGTTGCCTCCCTC
>NZ_JBVHUJ010000017.1:0-62449 GCF_055565415.1 Streptomyces sp. NPDC028711 | reverse complement strand
CCGCACAGGCCGGCCCATCCGGCCCGGAGCCAGCAGCGGAGCGATCAACGCCCACGACTCATCCGTAAGTTCATGTCTACGCACCACGAACGGAGCAACGAGCCACCGACTTTCCGGACACGCCCTAGGGCGCCGACGAGGGCGTCCCCGAGGTCGCGATCGGCTTGCGCAGGTCGTCGCGTATCTCGCTGGTCTCCGCCGCCGCCAGTTCGAGTTCCCTGCTCGGGGTGAACGCGACCGCGACGGTGGTGTTGTCGTCGCCCCAGCCGCACACGGTCTCCTGGTCCACCGTCGTACAGCGGAAGTCGACGTCGGAGCCGGGGACGCGGATCGTGCGCGGCGGATCGGAGACGTACTCGCTGCCCGTCACCGTCATGGCTCTGATCAGGCCGTCCCGGCGCTCCTCCGGCTCCTTGAATCGCCCGTGCGAGCCGTACACCTCCACCGTCCTGAACCCGGGGGACTTCTCGGTGCCGACGTACTCGAAGCTGTGGTGCGTCACGTCTCTCGCGTCGCTGGTGTCCGGTTGCGGCTTCGTGTACGAGAAGGCGTCGTAGTCGAGCTGGTAGGCGCCGCCCACCACCGTGTCGGGCTTGGTGAGCTCGTACACGGCCTTGGGGAAGGAGGAGTCGTCCGGGCCCGCGGAGGCGTAGACGCCGTAGGCGATGCCGCCGAGCACGATCAGGGTCCCGGCCGCCCAGGCGGCGAGCAGCGCGGGGCGCGGCCGCTCCGGCCGTACGGCGTCCGTCTCCTGGCCCTCGGGCGGGCGCTCGGCACGCGGGGCGGCGGCGACGGTCTCCGCACCGGCGATGCCGTCGTCGGCCGGCGGCGCGGCGGGCAACGTCGGCGGGTGCGCGGCCGTCTCCCCGGGCGGGGGCTCCCCAGCCGACGTCGGTGGGTGCGGAGTCGCCATGTCCCCGGCCGGCCGCTCCCGAGCACCGTCCGGTGCGAACAGGTCCAGCAGTTCTCGCGGTGTCGGCCTCCCCGCCGGATCCTTGGCCAGGCAGGCCGCGACCGCCGGGCGCATCCCCTCGGGCACGGCCGACAGGTCCGGCGGCTCGTGCACCGCCCGGTACATCAGCGCCATCGGCGTGCCCTCCCCGAAGGCCGTGCCACCGGCCGCCGCGACAAGCACCGCGCCAAGCGCGAACACATCGGCGGCACCGCCGACTTCGAGCCCCTGAGCCTGCTCGGGAGCCAGGAAGCCGGGCGTACCGAAGGCCGCTCCGGTGGAGGTCAGCCGGGTCGACTCCAGGGCCCGGGCGATGCCGAAGTCGAGCACCCGCGGCCCGTCGTCGGCCATGATGATGTTGCCCGGCTTGAGGTCACGGTGGATCAGGCCGCAGGCGTGGATGGCCTGGAGCGCCTCCGCGAGGGCCGCGCCGAGCTGCCGCAGCGAGGCCTCGTCCATCGGACCCCGCTCGGCGAGCATCCCGGAGAGTGTCGGCCCCGCGATGTAGGCGGTCGCCAGCCAGGGCGCCGCCGCGTCCGGGTCGGCGTCGACGACCTGGGCGGTATGGAAGCCGCCGACCCTGCGGGCGGCCTCGACCTCCGCGCGGAACCGGGCACGGAAATGCGGATCGGCGGCCAGTTCGGGGCGGGCCACCTTGACGGCGACGGTACGTCCGCCCCGGGACCGCGCCCGGTACACCGTCCCCATGCCGCCCGCGCCCAGCTCGCGCTCCACGACGTAATCGCCGATGCGCTCCGGCACGTCCACGCCGTCCACCCCCAAGCCCCTTGCGGGGCACCTCTGTTGGCATGCCGCCGATCAGTATGTCCGACCCTTCCAGACCAGCCCGGCCCAGCGCCTCACCCCACCCCAAGAAGTTCCGTAAAAAATAGTCTGCAACAAAACCTTCTGCTACCGTCTCTCCTGTTGCCCTCATCGAACAGGAGTGACCCCATGTCCGCACTCTCCCCCCGGCTCGCCCTCGGCGTCCTCGCCACCGGCATGCTCATGACGGTCCTCGACGGCAGCATCGTCACCGTCGCCATGCCCGCCATCCAGAGCGACCTCGGCTTCACCCCGGTCGGCCTCAGCTGGGTCGTCAACGCCTACCTGATCGCCTTCGGTTCGCTCCTCCTCCTCGCCGGCCGCCTCGGTGACCTGATCGGCCGCAAGCGGATGTTCCTCGCGGGCACCGGCGTCTTCACCGCCGCCTCCCTCCTCGCCGGCGTCGCCACCTCCCCCGGCGTCCTCATCGCCGCCCGCTTCCTCCAGGGCGTCGGCAGCGCGATGTCCTCGGCAGTCGGCCTCGGCATCCTCGTCACCCTCTTCACCGTGCCCCGCGAACGCGCCCGCGCCATCGCCGTGTTCAGCTTCACCGGCGCCGCCGGCGCCTCCCTCGGCCAGGTCCTCGGCGGTGTCCTCACCGACGCCCTCGCCTGGAACTGGATCTTCTTCATCAACCTGCCCATCGGCATCGCCACCGTCCTCGTCGCCCTCCGCGCCCTCCCCTCCGACCGCGGCCTGGGGATGAGGGCGGGCGCCGACGTCATCGGCGCGGCCCTCGTCACGACCGGTCTCATGGCCGGGATCTACGCGGTCGTCAAGATCGAGGAGTACGGCGCCGGTTCGGCGCACACCCTCGGTCTCGGGGCCCTCGCGCTCGCCCTCCTCGCCGGGTTCCTGCTCCGCCAGGCGAAGGCCGCGAACCCGCTCATGCCGCTGCGGATCCTCCGCTCGCGCAGCGTCTCCGGCGCCAACGCCGTCCAGATGCTGATGGTCGCCGCGCTCTTCTCCTTCCAGATCCTCGTCGCGCTCTACCTGCAGAAGGTCCTCGGCTACGGGGCCGCGGAGACCGGCCTCGCGATGCTGCCCGCGGCCGCGATCATCGGCGCCGTCTCGCTCGGCGTCTCCGCCCGCCTCATCGCCCGCTTCGGCGAGCGGAACGTCCTGCTCACCGGCCTCCTCCTGCTCGTCGGCGTCCTCGGCCTGCTGGCCCGGGTCCCCGTCCACGCCTCGTACGTCACCGACCTGCTCCCCGTGATGCTGCTCGCCGCCGGCTTCGGCCTCGCGCTGCCCGCCCTCACCTCGCTCGCCATGTCGGGCGCCGACGAGGCGGACGCGGGCCTCACCTCCGGCCTCTTCAACACCACCCAGCAGATCGGCATGGCCCTCGGCGTCGCGGTCCTCTCGACCCTGGCCGCCACTCGCACCGAGTCGCTCACGGCGGCGGGCCGGCCGGCCGCCGAGGCCCTGACCGGCGGGTTCCACCTGGCCTTCGGCGTCGGGGCGGGTCTCCTCCTCGTCGCCCTGGCCGTCGCCTTCACCGTCCTGCGCCGCCCGGCCGCACCCCACCACCCGGAAACACCCGCGGTGCGGGAGCCCGCCGAGACCCTCGCCTCCCGCTGAGGCGTACGCCCCCGGAAGCGCTCCTCCTGACGGGGGCGGACGCCACCGCGAGCCCGCGGACCCGGGATGGCCGCCGCGACGGTACGGGGCGGGGCCGCCCCCGGCAGACACGCCCACCGGCACGCACCCCCGGGGCACAGCGGCCACTGGCAGCCGCCCCGTCACCCACCGGACACCGCCGCCGACCCCAAACCCGGCCCCGGTGTCTGCCCGAGCCACTCCGGAAGCTCCTCCGCGTGCACCAGCGTCAGCCGTGACACCGCCCGGGTGAGCACCACGTACAGGCGGTTCGCTCCCCTCGGTTCGGCCGCCACGATCGCGGTCGGTTCGACCACCACGACGTGGTCGAACTCCAGGCCCTTGACGACCGACGCCGGAAGCACGCTCACGCGGTCCGCCGCCCCGCAGCCGCGGACCGCGTCGCCCACGGGACCGGCCAGGGCGTCCGTGGTGATCACGCCCACCGAGCCCTCCGCCGTGAGCGCGGCGCGCACGGCCTCGCGGGTCGCGGCGGTGAGGTCCGTCGTCCGGTGGACCGTCACCTCGCCGTCCGCGCGGACCGACCGCCCCGCCGGTACGTCGGCGCCCAGGTGCGGAAGGAGCCGGTTGGCGAGATCCACGATCGCCGCCGGGACCCGGTAGCCGAGGGTGAGCGGCACCACGGGCGCCTCCGCCTTGCCCAGGTTGGCCAGTTGCTCGGGCCAGGAGCGGGCGGCCCACGGCGTGGTGCCCTGGGCGAGGTCGCCGAGGACGGTGAGCGAGCCGAAGGCGGTGCGCCGGGCGATGGCCCGGCACTGCATGGGCGAGAGGTCCTGGGCCTCGTCGACGACGACATGCCCGTAACTCTCGGGGCGCTCGATCAGTCCGGCGAGCTCGTCGAGGAGGACGAGGTCGGCGGCGGTCCAGCGCGCCGAACGGTACGAGCGCGGCGCCCGGTCCCAGCGGATCGCCGCCCGCTCGGTCTCCGTCAGCGCGGGGTCGGCAGGGTCGGTGAGCACCTCCGCGAGCACCTCCTCGGGGGTGGTCCTCGGCCAGCAGGCGTCGAGGAACGCGGTCACCGCCCGCGCCCGCTCGATCCGCCGCGCCCAGGCCGCGCCCATGGGCCCCGACCGGCGCTCGGCGCGGAGCTGGAGGGCCCGTACGACCCGGGCGCGGACCCGCTCGCGGCCCGTCGCGTAGGGCGGTGCCTCCTCCCGTACGGCCGCGACGATCTCGGCGAGCAGGGCGGCCGGCAGCCGCCAGTGGTACGGGCCGTCGGGGACGGCGAGGTCCTCGGCCGGGGCCGGGTCGACCCTGCCGTACAGCGCGCGGCGCAGCACCTCCGCCATCCGGGCGTCGTGCTTGACCAGGGCCGCCGCCTCGCCGTCCACGGCCCGCACGGGATGGCGGGCGAGCTCCTCGTCGAGGGTGGCCTGGCGGATTCCGGTCTCGCCGAGCGAGGGCAGCACCTCGGAGATGTACGCGAGGAAGGCGCGGTGCGGACCGAGGACGAGGAGGCCGGAGCGGCGGATCCGCTGCGGATGGGTGTAGAGGAGGAACGCGGCCCGGTGCAGGCCGACGGCGGTCTTGCCGGTGCCGGGCGCACCCTGCACGCACAGGGAGGCGGCCGGGTCGGAGCGTACGAGGTCGTCCTGTTCGGGCTGGATGGTGGCGGCGATGTCCCGCATGGGCCCCACCCGGGGGCGCTCGATCTCCCCCGCGAGCAGGGCGCTCGCCGTCACCGCCCCGCCGGCCGTGAGGGGTTCGTCCTCCAGGGCGGTCAGGTCCTCCGACGCGCCCCTGCTGTACGGGGCCCAGCCGAAGCGTCGGCGCCGGACGACGCCCTGCGGGTCGTGGGCGCCCGCCTGGTAGTAGGCGCGGGAGACGGGGGCGCGCCAGTCGACGACGAGCGGCGGGGCGGCGTGGTCCTCGGCGATCCGGCGGCGGCCGATGTGGTGGGTCTGGCCGTCCTCGCGGTCGAGACGCCCGAAGAACAGCGGCCCCGGCGGCTGCTCCCCCATCTCCTTGGCGCGGCTGCGGAGGTGGTACCCGAGGGCTTCGGCGTCGGCGCCGGACGCGGCCACGTCCTCGCCGGTGACGACCTGTCCGGCGACGTCCTCGGTCATCCGGGTCAGGGCGGCGCGGCAGGCGTCGTGGTGGGAGCGTTCGCGGGCGAGCTCAAGGTCCAGTGACGTCATTCCGACAAGCGTAATGGAAAACGTTACTGAGTCACATTTTTTACTTGTCTACGGCTCTCTCCGTGCGCTCGTACGGGAGGTCCCGCCGCGCTCTCCGTACGGAAGCCCCTCCCGCAACCCGCGGAACGCCCTCTCCGCCGCCGCCACCGCGTCCGCCTCCACGGCCTCGACCGGCTCCCCGCCCGCGATCCGGGCCGTGTTCTCCTCCGCGAGGACCCGCAGCACGGTCACGATCTGCCCGGCGGCGAGCCGCGCGACCAGCCGGTCGGCACCCCCGGTCACGTCGGCGGCGAGCGCGTCCGCGAGCGCCTCCTCCGAGCGCACGCGGTACGCGTGGAGGCGGGCGACCAGGGCCGGCGTGCCGTACAGGAGCCGCAGGTACGCCAGGACCGCCGGATGGTCGCAGAGCCCGGTGACCGGGTCACGCCGGGCGAGCCCGTCGAGCAGATGCGCGTACAGCGCGTCGAGCGGCGCGACGCCCTCGCGGCGCCCGGCGGCCACCACGCGGGCCGACTCGTCCTCGTGGTCGGCGAACCGGTGGAGGACCAGGTCCTCCTTGGCGGGGAAGTACCGGAAGAGGGTCGGCTTCGAGACCTCGGCCGCCGCGGCGACCTCCGCGACCGACACCGCGTCGAAGCCGCGCTCCAGGAAGAGGGCGACGGCCGCGTCCGAGAGCGCCTGACGGGTGCGCTCCTTCTTGCGTTCGCGCAGTCCGGGGCGGGCGGCGGGCATCGGCGTACCGGAGTCCGCGCCGACACGGTCCGGCGTCATGAGGCACGCCCTTCCACCAGGACCGCGATCCCGTCGAGCGTCCGGGCGAGGCCGAAGCGGAACTCGGCCTCGGGCTCGTCGGCGACGTCGAGCACGCCCGAGTCGAGGAGTCGCGCCACCTCCGGGTACCGCTCCGGGTCGGCGAGCCGCCGCAGGGTCCTGCCGTAACGGGCGAGGACCTCCTCGGGGCTCGCGTCGCCGGCGGCGATCACGGCCGCGAGGTCGGCCATGACCAGGGCGTCGTTCCGGACGAAGCCGCCGAGCAGCAGGGTCACCGAGATCTTGCCGCCCGCGTCGAGGCCGGTGCCTTCGAGGGCGACGAGGGCCTTCTCCCACCAGGCGACCAGGTTCGGGGTCGCGGGCGGTCCCGAGACGGGGAGCCGCAGCATCCAGAGGTTGCGGTGGTAGACCTCGCGCAGCGCCCACGCCCAGGACTCCAGGGCCTCGCGCCAGCCGGTGCCGGGCGGGAAGAGCGCGGGCGGGGCGCCGGTCGCGGCCTCCTGCATCAGGACGTACAGCTCGCTCTTGGCGGAGACGTACCGGTAGAGCGACATCGGGGAGACGCCGAGCTCCTTGGCGACCCGCCCCATGGAGACGGCGCCGAGCCCCTCGGCCGAGGCGAGGGAGACGGCCGCGCCGACGATCCGGTCCAGGGTCAGGCCGGGCTTGGGGCCCTTCGAGGGGCGTTCCCGCAGGCCCCAGGCCGCCTCGATGCTCGGCGGCAGGAAGGACCCGCCGTCGCCGCGGCCCGTGCCGCCCTCGCCGTCCGCCATAACCCGCCGCCTCCCGGCCACCTCGCACGCTTGACGCCCATCCTAGTAATGCGTAACCCTTACACAGTAACGCGTACGGCATACGCAGTACGGCGCCTCGCGCTGCCACCGGCCGCCGGCACGCGATCCGACCCAGCGAGCCGACCGTCGCCACGAGCCGACCGTCGCCACGAGCCACCCAGCCTCCCGAGCCACCCAGTCCCCCGAGCCACCCACCCCCACCAGCCAAAGGAGCCCGTCATGCCCGCAGCCGTCGAAGCCATCGGCCTGACCAAGTCCTACGGAGACGTACGCGTCCTCGACGCCCTCGACCTCCACGTCCCCCACGGCACGGTCTTCGCCCTCCTCGGCCCCAACGGCGCCGGGAAGACAACCACCGTCCGCATCCTCGCCACCCTCACCGCGCCCGACGCCGGCCACGCGCGCGTGGCCGGGCACGACGTCGTCACCGAACGCTCCCTGGTACGCCGCGCGATCAGCCTCACCGGACAGTTCGCCGCCGTCGACGAGACCCAGACCGGCGCCGAGAACCTGTGGACGGCGGCCCGCCTCTCCGGCCTGTCCCGTGCCGCGGCCACCCGCCGCACCGCCGAACTCCTCGAACGCTTCGGCCTCGCCGCGGCCGGCACCCGACTGACCAGGACCTACTCGGGCGGCATGCGCCGGCGCCTCGACCTCGCCGCCGGTCTCGTCCGCGACCCCGGCGCGACCCGGGTGATGTTCCTCGACGAGCCGACCACCGGCCTCGACCCGCGCAGCCGCCAGGAGCTCTGGCAGGTGGTCCGCGAACTGTCCGACGGCGGTACGACGGTCTTCCTGACCACCCAGTACCTGGAGGAGGCCGACCGCCTCGCCGACCGGATCGCCGTCCTCGGCAAGGGCCGCACCCTCGCCGAGGGCACCGCCGCCGAACTCAAGGCCCGCTACGCCGCCCACCGGCTCGACCTCGTCGCCGCCGACGACGAGAGCTGTCTGCGCCTCGCCGCCCGCGCGGACCGCACGGCGACCCACGAACCGGGAAGCCGCACGCTCGGTCTCCCCACCGACGGCAGCGCCGCCCACGTCCGCGCGCTCCTCGACGCCCTCGACCCCGAGCGCCGCGACATCACCCGCTTCGCCCTGCACACGGCCACGCTCGACGACGTCTTCCTGACCCTCACCGCCGACCACGACCCGACCGCCGAAGACACCGGCCCGACCACCACGAACGCCGACCCGACCGCCAAAGCCACAGACACCGACCCGACCACCACCGACACCGGCAAGGAGCCGAGCCATGTCTGACACCCTCGCCGCGCGAACCTCCGGCCCCGCCGGCCCCCTCACCACCGCCCGGCCCCTCACCGCCGCCGGCACCCTCGCCGGGCGCGGCATCCGGCTCAGCCGCCGCAACCTCGACGCGGTCATCACCTCGTTGATGATGCCGATCATGCTGATGCTGGTCTTCGTCTACTTCTTCGGCGGAGCCATCGACACCGGCACCCGGTACGTCACCTACGTCGTCCCCGGCGTGCTCGTCCTCTGCGCCGGGTTCGGCGCGGCGGGCACCGCCGTCTCCGTCAGCGAGGACATGCGGCGCGGGGTCGTCGACCGCTTCCGCACCCTCGACATCGGCGGGACGCCGTTCCTCGCCGGGCACGTGGCCGCCGCCGTCACCCGCAACGCGCTCTCGACCACCCTCGTCCTGGGAGTCGCCTTCCTCATCGGCTTCCGCCCGACCGCGACGGCGGGTGGCTGGCTCGCGGCGATCGGACTGCTCCTGGCCTACATCACCGCCGTGTCCTGGCTCTCGGCGGCCGTCGGGCTCGTCACCAGGACGGCGGAGGCGGCCGGAGCGGTCACCTTCTTCATGATGTTCCTGCCGTACCCGAGCAGCGCGTTCGTCCCCATCGACACCATGCCGAGCTGGCTGCACGGCTTCGCCGAGCACCAGCCGGTGACCCCGCTGATCGAGTCGATGCGCGGCCTGCTGCTCGACAAGGCCGTCGGTAACTCGCCCTGGATCGCCCTCGGTTGGTGCGCCGCCCTGCTGGCGGCCGCCGTCGCGGCCTCCGGTTTCCTCTTCCGCCTCCGCACCCGCTGACGGCCGGCATCCGGCAAGGCCTCAGAAGATGTCGGGCGAGAACGGCCGCAGCGGCGTACGGAACAGCAGGTCGGCGCGGGCCGCGGCACCCGCCGTCAGCTCCTCGACCCGGCCGAGCCGGCAGAGCCGTACCGCCGACTCGTCACCGAAGGCGAGCGTGCCCAGCTCGGCGATGTCGAAGGCGAGGTCGGCGGACGAGGTCGTGGGCGAGCAGGAGACGCCCTCGGGGGAGGCGTCGAGCCGGTGGCGCCCGCCGGCGAACCCGTCCCCGTCCCGCACATCGAGCACCAGGGTGTCCGCCACCGGGTACGTCCTGCCCTCCAGGACCCGGACGGCGTCCAGGACCCGCACCCACAACATGTCCGCGTACGTCAGCGTCCTGGCGGCGCGCGGGTCGGGCAGCAGCATCGGCAGCGGGTCGTCGGGCGCCCGGTAGCCGGAGCGGACGGTGCCGACCCAGTCGATGGAGCACAGGTAGTGCCACAGGGCACGCTCGGCGGCCGGGGTGGCGGCGATCAGGTCCCGTACGGTCGCGGTGTTCAGCGGCTGCTTGGCGTCGCCCCACTTGTCGTCGGCCGTGTAGGACACGTACCCCTCGACCTCGCCGGACTCCGCGCGGTACACCGCGTAGAACGGCTCCCGCCACGGATCGCTCTGCGCGCCGAGGCCCGTGCCGTACTCCCAGTCGCGGGTGGTGCGGTGGGTGACCCCGGCGCGGACTCGGGCGAGACGCCGGTGCACCTCGGGGCCGACCTTGCGTATCTCCCCGGCGTCGGTGAGGTCGATCCGGCCGCCGTCCTCCGGGCGGCCCGAGCGGCGCGGGTCGAGCCCGGCCCTGCGCACGTCCACGCTCCACTCGGTGGCCCAGCTCGCCGGTCCGAAGCCGAACCGTCCGTAGATCGGGTACTCGGCGGCGATCAGCGTCGCGATCGCGTCGCCCCGCTCCTTCGCGGCGGCCAGGTCGGCGGCCATCATCCGGCCGAGCAGCCCGCGCCTGCGGTGGGTCGGGGAGACGGTGACCTGGCTGATCGCGTCGGCGGTGAGACTGCCTCCGCCGACCGTGCTGACCTCCTGCCGGAACGACCGGAAGGTGGCGACGACCCGGTCCCGGTCGAAGGCGCCGAGCGTCCGCGCGAGGTCGGCGTTGGCCAGCCGGTCGGCGACCTCCTCGTCGGACACGACGGGCGGACGGAGGAACCCGGTGCGCAGGGCCCGCTGCCAGTCGGGGAACTCGGACTCCGTCACCGTGCGTACGTCGACACTCATCCCCCGACCCTACGCACGGCTCCGACGCCCCCGCACGCGAGTTTCCACCGGGCCTTCCGAGCCCGGGGCGGCAGGTCGTCGACCTGCGCTCTCCTCCTCCCGGGTCAGGCCAGCAGGTCGTCGACCTGGGCCTCGCCCTCCCGGTAGCGGCGGGCGATCTCCGCGCTGCAGTCGTCGGCGGTCCGCTGCAGATGCTGCCGGCGCCGGGAGATCTGCTGCTCGTACCCCGCGAGCCGCCCCATCGCCGTGTGCAGCTCGTCGTCCGTCCGCGCCGTCAGGTCCGACAGCTCGACCTCCGACAGCATCTCGGCCGCGAGCCGCCGGTACTCCTCGCTCCGCGGCGTCGACAGCGTCACGTGCCGGGCCGAACTGCGATGCCGTGAGGGTACGTCGGCGAGGATCTCGGAGAGCCGGTCGAGGACCGGTGTCTCCGGGTCGGTCCGCCGGGCCAGCTCGGCCCGCAGGATGTCGATCCGGCCCTGCAGCATCCGCCGGACGTAGCTCAGGTCGGCCTCGTCGCTCTGCGCGTCGCGGCGCAGCCCGCGCAGCTCCGGCAGCCGCAGCGCGCCGAGGTCCGGCTGCGTCCGATCGGGCAGGGCGTGCTCGGCGGACCGTTGTACGGGCGGGCGCGTGCCCGGGCCTCCGCCCGGTCCACCGCCCCTGGTTCCTGCGCGGATCAGCGGTACGGGGCCGGACGGCGTCGGCCCGGTGCCAGGTGCACTCATGAGAATCGTCCCCTCGACCGGTGCGGAGCCGCACCGCCTGACACGCATGGTGCCACTCCTGCACGCGCGCGTGCAGGCGCTCTGCACCCGTTCGGCCCCTCATCCTCCGGCCCACGGGTGGCTGGGTAGGTTGGGGCGCATGCGTGCAGTGGTGCAGAGGGTCGACGGCGCGAGCGTCGTCGTCGCAGGGGAGACCGTCGGTGAGATCAGCGGCGAGGGGCTGTGCGTCCTGGTGGGGGTGACCCATGACGACACCCCCGAGAAGGCGGCCCAATTGGCCAGAAAGCTCTGGTCCGTCCGGGTACTGAGAGACGAGAAGTCGTGCTCCGACGTGAACGCGCCGCTGCTCGTGATCTCTCAGTTCACGCTCTACGGGGACGCCCGCAAGGGCCGCCGCCCCACCTGGAACGCGGCCGCGCCGGGCCCGGTGGCGGAACCCCTCGTGGACGAGGTGGTCACCCAGCTCCGGCGACTGGGCGCCCATGTGGAGACGGGCCGGTTCGGCGCGTCCATGCGCGTGTCCCTCACGAACGACGGCCCGTTCACGGTGCTCGTGGAGGTCTGACCGGGACCGGGTCCGACCGGGGCCGGGTCCACACCCGGCCCCGCCCATGACGCCCTACAGCTCGGCCGTGACGCCCTACGGCTCGACGACGGTCTCCTGCGCGGCCGCCGTCGTCCCGACGATCAGCGGCGCGTCCACGGGCACGTTCCGCTTCACCAGGGCGAGGGCGATCGGCCCCAGCTCGTGGTGGCGGACGGAGGTCGTCACGAAGCCGAGCTGCCGGCCCTCCTCCCCGTCGGCCGCGAGCCGCACCGGGGTGCCGTGCCCGGGCAGCAGCACCTCGCTGCCGTCCAGGTGCAGGAAGACCAGGCGGCGCGGCGGCTTCCCCAGGTTCTGCACCCGGGCGACGGTCTCCTGACCCCGGTAGCAGCCCTTCTGGAGGTGGACGGCGCTGCCGATGAGACCGACCTCGTGCGGGATGGTCCGGTGGTCGGTCTCGCAGCCGAGCCGCGGCCGGTGCGCCTCGACGCGCAGCGCCTCGTACGCGAGCATCCCGGCGGCCGGCCCGTGGGAGGCGGCGAAGGACTCCAGGTCCGCGCGGGGCAGGAAAAGCTCGCGGCCGTGCGGGGTCTCCCGTACGACGACGCCCTCGGGCACCTCGGCGATGGAACCGGCCGGGAGGTGGACGACCGCGATCTCGTCCGTACGGTCGGCGACCTCCACCCGGTAGAAGAACTTCATCGACTCCAGGTACGCGAGGAGCTCCCCCCGCGTCCCCGGCTCGACGTGCGCCCACACCGTCTCGCCGTCGTCGACGAGGTACAGGGCGTGCTCGATGTGCCCGTTCGCGGAGAGGACGAGCGCCTCGGTGGCCCGGCCGGGCGGCAGGTCGGTCATGTGCTGGGTGAGGAGCAGGTGCAGCCAGCTCAGCCGGTCGTCACCGGTGACGGTGACGACACCGCGGTGGGAGAGGTCGACGAAACCGTGGCCGTCGGCGAGAGAGCGCTGCTCGCGGAACAGGTCGCCGTAGTGCGCGGCGACACCTTCGTCGCGGCCTTCGGCCGCGACGGCACCGGGCAGGGACAGCAGGGGGCTGGTCGTGGAAGGTCGCTGCATACGGCAAGCCTACGACTCGGCGTCGGCGGCCTTCCCGGCACCGTCCGCGGCGGCCTTCGCGGCGCAGTCGCCGCACCGCCCGAAGATCGCGAAGTGCTTCATGTCCGTGTCGAACCCGAAGGTCTCACGGAGCTTCCCGGTGAACTCGGCGGCCACCTCGACGTCCGCCTCGATCACGCCGGAGCAGTCCCGGCAGACCAGGTGCAGGTGGTGGTGCCGGTCGGCGAGGTGATACGTCGGAGCCCCGTGCCCCAGATGGGCGTGGCTCACGAGCCCGAGCTCCTCCAGGAGCTCCAGGGTCCGGTAGACGGTGGAGATGTTCACCCCCGACGCGGTCCTGCGGACCTCGACGAGGATGTCGTCGGGCGTCGCGTGTTCCAGCGCGTCGACGGCCTCCAGGACAAGCTGACGCTGCGGCGTCAGCCGATAGCCGCGCTGCCGCAGGTCGCTTTTCCAGTCGGTGCTCACCACGCCCTCCAGTGTAGGAGGGCGCGGCGCGCCGCCCCCAGATGTCTAGCGGAAGAAGGCGATGCCGTCGTCCGGCAGGTCGCCGAGGTTGCGGGCCATCTCCGCGACCTCTTCCGGCGTCACGACCTTCTTCAGGTGCGCCGACATGTACGGCCGCAGGGGGACCTCGGGGGTCGCCTTCTCGCCCACCCACATCAGGTCGCTCTTCACGTAGCCGTACAGGCGCTTGCCGCCGGAGTACGGGCCCGAGGCCGCGGTGCGGGCGACGGCGTCCGTCGCCAGGTCGATCTGCGGCTTCTGGTCGGCGAGCTCGCCGTACCAGATCTCGACGATGCCCTGGTCACGGACCATGACGACCTCGACCTTGCGGTTCTTGTCGATGCGCCAGTAGCCGCTCTCGCTCTCCAGCGGACGGAGCTTGTTGCCCTCGTTGTCCAGGACCCACGAGTGGGACGTGTACTGGAGGAAGTCCCGGCCGTCGTGGCTGAAGGTCACGGACTGGCCGAAGTTGCACTTCTCGGCGCCGGGGAAGTCGGAGACACCCGCGCCCTCCCACGTACCGAGCAGGAACGCGAGGGGGACGAGGTCCGGGTTGAGGTCGGACGGGATCTCGATCATGAGCAGCTCTGGCGTTCTCTAGAAGTGGTTAGCGCTGACCCTGGTACAGCTTCTTCACAGCGAGTCCGGTGAAGGCGAGCACGCCGACGGCGACCAGGACCAGCAGGATTTCGAAGAAAATGATCACAGGGTGCTCCTCGACGAGCGGTGAAGGCGGAACGGGCCGGACCCCAGCTTAGTGGGCGGGGGCCCGGCCCACTCGGTGAGGTGGGTCTCGCGCGGCAGGCCTAGGGGGTGTCTTGTCGATCAGGCCGGATCAGGGAGCGGCGTCTGGTGCCGTGCCTCGCAAGGCGGAGGAGGGAGGCAACGCGGAGCGTTGTCGACCGACGACAACGCGGCGAGGTGCGGTGCCAGGCGTCGCGAGCCCGGCCTGATCGGCAAGACACCCCCTAGCCGAGCAGCTGGTTCTGCAGGGTCACCGTCTGCTGGAACGGCACGGTGAGCACCTCGCCCTCGCGGACCTGGGTGATCAGCGCCAGCGTGTCTCCGGCCTGGACGTACGCCCATCGGGTCTGCTCGGGTCCGTACGGCTTCTTCTCCCGGTAGGCGTACAGGCTCGTGTCCGGCACGTCGACGTCGCCCGCGAAGTTCTCCATGACGACGCCCTCGACCCCGTCCGGCAGCGCCTTCGGGCCGTCCGCGGCGTCCGCCTGCAGCGCCATGTCCTTGTACGACTCGGCGTAGGCGACCGAGCTGAACCGGAGCAGATGGACGCTGGTACGGGTGCCGTCCGGCGTCGTCCAGGCCCGGGCCGCGATGTGCCGCAGGGTGGAGTCCGCCAGGCTCCGCTTCAGCTCGCCACGGGTCTCCTTGCCGTAGAGCGAGAGGTACGCGTCCGTGGACACGAACCCGCCCTTCAGCTTCGGGTCGGGCGTGGCGCCGACCGGCGCGGGCAGCAGCAGTTCGCGCACGTCGGCGTAGTGGATCTCGCCCTCGTTGCCCTCGGTGAAGGGGCGGGGACGGTCCGCCGGGAGCGCCGGGAGGCGGAGCACCGGGTACTCCCAGCGACCGTCGCTCTCGGTCGCGAGCCCCGGCACCTCGTTCCGGTCGAGCACGGTGATCCCCATGGCGGTGCCCGTGCCGACGCCGCCGCACACGACGACGGCGGCCGTCCATCGGGCGACGGCCCACAGGACACGGCGGTTCCGCCGGGGGGCGGCGGGTACGGGGGCCTCCGTGGCCTGCTCCGGGGTCGGAGCGGGCGCCACCACGTCGGCGGTCGTCTGGGTCAGCTGCTCGGTCATACGTACTCCCCCGGGGACTCGATGTGGCGGAGCTGCTTCTCCACCAGGTTCGCCACGGCCTTCTGGTCGAGGGGCCCGGCACCGAACGCCGTGACGGTGACCATGACCTCGCCGTCGTACGCCGAGCACATGAGAGACCGCAGTCGGGCCTCCCGCTCCTCCTCGTCGCCGCCCTTGGGCTCGGGAGCCAGGTAGCAGGCCGCGTTCTTGGCGTGGTCCTTGATCTTCGGCCCCTTGCGCAGCTCGAGAAGCTCGGAGAAGTCCTTCCGCATCTCGAAGAACTCGCGGACCCGCTTCTTGTCCTTCATGCGCAGGACGAGCACCTCCACCTGGAGGTCGTTCTCGACCGTGGCGTACGAGCGCATCGCCATGCCCTGGATGCCGAGCCCGTCGACCCGCTTCTCGTACTCCCGGCGCTTCTTGCCGTAGGTGCCCTTGCCGGCCTGCTTGAGGAGTGCCGCCGCCTGCCGGCCCGCCAGTTCGTCGTCGTTGCCGTATCCCTCGACGTCGGCGCCGAGCACATAGCCCTCAGGCACGGGCAGGAGCAGCCTGCTCAGCGGGGTGGACGCCCGCCCCCGGAGGATGCCGGCAGCCGGGTCTTCGGCGGTCTCGGTCACGGCCGGCTCCGCCCATGCCGTGGTGGGGGCGGTCCGATCGGCCCGGTCGACCGTGACGGCGGTGTACGCGACACCGCCGCCGACGGTCCCGAGCACGAGCACGGCGGTCAGGACGTTCTTCAGGAGCCGGCGCGTGCGGCCCTCGGACTTCTCGATCACAGGCGCCCCAGCTGCCGCTCGGCCAGAGAACGGATGTCGTTCTCGGCGATCTTGCTTGCGTCGGAGATGAAGATCTCGATCGCGATGTCTCCGTGCTGGACGTACGCACGGGCCTGGTAGAGGTCCAGGTATCCGGCCTCGCGCTCCACCGGGTAGAGGAAGTAGCGGCCGTCCTCGGAGCCCGGGACCAGCTCGCCCAGGGAGCCGGACCGTTCCTCGCCCATCGCGATGGACTGCTGGTCCCGTACGTGCTCCCAGGCGCCGATCCCGGCACCGGCCCGGTACTGGACGAGCCTGACCTGGACGTGCCGGTGTTCGCCCGTCCGCCATGACCGGCTCGCCACCCGCCGGATCCCTTGCTCAAGCTGGAATTCCAGCGCATGAGCCGGATAGTTGTAGTCGGACACGTACTCGGACAGTGACTCCCACCCGTCCTCACCGTCGGCCCGTGCCCCCGCGGGCTTCGGCAGCAGCAGCTTCCGCAGGTCGCCCTGTGCCTTCGCCTGAAGGTCCTCCGAGGCGGGCAGCGGATCCGGCTCCTGGCCCCTCGGGAGCGGCTTCGCCGGGTACGCCAGGCCGGGCTGGTTCAGCGGCGGGAGCGGCACCGGCTCCCGTTCCGCCTGGATCCCGTAGCCCACCGCCGTGCCGCCGACCAGGCCGAGGACGGCCGCGACGGCTATCAGGCCGACCGTGCGGAGGGGGCGGCGGCGCGGCCGGGTGACCGGCGGTGCGGTCGGCGGTGTGTCCGGAGACACATCCGGTGCCGCGTCCCGCGAGTCGACCGGAGGTGCTGCTTCCGAGCCGGCCGTCGGCCCCGGCGGCGGTGCCGTATCCGGATTTTGAATACTTTCTTCGATGCTCAAGAGTCCCCCCACGAGACCTGAAGCACGGATTCCGTTATCCGCGCACCCAGCTGACACGTGAGGTGCGCATGAGGTTGCAGCACCGCGCATTACAGTTCGGCATATGGCGAAGAAGCTCGTGATCAAGGTGACCGCAGGGGCCGACGCCCCCGAACGCTGCTCGCAGGCCTTCACGGTGGCCGCCGTCGCCGTCGCCAGCGGCGTCGAGGTCTCGCTCTGGCTGACCGGCGAGTCCTCGTGGTTCGCCCTCCCGGGCCGGGCCGCCGAGTTCGAACTCCCCCACGCGGCGCCGCTGCCGGACCTGATCGACTCGATCCTGGCCGCCGGACGGATCACGCTCTGCACCCAGTGCGCGGCGCGGCGGGAGATCACGGAGAAGGACGTCCTGGACGGCGTCCGCATCGCCGGCGCCCAGGTCTTCGTCCAGGAGGCGCTGGTCGACGGGACGCAGGCCCTCGTGTACTGACCGGGATCCGTCCCCTCAGCGCTCCCGGCGCTTCTTGCCGTCGAGTTCGTCCCACCACTCGTCCGACGTCGGGTCGCCCGACGGGTCGTCCCACCAGCGGTCCTCGGGGCCCCGGCGGTTCGCGACCATCGCGGCGACCGGGGGGATGAGCATGGCGACCACGCACATGCCGATCGCGACCGGCATGGAGAACAGCCGCACGACGGCCCAGGCGCCCACGAACAGGACCAGGCAGGCGCCCATCATCCAGAAGTAGACGCGGCGACGTCGTGCGTACACACCTTCAGCGTACGACCGGGCCTGGCCCCCGTCATCGGCCGTCCGCGAGAAGAAAAGGACCGAAGGGCCGTGCCTCTAGTCCTGGAAATGGCGTCCAACCCCCCAGGAGGCACGGCCCTTCGGCCGGTTCAGCGTTGCGGGATCACACCGCGATGGCGACCTCCGCGAGGCCACCCTTCTGCGCCACGACCTGGCGGTCGGCGGTGCCGCCGGGGACCAGGGCGCGGACGGTCCAGGTGCCCTCGGCCGCGTAGAAACGGAACTGGCCGGTGGCGGAGGTCGGGACCTCGGCCGTGAACTCGCCGGTCGAGTCCAGGAGGCGGACGTAACCGGTGACGGGCTCGCCGTCCTTGGTCACGAAGCCCTGGATGGTGGTCTCACCGGGCTTGATCGTCGAGGCGTCGGGGCCGCCGGGCTGCGCTCCACACATGTCGTTCTGTCCTTACGGTCGAGGGGTCCGGAGGAGGGGAGGGTCCGGGGAATTACTTGTTGGCGCCGAGCTCGATCGGCACGCCGACGAGGGAGCCGTACTCGGTCCACGAGCCGTCGTAGTTCTTGACGTTCGTGACCTCGAGCAGCTCGTGCAGGACGAACCAGGTCAGCGCGGAGCGCTCACCGATGCGGCAGTAGGCGATGGTGTCCTTCGCCAGGTCGACCTGCTCGGCCTCGTAGAGGGCCTTGAGCTCGTCGTCCGACTTGAACGTGCCGTCGTCGTTGGCGTTCTTCGACCACGGGATGTTGCGGGCGCTCGGCACGTGGCCGGGGCGCTGCGACTGCTCCTGCGGGAGGTGCGCCGGGGCGAGCAGCTTGCCGGAGAACTCGTCGGGCGAGCGGACGTCGACCAGGTTCTGCGCGCCGATCGCGGCCACGACGTCGTCGCGGAAGGCACGGATCGAGGAGTCCTGGGCCTTGGCCTTGTACTCGGTGGCCGGGCGGGCGGGCACCTCGGAGCCGTCGACCAGGTCGCGGGAGTCGAGCTCCCACTTCTTGCGGCCGCCGTCGAGGAGCTTCACGTCCTGGTGGCCGTAGAGCTTGAAGTACCAGTAGGCGTACGAGGCGAACCAGTTGTTGTTGCCGCCGTAGAGGACGACCGTGGTGTCGTTCGCGATGCCCTTCGCCGAGAGGAGCTTCTCGAAGCCCTCCTGGTCGATGAAGTCACGGCGGACCGGGTCCTGAAGATCCTGGGTCCAGTCGATCCGGATGGCGTTGCGGATGTGGTTCTTCTCGTAGGCCGAAGTGTCCTCGTCGACCTCGACGATGGCGACCTGCGGGTTGTCGAGGTTGGCCTCGACCCAGTCCGCGTCGACCAGGACGTCGCTGCGAGCCATGCTGTTCTCCTCCGGGGCAGTGTGCGGCGGTGTGGTGCGGGTGTGGTGCGGTACGCGTCATCGCGTGCGTACGGACAGCGGACGTGCGTACGGCTCTACACAGGGCGGCCCTGACCTCGGGGGGAGGGCCTGAGGAATACGGGAGTGGTGAGTCCCGCTCAGACGGAGCGACAGAGCATGGCGGCGACGCGGCACAGGTCTACTGCCCGCCGCTTCGTGAGATCCGCCTGTCGCTTCATGCCCTCGATCGTAGGGACGGACAGGCGGCCGTGTCACCGGTGTGTCGTATTTTGAGACGCGATCGTCCGAGATACGAGACGTGATCACCGTACGGAGGGGCTCCGGAGGCCCGCGCAGGCCTCCGGCCAGCGCCGTATCTGCGGTTCGGACAGCGACGTCTCAGCATGTGACCTACGAGTACGCGCGGGGGTTCCCGGAGCCTTCGGAGGCTCCCCGGACCCTGCCGTGCGGGTGCCGTCAGCCCGCGAGGACTATGTCCCTGCCGGACACCAGGACGGCCAGACCCTCCGGCCTCGGCTCGACCTTCTCCACCTTCATGCCGGCGATCGCGCCGATCGGGCGCTCGAAGTCGGTCCGCGCGCGGACCAGTTCCTCGATGCCCGGGATGCCCTCGCCCGGCACCTCGTCGGCGCGGACCCGGATGGTGTCGCCGTTCACGACGGTCACGGTCGAGAGGACCGTGCGGGTCAGGGTGCGACCCATGATCGTCACCCCGCCGGTCACCTTCACCTTGCCGTTCTCGCCGTAGGCCACGGTGGCCTCCCGGTCGGACGCGGCCGTGAGGTCCGCGTACGAGATGAGGGCGGTCCCGCTCGCGGAGCCCGCCTTCGCCCCCGCCCAGTCGCCGGTCACGGTGACGTCCCGCAGCGCCATGGTCAGCTCACCGACCCGGATGCGCCGGCTGCCCGCCGTCGCCGAGACACCGGTCGCCTTCACGTCGACCTCGTCGAACCGCTTGTCGGCGACCTGGGTGAGGAACGGGAAGCCCTTGATGTCGACCTCGATCGAGTCGCTGTCGACGGCCGAGAGCTTCACCCGGCTCGACGCCTCCGACTCGGCGTAGGCCAGGGCCAGCCGGTCGATCCCGACGAGGACCCCGCCCAGCACGACGGCCACGATCAACAGAATCCGCAGTGCTCGCATGGGCTGAGTGTCCCCCCGATGGAAATGAATATGTCCGGCCCCCCGACACCAAGATCGACGTGCCGGGGGGCCGGTTGGTTCCCGCGCGGCCCCGGACCAGGGTCCGGTCAGGGGCGGCATCGGGGCGGCGTCAGGGGCGCCTCGGGGTCAGGCCAGCGCCCTGCCGAGGAGGTACACGGCGGGCGCCGCGGCCGTCAGCGGCAGCGCGACCCCGGCCGTCATGTGGACGAAGCGGGACGGGTAGTCGTAGCTGGCCACCCGCAGGCCGACGAGCGCGCAGACCCCGGCCCCGAGGCCGAGCAGCGCTCCGGACGTGCCCAGGTCGGTGAGGCCGCCCGCCGCGATCCCCGCCCCCGCGGAGGCGAGCAGCGCGGCGACCAGGGAGACCGGGCCGGGCAGCGGAAGGGCCCGGGCCAGGACGGTGGCGGCGACGGCGACCCCGCCGACGACCACCGCGTCGGACGCGGCACCGAGGTGCCCGGTGGCGACGACGGTCAGGGCCGCCGAGACCACGGTGGCCATCAGGCCGTACATCCGCTCGTCGGGGTCGGCGTGGCTGCGCAGCTGGAGGACGAGACAGAGCAGCACCCAGGCGCCGAGCGTGCCGAGCATCGCGGCGGCCGCGTGCTCGCGGCCGGTGGCGAGCAGGGCGGCGTCGGCGGCGAGTCCGCCGGCGAAGGCGAGGGCGATGCCCTGCCGGGCGGGCCACATGCCGTTGAGCCGGAACCAGCCGGCGGCGGTGAGGCCCTGGAGCAGGACGAGCGGGACCAGCAGGCCGTACGTGCCGAGGGCGGCGCCGCCGGCGAGCAGCAGTCCGAGGACGGCGGTGAGCGCGGCGGGCTGCATCCCGGGCTCGATCACCGGCGAGCGGCCTTCGGCGCGGGCCCGCTGGGCGTCGGTGATCCGGGTGTTCCCCGAGGTGCTGGGCGAGGACCAGGCGGGGCCCGTCTCCCCCACGGCCGGACCGGCCACCGGAGCGGCCGCCGGGGCGGGAGCGGGGGCCGGGGCCTGCTGCGGCTCGGCGTCGTAGGACGCGACGGGCGTGCCGTACGACGGGTACGGCTCGTACGACTGCTGCGGCTGCCCCTGCTGGTACGGCTGCCCGTACGCCTCCGCCTCCCGCACCTCGTACGCCCCGGAGGCCTGGGCGGCCTGCGCGGCCTGGACCTGCTCGTACGAGACGGCCGGCTGGTACTGGGTGTCCCAGGTCTGGCCCTCCCACGTCTGGGTGACGTCGGGACTCTCCGCACCCTGGCCGCCCTGGCCCTGGTTCCCGTTCGCGTACGGGTCGTACTGCTGCCCGCCGTAGTACTGGTCGTTGCTCATTGCTCTGGGGTTCACCCTCCTGCGAACGGGGGGAGCACCTCGACCGTGCCGCCCTCGGCAAGCCGTACCGTCTCATGGCTCCGGGTCCCGACGGGGTCACCGTCGACCAGGAACGAGCACCGCCGGAGGACCTGGACGAGCTCGCCCGGGTGCTTCGCGCGGACGGCGTCGAGCGCCTCCGCGAGGTGCTCGGCGGTGTACGGCTCCTCAGCGACACCGGCCGCGGCCTTGGCCGCGGCCCAGTAGCGGATGGTTCCCGCTGCCATAGCGGCGCTCCCTTCGTTCGTGTGCGCGCCGTTCCCCATCATGGGCTATGCGCGCGTGAGCCAGCCCCCGAGACGGGTGAGCAGCTCCTCGTCGGCGGCGTTCTCGGCGTGACCCATGCCCGGCTCCAGCCACAGCTCCGCGTCACCGGCCGCGGCGAGCATCCGGGGGTGGTCGAGCGGGAAGTACGCGTCCCGGTCGCCGTGCACGATCAGGAGCGGCGTCGGCGCGATCAGCGGCACGGCCTCCACGGGCGAGAGGGGCACGGGGTCCCAGGCGCGCCGGTCGATCCGGGTGCGGAGCCCGTAACGGCCGACGAGGCGGCCCTCCGGCCGGGTGACCACCCAGTGGAGGCGGCGCATCGGGGCCGTACCCCGGTAGTACCAGCGGGCGGGCGCGGAGACGGCGGCCACCGCGTCGGCCCGTCCCTCCGTCCCCCGGTCGAGGGCCGCGTGGCGCAGGACCACGGACCCGCCCATGGAGAAGCCGACCGTCACCACGCGCGCGTGGCCGAGGCGGCGGGCCCAGCGGACGGCGGCGGACAGGTCGAGGACCTCCCGGTCGCCGACGGTGGACAGGCCGCCGGAGCGGCCGTGCCCGCGGAAGGAGAAGGTGACGACGGCCGCGCCGCGCTCCGCGAAGGCCCGGGCGGCGCGCCGGACGGCGGGCCGGTCGGCCGACCCGGTGAACCCGTGCGCCACGACGACGGCCGTATCGGTGACACTTGCGGTGGAGGGTTCGTAAACCGCCTCGATCCGGACACCGTCATCGGTACGCAACATGGCCCGTCGGGATCCGGAAGTGATCAGGGAGACATCCACCATGTGAAATCCGCCCTCTCCCTCTGAACTCATGTGGGCTATTCTGCTGGGCAGAGGATCCGGGCGACGCAGCCCCCGGGTCCTTTTGCGTTTTCCGACCGTTGTTACGGACGCATGAACAAAAGCTCTCAGGGCGCGAGAGCCCGCAGTGATCTGCGTGAAGCAGTGTTTGTACGAAGCAGTGCACGTCCTCGCAGGGACCGAGGAGGAACCGACGTTATGAGCGAGCGACCGAAGCACGACCGACCGACGCCAGTGACGGCAGGTGGGGCGCGATGAGCTCACTGCTGCTCCTCACCAACGCCCTCCAGCCGTCGACCGAGGTGCTTCCCGCACTCGGTCTGCTGCTGCACAACGTCCGGGTGGCTCCGGCCGAGGGCCCCGCCCTCGTGGACACCCCCGGCGCGGACGTCATCCTCGTCGACGGCCGACGGGACCTCCCGCAGGTCCGTTCGCTCTGCCAGCTGCTGCGGTCCACCGGGCCCGGCTGTCCCCTGATCCTCGTCGTCACCGAGGGCGGCCTCGCGGCCGTCACCGCCGACTGGGGCATCGACGACGTCCTCCTCGACACCGCGGGCCCGGCCGAGGTCGAGGCACGCCTCCGGCTCGCGATGGGCCGGCAGCAGATCGTCGCCGACGACTCCCCCATGGAGATCCGCAACGGCGACCTGTCGGTCGACGAGGCGACGTACAGCGCGAAGCTCAAGGGCCGGGTCCTGGACCTGACCTTCAAGGAGTTCGAGCTGCTCAAGTACCTGGCGCAGCATCCGGGCCGGGTCTTCACCCGCGCACAGCTCCTCCAGGAGGTGTGGGGGTACGACTACTTCGGCGGTACCCGGACGGTCGACGTCCATGTGCGGCGCCTCCGGGCCAAGCTGGGCCCCGAGCACGAGTCGCTCATCGGCACCGTCCGCAACGTCGGCTACCGCTTCGTCACCCCGGAGAAGGTCGAGCGGGCGGCGGAGGAGGCACGCGCCAAGGAGGAGGCCCGGACGAACGCCCGCGTCAAGGACGCCACGGGCGACGTCACCCCCTCGGAGGACAGGAACGTGGCGGACGCCACAGTGCGACCTGCCGGTAGGTAGGTCACCCCGCGTAGACTGCCGCGCGTGGCCAAGGTGACGCGGGATGACGTAGCTCGACTGGCAGGTACTTCTACCGCGGTCGTGAGCTACGTCATCAACAACGGACCCCGGCCGGTCGCCCCGGCCACGCGCGAGCGTGTCCTCGCCGCCATCAAGGAGCTGGGGTACCGCCCCGACCGGGTGGCCCAGGCGATGGCCTCGCGGCGCACCGATCTCATAGGCATGATCGTCCCCGACGCGCGGCAGCCGTTCTTCGCCGAGATGGCGCACGCGGTCGAGCAGGCCGCCGCCGAGCGCGGGAAGATGGTCCTCGTCGGCAACTCCGACTACCGCACCGAGCGCGAGGTCCACTACCTGCGCGCCTTCCTCGGGATGCGGGTCTCCGGACTGATCCTGGTCAGCCAGGGCATGAGCGAGCAGGCCGCGAGCGAGATCGAGGCCTGGGACGCGCGCGTGGTGCTGCTGCACGAGCGGCCCGAGGCGATCGACGACGTGGCCGTCGTCACCGACGACATCGGCGGCGCCCAGCTCATCACCCGGCACCTCCTGGAGCACGGCCACCCGTACGTGGCGTGCCTCGGCGGCGTCCCGAACACCCCCGCCGTCGGCGACCCGGTCGCCGACCACGTCGAGGGCTGGCGGCGCGCGATGCTGGAGGCCGGCCGCTCGATCGAGGGCCGGCTCTTCGAGGCCCCGTACAACCGCTACGACGCCTACCAGGTCGCCCTCAAGCTGCTCGCGGGCCCGGACAGGCCGCCGGCCATCTTCTGCTCCACCGACGACCAGGCCTTCGGTGTGCTCCGGGCGGCGCGCGAGCTGCGCATCGAGGTGCCCACGGAGCTCGCGGTCGCGGGCTTCGACGACGTGAAGGAGGCGGCGCTCACCGACCCGCCGCTGACCACGATCTCCTCGGACCGGCCGGCGATGGCGCGGGCGGCGGTGGACCTGGTCCTGGACGACGGTCTGCGCGTCGCGGGCTCGCGCCGCGAGCGGGTCAAGCTCTTCCCGTCGGCCCTGGTCGTCCGCCGCTCCTGCGGCTGCGACGGCTGAGACCCGAACCGCCCGGCGGCCTTCATATCGGGCATACGGGGTTCTGTCGGGCTTCTCAGCCGCTCCTCAGGCGCCTCTCATGTACGGCTCCGAGAGTCGTAGCCATGACGGACTTCCCGGAGCAGCAGCCCCAGCAGCCCTCGTACCCGCCGAGGCCGCCGTACGACCCGACGCGGTCGCACCCGTACGACCCGACGCAGCCGATCGTCACCGGACCGGGCACGACGGTCTGGCCGTCCGGCGGGCACGTGCCCCCGCCGACGGGCCCGCCGGCCCCGCCCGTCGCCTTCGCCGCCGCTCCCGCTCCCGGCGGAGCCCCCGGCTCCCGTCGCCGCGCCAAGCGCGGAGTCGGTCTCATGGCGGCCGTGGCCATCGCGGCCGCCGCGGTCGGCGGTGGCGCGGCGACGCTCGTCCAGCAGTTCGCCGCCGACGCCCCCGTCGCCGCCTCCTCGGTCGTGAGCGGCACCAACGTCTCCACGGGCGGCACGGGTACCGTCGCCGGTGTCGCCGAGGCCGTCTCCCCCTCCATCGTCGAGATCTCCGCGGCCTCGAACGCGGGCAGGTCGACCGGCTCGGGCGTGATCATCACCTCCGACGGTGAGATCGTCACCAACAACCACGTGATCTCCGGCGCCTCCGAGATCACCGTCCGGCTCAGCGACGGCAAGAGCCATCGGGCCGAGGTCGTCGGCACGGACCCCGACAAGGACCTGGCGCTCATCAAGCTGAAGGGCGCCTCCGGGCTCAAGACGGCCACCCTCGGCGACTCCTCGAAGGTGCGGGTCGGCGACCAGGTCGTGGCGATCGGCTCCCCCGAGGGCCTCACCGGGACCGTCACCAGCGGCATCGTCTCCGCGCTCGACCGGGACGTGACCGTCGCCAAGGACGACGAGGGTCAGCAGCAGCAGGAGCAGCGGTACGACCCCCGGCAGGGCTGGCCGTTCGAGTTCGGCGGGCAGCAGTTCAACGGCGACACCGGCTCGTCGAAGACCACGTACAAGGCCATCCAGACCGACGCCTCGCTCAATCCGGGGAATTCCGGCGGCGCGCTGATCAATATGAACGGCGAGATCATCGGCATCAATTCGGCCATGTATTCGCCCAGTTCTTCGAACGGCTCCACGGCGGGAAGCGTCGGCCTCGGATTCGCCATCCCGGTCGACACCCTGAAGGCCGACCTGGACAGCCTCCGCGCGGGCGGTGACACCTGACCGGCACAGGGGCGTCGTGCGACGCTGAGGCCATGACGGGACAGCGAAACGAAGCCGAACGCATCCTCATCGTCGACGACGAGCCCGCCGTCCGGGAGGCCCTGCGCCGCAGCCTCGCCTTCGAGGGGTACGGGACGCAGGACGCCGTCGACGGCCTCGACGCGCTCACCCGGATGGAGTCGTACGCCCCCGATCTCGTCGTCCTCGACGTCCAGATGCCCCGCATGGACGGGCTGACCGCGGCCCGCCGGATCCGGGCCTCCGGCTCCACCGTCCCGATCCTGATGCTCACCGCCCGGGACACCGTCGGCGACCGGGTCACCGGGCTCGACGCGGGCGCGGACGACTACCTGGTGAAGCCCTTCGAGCTGGACGAGCTGTTCGCCCGGATCAGGGCCCTGCTCCGGCGCAGCTCGTACGCCTCGGCCACGGCAGCCACCGCCGCCGACACCGACGTGCTGGCCTTCGAGGACCTGCGGATGGACCTGGCGACCCGGGAGGTGACCCGGGGCGGGCGGACCGTCGAGCTGACGCGGACCGAGTTCACGCTCCTGGAGATGTTCCTGGCGCACCCGCGGCAGGTGCTCACCCGGGAGCAGATCCTGAAGGCCGTGTGGGGCTTCGACTTCGAGCCGAGTTCGAACTCGCTCGACGTGTACGTGATGTATCTGCGGCGCAAGACGGAGGCGGGCGGCGAGCCGCGCCTCGTGCACACGGTGCGGGGCGTGGGGTACGCGCTCCGCGGAGGAGGCGGCGAGTGAGGAGTCCCCTGGCGTGGTTCCGCTCCCGGCCGCTCCGCTCCCGGCTCGCGCTGCTCACGGCGGTCGCCGTCGCGGTGGCCGTGGCCGCGGTGTCGCTCGCCTGCTGGTTCGTGACGCGGGCGCAGCTGGAGACCGAGATGGACTCCTCGCTGCGCAGCACACGGCTGGACGCGAACGGGGTGCAGAGCCTGCTCACGATGTGCCGGCAGGGCACCACGCCCCCGCCGGTGGCGGGCTCGTACACGGTCCAGGTGATCCTCGCCAACGGCAGCGTGTGCACCTCCGGGAAGGCCGCGATCCCGGCCGGCGAGGGTGATCTCGCGGTGGCCCGTGGGCAGCTGGAGTACGTCCTGCACACGGTGAAGGACGACACCGGGCGTGAGATGCGGGTCTTCACCTATCCGCAGGAGGGCCCGCTCGGCCCTGCCCTCGCCGTCTCGGTCGCCCGGCCGTTCACCGAGATCGACAACTCGATGTCGACGCTGCGCTGGGTGCTGCTCCTGGTCTCCGGGATCGGGGTCGTCGGCGCGGGCGCGGCCGGCCTGTGGGTGGCGCGGACCGGCCTCGAACCGGTGAACCGGCTGACCGGGGCGGTCGAGCACGTGGCCGCGACCGAGGACCTGACCGTGCGCATCCCGGTGGAGGGCGAGGACGAGATCGCCCGTCTGTCGCGCTCCTTCAACGCGATGACGGCGGCGCTCGCGACCTCCCGCGACCGGCAGGCACAGCTGATCGCGGACGCGGGCCACGAGCTCAGGACTCCCCTCACCTCGCTCCGTACGAACGTCGAACTGCTCGCGCGCAGCGAGGAGACGGGCCGGGCGATCCCGCCGGACGACCGGCGGGCCCTGATGGCCTCGGTGAAGGCGCAGATGACGGAGCTGGCGGCGCTGATCGGCGACCTCCAGGAGCTGGCCCGCCCGGACGCGGCGCAGCCCGGCCCCCTCGAAGTGGTCCCGCTCCACACGATCCTGCGGACGGCCCTGGACCGGGCCCGGCTGCGCGGCCCCGAGCTGGCGTTCGTCACGGACCTGGCGCCCTGGTACGTACGGGCGGAGCCGGCGGCGGTCGAGCGCGCCCTCGTCAACGTCCTGGACAACGCGGTGAAGTTCTCGCCGCCGCGCGGCACGGTCGAGGTGACCCTGATGCGGGGCGAGCTGACCGTCCGCGACCAGGGCCCGGGCATCGCCCCGGACGAGCTCCCGCACGTCTTCGACCGCTTCTGGCGCTCCCCGTCGGCCCGCAGCCTCCCGGGCTCCGGCCTGGGCCTTTCGATCGTGGCCCGTACGGTCCAGCAGGCCGGCGGCACGGTGTCCCTCGCCCCCGCCGAGGGCGGCGGCACGGTGGCGACGGTCCGGCTGCCGGGGGCGCCGACACCGCCGCCGACCGGCTCAGTTGTGCCGGAGCAGGGCTTCGACGAGGCCTGAGCGGGTGTTCGGGAAGTCCATGGGGACGATGCCGAGCCCGGTCTTCCCGGCCGCCCAGGATCCGTCGAGGAAGCCGTGGACGCGCGGGTTCAGGCGGTCGGAGTTCCAGCGGGGCGGCAGGTAGGCGGAGGTGCTGACGAAGTTGACGTGGAGCCGGCCGGGCTGGTCGGCGGCAGCGCGGAAGTGGGCTTCGATCTTGGGGTACTTGGCGTCGGGCAGCGCGTTCCAGTCGTCCTGGACGGAGAAGAACGAACCGTCGGCCCAGCGGAGGCCGGGCAGTCCGCCGTTGTCGGCGAGCAGCACGACCCGGCCGCGGGCCTCGCCGAGGAGCGGCACTCCGTCCCCGATGCGGAACAGGGAGCGCCAGCCGCGTCCGTCGAGGTAGTCGTCGAAGACCGCGCGGAAGGTGGCGTCGGACTCCTCGGAGTACTCCTGCCTGACCCGCATGAGGACGGTCTCGGAGGGGTGTGCGGCGAGGAAGTCGCGGCAGGCGACGAGGACGTCCCCGAACATCATGTTCTGGTAGGACGCGCCGTGGTGGATGGCGAAGGACCCGCCGGTCACCCGGCACCGGATGTCCAGGAAGCGGATGCCGCTGTCCAGCTGCTGGGCGATGGTGGTGTTCTGGCACTCGGCCCAGGGACCGCCGAACCGCGCTCCGGAGTCGTGCGTGCCGGGGATGGTGAGCTGCCGCAGGGCGGTCCCGTCGCCGTGCGCCGCCATCCAGGCCCGTACGTCCACGGCCGAGGCGGGCGCCGCCCCGAGCATCACTCCGGCCCCGGCGGCGAGGGCCCCCACGAGAAAGCGTCGTCGCTCCATGGGCAGGATGATGACAGGGTCACGACAAACACACCAGGGGTACGGGCGCGCCGGCACCGGCCACCGAACCGGCCGAGGGCCGGCTCCCGACGGGGAACCGGCCCTCTTGGCCGTTCAGACGCGATTCACGCGCGCGTGACGCGGGTCACCGAGTGACGGTGAACGCGCACCAGGGTGTCCACGCCGAGTCCTGGCCGCCGCCCTTCGCGCGCAGGCGGAACCGGTACTCACCCGGCTTCAGCTCGCCCGCGCCGAGCGCGAGGTTGAAGACCATGCCGTTCGGCCAGATCCGCTCGGTCCTGGTGATGAGCGCGGCCCCGCCCGGCTCGGCGACCTCGAAGGTCGCCCGCAGGGAGTGGTAACGCCTGTTCTTGCCCGCGTCCTTGCCGAACTCGGTCGCCGAGGCGGCGAGCGCGCCGCCGCTCGCGCCGGAGATCACCGGGGTCGGACCGCCCTCGCAGAACTGCGCCTGCTCGTACGGCCCGGCGAAGACCCGGAGAGTCCCCGGCACGCTGGGGTCGGCCTGCGATTCCTTCGCGTTCGCGCTGGCGACGACCGAGACGGAGACGAGCGCGGCGATCACACCGGCGGTCGCGCCGATGCGTCGGAGATGCTTCCTGATCACGGGAAGACCGTCCTTTCCGGTACTAGCGCGGGACGTAGTAGAGGTGCGTGCGGCCGTCGTAGCCGTTCACACAGCCGTAGGAGTTCCAGATCAGCTGGCCGTAGGTGTTCTCCGCCCCGTAGTCGTCACACCAGTACCAGGACGTGTGGGGGCCGTCGTACAGGTTGCCGACGGTCGTGGCACCCATGGGCTTGATCAGCCATCCCTTGCCCACGGTGGTGAGGCGGGGGCTGCTGTACACGGGCGTCTTGTCGTTGTAACTCGTCGGGCCGTACGAGTTGTTGATGATCTGACCGGCTGCCTTCCGGCCCGTCGCCACGCCGAGGTCGCCGTCCCACTGGTAGTGCACACCGAGGTAGACCCGGCTCCGGGCGTTCTCGGTGGCCGCCGCGCTGAAGGTGGGGAAGGTGCGGGAGACCCCGACCGCGTGCGGATCGTCGGTGGTGCCGGTGAAGGAGACGTTGTCCGTGCCGAAGAACTGCTTCATCGACTCGGCCCATGCTCCGGCGAAGGTGGCGTGCCCGGAGACGTAGGCGGGGAAGGGCGGGCTGAAGTGGTTCCCGGCCTCGTCGGCCGAGAGCGGCTGCCAGGAACTGTTCTGCGCGGTGTCCGGGTTGCCGTCCGAATCGGCAAGGCGGACGGCGCTCTCGGGCCGCCACAGATCGATGGGGGTCTGGTACTTCGCGTCCCAGGCCGAGATCCCCGCGTCCGCCATCGAGCCCGCGACCAGGGCGAAGAGCTGGACGTTGGCCAGCTGGTCGAGCCCGTGCTGCGCGGAGACGATCCGGGTGTGCTCGAAGAGCTGACCCGGCGGCTTGTAGGTGCCGTTCAGGTCGTTGGCCCAGAACCAGGCGATCTGGGTCTGGTCGGCGGTCCGCGTCGTGCTGTCGGCCGCACCGAGCTCCGCGACCTCCTTGAACTGGGCCGCGTAGGCGGGGCTCTTGAGCAGGTCGGTCATCGTCGCGAACCCGCCGGGCTGCTGCGGGCGCAGGTCGGCCGCCGTGGTCTTGAACTGGGTCCACGGGTAGTCGCCGTAGTCGACGAACTTCTTGACCTTGCCCCAGTTCGGATCCGCCGCGGCACCGGAGCCCGTCGGCCGCCACTGGCCGGGCGCGGTGCTCGGGGTGTACGTCGTGGTGTCCCCGGATCCGTCGCCGGTACGACGGGCGATCATCGCCGCGGCGGCCTTCTCGCCGACGCTCCTACCCTCCGCGGTGGTGGCGTCGACCGGCTCGCCCGCGCGGGCGGCCGTGAGGTAGGGGGTGAAGTCGAGAGCCGGGAAGGCGGACTTGAGGACGTTGTGGGCGGCGTGGTCCAACGCCGCCTCCACATCGGGAGCGACGCCGGCCTTCACGCTGATGCCGGAGGTGTGGAGCGCCCCGAGGCAGTTCTCCGGCTTGAAGGCGCCGGTGCTGTGGCAGCGGCTGGCGTTGGCGGCGTCGTACATGGCCAGGTGCATCATGGCGCCGGCCCGCGCCAGGGGCCCCGGTGAGCCGCCCGCGGTGACGTAGGCGTCGATCAGCGCTTGGTTCCAGTAGAGGACGCGGTCACCCGTGGTCGAACCGGCCTGCGCGGGCGCCGATAGGCCCGCGGATGCCAGGAGCAGCGCCAGGACGACGGTGACGGAGCGTCTGACAGGACGTTTCACAGCCTTGCCCCCCAGAGATCATGAAAGTTGATCGTGTTCCGACAAGATCCCGAGAAGCATACGATCCACGTCCCTCCGGCGGGCCGTTCCGGATGAAACGCCTGAACAACGGGACGTTGACGACGAGTTGACCTCCCTGGACGCACGGGACCCCGCCGGCCGTGACGGCCGACGGGGTCCCGGAGGTTCGGGGCCGCGCCCCGGAGCCTGGTTACGGCTTCGGGGGGTACACCACGGTGATGCGGTCCGTCGCCGGCACCGGCAGCGGAGACGCCGCCGAGGAGTGGGCTCCCAGGTAGGCGGTGAACACGTCCAGGTCGACCGCGCCGACCAGCTTGTTCTTGTGCTCCTTCAGGACGGTGAAGCCGTCGCCGCCACCGGACAGGAACTCGTTCATCGCGACCCGGTAGGTCTTCGCCGGGTCGATCGCCTCGCCGTTGAGCCGCACCGAGCCGACCACGATCCGGTCGGCGCCGGTCTTCGTCATGTCCAGGGTGTACGTGAAGCCCTTCGACACCTGGAGGATCTTCGGGGCCCCCAGGTTGGCGCCGCTGACCTGCTGCTGGAGCGTGGTGATCAGCTGGGCGCCGGTCAGGTCGACCGCCGTCATCATGTTGGCGAACGGCTGGACGTTGTACGCCTCCTCGTAGGTCACGACCCCCTCGCCCTCGGTGCCGGACGGCTTGTGGACCAGCGGCATGCGGACGCCGCCCGGGTTCATCAGGGCGAGCTGCGCGCCGCCCTTGTCGGCCGGGGCCATGCCCTCCAGCTGCGCGTCCGCGATGAGGTTGCCCAGCGGCTTCTCGTACACCTTGTCCGAGTTGTCGATGTCGGCGGAGATGTGGCCGACGGGGCGGCCGGCGATCGGCGCCGAGAGGGTCTTCCAGCGCTTGATCAGCTCGCTCATGTCGTCGGCCGGGTCCACGGTACGGGTGACGACGTGGTTCGCGGAGGCGACGGCGGTGCGGACGATGTCCTTCGTACGACGGTCATAGGTGAGCGTCGTGTCGGTGTAGAGCCTGCCGAAGGAGGCCGCGGAGGTGACCGTGCGCGGCTTGCCCGCCGGGTCCGCGATGGTGCACGCGTACGCCTGGTGGGTGTGGCCGGTGACCAGGGCGTCGACCTGCGGGCTGACGTTCTTGGCGATGTCGACGATCGGGCCGGAGATGCCGTCGCCGGGGCCCGGGCTGTCGCAGTCGTAGTTGTACGCGCCCGAGGCCGGCGCGCCGCCCTCGTGGAGCAGGGCGACGATCGACTTCACACCCTTGCGCTCAAGGACCTTGGTGTACTTGTTGATCGTCTCGACCTCGTCGCCGAACTTCAGGCCCTTGACGCCCTCGGCGGACACGATGTCCGCCGTGCCTTCGAGGGTGACGCCGATGAAGCCGATCTTGACGCCGTCCTTCTCCCAGACGAAGTACGGGTCGAGCAGCGGCTTGCCGCTCTTCTCGTCCGTCACGTTGGCCGCGAGGTAGGGGAAGTCCGCCCCCTCGAAGGTCCTGCCCTCCTCGAAGCAGCCCTCGACCGGGTGACAGCCGCCGTTCTGGATACGGGCCAGCTCGCGCGCGCCCTCGTCGAACTCGTGGTTGCCGACCGAGCTCACGTCGAGCTTCAGCTTGTTCAGCGCCTCGATGGTCGGCTCGTCGTGGAAGAGCCCGGAGACCAGCGGCGAGGCACCGATCATGTCGCCCGCGGCGGCGGTGACGGAGAACCGCTTGCCCTCGCGGGCCTGCCGCAGGTGCGTGGCGAGGTACTCGACGCCGCCGACGCCGTTGATGGTCTCGGTCGAGCCGTCCTCCTTGAGGTGGGTGAGCCGGCCCGCCGAGCCGGTCGGCGGCTCCAGGTTGCCGTGCAGGTCGTTGAACGACAGCAGCTGGACGTCGACCATCCGGCCCCATCCCTTGCCGTTCCCCTGCCCCGCGGCGAACTGGTCCCCGGCGGCACCGGCCGACGACGGTATCGCGGCGACGAGCGCCCCGACGGTCGCAAGCCCCGCCCCGGCGGCCAGAATTCGCCGCCCGGTCTTGTTCTTCCTCGGTGTCGCTGCCATCTCTCCCACTCGTCCCCTTGCCCCGATTCGCGGCCTTGATCTACTCCCCCGTTGCGCTGGCAGCCTAGAGTCAACGCGCGTAGCGCAACAGGGGGTGGTCGGTTACAAGACAGTTGCCTCTGGCTGACGAAGTGTCGCCGTAGGCTCGTGTCCATGACTTCCGACGCGGCACCGGCCCTCGAACCCGGACGGCAGATCCACACCTACGACGAGCTCACCCCCGAGCAGATCCAGGACGTACTGGACCTGCTCGAGGCCGCCGACCACGCGGACGGCCTGCACGCCGTCTCCGAGCAGGGACGGCTCTACCTGCGGCACGGCAGGCGCGAGGGCGTGCGCCACTTTCTCCTCACCGTCGGCCCGCACCTCTACGGATACGCCCAGCTGGAGGAGACCGACCCGATCGAGGCCCCGGCCGCCGAGCTGGTCGTCCACCCCGCCCACCGGGGCCGCGGCCACGGCCGGGCGCTCGGCACCGCCCTGCTCGCCGCCTCCGGCAAGCGGCTGCGGGTCTGGGCGCACGGCGGCAAGGCGGCGGCCCGGCACCTCGCGCAGGTCCTCGGCCTGACGCTCTTCCGCGAGCTGCGCCAGCTCCGGCGGTCCCTGGTGCCGCTGGACATCCCGGAGCCGGTCCTCCCCGAAGGCGTCACGGTCCGTACGTTCGCCCCGGGCCAGGACGACGCGGCCTGGCTCGCCGCCAACGCCGCCGCCTTCGCCCACCACCCGGAGCAGGGCTCGCTCACCCAGCGGGACCTGGACGACCGGATGGCCGAGCCCTGGTTCGACCCGAAGGGCTTCTTCCTCGCCGAGAAGGACGGCCGGCTGATCGGCTACCACTGGACGAAGACCCACGCGGAGGAGCAGCTCGGCGAGGTGTACGTCGTCGGCATCCTGCCCGACGCCCAGGGCGGCGGCCTCGGCAAGGCGCTCACGGCGATCGGCCTGCGGCACCTGGCGGCGCAGGGGCTGCCGACGGCGATGCTCTACGTGGACGCGGACAACACCGCGGCGGTGCGGGTCTACGAGGGCCTGGGCTTCACGACGCACGAGGTGGACCTGATGTACCGCACGGAGTCGTAAGTCTGTCTCCGTAGGGGGCGGTTGACACCGCCCCCTTCTTTGCACCACCCTTTCACTACTTGATTAGTGAAAGGGTGGTGAAAGGGATCGTGCTCGAATACCGCATCGACCGGCGCAGCGGCGTCGCCACCTACCTCCAGATCGTCCAGCAGACGAAACAGGCCCTCCGGATGGGCCTCCTGGAGCCCGGCGACCGGCTGCCCACCGCACGGGAGGTCGTCGAAGCGACGGCCATCAACCCCAACACGGTCCTCAAGGCCTACCGCGAGCTCGAACGCGAAGGCCTCGTCGAGGCCCGCCGCGGCCTCGGCACCTTCGTCCGCGCCACCCTCGGCACCGGCCCCGCCGACTCGCCGCTGCGCGGCGAACTCACCGACTGGGCCCGCCGGGCACGCGCCGCGGGCCTCGACCGCGAGGACGTGGCCGCCCTCTTCACATCCGTACTGAAGGAACACTTCGAGGGGGACGACGCATGACCAAGGACGGCATCGCGCTGGAGGCCGACCTGCTCGGCAAACGGTACGGCGGACGAAGAGGCCGCGGCTGGGCCCTCCGGGAGTGCGACCTCACCCTCCCCACCGGCCGGATCTGCGCCCTCGTCGGCCCCAACGGCGCCGGCAAGTCCACCCTCCTCGCCCTCGCCGCCGGGCTCCTGCGCCCCACCGAGGGCACCATCCAGGCACCCGCCCGCGAACACCTCGCGTACGTCGCCCAGGACAAGCCGCTCCACCCCCGGCTCAGCGTCGCCGACACCCTGCGCATGGGCCGCGAGCTCAACCCGGGACGCTGGAACGCGGCCGTCGCCGAGCGGGTCGTCGAGGGCGGAGGCTTCTCCTCCGACACCCTCGTGCACCACCTCTCCGGCGGTCAGCGCACCCGCGTCGCCCTCGCGCTCGCCCTCGGGAAGCGGCCCGAACTGCTGCTCCTCGACGAGCCGATGGCCGACCTCGACCCGCTCGCCCGGCACCAGCTGATGGGCCTGCTCATGGCCGACGCCGCCGAACACGGCACCACCGTCGTCATGTCCTCGCACATCCTCACCGAGCTGGAGGGCGCCTGCGACCACCTCCTGCTGCTCCACGGCGGCAAGGTCCGGCTCGCCGGCCCCGTCGACGAACTCCTCGCCGCCCACACCCTCCTCACCGGACCCGTGGCCGACCTCGCCCCGCACACGGTCGTCGAGTCACGGACGACGGGCCGCCAGCTCACGGCGCTGATACGCCACGAGGGACCGGTCGAAGGCCCGTGGCAGACGTCGGAACCCTCCCTGGAGGACCTCCTCCTCGCCCACCTCCGCACCACCGCCCCCGCCACCGAAGGAGCCCCGGCATGAGCACCCTCACCCTCGCCCTGAAGGGCCCCTACTGGGTGACGGTCCGCCAGTACCGCCGGACGCTGTGGCTGACGGGGGCGCTGGTGCTCGCGGCGCTCACGGTGATCGGGGGGCTGCGGATCTGGGACCTGCAGACACCGGACGTGTACGTGCAGGACGGGTACCGGGTCGTGTCCGACGCGAACCGCGCCCATGGCATGCTCCGCTTCGCGATCGAGGAACTCTCCCTCGGGATGGTCCTCCTGCCGCTCCTCGTCGGCGCCTTCGTCGCCGGCCCGCTGATCGCCCGCGAGTTCGAGTCGGGGACGTACAAGCTGTCCCTCACCCAGTCGGTGAGCCCGGCCGCCTGGCTCCGCGCCAAGCTCGTCACCGCGACCGCCACCGCCCTCGTGACCGCGCTCGCCCTCATGGCGGTCTTCCGGATCGGCTGGGGCCGGGTCGGAGGCAGCTGGTCACTGAACTGGTCCGAGCGGGGCCCGTACGAGGCGACCGGCATCGTCCTCTTCGCGTACCTCCTCGCCGCCGTCGCCGTCGGCGCCCTCCTCGGCCAGCTGATCCGCCGCACACTCGTCGCGATGTCGGCCACAGGCCTGGTCATGGGCGTGATCGTCCTCGTCCTGGGCGCGTACCGCTGGTCGATCCTCCCGGTGAAGACGGTCACCGCCAAGGCAGGGGGCACGCTCTGGGCCCCGGAGAGCGGCCTGATCATGGAATCGGGGATGATCACCTCCTCCGGCGCCCGCTTCGACGAGTACATCTGCTGGGAGGAGGCGGCGAACACCCCCGGCACGGACGTCACCGAAGGCCTGTGGGGCAAGGTGGAGGCAGCGTGCCAGGCCCGGCACGGCGTCACCACCCACTACCTCGACTACCACCCCCAGTCCCATTTCTGGCCCACCCAGCTCATCGAGACCGGCATCCTCCTCGCCCTCGCCGCCGTCGCGGCCTACGCCGCCTTCCGCGTGCTGCGCGCCCGTCACCCGTAGGACGCCCGGTACCCGGGGAAAGCCCGTCACCCGTAAGGGGGAATCAGGGGCGCCGCCCTGACCAAGGGCCCCGCCCCCGATTCCCCCACGACACGTCCCCGTTACCGGCCATTCAGACGCGCTTGCGACGCTCACGCAATGAAGCGCTCCGTGTCCGCTCTCCCCAAGGGGAGACTTCCCTCCCCCACGGCCCGCTCCGACGCGCCCGGACACCCCTTCGCGCGGAAGAATGGGGCCATGAGCCAGCAGCCCGCCGAGGTCCCCGTCCAGTCCTCCGCCACGCCGTCCGCGACGCCCGGCGCCCCGTCGTCCGCCCAGCCGTCCGTCGGCTCCATAGCCGCGCACCGCGCGCACGTGGTGAACGGCACCGTCGTGACCGAGCTCGACCCCGAGCTGGACACAGACCCCGACACGTACGAGGACGACGGCGCACTCGGCGACGAGCTGCCGCAGGGGCGTTTCCTCGACCGGGAGCGCAGCTGGCTCGCGTTCAACGAACGCGTCCTCGAACTCGCCGAGGACCCGTCGACCCCCCTCCTCGAACGAGCGAACTTCCTCGCGATCTTCGCCTCGAACCTCGACGAGTTCTTCATGGTCCGGGTCGCCGGCCTCAAGCGCCGCATCGCGACCGGCGTCGCCACCCGCTCCGCGTCCGGGCTCCAGCCCCGCGAGGTCCTCGAACTGATCTGGACGCGGTCGCGCGAGCTCATGGCCCGGCACGCCGCCTGCTTCCAGCAGGACGTGGCCCCCGCCCTGGCCGACGAGGGCATCCACCTCATCCGCTGGCCCGAGCTCACGGAGAAGGAGCAGGCGCGGCTCTTCACCCTGTTCCGGCAGCAGATCTTCCCGGTCCTCACCCCGCTGGCCGTGGACCCGGCGCACCCCTTCCCGTACATCTCCGGCCTGAGCCTCAACCTCGCCGTGGTCGTACGCAACCCGGTGAGCGGCCACCGCCACTTCGCGCGCGTGAAGGTGCCGCCGCTGCTCACCCGCTTCCTCGAGGCCTCCCCGCAGCGGTACGTCCCCCTGGAGGACGTGATCGCGGCACACCTGGAGGAGCTGTTCCCCGGCATGGAGGTGCTCGCGCACCACATGTTCCGGGTGACGAGGAACGAGGACCTGGAGGTCGAGGAGGACGACGCGGAGAACCTGCTCCAGGCCCTGGAGAAGGAGCTCATGCGGCGCCGCTTCGGACCGCCGGTGCGCCTGGAGGTCGAGGAGTCCATCGACCCGTACGTCCTCGACCTGCTCGTACGCGAGCTGAAGGTCTCCGACGCCGAGGTCTACCCGCTGCCGGGCCCCCTCGACCTGACCGGGCTCTTCGGGATCGCCGGGCAGGACCGGCCCGAGCTGAAGTTCCCCAAGTTCATCGCGGGCACCCACCGGGACCTCGCCGAGGTCGAGTCGGCGTCCGCGCCGGACGTCTTCGCGGCGCTGCGCGAGCGGGACGTCCTCCTCCACCACCCGTACGACAGCTTCTCGACGTCCGTACAGGCCTTCCTGGAACAGGCGGCCGCCGACCCGGACGTCCTCGCGATCAAGCAGACGCTGTACCGGACCTCGGGCGACTCCCCGATAGTGGACGCCCTCATCGACGCCGCCGAGTCCGGCAAGCAGGTCCTCGTCCTCGTCGAGATCAAGGCCCGCTTCGACGAGCAGGCCAACATCAAGTGGGCGCGGAAGCTGGAGGAGGCCGGCTGCCACGTCGTGTACGGCCTCGTCGGCCTGAAGACCCACTGCAAGCTGTCGCTGGTCGTACGGCAGGAGGGCGAGCTCCTCCGCCGGTACTCGCACGTCGGCACCGGCAACTACCACCCGAAGACGGCCCGCCTGTACGAGGACCTCGGCCTGCTCACCGCCGACCCGCAGGTCGGCGCCGACCTCTCCGACCTCTTCAACCGGCTCTCCGGCTACTCCCGCCGCGAGACCTACCGGCGGCTGCTCACCGCCCCGAAGTCGCTGCGGGACGGCCTGGTCTCCCGGATCACCAAGGAGATCGCCCACCACCGCGCCGGACGGCCCGCGTACGTACGGATCAAGGTCAACTCGCTGGTCGACGAGGCGATCATCGACGCCTGCTACCAGGCCTCACGGGCCGGCGTCCCCGTCGACATCTGGGTCCGCGGCATCTGCGCCGTACGCCCCGGGGTCACCGGCCTCTCGGAGAACATCCGGGTCCGCTCGATCCTCGGCCGCTTCCTGGAGCACTCCCGGGTCTTCGCCTTCGGCAACGGCGGCGAACCCGAGGTCTGGTTCGGCAGCGCCGACATGATGCACCGCAACCTGGACCGCCGGATCGAGGCCCTCGTACGGGTCTCCGACCCGGCCCACCGGGCGGCTCTCACCCGGCTCCTGGAGACCGGGATGTCCGACACCACCTCCTCCTGGCACCTCGGCCCCGACGGGAACTGGACGCGCCACGCGACCGACCCCGACGGACGGCCCCTTCGGCACGTCCAGGAGATGCTCATCGACGCGCGGAGGCGCCGGCGTGCACAACCCTGACCTTTCACAGGACGTCACCGCGGGCGAGGTCCTGGCCCCCTACCTGCACGCCCGGGCCGCGGACTTCCTCCGCGGCCTCCGGCTCCACGCCGAGAGCGGCTCGGACACGGCCGGATCGGAGGAGGCGGCCCGCACCCTGCGCGGCGCCGCCCGCCGGATCAGTGGCACCCTCCACACCTTCCGGCCGCTGCTCGACACGGCCTGGGCGGACCAGCTGCGCACGGAGCTCGCCTGGCTCTCCGGCACCCTGGCCCTCGAACACGCCTGCACCTCCCGGCTCGTCCGCCTGGTGGACGCACTGTCCCGCCTGTCAAGCGGTACGGGGCACGGCGGCGGGCCCGTACCCGCCGCCCGGGGCAGCGAGGCGGCCGGACTCGCCGTCGGAGCCGCCCGGGCCGGCGCCCTCCTCGAACGCCAGCTGACCCTGGCCCGTACGCGCGCCCACTCGGCGTCCCTCCAGGCGCTCGGCTCGTCCCGCTTCCACGCCGTCGCCGACGCCGTCGCCCTCCTCGCCTCCGAGGTGCCCCTCGGCCCCGTCGGCGCGGCCCCCGCCGTCGAGGTCCTCGACGGCCCCGCCGAGGTCGCCGAGCGGCGCCTCCTGGACGCGGTGGCCGCCCTGCCCCTGACGCGCGCGGCCCACCCCTACAACGCGGACGCCCTCGCGCTCGCCGCCGGAGAGGGCCAGGACGCGCCCTGGCACCAGACACGGCTCCTGCTGCGCCTGCACCGGTACGCCTGCGAGGCCCTGCACACCGGCGGCGAACCCGACTCCGTCCTCTACCAGGCCGCCCGCGCCCTCGACCGGCACCGCGACGCCGCCGAGGCCGCCACGGCCGCCGCCACCGCCGCCCGCACCCCACGCATCGCCCCGGCGACCGCGTACGCCCTGGGCGTCCTCCACGCCGACCAGCGCCACGAGGTCGAGGCGGCCCGCTTCGCCTTCCAGCGCGCCTGGCGCAGATCGACGGCCCCGGTCCCGTGAGCGACGACCGGGGCCCGATCCTCGCGGCGGGCTGCGTCCTGTGGCGCCCGGCGCTTTCCGGCCACGGCATCGAGATCGCCCTCGTCCACCGGCCGAAGTGGGACGACTGGTCGCACCCGAAGGGCAAGCGGAAGCGCGGCGAGACGGCGGAGGCCTGCGCGCGGCGGGAGGTCCGCGAGGAGACGGGCCGCCACTGCGAGCTCGGCCCCCGCCTGCCCACGGTCCGCTACACGGTGGACGGGCGCCCCAAGGAGGTCGCGTACTGGGCCGCGCGCGCCCTGGACGGCACCTTCACGCCGTCCAGAGAGGTCGACGCCCTGCTCTGGCTGCCGCCCACCGCGGCCAGAGCCCGCCTCACCCAGCCGAGGGACCGAGAGCTCCTGGACGCGGCGGTCGCGACCCGCCACTGAGCCACCTCCGTTCCCGGGTCACCGAGCCACCCACACCCGGGCTTACGGCACGGTTCACTTCCCGTTCACCCTCTTCGGTCGACCGCTTCACCTGTTCTGCCTAATTTCGGACGTACACGGTGCACAGAACACAGCGACGCACCGCCCACCGACACACGCCGCCGTAGAACGTTCAGGACACACGGTCCGCGACAAGGCGGCTTCTGGAAGGAACACCCGAAAGTGAAGCTTTCGCGCAAGAACGGGCTTCGCGCCTCCGCGATCGGTGCCCTCGTCGTCTCCGGTGCGCTCGTCCTCTCGGCGTGTGGCTCGGACAACAACACGGAGACGCCGGCCAAGCAGGACGGCACCAAGTCCTCCGCCGCCGCGTCGAACATCGACTGTGCCGGAGCCAAGGGCCAGCTCCTCGCCGCCGGCTCCAGCGCGCAGAAGAACGCGATGGACCTGTGGGTCAAGAACTTCCAGGCCGCCTGCGAGGGTGTCGAGATCAACTACCAGGGCATCGGCTCCGGCGGCGGCATCACCAAGTTCAACCAGGGCCAGGTCGCCTTCGCGGGCTCCGACTCCGCCCTGAAGGAGGAAGAGGTCGCCGAGTCGCAGAAGATCTGCAAGGGCGGCAAGGGCGTCAACCTCCCGATGGTCGGCGGCCCCATCGCCATCGGCTACAAGCTGGACGGCGTGGACAACCTGGTCCTGGACGCCTCCACCATCGCCAAGATCTTCGACAACAAGATCACCAAGTGGAACGACCCCGCGATCGCCAAGCTGAACCCGGGCGCCAAGCTCCCCGACAGCACGATCCAGGCCTTCCACCGCTCCGACGAGTCGGGCACCACCCAGAACCTCGGCAAGTACCTCTCCACCGCCGCCGCGGCAGACTGGAAGCACGACCCGAAGGCGAAGTCGTGGCCCGCCCAGGGCGGCCAGGCCGCGAACGGCTCCTCCGGCGTCGCCACCGCCGTCAAGGACGCCGAGGGCTCCATCGGCTACTTCGAGCTCTCGTACGCCACCTCCAACAAGATCTCCACCGTCAGCATCGCGACCGGCGCCTCCGCCCCGGTCGCCGCCACCTCGGAGAACGCCTCCAAGGCCATCGCCGCGGCCAAGGTCAAGGGCACCGGCAACGACGTCGCCCTCTCCCTCGACTACGCGACGAAGGCCGAGGGCGCCTACCCGATCGTCCTCGTCACCTACGAGATCGCCTGCGACAAGGGCAACAAGGCGGAGACCCTGCCGACCCTGAAGGCGTTCCTCAACTACACCGTGAGCGAGGAGGGCCAGAAGGTCCTCGCCGACGCCGGCTACGCCCCGCTCCCGGCCGAGATCGCCGCCAAGGTCCGCGCGATCGTCCCCACCCTGTCCTGACCCCCGGCCGGGCCCGGCCCTCCCCAGGGGGGCCGGCCCGGCATCCGGTGCACCGCCGCCAGGAGCCCGTACACCCGTAGGGGCCCCGCAGACCGGAGAAGCAGATGGCTACCACCACACCAGACATACAGAGGGACCGGCGCGCCAAGGGCGCCTCGCGCCCCGGGGACCGCATCTTCAGCGGCCTGTCCCGAGGCTCCGGCATCACCCTCCTCGTGATCATGGCCGCGATCGCCGGCTTCCTCGCCTACCGTGCGATCCTCGCGATCTCGAAGGACAGCACGAACTTCTTCACCACCTTCGAGTGGAACCCGGCGGGCAGCCCGCCGGTCTTCGGCATCGCCGTCCTCGCCTTCGGCACGGTCGTCTCGTCGATCATCGCGATGCTCATCGCCGTCCCCGTCGCCATCGGGATCGCGCTCTTCATCTCGCACTACGCCCCGCGCAAGCTGGCCAAGCCGCTCGCGTACGTCGTCGACCTGCTCGCCGCCGTGCCCAGCATCATCTACGGCCTCTGGGGCGCGATCTTCCTCGTCCCGTACCTGGACGGCCTGAACCAGTGGCTCGACCAGTACCTGGGCTGGACGTACGTCTTCGACAAGGCCAACGAGGGCCCCGCCCGCTCGCTCTTCACCGTCGGCATCCTGCTGGCGATCATGATCCTGCCGATCATCACCAACGTGACCCGTGAGGTCTTCCTCCAGGTCCCGAAGATGCACGAAGAGGCAGCCCTCGCCCTCGGCGCCACGCGCTGGGAGGTCATCCGCATGTCGGTGCTGCCCTTCGGCCGCTCCGGCATCATCTCCGCCTCCATGCTCGGCCTCGGCCGCGCACTCGGCGAGACCATGGCCGTCGCCGTGGTCCTCTCCCCCAGCTTCCTCATCTCGGGCCACCTGCTCGACCCGGGCGGCGGCACCTTCGCGCAGAACATCGCCGCCAAGTTCAACGAGGCCAACGAGTACGGCCGGGACGCGCTGATCGCCTCCGGTCTCGTCCTCTTCGCCATCACCCTGCTGGTCAACGGCGCCGCCCGCTGGATCATCGGCCGCCGCAAGGAGTACTCGGGGGCAGCGGCATGAGCCACGCCATTCAGGAACGTCCGGTCGCGGTCGCACCGCGCCGCGGATCCCTCTCCCACGCCCGCCTCCCGCGCTGGACGCCGGCCGCCGTCGCCGCCTTCTCCATCGCCGCGGGCATCGGCATCGGCCTCGCCGCCGGCTGGCACAGCAAGGTCCAGTGGGGCCTCATCGCCGCACTGCTCTTCGTCGTCACCACGTACGTCCTGACCACCAAGGTCGAGGGCAGCCGCCAGGCCAAGGACCGCGTCGCCACCAGCCTCGTCTGGGTCTGCTTCGTCCTCGCCGTCGTCCCGCTGCTCTCCCTCGCCTGGGTCACGATCAGCAAGGGCATGGGCGTCCTCGACGGCTACTTCCTGAGCCACTCGATGAACGGCGTCCTCGACGCCGAGGCCGGCGGCGGCGTCTACCACGCACTGCTCGGCACCATCGAACAGGTCGGCATCGCGACCCTGATCGCCGCGCCGATCGGCCTGCTCACCGCGGTCTACCTCGTCGAGTACGGCGGCGGGAAGCTCGCCCAGGCCGTCACCTTCTTCGTCGACGTCATGACGGGCATCCCGTCGATCGTCGCCGGCCTCTTCATCCTCGCCACTTGGAACCTGATGCTGGGCTTCGGGCCCTCCGGTTTCGCCGGCGCGATGGCCCTGTCCATCCTGATGATGCCGGTCGTGGTCCGCTCCACCGAGGAGATGCTCAAGCTCGTCCCCAACGAGCTCCGCGAGGCCTCCCTCGCCCTCGGCATCCCCAAGTGGCGCACCATCCTGAAGGTGGTCCTGCCCACCGCGATCGGCGGCATCACCACCGGCGTCATGCTGGCGGTCGCCCGCATCACCGGCGAGACGGCCCCGGTCCTGCTCCTCGTGTTCGGTACGAAGCTCATCAACCCGAACCCCTTCGAAGGCGCGCAGTCCTCCCTGCCGCTCTACGTGTACGAGCAGTTCGCGGTCGGCACCGACGCCGCGATGGCCCGTGCCTGGGGCGCGGCGCTCGTCCTGATCGCCTTCGTCATGATCCTCAACCTGGTGGCCCGCGGCATCGCCCGCTGGAAGGCCCCGAAGACCGCCCGCTGACCAGCGGCAATTGGAAGTGATTCACATGGCCAAGCGCATCGACGTCAGCGGCCTCTCCGCCTACTACGGCGCCCACAAGGCGATCGACGACATCTCCATGACCGTCGAGCCCCGCTCCGTGACGGCCTTCATCGGCCCGTCCGGCTGCGGCAAGTCCACCTTCCTGCGCACCCTGAACCGGATGCACGAGGTCACCCCCGGCGGCCGCGTCGAGGGCAAGGTGATGCTGGACGACGAGAACCTGTACGGCACGAACGTCGACCCGGTCGCCGTGCGCCGCACGGTCGGCATGGTCTTCCAGCGCCCCAACCCCTTCCCCACCATGTCGATCTTCGACAACGTGGCGGCGGGCCTGCGCCTCAACGGCAGCTACAAGAAGTCCCAGCTGGCCGACATCGTCGAGAAGTCCCTCAAGGGCGCCAACCTGTGGAACGAGGTCAAGGACCGCCTCAACAAGCCGGGCTCCGGCCTCTCCGGCGGCCAGCAGCAGCGCCTCTGCATCGCCCGCGCCATCGCCGTCGAACCGGACGTCCTCCTCATGGACGAGCCGTGCTCGGCCCTCGACCCGATCTCGACGCTCGCCATCGAGGACCTGATCGGCGAGCTGAAGGAGCGCTTCACGATCGTCATCGTGACGCACAACATGCAGCAGGCCGCCCGCGTCTCGGACCGCACCGCCTTCTTCAACCTGGCGGCCGTGGGCCAGCCCGGCAAGCTGATCGAGCTGGACGACACCGAGCGCATCTTCTCCAACCCGAGCGTCCAGGCGACCGAGGACTACATCTCGGGCCGCTTCGGATAGGAGCTCGTCTACGGTGCTGCATGGCGGTGCCACCGTACGACGAAGGGCCCGGCTCCCCTGAGGGGAGCCGGGCCCGACCATTTTGTTGGACCACGTTGTGGGCATACGTTCCGCAGGGGCGGAACGGGTGGGCACAACGCCACGAGGGCGGCGCCCCTTCAGTCCCGTCCACCCTGAGGGCCGGGCCTGAACAGGTCAGCCGAAGAACAGCTGCACCACGTAGAAGCTCGTGGCGGCGACCAGCGCCGCCGCTGGCATCGTGATGAACCAGCCCAGGATGATGTTCTTGGCGACACCCCAGCGCACCGCGTTGACCCGCTTCGTCGCCCCCACACCCATGATCGCGGAGGTGATGACATGGGTCGTCGAGATCGGCGCGTGGAACAGGAACGCCGAGCCGAACATGATCGACGCACCCGTGGTCTCCGCCGCGAAGCCCTGCGGCGGGTCCAGCTCGATGATCTTCCGGCCGAGCGTCCGCATGATGCGCCAGCCGCCCGCGTACGTACCGAGCGAGAGCATCACGGCGCACGCGATCTTCACCCAGACCGGGATGTCGTCGCCCGCCTGCTGCACATCGGCGATGACCAGGGCCATCACCACGATGCCCATGGTCTTCTGCGCGTCCTGCAGACCGTGACCGAGCGCCATGCCGGCCGCCGACACCGTCTGCGCGATGCGGAAGCCGCGCTTGGCCTTGTGCGGGTTGGCCTTGCGGAACATCCACATGATCGCGCACATCACCAGGTAACCGGCCAGCAGACCGACCACCGGGGAGATGAACATCGGGATGACGACCTTGTCGAGGACGCCGCCCCAGAGCACCTCGGTGCCACCGGCCAGCGCCGCACCCACCATGCCGCCGAACAGGGCGTGCGAGGAGGACGACGGCAGACCGAAGTACCAGGTGATCAGGTTCCAGATGATCGCGCCGACGAGCGCGGCGAAGAGGATGCCCATCCCCTTGTCGCCGACCGGCGTCTCGATCAGCCCCTCACTGACCGTCTTGGCGACCCCGCTGCCCATGAAGGCGCCGGCGAGGTTCATGACGGCCGCCATCGCCAGCGCCGCCCGGGGGGTCAGCGCCCGGGTCGACACCGAGGTGGCGATGGCGTTGGCGGAGTCGTGGAAGCCGTTCGTATACGTGAAGCCGAGCGCGACACCGATGGTCACGATCAGAGCGAAGGTGTCCACGAAGCTCAGGACTCCTTGACCGCGATGGTCTCCACCGTGTTGGCCACGTGCTCGAAGGCGTCGGCGGCCTCTTCGAGGACGTCGACGATCTGCTTGAGCTTGAGCACCTCGATGGCGTCGTACTTGCCGTTGAAGAGCTGGGCGAGCAGCTTGCGGTGGATCTGGTCGGCCTGGTTCTCGAGCCGGTTGACCTCGATCCAGTACTCGGTGAGGTTGGCCATCGTCCGCAGGTTCGGCATGGCCTCGGCGGTCAGCTCGGCCGCCCGGGCCAGGACCTCGATCTGCTGCTCGACACCCTTGGGGAGCTCTTCGACGTTGTAGAGGACGACCAGGTCGACGGCCTCCTCCATGAAGTCCATGATGTCGTCGAGGGAGGAGGCGAGGTTGTAGATGTCCTCGCGGTCGAACGGCGTGATGAAGGAGGAGTTCAGCTGGTGGAAGATCGCGTGGGTCGCGTCGTCGCCGGCGTGCTCCGCTGCCCGCATCCGCTCCGCGATCTCGGCCCGGGCGGAAGGCTCCGCTCCGAGCAGTTCCATCAGGAGCTTCGAGCCCGTGACGATGTTGTCCGCGGAAGCGGCGAACATGTCGTAGAAGCTCGTCTCCCTGGGGGTCAGACGAAATCGCACGTGGGGTCCTCGGGGTGCTGGGTTTCGGTCAGGCTGATGCTAGGCGCATCATCCGGCCACGGCTAACCGGCGTCCTCTCAGTGTCGCCCATCAGGCACAGTGAACCGCACGGACCCCCGCCCGGATCGGCGGGGATCGGTACCATATACCCACGAGGGGTATACCCCCCTTAATGGACAACGGGAGGACGCGATGACGACCACCGAGGCGGACCAGGTCACCCCCGAGGCCGTCGAGGCCGTCGGGCCGGCCGACCACGGGCACGGCGTGCACGGCTACCACAAGCAGAAGGACGAGCACCTCAAGCGGCTCCGCCGGATCGAGGGCCAGATCCGCGGACTGCAGCGGATGGTCGACGAGGACGTCTACTGCATCGACATACTCACTCAGGTCTCCGCCTCCACGAAGGCGCTCCAGTCCTTCGCGCTCCAGCTCCTCGAGGAGCACCTGCGGCACTGCGTCGCCGACGCCGCGGCGACCGGCGAGGGCATCGACGCCAAGGTCGAGGAGGCCACGAAGGCCATCGCCCGGATGCTCCGCACCTGAACGATGCCGAGGGGCGTCGCCGGACCGTACGAGGGGAGACGGACCGGCCCGCGCCCGTCAGCGCTCCTTCACGGCCCGCTCCGCCGCCACCCGCAGCACCTCGTCGATCCGGTCGGCGCTGAGCCGCTCCCCGTCCGCGGCCGACGCGGCGATGATCAGCTCTCCGCACAGTTCGATCTCGGCGAGGGCGACGCAGTCCGGGTCTGCGGGCACGGTTGCTGTACCGGGCGGGGCCACGCGCATCCACCTCTTCCTGCCGGCGTCGGTCTCCCAGCGGTCTCCCAGCGTAGGGACGGCGACACGCACCGCGCATGACACGTCCGGACCATTTGCCGATGGTCCACACCAGCACCGGGCCAGGTCAGGCCTTGATCTTCCCGGCGTAGATGTCCCGGCGGTCCGGCAGCGTCACCTCGACCCGCACACCGAAGCCGTAAAGGAGCGTCGTCGACGCGACCGCGACCGTACGGCCCTGGTTGCTGAAGCTGAACTGGTGGCGCACCTTCCGCAGCCGCCCCTCCCCGTCGAGGTAGGCGTCGAAGGGCACGGTGTCCGTGGCGAACCCTTTCGCCGCCGCGGCGAGCGGCCCGCGCAGCTGCGGCGAGGCGACCCTGGCCGCGTGGGCGATGTCGGCGATCCCCCGGTAGTGGCTGACTTTCACCCCTGCCAGCTCGACCTCGCCGAGGTACGTGACCTTCCGGGCGCCCCGGAGCAGCTCCGCCGCCGCGGCCGGGTCGGTGGCCCCGCCCGTGACGAGGTTCCCGTCGTCGAGGGCGGTGGTGTCGACCCGGACCCACTTGTCGGCGGGCACCCCGGCCCCCCGGTTCTTCATGTAGAGGGCGCCGGGAGTGAGGAGTTCGGTGATCGGGCGGTGCTCACCGGCCCCGGCCGGGTCCTTCGGCAGCACCACCTGGAGCCGCCCGGTGCGGCGCCGGAAGTCGTAGCCGCCCTCGCCCCGGATGGTGACCCGGGTCCCGCCCGTGGCCATCTCCATGGAGGTGCTCGCCTTGGAGGTGCCGGCCTTCGTCAGCGCGTCGGCCGCGCCCCGTACGGCGAGCACGGGATCGACCGTGGGCTTCGGGTCCTCGGGGGCGGCGCACCCGGTGACCGCCGCGGTCCCGACGAGCGAGCCGACCAGGACGGCGGTGACGGCGAACGCCCCGCTCGCGCGAGCGCCAGGACGCCCGTACCCCTGCACCACCATCGCCTGCCAACCCCCAACGCCTCACCGCTGTTCGCCCGGGAACCGCCCTTCCCCGGGCCCACGGGCCGGGGGAGACCCGATCCGCATAACGACGGTCGGGGCGTGCCGTCACGCGCAGTACGGTGGGGGTGTGCACGCGCAGTCCACTCATCACACCGCCACGACGACGGAGCGCGGCTCGTTCGCGCTGGCACGCTGCAGCTGCGGCTGGTCGGGCCCCGCACGACGGTCCAGGGACCGGGCCCGTACGGACGCGGCGGACCACGTCCGTACGGCGGGCGGCGGAGACTCCTGAGGGGTACGGCCCCGATCGGGCTTGCCCCGACCGGGCCGCGAGGTCCTTCCCTTGCGGATCAGGCCGCTAGGTCGTTCCGGTCCGTGCCGGGGGCCGGGCCGCCGACCCGTGGCTCGGGGATGCCGACCGCCTCCGGTCGCCGCCGCGCGTCGGCCAGGCGGGAGCGGACGAGCACGGCGCCGCGGCCCGAGCGGGCGACGGCGGAGACCACCGGGGTGAGCAGCGCGAGGGCGAGCGGGGCGAGGAGCAGCGCGACCGCCGTACCGAGGGCGAAGCCGCCGATCACGTCCGTCGGGTAGTGGACGCCCATGTAGACCCGCGCGAAGCCCTCGGTGAGGGCGAGACCGATGGCGGCAAGACCGAACCTGCGGTGGGCGACGAAGACGCCGACGCCGAGGGCCATCGCCAGGGTGGCGTGGTCGCTGACGAAGGAGAAGTCGGTCTTCCCGTCGATGAGGACCTCGAGCCCCTGGTGGTCCTTGAACGGCCTGGGACGCTCGACGAAGCCCCGGATGGGGATGTTCACCAGGAGGGCGACACCGGCGGCCAGCGGGGCCCACACGAGCCCGGCGACGGCCGAGACGGAGTCGGCGAGGGTGCCACGGCGGCGGACGCTCCACCAGCACCACAGGCAGACGAGGGCCATCGCGAGCATGATCCCGTACTCGCCGACGAACTCCATGACGCGGTCGAACCACGGAGGGGCGGCCTTGGCCAGCCCGTTGATGTCGTAGAGCAGGCTGACATCGGGGTTCGAACCGTCCGATGCGAGTCCAGCCATCTGCTGAGGCCCCTTGCTCTCGTGTCTGTGTTTTCCAACCCCCGTGGTCAGAGCGGTCGGATCAGGGAACGAACCGCGTGAGGCGCACGTTCCGCTCTCTCCGGTGGATCATGCTGACGTTATCGAAGAGTGACGGTTCACCGCAGCTCAGGGCCACCGCATGACGGAGAGTTCCGGCCATCTCCGGTACGACCGGACGGTCCGTCTCCTCCGGTCAGGCACCCGGCAGATGCGTCGGAAGCGCGGCCGCGCCCTCCGCCGTGACCCGGGTCGCGCCGAAGTAGTCCGGGGTGTCGATCCGGTCGAAGCGGATCACCGCCCCCGTGCGCGGAGCGTCGATCATGTAGCCGCCGCCCACGTAGATGCCGACGTGCCGGATGGCCCGGGAGTTGGTCAGGTCGTCGGAGAAGAAGACGAGGTCGCCCGGGAGCAGCTCGTCCCTGCTCGGATGCGGCCCCGCGTTGTACTGGTCGTTGGCGACGCGCGGCAGCTCGATCCCGACGGTCTCGTACGCGGCCTGGGTGAGCCCGGAGCAGTCGAACCGGCCGTTCTGCGCGGCCGTGCCCGTACCGCCCCAGAGATACGGCGTGCCGAGCTTCTGCTGGGCGTAATGGATCGCGCCCGCCGCCTGCCGGGAGGGCTCGACGCGGCCCACGGGCCGGGCGAAGCTCTTCTCCAGGGACCGGATGATGCGCACGTAGTTCCGGGTCTCGGTGAACGGCGGGACCCCGCCGTGCTTGATCACCCGGTACGCGCCCGCGTTGTACGCGGCCAGCATGTTGCTCGTCGGATCGCCGGGCACGTCCTTCACATAGCCGGCGAGCTCGCAGTCGTACGAGGCGGCCGACGGGATCGCGTCCTTGGGATCCCAGATGTCCCGGTCGCCGTCCCCGTCGCCGTCCACGCCGTGCCCTGCCCAGGTGCCGGGGATGAACTGGGCGATGCCCCGGGCGTCGGCGGGGGAGACGGCCCGCGGGTTCCAGCCGCTCTCCTGGTAGAGCTGGGCGGCGAGCAGGGCCGGGTTGATGGCGGGGCAGAGGTTCCCCCACCGCTGCACGAGCCCCTGATAGAGCGCCGGGACGGAGCCCTTGGCCAGGGCCACGGTGCCGTTCTTGCCACCGCCCGCGCCGCCGATGAGACCGGCCGCGGCGGAGTACGTACCGACGACGAGCAGTGCGACGAAGCCGAGACAGATCCCGAAGATCCCCCCGGACACCAGCCACGCCTTGCCAGCCCTACGCACCGTCAACCACCCCTCGGCCCATGGCAGTACGCCCCGGCGGTCAGTCTAGGCGGCGAGGCACCCCACGGGGACGGTGCGCGACGAACCGGTCACGCGCCGCGGGTCCCACGGGTCCGACGCGGCCCCAAGAGTGCAACAACGACAATCATTGCCCGGAGTCACCCTCCGTGATACACAGAGTGACCATACGCTTCTTCGCATGGAAACCGGCCACACCACCGCAGGTCAAGACGGTCAGACCGGTCAAGTGTGCGGGGATCGGGTAAAGAGAGCCGCCAAGCCGTCACACGCGGGCGGTTTCATCAGCGAAGATAGGGTGATGACCCATGCCGTCCGGCAGGGGCAACTAACTACCCAACAGGGGCGGTGAGTTACATGTACCTGGCGGCAGAGAAGGGCGACATCACCACCATCATCGGTGGAATCGCCCCGAACTGGGGCCCGTTCGGCAGCCTGGGCGCCGAGGCCAAGATCATGATCGAGGTCGTGATGGCGGTGGCCATCCTGCTCTGCCTCGGCATCGCCATCTGGGGAGCGGCGAAGCAGCGCATCGGCGCCACCGCCCTCCGCGACACGTTCAGCGCGGAGCAGGGCAAGGGCCTGATCGTGGCCGGCCTGACCGGCGTCTTCATCATCGGCTCCCTGGGGACGCTGTTCACGATCGTGTACGGGATGGCCGTCTGATACCCCGTCGGGCCCCATCCTCCTGAGATTGCGTTCCCTGATGTCCAGTCATGTTGCAGCCTGCCCGTACCGCGAACCAGTGAGGGGGCGTACCCGGCATGAGTCCCGGTGACGAGCACGACAGCTTCGGCGGCGTGGGCGGCTCGGGCCAGACCCGGACCCGCCTGCCCGAAGGCAACAGCGGCGACGTCTACGGCGGCGCCCGCCGCCCCGTCCGCAGCTCCCGCTCCCTCATCACGGTCGTGGGCGTGGTGGTCCTCCTCGTCGCGGCGATCGCCTTCGCCAACCGTGGCGGCGGCGACCCGGCGGACGCGGCGGGCCCCTCCACCGACACCCCCGGCAAGGCGGCCCCCACGGCAGCGACGGGCGTCCGCCCGGTCCAAGGCAAGACCGGCACCATCCCCACGGGCTACCCCCACGACGAACAGGGCGCCCAGAGCGCGGCGTCCAACTACGCGGTGGCACTGGGGTCGGACGGCATGTTCAACACCGCCGTACGCGGGGAGATCGTCACCACGGTCTACGCACCCGCCGTGGCCACCGAACGGCTGAGCGATCTCGACAAGGTGTACAGCGACAAGGGATTCCTGAGCCGAATCGGTCTCCAGGAGGACGGCACCCCTCCCCAGGGCCTGACCTTCATCTCCCGCATCATCCCCGTGGGTACGAAGGTCGAGAGCTACACGGACAACAAGGCCACCGTGTCGGTCTGGTACTCGTCCCTGTTCGGGATGGCCGGCGAAGGTTCGAAGAACCCCGTTTCCGAGGCCTGGTACACCAACTCGTACGAACTGCAGTGGGTCGACGGCGACTGGAAGGTCACCGACTTCAGCCAGAAGGACGGCCCTGTGCCCGTCGGCAGCGACCAGAGGGCCTCCACGGCGGAGGAGATGAGCGACGCGGTCGGTCAGTTCGGAGGCTTCACCTATGCCCGGTAAGCGCCTCCCTCGCGGCACCAGGGTCGCTGCGGCGCTCAGCGTGGCCCAGACGGCCGTTGTGTTCCTTGCCGGACACGCCTTCGCCGCGCCGACGCCCACCCCTGAACCGAGCACCAGCAACAACCCTTGCGATCTGATTCGCGGCCCCGCACGGGACTACTGCACCAACGAGCGCCCCGGCACCGGCGGTGGAGCCGACAGGTCCAACCTCACCGACCCCACCACCGCCCTCGACCCTCTCGCCTCCCTCGCCCGAGGCTGCGCCGACGCCGCCATCGCCACCATCGACTACCTCTCCAAAGCCGTCAAAGAGACCGCCGACGTCGACTTCACCAACCTGGAGTTCCTCGGCCGGTACGCGATCGTCTTCGCCGCCTCCACCTTCCTCACCCTCCTCCTCTGGCTCCTCGCCGTCGCCAAGCGCGCCATCCGGGGCGTCCCCCTCACCACCGCGCTCACCGAAGCCATCGGTTTCCTCTGGCTGACGGTCCTCGCCTCCGCCTTCACGCCGCTGATCCTCTACACCGTCGTCAACGCCACCGACGCCGTCACCGAGGTCATCGCCTCCGGCACCGGCCAGCAGACCGACGTCTTCTTCGGCAGCTTCAAGCAGGCCCTGCAGAAGGGCGACAGCATCGGCGGCGGCCCGATCATGCTGATCATCGTGTCCCTGGTGACGGTCGTCGCCGCGGGCGTGCTGTACCTGGAGCTGTTCCTCCGCGCCGTCATGCTGTACGTCGGCGCGCTCCTCGGCGTCGTCGTCTACTCCGGTCTCGTCGACAAGAACATGTGGGGCCACGTCCGCCGCTGGGCCGGCATCATGATCGCGATCATCCTGGTCAAACCGGTCATCGTGATCGTCCTCGGCCTGGCCGGCGCGCTCTCCTCCGGCACCGGCCCCGACTCGTTCTCCGCCGTCGTGTCCGGCCTCGCGATCATCCTGCTCGCGATCTTCGCCTCCGCGATGATCTACCGCTTCGTCCCCGGCTTCGGCGACGAGATCGCCGCCTCCCGCAACAACCGCCTCCACCGCGCCGGCGAGAACGCGGCCGCGGCCGTCATGACCTCCCCCGCCTCCCTCGTCTCCCAGGGCATCAAGACCCACAGCTCCCGCGGCGACGGCGGCCAGTCCTCCCCGGGCTCCGGCCCCCGCCCCGCCAACCCCATGTCCGGCGGCATGGCCGCCCACAGCAGCCGCGGCGGTGGCGGCGGCGCCGGCGGTGCGACTCCCCCGCCCGCGCCCCGTAGCAGCAGCCCCACCGCGGGCACCCCGCACAGCAACCGCAAGAACTCTGGAGGTGGAGGGCGTTGACGACCCAGTCCCAGCCGGTCGCGCCCCGCCGTACGTATCTCGTGGGCCGTGCCCGGCCGAACGCGATCGTCGGCAAGAACCGCGAGACCGGCGAGATCGCCCTGATCATCGTCGGCGCCTTCCTCGGCATGATGAGCGGACTCCTCGTCCCCCTCCTCCCCCTCCGGATCGCGCTCCTCGCCGGCCTGCCCATGCTCGCGATCGCCGCCGTGTACCTCCCGTACAAGCACCGCACCTTCTACAAGTGGTTCGAGATCAACCGCAGCTACAAGCGGATGCTCAAGCGCGGCACGGCCTACCGTTCCGTCGTCGCCGAGGCCGGCACCCGCCTGGACGGCCGCGAGGTCGAGGTCGGCCCGCCCCCGGGCATCGGCCGCGTCGGCTGGCTCGCCGCCCCCTTCGGCCCCGACGAGATCGCCGTCCTCCTGCACGCCGACCGCCGCACGGTCACCGCCGCCATCGAGATCGAGGGCCCCGGCGTCGGCCTCCGCGACAGCGAGGACCAGGAGGCCCTGGTCGACCGCTTCGGCACCCTCCTCAAGCACGTCGCCAACGGCGACGGCTTCGTGACCCGCCTCCAGATGCTGGCCCGCACCCTCCCCGCCGACCCGGACGCACACGCCAAGGACGTCGCCCAGCGCGGCGACCCGCACGCGCCCATGTGGCTCATGGAGTCGTACGAACAGCTCCAGTCGATGGTCTCCACCTCCAGCGAGCAGCACCGCGCCTACCTCGTCGCCTGCATGCACTACACGCGCGAACTCGCCGCCGAGGCCAACGCCATGGCCCGCGCCGCCAAGCACGCCTCCGGCGCCCGCCGTCTCGACCGCGACGCCGGCCTCGCCGTCGTCATGGCCCGCGAGCTCACCGACATCTGCGCCCGCCTCGCCGAGGCCGACATCCGGGTCCGCCAGCCCCTCGGCCAGTCCCGGCTCGCCTCCCTCGTGCACTCCATGTACGACCCGGACCACCCCATCGACCACATCCAGGCCATGACGAAACGAAACGCTTGGCCGGCCGAACTCGACGCGATGGAACCGACGTACCTCCAGGCGAAGACCCGCGAGTCCTCCACCCGCGCCCCCTGGTGCCACGCCACGGCCTGGGTCAAGGAGTGGCCGATGACCCCGGTCGGCGTCAACTTCCTCGCACCCCTCCTCGTCCACACCCCCGACGTCATCCGCACGGTCGCCGTCACCATGGACCTGGAACCCACCGAGGTCGCCATCGAGCGGATGCTCACCGAGAAGACCAACGACGAGGCCGACGCCAGCCGCGCCGCGAAGATGAACCGCACGGTCGACCCGCGCGACATCGCCGCCCACGGCCGGCTCGACCAGCGGGGTGAAGATCTCGCCAGCGGCGCCGCCGGAGTGAACCTCGTCGGGTACATCACGGTGTCGTCGCGTTCACCCGAGGCCCTGGCCCGGGACAAGCGCACGATCAGGGCCTCCGCCGGCAAGTCGTATCTGAAGCTGGAGTGGTGCGACCGCGAGCACCACCGGGCCTTTGTGAACACCTTGCCGTTCGCGACCGGCATCCGCCGCTAGGGCCGAAGGGGCACAGACCCATGCGAGACCCGCTGTCCGTCCTCACCGAAGCCTTCACCTCCTTCCTCTTCGGGAAGGTGGAGACGACCCGTCTGCCCGTCCGCACCTCCACCGGACAGGCCCAGGCCGTCTACCTGCCGACCGCCGCTCCGGGCCTCGGCGACTCCGGCGTCATCATCGGCCGCGAGGTCTACAGCGGCAAGGGGTACATCTACGACCCCTTCCAGCTGTACGGGCAGCAGCTCCCCGCCCCGCACTGGCTGGTCCTCGGCGAGTCCGGCAACGGCAAGTCGGCCCTGGAGAAGACGTACGTGCTCCGCCAGCTCCGCTTCCGCGACCGGCAGGTCGTCGTCCTCGACGCCCAGGGCGAGGACGGCGTCGGCGAATGGAACCTCATCGCCCAGGAGCTGGGGATAACCCCCATCCGCCTGGACCCGATGGTCGCCAACGACTCCGGGATCCGCCTCAACCCCCTCGACCCCTCGATCACGACCACGGGGCAGCTCGCCCTGCTCCGTACGATCATCGAGGTGGCGATGGGCCACGGCCTCGACGAGCGCTCCGGGTTCGCGCTCAAGGTCGCCCACGCGTACGTCACCGAGCACACCACCGACCGCCAGCCGATCCTCACCGACATCGTGGAACGCCTCCGCCACCCCGAGGCGGAATCGGCCGAGGCGATGAACGTCGACATAGACGATGTACGGGCCTGGGGCCTGGACGTCGCCCTCGTCCTCGACCGCCTGGTGGACGGCGACCTCCGCGGCATGTTCGACGGACCGACGACCGTCGGCATCGACCTCGACGCCCCCCTGATCGTCTTCGACCTCTCCCACATCGACCGCAACTCCATCGCCATGCCGATCCTCATGGCGATCGTCGGCGTCTGGCTGGAGCACACCTGGATCCGCCCCGACCGGAAGAAGCGCATCTTCCTCGTCGAGGAGGCCTGGCACATCATCAACAGCCCGTTCGTGGCCCAGCTGTTCCAGCGCCTGCTCAAGTTCGGCCGCCGCCTCGGCCTGTCCTTCGTCGCCGTCGTCCACCACCTCTCCGACGTCGTCGACGGAGCGGCGGCCAAGGAGGCGGCGGCGATCCTCAAGATGGCCTCCACCCGGACCATCTACGCCCAGAAGGCCGACGAGGCACGCAACACGGGCCGGGTCCTCGGCCTGCCCCGCTGGGCGGTCGAGATCATCCCGACCCTCACCCCCGGCATCGCCGTCTGGGACGTCAACGGCAACGTACAGGTGGTCAAACACCTCATCACCGAACGAGAACGCCCCCTCGTCTACACCGACCGCGCCATGACCGAGTCCTCGGTCACCGACCCGGAACTGGAGTGGGAGACGGAACAGCGGGCGATCCTCGTCGAGCAGCAGATGAACGGCACTTCGCAGTCGACGGTGGCATAGACGGATGGACACTCCACAGAAGGGAGGAGGAGTCTCCGACGGGCTGCTGCTCAGCCTGTTCGGCCTCCTCCTCTGCCTCACGGTCCTGGTGTGGACGGCGACGGGCCTGGCCGGGCTGCTCTCCCACGGCGCCTGGCCGGACGGCATCACCCTCACGGGCACGCCGTCCGCCCTCCGCTCCCTGGTCACCGACCCGACGAACCTCCCGGCGGCCTGGCCCGCCACACCACCGGGACAGCTCTCGGGGTACGGCCTCTTCTGGGGCCTGCTGATCGGCGAGGCGATGATCCTCCTCGTCCTCGCGGTCTTCGCCCTCGGCACGATCGCCCGCTGGCGAGCGGTACGGGCGAACAGGAAGGCGGGTGCGTACGGAACGCCCCGGGAGCCGGTACGGGACACCCGGGAGCCGGCGTACGAGGAGTCCGCGCGCGAGGAGCCCCCGTACGAGGAACCCCTACGGAAGGCCACTCCCCCGGCCCCCCGACGGCCCGCCACGGCGGAGACACCGGAGCCGGCCCCCACCCCCACCCCGACCCCGATCCCGACTCCGGCCACCACCCCGACACTCCCCGCCCCCACCCCCAGGGGAACCCCCCGCACCCTCTACGGCCCCCCGGAGACCCGCCGCCCCGCCGCCGTCCAGGCCATCCTGGACGCCGATGGCCCGGTCCTCGCCGTCACCTCCGACCCGGCCGTCTGGTCCGCCACCAAGGACGCCCGCGGCAAGCTCGGACCGGTCCTCGTCCACGACCCCGGCCACCTCTGCGACACCCCCGCCCGGCTCCACTGGTCACCGTCGGACGGCTGCGAGAACCCGGACACCGCGAAGGAACGGGCAGCGGCCCTGCTCGCCCCCGTACGCCCGCACTCCCGTCTCGACGCGGCCACCGCCGACACCGCGGAAACGCTCCTGCGCTGCTGGCTGCACGCCGCCGCCGTCGACGGTCGCCCCTTCCGCCAGGTCCACCGCTGGGCCCAGGGCACCGGCGCCCACGAGCCGGTACGGATCCTCCGCAGCCACCCCAAGGCCGCCTCCGGCCACGCCGGCCTCCTGGAATCGGCCCTGACGGCCCACCCCGAAAGCCGCCGCACGGCCCAGGAACTGACGGCCCGTGCCCTCGCCGCGCTCTCCTCGATCCACATCAGGGAGGCCTGCACCCCGAATCGAACGGATTCGCTGGCACTGGCATCTTTCCTCCCCGAAGGGGGCACCCTCTACGTGGTGGGGGAACCGATCGAGGATCCCCGCACCCACCCCGGCGCCATGCCGCTCCTGACGGCACTCGCCGCAAGCGTGGTCGAGCACGGCCGCCGCATGGCCGCACGGTCATCCGACGGTCGGCTCGACCCACCACTGACGCTCGTCCTCGACGACGTCGCCGCCGTGGCCCCGCTCCCCCAGCTCCCCGAGCTGCTCGCCACCGGCCACACCCAGGGCCTCCCGACGCTCGCCCTGATGCGCTCGGCCGAGCAGGCCAGATCCCGCTGGCCGGAGACCTCGCTCAGCCGCTGACCTCAACCGCTGGCCTCAGCCGATAAGCCCAGCCGCTGAACTCAGCCACCGACCGCACCCGCCCGATCAGGCCGGCCGCCGCAGCTCGTACTCCAGCTCGACCCCGTCCTCGCTGCCGGGCACCGCGACCCGTACACCGGTCGCCGTGTAGCCGAGCCGTCGGTACACCGCCTGCGCCCGCGTGTTCTCGGCGTGCACGTACAACCGTGCCCGCTCGATCCGCGGCTCCGCCAGCGACCAGGACCACTCCTCCGCCGCCTCGAACAGCGCGTCGATCACCCCCGAGCCGCGCGCCTCCTCCCGTACGAACACCCCGACGACATGGGTCTGTTCGACATCGGCGGCCGCCCCGAAGATCAGCTCGGCCCCGGCCCGCTCCACCAGCACCGACACCGTGCCCACCCAGCGCCCGTCCGGCTCCTCCGCGACGAACTGGCGCACCGCGCCGGGCCCGTCCTCCGACCCGCCTTCGGTCCGCTCCCGCCAGAAGGAGTCCGGCCGCTCCACGGCAGCCTCGTACGTGTCCAGGAAAGCGAGGTGCGCGACCGGGTCCCGCAGCGCCGCGAGCCTCAGCTCACGGGCCTTCTCCCACTCGTCGGCGCGGATGGTGCGTATCGAATAGTCCATGCCGCGATCCTGACCAGGACCCCCCACGCTGACAAGGCCTTTTCCCCGTCGTACCCCGGTACGACGCCCGCCGCCCACCTCCCGTCCCCGGTCGGACGTCCCCCCACCGCCCGCTCCCTACCGTCGAAGCATGATCCGAGCAGAGAACCTCACCAAGCGGTACGGGGACACCACCGTCGTCGAGGACCTCAGTTTCACCGTCCGCCCCGGCGCCGTCACCGGCTTCCTCGGCCCCAACGGAGCCGGAAAGTCCACGACCCTCCGCATGCTCCTCGGCCTCGACGCCCCGTCCCGCGGTCACGCCACCGTCGACGGCCGGCCGTACGCCCACCACAGCGCCCCGCTCACCCGCGTCGGCGCCCTCCTCGAAGCCCGCTCCGTGCACCCCGGCCGCTCCGCCCACCACCACCTCATGGCCCTCGCCCACACCCACGGCATCCCCCGCGCCCGCGTGGAGCGGGTCCTCGCCCTCACCGGCCTCACCCACGTCGCCCACAAGCGCGTGAAGGGCTTCTCCCTCGGCATGGGCCAGCGCCTCGGCATCGCCGCCGCCCTCCTCGGCGACCCGGCCACCGTCGTCCTCGACGAACCGGTCAACGGCCTCGACCCCGAGGGCGTGCTCTGGATCCGCACCCTCCTCACGTCCCTGGCGGCCGAGGGCAGGACCGTCCTCGTCTCCTCCCACCTCATGAGCGAGATGGCCCTCACCGCCGACCACCTCATCGTCATCGGCAAGGGCCGCCTCCTCGCCGACACCACGGTCGACGAGCTCGTCCGCACCTCGGGCGGCGTCTCCGTCAAGGTCGTCACCCCAGAGGCCGCCCGGCTGCGCACCCTGCTGCCGGGCGCCGGAATCACCGTCGAGGCCCCCGACACCCTCCTCGTCACCGGCCCGGACGCACCGGAGATCGGCCGCACCGCCGCAGCCCACGGTGTCCCCCTCCACGAACTCACCCCCCATGCCCCGTCCCTGGAGCAGGCGTTCATGGCCCTCACCCACGACTCCGTCGAATACCAGGGAGCCCCCGCGTGACCACCACCCCGACCCTCACCCACACGCGCGTACTCCGCTCGGAGTGGCACAAGCTGTGGACGGTCCGCTCCACCTGGATCACCGTCCTCACCGCCACCACGCTCCTCCTCGGCGTCGGCATCCTCATGAGCGCCACCTACACCTCCGACGGCGGCGACTCCGACGTCGACACCGTCGTCCTCACCCTCTACGGCTCCCAGCTCGGCGGCATCGCCCTCGCCGTCCTCGGCATCCTCGTCACGGCGGGCGAGTACGCGACGGGCATGATCCGCGCCACCCTCACCGCCGTCCCCCGCCGCCTCCCCGTCCTGGGCGCCAAGGCAGCGGTCTACACGGCCACCGTCTTCGCCCTCTCCTTCGTCACCGCCCTGCTGACGTTCCTCGCGGCCCAGATCTTCCTCTCCGACACCGACCAGGCCGCCTCCCTCACCGACGACGGCGTCCTCGCCGCCGTCGCGGGCAACGCCGCCGGCGTCACCCTCCTCGGCGTCATCGCCCTCGGTCTCGGCGCCACCCTCCGCTCGGTGCCCGGCGCGATCGGCGCGTTCGTCGGCGGGGTCCTCATCGTCCCCGAGATCCTCGGCATGCTGCCGTACGAGGCCATGGACACCGCCGTCCGGTACTTCCCCACCCAGGCGGCAGGCGTTCTCGGCTCCGCGACACCCCTGCCGGGCACGGTCTCCCCCGGCGCCGCCCTGCTCGCCCTGCTCCTCTGGGCGGCCGCGGCCCTCGCCGTCCCCGCCCTGTTGCTCAACCGCCGCGACGTATGAGGATGATGACCGGGTGATCACGGAGGAGCAGCCGCACACGACCGGGCCGACGGGACTCAGCAGGCACGTCCAGCGCCTGCTGACCCTGCTCCGGGCCTTCGACACCCGGCATCCCTGGCCCTGGGACGCCACCGTGACCTTCGCGTGGACGGTGGCGGCCCTCGTGGACGCGGCCGGCGGCTGGCGGAACACCGCCCCCGACCCGTCCCTGCCCACCTGGTTCGTGACCGTCCTCAGCCTGGGCTTCACCCTGCCGCTGTACTGGCGCCGCCGCCACCCCATGACGGCCCTCGCGGCGATGGCCTCCGCGGCCCTCGCGAGCGACGCCTCGGGCGCCTTCCTGCAGGCCTCGTACCTCCAGTTGCTCCCTGTCTTCCACCTCGCGCTGATCCGCCCGCCCCGCGCGCTCCTGTGGTCCCTGGCGCTCATCGCACCGCCCCTCGTGACGGGCGCGCTGCGCTTCTCCCGGGAGACCTGGGACCAGCGCGTCATCCCCGTCCTGTGGGCGTACGCGCTCGTCGCCCTCCTCGGCATCACGGTCCGCGCCCGCCGGGACCACACGGCGGGCCTCGTCGACCGGGCCCGCCGCCTGGAGATCGAACGCGACCAGGAGGTCCGGCTCGCCGCTGCGGCCGAACGCACCCGGATCGCCCGCGAGATGCACGACATCATCGGCCACAACCTCTCGGTCATCACCGGTCTGGCGGACGGCGGCCGGTACGCGGCGGCGAAGAACCCCGAGCGCGCGGCCCAGGCCCTCGACGCCATCGGTACGACGAGCCGCGAGGCCCTCGGGGAACTCCGCCGCCTCCTCGGCGTCCTCCGCGACGACGAGCAGGAGGCGGTACGGGACCCCCAGCCCACCCTGGCCGACCTGGACGCCCTGATCACCGGCGTACGAAAGGCTGGCCTGCCCGTACGCCTCGATGTCCGCGACGAACCGGCCGCCCAACCCCTCGCACCGGGCGCCCAGCTGACGGTCTACCGGGTGGTCCAGGAAGCCCTGACGAACACCCTGAAGCACGCGGGCCCCGGGGCGAGGGCGACCGTCCTCCTGACCTACACGCCCGCGGACGTACGGGCGGAGATCACCGACTCCGGAACGGCGAAAGCGCCCTCGTCCCCCGGCCAGGGACAGGGCCTGACGGGAATGCGCGAGCGCGCGGCCCTCTACGACGGCACACTCGACTGCGGCCCGCTGCCGACCGGCGGCTGGGTCGTCCGACTCCGACTCCCCCGGGAGGACTTCCCCTCGTGACGACCGTTCTCATCGTGGACGACCAGCCGATGCAGCGCTTCGGCTTCCGCATGCTCCTCGAGAGCCAGGACGACATGACCGTCGTCGGCGAGGCGTCGAACGGCGCCGAGGCGATCCGCCTGGTCGACCGCTTCCACCCCGACGTCGTCCTGATGGACATCCGGATGCCCGGCCTCGACGGCATCGAGGCCACCCGCCGCATCATCGCCACCGGGGACCGCACCCGGATCCTGATCGTCACCACCTTCGACCTGGACGAGTACGCGTACGACGGCCTCCGCGCCGGCGCGAGCGGCTTCCTGGTGAAGGACGCCCAGCCGGAGGAACTCCTGGCGGGCATCCGCGCGGTCGCGAGCGGGGACGCCGTCGTCGCCCCGAGCCTCACCCGCCGGCTCCTGGACGCCTACATCCACCACCTGCCGCCGGCCGCCACGACGGCCCCGCGCCCGGAGGACCCCCGACTGACGTCCCTGACGGACCGGGAGCGCGAGATCCTCACGGTCATCGGCCAGGGCTGGACGAACACCGAGATCGCGGAACGCCTCCACCTCGCCGAGTCCACGGTGAAGACCCACGTGGGCCGCGTCCTCGCCAAAACCGGCGCCCGGGACCGCGTCCAGGCGGTGATCCTGGCGTACGACACCCAGCTGGTCACCCCGACGTGACGGAAGCGGGGCCCGAAAGGGCCGTGAACGCAGAAAAGCCCCGCACCATAAGGTGCGGGGCTTTCCCACAATGATTGTTCGGCGGCGTCCTACTCTCCCACAGGGTCCCCCCTGCA
>NZ_JBVHUJ010000016.1:0-65111 GCF_055565415.1 Streptomyces sp. NPDC028711 | reverse complement strand
CCGCGACTACCTCGAACTCCACGGCCTCTCCGTCCAGCTCGCCGAGGCACTCGCCGAGTACTGGCACGCCCGCGTCCGCGCCGAGCTCGGCTTCGGCGGGGAGGACCCCGCCGGTTTGGCGGGCATGCTGCGCACCGAGTACCAGGGCTGCCGCTACTCGCTCGGCTACCCGGCCTGCCCCGACCTGGAGGACCGGGCGAACATCGCCGCGCTTCTCCGGCCGGAGCGGATCGGGGTCGTGCTGTCGGAGGAGTACCAGCTCCACCCCGAGCAGTCGACGGACGCGATCGTCGTCCACCACCCCGAGGCGAGCTACTTCAACGCGGGCAGAGTCTCGTGACGCCCTTCTCCTTCGAGTTCTTCCCGCCGAAGACGGACCGGGGCGAGCAGACCCTCTGGGACGCCATCCGGCGCGTGGAGGCCCTCAAGCCGGACTTCGTCTCCGTCACGTACGGAGCGGGCGGGGGTTCCCGCGACCGCACGGTCGACATCGTCCGGCGCATCGCGAGCGAGACCACCCTGCGGCCCGTCGCCCACCTCACCGCAGTCGGCCACTCGGTCACCGAGCTGCGCCACATCCTCGGGATGTACGCGGACGCGGGGATTCGCGACGTCCTGGTGCTGCGCGGCGATCCGCCCGGTGACCCCCGAGGGGCCTGGACGCCGCATCCCCAGGGCCTCACGTACGCCCGTGAACTCGTCGAACTCGTGCGATCTCTCGGGAACTTCACCATCGGTGTGGCGGCATTCCCCGAGATGCACCCGCGTTCACGGGACTGGGAGCAGGACGTCCGGCACTTCGTCGCGAAGTGCCGGGCGGGCGCCGACTACGCCATCACCCAGATGTTCTTCCGGGTCGAGGACTACCTCCGGCTGCGGGACCGGGTCGCCGCCGCGGGATGCGACACCCCGATCATCCCGGAGATCATGCCGGCGACGGACGTACGCCAGATTCGCCGCTTCGCCGAGCTGTCGGGAGCCACGTTTCCCGACGACCTCGCCCGCCGCCTCGAAGCGGCCCGCGACGACCCGGCCGAGGGACACCGGGTCGGAGTCGAACATGCCTCCGCCATGGCGGAACAGCTTGTCCGCGAGGGCGCCCCGGGCCTGCACTGCATCACCTTGAACCGTGCCGCCGCCGCCCTCGACATCCACCGCAACATCCAGACCGCAAGGAGTCTCAGTGTCGACTGATTACAAGGTCGCCGACATCTCCCTCGCCGGGTTCGGCCGCAAGGAGATCACCCTCGCCGAGCACGAGATGCCGGGCCTGATGGCGATCCGCCGCGAGTACGCGGCCACCCAGCCCCTCGCGGGCGCCCGGATCACCGGCTCCCTCCACATGACCGTGCAGACCGCCGTTCTCATCGAGACGCTCGTCGCCCTCGGCGCCGAGGTCCGCTGGGTGTCCTGCAACATCTACTCGACGCAGGACCACGCGGCCGCCGCGATCGCCGCCGCCGGCATCCCGGTCTTCGCCTGGAAGGGTGAGACCCTCGAGGAGTACTGGTGGTGTACGGAGCAGGCGCTGACCTGGCCGAACGCCGACGGCCCGAACATGATCCTGGACGACGGCGGTGACGCCACCGTCCTCGTCCACAAGGGTGTGGAGTACCAGAAGACCGGTGCGCTGCCCGAGGCCGACAACGAGGAGATGGCCGTCGTGCGCGCCCTCCTCGAGAAGTCGGCCCTGGACTGGGCGACGATCGCCGCCGGCATCCGCGGGGTCACCGAGGAGACCACGACGGGCGTCCACCGCCTGTACGAGATGCACCGCGAGGGTGCGCTGCTCTTCCCGGCGATCAACGTGAACGATGCCGTGACGAAGTCGAAGTTCGACAACAAGTACGGCTGCCGCCACTCCCTCATCGACGGCATCAACCGCGCCACGGACGTCCTGATCGGCGGCAAGACGGCGGTCGTCTGCGGCTACGGCGACGTCGGCAAGGGCTCGGCCGAGTCCCTCCGCGGCCAGGGCGCCCGGGTCATCGTCACCGAGATCGACCCGATCTGCGCGCTGCAGGCGGCGATGGACGGCTACCAGGTCGCGACCCTTGAGGACGTGGTCGAGACGGCCGACATCTTCATCACGACCACGGGCAACAAGGACATCATCATGGCGTCCGACATCGCCCGCATGAAGCACCAGGCGATCGTCGGCAACATCGGCCACTTCGACAACGAGATCGACATGGCCGGCCTCGCCGCGATCCCCGGGATCGTGAAGGACGAGGTCAAGCCGCAGGTCCACACCTGGACGTTCCCCGACGGCAAGGTCGTCATCGTCCTGTCGGAAGGCCGCCTGCTGAACCTCGGCAACGCCACGGGCCACCCGTCCTTCGTGATGTCGAACTCCTTCGCGGACCAGACCCTGGCCCAGATCGAGCTGTTCACGAAGCCGGAGGAGTACCCGGTGGGCGTGTACGTCCTGCCCAAGCACCTGGACGAGAAGGTCGCCCGTCTCCACCTCGACGCCCTCGGCGTCCGGCTGACGACCCTCCGCCCGGAGCAGGCGTCGTACATCGGGGTCCCGGTCGAGGGACCGTACAAGCCGGACCACTACCGCTACTGATGTCCCGACCGACTGCTTCGGAGAGACGCGGACCGATGACGGCACCGACACAACTGAGCGCTTCCCCGGAGGTCCGCAGGGTCTCCCTCGACGGCGGTGGGCTTCCCCTGTCCGGACTCCTGGCGGAGCCGGACCGGGGCCCCGCGCGCGCGGCGGTGGTGGCCCTCCACGGAAGCGGGATGAACGCGGGTTACTTCGACGCCCGCACCCGCCCCGGTCTGTCGCTCCTGGCCCTCGGTCCGAGCCTCGGGTACACCGTGCTCGCACTCGACCGTCCCGGCTACGGCCTGTCCGCCGCCCGACTGCCGCAAGGCCAGCGGGTGGCGGACCAGGCCGTGGCCGTACGGGCGGCACTGCGGTCCCTCACGGAGCTCGGGGTGACCGGTGCGGGAATCCTGCTCCTGGCGCATTCGTTCGGCGGAAAGGTGGCGCTCGCCGCCGCGGTGGACCTCGACGGCGACAGCCTCCTCGGACTGGACCTGTCCGGCATCGGGCATGCCTACGAGACAGAGGTGATCGACGACCTGTCCGATCCCCGCCGGCACGGTGGCTGGAGGAGGAACTGGGGTCCTCTGCGGCTCTATCCGTCCGCCACCTTCCGGCAGGGCGGCGCGCCCGTCGAGACCGTGCCGTCCCAGGAGCGAGCAGAGCTGGCCCACTGGCCCGACTATTTCCACGACTTCGCACCCCGTGTGCGGGTACCCGTGCGGTTGACCTTCGCCGAGCACGAGGCCTGGTGGCGACACGATCCGGCGGCGCTCACCGAGCTGACGGCCGCCTTCACGGCTGCCCCGCGCGTCACGGTCGAGCGCCAGGAGGAGGCAGGCCACAACATCAGCCTCGGCCTGGCCGCCCGCTCGTACCATCTGCGGGCCCTGGGATTCCTGGAGGACTGCCTGGTCGCACGGGAGACCAGGGCCGTTCCGTGCTGACCGGCGTCGTGTCGTGGGGCCGGCGTCCGACCGTGTGTGAGGGGTGGGGCCGTACGCTCAGCACCGCGCACTGCGGGCGCTCGGCCTGGCGTGAGCGTCAGGACGCCGTGTCGAGGGCGTAGCGCAGCAGCAGGACCACGTCTGTCGTCGCGTCGCGGGTGAGGACGCGGTCGTCCGGGGAGAGGGTCAGGGCTGCCGTGCGGGCGGTCTCCATGGCCGAGGAGAGGGTCTCCACGGCATCGTCCGGCAGGCGCAGGGGAGGGATGTCGCCGGGGCCGGTGCGGTGGAGTTCTACTCCGGTGATCCTGATCGGCTCGGACTGGGCGAAGAAGGGAAAGTGCTCCGCCGTCAGGGTGGCGGCGAAGTCCGTCTCGCCCATAACGAAGGCGTGCCAGGCGGACGAGAAGTCGTGGCGGAGGCTGAACAGCCGGGACAGGCCCGCCCGGTCGGCCTCCCGCAGCTGGGCCGCGACGAACTCCTTGGCCAGCGGGGTCAGCCGCACCGAGGAACGCAACTGCGTCAGGGTCGCGTGCACCCCGGTGTAGGGACCCGTCACGGCGGCCACGGTGAGCCCGACGCTCTTGATCCGGCGCAGATAGTGGCCCGGACAGTCGAGGTCGTAGAGCCATTCGGGCAGACCGAACTCGCAGGTGCCCGTCTCCCGCAGCCGCATCAGGGGGCGTCGGCCGCCGTCCCAGTAGTTGAACTTGATGAACTCGCTCTGGTCGAGCTCCGGTCGCATCAGTTCGCGCTTGACGGTCTGCTCGGCCCGGCGGGCCACGTCGAAGGCCATCCGGTAGCAGGCGTAGAACTGCTTGGACAGTTCGCCCTGCATCCAGCCGTACAGCTCGGCGCCGGTGAACTTCTCGCGCAGCGACCGTTCCATCGCGAAGGACTGTTCGAGCTCCTTCTGGAGGTTGTCGTACTCGCGCCTGGCGATCTGTTCGCGGATCAGCGAGGAGATGAGCTGCCGCCCGTTGGCCATCAGCTCGTACGCCGCCGTGTTGCTCTGGTGGGTCCAGTCCTCCATGCGCCGCTCGTAGCCGGCGGTGCGCCCGGCGCGGCCGCCTTCGGCGGTGGCGCGTTCGGCCTCGCCGCGTTCGCGGCCGGACAGGATGCGGCCGATGGCGGAGAGCGTGGGGCCGCCCAGCTCCATGTGGCCGCCGAGACCGAAGGGCTCGATGTCGATGCCGAAGTTGGGCAGCATGCCGAGGACGCTGTACAGCGTGTCGACCTCGACGGCCTCGCGCTGCCGGTCCTGGGCTGCGGGCATGTGTTGGTTGAGCTCCCTGTCCTCACCGGGGATGAGCCGCAGATCGCTCACGGACGTCAGCCCCGCCTGGGCCCCCGGGGCCGAGGCGTGCGCGAGGGAGCCGGGTTCGTCCCGCTCGGGTGGGATCGGCGTCGCGTACCGCGTGACGAGCTCGCGGTGCACCTCGTCGAAGTTCTCCTCGGTGACGGGCGTGCGCGCCAGGGCGAGGGACCGGTGGCGGGCGATGTCGGCGTCCTTCCTGCCGAGCAGCGATCCGGTCGACGGCGAAGCGCTACCGGTACCTGGGCAAGGAGCGCGACGAGGAGACGGGCCTGATCCTTCTGGGAGCGCGGTACTACGCGCCGTGGCTGGCCCGCTGGATCAGCGGCGACCCCGCGGGGATGGCCGGCGGCCCCCACCTGTACGCCTACGCGGACGGCGAGCCGATCGGGATGAAGGACGACACCGGCAGATGGCCGGCCATGGTCGACAAGTTCCTGAGCGACCCCAAGGGCGCGGCGAAGACCGCCGGAGCCGTGCTCCTCGGATACGCCGAGACACGTGTCGCCGCTCTGGCGGACAAGGCCCTGCTCCTCAATCCGGTGACCGCACCGGTCAAACTGTCCCAGATGGTGGTGGAGAAGGTCTCCACCGAGGTCAAGGAGGTCCGTGAGGTCGCGCGCAAGGAGGGCAAGGCCGCGGCCACGCTGCGCGCGTGGAGCGGTTCGACCTCCTGGCACGCGGGCGACGCCATGGCGGCGGCACGCAAGCGCGGGGCGAGCCCGTGGAAGATCGCGGAGGCGGGTATCGCGAAGGCGGGCGAGGACACGGCCGAGATGAACCCGCTCTACCACCTGGGCGTGGCGCTGGTGGGCGCCCCGGTCTCCGCCGTGGACGCCCTCGACCGCGGCGACGGCCGGGGGCGGGCAAGCATCTGGCGGACGGAGACCATGCCGTACGAGAAGCTCCGGCTCTCCCGTGCTCCCCATCTGTTCAACTACTGAGCTGTTCGACCACCGACGGTGCGCGTGCCCGGTGCCGCGGCGAGGCGGTCGGCGACGTCGTCGCCCTCGCCCGCATCCGCCGCCCGACGCTTCACCCGCCCCGCCGGCAAAGTGGTCTCCGGCACAGGAGGCGACTGTCACCTCCACCGGCCCGCCCGCCCCTCGCCCGTGCGGCGCAAGGCTCTCACCGCCCTCGGCGCCGTCCGGCGAGGCGGCGCCGCCCCGAGGGACGTGACCGACGTCTCTACCCCGGGGCCGCCCCCGTACCGCAAGGTGGTCGCCATGACCTCCACCACCCACTCCCGCCTCCTCCTCCGCGCGCGGACCGGCGGTCCCCAGGACGACGACCGGGGCCCCAAGCTCGTGGAGCACGTCCTCGGCTGGACCCTCGTCGTCCTCCTCGCCGTGCTCGTCACGCGGGCGGGACTCATGTAAGCCGGGGGACCTCCCCGCACCCGCGTGGGCCCCGGGCGTCCGTGTGATCCACCGGCGGCCCGCGTGAGCCGCGCGCCGCGAACGGGCATACTCCCCGCGACCCCGCGCGCGGCCCGTCCGCGCCCGGCAGGGAGGAGCGCCGGTCATGGCAGCCGAGAGGAACGCGGACGGCGTGGAACGCCGGCTGCCCACCGACGAGGCCCGCGAGCTGCTCGACCTCACGCGTGACATCGCCCGGCGGGAGATCGCTCCGAGCGCCGCCGAGGAGGAGGCCGCCGGACGGTTCCCGCGCGAGCTGTTCACGCTGCTGTCCCGCTCCGGACTACTGGGACTGCCCTACGACCCGGTGTACGGCGGGGGCGGCCAGCCGTACGAGGTCTATCTGCAGGTTCTCGAGGAGCTCGCCGCGGCCCGGCTCACCGTGGGGCTCGGCGTCAGCGTCCACACCCTCTCCTGCCACGCGCTCGCGTGCTTCGGCACCGAGGAGCAGCGGGCCGCCCATCTGCCCGCGATGCTGGGCGGCGGCCTCCTCGGCGCGTACTGCCTCTCCGAACCCTCCGCCGGATCGGACGCGGCGGCGCTGCGTACCCGGGCCGTCCGCGAGGGCGCCGACGAGAGCGGCAGAGGCGGCGACTGGGTGATCGACGGCACCAAGGCATGGATCACCCACGGCGGAATCGCCGATTTCTGCACCGTCATGGCCCGTACGGGCGGCGCGGGCGCACGGGGGATCACCGCCTTCCTGGTGCCGGGGGACGCACCGGGGCTGAGCGCGGCGCCTCCCGAACGGAAGATGGGAATGAAGGGCTCGCCCACCGCGCAGCTCCACTTCGACGGGGTACGGGTTCCCGACGCGCGGCGCCTCGGCGCGGAGGGGCAGGGCTTCGCCCTCGCGCTGGACGCGCTGGACTCGGGGCGCCTCGGCATCGCCGCCTGCGCGGTCGGGCTCGGTCAGGCGGCCCTGGACGAGGCCGTGGCCTACGCCAGGGAGCGCCGCCAGTTCGGCCGGCCCATCGCCGACTTCCAGGGGATCCGTTTCCTCCTCGCGGACATGGCGACCCTGATCGAGGCGGGCAGGGCGCTGTACCTGGAGGCGGCGCGGCTCCGGGACGAGGGGCGGCCCTTCGGCCGGTGCGCCGCGATGGCCAAGCTGTTCTGCACGGACGCCGCCATGCAGGTCACGACGGACGCGGTGCAGGTCCTCGGCGGATACGGCTACACGGCGGACTTCCCCGTGGAGCGGTATCTGCGGGAGGCGAAGATGCTCCAGATCGTCGAGGGGACCAATCAGATCCAGCGGGTGGTCATCGCCCGTCACCTGGTCGGACCAGAATCCCGCTGACGCGCACGGTGCGGTCCGCCCAGACGGGGCCGGCCGCGAGCCGGGCCCACTCCTGGTCGCGGTGACCGGGAAGGGTACGGCCCTGACTGGCCCAGAGGGAGAGCACCGCCTTGTAGATGGGCGGGTCGGCGGGGAGGGGGGACGGGGTGGCCGCCTGCGCCGGTACGGGGACGGGCACGGGCGCCGATACCGATACCGGAGCCGGTGTCTGCCCGGGCGCCGATGCCGGAGTCCGCGCGGGCGCACGCCCGGGTGCGGGTGCTCCGCCGGGCGCGGGTGCTCCGCCGGGCGCGGGCGACGGGCGAGGAACCGATTCTTCAAGGCGCGGCTCGGCCTGTCGGTGCCGACCGAATCCGCTGGGCGTGGTGTACAGCGTGGTCATGCCCGGACCAACGCGCCCCGGCGGTCGTGGTCACCGCCGAACGGATTCGAGCGACAGTTCGCCCGGTACCCGGTGCACGGCTCTGGTCCCCGGAGCTGCATCTGACGTACCGTCAGTTTCCCTCGCCGGAACCCTGCCGACCAGGAGGTCCGCCATGTCCGCGCACCGGTACGTCGACGACCGGCCCGTCGCCCTCGACGAATACCCCGTGCACCAGGCCCCGCTCTCGATGAAGCACCTCGTCAGCGGCGACCGCAACGCCTACGACCGATGCATCTTCCATGTCTTCGACCACACGGGCCGCGCCCTGCTCATCGCCGGCCTCGGCGTCTACCCCAACACCGGCGTCATCGACGCCTACGCCACCCTCCGCGTCGGCGACCGGCTGCACGCCGTCCGCGCCTCCGACGCCCTCGGCGACGACCGGACGAACCTCTCCGTCGGCCCCCTCTCCATCACCGTCGACGAACCCCTCAAGCGCCTCTCCCTGCGCTGCGCGGCCGACCCCGGCGACCCCGACGGGCTCTCCTACGACCTCTCCTGGACCGGCGACTTCCCGGCCGTCTGGGAGCCCCACCACACCCAGCGCCACGGCGGCCGGCTCACCCTCGAAGGCCGCCGCTTCGTCCAGGCCGGACACTGCGCGGGCACGATCAGGGCCGGCGGCGAGGAGTTCACGGTCACCCCGGGGGAGTGGACCGGCACCCGCGACCGCAGCTGGGGAGTCCGCCCCATCCCCGGCGAGGAGCCCGGCCGCGGCGCCGAACACCGTCCCGAGGGCTTCCACTGGCTCTGGATCCCGATGCGCTTCGAGGACCGCTTCCTCATGGTCATCGCCCAGGAGGACGCCGACGGCTACCGCACCCTCAACGAGGCCCTGCTCGTACGGAACGGCCGCCGCGACACCCAACTCGGCTGGCCCCGCACCGAGATCACGTACCACCCCGGCACCCGCCACCCCGAACGGGCCACCGTCCACCTCACCGACCCGACCGGGAAACCCCTGGAGATCGGCGTCGAGATCCTCGCCTCGTCCCCGCTCGCGGTCGGCGCCGGCTACCCGCCCGCCACCGACTGGCAGCACGGCACCTGGCAGGGCCGCGGCTGGACCGACCGGCGCGTCTACGACCTCTCGGACCCGGCGGCCCACCCCATGGCCGCGTACGGAGTCACCGACCACGCCGCCCGCTTCACCCTCGACGGCCACACCGGACACGGCGTCTTCGAGCACGGCACGTTCGGCCGCCACGACCCCAGCGGATTCACCGACCACACGTCAACGGCCCTCTGAGGAGCACGCCTTGGCCACGCCCCGACCCCGCACCACCACCCGGGACCCCGAGGAACTCGGCCGCAGGCTCACCGCCTGGCTCGACCGGCACCTGCCCGGGGCCCGCGTCACCGGACTCGCCGTCCCCGGCTCCAACGGCATGTCCAGCGAGACCCTGCTCTTCGACCTCGACCACCCGGACGCCCCCGTCCGCGGCTGCGCCCTCCGGCTGGCCGCCGACCCCGCCGCGTACACCGTCTTCCCCGTCTACGACATGGCGCGCCAGCACCGGGTCATGCGCCTGGTCGGCGAGCACACCGACGTCCCCGTGCCGCGCGTGCTCTGGCTGGAGGAGGACCCGGGGCCGCTCGGCGCGCCCTTCTTCGTGATGGCCCGCGCCGAGGGCCGCGTCCCGCCGGACGTCATGCCCTATACGTACGAGGGGAACTGGCTGCACGACGCCACCGACGCCGAACGCACCCTGCTCGAAGCCGAATCCGTCTCCGTACTGGCCCGGCTGCACGACCAGTTCCCGGTGAAGGAGGCCGAGTTCCTCCTGCCGGAGGGCCCCGGAAGCCCGCTGCGCCGCCATGTCGACGCCCAACGCGCCTACTACGCCTGGGTGGTGGACGGCCTCGCCCCCTCGCCGCTCATCGAGTCGGCCTTCGACTGGCTGGAGGCGCACTGGCCCGCCGAGGAGGGCCCGGCCGTCCTCGGCTGGGGCGACGCGCGGATCGGGAACATCGTCTACGACGGGTTCCGCGCCGCAGCCGTCCTCGACTGGGAGATGGCGGCCTGCGTCCCGCGCGAGGTGGACCTCGGCTGGACGGTCTACCTCCACCGCTTCTTCCAGGACCTGACCGTGGGCTTCGGCCAGCCGGGACTGCCCGGCTTCCTGCGGCGCGAGGCCGTCGAACGGCGCTACGCGGAACTGACCGGGCACACCCCGCGCGACATGGAGTTCCACACCCTGTACGCCGCGCTGCGGCACGCGATCGTCATGCTCAGGATCGCGTACCGGCAGGCCCACTTCGGCGAGGTCGAGGTACCCGCGGACCCCGACGCCCTGATCCTGCACCACGCCACCCTGGCGGCGATGGTGCGGGGAAGCTACTGGTGAGCGCGTGTCAGGGCCGGCTCGGGCCCTGACGTCCCCCTAGGCCGCGCGCCGCATCTGCGGCACCCGCATCGGACGGGAGCCGGGGCCGCCGACGTGTGAGAAGGGCTGCGTGCGCCAGTCGAGACCCTGGGGGAGCGTCAGGAGCAGCGCGGTGTCCTGCTCCTGGACCTCCAGGCTGTCGTCGGCCGGACGGGCCTCGGTCGCCGACAGGCCCGTACCCGGGCAGACCGTCAGGACGAACGGGTTCCACGGCGTGGGGCACAGCGCGTGCTCCGGCAGCGCGTCCTCGTCCGCGAGCAGCGCGATGGGCTGCACGCACTCCGGGCAGATGACCCGGAACATCTCAAAGGTGTCGTACGCGTCGAGCTCGTCGGACGTCTCGACCGAATCAACAGGCTCCTGCATGGAGAATCTCCCCCTCGGGTGGGTCGGCCGGTCTGTACGGCCTCGACCACAGCAAGCACTTCCCATGCGGCCGTCCGCATAATCGTGTGGCAGTACCCGAGGGCGGACGCAAACCTGTGGCGTTCGTCACATGCCCGTCGCAGGTGCCCCGTGGCCGCCCATACCGCCCGATAGCGGTGCTCCCCGGCGGTGCTCGTTTTCCCCGGTGGCCATAGGGTCACCGCATGGAGGAGCTGGATCGTCAGATCGTGGAGTTGCTCGTCAAGGACGGGCGCATGAGCTACACCGACCTGGGCAAGGCCACCGGCCTGTCCACGTCGGCGGTGCATCAGCGCGTCCGCCGACTGGAGCAGCGCGGAGTCATCCGCGGCTACGCCGCCGTCGTCGACCCGGAGGCCGTGGGCCTGCCGCTGACCGCCTTCATCTCGGTCAAACCCTTCGACCCCAGCTCGCCCGACGACACCCCGGACCGCCTCGCGGACATCCCGGAGATCGAGGCCTGCCACAGCGTCGCGGGCGACGAGAACTACATCCTCAAGGTCCGCGTCGCCACCCCGCTGGAGCTGGAACACCTGCTCAGCCGCATCCGCTCCCAGGCCGGCGTCTCCAGCCGTACGACGGTGGTCCTCTCCACCCCGTACGAGGCGCGACCGCCGCGCATCTGACCGCCCCCGGGCCGTGTCCGGCGGGTCATGGCCAGGGCGCGGCCCCTGCGCGTGGCCACGCGCAGGGGGACCTGCCGGACAAACCGGGTCTCGGCAGGTCCTAGCCTGGTCGCATGAGTGAGTCCATGCCCCCCGCGTCTCCCGGCGAACACCGCACCGTGCTGCTGCGCGGTGGAGAAGTCCACAGCCCCGCCGACCCCTTCGCCACCGCCATGGTGGTGGAGCGCGGACATGTCGCCTGGGTGGGCTCCGAGGGCGCGGCCGACGCCTTCGCCTCCGGTGTGGACGAGGTGGTCGACCTGGAGGGCGCGCTCGTCACCCCGGCCTTCGTCGACGCCCATGTGCACACCACCGCCACCGGCTTCGCCCTCACCGGGCTCGACCTGTCCTCCGCCGGCTCGCTCACGGAGGCGGCGGAACTGATCCGCGCCCACGCCGCCGCCCGCCCCGAGGACCGCATCCTCATCGGCCACGGCTGGGACGCCTCCCGGTGGCCCGAGCGCCGGCCGCTCACCCGCGCCGAACTCGACGAGCTCACCGGCGGCCGCCCGCTCTACCTCACCCGTATCGACGTCCACTCGGCCGTCGTCACCACCGCGCTCCTCGACCTCGTCCCGGGCGTCCGTCACCTGGACGGCTTCCACGACGGGCAGCGGCCCCTCACCGGTGACGCCCACCACGCCGTGCGCGCCGCCGCCTTCGGCGCCGTCTCCGCGCGCCAGCGCACCGAGGCGCAGCGCGCCGCCCGTGAGCGGGCCGCCTCCCTCGGCATCGGCACCCTGCACGAGTGCGGCGGCCCGCAGATCTCCTCCGAGGAGGACTTCACCGGCCTCCTCGACCTCGCCCGCGACGAGGCCGGCCCCCGCGTCGTCGGCTACTGGGCCGACCTGGACGTCGAGCGAGCCCGTGCCCTCGGCGCCCTCGGCGCGGCCGGTGACCTCTTCGCCGACGGCTCCCTCGGCTCCCACACGGCCTGCCTCCACGAGCCGTACGCCGACCACGCCGACGCCGGCCACACGGGCGCCGCGCACCTGGACGCGGCGACCGTCGCGCTCCACGTCGTGGCCTGCACCGAGGCCGGCCTCCAGGCCGGATTCCACGCCATCGGGGACGCCGCCGTGACCGCCGTCGTCGAGGGCGTCAGGGCGGCCGCCGAGAAGCTCGGCCTGGCCAGGATCCGAGGTGCCCGGCACCGGGTCGAGCACGTCGAGATGCTCACCCCCGAGACCATCGCCGCCTTCGCCGAGCTGGGCCTCACCGCCTCGGTCCAGCCCGCCTTCGACGCCTTCTGGGGCGGCGAGGAGGGCATGTACGCCGACCGGCTCGGCGTCGAGCGGGCCCGCACGCTCAACCCGTACGCGGCGCTGCTCCGCTCCGGTGTGCCGCTGGCCTTCGGCTCGGACAGCCCGGTCACCCCGCTCGCCCCCTGGGGCACCGTCCGCGCCGCCGCCTTCCACCGCACCCCCGAGCACCGGATCTCGGTCCGGGCCGCCTTCACCGCCCACACCAGGGGCGGCTGGCGGGCCGTGGGCCGCGACGACGCGGGGACGCTGGTCCCCGGCGCCCCCGCCGACTACGCGCTCTGGCGCACCGAGGAACTCGTCGTCCAGGCCCCCGACGACCGGGTGGCCCGCTGGTCCACCGACCCGCGTTCCGGGACGCCCGGTCTGCCCGATCTGACCCCGGGAGTCGACCTCCCCGTCTGTCTTCGGACGGTCGTGCACGGCCGGACGGTGTTCGTACGGCCGAACGAGTGATGTAGGGATATGTCCTACCTGGGGCCCCCGTCCGTACGGTTGTCCCCGACCTGCGGATCTTCCCCTCCGGCCTGGCCTTTTGGTACGTCTCCGCAGGTCAAGCCGGTATTGACAGCCGACCGTCAGGGGCGGGTAGGTTCTCCGCGTCCACCACAGGACGTCCGACCGGACCACCTCCTCGCAGACGCCGAACGCCTCCCGCGCCTCGGCCACGAGGGAAGGTTTCTCCGGCGGAAGGTGCGACCCGGGTGGGGCCCGGACGTTCAGTAGACAACGGCTCTCGGTCGACCCGCAGCCAGCGGATCCCAGGTCGGACCGAAGGACGTCGGGCCCCGCACCGCACGCCACCCCTGCCACAGGACCCGCCGAGGCGGAGCACTCCGGGGACCTCGCTATGGTGGGGGCCTGCGTTTGTATCCGAAGGGGCAGTAGTGAACGACGGTGGCCAGAGGCGTTACGGCCCGCTCGGCAAGGCCTTGGTGATCATTCCGACCTACAACGAGGCGGAGAACATCAAGCCGATCGTCGCGCGGGTGCGGGAGGCCGTGCCCGAGGCGCACGTTCTCGTCGCCGACGACAACAGCCCTGACGGCACGGGCAAGTTCGCGGACGAGATCGCGTCCGACGACGACCATGTGCACGTCCTGCACCGCAAGGGCAAGGAGGGGCTCGGCGCCGCCTACCTCGCCGGCTTCCGGTGGGGCATCGAGCACGGGTACGGCGTCCTCGTCGAGATGGACGCCGACGGCTCCCACCAGCCCGAGGAGCTCCCGCGGCTGCTCACCGCCCTCAAGGGCGCGGACCTGGTGCTCGGCTCCCGCTGGGTGCCCGGCGGCCGGATCGTGAACTGGCCGAAGTCCCGCGAGTTCATCTCCCGGGGCGGCAGCCTCTACTCCCGCGTGATGCTGGACGTACCGATCCGCGACGTCACCGGCGGCTACCGGGCCTTCCGCAAGGAGACCCTGGAGGGCCTGGGCCTGGAGGACGTGGCCTCCGCGGGGTACTGCTTCCAGGTCGACCTGGCCCGCCGGGCGGTCGCCGCCGGCTTCCATGTCGTCGAGGTGCCGATCACCTTCGTGGAGCGTGAGGTCGGCGACTCGAAGATGAGCCGGAACATCGTCGTCGAGGCGCTGTGGCGGGTCACCGGCTGGGGCGTCTCCGCGCGGGCGGAGAAGGTCGGCAAGCTGCTCGGCCGCCGTTCCTCCTGACCGGCCGGGGGCCGGCTCACCGGTCCTCCTGACGCGTCCGGGGCCGGCTCCCCGGTCCCGGCCGTCCTGATCCCCTCTTTACGACGTTCCGGCGTGGCCCCAGGCACACTGGGGACCATGACGACCGGCGCACCGCCTCCCCTCGCCCCCAAGCGCTCACGCGCGCGTACGTTCCTCCCGCTCGGCGTCGCCGCCTGGCTGGTCCTCGAGATCTGGCTGCTCACGGTGGTGGCGGGCGCGGCGGGCGGCCTGACCGTCCTCGCCCTGCTCGTCGGCGGCGCCGTGCTCGGTGCCGCCGTCATGAAGCGGGCGGGACGGCGCGCCTTCAGGAACCTCACCTCGACCTTCCAGCAGGCCCAGGCGGCCGCTCAGTCGGGGCAGCTGCCCCAGACCCCCGAGCGGACCGGCGCGGAGGACCGCAACGGCTTCCTGATGCTCGGCGGCCTGCTCCTCATGATCCCGGGCCTGGTCTCGGACGCGGCCGGACTGCTCCTGCTGATCCCCCCGGTCCGCTCCTTCCTCGGGCGGTACGCGGACAGGGCCGCCGAGCGCCGGATCAGCGCCGCGCCTCCCGGCAGCCTCCAGGACGCCTTCCAGCAGGCGCGTATCCACCGCCCGGACGGCAAGGTCGTCCAGGGCGAGGTCATCCGCGAGGACGCCGCCGGCGGCCCCCGGAGCGCCGACGAGCACCGCCCGCCCCTGACCCCCTGACGCGCTTCCCCCTTCCCCCTGCGGGGTGGGGCACGCGAACGCCGCGGGGCCCGGTACACAGTTCGTGTACCGGGCCCCGCGGCGTTGTTCGTCCGGTGGGTCCGCTAGGCGGACTTACGGCTGTCGCGCGGATGCACGGCGATGTTCATGGCGCCGGAACGAAGGACGGCCAGCCTTTCGGCGAGGACCTCCTCCAGCTCCTCGCGGGTGCGCCGCTCCATGAGCATGTCCCAGTGCGTACGCGCAGGCTTGCCCTTCTTCTCCTCAGGTCCGTCCCCATCCACCAGGAGTGCCTGGATTCCGCAGACCTTGCACTCCCACTCCGGCGGAATCTCCGCCTCAACCGAGAAGGGCATCTCAAAACGATGTCCCTTCTCGCATGCGTACTCCACCGCCTGGCGCGGGGCCAGATCGATGCCGCGGTCGGTCTCGTAGCTCGTCACCACGAGGCGCGTGCCGCGAAGAGCTCGCTCACTCATGAATCGTGCCTCCCGGGCTTGTCGCCCACAGGACAGGTGTCGCTGTCGTCGTTATCCGGTCAACGTCCGGTCGGCGGTAAAGATTCCCGTGCCGGGTCATGCGTCGCCCGTCGTGCCGCCCCTTGTTGTACCCACCAGTGCCCGTTTTGTCACATCTGGCGGCAGAAGTGACCCGGCGTTTTCACCAAAGCAGCACGCAGTAACGGTCCGCCTGGCAGGCCAAACGCGTACACTACCGCCCTTTCGCTGCCACGTCTAAATACGGTCAGGAACGGTGTTCCCCGCGGCTTCCACCGCGCGCCGCACCGGAACCCGGGCGAGCAGGGCGAAGCCGACCACGAAGAAGATCACCAGGGAGATGATGGCATCCCGGTAGCTTCCGGTCAGCTGATACGCGAGACCGAACACGAGCGGACCGAGCCAGCTGAGCCCGCGGTCGCTCATCTCGTACGCCGAGAAGTACTCCGCCTCCTTGCCGCGCGGCACCAGATGCGAGAACAGCGAGCGCGACAGAGCCTGGCTACCGCCCAGGACCAGGCCGATCGCGGCCGCCAGGCAGTAGAAGAACACCGGCGCGTCGGCCGGCAGGAGGTAGCCCGCCACCAGGATCAGCGTCCAGACCGCGAGCGAGGCGAGAATCGTCCGCTTGGCGCCGTACGCCCGGGCGAGTCGCCCCATGCCGAGCGCCCCCGCCACCGCGAGCACCTGGACCAGCAGGACCGCCGTGATGAGCGTGGTCTGGTCGAGCCCCAGCTCCTCCGAGCCGTACACCGAGGCCTGCGAGATCACCGTCTGCACACCGTCGTTGTAGACCAGGTAGGCGAGGAGGAAGGAGAGCGTCAGCGGGTGCCCGCGCATGTCCTTGAGCGTCGCCCGCAGCTGCCGCCACCCACTGCCGACCGGGCCCCCGCCCGCCCCTTCGTATCCCTCGGAGCGGATCCGCCGGTCGCGCAGCCGCCGCAGCGGTACGACGGTGAAGGCGCCCCACCACACACCGGCCGAGGCCAGACAGATCCGGACCGCCTCGCCCTCGGTGAGACCGAAGGAGTCGTGGCCGGAGTACAGGATCAGGTTCAGGACGAGGACCAGCGCTCCGGACGTGTAGCCGAAGGCCCAGCCGCGCGAGGAGACCGCGTCCCGCTCCTCGGGCTCCGCGATCTGCGGCAGATACGCGTTGTAGAGCGTCATGGAGACCGCGAGCGAGGCGTTCGCCACGATCAGCAGGAACGCGCCCAGCAGATACCGCTCGCCCGCGAGGAAGAACATCCCCGCCGTGGCCGTCGCCCCCAGGTAGGCCGAGGCGGCGAGCAGCGGCTTCTTCCGGCCCGTACGGTCCGCCACCGCGCCCACCAGCGGCATCACCAGGACCGCGACGACGAGCGAGGCGGACACGGCGTACGCGAAGAGCGAACCGGCCCGCACCGGGATCCCGAGCGGGTGGACGAAGCCCTCCGCGTCGGACGCCGCACGGGCCACGGAGTTCAGGTACGGGCCGAGGAACACGGTGAGCACGCTCGTCGAGTAGACCGAGCACGCGAAGTCGTAGAAGTACCAGCCCCGCTGCTCCCGCCGGCGCTCGGCGGGCCCGGCGGCGTACTCCTCCGGTTCGGTGGTTCCAGCGGTCAAGGCCCCGCCCCCTCGTTCGTCCCCGTGATCCGGACCGGTGACCCGGGCCCGGTGCCCCCGGCACGCGCGCTCAGACCCACACGCCCCGCTCGGTCAGCACCGTGCGCAGCGTCTCCAGCTGATCGGTCATGATGCCATCGACCCCGAGGTCGAGGAGAGAGTTCATCCGGGCCGGATCGTTCACCGTCCACACATGGACCTGGAGCCCGCGCGCGTGCGCCTCCCGGACGAAACGCCGGTCCACGACCTGGACGCCGCCCTGGCGCTCGGGGACCTGCGCGGCCACCGCCCCGGCCCGTACCGCCGCCGGGATGCCGAGCGAGCGCAGCCGCAGCCCGAGCACCCCGCGCACCCCGTACGAGGTGGCGAGCCGGGGGCCGGCGAGACGCTGCGCCCGTGCCACCCGGGCCTCGGTGAAGGAGCCCACGCAGACCCGGTCCCAGGCCCCCGTCCTGTGGATCAGGTCCACCAGCGGCTCCAGGGCCGACTCGGCCTTGAGGTCCACGTTCCACCGGGCCTCCGGGAACTCGTCCAGGAGGTCGGCGAAGAGCGCCAGTGGTTCGCTGCCCGCCACGCGGGCCTCGCGCACCGCCTCCCACGGCAGGTCCCGGATCCGGCCCGTGGCGTCCGTGACCCGGTCGAGGGTCGCGTCGTGGAAGGCGACGAGCGCCCCGTCCGCCGTCGTGTGCACATCGGTCTCGAAGTACCGGTAGCCCGCGGCGGCGGCCCGGCGGAAGGCGGCTGCGGTGTTCTCCAGGCCGTTCGCCGTGCCGCCGCGATGGGCGAACGGGAGGGGCGAGGGATGGTCGAGATAGGGGTGGCGTACGCGAGTCACCGCCGCAGTATGGCCCCTGACGGTGTCGCCGGGGCGACCGCGGTGCTGCCGGGGTCCGGCTCGGGAACGGCGAACCAGCGAAGGAAGAACTGGGCGAGCGGCCCGATCGCGAGCGCGTACAGGACCGTGCCGACGCCGACCGAGCCGCCGAGCAGGAAACCGGTGGCGACGACCGCCACCTCGATCGCCGTCCGCACCAGACGGATCGAACGGCCGGTGAGCCGGTGCAGACCGGTCATCAGGCCGTCCCGCGGGCCGGGGCCGAAGCGCGCCGCGATGTACAGGCCCGTCGCGACTCCGTTGAGGACGATGCCGGCCGCGAGCAGCGGGATCCGCCCGACCAGGCCGTGGACGTCCGGGACGAGCGCCAGGGTGCCGTCCATCGCCAGACCGATCGCGAACACGTTGGAGACCGTGCCGAGCCCCGGCCGCTGCCGGATCGGGATCCACAGCAGCAGCACCACGGCCCCGACGATGATCGACACCACCCCGATGGTCAGGCCCGTCTTCTCGGCGAGACCCTGATGGAGGACGCCCCAGGGCTCCAGGCCGAGACCGCTGCGGACGAGAAGCGCCGAGCTGACCCCGTACAGCGCGAGGCCCACGTAGAGCTGGACGAGCCGACGGGTGAGGTACCGGCCGGGATGGCCGGAGGCGATGGACAAGGATTCCCCCCAGGGTGGTGGTAGTGGACTGGCTCATGACACTCTGTGGCGGGGGAACGGATGCCAACCATGGCCAATTCGAGGAAGGTGGACTGATTTCGATGGCCCAGTGGACTTCGGCGGTAGGACCGGCTCAGCTCGCACGGCAGCTGCGGGCGCAGCAGCCGCGGCCCGCCGGGCCCGGCGCGCGCAAGCCGCCCGCCTACCGCGCGCTGGCCGACGGGATCCGTCTGCTCGTCCTGGAGGGCCGGGTCCCGGTCGCCGCCCGGCTGCCCGCCGAGCGCGAACTCGCCCTCGCCCTCACCGTCAGCCGCACGACGGTGGCCGCGGCCTACGAGGCGCTCCGCGCCGAGGGCTTCCTCGAGTCCCGGCGGGGGGCAGGCAGCTGGACCGCCGTACCGGCCGGGAACCCGCTGCCCGCCCGCGGCCTCGAACCGCTGCCCCCGGAGTCCCTCGGCTCGATGATCGACCTCGGCTGCGCGGCCCTGCCCGCGCCCGAACCCTGGCTCACCCGTGGCATCCAGGGCGCTCTGGAGGAACTGCCTCCGTACGCCCACACCCACGGGGACTACCCGGCGGGGCTGCCCGCGCTGCGGCAGATGCTCGCCGACCGCTACACCGCGCGCGGCATCCCCACGATGCCCGAGCAGATCATGGTCACCACCGGCGCCATGGGTGCCATCGACGCCATCTGCCACCTCTTCGCGGGACGCGGCGAGCGCATCGCCGTCGAGTCCCCCTCGTACGCCAACATCCTCCAGCTGATGCGGGAGGCCGGGGCCCGGCTCGTGCCCGTCGCCATGTCCGAGGGCCTCGGAAGCTGGGACCTGAGCCGCTGGCGCCAGGTGCTGCGGGACGCGGCACCCCGCCTCGCGTACGTGGTGGCCGACTTCCACAACCCGACCGGGGCGCTGGCCGACGAGGACCAGCGCAGGCAGCTCGTGGACGCCGCCCGCTCGGCCGGCACCGTGCTCGTCGTCGACGAGACCATGGCCGAGCTGCACCTCGACGACGACCTGGAGATGCCCCGCCCGGTCTGCGCCTTCGACCCGGCCGGCTCGACGGTCCTGACGGTCGGCTCGGCCAGCAAGGCGTTCTGGGCCGGCATGCGCATCGGCTGGGTGCGGGCGGCTCCCGACGTCATCCGCTCCCTGGTGGCCGCGCGCGCGTACGCCGACCTCGGCACGCCGGTCCTCGAACAACTGGGCGTGAACTGGCTCATGCACACCGGCGGCTGGGAGGAGGCCGTGGCGCTCCGCCGCGAGCAGGCACGGGAGAACCGGGACGCGCTCGTCACCGCCGTCCGCAGGGAGCTCCCCGAGTGGGAGTTCGCGGTGCCGCAGGGCGGCCTGACCCTCTGGGTCCGCACCGGCGGCCTCTCCGGCTCCCGGCTCGCCGAGGCGGGGGAGCGGGTCGGGGTCCGCGTCCCCTCCGGTCCGCGTTTCGGCGTCGACGGGGCCTTCGAGGGCTTCGTCCGGCTGCCCTTCACGGTCGGCGGGCCGGTCGCCGACGAGGCCGCCGCACGGCTGGCCGCGGCGGCCCGCCTGGTCGAGTCGGGCGCGGGCGGGGGGACGGAGCCGCCGCGGTCGTTCGTGGCGTAGCGGTCTGTGTCACGCGGAGAGGCCGGTACGGACCCCAGGTCCGTACCGGCCTCTCCGCGTGCGCGTGCTCAGCCCTCGGCGGGCACCGGGGCGTGCAGGGGGGCTGGGCCCGGGTGCGGTTCGGCGCGGGGTGCGGGGGCCGGCTCGGGGGCCGAAGCGGCGAGGGTCTCGGGGACGGGGGCCGGGCTGACGACGGTCTTGGGCTCCGGGGGCGAGCCCGCGACGGTCCGGGGTTCGGGGGACGAACCGATCACGACCTGGGGCTCGGGGGGTGAGCCGATCACGATCTGGGGTTCGGTGGGTGAACCGATCACGACCTGAGGCTCGGGGGCCGGACCGGTGACCGCCTTCGACATGGAGGTCGGGCCGGCGACCGTCTCGGCCGCCGGGGCCGTCGCCGCGCGGCGCTCCGGGAGGAGGTCCAGGACCGCCCTCCGGTGTGCCTCGCTCGTCGCGTCGTCGTATGGGTCGGGCGTCGCCGGCACCTGGAGGCGCAGGACCGGGCCGGTACCCAGACGGGCGTAGCCGCGGCCCGCGGGGACCTGGGGCATCGGGGTGGTGTGGGGCTCCGCGCCGAGGACCGCCGAGATCTGCTCCGGCGCGGCGGGGCCGAGCACGATCCGGGCACGCGTGTGCGTGCGTACCGCCTCGCTGAGCGATTCCACGCTGTCGAACTGCTCGGCGACCACCACCGTGACCTGGGCGGCGCGCCCGTGCCGCAGCGGCACCTGGAGCAGCTCCTGCGGGTCGGTGCGGCCGTCGGCGGCGGCCAGGTGGCCGAGGACGCTCGGCCGGTCGAGCAGGATCCACAGCGGCCGCCGGGTGTCTTCGGGCGCCGGGTGGCCGGCCTGCCGGGCCCGGTTGGCGGCGACGAGCCGGCGTTCCGTCTCGTGCGCCGCCCATTCCAGGCCGGCCAGGGAGCCGGAAAGACCGCACTCGACGGCGAGGACGCCGTCGCGGCCGGTGAGGCAGGCGTACTCGCCGGTGCCGCCGCCCTCGATGATCAGCACGTCGCCGTGGGGGAGGGCCTGCAGGGCGATCGAACGGAGCAGGGAGGTGGTGCCGCTGCCCGGCTGGCCCACGACGAGCAGATGCGGCTCGGTGGAGCGGGGGCCGGTGCGCCAGACCACGGCCGGCGCGTCCTCCGTACCGTCCGCCACGACCACGGGCACGGTCCGCTGCACGGCGTCCGCGTCGGTGAAGCCGAGGACCGTCTCGCCCGGCACGGTGACGAAGCGCTGGGCGGCGATCGTGGTGGGCAGGGCGGGCAGCACGCTCATGACGAGCCGGTTGCCCTCCTCGTCCCAGTCGAAGCGGTACTCGCGGCCGCGCCCCGACTTGGCGTGCAGAAGATGCTCGATGCGCGCGCGTGCCTCGGGCTCGCCGTCGGTGAAGTACGGGGGGTAGGCGATCCGCAGCCGGGTGAGCCGCCCGTCCTCGTCGAAGGCGTACTCCGCGAAGGCGCCGCTCCAGTCGCCTCCGTGGGCGAAGAGCGGGGAGGGGTCGTCGGGCACGGAGAAGTAGGGCACGAGGGCCTCGTACAGGCCCTTGAGCCGGGCGACCTCCGCGTCGTCGGGCCCGGTCTTCACGACCGGCCGTACGCGTCCCTTCCACGCGGCCGCGCCCATGAGCGTGACCAGTGCGAAGAGCGGTCCGTACGGCGCGAGGGCGATGACCAGGACGCAGGCCGCGACCAGGAACAGCGTGGGACCACGCCGTTCCTTGGGGGTCGCGGCCCACTTGGCGCGCGCGGTGGCGGCCAGCTTCCGCAGACCACGGGAGACCGTGATCAGGGGATGGAGCACGTCGGTGGCGCTGTCGGCGGCCGTACGCGCGATCTCTCGACTGCGAGCGATCTGTGCGTTGCCGCTGCTCAGAATGCGGGGGAGTGGTCGCCGGGCCACGAAGTACTCCTGAGGTGGTGGAAGGGACGGAAGGGCGTCAGAACTTGATCCCGCCCAGGAGGCCGGCGAGGCTCTGCCCGCCCGCCGTGATGCTCGGGGCGATGGCGGTGCCCGCGAGGTAGAAGCCGAACAGCGCGCTGACGAGGGCGTGCGAGGCCTTCATCCCGTCCTTCTTGAAGAACAGGAAGCAGATGATGCCGAGCAGGACGACGCCTGAGATGGACAGGATCATTGGTGTTCTCCTGGTTGAGGGGGACAGTCACCATGAGTCCTTCCAAGTTCACAGCAAGTATCTATGTGACTAAAGGTTCATTCAGGTGAAAAACGGTCGATTTCACTTGACCGGCGGACGTCGAACGCACTGTCGGGTGGCGAAATGCCCGGTGTGGGTTAGAGGGACGAACCGGGTGCGGGATGCCGTGATCTTTGCCTCGGTCGCGCGAGGTCATGTCACCGGACGGGCAGTACCCTGTCGATTCACTCGTACGGCGGCGCTCGCCGTGCGCAGGCCGACAACGCAGGAGAGAGGCGGTCCCACCCGATGAGCGAGACTCCGGACCCCGAGGTCATCGAACTGGCGTCCAAGGTCTTCGACCTCGCGCGGACCGGGGACGCCGACGCGCTCGCCGCCTACGTCGACGCGGGCGTCCCCGCGAACCTCACCAACGACAAGGGCGACTCCCTCGTCATGCTCGCCGCCTACCACGGCCACGCCGGCGCCGTCTCCGCCCTCCTCGCGCGCGGTGCCGACGCCGACCGCGCCAACGACCGCGGCCAGACCCCGCTCGCCGGCGCCGTCTTCAAGGGCGAGGACGCCGTGATCCGCGCGCTCCTCGCCGGCGGCGCGAATCCGGAAGCTGGGACTCCGTCCGCCGTCGACACCGCCCGGATGTTCGGCAAGACCGAACTCATCGAGCTCTTCGGAACCCGGTGAACGGGTACTGAACCCCAGGTGAGAGCGGCGTCGTAAATGTGGTCGCGGTGGCGAAATGGGTGGGTCATCATGACGTCGGGCCCGGCAAAACGGGCCACCGACGAGAGGCAGAGGAAGATGGTCACTGGCAAGCGCAGGACGACGGGCGGCCCGACATGTTGCCGCACGGCCTAGGCGTACAGCGATGTACCGCCTGACCCGGGTCATCCCGGTATCCCCCGGTCGTGTCGACAGCTTGATGTGAGGCGTCTTCCCATGTTCGATCCAGTCATAGCGCCGAGCGGCACCCTGCTCGGCCTGCTGCAGCGGGGCCGCGGCGACGGCACCCTGCACGCGCTCGCCGCGCCACGCGCCGAGGCCCTCGCGGCCCTCAACCACTGCGTTCTCGACGACCCCCGCCACGACTGGCAGGTCGAGAACCGCTCCCTCTACTACGCCCGTCTCTACCTGGACCTCCACGGCGGTCTCGAGGCGATCGAGGCGCACCTCTTCGCGGCCGAGGACCACCTCGACACCGAGGAGTCGAGGACCGGGCTCGCGCTCTCCGTCCTCGGGCACCTCGCGTCCTACGGACGCCAGGACGCCCTGCTCCTGCTCCGCCGCTACGCGGCGACCGGCACGAACTGGGCCTGGGCCCTCGACGAGCTGGCGCTCCGCGACGACGACGCCGGACTGCGCGCGCTCGCCGTTCCCGTACTGGCCCGCTTCCCGGCCGACGCGGAGGGCGACGCCGAGCTGGCCGGCATCGTCAGGGACGCCTTCGAGCCCCGCCCGTGGCGGCTCTGGGCAGAAGATCAGCGCGACGCCGTCGGCGCCCGGGTCAGGGCCGCCCAGGAACAGGGCTCCTTCGACCGCTGGCAGCGCCAGATGCGCCCCGCCGGGCCCCGCCCCGGCTGGAGCGTCCGGGCCGTCCTCGACTGGGCGCAGGAGGGATACGAGCGCGGAGCCGTCCTGTACGGGCCCGCCGCCCGCTGCCTGACCGCCGTCGCGGGCCCCGAGGACCGGCCCGAGCTGCTCGCCGCCGCCCGTCACGGCTCGGTGGGAGCCCGGGGCGCCGCCCTGCACCACCTCGCCGAGTCGCGGGACCCCGCCGTCCTCGACCTCGTCGAGGCCGCCGCCGACGGCGACTCGCACGAGGTCGCCGAAGCCGCCGTCGCCGCCTACCGGCGCATGTGCGGCGAGGACGCGGTCGCCCGCGCCCGCGCGTGGGTCCGCAGGACCGACGCCCTCGGCGCCGCCGCCGCCGACGTGCTCGCCTGCCGCGGCACCGCCCAGGACTCCCCCTCCGTCCTCGGCGCGCTCCGCGACACCATCCGCTCCGAAGGCCCCGACTCGCCCGCGCTCGCCGGGCTCGTCGACGGCGTCGGCCGCCTCGGCATCGCCTGCGCGGCCCCCGTACTGCGCCACGTCTACCGCGAGACGGCCTCCTCGCAGCTACGCGGGCGCGTGGCCCGTGCCCTCGCCGCCACCGACCCCACCTTCGCGACCGGCTTCGCCGTCGAATGCCTCTGGGACTGCGAGGAGACCACCCGCGAGGTCGCGGCCCAGCACGCCGAGACCGGGGACGTCCGCGTCGCCGAGCGGTTGCGCCGCCTCGCCGCCGACCCGGCCGAGGAGGTCGAGGTCCAGACCGCGGTCCGCAACCGGATAGGCCCGGACCTCCAGGTCTGACCCCCTGCCCCCACCGCCTCCGGGGCGGCGCGGCCCGCGACGGAGAACCCGCCACGCGAGGCCCCGCCCCGGAGGACCGGGCGGGCGTGCCCCCACCCCCGTGCGTCGCCCGGCGACGGCCCCGCGCGAAACGCTCATGGGACGTTCCCTCCCCGTCCAGATCGACGTCGGCGGGGGCACGCCGGGCGCGACGACAACACCCGTATGCGTGTCGTCATCGTCACCGAATCCTTTCCTCCCGATGTCAACGGTGTGGCGCACTGCGCCCTGCAGACCGCGCGCCATCTGGTCCTGCGGGGCCACACCCCGCTCGTCATCGCCCCCGCCGTCGCCGACCCGGCCGCGGGCGCCGACGCCCCGTGCGGCGTCGTACGGGTGCCCTCCCTCCCCCTCCCCGGCTATCCGCAGGTACGGGTCGCCCTGCCCAGCCGCCGTGTCGCCGCGGCCATCGCCGCCCACCGCGCCGACCTCGTCCACCTCGCCGGACCGTTCGTCCTCGGGGTGCGCGGGATGACCGCGGCCGCCCGGCTCGGCATTCCCGCCGTCGCCGTCTACCAGACCGACCTCGCCGGCTACGCCCGCACCTACGTGGGCACCGGCGAGGGCGCCGCCTGGCGGCGCCTCCGCGCCGTCCACGGAGCGGCCGACCGCACCCTCGCCCCCTCCTCCGCCGCCGTCCGCGACCTGGAGGCCCACGGCATAGGCCGCGTCCGGCTCTGGGGACGCGGCGTGGACACCGCACGCTTCCGCCCCGAGCTGCGGGACACCGCCCTGCGCCGGGAACTCGCACCCGAAGGGGAACTCCTCGTCGGCTACGTCGGTCGCCTCGCCCCCGAGAAGCGCGTGGATCTCCTCGCCGCCGTGGCGGAACTCCCCGGCGTGCGCCTGGTGGTCGTCGGAGACGGGCCGAGCGGGCCCGCGCTGCGCACCGCGCTGCCGGGCGCCCGGTTCCTCGGCCGCCGCACCGGCGCCGACCTGGCCAGGGTCTTCGCCTCGCTCGACGTGTTCGCCCACACCGGCCCGTTCGAGACCTTCTGCCAGACCGTCCAGGAGGCCATGGCGAGCGGCGTCCCCGTCGTCGCCCCCGCCGCCGGGGGGCCCTTGGACCTGGTCGATCACGGCCGCACCGGGCTCCTCGTACCACCGGGGGACCCGGACGCGCTGCGCGAGGCCGTCGTCGCGCTCGCCGCCGCACCGGACCTGCGCGCGGCCTACGGCCGGGCGGGCCGGGTCGCCGTGGAGGGCCGCACCTGGGAAGCGCTCGGGGACGAGCTGATCGGCCACTACCTGGAGGTCCTGCGCGAGCGGACGGCGGTGGCGGCGTGAGCGGCGACGGCGCGAGCAGTGACGGTATGAACAGCGACCGTGTGCGTGACGACCGTGTGCGTGACGACGGTGTACGTGACGACGGTGTGCGCGGCGACGGCGCGCCCCGCGGTCTTCGTATCGTGCGGCTCGCCAACTTCGTGACCCCCTCCTCCGGCGGCCTCCGCACCGCCCTCGACCAGCTCGGCCGCGGCTACCTCGCGGCCGGACACGAACCGGTCCTCGTCGTCCCCGGTGAGGCCGAGAGCGACCACCACACCGCGCAGGGCCGGGTCATCACGCTCCCCGGTCCGGTCCTGCCCGGCACCGGCGGTTACCGGGTCCTCGCCGACCGGCGCCGCGTGCGCCGCCTCCTCGACGGACTCGCACCCGACCGGATCGAGGTCTCGGACCGTACGACCCTGCGGTGGACGGGGGAGTGGGCGCGGCGCGCCCGCGTGCCCTCGGTGATGGTCTCCCACGAGACGGCGGACGGGGTGCTGCGCACCTGGGGCGTGCCGCCCGCCGTCGCCGCCCGCGCGGCGGACCGGCTCAACCGCCGCACGGCGTGGGCGTTCTCGCGGATCGTCTGCACCACGGAGTGGGCGGAGCGCGAGTTCGTACGGATCGGGGCCCGCAACGTCGTACGGGCCCCGCTCGGCGTGGATCTCGACCGGTGCAGGCCCGACCGCCGCGGCACCGCACTGCGGGCCCGGTACGCCGGCGGGGAGCGGGTGCTGCTCCTGCTCTGCTCACGGCTCTCCGTCGAGAAGCGGCCAGGCACGGCCCTGGACGCCCTCGCCGAGCTGCGGGACGCGGGCGTCGCCGCCGCGCTCGTGGTCGCGGGCGACGGGCCCCTGCGGGGTGCCCTGGAGCGGCGGGCGCGGGAGCGTCGGCTCCCGGTGCGGTTCCTCGGGCACGTCGCGGACCGGGAGGCCCTCGCGGACCTCCAGGCGGCGGCCGACGTGTGCCTGGCACCGGGACCGGCCGAGACGTTCGGTCTCTCCGCCCTCGAAGCCCTCGCCTGCGGGACTCCTGTCGTCGTCAGCGCGTCCTCCGCGCTTCCGGAGGTCGTCGGCACCGCCGGGGCCGCCGCAGTGGACACACCCGGGGCCTTCGCGTCGGCCGTCCGGGGACTCCTCGCCGGTCCGGAGAGCGCCCGCCGCGCGGCCGCACGCGCGCGTGCGGAGGTCTTCACCTGGGACCGCTCCGTCACCGCCTTCCTCCGTGCTCACGACGCCCTGTCGGCACCGCGGCCCCGCCTCCCCGAGAAGGCCCGGCGATGACCCGGGACCGGGCGACCGCCGTGGGCACGGCCCTCTCCCGCGTAGCCGCGCCACGAAACCGTCGCGGGCCCCATGCCGGTGACGGCCCCGGCGCCGGGGGCGCTGCCGTGGACGCCGTCCGGTTCGCCGTGCTCGGGGACTCGCTCAGCGCGGGCGTCGGGGACCGGGTGGACGGCGCCTGGCGTGGCTGGGCACCGTTGCTCGCCGACGCGCTCCCGAGCCAGGGGCAGGAGACCGCGCTCCTGAACCTCGCCGTCAGCGGAGCCCTCAGCGGAGACGTCGCCGAGCGGCAGGCACCCCGCGCCCTCGCCTTCCGGCCGCACCTCGCCTCTGTCGTCGTCGGGGTCAACGACACCCTGCGCCGCACCTTCGACATCGGGCTCCTCGCCCGCCACATGGACCGCGTCTGTGCCGACCTCGACGCCCTCGGAGCCGTACTCCTCACCGCCTGTCTGCCCGACCCCGGCCGGATGCTCGGCCTGCCACCCCCGCTGGCGCGCCCGCTCGCCCGCCGTCAGCGGTCCGTGAACGCCGTCGTGCACGCCCTCTCCGCCCGGTACGAGGCCGTCCATCTGCACCTCGCCGACGACAGCTGGACCGAGGATCGCGCCCTGTGGAGCGCCGACCGGCTCCACCCCGGGGAGCGCGGCCACCGTGCCGTCGCCGAGGGCTTCCACCGGCTCCTCGTCCAGCGGGGACTCGCCCACGGCGCACCGCCCGCACGGGAGCCGGCCCAGCCGCCTCCGACCCGCGCCGAGGCCGCTCTCTGGCTCGCCACGGCCGGTACCGGCTGGCTCGTCCGGCGCAGCCGTGACCTGCTCCCTCAGCTCCTCCTGCTCGCCGGCGCCGAACTGCGCCACTGGGCCGACGGCACCGGCCCCGCTCCCCTCGACGCGCGCGCGGACGCCGCCCTCAACGCCGCGCTCGCGGCCACAATGGAGAGATGAACGGGCGCTGGGAGTTCTGGATCGACCGGGGCGGCACCTTCACCGACATCGTGGGCAGACGGCCGGACGGCCGGCTCGTCACCCGCAAGCTGCTCTCCCACGACCCCGCCCGGCAGCAGGACGCCGCCGTCGCCGGAATCCGTCTCCTCCTCGGGCTGACGCCGGGCGAACCCGTCCCCGCCGACCGGATCGCCGTAGTCAAGATGGGCACCACCGTCGCCACCAACGCCCTCCTGGAGCGGCGCGGCGAGCCGACCGTCCTCCTCGTCACCGAGGGCTTCCGCGACGCGCTCCGCATCGCCTACCAGAACCGGCCCCGGCTCTTCGACCGCCACATCGTGCTCCCCGAAGCGGTCTACGCGCGCGTGGTCGAGGTCCCCGAACGGGTCGACGCCCACGGGCACGTCGTCCGGCCTCTGGACGAGCCCGCCGTCACCGAGGCACTCGCCACCGCCCACCGCGACGGATTCCGCTCCGTGGCCGTCGTCCTCCTGCACGGCTACCGCCACCCGACGCACGAGGCGCGGATCGCGGAGATCGCCCGTGCCGCCGGCTTCGCCCAGATCAGCTGCTCGCACGAGGTGAGCCCGCTCATCAAGCTCGTCCCACGCGGCGACACCACCGTCGTCGACGCCTACCTCTCGCCGATCCTGCGCCGGTACGTCGACGAGGTCGCCCGTGAACTCGCCGGAATCCGCCTCATGTTCATGCAGTCCAACGGGGGACTGCGCGAGGCGGCCCACTTCCGTGGCAAGGACGCGGTCCTGTCAGGACCCGCCGGCGGCGTCGTCGGCATGGCGCGCACCTCGGGACAGGCGGGGCACGAGCGCGTCATCGGCTTCGACATGGGCGGCACCTCCACCGATGTGTCGCACTACGCCGGGGCCTTCGAGCGTGAACTCGGTACACAGGTCGCAGGGGTGCGGATGCGGGCACCGATGATGAGCATCCACACCGTCGCGGCCGGCGGCGGATCCGTCCTCCACTTCGACGGACGCCGCTACCGCGTGGGCCCCGACTCGGCCGGCGCCGTCCCAGGGCCCGCCTGCTACCGCCGGGGCGGTCCCCTCACGGTCACCGACGCCAACGTCATGCTCGGCCGCGTACAGCCCGCCCACTTCCCCGCCGTCTTCGGCGAGTCCGGAGACCTGCCCCTGGACGCCGACGTCGTACGCGAATGGTTCACGGCCCTCGCCGAGGAGGTCGGCGGCGGCCGCACCCCGGAGGAGGTCGCCGCGGGCTTCCTGGAGATCGCCGTCCTCAACATGGCCAACGCCGTCAAGAAGATCTCCGTGCAGCGCGGCCACGACGTCACCCGGTACGCGCTCACCAGCTTCGGCGGCGCCGGCGGCCAGCACGCCTGCGCCGTCGCCGACGCCCTGGGTGTCGACACCGTCCTCGTACCCCCGCTGGCCGGAGTGCTCTCCGCGTACGGCATCGGGCTCGCCGACGCCACGGCCATGCGGGAGCGGTCCGTCGAGGCCGAACTCGCCGCCCCCGGAAGCGCCGAGCGCGTCACGGCCCTCTGCGCCGAACTCGCCGCGCTGACCCGGGCCGAGCTGCGTGCCGACGGACTTACGGACACGGCGATCACGACCCACGCGCGCGTACTCCTGCGGTACGCGGGCACGGACGCGAGCCTCCAGGTCGACCTCGCACCCCCCGAGGAGCTGGAAGCCGCGTTCACAGCCGCCCACCGCGCCCGGTACGCCTTCACCCTGGACCGGCCCCTCGTCGTCGAGGCCGTCTCCGTCGAGGCCGTCGCCCGCGCGGGCCCCCACGGCCCCGTCCACGCCGGCCCGGAGCCCCCGGACGGCCGGACCGGCCCGCTCACGCCCCACGCCACCGTCCGGATGTACAGCGAGGGCACACCCCGCGAAGCCCCCCTCCACCGGCGGGAGGAACTGCGGCCCGGCGACACCGTGGACGGCCCCGCGATCCTCGCCGAGTCCGATGCCACCACCGTCGTCGACGACGGCTGGCGGGCCACCGCGCACGACACCGGACACCTCCTCCTCCACCGCGTCACCCCGCGCCCCGCGCGCGTGGCGGCCGGCACGGACGTCGACCCCGTCCTCCTGGAGGTCTTCAACAACCTCTTCATGGCCACCGCCGAGCAGATGGGCGTCCGCCTGGAGAACACCGCCCAGTCCGTCAACATCAAGGAACGCCTCGACTTCTCCTGCGCCCTCTTCGACGCCGAGGGCAACCTCATCGCCAACGCGCCCCACATCCCCGTCCACCTCGGCTCCATGGGCGAATCCATCAAGGAGGTCCTGCGGCGGCGCGCGGACGACCTGCGCCCCGGCGACGTGTACGCGATCAACGACCCGTACCACGGCGGCACCCATCTGCCCGACGTCACCGTCGTGACCCCGGTGTTCAGCGACACGGGCGACGAACTCCGCTTCCTGGTCGCCTCACGGGGTCACCACGCCGAGATCGGCGGCATCACCCCCGGCTCCATGCCCGCCTTCAGCCGGACCGTCGACGAGGAGGGCGTCCTCTTCGACAACTGGCTGCTCGTACGGGACGGACGGCTGCGCGAGGCCGAGACGCGGGCCCTGCTCACCGGCGCGCGCCACCCCTCCCGCGACCCGGACACCAACCTCGCCGACCTGCGCGCCCAGATCGCGGCCAACGAGAAGGGCATCGAGGAACTGCGGAGAACCGTCGAGGAGTTCGGCCTCGACGTCGTCCAGGCCTACATGCGGCACGTCCGCGCCAACGCCGAGGAGTCCGTGCGCCGCATCGTCGCGCGCCTGGAGGACGGCGCGTACCGCTACGAGACCGACGGCGGCGCGGTCATCCAGGTCGCGGTCCGCGTCGACCGCGAACGGCGCTCCGCGCTCATCGACTTCACCGGCACCTCCCCGCAGCTCCCCGGGAACGCCAACGCGCCCACGGCCGTCGTCATGGCCGCCGTCCTGTACGTCTTCCGCACCCTCGTCGACGAGGACATCCCGCTCAACAGCGGCTGCCTCGAACCCCTGGAGATCCGCGTCCCGCCCGGCTCCATGCTCGCCCCCGTCCCCCCGGCCGCCACCGTCGCCGGGAACGTCGAGACCTCCCAGGCCGTCACGGGCGCGCTCTACGCGGCCCTCCGGGTCCAGGCGGAGGGCTCCGGCACCATGAACAACGTCACCTTCGGCAACGCGCGCGTGCAGTACTACGAGACCGTCGCCAGCGGCTCGGGCGCCGGAGACGGCTTCGACGGCGCCGACGCCGTCCAGACCCACATGACCAACTCGCGGCTCACGGACCCCGAGATCCTGGAGTGGCGGCACCCGGTCAGGGTCGACTCCTTCGCGGTACGGGACGGCGGCGGCGGACGCGGCCGGTGGCGTGGCGGGCGCGGGGTGGAACGCCGCATCCGGTTCCTGGAGCCGATGACCGTGGCCCTCCTCACCGGACACCGGCGCGTCCCCCCGTACGGCATGGCGGGCGGCGAGCCGGGCGCCCTCGGCGAGAACCTCGTGGAACGCGCCGACGGCACCGTCGAGCACCTCGCCGGCGCCGCCACCACGGAGGTCGGCCCCGACGACGTCCTGGTCCTGCGCACGCCCGGAGGAGGGGGCTACGGGCCACCACCAGCCGAGGCGTGAGCGGCGTCGCGGCGAGGCGTGAGCGGCCCCAGGCGCGGCGAGACGCCCGCGCCGCCGCGCTTCCGCACGGGGAGACGCCGTGCCCGCCGCGCTTCCGCAACGGCGGGACGCCTCTCCGCCGCTTCCCGACGGCCTCAGCGCACCGGGACGAACCGCACCGGAGTCCCCGGCACCGCCTGCGCCGCCGCGCCCAGGTCGGCCTCCCGCACCACCCCGACCACCGGGTAGCCGCCGGTGGTCGGATGGTCCGCCAGGAACACCACGGGCCTCCCGTCGGGCGGCACCTGGACCGCGCCGAGGACCATGCCCTCGCTCGCCAGCTCGCCCGGCAGGGCCCGTGCCAGGGCCGGGCCTTCGAGTCGCAGTCCGATGCGGTTGCTCGCCGGCGACACCCGGTACGCGCGCGTGACGAGGGTGCGGAGCGCCTCGGCGGTGAACCAGTCGTCGCGGGGCCCCAGCCGGATCCGCAGCACGAGCTCGTCGGGCGGCCCCGGCCACGGGGGAACGTCGACCGGCCCCTTCACGGCGGTGTCCGCCGACGAGCGAGACGGTCCAAGCGGCAGGACGGTCTCGTCCGCCAGCGGTGCCGGGCCGAGGCCGGAGAGCAGATCGGTGGAGCGGCTGCCGAGCACCGGTTCGACGCCGATCCCGCCCCCGAGCGCCACGTACGCGCGTACGCCACGCACGGCGGCGCCGATCTCCAGGACGGAGCCGGCCGCCACCCGTACCGCGGTTCCCCAGGCGGCGGGGCGTCCGTCCACGCGGACCGGGCAGGGGGCGCCGCCCACGGCGACGGTCACCGCGCACCGGGGCCGTACCGCGCAGCCGTCGACGGTGGTCTCCAGGACGGCCGCCGTCTCCGGGTTGCCGACGAGACGGTTCACGAGCCGTACGGCCGCCGGGTCGAGGGCTCCCGAGCGGGGCACGCCGAGATGCGCGTGGCCGGGACGTCCCAGGTCCTGCACGGTCGTCAGGGCTCCGGCCCGGACCACGGCGAGGGCCCGGTCGCTCACCGCCCGCCCTCCGTCGTGACGCCCGTCGCCGTGAACCGGACGCGGGTCCCCGGGACGAGCAGCGCGGCCGGCTCCCGGTCCGTGTCCCAGAGCACCGCGTCCGTCGTGCCGATCAACTGCCAGCCGCCGGGGGAGGAGCGCGGGTACACGCCCGTGTACGGCCCCGCCAGGGCGACCGACCCGGCCGGGACGGCGGTACGCGGAGTGGCCCGCCGCGGCACCCCGTACCGCTCGTCGAGCCCCGTCAGATAGCCGAAGCCCGGTGCGAACCCGCAGAAGGCGACCCGGTACTCGGCGGCCGTGTGGATCCGTACCGCCGCCTCGATGGACACCCCCCACAGCGCGGCGACCTCACCGAGGTCGGGCCCGTCGTAGCGCACCGGTATCTCGACCGCCCGGTCCACGCGCGCGGGGAGCGGCCCCACCTCCCCATCGGTCAGCTCGGCCGCCAGCCGGTCCGGTTCGGCCACTCCGTCGAGGAGGACGGTCCGCGCCGCCGGCACGATCTCCCGTACGGCGGGCAGCGTGCCGGCCGCCCGCCGCCGCAGCAGCTCGGCGTGGAACGCCTCGGTCTCCGGGCCGTCGGCCAGCTCCACGAGGACGGCCCGCTCGCCGACCCGCAGCGCCCGCACCGTCACGCGAAGGCCTCCACCCGGACCCCGGAGGTCTCCAGGCGTTCCCGGACCCGCCGGGCGAGCTCCACCGCGCCCGGGGTGTCGCCGTGCAGACACAGCGACCGCGGCCGGACCGCCACGGAACTCCCGCAGTCCGCCGTGACCACCCCGAACCGCGCCATGGCCACCGACCGTTCCACCACGGCGGCCGGGTCACTGACGACCGCGCCCGCCTGCCCGCGCGGCACCAGGGAGCCGTCGGCCCGGTAGGCCCGGTCGCCGAAGGCCTCGGCTACGACCGGCAGCCCCGCCGCCTCCGCGGCCTCGTGCAGCCGCGACCCGGGCAGTCCCAGGACCGGCAGCGAGCGGTCCGCGAGCAGCACGCCCTCGACGACCGCCGCCGCCTGCTCCTCGTCCCGGACCACCCGGTTGTAGAGCGCCCCGTGCGGCTTCACGTACGCCACGCGCGCGCCTGCCGCCCGTGCGAAGACCTCAAGGGCGCCGATCTGGTACGCCACCTCGGCGGCCAGCTCCGCCGCCGGGACGTCCATCGAACGCCGTCCGAACCCGGCCAGGTCGCGATAGGAGACCTGGGCCCCGATCCGTACCCCCCGGCCGGCCGCGAGCTCGCAGACCCGCCGCATGGTGGCCGCGTCACCGGCGTGGAACCCGCAGGCCACATTGGCGCTGGTCACCACCGACAGCAGCTGCTCGTCGTCGGTGAGCGTCCAGCGGCCGAAGCCCTCTCCGAGATCGGCGTTGAGATCGATCGGAGCCTGGTCCGGGGGCGTGCGCATCTGCACCTCGCAGGAGGGAGGGGTACCGTACGGTGCTCCGTCAAGGTAGAGGATTGTTGAACGATCCGACAAGATGACCGATGTCCGGCTGAGGAGTGGGAGCGGCATGGCAGCGAGCGAAGCCGGGGACCTGACCGCGGACCGGGTGCTCCTCGGTCGCACCAGCACGGCGGAACGGGTCGCGGACATCCTGCGCACCCGGGTCGCGGAGGGGTATTTCCCGCCCGGCACCCGGCTCTCCGAGGACGCCATCGGCGGCGCGCTCGGTGTCTCCCGCAACACCCTGCGCGAGGCCTTCCGGCTCCTCACCCACGAGCGGCTGCTCGTCCACGAACTCAACCGCGGCGTCTTCGTGCGCGTGCTCGCCGCCGACGACGTGGACGACATCCACCGCACTCGACGCCTCGTCGAGTGCGCCGTCGTGCGCGGCCTCGGGCAGCCCCCGTACGCCCTGGACGCGCTCACCGCCGCCGTGACGGAGGGCGAGACCGCCGCGCGAGCGGGGGACTGGAACGGCGTCTCGACGGCCAACATCCACTTCCACCGCGAACTCGTCGCCCTCGCGGGCAGCGCCCGCACCGACGAGCTGATGCGGGGCGTCCTCGCCGAACTCCGCCTCGTCTTCCACGTCGTCGACGACCCCCGTGCCCTGCACGAGCCGTACCTTGCCCGGAACCGGGAGATCCTGGACGCCCTGCGGGCCGGCGAGCGGACCACGGCCGAAGACCTCCTCGCCCGCTACCTGGACGACTCCCGCACGCGGCTCGCCGCCGCGTACGCCCGGGTCGTCGAAAGACCGGCGGACCCGCCGCACTGACCTCCCGGAGCCCGGCCGGCCCGGCTCCCCGGGGCCGGTCGCATCTGCGCCGTTTCGACCGTTGTCAGTTCGAGGACCTAATCTGTGCACCGTGACTTCGCCTGCCTCGACGGACCTCGCTCCGCCCCAGCTCAGCGCGGGGCCGCGGCCCGCGCAGGGCCCGGCCGCCGACGAAGGGCTCGCGCGGCGCCTCCGCGCGCTCGCGTGCACCGCCCCGCTGCACGACCTCGACGCGCGCAAGGCGAACCTCGCAGGCGAGTACTCGGTCTACGCGATGGCCGAGGTGGCCCTCGCCGCGATCGACCTCATCACGCTGAACATGGACTTCGACACCGGCGCCGACCACGAGCAGATCGTCGCCCGCCTGCTGCCCCGCGTCGCCGCCCAGGCGCCCGACCGGCCCGCCGCCGAGCACGAGCGTGTGGCCCGCTGGGTCCTGGAGAACCTGATCAACGTCGGCAGCGTCGACCGCGGCTTCCGCGCCGTCTACGGCACCTTCGGGACCGACGGGGTCTACGTCCGCAGGGACTACGACTTCAAGCTCATCGAGGAGGTCCCGGGGTACGGCGGCGGGGTCTACCTCCGGACGACCGACGAAGCGGTCAACGTCCTCGTCGGAGCTCTCGACACCGACGTCACCAGCGCGCAGATCGCCGCCGAGGTGAAGCTGGAGGTCCTCATCAACCGGGGCCGCCTCGCCGACGCCCAGCTCGCCGCAGAGCAGGCGCGCTACCGGACCGTGCAGTACGCCGAGACCCTCCGCAAGACCCTGGAGGCCACCCGGCGCAACGTGCGCGCGGTGGACTGGCTCAACGCGGTGCCCGACATGATCGCCGAGGCGCTCGACCACGTCGCCGACCGCTACCGCCACGAGAACGCGATCCTCACCAACATCCGCAGGGTCCGCGACGAGGCCGAGGCGATGTCCGACGCCAGGACGGCCGAGCACAAGCGGCGCGCCGCCGAGCTCGTCGACATAGTGAAGGACTGCATCCGGCGCCACACCCAGCTCCAGTCCCGGCTCCTGGACGCCGGGCCGCTCTTCCGCGCCGAGCAGGACCGGCAGGCGTTCGCCGCCCCCACCACGTACACCGGGCTCGACCTGTACGGGCAGCTCGTCGCCCCGACCCTGCCGCTCCCCGTCGAACAGGCCGCCAGGGTCACCGACGCCTTCTTCGCCCGGGGCACCGGCCTGCGCACCCCCGCCTCCGTGCGCCTCGGCGACCTCGTCGACCTGCTGCTGACCCCGCCCGTCGAGCGCGAGCACCTCGGCGCGGAGATGCCCGAGCCCGACCTCATCGCCACCCCCGACGACTCCCGCTTCAGCGAGGAACAGCTCGCGAGCGCCCTGCGCCTGCTCGATCTGGAGCACGACGCCCCGCGGCGCCTCTCCGGGCTGCTCGCCGAGGCCCGCGAGCTCGACGGGGACCTGCCGTATCTCGTCGCCCTCCTCGCCGTCCACGCGGCGAGCCCTCCGGTGGGCACCGCCTACCGCCAGGGCGAGGAGCGCCTCCTCTTCGCCGTCGACGACGGCACCCCGCTCGACGACCCGGAGTTCGGGGGTGCCGACCTCATCGTCGGTACGGCCCTGCTCGACGCGGCGGGCATGGCCGCCGACCGCACGGAGGCCACGTGACCCTCGTCCCGCCCGCCCCCACGACGATCGCCGTCGCCGCCGAACCGGCCGTCCTTCCGGACACGTCGGTCCCGACCCTCGCCGTGCCCGCGGACACCGGCGTACGCGACGACGACCCGTCCACCTCGCCGGCGGTGGAGCCGGAACAGCCCGAACCGGAACCGGAATCCGAACCGGAGCCCGAGCCCGATCCTGAACCCCAGCCCCAGCCCCAGCCCGAGCCCGACCTCGAACGGGAACCGGAGCCGGAACCGGAGCAGGTATCGGAGCCCGGCCCCCGCGTGCGGCCCGTCCACGTCGACCCGCCCGCCGGAGCGCGCGGTGACGCCGAGGACCGGCCCCCGCTGCCCTCCGGTACCCGCCCCCGGTTCGGGGTCGTGCCCGTGCCCGAGCCGTCCCGCACGCCGTCCGTCCGGCGCCGGGACGTCCCCTCCGTACGCGCCGTACGCCTCACGGAGGAACCGCCCACCCCCACGGACCGGCCCGCCACGCCCCCCGCGGCCGTCACCCCCGTGCCGTTGCCCCTGACCCGACCCGTCACCCCCGCCGAACCGACACCGACCGAGAGCCGTACCGAGGAGCCCCAGCCGTGAGCGAAACCCACGCCGAGTACGCGGACGCGTGGGGCGAGCAGGAGTCCCCGCAGCCCCCGGCCACGCCCGCGACCGGCACCGGCACTGCCGCAGTCACCCCGGCCGACGCCGCCGACGCCGCCCGGCTCGTCTCCTTCGGGCTCCAGCCCAAGCTGCTCCCGGCCCGTGACGCCGAGTACGGCGAACTGCTCCGGCGCTACCGCGAGGACCCCCCGTTCGCGCGCCTCGCCGACGCCGTCGCCACCGGCCTCGGCCTCATCGTCCTGGAGGTCTCCCCACGCGCGGGCATGGCCGTCACCGCCGGCGAGGACTCGGTGTTCGCCGTCCGCATGGGCGACTACGCGCGCCGCGCCTCCACGGACTCCGCCGACCGGTTCCTGCACGGCCTGGCCCATCTCGCCGTCGCCGCCATGGCCTTCCCCCGCCCCGAGGATCTCGCGGACGACGCGTACATCGGCCGTCTCACCGTCAACGGCGTGGACGCGTTCGTACGCCAGGCGTGTCTGCGTCTCGAACAGCGGGCGGAGGAGCAGGGCGAGAACACCGACCCGGCATCGGACGCGCCCGGCCTTGAGGCGGCCTGGCGGATCTACGCCCGGCGCAGCGCCACCGGCGCCACCAAGGACGCCCGCCGCCTCGCCGGGTCCACCACCGGCATCGTCGGCAAGGCGGCCGCCTTCCTCACCGACTCCGGCTTCCTCCAGCGCACCGGCGACGAGGGCGGCGGCTCCTACCGCACCACCGCCCGCTACCAGCTCCAGGTCCGCGACATGGCCGGTTCCGCCGCGATGGCCGAACTCCTGGAGCTCGGCGTCGTCCCCGTCAGCGACGGCTCCGCGACCCTGGTTCCGCCGCCCGAGGGCGACGACCTGGAGCTCGCGGCCGACGCGGGCCTCCCCTTCCACCCCTGACCGAGCCGCCCGACCGAGCGGCCCGACCGAGCCGCGTCACCGATCCGCCCGACCGAGCCGCGTGACCCAGCCGGGCGACCGACCTCCCCGACCGCCCCGCGCAACCGCCCTTCCAGAGCACGAGAGCACGAGAGTCCCTCGCCATGTACGAGTTGTCCCGGGTCCGCCTGTACTCCATCGGTCCCGCCGGTGCGCGCTACGCCGACACCGTCCTGGACCTGCGGGGGGTCGGCGCGCCCGTGCCCCATCCCGCGCCCACGCAGGCGGAGTTCTTCGAGGAGGAACCGGTCGGCCCGCCGCGCCGCCCCGCCCCCGCGGGCGTGCTCTTCCTGGAGAACGGCGGCGGCAAGTCCGTCCTCCTCAAGCTGATCTTCTCGGTCATGCTCCCCGGCCACCGCAACACCCTGGGCGGCGCCAGCTCCGGCGTCCTGCGCAAGTTCCTCCTCGCCGACGACTGCGGACACGTCGCCCTGGAGTGGCAGCACACCCTCACCGGCGAGCTGGTCGTCGTCGGCAAGGCCAGTGAGTGGCGGGGCCGTCAGGTCTCCCACGACCCGCGGAAGTTCGCCGAGGCCTGGTACTCCTTCCGCCCCGGCCCGGGCCTCAGCCTGGACAACCTCCCCGTCGCCGAGGCCACGTCCGTCCGCCCGCCCGCCGAGGGCGCCTCGGGCGCGACCGGCCGCCGCCGCACCATGAAGGGCTTCCGCGACGCCATCACGGAGGCCGGCAAGGCCTACCCGCACCTGGAGGTCTACTGGGAGGAGATCCACGACCGCTGGAACGAGCACCTCGGCGAGCTCGGTCTCGACCCCGAACTCTTCCGCTACCAGCGCGAGATGAACGCCGACGAGGGCGAGGCCGCCGGCCTCTTCGCGGTCAAGAAGGACTCCGACTTCACCGACCTGCTGCTGCGCGCCGTCACCGACACCCGGGACACCGACGGCCTCGCCGACCTCGTCGGCGGCTTCGGCGACAAGCTCGGCCGCCGCGCCGAACTGACCGCCGAGCGCGAGTTCACGGCCGGTTCGGTGGACCTCCTCGGCCGGATCGTCGGCGCCGCCGAGACCCGCTCCCACGCGCGCGAGATCCACACCGCGGCCGAGCGCCGCACCCGGACCCTGGCCCGCCGGCTCTCCGCCCGCGCCGCCCAGGAGCGCGGCCGTGGCGCCGAACTCGCCCAGCAGGTGACCTCGGCGGCCCACGCCGTCGCCGAGGCCGAGACCGCACGCGGCCGCAGCTCCCTGATCGCCGCCGAACTCGCCTACCGGCACGCCTCCCTGGCCCTGACCGCCGCCGAGAAGGGCGCGAACTCCCAGCGCCGTGAGCTCACCGACGCCCGCACCGTGCACGCCGCCTGGCAGGCGGCCGAGGTCGTCCTCCGCCACCGCGCCGCGAGCGACCGCTCCGCGCGCGTGGCCGTCGCCATCCGGGAGGCCGAGCGGGACGCCGCACCGGCCCTCGCGGCCCGTGCCGACGCGGCCGCCGACCTCGTCCGCGCCCTGGCCGCCGCCGCCGAGGAGGGCGAGCGTCACGCCGCCGAGGAGGAGGAACGCTCCACCGCCCTCCAGGAGGTCGGCGAGACCGCCCACCGCGACGCCACGGCCGCCGCCACCGAGGCCCAGCGCGCCCGCAGCGAGGCGGGTCACCTGCGCCAGCGGCTCGCCGAGGTCGAGCAGGAGACCGCGGAGGCGGTACGGGCCGGCTGGCTCGACGACACAGCGCCCGACGCCGACCCCGCCCGCGCGGCCCTCGCCGCCAGCGACGCCGAGAAGACGACGGTCGCAGCCTGGGACACGGCCCGCGAGGCCGCCCGCACCACGGCGGACCGCGCGCGGGAGACCGCGGGGGCGGAGTCCCGCGCCGAACTCGCCGCCGCCCGCGCCGCGGACGCGGCCGAGGCCGCGGGGAACGCCTACGACGCGGAGCGCCGCGCCGCCGAACTCCTCGCCGGGGAGGAGCGCCTCGCCGAGCTCCTGAGCCTCCCCGCCTCCGGCTCTCCCCTCCCGGGGCAGCGAGCCGCCACCGCCGCCACCGAGGGGACGCCCGAGGCCGCCACCGGCCCCGCCGCCCAAGGGCCGCTCACCGTCACCGAGTTCGACCGGTACGCCGACGACCTGCGCGGCATGCTCGACCAGGCCGTCGCCTCCGCCGAGCGTCAGCTCTTCGACCTGCGCACCGCCGCGGCCGACGACTCCCGCATCCTCGGCGCCCTCGGCGACGGCGGCCTGCTGCCGCCGGGACCCGACGTCCTCGCCACCGTCGAGTACCTCGGCGAGCACGGCATCCCCGCCCTCCCCGGCTGGCGCTACCTCGCCCAGTCCGTGGATCCCGCCGACCACGCGCGCGTCCTGGCCGCTCGCCCCGAGCTCGTCGACGGCGTCGTGATCACCGACCCCGTCTCGTACGGACGCGCCCGCGAGGTCCTCGGCTCGGCCGCCCTGCTGCCCCGCTCCGCCGTGGCCGTCGGCACCGCCGCCGCCCTGCTCGCCCCCGCGCCGGCGCGGGACACGACGGACGACACCGGGGCCCACGGCGTCTTCCTCGTACCGCCGAACCCGGCCATGCACGACGAGCACGCGGCCGACGAGGAGCGGCACGCCCTGCGCGCCCGCGCGGCCGCCCGCGACGAGGAGATCCGTACCCTCGCCGCCCGACTCGCCGGCGACCGCTCCCTCGCGGCGCGGATCGGGTCCTGGCGCGCCGACTGCCCGCCCGGGATGCTCGCCGAGCTCGCCGCCGTCGCCGCGACGGCCCGCGAGACCGCCGAGGCGGCCGCGGCGACCCTCGAAGAGGCCCGCACCGCGCGCGTGGAGGCCGAGGAGACCGCCGCCGAGGCGGCCCGGCTCCGGGACGAGCGCCAGGAGGCTGCCCAGCGCGCCCGCCGGGTCGCCGACGCCCTGGCGGGTCTCGCGTACCGGCTGCGCGAGCGGTCCGCCTGGCAGGCCAAGCTCCGTGAACTCGCCGACGACGCCGCCGAGGCGGAGGCCCGCGCCCAGACCTGTCTGGAACGCGCGCGTGCCGCCGACGAGGACCGGCGCGCCACCCAGCGCTCCGCCGACGACGCCCACCGCACCGCCCGCGCCCTGCGGGCCGAGCGCGCCGAGATCGCCGGCGCCCCCGAGACCCTCCCCGAGAGCGACACGCCCGCGCCCCGCGCCGCGCTCCCCACCCTCCGCGAGGCCTACCGGGCCGCGTCCCAGCTGTACGAGAAGGTCGGCGTCGGCGCCGACCTGCGCGCCGAGCAGGCCCGCGCCGAGAGCGACGAGTCCGCCGCCCTCGCCGAGCTCGACCGTCTCACCAACAAGGTGAGGACCCGCGCCGAGCAGCTCCTCGAGTCCACCGACGGCGCCGACGGCCCCTCCCGGCAGGCGGCGGCCGCCCGCGCCGAGTCCCTCGTGCAGATGCTGGAGATCCGCGCGTCGGAGGCGAGCGAGAAGCTCGGCCGTCTCCGCGGCGAGGCGGAGCGCCTCGCCCCCGAGGACGGAGAGGCGCACACCGAGCTGCCCGAGGAGCTCGTCCCCGCCGACGCCGAGCGTGCGCAGGTCCTGCTCCGTACGGCCACCGCCGAACTCGCCGCCCGCACCGACGCCCTGGAGGCGGCGCGCGCCGCCCACGCCGGCCTGCTCCGGGACCACCGGGCCGCCGAGGACGCGGCGGGCGGCTTCGAGGAGACCGCGGCCCTGCTGCGGGACCTGCTCCGCGACCACGCCGACGAGGAGCGCGAGGCCGCCGAACCGTACCCGGGCACCCTGGAGGAGGCCCGTACGACGGCCGCCGAGGCGCGCCGCTCGCTGCGCGGCTGCACCGCCGAGCTGTCCGCGGCCGACGCCGCCGTGCGCGAGGCGAGCGACATCCTCGTACGGCACGCCAACTCCACCCGCTACGAGCAGGTCCGCACCCCGGCGCGCCAGCAGATCCGCGAACTGCCGGCGTCCGCGCTCCCCGAGCACGCCGCCAAGTGGGCCGAGGCCTTCGCCCCCCGGCTGCGGGTCCTCACCGACGAGCTGGAGCAGCTGGAGCGCAACCGCGACTCGATCGTGGACCGGCTGCGCGGCCTCGTCGAGTCCTCTCTCGCGACGCTCCGCTCCGCACAGCGGCTCTCCCGCCTCCCCGAGGGCCTCGGAGAGTGGTCGGGCCAGGAGTTCCTGCGGATCCGCTTCGAGGAGCCGGACCAGGCCACCCTCGCGGAGCGGCTCGGCGAGGTCGTCGACGAGGCCACCCGCGCCGCCGTCAAGAAGAACTCGGACCTGCGCCGCGACGGCATGTCCCTGCTGCTCCGGGGCGTGCAGGCGGCCCTCGAACCCAAGGGTGTCTCCGTCGAGATCCTCAAGCCGGACGCGGTGCTCCGCGCCGAGCGGGTTCCCGTCGGACAGATGGGTGACGTCTTCTCCGGCGGTCAGCTGCTCACGGCGGCCATCGCCCTGTACTGCACGATGGCGGCGCTCCGCTCCAACGACCGGGGCCGCGACAAGCACCGGCACGCGGGCACGCTGTTCCTGGACAACCCGATCGGCCGCGCCAACGCCACGTACCTCCTGGAGCTCCAGCGGGCCGTCTCGGACGCGCTCGGCGTCCAGCTGCTGTACACGACGGGGCTGTTCGACACGACCGCCCTGGCGGAGTTCCCGTTGGTGATCCGGCTGCGCAACGACGCCGACCTGCGGGCCGGACTGAAGTACATCAGCGTGGAGGAGCACCTGCGTCCGGGTCTGCCGCAGACCGCGGCCGAGGGCGAGACGATCCACGGCGAGATCACGGCGACCAGGATGTTCCGTCGGCACCAGTCCGACGAAGCCGCCGCGCGGACCACCCCGTAGCACCCTGTCTCACCCGTAGACGGTGAGTGGCCCGGTCCCTTGAAGGGGCCGGGCCACTCACCGTCTCTCCGCCGTCCGCGGCTCAGGCCGCCTCGGACAGCGTCGCCGTTCCCGGCCGGCCCTCCTCGTGCTTCTCACGGATCAGCCGACGTGCCGTGCTGCTCGGCTCCGACACCACACCGTTGCGCTGGCGCCACACCTGACGGGTGATCCAGACGTCGAGCACACTCCACGTGGCCACGACGGTGAAGACCACCGCGCTGACGGTCACGGGGAACGCCAGCCAGGAGCCCGCCAAGGAGCAGAGGAACGCCACCACCGCCTGGATGAGCGTCACCGATGTGATCATCACGGCTCGTACGGCCGCGGTGCGCACCGGATCGGGCATCCGGCGTCGGCCCCGTTCCTCGTCCACCCACAACTGCCGCGCCGACCGCGCCTCGTGTTCCATTGTCCTGTCACTCCCCACCACTGAACGACTTCAGGGTCGGTTGCCCGTCTTGAGCGCCTTTACACGGACAGAGCCCTCCCCGTACGTATTGACGCACGAGAGAGGGAAAAGGTTTCGCCCGCCCCGGGACGAACGTGACGGGTTCGCGAGCGGAACAAACAATTCCAGCCATCTCCGCAGGCCGGAGAAAAGGCGCGACATCAGGTGTCCTGCACCACAGTGGCCGATCCCAACTCCCCGAATAACAGGACATCTCATGATCAACACTCACTCGACAGGCTGAAAATAGCCCGGACATGCCTTCGGGATGGCCGTGATGCAGTAGTAGGCTCGCGCCGCCATTTGTTGAAACTCAAGGTTGACGCCGCGTGTTGACACGGGACGTCACGAACGTGAAGGACCCCCGTGGCCACGGGGGCCGAGCTGGGGGAGGCCATGCGCTTTCGCGGGAAGTCCATCCGCCGGAAGATCGTGGCGTTGCTGCTCGTACCGCTCGTCTCCCTCACCGGGCTGTGGGTTTTCGCCACGGCCCTCACCGGGCGCGAGGCCGACCAGCTCCTCGACGTCGGCTACATCGTCGACAAGGTCGGGTACCCCCTGGAGGACACCGCCCGGGTCATCCAGCTCGAACGCCGCCAGTCGCTCATCTACCTCGCCGACCCCCGGGGCTCCGACGCCCTCGGCTCCCTGCGCGAGACCCGCGAGGCCACCGACCGCCAGATCGCCCGCATCCGCGCGAACGCCGCCGACCCCGGCGTACGCGAGGAGATGCGGCCCGTCACCGCGCAACGGCTCACCTCCCTCCTCCAGGCACTCGACGGCCTCGCCTCGCTGCGCCGCTCGGTGGAGAAACGTGACATCGGCCGTATGCAGGCCCTCGACTTCTACAACCGGCTCGTCGACCCCTGCTACAGCTTCCTCATCACCCTCCACGCCCTCGAGAACGTCGAGATGGACAAGCAGGGCCGCGCCCTCGTCGGCATCACCCGCGCGCGTGAGCTCCTCTCCCGGGAGGACGCCCTCGTCCTCTCCGCCCTCGTCGCCGACCGGATCACCGCCCCGGAGATCCGCGAGATATCCGACCTCATCGCCAACCGCGAGCAGTTCTACGAGGTCAACCTCGAACTCCTGCCCACCGCCGAGCGCGTACGCTTCGAGAAGTACTGGCACGGCCCCGACACCCGGTCCCTGCGCACCGCCGAGAACGCGATCGTCGAACAGGGCCCCACCGACAGCCCCCGCGCCGTCGCCCCCGCCTACTGGCAGGACCACGCGGGCCCCGTCCTCGACGACCTGGCCCGCGAGAACACCGCCGCCGGCGACCGCTACCAGGACCGCGTCCAGCCCGCCGCGTACAGCGTCCTCCTCAAGGCCGGCGTCGCCGGCGTCCTCGGCTTCGTCGCCCTGCTCGCCTCGATCGTCATCTCCGTACGCGTCGGCCGTGAGCTCATCCGCGACCTGCGCCGCCTCCAGAAGGAGGCCCAGGAGGTCTCCGGCGTCCGCCTGCCCAGCGTGATGCGGAGGCTCGCCGCGGGCGAACAGGTCGACGTCGGCACCGAGGTGCCCCAGCTGGGCTACGGCGGGGACGAGGTCGGCCAGGTCGGCCAGGCACTCAACACCCTGCAGCGCGCCGCCGTCGAGGCCGCGGTCAAGCAGGCGGAGCTGCGGCGCGGCGTCTCCGAGGTGTTCGTCAACCTCGCCCGCCGCAACCAGGTCCTGCTCCACCGCCAGCTGACCCTCCTCGACACCATGGAGCGGCGCACCGAGGACACCGACGAGCTGGCCGACCTCTTCCGGCTCGACCACCTCACGACCCGCATGCGCCGCCACGCCGAAGGCCTCGTCATCCTCTCCGGCGCCGCGCCCTCCCGGCAGTGGCGCAAGCCCGTCCAGCTCATGGACGTCGTCCGCGCCGCCGTCGCCGAGGTCGAGGACTACGAGCGGATCGAGGTACGCCGGCTGCCCCGCCTCGGCGTGGGCGGCCCCGCCGTCGCGGACCTCACCCATCTCATCGCCGAACTCCTCGAGAACGCCACGGTGTTCTCGCCCCCGCACACCGCCGTCCAGGTGCTCGGCGAACGGGTCGCCAACGGCTTCACCCTGGAGATCCACGACCGCGGCCTCGGCATGAACCCCGACGCCCTGCTCGACGCCAACCTCAGGCTCGCCGAGACCCCCGAGTTCGAACTCTCGGACACCGACCGCCTCGGCCTCTTCGTGGTCAGCCGGCTCGCTCAGCGCCAGAACGTCCGCGTCTCGCTCCAGACCTCCCCATACGGCGGGACCACCGCGGTCGTCTTCATCCCGGCCGCGCTGCTCACCGACGCGCCCGAGACCCAGGGAGCCGGTTTCCGCCTGGACCGCAAGACCCTGGAGCGCATCGCCCCCGCCGACGATGCGGCGGCCGACGGCGGTACGCCGCCCGGCCGGCGCCCGGCGCTCGCCAGGGTCCCGGACGTGACCGAGGGACCCGGGCCGCTCGACGGCCCCGTCGAACTCGAAGGACCCGTCGGCAGCGAGGACTTCGACGCGCTCCTCGACCGGTCCGCCGATCTCCTCGACACCGAGAGCGAGCGAGGCGGCCTCTTCCTGCCCCGCGGCAGGCGCCGCGCCGGGCTCGCGCCCGCCGGCGAACCGCACCAGCAGGCCGCGGACCGGACGAACGGCGAGGGCGGGACGGCGGCCGACGGGGGAGTCCTCGGTCCGGTGCCGCTGCCGCGCCGCCGCACCCCCACGCTCGTCGTGGACCACGGCCGCCGCGTCGACGAACCGGACCGCACGCACCCCTTCGCGGCCCGCGCGGACTCCGCGTCGGACGTGCCGCCCTCCGACGGGGGGCAGGCGATTCCCGACCGTTCCCGCGGAGTCCCCGACCGCACGCAGGCGCTTCCGGCCGGGGATCACCGGCTCCCTCCGAGGGACCACCAGCTTCCCGGGGACCACGAGCCCCCTGCCAGGGACCACGAGCCTCCCGTCGGCGGCCACCAGCCTCCCGCCCGGGAGAGCCGGCTCACCGCCCGCGACCACCGGCTCCCCGACCGGGACCCGTCGCTCACGGGCCGGGCGCACCCCGCCCCCGGCCGGACGACCGGGCGCGCCGGCGCGGGCCACCTCGCCCACGGCGCCGGACCGGACGACCCGCCGGCACCCCCGAGGGGAACAACCGGCCCCACGCTCGTCCCCGTACCGCCGAACGGACCTGTGCCGCCGAACGGATCCGTACCGCCGAGGGGCCCCGTACCGCCGGAGGCCTCCGCGTCACCGAATCGGGGTTCCGTACCCCCGGGCGACCCCGAGCCGTTCGGCGGACTGCCCCGCCGCGTCCGCCAGGCCAGCCTCGCGCCGCAGCTCCGCGCCACCGACGGCCCGGCCGACCGCGCCACGTCCGGGCGTGCCGACGCCCGGAGGAACGGCGGCGCCGCGCCCACCGGCCCCGACTCCTTCGAGCGCGACGCCGAGGAGGTACGCGCGCGCATGGCCGCCATGCAGCGCGGCTGGCAGCGCGGGCGCCGGGACAACGCAGGCCCTGACGACCCGACAGCACAAGGAACGACACCCGAGGGGGACGGTCGATGACCGCACCGAACGCCGCAGCACCCAGCACCACCTCCGGACACGGCCACGGAAACGGCGAGCTGAACTGGCTCCTCGACGAACTCGTCCAGCGCGTCGGCTCCATCCGGAAGGCCCTGGTGCTCTCCAGCGACGGCCTCGCCACCGGCGCCTCCCAGGACCTCACCCGCGAGGACGGCGAGCACCTGGCCGCCGTGGCCTCCGGCTTCCACAGCCTCGCCAAGGGCGTCGGCCGCCACTTCGAGGCGGGCAAGGTCCGCCAGACGGTCGTGGAGCTGGAGGACGCCTTCCTCTTCGTCACGGCCGCCGGTGACGGCAGCTGCCTGGCCGTGCTCGCCGACGCCGACTCCGACGTGGGCCAGGTCGCCTACGAGATGACGCTGATGGTGAAGCGGGTCGGGGCCCACCTCGCGACCGCCCCCAGGACCGGCCAGCCCTCGGGAGGATGAGTGGGACGGCATGAGTGACGCAGACCGGCGGAACCAGCCGGACCAGAACCCTGCCCCGGGCCTCCACCACTGGTTCGACGACGAGGCCGGGCCGGTGGTGCGTCCGTACGCGATGACCCGCGGCCGGACGAGCGCCGCCACCCGCCACCGGCTCGACCTGATCGCGGTCGTCGTCCCCGAACCCGCGGCCGACGACCCCGGCCGGGACCAGACACTCTCCCCCGAACACGTGGAGATCGTCGAACGCTGCTCCGAGCAGCCCCAGTCGATCGCCGAGCTCGCCGCAGGACTCGACCTCCCCGTCGGGGTGGTCCGGGTTCTCGTCGGTGACCTCGTCGAGGACGAACTCGTCCATGTGACCCGCCCCGTTCCGCCGGCCGAGCTGCCGGACGTGAGCATTCTCCGCGAGGTGATCAATGGCCTTCGGGCGCTCTAGCCGCAAGAAGCCCTTCGTCGAGCCGACGACCCTGAAGATCCTCGTCGCGGGCGGGTTCGGGGTCGGCAAGACGACACTGGTGGGCGCGGTCAGCGAGATCCGGCCCCTGCGGACGGAGGAGATCCTCAGTGAGGCGGGACGGCCCGTCGACGACCTGCACGGCGTCGAGACCAAGACGACCACCACGGTCGCCATGGACTTCGGCCGGATCACCCTCCGCGAGGACCTCGTCCTGTACTTGTTCGGCACCCCGGGCCAGGACCGCTTCTGGTTCCTCTGGGACGAGCTGGCGCAGGGCGCCCTCGGCGCGGTCGTCCTCGCGGACACCCGCCGCCTCGAGGACAGCTTCGCGGCCATCGACTACTTCGAGCGGCGCGGCATCCCCTTCACGGTCGCCGTCAACTGCTTCGAGGGCGCGCGGCGCTTCCCCGCCGAGAGCGTGCGCGGGGCGCTCGACCTCGATCCCGAGGTGGAGCTCCTCATGTGCGACGCCCGGGACCGCGAGTCCGTGAAGAACGTCCTCGTGGCCGTCGTCCAGCACGCCCTCGTCCTCGCGGACCGCGGCCACGCGGCCGCGACGACCTGACGGACGGCCCCCGCGACGCGGGGGCCGTCCGTGGCTCGTACAGAACGACTCAGTGCCCGGCCACCGACCTCCGTGCCACCGGGAAGTCGAAGAACGTGCTCGGGAACGGCTCCGGCTTGAACGTGAAGTGCCACCACTCCTCCGGCAGGTTCACGAACCCCTGCTCGGCGAGCACCGCCTTGAGCAGCTGCCGGTTGGTCCGCTGTGCGCCCTGGACCCGGGGGTCGTCGGTGTGCGAGAGCGTGTCGAAGCAGTCGTACCCGGTGCCCATGTCGACGGAGTTGTCGGGGAACCGTTCCTCCCGCGGCGCGTAGCACTCCACCAGCTGCTCGCCCGGCACGTACGCGCGCGTGGGCACCGCGGGCAGCCGCACGATCGTCAGATCCACCGTCGAACCGCGGCTGTGCCCCGACTTCTCCGCGATGTAACCGTCCGCGAACAGCCTCGACTTGTCGACGTGCGGATAGAACTCCTTCTTCATCCGCTCGTCCGTCAGGTCCTTCGCCCAGCGCACGAAGTGGTCGACGGCTCGCTGCGGCCGGTAGCAGTCGTACACCTTCAGCGTGTATCCCCGGGCGAGCAGACGCACCTGGGCCCGGTGCAGCGCCTCGGCGGCCGGCCGGGTCAGGATGCACAGCGGCTGCCGGTAGCCGTCCACCGGCTCACCCAGGAAGTTGTGCTCCGTCGTATAACGCATCTCCTGGAGGATCGTCCGGTCGACGGAGCCGAGGGCCACGAACTCCCGTGGCGCCTTGGGCTCCGGAGCGGCAGAGGCCGGAGCGGCGGGGGCGGCGACGGCGCCCGTGACGGCGAGCAGCCCGGCCGCGGCGGTGACGGCGAGCGTACGGAAAGCGGAAGCGAGTCCTGTCATGCGCACCGTCTATCAGTTCCGGCAGCGCCGGGAAAGGGTGATCGCATACGGTCGGGCCGTGAAGGACTCCTCCGGTTCCCCCCGCTCCCACTGCCCCGGCTGCGGCGCCGCCCACCCGGCCGACGCCGGCTGGCCCCGCATCTGCCCTGCCTGCGGCCACACCGTCTACCGCAACCCGCTGCCCGTCGCCGTCGCCCTCCTCCCCGTCACGGACGCAGCCGGAACGGGCCTCGTCGTCATCACCCGCACCATCGAGCCCGCGCGGGGCGGGGTCGCCCTGCCCGGCGGCTTCATCGACCACGGGGAGGACTGGCGCGCCGCCGTCGCCCGCGAGCTGCGCGAGGAGACCGGCATCCCCGCCTCCGCCGAGGAGGTCCTCCTCGCCGACGCCATGAGCTCCCCGGCCGGCCACCTCCTCCTCTTCGGCCTGCTGCCGCCCCGCCCGGCCGGCGAACTCCCGCCCTCGGCCCCGACGGACGAGACGAGCGGCCACCACGTGCTCACGGCACCGGAGGAGCTGGCCTTCCCGCTTCACACGCAGGCGGTACGGAAGTGGTTCGACGGAGCCTATGGGTGACCGGCCGGAGACTGGATCCAATCTCCAATCTCCGGTATCCAATCTCCGGTATCAGGGATCCCGGGTGTCAGGTATCCCGCCTTCCGTATCCAATCTCCAATATTCGGCTATTGGCTATTGGCTATTGGCGATTGGAAACGGGATACCGGACCGCTCCCCTCACGCCCCCCGCGCCCGCACCGGCAGACCCGCCTCCTCCACCCCGTCGTCCGTCACCCGCTCCACGACCACCCGGCCGTTCACGAGACGTGACTGGTACCGCTCGATCTCGGCCGGCTCCCAGCCGTCCCCCGTGTCCCGTACGACAAGCCCGCCGCCCGTGCGCCCCGCGGCGGGCGCCCACACCTCCAGGGCCAGTCCGCCGTCCTCGCCCCGTACGGGCAGCACCGCCCCCGCCCGGGCCAGGACCGGGATCCGGGAGAGCGGAGCGTCGAGCAGAACCTGCCCGGGGCCCTCGTACGCCCGCCCCGTCGCCGTGTCGTACCAGCGACCGCGTGGCAGCCGCACGGCACGCCGGTCGGCGCCACGGGTCAGGACCGGCGCCACGAGCAGAGCGTCGCCGAGCAGGAACGCGTCCTCGCAGTCCCGCAGCACCCGGTCCTCGGGCGTCCCCCACCACAGGGGGCGTACGTAGGGGGCGCCCGTCATCCGGGCGAGCCGGGCGAGGGTCGTGAAGTACGGCCGCAGCCGCTCCCGTTCGGCCAGTGCCACGCGCGCGTGCTCAAGGACCTCAGGACCGAACTCCCAGGGCTCGCGCCGCCCCGCGCCGATCGCCGCGTGCGTACGGAACAGCGGCAGCCACGCCCCCAGCTGGTACCAGCGCAGGAACAGCTCCGGCGCCGGGCTGCCGTCGAAACCCCCCACGTCCGGCCCCGAGTACGGCACGCCGCAGAGCCCGAGCCCCAGGACCAGGGCGAGCGAGGCCCGCAGCCCCGGCCACCCCGTCGACACGTCGCCCGACCAGGTGCCCCCGTACCGCTGCATGCCCGCCCAGCCCGAGCGCGAGAAGAGGAAGGGCCGCTCCTCGGGCCGCAGCCGGCGCAGCCCCTCGTATCCGGCCCGCGCCATCGTGAGGCCGTACACGTTGTGGGCCTCGCGGTGGTCGCCTCCCCGCCCGTCCAGCGCGTGCCGAGCCGAGCGCGGCAGCGTCATGTCACCGAAGGGCACGAAGGACACCGGCTCGTTCATGTCGTGCCAGACCCCGGCGAAGCCCTGCCGGAGCCGCTCCTCGTAAAGACCGCCCCACCACTCCCGTACCGCCGGATCGGTGAAGTCCGGATAGGCGCACTCGCCCGGCCAGACGACCCCGCGGACCTCCCTGCCCCGGGCGTCCCGGACGAACGCCCCCACCGCCCGCCCGCTGTCGTAGACCGCGTCCCCCGGTTCGGCTTTCACCGCCGGGTCCACGATCGACACGAGCCGTACGCCCTGCTCCCGCAGCTCCGCCGAGAGGCCCGGCAGGTGGGGGAACCGTTCCCGGTCGACCGTGAACACCCGGTGGGCGTCGTAGTGGTCGATGTCCAGGTGCACGGCGGACAGCGGCAGACCCCGTTCCCGGTACCCGGCCACGATCCGGCGCACCTCCCGCGCGCTCCCGAACCCCCAGCGCGCGTGCTGCGGTCCGAGCGCCCAGTCCGGCGGCAGCGCGGGAGCCCCCGTCAGGGCGGCCCAGCCGTGGAGCACGCGCGCGGGGGTGCCGACGACCACCCAGCAACGCAGGGGCCCGCCGCTCATCCGTACCTCGCTGGTCCCCGGCCGGTCGTGCCCCGACCCCGCCCCTTCCTCTCCCTCCGCGAGGGTGACCCGGCCGTCCCAGGAGTTGTCGTGGAAGGCGAGGTGGGTGCCGGCGTCCGAGACGACGAACTGCACGGGCATGGTGAGGTAGAGCGGATCGTCCCCGGGGCCGAAACTCCCCTTGGGGTCGGTGTTCCACAGCCGGTACGTGCCGTCCCGCAGCCGAGGTCCGGCGGACCGCCCGCCGAGCCCGAAGAACCGCGCGTCCGCCGGCACCTCGCTCCGCTGCACCCAGCGCGCGACACCGGCCGCCACGGAACAGCCGAGCCCACCCGCGCCGCTCCCCGCGTCCGCACCTTCGGACACGCCCGCAACGCTCACCCCCGCAGACACATCCCCAACCGCACCCACCCCCGCGGACACGCCCGCCCCCGTCCCCCCATCCGCGGCCGTCTCCGTGACCGCCATGGCCCCCGGCCCCCCGGCTGCCGCCCCACTCGCCACCGGCTCCCACCAGCGGGGCGGTAGCTCCCGGCGCAGCATCACCCCGCCAGGCGTCCGGATCTCGACCGCGCCGTGCCGGGAGACCGCCACCGTCACCCGCTCCGAGACGATCCGCCAGCCGCCGTCGGTGTCGGGCTCCAGGGAGGCCCGCGGATCCGGCTCGGGCGGCTCGCCGGCCAAGGCGTACGAGGGAAGCGGACCGGCCCCGTCCCATCCCCAGAACACCGTGCCGCCCGCCGCGACGCAGATCCGCAGCGAGGACCGGGCGAACCGGATCGTCCCCCCACCGGGCGCGGCCTCCGCCCCGGTCGCGAGCCCCGGCACCCTGGCCCGCTCGGGCCCCCTCGGCGGCAGCCCCCAGGCGTCCGTACGGCGCGTCCGCCACGCCGCCCGCACCGTCCGCAACCCCCGCACCGAACCGAACACCTTGATCGAACGCACCAGTCCACGACCGTCCATGGTGATCACCCTGCCACCCACCAGGGGCGATACGAGCTCCGTTCAACTTCCGTTCACCCGTGGTGGGAGCACATATTCAACTGCCGGACCATGGGCGGGCAGCCCTGGTGCGAAAGACGATCACATGGCATCGTCCTGTCAGCCGCGTCGCGCGCACACCCCAGCACGTGCGCGGGACACACGCCGACCCCGCGTACAGCCAGGGAGCCACCCCAATGACATCAGCGCAGACCGAGCCGCTCTGGCAGCCGGACGAGGAACGCATCGCCACGGCCGCCGTCACCCGCTTCCAGAGCTGGGCGGCCGAACACCACGGCGCCCCGGCAGAGGGCGGATACCCGGCTCTCCACCGCTGGTCGGTCGACGAGCTCGAAGCCTTCTGGAAGGCGGTCGTCGAGTGGTTCGACATCCGCTTCTCCACCCCGTACGAGCGGGTTCTCGGCGACCGGTCGATGCCCGGCGCCGACTGGTTCCCCGGGGCCACCCTCAACTACGCCGAGCACGCCCTGCGCGCCGCCGACGAGCGCCCCCACGACACGGCTCTGCTCCATGTGGACGAGACACAGGTGCCGACGCCCATCACCTGGGCCGAGCTCCGTCGCCAGGTCGGCGCCCTCGCCGCCGAACTCCGCGCCCTCGGCGTACGCCCCGGCGACCGGATCAGCGGCTACCTGCCCAACGTCCCGCAGTCCGTCGTGGCCCTCCTCGCCACCGCGGCCGTCGGCGGCGTGTGGACCTCCTGCGCCCCCGACTTCGGCGCCCGCAGCGTCCTCGACCGCTTCCAGCAGGTCGAACCGGTCGTGCTCTTCACCGTCGACGGCTACCGCTACGGCGGCAAGGAGCACGACCGCCGCGACACCGTCGCCGAACTCCGTGCCGAGCTGCCCACCCTCCGCGCGGTCGTCCACATCCCGCTCCTCGGCACCCCGGCCCCCGAGGGCACGCTCGACTGGGCCGACCTCGTCGCCGGCGACGTCGAGCCGGTCTACGAGCAGGTCCCGTTCTCGCACCCGCTGTGGGTCCTGTACTCCTCCGGTACGACCGGCCTCCCGAAGGCGATCGTCCAGTCCCAGGGCGGCATTCTCGTCGAGCACGTCAAGCAGCTGGGCCTGCACTGCGACCTCGGCCCTGAGGACGTGTTCTTCTGGTACACCTCCACCGGCTGGATGATGTGGAACTTCCTCGTCTCCGGCCTGCTCACCGGCACGACCGTCGTCCTGTACGACGGCAGCCCCGGCTACCCGGACACGGCGGCCCAGTGGCGCGTCGCCGAACGCACCCGCGCCACCCTGTACGGCACCTCCGCCGCGTACGTCATGGCCTGCGCCAAGGCGGACGTCCACCCCGGCCGTGACTTCGACCTCTCGGCCGTGAAGTGCGTCGCCACCACCGGCTCCCCGCTGCCTCCCGACGGCTTCCGCTGGCTCCACGACGAGGTACGCGAGAACCTGTGGATCGCCTCCGTCAGCGGCGGCACCGACGTGTGCTCCTGCTTCGCGGGCGCCGTCCCCACCCTGCCGGTCCACATCGGCGAGCTCCAGGCGGCGGGCCTCGGCACCGACCTCCAGGCCTGGGACCCCTCCGGCAAGCCCGTCATCGGTGAGGTCGGCGAACTCGTCGTCACCAACCCCATGCCGTCCATGCCGATCCACTTCTGGAACGACCCCGACGGCAGCCGCTACCGCGACAGCTACTTCGAGATGTTCCCGGGCGTCTGGCGGCACGGCGACTGGATCACGATCACCGACCACGGCTCGGTCGTCATCCACGGCCGCTCCGACTCCACCCTGAACCGCCAGGGCGTGCGGATGGGGAGCGCCGATATCTATGAGGCCGTGGAACGCCTCCCGGAGATCCGCGAATCCCTGGTGATCGGTCTGGAGGAGCCGGACGGCGGGTACTGGATGCCGCTCTTCGTCCACCTCGTGGAGGGTGCCACCCTGGACGACGAGCTGATCGGCCGGATCAAGAGGACGATCCGCAGCGAACTCTCGCCGCGCCACGTCCCCGACGAGATCATCGAGGTCCCGGGCGTCCCGCACACCCTCACCGGCAAGCGCATCGAGGTCCCGGTCAAGCGCCTCCTCCAGGGCACCCCCCTGGCCAAGGCGGTCAACGCGGGCTCTGTCGACGACCTCGGCCTCCTCCACTTCTACGAGACCCTGGCCGCCAACCGCCGAGGCTGAGCCGGGCAGCCAGGCAGCCAGGTACGCGAACCGGGCCCCCGATCCGACGGATCGGGGGCCCGGACGCTCCACCTCACCCCTCCGGCAGCTCCCCCGGCGCGGAGGCGGCCGCCTTGGCGAGCACCGCCGACACACCGAGCACCGTGCCCGCCCGCCCGGCGGCCGTGGTCTCGGTGAGGACGGTGCGATCCCCGAGGAACGCCGACGTCTCCCGGTCGAAGATCCACTGGGTCTGCTCGCCGTACGCGGTACGGGCTACCGCGACGCCTTCGCGTCCGGCCGCGTCCTCGGCGGACGGCAGCACGGCCACCCCGGGGATCCGCGCCGCCGCCTCGTAGAGAGCGGCGGTCACCCGCGGCGGAGCCCAGGTCTCGGCGAGCAGCGTCCCGATCGCGGTGAACGCCCGCTGCTCGGCATCGCCCCCGGCGCCACGGGTCTGCTCGCGGATCAGCCGCAGAAGGGCCTCCGGGTCGGTGGGCAGGGACGCCACGTACGCGTGGGTCGGGTTGGTGACGGACGGGGGTGCCGCCTCGGCCGTGGTCGGCCGGGGGGTGGCACCGCGGTGATCCAGCTCGTACACGGGCAGTCGGGGGTTCAGCATCGTGTCGGCCGCACCGGGCTCACGGAGCAGGCCGGGCCGGCTGCCGTCGGCGGACAACCACACCTCGCGCTGACGGACGGGCGGCAGCACGGCGGCACCGCCGCCCGCGTCGCGTCCCGCGTGCGCGACGAGGCTCCTGACGTACACGTACCCGTCGGGCCGGACGTCCGGCGCGGGCGACTCGGCGGCGGCGAGCGCCGCATGCGACAGCACTCCGGCGGCGTCGGGGGAGGCGGACTGTCCGATGGACGTGTCCCCCGGGGAACCGGCCGACGGGCCTGGGGGAGCGAGGACGGCGACCCCGGCCACGACCGCGCAGGCGGCCACGGGCGCCACGATCCAGCCGAGCCGGAGCCCCGGTCGCGAGCGGCGGGCGGGGACCGGGCGGGCACCCGCGCCGTTTCCGCCGGCCAGGGCGTTCCGGAGGACGGCGTGGCGCAGGGAGACGTTCCGGTCCGGCGTCAGTTCGGGCACCGGGGGCGGCGGCAGCAGCGCGGTCAGTTCGGCGCGCAGGAGCGTGTCCTCGTCGGTGTGGTGCGGGCGGGGGGAGGCGGTGTTCATGCCTGCTTCTCCGGGGTCGGTCGGGACGAGAGGGCCGGGCGGACGGTGGAGCGGACGGAGACGGACTCGGCCAGGGGCAAGGCCCCGGACAGGGATAGCGACTCGGACAGCGACTCGGACAGCGACACGGACCCGGAAGCGGACCTGGAGACGGACCCGGGCCGGACCGCGGCGGCGGAACGCCCCCGCCGCCGCTCCGCGCGCAGTTCGGCGTCGGCGAGCTTCCGGAGCCGTTCACGCGCCCGCGACAGCCTGGATCGGACGGTCCCGACCGGGATCCCCAACGCCTCCGCGGCGGCGGCGTAGTCGAGCCCGGCCCACACCACGAGCGTGAAGACCTCCCTCTCACGCCGCCGGAGCCTGCCGAGCGCGATCCGGGCGGCACGTATCTGCTCCCCGTCCGTCATCCGGGCGAGGACGTCGTCGGCGAAGTCGGGCAGGACGCCCCGCTCGGGCATCCGGGCCAGGGCCGCGTCCCTCCGTCGTGCCTCGCGGGCGGAGCCGCGCATGATGTTGGTCGCGATGCCGAGCAGCCAGGGACGCAGACTTCCGCCCTCGGCGTGCAGCTTCTCGCGACAGCGCCAGGCCTCGAGGAACGCGGCGGAGACGACGTCCTCGGCCGCCGCCCGGTCCCCGCACACCCGGAACGCGTAGTGGTACAGCACGCGCGCGTGCTCGTCGTACGCCTCGCCGAGCGCCGAGGGGTCCCCGGCGCGGAAACGATCTCTCATAGGTGATTCCACACAGGGCACTGGACGGTGGTTCGCCCGGGTTCCGGTGACCTGGGCCACACCGCGCCCGAGACGTGTGGCCCAGGTCACCGGAACGCCCCGGCCGCAGCGCGCAGTGCTGGGCATGAACGATTCCTCGACACCCCGTACGGCCCCGGTCACGAGCCGCCGCACGATTCTGCGCTCCCTGGCCCTGGCCGGCGTCCTCGCCGGCACCTCCCTCTCGACGCCGCCCCCAGTCGCCGCAGCGGACGGTGCCCCCGCCACGTACACCCTGACCATCCGCCACCTCGACCGGTCCGGCGCCGCCACCGGCGACTACCAGACCCACGTCACCGGCATCTCGGGCGCCGGCGCGTCCGAGGAAGCCGTGCCCTACGACGCATCAGGCACGGTCACCATCCGCCTCCCCGAGGGCCGCTACCTGCTCGACTCCACGCTCTCCGGGGCCGACGCGGGAACCGGCACCGACTGGATCGTCCAGCCCCGCCTCGACCTGGACCGCGACACGACGGTCACCGTCGACGCCCGTACGACCGCCCCGGTGGACGTCCGCCCGCCGGAGAGCGGCGCCCGCTACCTGAACAGCCTCGGATTCGTCGAGGTCACCCACGACGGAAGGACCCGCTCCGCGAACGTCGTCACAGCGGGCCCCGGGCTGCGCGTGGCCCACCTCGGCCCCGCCGCCGAGTCCGGCTCCGTCAAGGAGTGGATCGACACGTACTGGTCCGGCGCGAGCACCGACTACGCCCTCGGCTACACCTTCACCTCGGGGCGCGCCCTGACCGGCCTCGTCCGGCACCCGACGGCCGCCTCGCTGGCCACGGTCAAGATCCGGGGAGCCGCCCCGGAGGGCGCCACCGGCACCGGGTTCGTCTCCATCCAGCCCAGCGCGGGCCCCACCATCGGGCTCGTCCAGCCCCTCCAACTGCCGGGCACCGCGACCGTGCTCGTGACCCCGGAGCGAGGCCTGTGGGACGTCGGCTACTCCGGCCCCGCCGCCCCGGAGACCCCGCCCAACCGGTACGACGCGAACGGCTTCGCGGTCCGCGCGGGCGCCACCACCACCCACACCTTCGGCAACGCCGTCTTCGGCCCCGCGCTCGACCCGGCGCCCGGCGCCCGCCCGGCGGGGGTCCGTGACGGCGACGCCCTCACGCTCGACGTTCCGCTTCTCGCCGACGGCGAGGGCCACGCGCCGAGCGCCCCGCGCTTCGACAGCGCCACCACCACACTCCACCGGGACGGCGTCCTGATCGGAACCAGCCAGGGCGACCCGGGCCGCGCCGCGTTCACCACCACCCCGGGACGGGCCGCGTACCGGCTGACCGCCACCGCGACCCGCGGCGACGGTACGCCGACGAGCAGCCGGGTCACCGCGTCCTGGACCTTCACCTCGGCCGCCGCGTCCCGTCCCGCCGCGCTGCCCCTCAGCACCGTCCGCTTCGCCCCGGCCCTCGACCTCGACGGCACCGCCCCGGCGGGCGCCCTGGCCCGCGTACCGGTCACCGTCCAGGGCGCGGCCGCCGAGATCGGGGTGCGGTCGCTCACGGTGTCGATGTCGACCGACAACGGCGCCACTTGGACCCGTGTCCCGGTCGTCGACGGCCAGGCCGGTCTCCGCACCCCCGGCCCGGGCCGGTCCGTCTCGCTCCGCGCCGAGCTCACCGACACCCAGGGGAGCACCCTCACCCAGACCCTGACGAACGCCTACCGAACCAGCTGACCGCGACACCCGCTCAGGGTCCTCGGGTCCGCCCACTCCCCATGCCCACAGCCGGCGCCCGCCCGACGGCCCCCGCAGCCGCCGCCGACCCAGCGCCACAGAACGCTCCGGGGACCTCCCCCGGAGCGTTCTCGCGTCAACCCCCGTACGTCGCCTGCGCGTCCCCGAGCACCTCCGCGAAGTCCGCCGCGAGGCGCACCGCGTCGCCGGGCGCGAGTGTCGCCGTGGTGATCCGTACCGCGGGCGGCGCCCCGATCCGGAACCGCGCCCCCGCAGCCACCCACCAGCCCTGCGTCCGCAGGCCGTTGACCACCGCCGACTCGTCCCGCACCGGCACCCACACGTTGAGCCCGCTCGCCCCCACGGCCCGGATCCCGTACACCCCGAGCGCGCCGATCAACGCCGCCCGCCGCTCGGCGTACGCCGCCTCGCCCCTGGCCACGAGCGCGCGTACATCCCGGTCGCCGAACAGGCCGGCCACCGTCTCCTGGAGCACATGACTGACCCAGCCCGAGGTCATCAGCATCCGCCCGTCGTGCCGTGCGAGGGTCACCGCGTCGCACGCGAGCCCGGCCCACCGCAGGTCGATCCCGAGGTGCTTCGACACGGTCCGCACCTGCGCCCACCGGTCGAGCCCCGCCGCCGCGAGCGTGTACGCCGCGGCCCCACCGACCTCCGCGTTGTGGTCGTCCTCCACGACGAGGACCTCAGGGAACTCGCGGAGCACCGTCACGAGTTCGTCCCGCCGCGACCGGGTGAAGAACGCCCCGGTCGGGCACTGCCCCCGCGGGCTGCACACCACCGCGCGCACCCCGCCCCGCAGAGCGGTCCGCAGCGCCTCCGGTACGAGCCCCTCGCCGTCCACCGCCACCGGGACGATCCGCAGCCCCAACGCGGGCACCAGGTCCAGGAGATGGTGGAAGCCGGGATCCTCCACGGCCACCGCGTCGCCGGGCCGCAGCTCCGTCGAGAGGAGACGTGCGATGCAGTCGAGGGCCCCGTGCGCGAACGACACGTGCCGCGCGGGCACTCCGTCCCGTTCGAACCACTCCCGGGTCACCTCTTCGAGCGCCGGAAGCCGGGGCGCGGCGCGATGGGATCCGTACACGGGGGCGACCGCCGACGGCGGACGCACCACGGGAAGGAAGGCCGGGTCCGGGTGGCCGCCCGCCAGGTCGACGAGGCCGTCCGGCACGCGCGGTGGACGTCGTGAGGCCACCGAAGGAACCTCCGCCACCACCGTTCCACCCCGGCCCCGCGTGACGATCAGACCCCGCTGCCGAAGCTCCTTGTACGCCGTCGCGACGGTCCCGGGACTGACCCCCAGCGCGTCCGCGAGCCGCCGAACGGGCGGCAGGGCGTCACCCGGTGCGAGCCCGCCCTCGGTCACGCCCTGCTCCACGGACGCGGCAATCCCCTTGGCCGTCGCCCCTACGATCACATATTGTGCTGCCACGTAGTCAAGTATGTATCAATACAAAGTAGTTGGCAAGGGGGATCCATGAGCCGCACCACCCGCTCCACCCGCACCGCCTTCAAGGACCGCGTCCCCGGAGGCCCCGACGGCCGCCGCATGCTCCTCATCGGCTTCATCGACAAGTGCGGCACGGGACTCTGGGCCACGGCCATGGCCCTGTACTTCACCTACGTCACCGGCTTCGGCCTCGGCCAGATCGGCCTGCTCATCGCCGTCTCCGGCGCCGCCGGCATCGCGGGCGCCCCTCTCGGCGGCCGCCTCGCCGACCGCTTCCCCCTGGTCCGCGTCATCATCTGCACCCAACTGCTGCGCGCCGCGGCCCTCCTCGCCCTCCTCACCACCGACGACTACCTGCTGCTCGTCCTCTTCTCGGCCGTCGGCGCCCTGCCCGACCGCGCCACCAACGTCCTCACCAAGCTGTACGCCGCCCGGATCGCCGGCCCCGACCGCGTCCGCTACCAGGCCATCAACCGCACCATCTCCAACTTCGGCTGGACGCTCGGCGGCCTCGGCGCAGCGGCCGCACTCGCCGTCGGCACCAGCACCGCCTTCCACCTCCTGCTCATCGGAGACGCCCTCTCCTACCTCGTGATGGCGGCCCTCACCCTCCGCTGCGCCGAACCCCCGGCCCCCGCCTCCTCCCGCATCGCCGCCGCGTTCACCGACCCCACCCCCACCACCAAGCCCACCAGCCCCTGGCGCGACCGCGGCTTCCTCGCCTTCACCGCGGGCGAATCGGTCTTCTTCCTCCACGACTCGGTCCTCCAGGTCGCCCTCCCGCTCTGGATCGTCCACGCCACCGACGCCCCCGCCGGCCTCGCCCCGCTCCTGATGGTCGCCAACAGCGCCCTCGTCGTCGTCTTCCAGGTCCCGCTCGCCCGCTTCGGCTCCTCCACCGAAGCGGCCCGACGCCTCCTCACCCCCCTCGCGGGCCTCTTCGCCGTCGGTACGCTCGCCCTCACCGTCTCCGCCCTCGGCGGCCGCACCCTCTCCATCGCCGCCCTGATCACCGCGGCCGTCGCCCTCACCTTCGCCGAGATGATCCACACGATCGCCTCCTGGGAGATCTCCGTCGCCCTGGCCCCGGACGACGCCCAGGGCGCCTACCTCGGAGTCCACGGCCTCGCCCAGTCCACCCAGCGCTTCGCCGGGCCCCTCCTCATGACCGGCCTCGTCTCCGCCGGCCCCTTCGGCTGGCCCGTCCTCGGCGCGGCACTCGCCGCCACCTGCGCCGCCCAGAGCCGCCTCGTCCGCCGACGCCTCACCGAACCGTCACTGTCAGTGGCGAAGGTTACGGTGAGTGAGCACTGATCGGACTGTCACCAGGGGGAGACATGACACGGACCGGCACCACCCAGGCAGGACTCCGGCGCGCCCTGCGCCGCGAGGTCCCCACCACCGTCGGCCTCCTCGCCGACGAGCACGACTTCACGGCCATGCGCCAGTACCGCACCTTCGTCTTCGACGACCACACCGTCTACCTCCGCCAGGTCGAGGCCCTCCTCAAGAACCTCGCCACCCAGGGCGGTCACACCACCGTCACCCTCTTCGACCCCGAGGAGTACGCGGCCTACTGCGCCGAGACCGCCATCGACCCCGACCACCCCACCAGCCGCAGCCGCTTCACCGCCCACCTCGCCGCCACCGGCGCCCGCGTCACCTACACGGGACAGCCGCTCAGCACCCTCCTCCCCGAGCTCGTCGACACCGCCGTCCGCCACGCCACCTGGGAGTACGCCACCACCGTCCTCGCCACCGCGGGCGACTGCGCCACCTGCGGCAAGGACATCGGCAAGGCGGCCTTCGAGCGCGCCGCCCGACTCCTGGCCCGACTCCTCGACGCCGCGGGACCGGGCGCCCACCACCTCGTCTGCAGCGTCCGGGCCGCCGACGACCAACTCCTCGCCGTCCTCCACACCGACGGCACCGCACGCCCCTCGGACATCGAAGAGGCCGCCGCCGCCGAATTCACGGCCGTGCTCGCCGCCGGCATCGCCCTCGGCGCCCCGGGCGGAGTCGTCCTGCGCACCAGCAACCCGGGGGACCGCGACCGACTCCACGGCTGGCGCCTCACCGGAGGCGGCCTCACCCCGCTCACCGAGGCGGAGGTCTTCGCCGCCTACTGCACCGACGCCCGCACCGGCGAGCCCCTCTCCCCGGAACCCGGCGTCGACCACCTCGCCGGCTTCCCCCTCACCCCCGACCCCGACGACGACTGGACCACCCACCACTGAGCCCACCCACGCCGAAGGGGCTCCCCGTCACCTCGGTGACGGAAAGCCCCTTCGCCGGACCCGCCCGGGAATCACTCCCCGGACAACACCGCCTGAGCGGCCACACGCGCCTCGTGCGCCGTGTCCGCCGCACGCGCCGCGGCCGCGGCCCGCTCGCACTGAGCCAGCGTGTACTTGGCCAGCGTCGCCCGCACATACGGAATCGACGCGGCACCCATGGAAAGGGAGGTGACACCCAGACCCGTCAGCACACACGCGAGCAGCGGATCCGAAGCGGCCTCGCCACAGACACCACAGCTCTTGCCCTCGGCCTTGGCCGCCTCGGCGGACAGCGCCACCAGGTCGAGCAGCGCCGGCTGCCACGGGTCCTGGAGCCGCGACACCGCACCGACCTGCCGGTCGGCCGCGAAGGTGTACTGCGCCAGGTCATTGGTGCCCAGCGACAGGAACTCGACCTCCTGGAGGATCGAGCGCGCCCGCAGCGCGGCCGACGGGATCTCGACCATCGCACCGAACTTCGCCCGCAGCCCCGCCTCACGGCACGCGTCGGCGAACGCCTTCGCGTCCGTACGGTCGGCCACCATCGGAGCCATGACCTCGAGGTACACCGGCAGCCCCTCGGCCGCCTTCGCCAGTGCGGTCAGCTGCGTCCGCAGCACCTCCGGGTGCTCAAGGAGCGACCGCAGACCCCGCACGCCGAGCGCCGGGTTCGGCTCGTCCACCGGCGTCAGGAAGTCCAGCGGCTTGTCGGCACCGGCGTCGAGCACCCGCACGACCACACGGCCCTCGGGGAAGGCCTCGAGCACCTTGCGGTAGGCCTCGATCTGCTTCTCCTCGGACGGAGCCTTCTCGCTGTCGTCCAGGAAGAGGAACTCCGTACGGAAGAGACCGACACCCTCCGCCCCGGCCTCCACAGCGGCCGGCACGTCCGCCGGACCACCGACGTTCGCGAGGAGCGGCACCTTGTGCCCGTCCGAGGTCGCACCGGGACCGCTGGACGTGGCCAGCGCGGCCTTGCGCTCGGCGGCGGCCCTCGTCAGCTCCGCCTTCTTCTCCTCGCTCGGCTCCACGAAGATCTCACCGGTCGAACCGTCGACCGCGATGAGCGTGCCCTCGGCCAGCTCACCCGCACCCGGCAGCGCCACGATGGCCGGCACACCCAGCGCCCGCGCCAGAATCGCGCTGTGGCTGGTGGGCCCGCCCTCCTCCGTCACGAACCCGAGCACCAGCGTCGGGTCGAGCAGCGCCGTGTCCGCCGGCGCCAGGTCCCGCGCGATCAGCACGTACGGCTCGTCGCTGTCCGGCACACCCGGCATCGGCACACCGAGGAGCCGCGCCACGATCCGGTTCCGCACGTCGTCGAGGTCGGCGACCCGCCCGGCCATGTACTCACCGGCACCGGCGAGCAGCTCCCGATAGTGCGAGAAGGCGTCGTAGATCCCGCGCTCGGCCGTGCTGCCCACGGCGATCCGTCGGTCCACATCGGCGATGAGCTCCGGGTCCTGGGCGATCATCGCCTGGGCCTCCAGCACGTGCTGCGCCTCACCGCCGGCCAGATTGCCACGCGCAATCAGGTCGGCGGCGACAGCTTCGACGGCCTGACGGGCGCGCCCCTGTTCGCGCTCCGCCTCGTCCGCCGGAATCTGCTTGGCCGGCGGCTCGAGAACCGCCGTGCCCATGTGCCGGACCTCGCCGATCGCCACACCGTGGCTGACGCCGACGCCTCGCAGCGTTGTCTCCATCTCACCCGTCTCCGATAGAGCGGCGGCACCCGCCGCCGCGTTGAATGTCGAACTCGCGGTCGTCACGGGGACGAACCGGCTCAGCGCCAGCCGAAGAGCTCGTCGCCGGACTTCACGTCACCGTCTTCGACGACGCCGGAGAGCGAGTCCGCGGTGGCCTCGAGGGCCACGACGGGACAGATGGGGGACTTGCCGGCGGCCTCGACGTCAGCGGGGTTCCAGCGCACGACGGCCTGTCCGCGCGTCACGGTGTCACCCTTGTTCACGAGCAGCTCGAAACCCTGCCCGTTGAGCTGAACGGTGTCGATGCCCAGATGGGTCAGCACGCCGTGGCCCTCGCCGTCGACGACGACGAAGGCGTGCGGGTGCATGGAGACGACGACCCCGTCGATGGGGGAGACGGCCTCCGAGGCCTCACGTACGGGATCGATGGCGGTACCGGGACCGACCATCGCACCGGAGAAGACCGGGTCGGGAACTGCGGCGAGACCGATGGCGCGTCCAGCAAGCGGCGACGTCACGGTTGTCATGGGAAGCCTCCCAGGGGCGGAGATGGTGTGGCGCCGTCACTACCTGTCCTGGACGGCGTACTGTTCTGAAGCGTATGTCATACGAAGTCCTAGTTCCGCACGAGACGTACCAGTTGGGCGGAGCTAGGGACCACCGGAAACGATTTGCCTCAACTGACGGTGGGATGTACTGTCGTACTCCTGCTTGACCCCAACGCGGCCTTGAGTCGCGGGTCGGCAGCACCTATCAAGCCAGATCCTAACCCCAGTGGTCTACACCTCTGCATGCTCGCAGGGGACGTGGTCGGGGGGACCGGCAAAGCCTGGTAGTGTTTGACCCCGCCGGGAACGGAAAAGCGAAAGCGAATTCCAGCCCCAGCAGCCCGCTCCAGCGGGTGGCAGAAACGGAAATCGGGTCTGCTAAGCTGGAAACACGAAATACCGAAGGGAAGCCCGGAGGAAAGCCCGAGAGGGTGAGTACAAAGGAAGCGTCCGTTTCTTGAGAACTCAACAGCGTGCCAAAAATCAACGCCAGATTAGTTGATACCCCGTCCATCTTCGGATGGCGAGGTTCCTTTGAAAGTCCTGCCGGC
>NZ_JBVHUJ010000015.1:0-127133 GCF_055565415.1 Streptomyces sp. NPDC028711 | reverse complement strand
CGCTGCTTCAGCCGGCTCAAGCAGAACCGGGCCCTCGCCACCCGCTACGACAAACGAGCCCGGCACTACCAAGCCATGGTCACCCTCGCCTGCCTCCGCCTCTGGCTGCCATGACTTTCCGGACAGGTCCTAGGGCTCCAGGGCTCTAGGCGCGCTGCCGCGCCCGGCGGGCCGTCTTCGGGCCCTCGACGGGGGTCTCCAGATGCCCGGTGGCCAGCCGGTTCAGGGCGCGGAGCAGGACGGTCCGCTCGTCCTCCGGGAGGGCGGAGAGGGCGCCCTGGTGGACGCCGTCGACGATCTTCTGGCTCTCCTGGGCGACCTTCGCCCCCGCCTCGGTCACGGCGATGATCCGCGCGCGCCGGTCGGTGCTCGACGGCCGGCGTTCGGCAAGGCCGGCCTTCTCCAGGGCGTCGACCGTGACGACCATGGTCGTCTTGTCCATGTCGCCGATCTCCGCGAGCTGCGCCTGGGTGCGCTCCTCCTCCAGGGCGTGGACGAGGACGCAGTGCATCCGGGGCGTGAGCCCGATCGCGCCGAGCGCGGCGGCCATCCGGGTCCGCAGGACGTGACTGGTGTGGTCGAGGAGGTAGGAGAGATCGGGCTCGGTACGGGTGGGCGCCATGGCTGTCATGCCTGCCAGGGTAACGAGAATCGATCCGTCGCGGATTATCGGGAAGCGGACGGGTGCGGCCTCGGGTCGGTCACGATGAGGGCATGACGGTCCCCCTGCTCTTCCTCGACGTGGACGGCCCGCTGATCCCCTTCGGGGCGAGCGGCAGGGCGTATCCGACGGACGCGCCCGAGCCGCCCGCGTCCGTGAGCCCGCTCCTCGCGCGCCTTGACCCCGCTCACGGACCGCGGCTCGCGGCGCTGCCGTACGAGCTGGTGTGGGCGACGACCTGGGACGAGGACGCGAACGCCTGGGTCGCCCCACGCCTGGGACTGCCCTCGCTGCCCCTGGTGCGATGGCCGGACGACGGGCCGGATCCGGTGCCGGGGATCCACTGGAAGACGGCGCGGCTCGTGGAGTGGGCCGCCGGGCGGCCGTTCGCCTGGGTGGACGACGAGATCGGCGCGTCCGACCGCGCCTGGGTCGCCGCCCACCACCCCGGCCGGGCGCTGCTCCACCGGGTGGACCCCGGTCGAGGGCTCACGGCGTCGGATTACGGGGTGCTCGCGGCCTGGGCGGGGTGAAGGAGGGCGCGGCCCGGCACCGCCTTCGCCGTGGCGGACTCTCCCGCCGCCGCGCCGCCGAGCTCATCGCCGAGCGCCACGCGGGACCTGACGCAGGGGAACATTCCGGATCGAAGGCTGCTCCACGACGTTCGAGGGATCCGGAGCGGGGCCGCCGGGTACCTGGCCGGGATGGTCGACGATGCCGGTCGCCACGCGGGCGAAGGAAAGGGAGGAGCCCCTCTCTCCGTCCCGCGAGTCGTGGCGGTAGCCGCGGGGGAACGGCGGTGCCGCGCGCCCGTCGTGTCACAGGCCCCGCGTGCCGTCGATCCGCTCCCGCAGCAGGTCCGCGTGGCCGTTGTGGCGGGCGTACTCCTCGATCATGTGGACGAGGACCCAGCGCAGGGACACCTGGCCCCGCCAGGCGTCGTGGCCCGAGACGTCGAGGTCCGGGGCCTCGGCCGCGAAGCGTTCGGCGAAGTCCACCGCCGCCCGCCAGGCCTCCCAGGCGGCGGCCACGGAGGCCGGGTCGGTCGCGGCTCCGTCGAAGTCGCCGTCCGGGTCGTCGGCGGAGGACCAGAGCGGGCCGGCGTCGTCCCGGCCGGCCAGTACCTGCTGGAACCAGCGGCGTTCGACGTCGGTGAGGTGCCGGACCAGGCCGAGCAGGGACAGGGTGGACGGTTCGACGGACCGCCGGGCCAGCTCTCCTTCCCGTACCCCTTCGAGGCCCGCGCACTTCAGCAGCAGGGTCGCGCGCTGGTCCGCGAGGAACCCGGCGAGCATCCGCCGCTCGTCCCCCGTCGCGGGGCCGGAGAAACGACGGAACGGCGCGGGCCCGCCCGTCTCGTCGAGGACCTCCGCGCGCCGGCGGGGGCGCTTCTCGCCGTACGGTACGTCCCCCTGGACGCGTTCAACCGCCATGTGGAGCCTCCCTGTTGACCTCGCCCCATGCTGGCATGGGGCGCACCCTTCTGGGGCATGGGCAAGCAGGACACCAGCATCAAGACGACCCACGCTGTCCGGGATCGGTTGCGGGTTCCAGCTGCGGAACGCGGCGTCAGCATGCACCAGGTCCTGGAGGAACTGGATCAGTTCAGATCGGTGCCCCAGATCTGTGCTGTTCCGGTGAGCGGCAGGTTCGACTTGCGGTCGGTCTTCTGGCCGGAGGCGGCGTTGAAGTTGGTGAGGGCGCCGTTCGTGGTGTCGAGGGTGAGGAGGTTGGTCTGGGACCAGGCCACCTTGAGGGGCCCGTCCAGGTCTGTCCCTGGCAGGTTCGCCTGCTGCCCCAGGTCCTTGCAGTCGCCTTCGGCAAGGTCGAGGACTGCCAGGTGGTTGGCCGCTGTGGTGGTGTTGAGCGCTGTGGCGTACCACCGTCCGTCAGCGGAGATCACGCCACGTCCTGCAGGGGTGCCGGCTGTGCAGTCGGGCAGCGGGGTGTTCTTGTTTGCCGTGGTGTCGTAGGCGGTGACGCAGCCGCTCTTCCCGCAGTCTTCCTGCCGCCAGATCACACGTGACGGCCCAGTGCTGACGACAGACGCGTTCTTCGCCAGCGTGCGCGTGGGGTGATGGGTCTTTGCATCAAGCAGGACGACGTCGGTCCGTGCCTTCTTCGCGTTGCCCGCGCTGGAGTCGTCCGTCGTGGTGAGCAGCCCGATCACGCCCTGAGCGCTGTCGGCCAGGGGCCGGATTCCGCAGGGAAGCGCGTAGCCTTTCGGTCCGGGCCGACCGGAAAGGTCGTGCTGTCGTACCGCGTAGCGAGCGGTCACCGATTCGGGCAGGTCCTCGCCCGCACAGGCTGTCGGCGCCGGCTGTTCGGTGACGGCCCAGGCCTTGTGCTCCTGCTGGGAGGAGAACCAGGTTACGGCGGGCCCGAGGACGGTGGCGCGTTCGGGGCGGCCCGGCTCCAGTGAGACCAGGATGCCGTCGTCGATGCCGACGATCTCGCCGGAGGACAGCTGGCTCTGCTCGTTCAGTGTGTAGATGTCCTCGCCTGGCTTGGCATCTGCGGGGCGCTTTGCCGCGATCTTCACGGGGGAGTCGATCTCGTCGAGGATGCCGATGCTTCCTCCGAGGTTCAGGACGATGCCCCGCGGGGGCGCTGCCTGGGGTTCATCGCTGTTGCATCCGGTCAGCACCAGGGCACCGAGGACGGCGGCGGCAAGCCACGGCAGTGCGGCACGGGGACGGGGGGTGAGTGCGGTCATGGAGGCTCCTTGGCGCGGCTTGACGGGTCGTGGCGGACACGTGCGGGGGCCGATCCTTGTGTGGGATCGGCCCCCGCACGGTGCTGCTATGGCTTAGGCGTGCACGGGCTGCTGGAGATGCACTCCGAGAAGAACGGGAAGACCGTGATGGCAGCCAGGCTGCCTTCATTACCGAGGAACCTCGCCCCGCAGCCGGCGGTGTCCTGCCAGCGTTCGACGACATAGTTGGTCCGCTCGATCTTCGGGGTGGTGTAGCCGTACTTTCCGCCGGGCACCTCCATCCAGTTCGTGACCGTCACGCCCTTCTCGGCCTTGTCGACGATTTCGCGGGAAATCGACGCCTCGACCTTCGCGATTCCCCAAGAGGCGCTGCCGGTCAGCCCGGAGGTCCACTTGGTTTCCTTCGCGATGGTCGTCGTCATGGCGTAGGTCAGGCGAGAAATGGCCGGCGACCCGTTCCGCTTTCCCGCGGTGTTGCCGATGGCCTCGTAGCCGGACTTGATCCGCACGACCTTGCTCCACACGTCCGGCGGGCAAGCCTCCTCCCCGGGCGTCGTGGCCTGCGCCTGAGGGACGATGAGCATCCCGGCTCCAAGAGCCAGGGCTCCCGCCAGGGCGGCCTTACGAGAGATCGATGTCATGAGACTTTCCCTCTTGAGATATCAGCGGCTGGTCGTTCCGCTGCGATCAACACAAGCACAACAGCTCTGACGTACCTACAGAGTTGAGGCCGATCTGAGGGAATGGCCGCCGGAACGAGCCACTGAGAACGGGCGCCCGTAAACAGGCCAAATCCAGCGAAGCGAGAAGCTCACCTGGCCCATCACGTACCACGGCATCCGCCGGCCCTACCGGTGCTCTGTCCGAAAGACGAGGCTGGGTAAAGCCGCTATCACCGAACGTGAGTGTGGACCGGGCCCGCGGCTCTGGGGCGGGCCTCGTGGTCGCATGACTGCCGGTGGGATGACCTGCTTGTTCCGGTGTCGGTGGAGGCGGGGCGGGACGGCTTGTCCTGGAGCCGGGGTGGTCCGGCCGTTGGACGGCGACGTGGCGGACGGCGGGCGACGAGATGTCGTGCGCGGTTCGGGACCTGGAGCAGGGTGCCGGTGAGTCGCGAGGACCACAGACCTCGAGCACGTCACAGGGAGGACGCTCTGGTGACAACCAGCACTGCGAAGTGACAGCTATCGCGAGCAGTCGCACCCTTCCCGACGGCCGCTCAGGGCGACTCTTGCAAGCGCGTGCTTGCAATAGTTAGCAAAGGCTGGCATGGTCGGAGCATGGCATCGCTCAACGTCGGCAATCTCGGTGAGTACCTCCGCGAGCAGCGGAGGACCGCGCAGCTGTCCCTGCGGCAGCTCGCCGATGCCGCCGGGGTGTCGAACCCGTACCTGAGTCAGATCGAGCGCGGGCTGCGCAAGCCCAGCGCCGAGGTGTTGCAGCAGGTCGCGAAGGCGCTGCGGATCTCCGCCGAGACGCTCTACGTACGGGCCGGGATCCTCGACGAGAAGGAGCGGGAGGAGCTGGAGACGCGCGCCGTCATCCTGGCCGATCCCTCGATCAACGAGCGGCAGAAGCAGGTGCTGCTCCAGATCTACGACTCCTTCCGCAAGGAGAACGCCGCCGAGAACGCCGCTGAGGCGGCGGCCGCGGCCGCCGCCGAGACGCCCGGCGACGCACCCGATGCCGAAGCGCCCCTGAAGTAGCTCGCTCGTACGTCACATCCGGGAGGACCACCAGCATGGCCATCATCGACGAACTGCGTACCCCTCTCTACTTCGCCGCCGGCACCGCCGACCTCGCCGTGCAGCAGGCCAAGAAGGTTCCCGGCCTGATCGAGCAGCTCGCCGCCGAGGCGCCCGCGCGGATCGAGGCCGTGCGGAAGACCGACCCCAAGGTCGTGCAGGAGAAGGTGACCGCCCAGGCCAAGGAGGCCCAGGCCACCGTGCAGTCGAAGCTCGCCGACGTCGTCGGCGGTCTCGACACGGACCTGAAGAAGCTCGGTGAGACGGCCCAGGACCTCGCCCTGCGCGGCGTCGGCGTCGCGGCCGAGTACGCGGTCAAGGCGCGCGAGAAGTACGAGGAGGTCGCCGCCCACGGCGAGGAGGCCGTCAAGGCCTGGCGGGGCGAGGTCGCCGAGGAGATCGTCGAGATCGCCGTCGTCGTCGAGCCGGAGGAGAAGGCCGAGGAGAAGGCCGAGGAGAAGGCGGAGGAGCCGGTGGCGGGTACCGCCGACGAGACCGGCGAGGCCGCGAAGGCGCCCGCCAGGAAGCCCGCCGCCCGCAAGGCCCCCGCCAAGAAGACGGCCGCTGCCGAGAAGGAGTAGGGCCGGGCACCAATACGGGTACCAAGGGCGTTGTACCGGGTACCTTGACCGCGAGGCGCTCTTCCCCTCTTCTCTAGGCGGTGCTCAGCATGTTGCGCGCGGGATTCGACTCCCTCCTCTTCCTGGTGACTTTCCTGATCTTCACCGGCTTCGCCGTCGCCGCGCTCGTCTTCGCCGCCATGGCGCGCGAGGACGCCTACCGCGCCGCCGAGAAGCAGACGAAGAAGTTCTGGCTGATCATCCTGGGCGTCAACCTCGCCCTGAACCTTCTGTGGCCGATACTGTTCCTGCAGATCGCGGGGGTGATCGCCGCCATCGTCTTCATGGTGGACGTGCGGCCCGCGCTCGCGCAGGTCTCCGGCGGAGGCCGTGGCGGCCGCGGGGGCGGCGGCTCCAGCAGCGACGGACCGTACGGCCCCTACAACGGCGGCCGGTAGCGACGGCGGCAGAAGCGGGCACGCACGCGCACACCTGCAGGTACACGTACGGGGCCCGGGGATTGTCCCCGGGCCCTGTCACGTTCCGGGCCAAGACCCGCGCCTTGTCAGGTTCCGGGCTCAGCCCCCGCGCCTTGGCGCGTCGGGCCTACCCCCGTGCCCTGTCCCGTTCCAGCGCCAGGACCGCGACGTCGTCCGTCAGCTCGCCGCCGTTCAGCGACCGGACCTCCGTCACCGCCGCCTCAAGGAGCTCCTCGCCCCGCAGGCCCGAGGCCAGCTGCCGGTTGATCATCCCGACCATCCCGTCCTGGCCGAGCCGCGGCGAGCCGGGCCCCGCCGAGCGGCCCTCGATCAGCCCGTCCGTGTACATGAGCAGGCTCCACGCCCCGCCGAGCTCGACCTGCCGGCGCGGCCAGCGGGCCCGCGGCAGCAGGCCGAGGGCCGGGCCGCCGTCCTCGTACGGGAGCAGCCGCGCCGCCCTGCCCTGCCGGGCGATCAGCGGGGAGGGGTGGCCGGCCAGGCAGAGGCCCGCCCGGCGGCCGTCGGGAGCGATGTCGACGGTGCAGAGCGTCGCGAAGATCTCGTCGCTCTCCCGCTCGTGCTCCAGGACCTGCTGCATCGTCGAGAGCAGCTCGTCCCCGCACAGGCCCGCGAAGGTCAGGGCCCGCCACGCGATCCGCAGCTCCACGCCGAGCGCGGCCTCGTCGGGGCCGTGCCCGCAGACGTCGCCGATCATGGCGTGGACGGTGCCGTCGGGCGTGCGCACGACGTCGTAGAAGTCTCCGCCGAGCAGCGCGCGGGAGCGCCCGGGCCGGTAGTGGGCCGCGAACCGAAGGTCGGAGCCCTCCAGGAGGGGGGTGGGGAGCAGTCCGCGCTCCAGGCGGGCGTTCTCCTGGGCCCTGAGCCGGGACTCGGCCAGCTTCACCTGGACGGCGTCGGCCCGCTTGCGTTCGACGGCGTACCGGATGGCCCGGGTGAGCAGCCGGCCGTCGAGCTCCTCGCGGAAGAGGTGGTCCTGGGCGCCGACCCGTACCGCCTCGGCCGCCAGCTCCGCGTCGGCGGAGGCCGCGAGCGCGAGGACGGCGTGGCGGGGGGCGAGGCGCAGGATGTGCCGCAGCGGGGCGAGCGGGTCGTCACCGGCGGCGGCCCGGGGGCCGGGCAGGGAGAGGTCGACGAGGACGCAGTGGACGTCGTCGGTGAGGAGCCGCTCGGCCTCGGTGAGGTTGCGGGCGGTGCGGATGCGGACCCGGGTGCCGGAGGCGTCCGCCGCGTCGAGGAGCTCGGGTACGGCGAGGGCACCCGCCGGGTCGTCCTCGACGACCAGGAGAGTGAGATCGGTGCGGTCGGTACCTGTGACTGTGCCTGTCATAGCGGTGGCGTCCATAGGGGTGGCCTCGCCGGGTCCCGCAGCTGCAGAGACGATTCTCTGACGCGGTAGCGATACGGGCATCGGTCCGGTCTTCCTTCCCTCCCCCCGAGGGTGCGCGGGGCGCCGGGTGGCGTCCCGCCCGTCCCGGACCATAGCGCTAGGGCGGTGCGCAGCGGAATGGTGATCAGGGGTCGGGCGGCCGCGTCGGGATTGGCATATGCCGCGGAAGGGGAGGTACTTGCCCCGGTTTGCCGTACGGGAAGCCCCCGCCGGCAATGAGAAAGGTCACGCGCGGAGCCGTCCCCACGCAGGGGCCTGCGCGCGCGTGGTCCGTCAGGTCGGGCGGGGGGCCCGGGTCATGGGCGTGTGGCCCCCACCACGTCGGGCCGCACGGCACCTCAGGGGCGCACACCCCGTGTCCCGCCCGGCGTACGACCCCCGCGTCAGATCGGGCGTACGAGACCCGCCTCACACCAGCCGTACGACCCGCCTCACACCAGCCGTACGACCCGCCTCACACCAGCCGTACGACCCCCGCCTCACGCCAGCCTGACGACCCCCGCCTCACATCGGCCGTACGACCCCCAGGATCTCCATCGACCCCGCCCCCGCCAGCGTCACGTCCCGTCCCGGCCGCGGCGCGTGGACCATCGTGCCGTTGCCGACGTACATCCCGATGTGGCTCGCGTCCTTGAAGTAGACGATCAGGTCGCCCGGCCGCATGTCCTTGATGTCCACGCGCGGCAGCAGCCGCCACTGCTCCTGCGAGGTGCGCGGGATCGTCCGGCCCGTCGTGCCCCAGGCGCGCTGGGTCAGTCCCGAGCAGTCGTACGAGTCCGGGCCCTCCGCCCCCCACACGTACGGCTTGCCGATCTGGGCCGTCGCGAACGCGATCGCCTTCCTGGCGTCCGGCGTCGCGTCGGCCTTCAGGCCGGCGAGGACCCCGGTGCCGAGCCAGGTCGTCTGGGCCCGCTGCCGCTCCTGCTCCTCGAGGCGCCGCAGCCGCTCCCGCTCCTCGGCGGCGAGCTCGGACTCCAGCCTCTTCGCCTCGGCGATCTTGTCGTTGATCTGCTTCTTCGCCTGGGCCTGCCGGATGCGGTCGGCCTCCAGCTTGGTCCAGTTGACGCCGGCGTCCTTGGCGTAGACGTCCAACTGCGCCTGGGTGCGGTGCATCTCGCCGAGGAGGTCGGTGGTGGCCTTCGCCCCCTCCTTGAGGCGCCCCGCGGCGTCGAGGAAGAGCTGCGGGTCGTCGGTGAGGACGAGCTGCGCGCCCTCGGGGAGCCCGCCGTTGCGGTACTGGGCGCGGGCGGCGGCACCGGCCCTGGCCTTGAGGGCGTCGATCTTCTCGCGGCCCTCCACGATCATCCGGGCGACCCGGACGATCTCGGCGGACTGCTCCTTGGTCTTCTCCTCGGCGAGGTTGTACGCGTCGGTGGCGACGGCGGCCTGCCGGTACAGGGCGTCTATCTCCTGGCGCACCTGCTCCAGGCTCTTCTTCGGCGGAGGAGGCGGGAGCGGCGCGGCGGACGCCTGGAGGGTCAGCGCGGGAGAGGCCAGCACGGTCAAGGCGCAGATCATGGTGATCGCGGCGGTGGCGTGGCGGCGTCGGTTCACGAGCTCCCCCTCGAGTGGCCAAATCTGATTTACCGTCAGTAACTTGATGGTGACGAGGGCGATAGTGCCATGCGAAACCGTAAAGCAACAGGGGAAACCGGGGCCTGTCGGGCCCGTTCCCACCCCGGGGGACGAGTGAGGTGCGCGTGGCGTTCCCCTCGTAGGGGAAATTCAGCGGGAGTTGGGGAAGGAGCCGCCCCCCAGGGCTCGCAGCCTCACCCGCGAGCAGCCCGACGCGGCCCCCCGGCCGTCACCCTTCCCGAGGCGCCAGCGCCTCCCACCGGACCGTCACCTCGCCCTGGCGCCACCGCCGGGGGCCGTCCGTCAGGGGCCAGTCCGCCGACAGGTCGCGGACGGCGCGGATCCACCGCTGCCGGGCGCCGAGCGAGGCGTACGGGGCGGCCGCCGCCCACGCCCGGTCGAAGTCCCGCAGGAACGCGTGCACCGGCTCGCCCGGTACGTTGCGGTGGATCAGCGCCTTCGGCAGCCGCTCCGCGAGGTCCGAAGGGCGCTCGAGCGAACCGAGCCGGGTCGCGAAGGTCACCGTCAGCGGCCCGGTCCGGTCGAGCGCGACCCATACGTGCCGGCGCCCGATCTCGTCGCACGTGCCCTCGACGAGCAGCCCGCCCCCGTGACCCGCCCGGGCGGGGTCCCCGGGCGCGAGCCGCTCGCACAGCCGCCGCCAGACGTCCGCGACCTGCTCCTCGTCGTACTGGCGCAGCACGTTCGCCGCGCGGATCAGGGAGACGGGGCCGGGTGCGGGCACCTCGAAGCCGCCGTGCAGGAAGGAGAGGCCCTCGTGCTCGTACGGCTTCGCGGCCTCGACGCGCGCGGGTTCGATCTCGATGCCGTAGAGGCGGGTGCGGGGGTCGGCGGTGCGCAGCCGGGCGAGGAGTTCGACGGCGGTCCAGGGTGCGGCGCCGTATCCGAGGTCCACGGCGACGGGCGGCTCGGGGGAGCGGCGGAGGGCGGGGCCGTGGACGGCGGCGATCCAGCGGTCCATGCGGCGCAGGCGGTTGGGGTTGGTGGTCCCGCGGGTCGGGGTGCCGACGGGGCGGGTGGTGCGCGGGGCCATGCCGAAAGCGTACGGGGTGGGGGCCGGGCGCCCGGTTCCCCTGGGTGACCACCCGACCCGTCCCGGTAATGAATTGGCAAAGTGCCGGGTGCGATGGAAATGAAAGGGTCCATTCCGGTGTTGTCCCGGCCGGAGGGCGCACCACGTCCTCCCGCCGTCATGTCCGCGGCGCTCATGCTCAGCCCCCGAGCGGAAGGACCGCCGACGTGAGCCAGTACGTGTCCCGGTTCGCCGGTACCCGGCACAGGCACCCGGCATCATCCCGGCTTCGGCTCCCCGGCCGGAACCGCACCCCGCGCCGCGTGGCCATGCTCAGCGTCCACACCTCCCCGCTGCACCAGCCGGGCACCGGCGACGCGGGCGGCATGAACGTCTACATCGTCGAGCTGGCGAAACGTCTCGCCGCCATCGACATCGAGGTGGAGATCTTCACCCGGGCCACGACCGGGGGCCTTCCCCCGGTCGTCGAGCTCACCCCGGGCGTGCTCGTACGGCATGTGGACGCCGGCCCGTACGAGGGGCTGGCGAAGGAGGAGCTGCCGGCTCAGCTCTGTGCCTTCACGCACGGCGTGATGCAGGCGTGGGCGGGTCACCGCCCCGGCCACTACGACCTCGTCCACTCCCACTACTGGCTCTCCGGGCACGTCGGCTGGCTCGCCGCCGAGCGCTGGGGAGTGCCGCTCGTCCACGCCATGCACACCATGGCGAAGGTCAAGAACGCGGCGCTCGCCGAGGGCGACACGCCCGAGCCCGCGGCCCGGGTGATCGGCGAGACGCAGATCGTCTCCGCGGCCGACCGCCTGATCGCGAACACGGCCGAGGAGGCCGACGAGCTCGCGCGTTTCTACGAGGCCGAGCCCGGCAAGATCGCGGTGGTCCACCCGGGCGTCAACCTCGACCACTTCCGGCCGGCCGACGGGCGCCTCGCGGCGCGGGCCCGGCTCGGGCTGCCGCAGGACGCGTTCATCCCGGTCTTCGCCGGCCGGATACAGCCGCTGAAGGCCCCGGACATCCTGCTGCGGGCCGCCGCGGAGCTCCTGGACCAGGACCCCTCGCTGCGTTCACGCATGATCGTGCCGGTGGTCGGCGGCCCGAGCGGCAGCGGCCTCGCGAAGCCGGAGGGGCTGCAGAAGCTGGCCGCCCGGCTCGGGATCGCGGACATCGTGCGCTTCCATCCGCCGGTGGGCCAGGACCGGCTCGCGGACTGGTTCCGCGCGGCGAGCGTGCTCGTCATGCCCTCGTACAGCGAGTCCTTCGGCCTGGTCGCCATCGAGGCGCAGGCGGCCGGCACGCCGGTCGTGGCGGCGGCGGTCGGCGGTCTGCCCGTGGCCGTACGGGACGACGTGACCGGTTTCCTCGTGCAGGGGCACGACCCGGCGGACTACGCCCGGGCGCTCGGCCGGTTCGTCGCGGACCCGTCGCTTTCGGGGCGGATGGGCGCTGCGGCGGCCCTGCACGCCGGCTCCTTCGGCTGGGACACGGCGGCCTCGGGCACGGCGGATGTGTACACGGCTGCCATGCACGACCACCGGCTGCGCGAGAACCGCCGTCGCGTACGCTCCCACCATGGCTGAGGCTGAGACCGTCCGGCGGATCATCGAGGACACGTTCAAGGACGCGGAACTGGAGTGGGAGTCCCCCGAGCCGGGTTCGTACGTGGTCAAGCTTCCGGGCACGCGCAAGCTGTTCACGACGCTCTCCCTGCGCGCCGGCCGCCACTCGCTCTCGCTCAACGCCTTCGTCGTCCGGCACCCGGACGAGAACGAGGCGGGCGTCCACCGCTGGCTGCTCGAACGCAACCTCAAGCTGTACGGGGTGAGTTACGCGGTCGACGGCCTCGGCGACATCTACCTCGTCGGCAAACTGCCGCTCGCCGCCGTCACGCCGGAGGAACTTGACCGGCTGCTCGGCTCGGTCCTCGAAGCGGCGGACGGCGACTTCAACACGCTCCTGGAGCTCGGCTTCGCGTCGGCGATCCGGCGCGAGTACGAGTGGCGGGTCTCGCGCGGCGAGTCGACCCGGAACCTCGACGCGTTCAAGAACCTGACCCGGAAATCTGCCGACTGACCTCTTCCCGCAAGGGACTTCCAGTGCCATGCTCGCGCCCGGCGCAGATCTGAACACCGTTCATATACATGAAAGGTTCAGGGGCATGGCACTCAGCAGAAGGCAGTTCGTCGGCGGCGCGGTGGCGGTGGCGGGAGCGACCACGGCGGGCCTCGGCACCACGGGGTTCACCACATCCCTCGCCCCCGCCCGGCTCTGGCGGGAGTTCGAGGCCGCCCCCTACACCCACCCGCAGATCCCCTACGTGGGCCGGGCCGGAGCCCACGCCGGCGCCCGCCGGGCGCCCCGCCCGCGCGTGGTGGCGAACGCCCTCACCTACGGGGCCACCCCCGATGCCCGACGCGGAACGACCGAGATACACGGCACCGACTCGGCGCCCGCCATCAACCGGGCCCTCGCGGAAGCCGGGGAGCGCGGCGGCGGCACGGTCCTGCTGCCACCCGGCACGTACCGGATCGACGACTACCTCCGGATCGGCCACAGCGGTGTGGTCCTGCGCGGCGCGGGCTCCGGCCGCACGACCCTGCTCGCCACCCGGAACCTCACCGAGCTGATCGGCCCGTACGGCTCCCGGTACGGCGGCGACAAGTCCTCCTGGTCCTGGGCGGGCGGCCTGATCTGGCTCTCCCCCCACGCCCGGCACGCCTCCCTCGTCGCGGCGATACGGGACCGGGCCTGGCCCTTCGAGGGCTGGACCGGCAACCGGCGCGACGCATGGACCACCCTGACCGCCGTCCGCCCGGCCCGCCGGGGCGACCGCTCGATCACGGTCGACGCCCCCTCGGCGCTCCGGCGCGGCCGACTGGTCCTCCTCCGCCTCGCCGACGACCCCGCGCACACCCTCCTGGAGCACATGGCGGGCGGCGGGCCGGGCCCTGAGGCGTACGACTGGGACGACAGGACGAAGCTGACCAGCTACGTCCCCTACGAGTGGCCCGTACGGATCACCGCCGTCCGCGGCCGCACCGTCACCCTGGAACGGCCCCTGCCGCTCGACGTGCGCCCGGAGTGGGACCCCCGACTGGTCTCAGGGGCCGAGGCGCTCACCGACTCGGGGGTGGAGGGCCTGACCCTGGAGGCGGTGGAGACGCCGCAGTCCCCCCACCTCCTCGACAAGGGCTACAACGGCGTCACCTTCCAGTGCGCGTACGACTGCTGGGCGGAGGACGTGGTCGTACGGCACGTCGACAACGGCTTCGGGCTCGTCGCCGCCTCCGCCTGCACCCTGCGCCGCACCCGGGTCGAGGGCCGCGGCTCCCACCACCCGTACTACTGCCGGGAGGGAGCGCACGACAACCTGGTCGAGGACTTTCGCGTCGCCGCCCGCACCGTCCCCGCCCCGGCCGGGACCCAGCTCCACGGCATCAACGTCGAGGGCCTGTCCAGTCACAACGTCTGGTCGCGCGGGGTGATGGAGATGGGCACCTTCGACACCCACCGGGGCATGCCCTTCGCGAACGTACGGACCGAGATCACCGTCGAGAACAACGGCCGGCACGGCGGCGACGCCTCCGCGGGCCCGCTCTACGGGGCCCGGTTCGCCCACTGGAACGTGACGGTGACCAACGGCCGGGCCGGCCTCGTGAAGATCGACACCGTCGCCCCGTACAGCGCGACGGTCGGCATCAGCGAGGTCCGCGAGTTCGACCAGACCGACGTCCCGGACTTCATGGGCGACCTCCACGCGCGCGTGGAGGCGTACGGAAGCCCGGGTTCGGTGCGGCCGCGGAACCTGTACGAGGCGCAGCGGGCGCTCGGTCAGGAGTGACCGCGCCGGTCCGCCCTGTACCGGCCCGGCGTGGTGCCGAACTCGCGGCGGAACGCGTGCGAGAGGGCGTACGGCGTGCTGTAACCGACCTGGCGGGCGACGGCCTCCAGCGGGTCCCCGGTGTCCCGGAGCAGCGTCGCCGCCCGGGTCAGGCGCCACCACGTCAGGTACGCCATGGGGGGCCGGCCGACCAGGGCGGTGAAGCGGCGGGCGAGGGTCGGCCTGGAGACACCGGCCTCCGCCGCGAGCCGGTCGTTGGTCCACGGGGCGGCCGGGTCGGAGTGCAGCGCGCGCAGCGCGACGGCGGTCACCGGGTCGCCGAGGACCACCGGCCAGGCCCCGTCCGTGCTCTCGGCCAGCCAGGCCCGGATCATGTAGACGAGCAGCAGATCGAGCAGGCTGGGCAGGGCGACACAGGAGCCGGGCCGCCGCTCGGACAGCTCACCGCCGAGGAGACCGATGGCGGCCTTGAGCTCGGCAGCGCCACCGGGCCGGTTCGGAAGGTGCACGAGCGGCGGGAGTTCCGCGAGGAGCGGGTGCTCGTGGCTGCGGTCGAGCCGGTACTTGCCGCAGAGCATCTCGACCTGACGGACGGGGGAATCGGGGGCGGGTGGGACCAGCGGGGAGGGCGGGGCTGACGGGACCAGCGGCGCCGATGGGGGGCCCTCCCTCCACCGCTCGAACGGCACCGCCCGCCGCACCGCCGCCGCGTCGGCCGGCGAGTCGGCGATGACATGACCCGTACCGTGCGGGAGCAGGACCGCGTCCCCCGGGCCGAGCGCGACCGGCTCACCGCCGTCGGGCAGCAGCCAGCAGTCACCCTCGAGGACGACGTGGAAACCCGCGCCGTCGTACGGGGCAAGGCGCGCGCACCAACTCCCCCCGATCCGCACCCGCTCCGAGGAGGGCCGTCCGGCCCGGACGGCCGAGATCGCGTCGCTCACCACGTCCATCGCGTCAGCGTATCCCGCAGCCCCACCGCGATGAGACGTACGCGTATCCAGAGGAGCAGTCCGCGCATTGAGGCGCTCACGCACGCTTCCTAGGCTCGGCGGTATGGACAGGGAGAGCGCGCAGCGCATCGTGCTGGGAGACGTCGAGATCATCCGTATCGTCGAGTGGCAGGGGCAGTTCGCTCCCGCCCGCGACCTCGTACCGGCGGCCGGAGCCGCGCTGTGGGAGGACAACGAGGACTGGCTCGCCCCGGACCACTGGGACCCGGCGAGCGGTGCGGCGGTGATGGCGCTGCAGACGTGGGTGCTGCGCAGCGCGGGCCGGACGGTCCTCGTGGACACCGGGGTGGGCGACGGACGCGAGCGACCCCTCTCGCCGCACTTCCACCACCGGCGGGGGGACTTCCTCGGCCGTCTGGAGCGGGCGGGCATCCGTCCCGGGGACGTCGACGTGGTCGTCAACACGCATCTGCACGCCGATCACGTCGGCTGGAACACGCACGCGGTGGACGGGGAGTGGGTTCCGACGTTCCCGAACGCCCAGTACCTGCTCGCGGCCGCCGACGACTTCCACTTCGGTCCGCGCAACGCGTACGGCGAAGGACGGAACGAGGAGGACCGGCTCGTCTACGAGGACAGCGTGGCACCCGTGCACCGCGAGGGGCGGATGGTGCTGTGGGACGGGTCCCACCGCATCGACGAGAACCTTCTCCTGGAGCCCGCGCCCGGCCACACCCCCGGTTCCGCCGTCCTGCGGCTCGCGTCCGGCGGTGACCGGGCGGTCTTCGTCGGGGACCTGCTGCACAGCCCCGTACAGATCCTCGACCCCGCCTGCGGCAGCTGCTTCTGCCTGGACGCGGACGGGGCGGCGGTCAGCCGCCGCCGCGTCCTCGAACGGGCCGCCGACGCGCGCGAGCTGGTCGTGCCCGCGCACTTCGGCGGGGCGGGTGCCGCCGAAGTGCGCAGGGACGGGAGCGGGTTCGCCCTGGCCGGGTGGGCGGCCGGGGGTACGGAGTGAGGGGACGGGGTCAGACGCCGGCGGACTTCACCGGGGCGGCGGGCTCCGCGGCATCGCCGCCGTCGCTGTCGGCGTCGGCGTCGGCGTGGCCGTCGTCGTCGGGGCGGCTGTCGCTCCCGGTGTCCTCGGCCAGGGCCTTCCGCAGCCGGGTGAGGTAGCCGACAGCGGCGAGGACGCCGATCGCGGCCGTCGCCGCCCACAGGACGTCCGGGCCGGGACCGTCGACGATCGCACCGGCGCCGATCGGGGCGACGAAGCCGGCGACGGCCCAGGACATGCCCATCACGCCCTGGTAGCGGCCCCGGGCGTGCTCGGGGGCGAGGCGGGCGGTGGCGGCGGCGTTCGTCGGGACGTGGATCATCTCGCCGACGGTCCAGACGACCACGGTCACGGCGAAGGCCACGGAGGAGCCGGCGAGGGCGGTGGCGCCGGTGCCGAAGGCGAAGAGGAGGGAGGAGAGGCTCAGCAGGAGGACCGGCGAGCGCTTGTCGGTCAGCTTGTTGACGAGCAGCTGGAAGCCGACGATCACGATGCCGTTGACGGCGATGACGACGCCGTACGACGAAGGGGAGAGGCCCTGGTCCGCCATGGTGAGGGGCAGGCCGATCCAGGGGGCGGTGAAGACGAGGCAGACGAGCAGGTTGAGCAGGACGAGGGTCCGGAAGGGCGCGTCGCGCAGCACGGTCAGCATGCTGACCTTGTCCTCGACGACGGGCGCGCCGCTCGTGTCGGTGCGGGCCTCGGGCCGGGTCTCGGGGAGCCGGAGGAAGACGATGACGGCGCACAGGACGGTGGCGACGGCGTCGACGACGAAGAGGGTGCGGTAGCCGAGGAAGATCGCGGCGCCGCCGCCGATGGAGGCGATGGCGAAGCCGAGGTTGAGGGCCCAGTAGTTGAGGGCGTAGGCCCGGCGCACGTCGTGGGCGGGGACCATGTCGGCGATGGTGGCGTTGATGGACGGCCGGACGGCCTGCATGGCGACGCCCATGAGGAGGACGACCGTCGCGATGGCCCAGGCGCTGGTGACGACGGCGAGGGCGGCGGCGGAGGCGGCGGCCGCGAGGTGCATGGTGACCATGGTGGGGCGCCGGCCCCAGCGGTCGGTGAGCGCGCCGCCGAGCGGCGAACCGGCGACGCCGCCGAGGCCGTGGAGGGCGACGACGAGTCCGGCGAACCAGGCGGAGTGCCCGAGCTCGACGGTCAGGTAGAGGGAGAGGAAGGTGAGGACGAAGGCCCCGGTCCGGTTGACCAGGGTCGACAGCCAGAGCCACCAGAAACCCGGCGGGAGGCCGGAGACCGTCGCACGCGCTGATCGTCTGAGCGAGTCGATGGACATGTGTGGCCGCCCCCTGCTGTACGTAAGCCCTGCTTCCGGCTCTCGTAACTTACGGATCTCATACGTCGGACGCCAGCGAATTGACGACGCGCGTCAATCGTCAGCGGTCGATTAGGCTCGTACGCATGGCCGACGCACCGTACAAGCTGATCCTCCTCCGCCACGGCGAGAGCGAGTGGAACGAGAAGAATCTGTTCACCGGTTGGGTGGACGTGAACCTCACCGCCAAGGGCGAGAAGGAGGCGACGCGCGGCGGCGAGCTGCTCAAGGACGCCGGCCTGCTGCCCGACGTGCTGCACACCTCCCTCCAGAAGCGCGCCATCCGCACGGCGCAGCTCGCGCTCGAGTCCGCGGACCGCCACTGGATCCCGGTCCACCGCTCCTGGCGCCTGAACGAGCGCCACTACGGCGCCCTCCAGGGCAAGGACAAGGCCCAGACGCTCGCCGAGTTCGGCGAGGAGCAGTTCATGCTGTGGCGCCGCTCCTACGACACCCCGCCGCCGGCGCTCTCCGACGACAGCGAGTACTCCCAGGCGCACGACGCCCGTTACGCGACGATCCCGCCGGAGCTGCGCCCGCGGACCGAGTGCCTGAAGGACGTCGTCGAGCGGATGCTCCCGTACTGGTACGACTCCATCGTCCCGGACCTCCTCACCGGCCGCACGGTCCTCGTCGCCGCCCACGGCAACAGCCTCCGCGCCCTGGTGAAGCACCTGGACGGCATCTCGGACGCCGACATCGCGGGCCTGAACATCCCGACGGGCATCCCGCTGACCTACGAACTGGACGAGAACTTCAAGCCCCTCAACCCGGGCGGCACCTACCTCGACCCGGACGCGGCCGCCGCGGCCATCGAGGCCGTGAAGAACCAGGGCAAGAAGAAGTAACCCTGACGCACCCTCAAGGCCTGAAGGCCTCGCATCTCGTCGAAGCCCCTGCCGGTGGAATCTCCACCGGCAGGGGCTTCGAGGCGTACATGGGGCCGGACGGGTGAGGGGGAAACCTTCCGGCGGCGGGGCTTCGTGTGGCGGTGGTGCGGGGCGGTTAGTGGTGCGGGTGGAACTGATCCCCTCACATGAATCGAGAACCCCCGTGCGTCTCCGGCACACCGTCGCCGCCGTCTGCGGCGCCCTCGCGCTCACCGCCACCCTGGCCGCCCCCGCCCACGCCGCCACCGGCGACTTCAGCTACCGGTTCGTCGGTATGGACGGGTACCCGCAGGCCGTCACCCTGCACGACCCCGCGAGCCGCGAGTGCGTCACGATCCCCGAGGCCGCCGACCCGGGCTCCTCCGCGCCCGCGTTCGCGCCGCACAACGACACCGACGAGTACGCGATGGTCTTCACCGAACCCGACTGCACGGGCGACTCCTGGACCCTCCGCCCCCACGGCCGCCCGGCCTCCGACCGCCTCAAGCTCCGCTCCGTCATGCTCATGGGCTAGGGGGTGTCTCGCCCCCCTAGCCCGATAATCACCGGCGTTCCGCGCGCGGAGTCGTTACCGTCCAGGCCATGAGTACGCCCCACAGCCCCTCACTCCGTCTGGAGCCGGTCACCCCGGCCAACGTCGACGCCGCCCTCGCCCTGCGCGTCCATCCCCACCAGGAGCGCAACGTCGCCCCCGTCGTGCGCTCCCTCGCCGAGGCGTACGCCTTCGGGGAGGCCGCCTGGCCACGGCTCGTCTTCGACGGAGACGAGCTCGTCGGCTTCCTGATGGCCTTCCTCGACCTCCCCTGGAACGAGAAGAAGTCCCCCGGCGACCGGCGCAGCGGGCTCTGGCGGCTCAACATCTCCGCCGAAGCCCAGGGCAAGGGATACGGACGGTTCGCCGTCGAAGCCGTACGCGAAGAGCTCCGGCGGCGCGGAACCCGGCAGCTGTACGTGACGTGGGAGCCCGGCGAGAACGGCCCCGGCGAGTTCTACCGCCGGCTCGGCTTCCGTACGACCGGCGAGGTCAGCGGCGACCAGACCGTCGGCGTCCTCGACATCTGAGCAAGACCCGAGGGAGACGTACGGCAGAGGGGTGGGGCGCGCCGATCTCGCCGCGCCCCACCCCCCCTCGCACGTCAGCCCGATCAGCCGCCGCACTGGCACGGAGCGCCCGACTGGCAGCCGCAGCCGCAGCCCGAGCCGCAGCCGCAGGCTCCCAGTACCGGCAGGAACACCGTCTCGCGCGGCGCCTCCGCGCCTGATTCGGTCGTCGTCATCGGGGATTCGGCCATGGGGTCCCTCCCTTTCGAGGCGCGCGTCGCCTCCCCCCATTGGATGCCCACTCGGCACGGCGCATCAACGGCGCATCGGCGCCCGCGCCCCCCCGACGCCCCTACGCGCCCTCCACCGGCGCGTCCGACGCCTGCAGCTCGTCCGCGTGCTCGCCCGTCACCAGGTACACGACGCGCTTCGCCACCGACACCGCGTGGTCGGCGAACCGCTCGTAGTACCGGCCGAGCAGCGTCACGTCCACCGCCGTCTCGATGCCGTGCTTCCACCGGTCGTCGATCAGGTGCTGGAAGAGCGTCCGGTGCAGCAGGTCCATCTCGTCGTCGTCCTGCTCCAGCTGGAGCGCCAGATCGACGTCCTTCGTGATGATGACCTCCGCCGCCTTCGCCATCAGGCGCTGCGCCAGCTGCCCCATCTCCAGGATGGTCGCGTGCAGGTCCCGCGGCACCGCCGACTCCGGGAACCGCAGCCGCGCCAGCTTCGCCACGTGCTGCGCCAGGTCGCCCGAGCGCTCCAGGTCGGCGCTCATGCGCAGCGACGTGACCACTATCCGCAGATCCGTCGCCACCGGCTGCTGGCGCGCGAGCAGCGCGATCGCACGCGCCTCCAGATCGTGCTGGAGGTCGTCGACCTTCTGGTCCGCCGCGATCACACTCTCCGCGAGCTTCAGATCCGCGTCGAGCATCGCCGTCGTGGCGCGCCCGACCGCCGACCCGACGAGTCGGGCCATCTCGACCAGGCTCTCGCCGATCGAGTCGAGTTCCTCGTGGTACGCGTCCCGCATGGATGTCCCTCTCTACGCAAAGCTCCGGGGTCCGGGGTGGGGCTCGGACCCCCACGCTCCCACGTTCGGCCCCCTACGCGTCCGGCTCCACCCCCACACATGAACCATCACTTTCCTCCAGGTGAACTCTGGGCCACACGCGCCACCGTCCCGTCCGGGGCAAATGAACCGGTCCCGTCTTCACAGTGAACTCTGAGCGACGAGTGTTCGAGGAGCCACTCGGACGGCTGGGAGAGTGTCCCCGAGCCCGCATAACCTTGAGGCATGGACGTGAACGCGGCAGTGGCCGCATTGGCCGCGATCGCCGGCGTGTGCACCGGCGTGATCGCCATGCTGGCGTTCCGCTGGAGCGAACGCGACCAGGCGCGACCCACCCGTACCTCCCTGCACACCGACGCCGTGCTCCCGCCCGGCGTCGACACCGTGCTGTCCGTGCTGCGCTCCTCCGCGGTCGTCCTCGACGAGAGCGACTCCGTGGTGAAGGCCAGCTCGGCGGCGTACGCGCTCGGGCTGGTCCGGGGCGGGAAGCTGGCCGTCGAGCCCATGCTCAACATGGCCCGCGACACCCGCCGCGACGGGGAGATACGGCAGGTCGAGCTCGATCTGGCGCGGCGCGGCACCGGACGCGGCGAGGCCCTCGCCGTCTCCGCCCGGGTCGCCCCGCTGGGCTCGCGCCTCGTCCTGCTCCTGGTCGAGGACCTCACCGAGGCCCGCCGTATCGAAGCGGTACGGCGCGACTTCGTCGCCAACGTGAGCCATGAGCTCAAGACCCCGACGGGCGCCCTGTCCCTGCTCTCCGAGGCGGTCATGGACGCCTCGGACGACCCCGAGGCGGTCACCCGCTTCGCCGGCCGCATGCAGATAGAGGCCACCCGCCTCACCAACCTCGTACAGGAGCTCATCGACCTCTCCCGCGTGCAGAACGACGACCCGCTGGAGGACTCCGAGCCCGTGTCCGTGGACGAACTCGTCGCCGAGGCGATCGACCGCTCCCGGCACACCGCCTCCACCAAGCAGATCACCATGGTCTCGGGAGGCGAGGCCGACCTGCGGGTCTGGGGGAGCCGCGGCCAGCTCGCCGCCGCCCTCGGCAACCTCGTCGAGAACGCGGTCAACTACTCACCGGCCCGTACGCGGGTGGGCATCGCCGCCCGCCGCGTCGCCGCACCCGCCGGCGACCTGATCGAGATAGCCGTCACCGACCAGGGCATCGGCATCCCCGACAAGGACAAGGAGCGCGTCTTCGAGCGCTTCTACCGCGTCGACCCCGCCCGCTCCCGTGCCACCGGCGGTACGGGGCTCGGCCTGGCCATCGTCAAGCACGTGGCCGCCTCGCACGGCGGCGAGGTCACCGTCTGGAGCACCGAGGGTCAGGGCTCCACCTTCACCCTGCGGCTGCCCGAGGCGGGCGCCGCACGGGACCGCCGGTCCGCCTCTTCCCCCACCCCTGATCTCATGACCGAACCGCTTCCTGCCCCGGAGGTCCTTCCGTGACCCGAGTGCTCGTCGTCGAGGATGAGGAATCCTTCAGCGACGCCCTGTCGTACATGCTTCGCAAGGAGGGCTTCGAAGTCGCCGTAGCGGCGACCGGGCCCGACGGTCTCGACGAGTTCGAGCGCAACGGGGCCGACCTCGTCCTCCTCGACCTGATGCTTCCCGGGCTGCCCGGTACTGAGGTGTGCCGGCAGCTGCGCGGCCGCTCGAACGTCCCGGTGATCATGGTGACCGCCAAGGACAGCGAGATCGACAAGGTCGTCGGCCTGGAAATAGGAGCCGACGACTACGTGACGAAGCCCTTCTCCTCGCGGGAGCTGGTCGCCCGCATCCGCGCGGTCCTGCGCCGCCGCGGCGAGCCGGAGGAGGTCACCCCGGCGGCCCTGGAGGCCGGCCCGGTCCGTATGGACGTCGACCGCCACGTGGTGACGGTCTCGGGCGGCAAGGTCGACCTGCCGCTGAAGGAGTTCGACCTCCTGGAGATGCTGCTGCGCAACGCGGGCCGTGTCCTGACCCGCATGCAGCTGATCGACCGGGTGTGGGGCGCGGACTACGTCGGCGACACCAAGACCCTCGACGTCCACGTGAAGCGCCTGCGAGCGAAGATCGAACCGGACCCGGGCGCGCCGCGCTACCTGGTGACGGTCCGCGGCCTGGGCTACAAGTTCGAGCCGTAAACAGGTCCGGAGTCATACGTCGAAGGGGCGCCCCCGGCCGGGGGCGCCCCTTCGCACGTACCGCTCTGCTCGCGTCAGTGACCGGCCGCGTGGCTCGCGTCGCCCGAGGGCTCGGCGCCGTGCTCCGCGCCGTGCTCCGCCTCGCCCGAGGGCGTCGCGGAGGCGGTGGGCGAGGAGCCCGGGGGAGCGGGGACGACCTCGGGGCCGAAGCCCTTGAAGTAGCTGGTCGCCGGGACGACGAAGGCGCTCAGGCTCACGTCGCCGGTCTTGCTGAGCTTGAACGTGACCTTCTGGGCGTCGCCGTCGCGGGTGGCCTCGTTGCCGTTCTCGATGACGGCGGAGGCGTTGCCCGCGCCGCCGATGACGACGGAGCCGTTGGCCGGGACGGTGATCGGGCCGGTGCCCTGGGCCGCCTTCAGCTTCACGGTGGCGTTGCTGCCCGGCAGGCTGATGGCCTCCAGGGTCTGCGGCGCGTCCCCGTTGTTGAAGACGGTGGCGGAGACGACGGCCGGGCCCTTGGAGGCGGCCTCGGGCTGGGTGATGACGAGCGCGTTCTGGATCTTGACGTCGTCCACCGTGACGGCGGCGTTGTCCGGCCGGACACCGAGCGTCTGCGCGTCGTTGCCCGCCCCACAGGCGGACAGCGTGGCGATGGAGAACACGATGGCGGTGGCGGCGAGGGCGCCGCGTCGAAGGCTGCGGCTCACGGCGGCGGCATCTCCTAGGACGTTCGGATCAGGCTCGGACAGGCTTCGGAGCTACGGACAGCTTCGGAGCCGAGGGTTAACTAAAGGTGCGTCAGCGCGCTTAGGTTACCGAGCCGCACTCTCCGTCCCGCACCCGACCCGCCCCTAACCGGCCGCGGCCGCCCCCGGGTGCCGCCGCGGGCGGTCGGGAGCGGCCCCGGCGCCGGCTCCCCGCGAGTCGGCCGGTGTGGCCGGATCACGACCCATTGACCCGTTGTTCACATAACCGCCTTGATCAATTCGAGGGCCGCCCCGCATTCCCCGGAGCCGTACCTCCGAAAAATCCCGCACCCGTGTCGGCTGATCAATTACGGAATCACCCCGTGATGCATCCGTACGGGTGAACGATCCTCGAACGGAGTAGACGAAGGAGGCCGCTTCGAACCCGACAAATCGGGTCATCGTCCCTCTCTGGAGGGGGCCCGGGTAGGTGTAACGTGCGCGTTTCTCTCCGTCCGCACAACCACTCCGACCTGCGAATACCGCCTTCCGGAAGCCCTCCGCAGCACGTCCCTGTCGCTGTTGTCAAGCCCCGAGATATGCCCTGACCTGCGAAAACGCCATTCAGAAGAAGCCGTATCCGTGTTACCCTGGATAGCCACGGAAGGGGTACCTGTCACATGACGTTCAAGGTTGGCGACACCGTGGTCTATCCCCATCACGGGGCCGCGCTGATCGAGGCCATCGAAACTCGCCAGATCAAAGGCGTGGACAAGACCTACTTGGTGCTCAAGGTCGCGCAGGGCGACCTGACAGTGCGTGTACCGGCGGACAATGCGGAGTTCGTCGGTGTTCGCGACGTGGTCGGTCAGGATGGACTGGACCGGGTCTTCGAGGTGCTGCGCGCGCCGTACGCCGAAGAGCCGACGAACTGGTCCCGGCGCTACAAGGCAAATCTCGAGAAGCTCGCCTCCGGCGATGTCATCAAGGTCGCCGAAGTAGTCCGCGACCTGTGGCGGCGCGAGCGCGAGCGGGGTCTCTCCGCAGGTGAGAAGCGCATGCTCGCCAAGGCACGGCAGATCCTGGTCAGCGAGCTGGCCCTCGCGGAGAACACGAACGAGGACAAGGCCGAGGCTCTCCTCGACGAGGTCCTCGCGTCCTGAGCGTGCTCTGACGACATCCGAGCGCGTTCCCAAGTGAAGCGATGCCGCGGTGCCCGTTGGCGTGCTGTGATCCACACAGTGCTGCCGCCGGGCGCTGCGGCATGTTCGCGTACGCCTGCGGAGCGTACGCGTGGCCGTACGCACAGGGTGACCGGTCACATGCGCGTATCACCGAGAAAGAAACCGCACCCCCTGTAACGTCCGAACCCCTGTGCTCGGGCGGCACGCCTCGACCGTCGTCACGGAAAGGGCCCGGTCAAGGCGGAGCGTCCGGCACGGTTGAGGCCATACCCATGTCGGCCGCGGAAACAAACCTGCCGGAGTGCAACCGATGTCAGACGAAGCGCGTCCTCCTCGTACCGCCGTGGTGATCCCGGCGGCCGGCCGGGGCGTACGCCTCGGGCCGGGCGCCCCCAAGGCGCTGCGCGCGCTGAACGGCACGCCCATGCTGATCCACGCCGTCCGCGCGATGGCCGCCTCCCGCGCGGTCTCGCTCGTCGTCGTGGTCGCACCCCCCGACGGCGCCGCCGAGGTCAAGAACCTCCTCGACGCCCACGCCCTCCCCGAGCGCACCGACTACCTCGTCGTGCCCGGTGGCGAGACCCGCCAGGAGTCCGTACGCCTCGGGCTCGAAGCGCTCCCCGAAGGCGTCACCACCGTCCTCGTCCACGACGCGGCCCGCCCGCTCGTGCCCGTCGACACCGTGGACGCCGTCATCGAGGCCGTACGGGACGGGGCCGTGGCCGTCGTCCCCGCGCTGCCCCTCGCCGACACCGTCAAGGAGGTCGAACCGGCTGGGAGGCCGGGCGACCCCGAGCAGGTCGTCGCCACCCCCGTCCGGGCCCGGCTCCGCGCCGTCCAGACCCCGCAGGGCTTCGACCACGACACCCTGGTCAACGCCCACGCCACCATCGCCCTCACCGGCGAGGGCGCCACCGACGACGCCGGCATGGTCGAGCGGCTCGGCGCGCCCGTCGTCGTCGTGCCCGGCCACGAAGAGGCCTTCAAGGTGACCCGCCCCCTCGACCTCGTCCTCGCCGAGGCCGTACTCGCCCGCAGGAGGGCCAACGATGGCTTCTGACCTCCCCCCGATCCCGCTCGTCGGCATCGGCACCGACGTCCACGCCTTCGAGAAGGGCCGCGAACTCTGGTGCGCGGGTCTCCTCTGGGACGGTGAGGAGTACGGCCTCGCCGGGCACTCCGACGGTGACGTCGCCGCCCACGCGGCCTGTGACGCGCTGTTCTCCGCCGCCGGCATCGGCGACCTCGGCGCCCACTTCGGCACCTCGCGCCCCGAGTGGTCCGGCGCCTCCGGCGTCACGCTGCTCGCCGAGGCCGCCCGGATCGTCCGCGCCGAGGGGTACGAGATCGGCAACATCGCCGTCCAGGTCGTCGGCGTCCGCCCCAAGGTCGGCAAGCGGCGCGACGAGGCGCAGAAGGCACTGAGCGAGGCGGCCGGCGCCCCGGTCTCCGTCTCCGGCACCACGACGGACGGACTCGGCCTCACGGGCCGCGCCGAGGGCCTCGCGGCGCTCGCGACGGCGCTCGTCTACCCCGTATCGCCGCGGAGGCCGTGAAAAACGTGCCCCGCGATAGCTGAACAGGTCGCGGGGCACTACCACACGCCCACTACCCTGGAGTGGTGACCATTCGCCTGTACGACACCAGCGCCCGGCAGATCCGTGACTTCACCCCGCTCACGCCGGGCTGCGTCTCGATCTACCTCTGTGGTGCCACCGTGCAGGCGGCCCCGCACATCGGCCACATCCGGTCGGGGCTGAACTTCGACATCATGCGCCGCTGGTTCGCGTACCGCGGCTACGACGTCACGTTCATCCGCAACGTCACCGACATCGACGACAAGATCATCGCGAAGGGCGCGGACCAGGGCCGCCCCTGGTGGTCCATCGGTTACGAGAACGAGCGCGCCTTCAACGACGGCTACGACGCCCTCGGCTGCCTCCCGCCGACCTACGAGCCCCGCGCCACCGGTCACGTCCCCGAGATGATCGAGATGATGCGGGCTCTGATCGAGCGCGGCCACGCCTACGAGGCGGACGGCAGCGTCTACTTCGACGTGCGCTCCTTCCCGGGGTACCTGGAGCTGTCCAACCAGGACATCGACGACCTCCGCCAGCCCTCCGAGGACGGCATCACCGGCAAGCGCGACCCGCGCGACTTCGCGATGTGGAAGGCGACCAAGCCGGGCGAGCCCGACTGGGAGACCCCGTGGGGCCGCGGCCGCCCCGGCTGGCACCTGGAGTGCTCGGCCATGGCCCACAAGTACCTCGGCTCCGCCTTCGACATCCACGGCGGCGGCCTCGACCTGATCTTCCCGCACCACGAGAACGAGATCGCCCAGGCCAAGGCCTTCGGCGACGACTTCGCCTCGTACTGGGTGCACAACGCCTGGGTCACCATGAGCGGCGAGAAGATGTCGAAGTCGCTCGGCAACAGCGTGCTGGTGTCCGAGATGGTGAAGAACTGGCGGCCCATCGTCCTCCGCTACTACCTGGGCACCCCTCACTACCGCTCGATGATCGAGTACAGCGAGGAGTCCCTGCGCGAGGCCGAGTCGGCGTTCGCCCGCATCGAGGGCTTCGTCCAGCGCGCCACGGAGAAGGCCGGGACGGCGGTCGCCCCCGCCGCCGAAGTGCCGCCGGCCTTCGCCGAGGCGATGGACGACGACCTGGGCGTGCCGCACGCGCTCGCGATCATCCACACCACCGTCCGCCAGGGCAACAGCGCCCTCGCCGCGGACGACAAGGACGAGGCCATCGCCCGCCTCGCCGAGGTCCGGGCCATGCTCGGCGTCCTCGGCCTGGACCCGCTCGACCCGCACTGGGCCGAGGAGACCGGTGGCGGCGAAGAGCTCCACGGCGCCGTCGACACCCTCGTACGGCTCGTGCTCCAGCAGCGCGAGTCGGCCCGCGAGCGCAAGGACTGGGCGACCGCGGACGCGATCCGCGACCAGCTCAACCAGTCCGGACTCACCATCGAGGACAGCCCCGACGGCCCCCGCTGGACGCTGGGCAACCGTTAGAAGACGTGCCGCTCGGGGCTCCGGGCGGCACACTTCAGTTACAGACCTTGTACGTGTGCCGATGAGGCCTGCGTACGCAATACCGAGGATGAGAGTAGTCATGGCCGGGAACAGCCAGCGCAGGAACCGTCGCACGTCCAACAAGAAGGGTGCGACGATCGGCAGCGGTGGCCAGCGGCGCAAGGGCCTCGAAGGCAAGGGTCCGACGCCCAAGGCCGAGAACCGCAAGGGCCACAAGGCGTTCCGCGTCTCCAACGCGATGGCCCGGAACGTGGCCAAGCGCAAGCCCGTCGTCCGCCGCGGCGGCAAGGGCCAGTCCGAGATGGTCGTCGGCCGCAACCCGGTCTTCGAGGCCCTGCGCGACGGCGTGCCCGCCTCGACCCTCTACGTGCAGCAGTTCATCGACAACGACGAGCGCGTGCGCGAGGCCCTGAACCTCGCCACCGGCCGCGGCAACATCCACATCATGGAGGCGCCGCGCCCCGAGCTCGACCGGATGACGAACAACCTGAACCACCAGGGTCTCGTCCTCCAGGTCCCGCCGTACGAGTACGCGCACCCCGAGGACCTCGCCGCGACGGCCTACGACCACCACGAGGAACCGCTGATCGTCGCCCTCGACGGCATCACCGACCCGCGGAACCTCGGCGCCGTCGTCCGCTCCGTCGCGGCCTTCGGCGGCCACGGCGTCGTCGTCCCCGAGCGCCGCGCCGCCGGTATGACGGCCGGTGCCTGGAAGACCTCGGCCGGCACCGCCGCCCGTACGCCGGTCGCCCGCGCCACCAACCTGACGCGCTGCCTGGAGGCGTACCAGAAGGCCGGTCTCGCGGTCGTCGGCCTCGCCGCCGACGGCGACCACGAGGTCCACGAGCTCGAGGCGCTGTCCGGTCCTGTCGTCATCGTCGTCGGCTCCGAGGGCAAGGGTCTCTCCCGGCTCGTCGGCGAGACCTGCGACTTCCTCGTCCGCATCCCGATGCCGGGCGGCGCCGAGTCGCTCAACGCCGGTGTCGCCGCCGGTGTCGTGCTCTACGAGGCGGCCCGCCGCCGGATGGGCACGTCGCTGTAGTACCCCCGGCCCCGGCCATGGCGTGATCTTGACGGGTCTCGGACATTTGCGAGCCGTCAAGGCAGTGTCCTAAACCCAGATCACTCGGTTAGATGAGTGTGGACACCAGAACGCCCCGGCCGGGGTTCGACGATCAGCCCGCGTTGAGCATGGTCAAGGTGGATTCCGATCCCGCCCAGGTGATCGTGAACCACGCCAGCTTCCGTGTGCGGCTCGCGCCCGCCCCGCAGCCGAAGTTCGGCGCCGGCGCCCGCACCGCAGCCCTCTCCGGGGCCGGGGCCGGAGCGGGCGGCCCGCGCCGCCGTCCCGTCGTATGGACCGGAAAGTCCTCACCGGGCGCGACCGGCCTCCTCCAGGCCGTCCGCGAGTCCTCCGTCTCCACCCTGGAGCCCGGCATCGGCCACCCCGGACTCGACGCGGGCGCCACCCAGGCCATCCCGCGCATCGACGACACCAGGCCCACCCCGGTGGTGCCCGCCGGCTCCGCGCCGCCGCTGCTGCCGCCGATGCGCCGCGCCGAGGGCGCGTACGACGAGCTGTACGAGCTCCGGCCCGAGACGGACGGACCCGAACCGTACGAGGACGACGCCGCGCACGACCGGCCCGCGCAGCGCCACGGGCAGGACGCCGCCGTCCGGCACGCCTACTATCCCGGCCGCCGGATGAACCTCGGCGTCGTCCTTCTCCCGCTCCGCGTCTTCCTCGGCCTCATCTCCGTCTACGCGGGCATGGGCAAGCTCTGCGACCCCGTCTACTTCGACGGCGGCGAGCGCGGCTCCATGGTGAAGTGGCTCAACTCCCTCCACCCCTGGGGCCTCGCCGAACCCCTCCGCGACTTCGCCCTCCAGCACCCCGTCGGCGCCGGACTCACCATCGCCTTCCTCCAGGTCGTCGTCGGTGTCCTCACCGTCCTCGGACTCTGGCAGCGGGCCGCCGCCGTCGTCGGCGCCCTGCTCTCGGCCGCGCTGCTCCTGACCGTCAGCTGGAAGACCGTCCCGGTCTACGACTCGGCCGACATCATCTACCTGGCCGCCTGGTCCCCGCTGATCATCGCCGGAGCGCCCGTCTACTCCCTCGACGGCCGCCTCGCCGGAGAGGCCTGGCGCACCCTCGGCCCGCGCGCCGACCTCTGGGATCTCCGACGCCGCGTCATGCGCCGCAGCACCCTCCTCGCCTCCTTCGTCGTCGGCCTCACCCTCCTCATCGGCTCCGTGCTCGGCGGCGCCGTCCGCTCCACCGAGATGATCACGGTCCCCGGCCCCAACGACGACCCGATCAACCACCTGCCGGGACGGCCCCTCCCCACGGAGCCGACGCGCCGCACTCCCTCCGAGGCCGGGTCCACCGCGCCCGAGCCGACCGCGACCAGCGAGGCCCCGGCCGAGCGCGAGGAGACCCAGGAGGCGAGCCGGCCCACCGAGACGACCCCGGAGGCCCCCCGCACCCAGGAGCAGCGCCCGACCGCCACCCAGGGCGCCGGCACCGGCAGCCGTACGCCCACGCGCTCCGAGCCGGAGCCCCCGCCGACCACCAGCGACACCCCGACCACCACCGGCGGCACGACGAGCGGCGGCTCCACCGGCGGCTCGACCGGCTCGACGGGGACCCCGTCCGAGAGCAGCTCGACGTCGGGCGGTGCGAGGAACCCGATCGGCGGCCTGCTGGGCTGACAAGGCCCGTACGCGATACGGAAAGGGCGGCACCGCTTCACGCGGTGCCGCCCTTTCCGTTGCCCTAGGGCCTGTCTGACAGGCCTAGCCCCGCTGGCCGGCCAGCTCCTTCGCGGCCTCCGTCAGGTCCTTGGCGGTGTCGATGGCTCTCCAGTACGCGCCCTGGGGGAGCGGGAAGCCCGCCAGACGCCGCTCTCGGGCGAGCCGGGGGAACGTGGTCCGCTCGTGGTCGCCCAGGTCGGGGAGGAGCTCCGTGAAGGCCGCGGAGAAGACGTACACGCCGGCGTTGATCAGGAACGGTGACGGCGGGGACTCGATGAAGTCGGTGATGTGCCCGAAGGTGTCGGTCTCGACGGCGCCCCACGGGATGCGGGGACGGGCCAGGGCCAGCGTGGCGAGGGCGTCGCGCTCCGCGTGGAAGGCGGCCATCTCGCGCAGCGAGAAACGGGTCCAGATGTCGCCGTTGGTGGCGTACCAGGGCTGGTCCGGCGCGGGCAGGCGCGCGGCGGCGTACTTCAGGCCGCCGCCGCGGCCCAGTGGCTCGGTCTCCACGACCGTCGTCACCTTGAGGGGCAGGTCGGCACTGTCCAGCCACTCCTGGAGCACCTCGGCGAGATGGCCGCAGGACACGACGGCGTCGGTCACGCCCTCGGCGGCCAGCCAGGAAAGCTGATGGCCGATGATCGGGGTCCCGGTTCCCGGGATCTCGACCATCGGCTTGGGGCGGTCGTCGGTGTACGGGCGGAGCCGTGAGCCCTGGCCGCCCGCCAGGACCACGGCCTGCGTCGGAGTGGTGTGCATACGGGGAACGATAGGCGCCCCGTACGGCAGAGGTCCGGACGCGCGACGGCGCTCAGTGTCCGGCTGTTCAGCTCGCCCGCATCACGCCGGTCGCGTACGAGGTGTCGCAGACCGGCCGGGAGAAGGACTGGGCCCGGGTCGGGCCGTACTGCTCGACGGCGGCGCGGCCGAGGGAGCGGGCGATGGACATGCAGTGCTTGGCGAGGGAGGGACGGTTCTCCACCTCGCGCTGGAGGTGGGTGAGGGCCGTGCCGGGGTCCTTCTCCTGGAGCTCGGCGAGGAGCTGGTCCCGCAGGACGTCCTGCGGGGCACGGGACTTGGCGCGGACGGAGACCTCGGAGGAGGCCGCCGTGAGCTGGGTTCCGGCGTCCTTGCCGGCCCACGGAACGGCGGACACCGCGAGCGTTCCCGAGAGCACCAGGACGACGGGCAGGACGAGGGCGAGAGAGCGGCCGATTCGGCGGGCAGTGTGCGTCACGCAGGCGAGCGTAGCGGCCAGTAGTGATATGGCGACATTTAGTCACCCTCACGGGGGATGGTTCGACGCGGCTTTTCGAATCCCGTGTTGACGCCGGAGGTGGCGACGGGCCCTGAACGCCGGGACTTGTCGGGGTTTCGCCGGGTAAACCACCCGGCGGCCGCCACATGAACCAACGGCCCCGTGTCCACGGGGGACACGGGGCCGGGAAGAGGTCGTCGAGACCGACGGGTCAGTCGCTGAGGCGCGCGCCCGTGGAGGTCGAGAAGACGTGGAGCTCGTCGGCGCGCGGCACGACGTGCAGCGTGGTGCCCTTGGCCGGGACGTCACGGCCGCCGACGCGGACGACCAGGTCCTTGTCCTCGCCGCCGACGCGGGTGGAGCCGTACACGAAGCCGTCGGAGCCGAGCTCCTCGACGACGTTGACGGTGACGGCGAGGCCGTCCTTGCCGGTGGGGCCCTGCACGTCGAAGTGCTCGGGGCGGACGCCGACGGTGACGGTGGTGTCGCCCTTGGCGGACGCGGCGGCGATCGCCTCGCGGGAGACGGGGACGATGCTGTTGCCGAACTTCACGCCGCCGTCGACGATCGGGACCTCGATCAGGTTCATGGCCGGGGAGCCGATGAAGCCGGCGACGAAGAGGTTGGCGGGCCGGTCGTACATGTTGCGCGGCGAGTCGACCTGCTGGAGCAGACCGTCCTTGAGGACCGCGACGCGGTCGCCCATGGTGAGGGCCTCGGTCTGGTCGTGCGTGACGTACACGGTCGTGATGCCGAGACGGCGCTGCAGACCGGCGATCTGCGTACGGGTGGACACACGCAGCTTGGCGTCGAGGTTCGACAGCGGCTCGTCCATGAGGAAGACCTGCGGCTCACGCACGATGGCACGGCCCATGGCCACACGCTGACGCTGACCACCGGAGAGCGCCTTCGGCTTCCGGTCCAGGTACTCGGTGAGGTCGAGGATCTTCGCGGCCTCTTCGACCTTGGTGCGGATCTCCGACTTGTTGACGCCGGCGATCTTGAGCGCGAAGCCCATGTTGTCGGCGACGCTCATGTGCGGGTACAGCGCGTAGTTCTGGAACACCATGGCGATGTCCCGGTCCTTGGGCGGCAGGTGCGTGACGTCGCGGTCACCGATGCGGATGGAGCCGGCGTTGACGTCCTCGAGACCCGCGAGCATGCGCAGGGAGGTCGACTTGCCACAGCCGGAGGGCCCGACGAGGACGAGGAACTCGCCGTCGGCGATCTCGATGTCGAGCTGGTCGACGGAGGGCTTGGTGGCACCGGGGTACACCCGGGTCGCCTTGTCGAAAGTGACGGAAGCCATGGTGATGTGTCCCTTCACCGGCAGGAACGTGCCGGACGATCCGAGTAAAGGAAGGATGGAGGTCTAGTCCACCGAGGTGAACTCCAGGCGACGCTACCTGGCGATGCGGGATCTGTCAGCAGTCCGAGGCCCACGAGATTTCCGACCGCCACCGGGACGGCGTTGGATACACTGCACTCGCTGCCTCCTTAGCTCAGCTGGCCAGAGCACCGCTCTTGTAAAGCGGGGGTCGTCGGTTCGAACCCGACAGGGGGCTCCAGGTAGGAACGTCGAAGACCCCCAACCGATCATGGTTGGGGGTCTTTGACATCTACGGGTGACATCAACGGGGGTGGTCAGGGACGGTCGGGCCTTGGACGCCGTCATGTGAGGCGCCGCTGCACCGACTGAGCTCAGCGGCCAGCCCGCGGTTCGTTCACTCTGCGATCCGGGAGGCGGCCATTTCCCACGGGGTCGGCTCTGCCACGTCTTCGTACTCGTCGGCGTCCTCCCGGTACCAGCCTGTTCCTGCGAGCCAGGTTTCGAGCCACTCGACCAGACTCCCGGCGTCGACGAACCAGGCGGCGGCTCCGTCGTCCGTCATGGCGTTCGGGTCGAAGAGGAGGACCGTGGCGGTCTCGCTGAGGCAGTCCACCGCGGCGTACATGGCGCAGCCCCAGTCGAGGATCGGCAGCACACCCGCCGGCCAGTACGGTGCCTCGTCCTCGGCCGAGGCGGATCGTTCGGACTGGTACTCGCTCAGCGCCGTACGCCCTGGCCCGACCAGCGGAAGAAGCTGGTAATCGGGGCCGTAGCCACCGTTGGCCACCTCCCGGTACAGGCTCGCCAGCAGGGGCGGGAGGGCGAAGCCGAGAACTACCTCCGCCTCGGCAACCTCCTCGGCAGTGGCGGCGGGAGGCAAGGCCGTAGACGTGGCCTTGGCCTTCGCCGCTACGCGGGGAACGAGATCTTCGATGGCTATCACGTTCGGGATCCTGTCAGGCACCTACGACAGAGAGCGCCGTCATCGACTGGGCCGAGGATCTCCAAGCGCGACGCGGGGCGGGACGTCGGAGGTGGTGAGGAGCGTGGCGCCGCCGTGCCGGGCATCGCGAAGGCGGATGAGCCGGAGGCCGAGCGCCTCGCTGACGCGCACGAAGGACCGGTGGTCGAGGTAGGCGGCGTCGTCCATGGAGGACAGGTGGCAGTGGTGGGCGGAGAGGTCGAGGAGGATCAGGGCTTCCTCTGGTGCCGGGCGCCAGCGCGTCAGGCACTCACCGGCTCAGAGAGCACATCCCGGATCCAAGGCGCCGGGCGGTTCATGGGCTTCTCTCCCCGCTCTGCCACCGAACCGGCTCACGCACGCCATCCGGCGGCTGCCAGGGATCTTTGCGCACCGACCACGACGAGACGCCTGCGAGCCGACGACCCCGGGGCGGGAATCACGCGCAGTTGGGGCAGCGGGCGACGTGGCTGGTGTGCAGGGACTTGATCAAAGCGAAGTCGGCGTCGACCGCACGACTGGAGTACGAGGCGAGGGCGCCGAGTCCTAGGTGCTCATCGTTCTTGAGGATCAATTTGGGAGCCCCAGCCGGGGCCAAGCCAGGGCCGTCACCGGTGTCGACCGAGCTGATGACGCACCACGGAACGACTTTCGAGCGTCCCAGGCCACGTTCGGTGAGACCCGTGGAGTCGAGCCGCACTCCCATGACACAGCTGCGGAACGCCATCCAGACACCGCCTGCGAGAAGCACGGTGTAGATGACCACGCCTACAGGATCGGCGGCGACCTCCCCGCTGATCAGTATCCCGGCGCTCAGCAGCGCAAAAACACTCCCCGCCGTGAACAAAACTATGCTCTGCCCCGGCCTGCGGAGGGTCTGGGTCGGTATGGGGGGCGGGGTCGTGGACTCCATGGCCCTGACCCTAAGCCGTAGCTCGTACATCCCGTAGGCGTCTCACCATCGCAAGATCAGTGGCAGAGCCCATAGGCCCACAGAGCCCTGGAGTTGTCACAGGTGTCTCTGCCTCGTCAAGGCACCCGCCGCGGCGCGCGCGGCCCGGCGTCCGGGCCTGCGCTCCTGTCTGCGCCCCGCTCCAGCCCGGCCGCCGTCCGCACGCCTGACGGCTCGGGTTGATGGGCAGCAGAAGCAGGCCTTCAAGCACGGTAACCGTCACATGGCACGCGTAGCGACGAGCGCTGTCGACTGCGGCCCATACGCGCATCCCAAAGACGGCTACTGAAGTTGAATGTGTGATGTCGGTCAGCCATGTGTGATCAGAGGGCGTCCTGGTTCCAGCTGCGACTCAGTCCCTGGCTGCGCTGTATACGTCGAATCCAACCTCTGGGCCCGCACTACCTCTGACGCGTCAGCATCCTCGGTCGTAGATCGCCCGCAGCCACGGTTCCTCGACGGCAGGCATCCGCGCGAGCGTGTACCGGAACGCTTCCGTGGACGGCCGGAACGGGTACCACCGGTGTGGCGGCAGCGGATCGTCCCGCTCCACACCCGCCGGCAGTCCTCCGACCACCGGCAGCCGGGTCCGGTGGGGTGGGAAGGCGAGTTCGGCCCAGAGTGCGGCGTCCATGGGCACAGGCACAGCCCCGGTGCGTGGCTGCCATATTTCTCCGGTCTGTGGATGGACCGGCACCAGCACCAGGTCGGCGGCCGGCTCGCCGAACCCCGGTCCCGCCAGGTCCAGTCGCTGCGCGCCTTCCCCGGCGGGCAGCAGCGCGTCGAGTACACGGCCGAGGAGCTCGGCGACCGGCCCGGGCGCCACCTCGACCGGCTCGCCCCGGGCAGCCACCACCACCTGGGCGAGAGCCACGCCCGCCGGGATGTCCCGGAACTCGCTCAGCCGGTGCCACAGCGCGCCGGTGGCCAGCAGCTCCGACCACTCCATGACGGGCTGCTCCGGCGGCCCGGGCAGCCGCACCACCGCCTGCGGGATGAGCCGGACGACCTGCCAGCACCCGCAGTCGTCCATCCTCGTGCCGACCGGCAGATCGCAGCCCAGGCACGCAAGGTTCGGCCCGTCCCGCCCGTCGATCCCCATGCAGTAGCCCCCGGCCCGCTCGAGGATCAGCCCAGTGCCACGCATGTCGCCGGGCGCGAGGAGGATGGTGTCCGACGGCCCATCGGACAGCGCGCCGAACGGCGCGAAGCGCCCCCGCTCCCTTGCCTCGCACGCCCCGACCTCGTCCCACTGCCGCCATGGCGGCCCGTACGGTGCGGGGTCGACGGCGTAGGACCCGGATACCAGCAGTGGCGGGTGCAGCTTCTCCCAGTGGGTGTCAGCCAGGTGAATCGGCAACGCCACTTCCGACACCGCCGCCGTCAGGACCGCACCGCAGCCCGCACACCCGAACACCGTCAAGCCGTTCCCTCCCGCCGTCGAAGCCTCTGCATCCCACCAAGGAGGCGGAGCGGGGAGCAAGGGGTTTTCAGACGACGCTAAACGCCTGACTGATGGGCAATGCACGCCTCGACGTCCCGGTCGCAGCCTCAGAAGGTCGGAAGCCGCGCCGCTCAATGTGGTTGGCACCGTCGGTCAACTGTCCAGGGCCAGGCCGGAGCCGGCGAGGCAGTCGTTGATGACCTCTGGTCGGTAACTGGGGCACGTGGTGATGGAAGCCGCCGAGGCCGTACTGGGGGTTCATGGCGAGGACGGCTACCGGGAGAAGTGGATGCTGCATCCGTTCCCCGTCGCCGCTCTGCAGGATCTTCGGCGGATGCACCGGCGGGACGACGACTGCCCGTACGAGCAGTGCCAGGGCAGCCCCGGCTTCTGACATGAGCCGATGCGCGCCGAACGGCCTCGCGGAGTCCTGGGTTTCGGTGTTCTGGGGTGGTTCGGTCCGGGACACTTGTTCGTAGCGGGGGTTCGGGTGACTGGGGTGTTGTGCGGGAGGGGTGTGGGGGATGAGTCGGCGTTCCGGTGGGCTGATCGGGGTCTGGGCCGAGCAGCAGCGGGTGGCGCAGCGGCAGCGGGAGGGGCAGCAGCAGGCGGTGCTGCGGCAGCGGCGGGATGCCGAGCGGGCGCAGCGGGCGTATGAGCGGGACGTGGCCCGGACACAGCGGGAGCAGCGGGCCGCCTATCGGCAGCAGCGGGAAGCCGACGCCTTGCGGCGGACCCACGAGCTCGATCAGCGGGTCGCCCTGCTCGAGTCGCTCCTCGTGGCCGGGTGCCGGGGTCCCGCCTTCAGTGTGGAGTCCCTGCGGCGCGAGGAGGACGTCGAGCCGTTCTCGCCCGGGCCCCTCGGTACGCCCGTCGCCATGCCCGACCAGCGGTTCTACCAGCCGCAGGGGTCGGCGTGGACGGCTTCCGGGCGGGCGCAGGCCGAGCGGGACGCGCGAGCGCGGTTCGAGCGGGACTGGTACGCCGCCCAGGCCGCCGAGGCGCGACGGGTCGACCAACTGGCCGCGTACCGACGGGAGTACGACGTCTGGGCCGCCGCTCGGCGTGCCGAGATACGTAGCCACAACAGTGGTGTCGCCGGGACCGTCGAAGCCCTCGGGGCCGGGGAGCCCGAGACCGTCGTCGACTACTTCTCCGCCGTCCTCTTCGCCTCCACGGCCTGGCCCGAGGGATTTCCCCGCGAGGTGTCCGCCGCCTACGAGCGCGGCGGCCGCGGGCTCGTTCTCGACTGGGGTCTCCCCGGCTTCGACGTCGTGCCCGAGGCCAAGGGCGTCAAGTACCTGCCCAGTACCGACCAGGAGAAGGAAGTCCCCCGGCCCGTCACGCAGCGGCGGGCCCTCTACCGCGACGTGCTCGCCCAGAGCGTCCTGCTCGCCGTGCGCGAGCTGTTCGCGGCGGACCGCTTCGGTGTCCTTGAGCGGGTCGCCCTCAACGGCTACGTCGACGGCGTCGATCCCGCCACCGGCCTCGCGGCGCGGATCTGCCTGGCCTCCGTCGTCGTCGAACGGGGCCTCTTCGACCGGCTCAACCTGGAGCTCGTCGCCGCCGTCGAGTGCCTGACCGGCGCCCTCTCCGGACGGCTCTCCGCCAAGCCCGACGAGCGGGTCGCCGTCGCACCGCTGATGAATCCCGAACAGGTGGGGTCCGACGTCGTCGTGCAGGGCGACGGCGAGGAGCCCGATCTGCTCGCCATGGACCCCATCGCCTTCGAAGGGCTCGTCGCCCAGCTCTTCCGGGCCCGTGGGCTCCAGGCCGTCACCACGGTCCGGTCCAACGACGGCGGCGTGGACGTCGAAGCCCTCGACCCCGACCCCATCAGCGGCGGGTCGATCCTCGTCCAGGTCAAGCGGTACCGGAACACCGTTCCCCCGTCGGCCGTACGCGACCTCTTCGGGACCGTGCAAGGCGCCGGCGCGAACAAGGGCGTCCTCGTCACCACCTCCAGGTTCGGGCCCGGCTCGTACACCTTCGCCAACGGCAAGCCCCTGACGCTCATCTCCGGGACCGAGCTCGTCGACTTGCTCCACCAGCACGGCCTCCGGGGCCGGTTGGGGCCCGGGACGCCGCCGGCCGCCGTCGTGGACACCCCCGTCGAGGCCGACGCCGACTTCAACCTGCTCGGCATGGTGTGGTCCGGCACCGCCGCGCTCGACGTGTGCGCGCTCGTCTGCGCGGGCAACCGCGTCCTCGGCGACGAGTGGTTCGTCTTCTTCAACAACCCGTCCACACCCGACGGTTCGGTGTCCATGGTCTCCGCCGCGCCCGGCGACCGGGCCGCGGTACGCGTCGGGTTCGACGCCCTGCCCGCGAGCGCCGACCGCCTGGTGCTCGTCGCCGCGGTCGATCCCGAGGTGAATCCCGACGCCGACCTGGGCGGGTTCACGGACGCCGGCATCCGGCTGCGGGACGACTCCGGTGGCGAACTCGACCGGCTCGTCGTCTCGGACGGGCGGCCCGGCGAGACCGCGCTCGTCCTCGGCTCCTTCCGGCGGCGGGCCGGGGGCGACTGGGACTTCGTCCTCGGCGGGAAGGGGTACCGGGGCGGGCTCGAGGAGCTCGTCGGGGACTTCGGCATCCAGGTGGAGTGAGTCGGGAGGGGGCTGGAAGGGGGAGGGGGCGTCTCGCGCCCTCCCCCGCCCCCCGTCAGCGGCCGCTCAGGCGGTTCGCCATGACCGCCACCCGGTCCGTCGCCGCCGTGTGGCCCGTCGACTCGCGGTGGTCCGCTCCCCTGAACGCCGCGTACATCGTCTGGACCCCGAGCCAGCGCAGCGGCTCCGGTTCCCACTTGCGGACCCTGTGGTTCACCCATGGGAGGGCCGTGAGGTCGGTGGGGCCCGACTGTCCCGAGTCCTCCTTGATGAGGTCGCGCAGGGTGCGGGCCGCGAGGTTGGCCGTGGCGACGCCCGAGCCGACGTAGCCGCCCGCCCAGCCGAGGCCCGTCGAGCGGTCCAGGGTGACCGTGGCGCACCAGTCGCGCGGGACGCCGAGGACACCGGACCAGGCGTGGTCCACCCGTACCCCCGCCAGCTGCGGGAAGAAGCGGACCAGGATGTCGCGGAGGGCGTCGATCGTCTGCGGCTGGGTGCGGCCGTCGTTGTCCGTCTTCGAGCCGAAGCGGTACGGGACCCCCCGGCCGCCGAGCGCAATCCGGCCGTCGGCGGTCCGCTGGGCGTACATGTACGCGTGGGCCATGTCGCCGAGGGTCTCCCGGCCGTCCCAGCCGATGGACTCCCACTGGGCGTCGTCAAGCGGCTCGGTGGCGATCATCGAGGAGTTCATGGGGAGCCAGGTGCGGCGCTGGCCCGCGAGGGAGGCGGTGAAGCCCTCGGTGCAGCGCAGCACGTACGGGGCGCGGACCGTGCCGTACGGGGTGACGGCGTGCTTCGGCTTGATCTCGGTGACCGGCGTCGACTCGTGGATCGTGACGCCGAGCGCCTCCACCGCGGCCGCGAGGCCCTTGACCAGCTTCACGGGGTGCAGGCGGGCGCCGTGCGGGGTCCAGGAGGAGCCGACGGCGCCGGTGACGCGGATGCGGTCGGAGGTCTCGCGGGCCCCGTACAGGGCGCGGTCGGTCTCGCCGAAGGCGATCTCGGTGGCGTGGAAGTCCTTCAGGCGGGCCAGCTGCGCGGGGGAGAGGGCCACTTCGAGGACGCCGCCCCGGTGGATGTCGGCGTCTATCTTCTCCTGCTCGCAGACGTCGACGACCTCGCCGACGGTGGCGTTCATGGCCTGCTGGAGGCGGACGGCGGCCTCGTGGCCGTGCAGCTTCGCGTAGCGGTCGCGTCCGGCGATGCCGTTGTAGAGCCAGCCGCCGTTGCGCCCGGAGGCGCCGTACCCGCAGAACTTCGCCTCCAGGACGGTGATGTTGAGGAAGGGGACGGCCTTCTTGAGGTAGTAGGCGGTCCACAGGCCGGTGTAGCCGCCGCCGACGACGCAGACGTCGGCGGTGGTGTCGCCGGGGAGCGGTTCGCGGGGAGCGGGAGCGCCGTCCTGCGCGTACCAGAACGAGATGCCGCCGTTGACCGTACTCATGTGTATCCCTCTTCCGGGTGCGTGGGCGGGACGTTACCCGGGGCCTCGCTCCCCTGGATACGGCCCCCTGGGCTCGGAGGATGGTTCATGTGCCCGGGGAGCTGGGGGTCGCGGACGGCACTCCCGCCGCGCTGAAGACGCAGCTTCTCGACGAGGAGCGGACGGCGGTCGTCCGGATCCTGCTGAAGGGCAGGTCATGAAGCCGGCCGCCTCAGGGGAGGGGATGGTCGGTGCGGCGGATTTCGCTTCCCAGGAAGGGGTCCTCCCCGGCAGGCTGGGGCCCATGATCCGTACAGCCACTCCCGCCGACGTCCCCGTCATCCACGCCCTGATCCGCGACCTCGCGGAGTACGAGAAGGCCCTCGACGAGGTCCGTACGACCCCCGAGCAGCTCCACGAGGCCCTCTTCGGCGAGCGGCCCGCCGCCTTCGCGCACCTCGCCACGGACGAGACCGGCGAGGCCGTCGGCTTCGCGCTCTGGTTCCTCAACTTCTCGACGTGGCGCGGGGTGCACGGCATCTACCTGGAGGACCTGTACGTCCGTCCGGAGGCCCGGGGCGGCGGTCACGGCAAGGCGCTGCTGCGCGAACTGGCCCGGATCTGCGTGGAGCGGGGCTACGAGCGTCTGGAGTGGTCCGTACTCGACTGGAACGAGCCGTCCATCGCCTTCTACGAGTCCCTCGGCGCCCGCCCGCAGGACGAGTGGACGGTCTACCGCCTGACGGACGGGGCGCTGGCCGAGCTCGGCGGGGGCGGGGTGTAGGAAGGGCGCATGGATACGGACATGGACAGGGACAGGGGTACGCGCGTGCCTACGGATATCGAGCAGCGGTTCCAGCGGATCACCGCCTTCATCGAGGCGCGGCTGACCCCGCTCTTCGACCCGGCGAACGGCAGTGACCACGGGTTCGGGATGGACGACACCTCCCGGGCCCTGCGTGCCACGCGCTACACCGTGCAGGCCGCGGCGGCCGTCAACGGCCTCGTGGAGAAGCGGGAGTCGGCGCCGGAGCTGCGGCAGGTCGTGGACCAGGCGCTCGAACAGAACTGGGACGTGCTGCGTTCCATCGCCCGGATGTGGGAGGACCACCCCGACTTCCTGAAGGAGTTCAAGGCGCACTCCTGGGACGTGGTCGGGGTCTGACTCCCCTTCTGACCCGCCGCGGGTCACGCATCACGGCACCAGGACCACCTTGCCCGTCGTGCCCCTGGTCTCCAGGGCGCGGTGGGCGGCCGCCGCCTCCGCGAGGGGGAAGCGGTGGACCGCCGGGCGGAGGGTGCCGGTGGTCGCCGCCTCCAGGGCGGCGAGTTCGAGGTTGCGGACGTCGCCGCCCGCCTTCTGGATCATGACGGGGCCGAGCACGGACTCCGAGGTGATGCCGCGGGCGGCGAGCTCCTCCGGTGTGTACGTGAGCGCGCCGGCGTCGAGACCCGCGCCGGACCAGCCGAAGACGAGGTGCTGACCGCCCTCGCCGAGGAGGCCGACGGCGGTGCGGCCGGTGTCGCCGCCGACCGAGTCGAAGACGACGGTGGCGGTGCGTCCGCCCAGGTACGCGCGGACCTTCTCGGCCCAGTCGGGTTCCTTGTAGTCGACGGCGAGATCGGCGCCGTTGGCCTGGACGAGGGCGACCTTCGCGGGGCCGCCGGCGAGGCCGATGACGGTGGCGCCGGCGTTCTTGGCGTACTGCACGAGCAGGGTGCCGATGCCTCCGGCGGCGGCCGGGACGATCGCGATCGAGTCGGGGCCGAGTGCGGTGAACTGAAGGATGCCCAGGGTGGTGCGGCCCGTGCCGATCATGGCGACGGCCTCCGCCTCGCCCAGGTGGTCGGGCAGGGCGTGGAGGCGGGCGGCGTCGGTGACGGCGAGTTCGGCGTATCCGCCGGGCGCCATGCCGAGGTGGGCGACGACCCGGCGGCCGAGCCACGCCGGGTCGGTGCCCTCGCCGAGGGCGTCGACGGTGCCGGCGACCTCGCGGCCGGGGATGGTGGGGAGCGCGGCGGGCGCCGGGAAGGGGCCGGTCATCCCCTGGCGGAGCGCGGTGTCGAGGAGGTGCACGCCGGCCGCCGCGACCCGGACGCGGACCTGGCCGGGGCCCGGTGCGGGGTCGGGCGTCTCCTCGTACGTGAGGTTCTCGGCGGGGCCGAAGGCGTGGAGGCGGATGGCGTGCATGACGGTTCCCCTGTCGTCGGTGGAGCGTGAGTGGTGGTGCAGGGGAAAGCCTCTGACCTCAAGCGCGCTTGAGGTCAAGGGGGTGGCGGCCGGGGCCGAGGTGCTCCGCGCGCAGCGCCAGGGACACCGCCTCGACCGCGCTCGTGAACGACACCTCCGACAGCACGCCCGGCGCCGCCACCTGGTCCCCCACCAGATACACGCCGTCGCCCCGGTCGACGGCCGGGCGGTCGCGCCAGGTCGTGCCGGGCCGGTCGACCGCTCCCGTACGTCCCTGGGACACGGCCTCCTGCCGCCACACCGTCCGCTCGCGCCAGCCGGGGAAGCCGAGGTCGAGGAGGCGTTCGGCGTGGGCGATGCCGTCCGCCTTGCCCTCGCCCGGGGCGATGGGCAGCTGGGCCTGGATCAGCTGCTGTCCGGCCGGGGCGAGCGAGGGGTCCTGGGCCGTGAACCGCTCGATCCAGCCGGGCGCGTCGAGGTCGGAGATCACGAACGGGTCCCCCTTCCGGCCGCGCAGCGCCAGGTCGAGCAGGACCGTGCGGCCGCTCTCCCAGGTCAGCGACGGGTCGCCGAGCAGCCGGGCGGCGGCGGGCAGTGCGGTGGCGACGATCACCGGTCCCTCGCCGGCCGGGAGGCTTTCGACGCGCGACGACATCTCGATCCGTACGCCCATCTCCCAGGCGCGGTCGAGCATCCGCTCGATCAGCTGTCCCCAGCCGCCCCGCACGTAGTGGGCCTCGGGCGGCAGGGCGGCGGCCCGGTGCAGCCGTTCCTGCACGAAGCGGGCGGAGAGCGCGCCGGGGTCGTGGTGGAAGAGCGCGACCCCGGCGTACGAAGCGGCCTCGCGCGCCACCCGCTCGCCCGCGACGCTGGTGGCCCAGGTGCGGAAGTCGACGTCCACGGGGGCCGTTCCGGCGGTACGGAGGGAGTGGCGCAGCATGCCGAGCGGCGGGGTGCGGCGCAGGGCGCCGGCGCGGTGGAAGCGGAACCGGAGGCCCTCGGCGGCGGGCAGCGGGGCGAGCGGGCCGAGGAGACCGCGCTGCTTGAGCCAGGTCCAGTGGGGGCCGCCGCTGTAGATCGCGTGCGGGCCCTCGTTGGTGCGGTACGGGCCCTCCGCCGTGCGGGCGCGGCCGCCCGGAGTCCGGTGGGCCTCGTGCAGGGTGACCCTGGTGCCGGCTTCGGCGGCGGTGATGGCCGCGGTCAGTCCGGCGAAGCCGCCGCCGATGATGGTGAGCTTCCGCATGTCCGTCTCCCTCGTCTCGGATGCTGAGGTGCGACGGGCGGCGGGGCCTTGTTCGTGACATCGGGGGCGTTGTCAGTGGCGTACGTCACGATGGGGGTCATGGCGACGACGCGGAATCGGAACGGGACGAAGAAGGCGGCGGTGGCGGGGGCGCGGCGGCCGGAGGTGCGGCTTCCTCCTCTGGAGGCGTACGAGGGCGGGCTTGAGGCGGACGGGGACTACGACGGGTTCGAACTGGCGGGGCTCGACCTGACGGGGCAGTCGGGGGAGGGGGCGCGGTTCCTCGACTGCGCGCTGAGCGACTGCCGGCTCGACGAGACGCGGCTGTCGGGGGCCCGGTTCCTGGACTCGGTGCTGACGGGCGTACGGGGGGTGGGGACGGTCCTGGCGGGGGCGCAGCTGCGGGACGTGGAGGTCGTGGACGCGCGGCTCGGCGGGACGCAGCTGCACGGGGCGGTTCTGGAGAGAGTCGTGGTGCGGGGAGGCAAGAGCGACTATCTGAACCTGCGGGCGGCGAAGCTGAAGGACGTCGTGTTCGAGGGGTGCGTGCTGAGCGAGCCGGACTTCGGGGGCGCGGTGCTCGAACGGGTGGAGTTCGTGGACTGCGTCCTGACGGGGGTCGACTTCACCGGGGCGCGGCTCAAGGACGTGGACCTGCGGGGGGTGCAGCGCCTGGAGATCGAGCGGGGGGTCGAGTCGCTGGCGGGGGCCGTGATCTCGACGGCGCAGCTCCTCGACCTGGCGCCGGTGCTCGCGGCGCGGCTGGGGGTGCGGGTGGAGGAGTGACGGTGGGGGAGTGACGGGTGGGGCGGGGCCTCGGGTCTGTCCGGCGGGGCATCGGCCGGGGCGGGGGGCGGCGTGTGCGGTGCGGGGCCTCGCCGTGGCCCGCTCGGGCCCGGTTCCGTCGGACGCGCCCTTACGGCAGGCGGGGGAAGCGGGCCTGGAGGGACCAGATGGCCGGGTTGTCGGCGAGGCCCTCGTGCATGTCCGTGAGGTCGGCGATCAGGTCGTGCAGGAAGTCGCGGGCCTCGCGGCGCAGCACCTTGTGGTTGAAGGTGAGCGGCGGTTCGTCGCCCGGCATCCAGTCGGCCTCGACGTCCACCCAGCCGAAGCGGCGCTCGAAGAGCATGCGGTCCGAGGACTCGGTGAAGTCGAGCTCCGCGTACTGCGGCTGGGAGGCGCGGTTGCCGCGCGGGTCCTGGTCGAGCTGCTCGACGATGTCGCACAGGGCCCAGGCGAAGTCGAGCACCGGCACCCATCCCCAGGCTGTGGACACCTCGCGGTCCGTCTTGGTGTCGGCGAGGTACACGTCCCCGCAGAACAGGTCGTGACGCAGGGCGTGGACGTCCGCGTGGCGGTAGTCGGTCTGCGGCGGGTCGGGGAAGCGACGGGAGAGGGAGTAGCCGATGTCGAGCACGGAACCGATGGTGTCACGGCGCCAGGCCCGCCTCGTACGCGAGGATCACCAGCTGCACCCGGTCGCGGGCGTCCAGCTTGGTGAAGAGCCGCGCCACATGCGCCTTCGCCGTGGCGGCGCTGATGTGGAGCCGTTCCGCGATCTCGCCGTTGGACAGGCCGCGGCCGACGAGGACGAGTACCTCCCGCTCCCGCGCGGTGACCCCGGCGAGGGCGCGCGGCGGGAGAGCCGCGGGGCCGGGCTCGGGGCGGGCCGCGAACTCCTCGATCAGGCGGCGGGTCACGCCCGGCGCGATCAGGGCGTCCCCGGCGGCGACCACCCGGATCGCCGCGAGGATGTCGTCCAGGGCCATGTCCTTGACCAGGAAGCCGCTCGCCCCGGAGCGGAGCGCGCCGTACACGTACTCGTCGTCGTCGAAGGTGGTGAGGATGAGGACCCGGGGCGCTTCGGGGTCCGCCGTGACGATCCGGGTGGCCTCGATGCCGTCCATGCCGGGCATCCGCACGTCCATCACGATCACGTCGGGCCGCAGGTCGCGCGCGAGCCGTACCGCCTCGGCACCCGTGCCCGCCTCGCCGACCACGGCGAGGTCGGGGCTGTCCGCCATCAGGACGCGCAGGCCCGCCCGTACCAGCGGCTGGTCGTCGACGAGGAGGACGTGGACCCGGTCGCTCATGAGGCGGGGGTTCCTTCCTGGAGCGGGCGGGGCACCGGGACCGCGAGCGGCAGTTCGGCCGACACGTGGAAGCCGCCGCCGGGGCGCGGGCCCGCGGAGAAGCGGCCGCCGAGGAGTGCCGCCCGCTCGCTCATGCCGAGGATGCCGTACCCGTACCCGTACCCGTACCCGTAGCCGGTTCCGGCGGGGGAGTTCCCAGGGCCGTCGCCGTCACCGCTGCCGCTGCCGTCGCCGTCGTCCGTGATCTCGATCAGCAGCGTGTCCTCGCCCCGGTCCACGGTCACCCGGCAGGTGGACGCGCCCGCGTGGCGTACGACGTTGGTCAGCGACTCCTGGACGATCCGGTACGCGGCCAGGTCGACCTCCGGCGGAAGCGACCGGTCGGGGTCCCCGAGGCGCCGCACCTCGACCCGTACGCCCGCGTCCGCCGTCGACGCGGTGAGGCGGTCCAGGTCCGCGAGACCCGGCGCCGGTTCTCGCGGGGCGGGCGCGTGCCCCCGGGCGTCGTGGGCCGAGGCCCGCAGCGTGCCCAGGGTGCGGCGCAGTCCGGCGAGGGTCTCGCGGCTGGTGGTCTCGATGGTGGCGAGCGCGTTCCGGGCCTCGGCGGGCTGGGTCTCGATGACCCGGCGGCCGACGCCCGCCTGGATGGCGATGACGCCGATGCTGTGCGCGATCACGTCGTGCAGCTCGCGGGCGATCCGCAGCCGTTCGGCGGTGACGGCCTCGGCCGCGGTCCTGGCGCGCAGCTCCGCCACGTGCGTGCGCCGCTCGCGGGAGGAATGACCGAGCAGCCCGGCGGTGAGCAGCGCGAGCGTCAGGGCGACGACCGTGGAGACGAAGACGTCCTGGCCGGAGGTCGTGTACAGCGCCGAACCGATCTGCACGGTGAGCGTCACCATGGCGGCGGGCAGCACGGCCCTGAGCGGACGGTGGGCCGCCAGCCACCCGACGCAGGCGTCGGCCGCGAGGAGCGGGAGATAGAGCAGGTCGGCGGACGGACGGGTCGTCGACGCGGCGAACAGGCCGACGAGGAGCAGCCCGAGAGCCACCTCGGGCCTGCGCCGGACGAGGGGCAGCAGCAGACCCACGCCGACGGCGGTGAGGAGGAGCCGCAGCTCCGTGGAGCGGTACGGGCCCGCCTGCACACCCGTGAAGAGGACGAAGGGGTGCGCGGCGGCCGCGCACCAGGCCAGGACCGGGGCGGCGCGCCCGCCGGACGGCCGGGTGGCCACGGGGGTGCCGGTCGGCGGTCGGCGGGTGAGTGACGGGCCGGTGGTCGACGGGTCGGTGGTGGCGGGCATGCGCCGAGCGTAGGCGCGGGACGGACGGTCGGGCATCGGCCTCCGGGCGTACGCCCGCGGGCCACCGTCACCTGCTGGTTTGTGACCGGCGGGCCGATGCCGGGGGGTGTGCCGTCCCGGCAGCGTGGGCCGGGTGATCGAAGTCCACGAATTGACCAAACGTTATGGCCGAGGCGGCTCCTTCGGAGCGGAGGGAAGGAGGCCGGGTGGTACGGCTCTGCCCGGCCGCGTCCGTGCCGGTCGTGCTCGGCTCGCCGTCGACCGGCTCAGCTTCACCGTCCGGGCCGGGCGGGTGACCGGGTTTCTCGGGCCCAACGGGGCCGGGAAGTCCACGACCCTGCGACTGATCCTCGGGCTCAACGAGCCGACCTCCGGGAGCGCGACCGTCGGTGGGCTGCGGTTCCGGGAGCTGTCCCGGGGGCTTCGGCACGTCGGGGCGCTGCTCGACGCGCACGACGTGCACGGCGGCCGGACCGCCGAGGGGCATCTGGCCGCGCTCGCCCGCACCAACGGCATCCCGCGCCGCCGCGTCGGCGAGGTCCTCGACGAGGTGGGTCTCGGCGAGGCGGCCCGCCGCCGGATCGGCGGCTACTCCCTCGGCATGAAGCAGCGGCTCGGGATCGCCGCCGCCCTGCTCGGCGACCCGCCCGTGCTGCTCTTCGACGAGCCGGTCAACGGCCTGGACCCGGAGGGTGTGCTGTGGGCGCGGGGGCTGTTCCGGCGCCTCGCCGGCGAAGGGCGCACGGTGTTCGTCTCCAGCCACCTGATGAGCGAGATGGAGCACACCGCCGACGACCTCGTGGTCATCGGCAGGGGCCGGCTGATCGCCGCCGAGAGCCTGTCGGACTTCGCCGCGCGCGGCACCCGCCGCGGTGTGACCGTACGGACCGCCGACGCGGCCGCGGGACCGGGTCTCGCCGACGCCCTGGTCCGCGCCGGGGCGGCCGTGAAGTCCCCGGAGGAGAGGGACGGGTCGTTCACCGTGACCGGGATGGCGGCGGACCGGATCGGGGTGCTCGCCTTCCGGCACGGCACCCCGCTCGCCGAACTCGCCTCGCGGGGCTCGTCCTTGGAGGACGCGTTCATGGAACTGACCGCCGACAGCGTCGAGTACCAGAAGAAGGGCGGAAACCGGTGAACGCCCGCTTCCGTGATCTCCTCGCCGGCGAGTGGATGAAGCTGTGGTCGCTGCGCTCCACGCCCTGGGCGTTCGGCGTCGGCGCGGTCGCCGTCCTCGGCATCAACCTCAACGCGGCCTTCGCCGACCACCGGAACTACCCGCACTACTCCGAGGGCATCCGCGAACTCTTCGTCCCCATCTGGGCGATGCGGGACGCCTTCACGCTCGGCGGGGCCATGGTGTTCATGCTCACGACCGGTGCCGTCGGCGCGCTCGTGATCGTCGGCGAGTACGGCACCGGGCAGATCCGTACGACCTTCGCCGCCGTCCCCGACCGGCGGGCCGTGACGGCGGCGAAGACGCTGGTCCTCGCGGGCGTCATGCTCGTGTACGGGGCTCTCGTCGCCGGGGTGTCCTTCGCCGCCACCCAGGCGGTGCTGTCCGGCCGGGACGTGGGCATGTCGATCGGCTACCCGGGTGCGGCGGCGGCCGTCGCCGCCTCCGCGCTGCTCGCGCCCGTGTGCGCGCTCGTCGGCTTCGGCCTCGGGGCACTGCTCCGGCACACGGCGACGACGATCGTCGCCCTGACCGGTGTCCTGCTCCTGCTGCCCGCGCTCGTCGACGGCCGCAGCCGCTGGTCGGCGACCTTTCTGCACGCCCTGCCGCAGGGCGCGTGGAAACGGCTGACGGAGGTGGGGGACTCGCCGGTGCCGGTCGACCACCCGTGGACGACGGGCGGGGCGTGGACGGTGTACGCGCTCTGGTCGCTCGGCGCGGTGGCGGTGGCCCTCGTCGCGGTCCACCGCAGGGACGTGTGAGCGCGGCGGGAGGGGGGACCAGCGGCCGCGGACCTGTGCGTCCCCCGGTTCAGCGGCGGCCGTGGACCGCGCGGGCGACCCGGGGGCCCAGCCAGCGCTTGAGGCGGCGCAGTGGCTCCAGCTGTTCGGCGGCGCGGTCGATCCGGTAGTACAGCTGCGGCGGGACGTGGGGGAGCAGCGGCGAGTGGCGCTGGCCGAGGAGCGCGAACATCATGGCCGGCTCCAGGGCCATGTAGCGGGGGAGGTTCTCGTACCACTGGGCGCTGTAGCGGGCCGCGCTCTGCGCGGAGACGAGTTCGGCGCGGCGCCGCTTCCCGTACGTGGTGAGGGCCGTGTCGAGGTCGGCGGAGGAGCGCAGGGCGTCCGCGAGGGCGAGCGCGTCCTCCAGGGCCAGGGTGGTGCCCGCGCCGATCGAGTAGTGGGTGGTGTGGGCGGCGTCGCCGAGGAGGACGAGGTTGCCGCGGTGCCAGACGCGGTTGGTGAGGGTGCGGAAGGTGAGCCACCGGGCGGTGTCGTCGGTCTGCGCGCGTCCGATGAGCTCGTGGCCGTCGAGGAGGTCGTGGAACAGCTTCTCCAGGAGGCGCAGGCTGTCGGCCTCGCCGCGCGTGTCGAGGCCGAGGCCCGTCCAGGTCTCGGGGGAGCACTCGACGACACAGGTGGAGCGCTCGCCGCTGAACCCGTAGGCGTAGCACCAGATCCAGCCGTGCTCGGTCTCCTTGAAGGCGAAGCTGAAGGAGTCGAAGACCTTGGTGGTGCCGAGCCAGATGTACGGGTTGCGGCCGCCGGTGAACTCGCTGCCGAAGTGGCCGGCGTGCGCCTCGCGGAGGACGCTGTGGACGCCGTCGGCGGCGACGACCAGGTCCGCGCCGGCCAGTTCGGGCGCGTCCGCGCCGGGGATGTCGTGCTCGAACTCGACCCGTACGCCGAGTTCCACGGCCCGGTCGGCGAGCAGCGCGAGCATCCGCCGCCGCCCGATGCCGAAGCCGGCGTCGCCGCGGTGGACGGTCCGCTCGTCGCGGACGATGGCGACCCCGTCGGTCCAGGTGACGGAGGCCTCGGCGACCGCCGCCGCGGACTCGGGGTCGCCCGCGCGCAGCTTGTCGAGGAGCCCGGCCCAGTAGGTCACGCCCCAGCCGTACGTGGAGCCCGCGGGGTTCCGCTCGTACACGGTGATGTCGTGGGCCGGGTCCTGCCGCTTCAGCAGGATGGAGAGGTAGAGGCCGGCGGGTCCGCCGCCGACGATCGCGAGCTTCACGTGCGCTCCCACTGAGAACCGTTTGCATGACACCGTGCGGTCAGGCAGTAGCGCACAGTAGCAGCGGGCGGCCGCGCGAGCCCGGCCTGATCGACAGGACACCCTCCAGGGCCTGTCAGACAGGCCCTAGGGCAGCAGTCGGCGCTCCTTGGCGACCGCGACCGCGCCCGCGCGCGTGTCGACGCCGAGCTTCGCGTAGATGCGGCCGAGGTGCGTCTTCACCGTCGCCTCGCTGATGAACAGGGCCCGGGCGATCTCGCGGTTGCCGAGGCCCCGTCCGAGCTGGCCGAGGATGTCCCGCTCCCGGTCCGTGAGGCTCGGCCCGGCCGCGCCCCGCATCCGGTCCATGACCCGGCTGGCGACCGGCGGCGAGAGGGCGGTGCGGCCCTGCGCGGCCGCGTGGATGGCGGCGAACAGCTCCTCGGGCCGCTCGGCCTTCAGGAGGTAGCCGGTGGCGCCCGCCTCGATCGCCCGGGTGATGTCGGCGTCCGTGTCGTACGTGGTGAGGACGAGGACGTGGACGCCGGTGGGCGCGATCCTGCGGGTCGCCTCGACGCCGTCGATGCCCGCCCCGAGCTGGAGGTCCATCAGGACGACGTCGGGCTTCAGCTTCGCCGCCATGGCGCCGGCCTCCTCACCGCTGCCCGCCTCGCCGACCACCTCGATGTCGGGGGTGCTGCCGAGGAGGGCGAGCAGGCCGGCGCGGACGACGACGTGGTCGTCGCAGAGCAGGATCCGTACGGACATCACGACTCCAGGGAGAGCGGGATCGCGGCCGAGAGCACCGTGCCCTCGCCCGGGGCGGACTCGACGGTCAGGGTGCCGCCGAGCTGCTGGGCGCGCACCCGCATCGCGGGCAGTCCGTGGCCGCGCACCCCGCCGGGCTTCTCGACCGGGTCGAAGCCGCGGCCGTCGTCGGCGATGTCCAGGACCACCTGGTCGTCGAGGTACGTCAGGGTCAGGGCGGCGGAGTCGGCGGCGGCGTGCTCGCGGATGTTGGCGAGGGCGCCCTGCGCGATGCGGAGGAGCGCCGACTGCACCCGTTCGGGCAGCGGCACCGCCGCCCCGTCGACGCGGAAGGCCGCCGACTCGCGGGTGGCGAGGCCGCGCAGGGCCTCTTCGAGGCCGCCGCCCTCGGCGAGGTCGGCGGGCGCGAGGTCGTGCACGAAACGGCGGGCCTCGGCGAGGTTCCGTTCGGCGATGGACTCGGCGGTACGGACGTGACGGCGGGCGGTCGCCGGGTCGCTGTCCCAGGTGCGGTCGGCCGCCTGGAGCAGCATCTGCTGGCTCGACAGGCCCTGCGCCAGGCTGTCGTGGATCTCCATGGAGAGCCGCTGGCGCTCGGCGAGCGTGCCCTCGCGGCGCTCGATCGCGGCCAGTTCGCGCCGGGTGCGGATCAGGTCGTCGATGAGGGCCCGCTGGCGGGCCGCCTGCCGGTCGGAGTACACGAAGACGCCGGTGGCGATGGCGGCGACGGCCGGCGGCGCGACGATCAGGTTCGGGTCCCAGCCGCCGTGCGCCAGCTGCACCTGCGCGAACACCACGAACACCGTGAGCAGCGTGACCAGGCCGAGCGCGGCGCGGGCCGGGAGGGTGCGCAGGCCCGTGTAGAAGAGTGGCACCGCGCACCAGGCGAAGCTGGGCGCGAGGACGACGAGCAGGATCCAGACCGCGACGACCGTGCTCAGCCAGGCGATCCGGCGGGGCGCGGCACGGGTGCCGACGACGGGGCCGAGGAGGTAGAGGGAGGCGAGGGCGCCGGAGAGGGCGACGATCCAGGGACTGCGGTCCTCCCAGGGGTGGCGGAGGAGGAAGCGGGCGAGGGAGGCGCCGAGGAGGAGGAAGAAGGCGATGTGCATGACCCGCGCGAGCCAGGGGGCGTCGGGGTCCTGGTCGGTCCCCGTCGGGAGCGTCACGGTGACGTTCTCCGCCCGGGGTCCGGTGTGCGTCGGCCGTGTCACGTTCCCGCCTTCCTTCCCTTCTGACCTGGGGATATCAGTCCATCCTGGCCCGGAGGGGCCACGACGGCATCAGCCGATCGGCTGACCCGGCCGTCCTCCAGTGTGCGCGAGGAGGGCAGCCGGACCGTGGACCGGACGGCCGGGGGTTCGGCCACAGGATGGATTGCGGAGCGAGGGAGTGAAGGAGCGGCACGCCGCCCCGGAGCCCCGCCGCTCGGCCGACCTCCTCCCGCTGTCTCGTCCACCTCACCTCACGGAGTTCCTCATGAAGAAGATCCTCTTCGGTGCCACCGCCGCCGCCGTCATCGCCGCCGGTACCTTCGGCGCGGTCTCCGCGAACGCCTCCGCCCCGGCCGCCGCCCCCGCCGCCGTGGTCCGCGCCGACGCCGGCAACGACAACCTGCGGCAGTCGACGCACCTGACGATCGAGGCCGCCACGAAGGCCGCGCAGGCGACCCTGGACGCCGCCGAGAAGGAGAACCAGCGCGTCTCCGTCGCCGTCGTCGACCGCAACGGCAACACGATCGTCACCCTCCGCGGCGACGGCGCGGGCCCGCAGTCCTACGAGTCGGCCGTCAAGAAGGCGTACACCGCCGTCTCCTGGAACGCCCCGACCTCCGAGCTCGTCAAGCGCCTCGCCAACGCCCCCACCCTCAAGGACATCCCCGGCACCCTCTTCCTCGGCGGCGGCGCCCCCGTCACCGCCAAGGGCGCCCCCATCGCCGGCATCGGTGTCGCCGGAGCCCCCTCCGGCGACCTCGACGAGAAGTTCGCCCAGGCGGGCGTCGCCTCCCTCGGCAACTGAGCCTCCGACCCCGCACGACCTCACAGGCCCGACCCCACAGCCCGCGACGGCGCCCGGATCCCCCGCCGGGCGCCGTCGCCTTTTTCCGTGACCGCCCTGCTTAGGATCAGTACGTGAACCACAGCAGGCCCCGAGCGGCCGCGGCCCTGGCCGCCGCACTCACCGCCCTCGCGCTGCTCGCGGGCGGCTGCACCGGGGCCATCGGCGGCGTCCGGGGGACCCCCGGGGCCGCCGGACTGCGCGACCCGTACTTCCCGAAGCTCGGCAACGGCGGCTACGACGTGCGGCGGTACGCACTCGACCTCGCGTACGACCCGGGGACCGGGCGGCTCGACGGCACCGCCGAGATCACCGCACGCGCCGACAAGGACCTCAGCGCCTTCAACCTGGACCTGGCCGGTCTCACGGTCGGCGGGGCGTCCGTCGACGGGAAGCCCGCCGCGTTCAACCGGGCGGGGAACGAGCTGACGCTCCGGCCGCACGAGGACCTCCGCGAGGGCGTGGAGTTCCGGGTCACCGTCACGTACGCGGGCGTGCCCGAGCCGGTCACCGACGCCGACGGCACGCGGGAGGGCTGGCTGCGCACCGACGACGGGGCCGTCGCGGTCGGCGAACCGGCGGGCTCCATGACCTGGTTCCCCGGCAACCACCACCCCTCCGACAAGGCCGCGTACGACATCACCCTGACCGTCCCGGCCGGTCACGAGGCCGTCTCCAACGGGGTCAGGACCTCCCGCGGGACGGCGGCCGACGGGCGTGTCACCACGGTGTGGCGCGCGGCCGAGCCGATGGCGAGCTATCTGGCGACGGTCGCGATCGGCCGGTACCGGACGGAGACGGCGACCGCCCTGGGCTCCGTGCCGGTCCTGACCGCGGCCGATCCGTCGGTCGCGGCGGACAGCGCCGCCCTCCGGGGCGAGATCCCGCAGATCCTCGCCCGGCAGGTCCGGCGCTTCGGCCCGTACCCCTTCTCGGCCGCCGGGGCGATCGTCACCGAGGACGGGACCCTCGCCTACGCCCTGGAGACCCAGACCCGGCCCGTCTTCCCCGCCGCCTCCTTCGACCGGACGACCCTCGTCCACGAGCTGGCCCACCAGTGGTTCGGCAACTCCGTCTCACCCGCGACCTGGCGGGACCTGTGGCTGAACGAGGGGTTCGCGACGTACGCGGAGTGGCTGTACGCGGAGGAGTACGGGCACGTCCCGGCGCGGACGAGCTTCGAGCGGGCCTTCGCCGAGGACGCCAACTGGGCCTTCCCGCCGGCCGCCCCGCCCACCGCGGAGAACCTCTTCGACCCGCCCGTGTACCAGCGGGGCGCGATGGTCCTCCACAAGCTGCGCGAGACCGTCGGGGACAAGGCCTTCGGCGAGATCCTGCGCGGCTGGCCCGCGACGTACCGTCACGCCAACGCCTCCACGGCCGACTTCACCGCCTACGCGGAGACCGTGACCGGGAGGGACCTGGACGGGCTGTGGACGGCGTGGCTGTACGGCGAGGGAAGGCCGGACGGGCCGTAGGGCGGACGTCAGGGGCCCAGGCTCCGCCGCTTTCGTGTCACGCGCCCAGGCTCTTGCGCATGACCACGCACGGGCGGCCGTGGGTGCGGTCGCGGCGGCGGTCGGTCTCCTCGTAACCGAGGGAGGTCCAGAAGGCCAGCGCCTTCGGGTTGTCCTCCAGGACGGCGAGGCGGAGGCCGGTGCGGCCCTCGGCGCGGAAGCGGTCCTCGACGTACGCGGCGAGCCGGCGGCCGTGGCCCGCGCGCCGCTCGTCCGCGTGGACCAGGAGCAGCCCGAGCCACGGTTCGGGCTCCGCCGGGTCGGGGTGGCGGCCGAGGGTCACGGCGACCGCGACGAGCCGGCCCTCGGAGCGGGCGAGGAGCACCTCGGCGGTGGGCTCGGCCAGTTCGTCGGCGAGCGCCGCCGCGATCCGGTCGGGCCGGATGCCGGACGGGTCCGGGAAGTCGCCGCTGAGCTGCTGGAACTCCTCGTCGGACGCGTAGAGCGCGGTGAGTTCGGTGAGCAGCGGGCCCGGCAGGGCCGCACCGCCCTCCAGGGCCTTGGGCGTAAGGGTTTCGACGATCACGCGGCAACGGTAGAGCCCCGGCCGGGATCCCGGCCGGGGCTCTACCGTGTCGGCACGCGCGTATGTCAGAGGTTGACGCCGAAGTCGCGGGCGATGCCCTCGAGGCCCGAGGCGTAGCCCTGGCCGACGGCGCGGAACTTCCACTCGGCGCCGCTGCGGTAGAGCTCGCCGAAGACCATGGCGGTCTCGACGGCGGCGTCCTCGGAGAGGTCGTAGCGGGCGATCTCGGCGCCGCCGGCCTGGTTGAGGATGCGGATGTACGCGTTGCGCACCTGGCCGAAGTTCTGCGAGCGGTTCACCGCGTCGTAGATGGAGACGGGGAAGACGATCTTGTCGACGTTCGCCGGGAGGCCCGCGAGGTTGACGTTGATCTGCTCGTCGTCGCCGCCGCCCTCGCCGGTGCGGTTGTCACCGGTGTGGACGATGGTCTGGTCCGGCGTCGCCTTGTTGTTGAAGAAGACGAAGTGCGCGTCGGACGCGACCTTCCCGGCCCCGTCCACGCCGATCGCGGAGGCGTCGAGGTCGAAGTCGGTGCCGGTGGTCGTGCGGACGTCCCAGCCGAGGCCCACGGTGACAGCGGTGAGGCCCGGGGCCTCCTTGGTCAGAGAGACGTTGCCGCCCTTGGACAGGCTCACAGCCATGGAAAGTCCCTTTCATCGGTGTGTCGTCGCCTGGAGGAACGCGTGCGCGGCTCCAGCGGTTCCCGAAGGCTTCGGGTCGAAAACAGGATGACTCCGATGGCCTCATCCGGGGAACATGGGGGGCATGTCCGGTCCGTATCCCATCCGCGGCTCCGTCTCGCTCCCCGAGGCCGAGCTCCAGTGGCGTTTCTCGCGTTCGTCGGGTCCGGGCGGACAGCATGTGAACACCAGCGACTCACAGGTCGAGCTCCGCTTCGACCTCGCGGCCACGGAGTCGCTGCCCGAGGTGTGGAAGGCCCGTGCCCTGGAGCGTCTGGCCGGGCGGCTGGTCAACGGGGTCGTGGCGGTCCGCGCGTCGGAGCACCGCTCCCAGTGGCGCAACCGCGAGACGGCGGCGGTCCGCCTTGCCGCCCTCCTCGCCGAGGCGACGGCCCCGCCGCCGAAGCCCCGCAGGGCGACGAAGATCCCCCGCGGTATCAACGAGCGCCGGCTGCGGGAGAAGAAGCAGCGCTCGGAGACGAAGCGCACCCGCCGGTCGGGCGACTGGGGCTGAGCGGGGCCCGATCAGGACGGGCTCCGATCAGGACAGGTTCCGGTACTTCCCCTGGTAGTACGTCAGCGGTCCGCCCTTCGCCGCCACGCCGGCGACCGTCAGGACCCGGCCCACGACGAGCGTGTGGTCGCCGGCGACGACGCGGCTCTCCGTCCGGCACTCCAGGGTCGCCAGCGCGCCGCCCATCAGGGGGGCGCCGCTCTCCTCGCCGCGGGTGTACGGCAGGTCGGCGAAGAGGAGCCGGTCGCTGACGCGGTTCTTCATCGCGAAGCGCCCGGCGATGTGCCGCTGGTTCTCGGAGAGGATCGACACCGCCCAGACGGGGACGTCGGTGAGCAGGTCGTCCATGCGGGAGCCGTTGCGGAGGCTCACCAGGACCAGGGGCGGTTCGAGGGAGACCGACACGAAGGCGGTGGCGGTCATGCCGACGTCCTCACCGCGCGGGCCTTCGTCGGGGTCGTGCGCGGTCACGAGGACCACGCCCGCCGCGAGGCGGGACATCGCCGCCCGGAACTCGTCATTGCTCACCCCCTCAGCATGAGGGATGGCCAGATCGGGCACGGGGGGCGAGGCGGGACTCTTCTGCAGCACACCCGCACGCTAGTCCGGGGACTCCGGGCGCCGCATCGGGCCGGGGGACCAGCCGGTCACCCCCGTGGGTCCTAGGACCTGTCCGGACCCGTCCCGGCATATGCGGGCCGCCTCCCGGGAGGGTTCGCGGGACCCGCCATGATCTTCTGTGACTTGAGTCACAGAGGCGAGTATTTGCTGACCCTGTGTACCGGCTACGCAGCTCGCTGTGATTCAGTGGCGGGGACAGTGCACACGAAGCCGATGAGAACCCTGGAGTTGCTGTCGAGGTCTCGGGGAGAGCGAGCGATGGAGACCGAGTCGGAGCCGTACGTCCGTCTCTCGACCCTGCGGCAGCTGCATCAGGTCGTGGCGGACCTCAATACTGCGCGCAGCCTGGCGGACACCCTGCAGACCGTCGCCGACGGTGTGGTCGCCGGTCTCAACTACGAGCTGGCCTGTGTCAACCTCGTACGCCCCGACGGTGACCTCGTCGTCGCCGCCTTCGCCGGAAGCTCCGCCGCCGAGGCCCTGATCACCGGCCGGGTCGGCTCCCGCGCCTCCTGGGAGCGGCGCCTCGCCATGGCGGACGCCTGGGGCGACCTGCGGTTCATCTCGCACACCGAGGGCTGGGTGCTCATGGAGGACGACGTCCCCCAGTGGCACACCGACGGCCCCGCGCCCCGCTTCGAGGACGAGTGGCACCCGCACGACCGCCTCTACGCCCCCATGTATGCCTCCGGCTCCGGCCGTGAGCTGCTCGGCGTCATATCCGTCGACCGCCCGCGCAACGGCCGGCACCCCGGCCCCTGGGGCCAGGAGGCGCTCCAGATGTACGCCTCCCAGTCCGCCATCGCCATCAGCAACGCCCGGCTGCGCTCCAACATGCAGCGGGCCCTCGTCCGTCTTGAGCGGGAGCAGCAGGCCCTCCGCGCCAGCGAGGAGTCCTTCCGGCAGGCCTTCGAGTACGCGCCCTCCGGCATGGCCATCGCCGAGATGGGCGGCGACCAGCACGGCCGGCTGCTCCGTACCAACGACGCCCTGTGCCGGCTCCTCGGCCGGCCCGCCTCCGCCATGCGGCGCTACTCCTTCGCCGACCTCGTCCACCCCGAGGACATAGGGACCCTGCTCCGGACCTCCGCCGAGGGCGGCCGGGCCGAGCTGCGGCTCGGCAGGCGCGACGGCACGTATGTATGGGTGTCCCTCCGCAACTCGGTCGTCGCCGACACCGCCGACGGTCCCCGCTTCCTCCTCACCCACGTCGAGGACATCGAGGAGCGCAAGCGCCACGAGCTCCAGCTCGCCCACCGTGCCTCGCACGACGCCCTCACCGGCCTCCCGAACAGCGCCGAGCTGCGTTCCCGGCTCTCCGCCCGGATCTGCGAGCGCCCGGCGGCGCACGCCGCGGCCGAGCAGGTCGGCGGGTACGGGGGCTACGACTCGGGGCGTGACGGCGGCTACGACACCGCCGTCGCCGCCCACGCCGGTCAGGCGGGCCAGGCCGGCCCCTCCGGCCACTCGGGCCACTCCGGCTACGAGGTGGCGTACGAGCACGAACACGAGCACGGCTTCGGTTTCGAGCCGGCGGCCGGCACCGGTCCCTATGACCACCACGTCCACAGCGTCGCCCCTTCGAGCGCCGACCTCGACGACGGCACCAAGGGACTCGCCGTCCTCTTCTGCGACCTCGACGGCTTCAAGTCGATCAACGACCGCTTCGGCCACCACACCGGGGACGCCGTCCTCATCGAGGTCGCCCGCAGGCTCACCACCGGCGTGCGCGACGGGGACACCGTCGCCCGGCTCGGCGGTGACGAGTTCGTCGTCCTCGCCGACGGCCTCGGTGCGGCCGACGCCGCCGACCTGGCCGTACGCCTCCGGAACGCGATCATTCCGCCGATCCGGGTGGACGGCCGGGCGGTCCGCGTCGGCGCGAGTTTCGGCATCGGCTGGGCCGAATGCGGGATGACCGTGGAAGAGGTCCTGAACTCCGCCGACCAGCGGATGTACGTGGAGAAACGCTCCCGCGCAAAGCTCCAGCGGCGCGCCGGCTGAGGCGCTCGACACCCCCGGGCCCGCTTCGGGGGCTGGTCCGTTCGGGGTAGGCTCGGCCGGTCGGCGACGGCTGGCGAGCATGGAGAGGAACCCGGATGGCTGCCGGTAACGACGGCGCGAACAAGCCCGAGAACGACGACCCGTTCGGCTACCTGTACGAGGACGGTCAGGCAGCGGGTGCCCAGCCCCCGCAGGGCGGCGGCTACGGCTACCCGGGCCCCGCGGCCCCTCAGCCCGGCGTGCCCCGGACCTCGTACAACCAGGTCAGAACGGTCGGCGACCGCCGCCAGTACGGCGGGCAGCCCCAGGGGCACCAGCAGCCCTACGTGCCGCCGCAGCAGCAGGGTCCGTACGGCCAGCCGCAGGCGCAGTACGCCGCGCCCGAGACCTACGGCGGTCCGCCGACCCGGCCGACCCCGCCGCACCAGCAGCACGGCGGCTCCGGCCGCGGCCCCAACACCAAGGGGCTCCTGATCGGCGCGGTCGCGGTCGTGGCGGTCGTCGTGGTCGGCATCGCGGCGGCGGTGATCAGCAACAACGGCAACGAGGACGACAAGGGCGGCCAGGCCGGTGGCGGTACCACCGCGACCGCCCCCGTGAAGCCCTCCGAGGAGCCCAGCACCGAGCCGAGCGCCGACGAGACGCCGGTCGAGCTGCCGAAGCAGGACGCGGCGACGCTGAAGCTGGGCGGGACCGCCGGCCTCGCCAAGGACGTGAAGGGCGCCCAGGGCCCGGACGGCACGTATGTCGCGGGCTTCAACCAGGTCGGCTCGTCGGTGACCTGGAAGGCGAACATGCCGGAGGGCGGCGAGTACCGCCTGACCGTGCGCTACGCCATCCCGGCTGTCGACGCCAACGCGACCCTGACGGTCAACGGCAAGGCGAACTCCCTGCCGCTGGGACTGAAGAACTTCATCCACTCCACGGACCCGAACCTGGAGAAGAACTGGCAGACCACCTGGGCGCCGGTGAACCTCCAGAAGGGCGAGAACGAGCTCAAGATCTCGTGCGAGACCGGCAACCAGTGCGACGTGCTGCTCGACTGGCTGGAAGTCACCCCGGCCTCGTAGGGCCTGTCCGAGGGCCGGCCAGGGCTCGCACTCACGCCCGGTCCGGTTCCTCCGTGACCTTCACCCGCGGCAGCAGCTCCTCGTAAGCCTGCGCGTCGAACTCCCCGGCCACCGGGGAGAGCACCGTCGCCGCCGACAGGGCTACCGCGTGGGCGAGGCGGTCGGGCCAGGGGGTGTTGTCGACCAGGCCCGAGAGGAGGGCCGCGACGACGGAGTCGCCCGCGCCTGTGGGGTTGCCCCGGACGGGGGCCGGTGGGGTCGCGCGCCACAGGCCTTCCGGGCCGGTGGCGAGCAGGCCCTCGGGGCCCAGGGAAGCGACGACCGTGCGGGCGCCCCGGCCCCGTGCCTCGCGGGTCGCGCGCAGGGGGTCGCGGGAGCCGGTGAGCCGGGCGAGTTCGTCGGCGTTGGGTTTGACCAGGTCCGGGCGCGCGGCGATGCCCCGGCGGAGGGGTTCGCCGCCGGTGTCGAGGAGGACGGGGACTCCGGCCGTTCTGGACAGGCGGACGAGATCCGCGTACGCGCCCACGTGGATGCCCGGCGGGAGGCTGCCGCAGAGGGCGACCGCCCGGGCCCCGGCGAGGAGCCCGGCGAAGCGGGTGCGGAAGGCGGCCCACTCGTCGGCGGTGACGGTCGGGCCGGGTTCGTTGAGCTGCGTGGTGTCGCCGCTCGCCGTGTCGGCGACGGCGACGGTGCGGCGGGTGGGGCCCGCCGTCTCGATGAGTTCGTCGCGGACCGTCGAGTGCTCCGCGAGTCGCTCCCGCAGCACGCTGCCCGTCGCGCCGCCCGCGAAGCCCGTGGCGACGGTCTCGTACCCGAGGGCGGCGAGGACGCGGGCCACGTTGAGCCCCTTGCCGCCGGGGCGTTCGATGACCTGGGTGACCCGGTGGGTGGTGTGCGGGGTGAGGGCGGGGACCCGGTACGTCAGGTCCAGTGCCGTGTTGAGGGTGACCGTGAGGATCACCTGTCCACCCCCGTACTCCGTACTCCGCGTGAAGTCCTGCGGAACGCATGCTCCGACGGGCACCGATCATGCCAAACGAAAGGCGGTTGGCCCAGACCCCCGGCCGACCGCCCTCGCCGCATGACTCCTGATCAGGCGGCCGTGGCCACCGCCGGATCGACGATCCACTCGCCCTTGCGCATGACGCCCTTGACGTCGAACCCGGCGTCGAGGACGACGATGTCGGCGTCCTTGCCGGGCTCCAGGGAGCCGACGCGGTCGTACACCCCGAGCAGGCGGGCCGGGTTGGCGGAGATGGCCTGGACGATCGCCTCGACGGGCAGCCTGTCGATCGTGGCGGCGCGCCTGAAGGCGCGGTCCAGGGTGAGGGTGGAGCCGGCGATGGAGCCGCCCTCGACGAGACGGGCGACGCTGTCCTTCACCTCGACCTCCAGGGGGCCGAGCATGTACCGGCCGTCGCCGAAGCCGGCGGCGTCCATGGCGTCGGTGATGAGGGCGACGCGCTCGGGGCCCGCGTGGTGGAAGGCGAGCTCCAGGGCGGCGGGGTGGAGGTGGGTGCCGTCGTTGATGAGCTCGACGGTGATCCGCTCGTCCTCCAGGAGGGCGGCGATGGGGCCGGGGGCGCGGTGGCCGAGGCCAGGCATCGCGTTGTAGAGGTGGGTGGCGACGGTGGCTCCCGCGTCGATGGCCTCGACGGTCTGCTCGTACGTCGCGTCGGTGTGGCCGATGGCGGCGATCACGCCGTGCTCGGCGAGCAGGCGTACGGAGTCGATGCCGCCGGGCAGCTCGGTCGCGAGGGTGACCATCTTGGCCTGGCCGCGCGCGGCGTCGATCAGCTTGCGGACCTCGGCCGGGTCGGGGTCGCGGAGCAGCGTCTCGTCGTGGGCGCCCTTGCGGCAGGGGGAGATGAACGGGCCCTCGAAGTGGAGGCCGGCGATCTCGCCCTGTTCGGCGAGCTCGGAGAGCAGCCCGGCGCGCCGGCTGAGGAAGTCCATCTCGCCGGTGACGAAGGAGGCGACGACGGTGGTGGTGCCGTGCAGGCGGTGGGTGTGGACGCCCTTGAGGACCTCGTCGACGGTGCCGGAGGTGAAGGAGGCGCCGCCGCCGCCGTGGTTGTGCATGTCGACGAAGCCGGGGACGAGCCAGTGGCCGGTCAGGTCCAGGGTGGGGGCGCCCTCCGGGGAGGCCCCCGCGATGCGTCCGCCGTCGACGATCACGCGTCCGTTCTCGACGATTCCGGTGGGCAGCACGACGTGTGCGCCGGCGAGAACCTTGTGATCGGCCATCAGGCGGAAACCTCCGGGTCGGTGGGGTGCTGGTCGGCGAGCAGGTCCCAGGCGAGCAGGCCCGCGCCCAGGCATCCGGCGGTGTCCCCGAGGGCCGCCGGGACGATGGCGGGCAGCTTCTGGAACGTGACTCGCTCCTCCACCGCGGCCCGGAGTGGTGTGAACAAGGTTTCCCCCGCCTCGGCGAGTCCGCCACCGATGATGAGGGTGCGCGGGTCCAGCAGGGTGAGCGCGGTGACCAGGCCGTCGGCGAGGGCGTCGACCGCCTGCTGCCAGACGTGGACGGCCGTGGGGTCGCCGGACGCGACGGCCTTGGCGCAGTCGGCCGCGTCGGCCTCCGGGTCGCCGCTGGCCCCGGCCCAGGCCTGGGAGACGGCGGACGCGGAGGCGTACCGCTCCAGGCAGCCGCGCTGGCCGCAGCCGCACTCCGTACCGCCGGGGCGGACGACGATGTGGCCGATCTCGCCCGCGTAGCCGTGGGCGCCGGCCTCGATGCGGTCGCCGATGCCGATGGCGCCGGCGATGCCGGTGCCGAGGGGGACGAACAGGAAGCGGTCGGCGCCGTTGCCCGCGCCGATGCGGCCTTCGGCGAGGCCGCCGGTGCGGACGTCGTGGCCGAGGGCGACGGGGATGCCGTCGAGGCGTTCGCTGAGGAGCGCGCGCAGGGGGACGTCGCGCCAGCCGAGGTTGGCGGCGTAGACGGCGATGCCGTTCTCGGCGTCGACGATGCCGGGGACGGCGACTCCGGCGGCCGCGGCGGGCTCTCCGTACCGCTCCTGGCCGAGGGTGCGGAGGTCTTCGGCGAAGCCGAGGATCGTCTCCACGACCGCCTCGGGGCCGCGGTCGCGTCCGGTGGCGCGGCGGGCCTCGTGGAGCAGGGTGCCGTCCGCCCCGACGAGGGCGGCTTTCATGCCGGTGCCGCCCACATCCAGGGCGATGACGTGTCTCACGGGGGACAGTGTGTCGCGCGGGGACCCAAAAGGTCTAGTCCACTGCCGAGGATTGTTGCGTACGGATACAAATGCGGGTCCCGTCATGCGGTCATGGTCCCCGCCCGCGCCGCGGTCCCGCCCCGCGTTGCGCAAGTGATACCCGACTGGTGTAGACCTCATACTCGCGCGCGGGAGAGACTTACCCCCCTGCGCAGAGCGAACAACGGGCTCGAAGCAGCTCAACGACGAGCAAAAGGTGGATGAAGCCGTGGAGCGGCGACGATTCCTTGGACTGACCGCGGCCGCCGCCGCACTCGGACTGACCGCCACGGTCGCCGGCTGCGGCTCCCTGGGAGGCGACTCCGGCGATGTGACCCTCAGACTGGTCGCCGCCGACTACGACCTCACCGGCGGCGACACCACCAAGAAGTACTGGACCGACCTCGTCGCCGCCTTCGAGGCCGAGCACCCCGGCGTCAAGGTCGAGGTGCGGATCGAGTCCTGGGACGACGTCGACCGCAAGGTCGCCGAGATGGTCGAGGCCGACCAGGCGCCCGACATCGCGCAGATCGGCGCCTACGCCGACTACGCGGCCGCCGGCGAGCTCTACGCCGCCGACGAGATGCTCTCCATACCCGTCCAGGCCAACTTCCTCGCCCCGCTCGTCGCCGCGGGCGAGCACAAGCGCACCCAGTACGGCCTGCCCTTCGTGGCCTCCACCCGGCCCCTCTTCTACAACAAGGCGCTCTTCGAGGACGCCGACGTCGAGCCCCCCACCACCTGGAAGGAGCTCGCCGACGCCGCCGCGAAGCTGAAGGACAACGGTGTCCGCACCCCGTTCGCGCTGCCGCTCGGCCCCGAGGAGGCCCAGGCCGAGGCCCTGATGTGGCTGCTCAGCGGCGGCGGTGGCTGGACCGACGGCATCGACCGGTACGCCATCGACTCCGACGCCAACGTCAAGACCTTCGAATGGCTCAAGGAGAACCTGGTCGGCAAGGGCCTCACCGGGCCCGTCGCCCCCGGCAAGCTCAACCGCAAGGCCGCCTTCGCCGCCTTCGCGAACGGCGAGGTCGGCATGCTCAACGGCCACCCCTCGCTCCTCCAGGAGGCCGCCAAGAAGGGCGTCAAGGTCGGACAGATCCCGCTGCCCGGCGTCGACGGCCCGCCGAGGACCGCGATGGGCGTCGCCGACTGGATCATGGGCTTCAAGCAGAACGGTCACCGCAAGGAGATCGGCGACTTCCTCAACTTCGTCTTCAGCGACGAGAACGTCCTGAAGTTCGCCGGCGACAACGACCTCCTGCCGGTCACCGTCAGCGCCTCCACCCGCATGGAGACCGAACCGGAACACGCCGACCTGCGCGTCTTCCTCAAGACGCTCCCGGACAGCCAGCTCCCGCCCGTCGGCAAGACGTCCTGGGCCAAGGTCAGCGAGAGCGTCAAGCAGAACATCGGCAAGGCCGTCACGCCGGACGGGCGCCCCGCCGAGGTCCTCGGCTCCATAGGCCGGGTGGCGACGGCGGCGGAGGCCGCCGAGTAATAAGTTGGGTCGTATGACCGAAGACCCGGAAGCGGTGGACGACGACGAGAGCGGGCTCGGCGCGCGCGAGCGGGCCCTTCTCGCCGTCGAACGCCGCTCCTGGCCCGGGCCAGGAGCCAAGGAGCGGGCCGTCCGCGAACGGCTCGGGCTCTCGCCGACCCGCTACTACCAGCTGCTCAACGCCCTCCTGGACGACCCGAGGGCCCTCGCCCACGACCCGGTGACCGTCAACCGGCTGCGGCGGGTCCGGGAGGAGAAGCAGAGGCGGCGGTAGGCACCCGTCCCGGCGGCCCCGCTGACGCGCACGGCCGACCTCGGTAGGGTCGGGAACATGGTCACCAGCCTCCCGCACCCGACCACGTCCGCCGGCCGCGACGGTCTGGCCGCGCTGCTCGCGCGGCCCGAGAAGGCCGTCGTCGCCCTCGACTTCGACGGCACCCTCGCCGAGATCGTCCCCGACCCCGAACAGGCCCGCGCGCACCCCGGCGCCGTCGCCGCGCTCGCCGCCCTCGCCCCCGAGGTCGCCTCCGTGGCCGTCGTGACCGGTCGCCCCGCCGGGGTCGCCGTCCGCTACGGCGGCTTCGCCGGAGTGCCGGGCCTCGAGCGTCTTGTGGTCCTCGGCCACTACGGCGCCGAACGCTGGGACGCCGTCACCGGCACCGTCCAGGCCGCCGCCCCGCACCCCGGCGTCGCCTCCGTGCGCGCCGAGCTCCCCGGCTTCCTGGACCGGGCCGGGGCCTGGCCCGGCGTCTGGATCGAGGAGAAGGGCCGCGCGGTCGCCGTCCACACCCGCCGCGCCACCGATCCCGAGGCCGCCTTCGAGGCCCTCAAGGGCCCGCTCGGCGACCTCGCCACCCATCACGGCCTCGTCCTCGAACCCGGCCGGATGGTTCTGGAGCTGCGGCCCCCCGGCATGGACAAGGGCGTGGCGCTCGCCGCGTACGTACGGGAGGCGGGTGCCGGGTCCGTGCTCTACGCGGGTGACGACCTGGGCGACCTGCCCGCCTTCGCGGCCGTCGAGAAGCTCCGCTCCGACCGCACGCCGGGCCTCCTCGTGTGCAGCGGCTCCACGGAGGTCCCGGAGCTCGCGGACCGCGCGGACCTCTCCGTGCGGGGCCCGGCGGGCGTCGTCGCGTTCCTGGCGGAACTGGCGAGGGCGGTACGGGAGGCCTGAGGCCCCGCCGTACCGCCCCCGCAGTGGTTGATCAGTGCGCGGCCGGGTTCGTCACGCTGATCGTCAGGTCGTCACCGGCGTCGCCGGTGATCGTGACGCGGACGCCGTGGCCGGCGACCTTCACGCTGGCCTGCGGGGCCGAGGTGTCGTAGTACGCGTTCGGGTCCGTGTCGTCGAAGACCGGGATGCCCGGGACGGAGGGGGCGCAGGCCGCCCGCGTCTCGACGGTCTGGCTGTTGCCCTTGCCCACCAGGACCTCCTTGTGGAGGCAGGTGGCGTCCGTCGCCTCAAGGCCGAAGGTCGCGTCGAAGGGCTGGCGCCGGTTGCTGGGCGCGGTCCCGTCGGCGTACCGGAACGGGGCCGGGCGGGCGTCGACGGCCATGGCCTGGCCGCCGCCCGGGTGGGCGCTGACGTTGTTGTCGTCGAAGGACCGGTCGACGTACCAGACGAGCATGCCGTTCTGGTAGCGGAAGTACTCGACCCAGTCCGGGGCGGTGAGGGGCTTGCTGAACTGGTACGGGCCCTCGGCGAGGAGCGCGTCGGAGCCGACGTACTCGCGGTTCTCCAGGAGGTAGTAGCGCGGGTAGTTGGCGGTCTCGGTGCCGGTGGAGATGTTCCAGCGGCCGGTGGCGGTCCAGGCGCCCGCGCCCTGCTCGACGTCGTCGGTGGCCAGGGTCGTACCGCCCGAGCTCAGCGTGATGTCGTCGAGGAAGGCGCCGGCGAAGTGCACGCCGCCGTCGGTCTGGTAGCGGAACCGGAAGAGGGAGGGCTTGCCGCCGGAGTCGTACGCGTACCGCAGCGTCGTCCACTTCCCGGCCGACGAGCCGTCGACGGCCGCGCCCGCGCGGGCCCAGTTGGCGCCGCCGTCGAGGGAGTACTCGGCGAAGAGGTAGTCGAAGTCGGCCTCGATCTCGTACCAGGCGCTCGCCTTGACGGTGACGCGCGAGGCCGCCGGGACGGAGCGGGTGAGGGACTGGTTGAGGCCGTCGGCCGAGCCGGTCCACCAGGCGTGGGTGCCGGAGGTGGGGGTGGTGTAGGTGGTGCTGCTCGTCTTGTCCGGGAGCGCGACGCGGACCGCCTGGTCCTTGCCGGTGACCTGGAGCTGCGCCGGGTTGAGGGTGTACGTGCCGGTGGCGCCGAGCGGGGCGTCGGTGTAGTCGAGCCAGCCGAGGAAGAGCTTCTCCTCGGCGCCCATGAGGCCGGGGTGGGTGCCGATGCCCGCGTTCGCGGCGGCGCCGTGGCTCAGCCAGGAGCCGGAGCTCATCAGGGTCCAGAAGGCGGTGGAGTTCTCGCCGCCGTCGGTGTCGTAGTAGTCCGGCAGGCCGAGGTCATGGCCGAACTCGTGGCAGAAGACGCCGAGTCCGCCGTTCTCGCCCTCGGTGGTGTAGTCGCCGAGCCAGTACTTGGACTGGCCGATGCGGGCGCCGCCCGCCTTGTTCTGGGTGCCGGAGACGTCCGGTCCCGTCAGGCCGTAGTCGTCGCCGTTGACGTACCAGCGGTGCGACCAGATGGCGTCCTCGCCCTGCGCGCCGCCGCCGGCGTCCTCGCCCATGCCGGCGTGGACGGCCTGGAAGTGGTCGATGTAGCCGTCGGCCTCGTCGAAGTTCCCGTCGTGGTCCCAGTCGTTGCGGTCCCAGACGTCGAACTGGGCGAGGTACGCGTCGATCTCGGCCGGGGTCTTGCCGGCCGCGAGCTGGGCGTTCCACCAGGCGTCGCCGGTGTCCTGGACGAAGGCCCACGAGCCGCCGTTGTCCTCGACGGCGTTGTCGCCGTAGAAGGAGGCGTTGTGGGGGACCTTGACCCAGTCCTCGACGGTGTTGGTGACCGAGTAGCGGCCGCCCGAGAGCTTCTCGTAGTACGTCTTCATCGACTCGCCGGGGCCGTTGAAGAGGTTCTCGTAGTACGCCTTGTTGAAATCGGCCGTCCAGGCGTTGGAGTTGTCCACGCTCCGGTCGGGCTGGGCTATCTCGTTGTGCAGGGGGCCGGGGACGGTGCCGTACTTGCCGGAGCCGTCCGTGCCGAACTCGGAGAGGATCGTGAAGATCTTCTCCTGGCGGTCGGCGGTGGTGGTCTCGATCTCGGTGAACTTGCCGGGCGCGACCTCGACGACGCCCTCGGCGTTCGCCTTGGCCTTGCCCTTGGCGACCAGGTCGATCGCCCTCTCGCGCAGCTCGGTGCGCTGCTTGGTGAGCGGTCCCGGACGGTTGTCCGGCCGGTGCGCGGCGGCACCGGCCGGGGAGTCCGGGGCCTCCTGTGCGGTGGCGGGGGTGAGCCCCGCGGCGAGAAGGGCGGTGAGCGCCGACCCGAGGGTCATGCCCACGACAATCTTCTTCACGTCTGTCGCGATCCTTCCGCTTGCCTCATGTGCCTCATGGGGAGAAACGGATCGCCTGGGGGAACGATCGCCGCAGAGTCTGACACGGGAGGGCCCCTCAGGAGGAGGGGGTCGCACCGATTACCGGTGACGGATTTCCGGATAGCCGGTGAGGGGACCACAGCCGGCTCGCAGGGCCACCCGATCACCGGCGCAGAAGGTCCACCACGCCCGTCAGGTCCTCCTCGCCGCTGCCCACCGCGAGCCGGCGGCGCATCAGCTCGAAGTACGGCTGGATCAGCTCCGGGCTGACGCCCTGCCCCTCGGCCGTGGCCAGGAACGTCGGCGTGCCGGCCACCTGCATCGCCAGGTTGGACACCACGTCCGTGGTGTAGTCGCCGCTCTTCAGCTGGGCGGCGGTCTGCAGCACCGAGGGGCCCGCCATCGCCGCGATCCAGCCGGAGAGCAGCGGGGCGAACGCCTCCGGGTCGATGTCCTCGCCGCGGATCAGGGCGAAGGCGTGCGCGACGCCCCCGAACATGCCGTACATCGCGCTGAGCAGGGCCACGTCGTGCAGCGCGGCGAACCCGGCGTCCTCACCGACGTAGACCGTGCCGACCGGCACCGCCAGGGCCTCCCGGTGGAGCTCGAACAGCGCACGCGAGCCGCTGTAGAAGACGTACCCGCCGGCCTCCGGGACGCCGACCATCGGCGGTACGGCCATGATCCCGCCGTCCAGGTAGCGGGCGCCCCGCTCCTCCGCCCACGCGGCGCGGGCCCGGGCCTGTGCGGGGGTCGTGGTGGTCAGGTTGACGACGTCCTTGCCGGTCAGGTCGACACCGTCGAGGGCCGCGCCGACCGAGGCGTCGTCGAGGAGGCAGACGATGACGAGCGGGCTCGCGGCGACGGCGGCGGCCGCGCTGTCCGCGGCCTTCGCGCCCTCGGAGACGAGCGCGTCGGCGCGTGACGGGGTGCGGTTCCAGACGGTGAGCGGGTGACCGGCGCCGAGCCAGGTACGGGCCAGGGCGGTGCCCATCGCACCGAGGCCGAGGAGGGTGACGGGGGACTTCACTGCGGTGTTCTGCGTCATGTCCACCAGGCTGCTGCACGCCTCTGACCTGCTCAAGTACCCACTTGGAAGTGGGTGGTTACCCTGGGGTGAGCGAGCAGATCAGAGGGGGACGCATGGCGACGCTGAACCGGCCGGGCGCGGACGGCGGGCATGTCTGCGGGATCGACACCGCGATGGAGGTGATCGGCGGCAAGTGGAAGGTGCTCATCCTCTGGGCGCTCCACGAGCAGCCGCACCGCCGCTTCGGCGAACTGCGCCGGCTGGTCCCGGGCATCACGGAGAAGGTCCTCGCCTCCCACCTCCGCGAGATGGAGGCGGACGGCATCGTGGACCGCGTCTCGTACGACGAGGTCCCGCCCCGCGTGGAGTACGCCCTCACGAAGGACGGCATCCGCCTCAACGAGGCCCTCGAACCGCTGGCGACGTGGGGGAGGGAGCGGGTCGCTACGACCTGAGCGCCTCCAGCTGGTCGAGGAACCAGCGCTGCGGGGGCAGGGACGTCGAGGCCGCCGCGAGGCGTTTGGTGCGGTCCGTTCGTTCCGCCGGGGGCATCGACAGGGCCGTGTGGAGGGCCTCGGCGGTCTCCGACACGTCGTACGGGTTCACCGTGAGCGCGTCCTCCTTCAGCTCCTCGTACGCGCCCGCGCCCGTCGAGAGGACCAGGGCGCAGCCCGCCTCCGAGACCACCGGTATCTCCTTCGCGACCAGGTTCATGCCGTCGCGCACCGGGTTGACCAGGGCCACGTCCGCGAGGCGGTAGGCGGCGAGGGAGCGGGGGAAGTCGTCCTGGACGGAGACCAGGACCGGCCGCCAGTCCGGTGTGCCGAACTCGGCGTTGATCTCGTCCGCGAGGGCCGCCACCGAGGCCGTGTACGTCCGGTACGACTCCAGGTCCTGGCGCGACGGGTACGCCGAGGCCAGGTGGACGACCCGGTCGCGCCACTCCGGGTGGGTCGTGAGCAGCTCCCGGTAGGCGAGCAGGCCGCGCAGGATGTTCTTCGACAGCTCCGTGCGGTCGACCCGGACGATGGTCTTCCGGCCGCCGACCTCCTCGCGGAGCCGCGCGAGCCGTTCGTCCACCTCGGGCCGGTGGGCGAGCGCCCGCAGCTCGTCGGCGTCGACGCCCAGCGGGTACACCGCGACCCGCGCGCCCTCGCCTCCGGCGCCCGCGCAGCTCCGGAACGACGCGGCCCACGCCTCCGTGTGGAAGCCCAGGCGGTCGGCGCCGAGCATCCCCCACAGCAGTTCCTCGCGGATGTCGTCCGGGAGCATCCGCAGGTAGTCCGGTGACGCCCACGGCGTGTGGGTGAAGTGGGCGATCCGCAGGTCGGGGCGGAGTTCCCGCAGCTGCCCCGGGACCAGGGCCAGGTGGTAGTCCTGCACCAGGACCGCCGCGCCCTCGTCCGCCTCGGCCGCGAGCGCCTCCGCGAAGGCACGGTTGTACGCCCGGTACGCGCCCCACCGGCGGCGGAACTCCGCGTCGAAGACCGGCTCGCGCGGGATGTCGTAGAGGTGGTGGTGGAGGAACCACAGCACCGAGTTCGCGATGCCGTTGTACGCGTCGGCGTACGTGTCCGGGTCGATGTCCAGCATCCGTACACCCGGCTCGCCGACCCCGCGCCTGACCGCCTCCCGGTCGCCCTCGCCGAGCGCCGCGCACACCCACAGACTGTCCTGGGAGGACACGGCGCTCAGGCCGGAGACGAGCCCGCCGCCGCCTCTGCGGGCGTCGAGCGAACCGCCCTCGCCGAGCTTGTACGAGACGGGGCCCCGGTTCGATGCGACCAGCACAGTAGCCATGGGGCGAACCTAGCCCGTCCCGTAAACGCTCAAACGTACGTATACGAGACGGGGGGATCCGGCCACGCCCCGTAGCCATGGGTCAGGCGGGGCGGGCCACGCGCGTCAGTCGCGTCTGCCGCGCATCGCCGCCTTCGCCACCAGGCCCGTCGCCGCGAGGGCGAGTGCCAGGGCGCCAAGCAGCCAGAGCCGCTCGCCGTTCCCGCCGGTCTCGGCCATCGAGCCGCCTTCGCGGGGCGGTCCGGGCGCCGGGGGCGCGGGGGAGGCGGGGAACGTGGGGAAGGCCGCTTCGGAGTTCACCGGGGGCGTGGGTGTCGGCGTGGGATCCGCTCGGGTCGGCGTCGGCGTCGGCGGCGGCGGCGGTGTCGGTGTCGGCGTCGGTTTCGGTGGGGCGGTCACCGGGGTTTCCCGGGGGCGCGGTGTCTCCGGGGCGGGCACCGGCACGGAGAGGGCGAGGGCCGACAGCACGGAGGTGTCGCCGCTCGTCGAGAAGGTCAGGTCCGCCGAGGTCGCGCCCGGGGGGAGGGCGCCGGCGGGGACCTCGAAGGTGTCGCCGGCGCCGGACGCCGTGACGTTCTTGCCGTCGACGAGGAGCCGGTCCCCGGGGGTGTTCCGGTCGCCCCCGTACGCGGTCACACTCGCCCGTACCGTGCCCGGACCCCGCCGGAAGCCGCCGACCGTCACCGTGGTGGCGGGGGACGTCGAGCGCTGGAGGACGTGGCCGCCGTGGACCTGGACGTTCCGGCGTTCGGGGGCGCGGACCGGGTCAGGCCCGGGGAACCTGTGCACGACCGTCAGGGACCAGCCCGCCGCGCAGCCCCTGCCGTGCGCCGCCCAGAGGCCGTCGACGGCCACCGGGACGTCCGTCCCCGAGACGCCGGCGAAGGCGGCGGTCACGTCGGACTCGCCCGTGTAGTAGTGCGGGCCGCTGGTGTCGGCGGGGTCGGCGACCATGCTGTCGATCGAGACGGGGGTCGCGGGACCCGAGCCGACCCGGATCACCGGGGCGGTCGTCGTGGGGTCGCCGGGGGACGGGGCGGCGTCCGCGCCCGAGAGGTCGCAGCGCCGGAGAGGCGCCCCGCCCGGGCCCGTGTACGTGCCGTCGTTGCCGCCCCAGAAGAGCCGGGCGTACGCGACCTCGGCGCCCGCCGGGATCACCACGCGGCCGGTGCGTGAGCCGTATGCGCCCCCGGTGCCCGCCGTATCGGCGTGCTCGGAGCCCATGACCGTGGTGCCGATCGTGGTGAAGTCGCCGTACAGCGACGCTTCCCACCGCTTGCCGAAGGGCTCGACCACGTCCGCCGCGGCCGTTCCCGCCGTGGCGGACGCGAACGAGCCCGCCATCAGCCCGATGGCCGCGAGCACCCTGCCCGGGTGATGCCGTCTCAAGCCCACACATCTGAAGCCCATGAAAGGGAAATGTAGGCAAAACAGATCATCATGGGGCGTTACGCCACGCGGCGGCGCGCGTACTCCGCGATCTCGGCCATCGGCGGCCGCTCCTCCGTGTCCACCGCGTACGTCCGCGGGGTGAACCCCGACTCGCCCCGCTCGAACTGCGTCAGGAGTGGCCGCACCAGATGCCCGCGCGAAAGCCGCAGCTGCGCCGTCCGGTAGATCGCCGCCGCCATCCGGCCGAGCGCCTGCCCGTCCTGGTGCCGGTGCTTGCGCACGCCCACGTCCACCTGTGCGAGCGCGTCGAGGCCCACCGTGTGCAGGGCGTCCACGAGCAGCCCCAGCTCCACTCCGTAACCGACCGGGAACGGCAGCCGTTCGAGCAGCGAGCGCCGCGCCGCGTACTCACCGCCAAGCGGCTGCACGAAACCGGCCAGCTGCGGCCAGTGCAGGTTGAGGAGGGGACGGGCCACCAGTTCCGTCACCCTGCCGCCCTGACCAGGAGTGTCCCCGAAGGGCCGGTCGTACATCGCCTTCACGAAGTCGACGTCCGGGTCGGTGAGCAGCGGGCCCACGATCCCCGTCACGAAGTCCGCCGAGAAGTCCCTCAGGTCCGCGTCCACGAAGCAGACCACGTCACCGCTCGTCACCATCAGCGACCGCCACAGGACCTCGCCCTTGCCCGGCACCGCCGGTATCCGGGGGAGTATCGCGTCCCGTGCCACCACCCGCGCCCCGGCCGCCGCGGCCACCTCCGCCGTGCGGTCCGTGGAGCCCGAGTCGATCACCACCAGCTCGTCGACGAGCGGCACCGACTCGCTCATCAGCTCGCGCCGGATCACGGAGACGATGTCCCCGACCGTCGCCTCCTCGTTCAGCGCGGGCAGCACCACGCTGACCCTCGTCGCACGCTTCGCGGCGAGGATCCGCTCCAGCGGCCGGTCCTCCACCGACCAGGACCGCCGGTCCAGCCAGCGCTCCACCTCTTCCAGCACGTGGTGATCTCCATCTCGCGGTTCGGACGGCCGGTCCGAGCGTCGGGGCCTTCGGTTACAGTCTTGAACAACGCGGATGCCCGATGCACGTCGGGGTGCCGCCCGCGCCGGAGCGCAGGAACGAAGTCCGCAAGGAACTTCACCGCGCTTCACAATCGAATACCGCTCATCCAGAGGGGCAGAGGGAAACGGCCCGTTGAAGCCCCGGCAACCCTCCAGTCGGAACTCGTCCTCCAGCGAGGCCACCGGCTAGGGAAGGTGCCAAATCCGTCTCATGGCGAAAAATTCGTCATGGGAAAGATGAGGAGAAAGGGCCTCGCCTCCATGGCTGTACAGACCGACACCACCGCCACCACCGTCGACCTCGGTCCCGCGTCCGGGCTTTCCTGTCGCGAATGCGGTGAAGTCTTCGCACTCGGTCCGATCTTCGCCTGCGAACTCTGCTTCGGACCTCTCGAAGTCGCGTACGAGCTCCCCACCGGCGACCCCGAGGCACTGCGCAAGCAGATCGAGGCCGGCCCCGCCAACATCTGGCGCTACGCCCCCCTGCTGCCCGTCCCCGCCGACGTCGCCGACAAGCCGAACCTGAACCCGGGCTGGACCAAGCTCGTCCAGGCCGACAACCTCGGCCGCGAGCTCGGTGTCGCCCCCGGGAAGTTCTTCATCAAGGACGACTCGGGCAACCCGACCCACTCCTTCAAGGACCGGGTCGTCGCCCAGGCCATCGAGGCCGCCCGCGCCTTCGGCTTCACCACCCTCTCCTGCTCCTCCACCGGCAACCTGGCCGGCGCCGTCGGCGCCGCCGCCGCCCGCGCCGGCTTCCGCTCCTGCGTGTTCATCCCGCACGACCTGGAGCAGGGCAAGGTCGTCATGGCCGGTGTCTACGGCGGTGACCTCGTCGCCATCGAGGGCAACTACGACGACGTCAACCGCTTCTGCTCGGAGCTCATCGGCGACCCGCTCGGCGAGGGCTGGGGCTTCGTCAACGTCAACCTCCGCCCCTACTACGGCGAGGGCTCCAAGACGCTGGCGTACGAGATCTGCGAGCAGCTCGGCTGGGTCATCCCCGACCAGCTCGTCATCCCGATCGCCTCCGGTTCGCAGCTGACGAAGATCGACAAGGGCCTGCAGGAGCTCATCAAGCTGGGCCTCGTCGAGGACAGGCCGTACAAGATCTTCGGCGCCCAGGCCGAGGGCTGCTCCCCGGTCTCCGTCGCCTACAAGGCCGGCCACGACGTCGTACGCCCCCAGAAGCCGAACACGATCGCCAAGTCGCTCGCGATCGGCAACCCGGCCGACGGCCCGTACGTCCTCGACATCGCCCGCCGGACGGGCGGCGCCGTGGAGGACGTCAACGACGAGCAGGTCGTGGACGCGATCAAGCTCCTCGCGCGGACCGAGGGCATCTTCGCCGAGACCGCGGGCGGCGTGACCGTCGGCGTCGCGAAGAAGCTCATCGAGAACGGTCTGATCGACCCGAACCTCACCACCGTCGTCCTCAACACCGGCGACGGACTCAAGACCCTGGACGCGGTGGCCGACACCTCTCAGGCGACCGTCACCATCCGCCCGAGCCTGGACGCGTTCCGCGACGCCGGCCTGGCGCTCTGAAAGGTTAAGAAGACATGGCCGTGAACGTCCGCATCCCCACCATCCTCCGCACCTACACGGGCGGGCAGTCCGAGGTCCAGGCCGAGGGCGCGACCCTCGCCGAGGTCATCGCGGACCTGGAGAAGAACCACACGGGCATCGCCGCCCGCGTCCTGGACGACCAGGGCAAGCTGCGCCGCTTCGTCAACGTCTACGTGAACGACGACGACGTGCGCTTCGAGCAGGGCCTGGAGACGGCCACCCCGGCCGGCGCCGGCGTGTCGATCATCCCGGCCGTCGCCGGAGGCTGATCGTCGGGGACCGAGTCGTCCCAGCTGCCCCGTCTTTCTTGAATTGCCCCTTCCGCGCCATAAAGCGGAAGGGGTAATTCTGTATGGTTGAGCGCGGTAGAGTTGGGGAAGTCCCCTCCGCTGCTCATGCCGGGCGCATATGAGAATGCGTCGCCGCGCGACAAGAAGCAGCCAAAGTGCGTGCGTGTTGTGTACCTTCTGCGCGCTTTGCCGGGCCCGACTTGCCCCGTCATCCAGGGGATTATCCCCAATTCGCCTTTCTCCGGCGCCCAGAATTCTCGCTCGAATGACCTGTTGCAGAGGGCAGTTGGGCAGATACATTCAGCCGCGGTCGACGCGTTCCGGCGCAGGGTCTGACCCGGGTCCGCGAAGTGCGGTCCCGCGCAAGGGCCAGTAATAGGGGAGTTAGGCATGGCTCAGGGCACCGTCAAGTGGTTCAACGCGGAGAAGGGCTACGGCTTCATCGCGGTCGACGGTGGTGCGGATGTTTTCGTCCACTACAGCGCGATCCAGATGGATGGCTACCGCAGCCTCGAAGAGGGACAGCGAGTCGAGTTCGAGATCTCGCAGGGCCAGAAGGGTCCGCAGGCGGACATGGTCAAGCTCGCCGTCTGAGCGCGGCGCGATCGGCCACCGACGCAACGCCGTCGAGGGGCCCGCATCCCTGAGGGATGCGGGCCCCTCGTGCGTTCCGACGCGGTCCGGTCCGCCTTCCGGAGCCGCTCGGTCCGCGCTCGGACGTCACTCGGTCCGCGCCCCGCTCATCGTCCCGATCATCGAGAGTCGCTTGCACTCGCATGGGTCGAGTGCTAATCATTGGCGTTAGCACTCGGAAGGTGAGAGTGCTACGAGGATCGAGCACGACGAGGCCGCCGGCCGGGTGGGGCAAGGAACCACGCGGAGTTGCGGAGGCCGTCCGTCGCGGGCGTCGGCGCGGTCCTGGAGCGTTATCCACCCCATGTCCGGGAGGACCACTTCACATGGCCAAGATCATCGCGTTCGACGAGGAGGCCCGGCGCGGTCTCGAGCGCGGCATGAACCAGCTCGCTGACGCCGTCAAGGTCACCCTCGGCCCCAAGGGCCGCAACGTCGTCCTCGAGAAGAAGTGGGGCGCCCCCACGATCACCAACGATGGTGTCTCCATCGCCAAGGAGATCGAGCTCGAGGACCCGTACGAGAAGATCGGCGCCGAGCTGGTCAAGGAAGTCGCCAAGAAGACGGACGACGTCGCCGGCGACGGTACGACCACCGCCACCGTGCTCGCCCAGGCGCTCGTCCGCGAGGGCCTCCGCAACGTCGCCGCCGGTGCCAACCCGATGGCCCTCAAGCGCGGCATCGAGAAGGCCGTCGAGGCCGTCTCCGGCGCCCTCCTCGAGCAGGCGAAGGATGTCGAGACCAAGGAGCAGATCGCTTCGACGGCCTCCATCTCCGCCGCCGACACCCAGATCGGCGAGCTCATCGCCGAGGCGATGGACAAGGTCGGCAAGGAAGGCGTCATCACCGTCGAGGAGTCGCAGACCTTCGGTCTCGAGCTCGAGCTCACCGAGGGCATGCGCTTCGACAAGGGCTACATCTCGGCGTACTTCGCCACCGACATGGAGCGTATGGAGGCGTCGCTCGACGACCCGTACCTCCTGATCGTCAACTCCAAGATCTCCTCCGTGAAGGACCTGCTCCCGCTCCTGGAGAAGGTCATGCAGTCGGGCAAGCCGCTGCTGATCATCGCCGAGGACGTCGAGGGCGAGGCCCTGTCGACCCTGGTCGTCAACAAGATCCGCGGCACCTTCAAGTCCGTCGCGGTGAAGGCCCCGGGCTTCGGCGACCGTCGCAAGGCCATGCTGAACGACATCGCCATCCTCACCGGCGGCACGGTCATCTCCGAGGAGGTCGGCCTGAAGCTGGAGAACGCGGGCCTCGACCTGCTGGGCCGCGCCCGCAAGGTCGTCATCACCAAGGACGAGACCACCATCGTCGACGGTGCCGGTGACAGCGAGCAGGTCGCCGGTCGCGTGAACCAGATCCGCGCCGAGATCGAGAACTCGGACAGCGACTACGACCGCGAGAAGCTGCAGGAGCGCCTGGCGAAGCTCGCCGGCGGTGTCGCGGTCATCAAGGCCGGTGCCGCCACCGAGGTCGAGCTCAAGGAGCGCAAGCACCGCATCGAGGACGCCGTTCGCAACGCGAAGGCGGCCGTCGAGGAGGGCATCGTCGCCGGCGGTGGCGTGGCCCTGCTCCAGGCCTCCTCGGTCTTCGAGAAGCTCGAGGCCGACCTCGCGGGTGACGAGGCCACGGGCGCGAACATCGTGAAGCTGGCCCTCGAGGCCCCGCTGAAGCAGATCGCGATCAACGCCGGCCTCGAGGGCGGCGTCGTGGCGGAGAAGGTCCGCAACCTGCCCGTCGGCCACGGCCTGAACGCCGCGACCAACGAGTACGTCGACCTCATCGCCGAGGGCATCATCGACCCGGCGAAGGTCACGCGCTCCGCGCTGCAGAACGCCGCGTCGATCGCCGCGCTGTTCCTCACCACCGAGGCCGTCATCGCCGACAAGCCGGAGAAGGCGTCCGCGCCGGCCGGCGGCGGCATGCCGGGCGGTGACATGGACTTCTGATCCTCCGGGATCGGTGGTTCGTCGCAGCACGCGAAGAACGGAACGAGGGCGGCACCCCCACCAGGGGGTGCCGCCCTCGGGCGTTGTCCGGAAGGGTGGCCGGAAGAGTGATCAGCGCACGTCGACGTAGTCGCCGCCGGCCGAGGCCAGGGTGCTGAAGTGCCGGAGGTCGCCGTAGTGGCGGATGCGCCAGGAGCCGTCCGCGGTGGCCTTCGCCCGGAGCGAGACCTTGCCGTTCGCGGCGGTCCTGCCGGCCGCGACCTGCTTCCAGGTCGTGCTGCCCCGCTGCTGGAACTGCACGACGACCGGGACGTTCCCGTACGCCCGCCAGGCCCCGTCCCAGTAGTGCTGGAGCCCGCCGGTGACGGTCACGTACCCACCCTTGACGACCGGCTCGGGGCCCGCGTTCAGGGAGACGATCCGGGTGTCGTTGCGGACGAGCCGGAACGAGCCGGAGCCGGACTCGGCGAAGTGGTCGGTGGTCAGGTGCCGGACGCGGTACCAGCCGCCCCGGCTCGCGGCCGAGAGCGTGAACTCGTTGTAGTAGGCGGAGTTCACGCTCGCCGTGGCGATCCGCTTCCAGCCGCCGCTGACGGACTGCTCGAGCAGGATGTACTGCGTCGCCGGGAAGTAGTCCTTCTCGTACGTGGCCCGGAAGGTGCCGGAGACCGTGACCCGGCCGTCGGCGGAGAGGCCGACGGAGGTGAGGTCGGTACGCGACTCCACGGGGATGGCGAGCGCCCCGTAGACGGGGTCGTAGCTCAGGTAGCGGTCGGGGGAGTCGACCGTCCAGCCGCCCGCCTCCCTGCCCGAGGCGGCGACGAGCCGCGCGACGTACCGGCCGTCCGCACCCGTGAGGACGGTGACGGGCGTGCCGATGCCGTACCGGGGGGCGCCGAGGCGCACCCGGACCGGGTGGTTCGGGACCGGCGCGTTCCCGGCCGCCGGGTCGGTCATCCGGCCGCTGATCGTGACGGTCTCGCCGTTGAGTGCCCGCCTCTTGTCGGACGCGGCCGTGACGAGCACCTTGCGCGGGATCCACTCGTGGACCTGGCGGTACTGCCGAGTGCTGCCGTGGACCTCGGCGGAGTCCCCCGTGAACGTCGCCACGAAGGTGCTCCCGTGGTCGAACTCCTCGGTGGTGGTGATCGGGTACGGGGCCCCGGCGAAGCCGCCGGAACCGTCCGTGAACACCTCCTGGGCGGGGGTCTTCACCGGGGCGATCCGCTGGATGGAGACCGTCTCGCCGGCGAGCGGCACCACGTCGCCCGAGCCGGGCTGGATGCCGACGAGCGTGCCCGCGGGGCGGGCGTTGCGGTCGGCGTAGGTGGGCTTGCCGAGGGTGAAGACGGAGACTTCCGGGCGCAGCCGGAAGTCGAGCTGTCCGGCGTCGGTGCGGGTCTCCTTGTTGCCGAGCGAGTCGGTGGCGGTGACGTCGATGGCGTACGTGCCGAGGGCCGGGATGCTGCCGCCGTCCTCGGCGAGCCTCAGCGTGGCCGCGTCGGGCAGCACGAACGTGTTCACGAGTGCCGGGTCCCAGGAGGGCGCCGGGGTGAGCGCCGGGATGTCGGCGAGGACGGTGTCGCCCTGCCGGATCCGGGCCGAGACGGCGGTGACCTTGGCCTGCGCCGCGTCGGTCCACGCTGTCACCCGGAAGGTGCCGCGCTGGGTGTCGTCCGTGACGGCCCGGCCGATGCCGACGGGCGTGTCGGCGGCCGCGGTCCCGTCGGCCTGGGCGGGCGCGGTCGTGACGGCCAGGGCCGCGGCGGTGAGGACCGCCGTCAGGGGGAGGCGGAGGTCAGCGCGCATCGATGTACTTCGCATTCGTCTCGCTGTAGTAGTAGGTGCCCGTCGAGTTGAGGTAGAGGGCCCAGGAGCCGTCTCCGTAGGCGGTGGCGCGGTAGCTGAAGTTGCCGTAGCTGTTGGTGGTGACGCCCTGGTTCACCCAGTACCACTGGTTCTCGCCCCTGGGCTTGTAGACCAGGGTCAGCTTGGCGCCGGCGAGCGGCTTCCAGACGCCGCCGACCATGCGCTGGACGGTGCCGGAGACGGTCATCTTCCCATTCACCACGGGCCGGGTGGGGCTGATGGTGAAGGCGGAGAAGCGGGTGTGCAGACGGGTCCGCTTCAGGGCCGTGGCGGTCTTGGAGACGAACTCGTTCGTCTCGGGGTGGTGGACGCGGTACAGGGCGGTCTCGAAGCCGACCCGGGCGGTCAGGTTGTACGCGCAGGAGGAGTCGGTGCCTCCGTAGCGCAGGACGCGCCAGGTGCGTCCGCCGTCGACGGAGGCCTGGAGCTGCACCGGCTGGCCGTCGCCGCAGTTGTAGCTGGTGCCGACCATGCCCTTGGCGGCGACGTTCCCGTACTCGTCGAGGGTGAGCGTGTACTGGGCGTACGAGAACTGCTGCGGGACGGCGATGTCGCTCCGGTCGTACGCGCGGCCGTCCTGGTAGTACACCGAGGGCCGCAGGGACGTGAAGACGTCGCTGGTGCTGTACTGCGCCCGCGCGGCGAAGGAGAAGGTGCCGGTCGCCGAGGAGGTGGCGCCGCCGATCACGTTCACGGCCGTCCGGTCGTAGTAGCCCGGCTCGCTGCCGGTCGCGACGACGGGGGCGCCGGCGAAGGGCTTCCAGCCTCCGGCCGTGTACCGCTCCACGTGGCCGGTGACCTGCACGGTCGTACCGGCGAGGACGCGGTACTTGTTCACGTCGGCGCTGATCCGGTAGGCGAGCGCCTCGATGCCCAGGTGCGGGACGGTGGCCGGGGCGTCCGGGTCGTCGGCGGTGCCGGTGGTGACCACGGTCGCGGATCCGCTGTTGACCGTGGCGTTCGGCGTCACCGGCAGGGAGAAGGTGCCGTCGGCGCGGGTGATGGCCGTGGCGGTGGTGGTACGGGAGTCGCCGTCGTACAGGTCCAGCTGCACCTGCACCTTCGTGCCCTCGGGGGCGGTGGTGCGGGCGCCGGTGGCCGGGTTCCACAGGGTGGTCGTGCCGGAGAGCACGGCCTGCCGCTGGTCGTAGCTGGTGGTGCGGCGGTTCCAGGACAGGCCGGTGACGCCGATGTGCTGCCGGTGGCCGTAGGTGCCGCCGGTCCACTGCTTGGTGGTCTCGCCGGGCAGCCGGTAGTCGACCCGGACCGGGTAGTCGCCGAGCGCGGTGCCCTCGGGGAGGGCGATCGGCGCGTCGGTCGTCCAACTGCTGTAGTTGTCCGAGGTGAGTGCCTCCGTGGAGGCGAGGACGGCGGCGTCCGGGGCGGTGGAGGCCAGCACGCTGACCTTGATCCAGAGGGCGCTGGCGGGCAGCGCCAGGCGGTAGCGTCCGTCGTCCAGCGTGGTGCCGGACGTGCCCTGCCAGTCCGCGTGCGCGGCCGGGGCGTGGACGACGGCGGGCACGATGACGCCCGCCGAGAGAGCGAAGACGGCGGCCGCACGGACGAAGGCGTGCGGAAGCCTGCGCGTTGAGCGCGGCAAAGGGACCCCCCACAGGTCGGAACGGCGGCGCGCGCGATGGAATGGGGCGGCCGCGTGGGAGCACCATAGCGCCCAGCACTTGAACGTGTTCACTCGCTTTACGCGGATGCCGGGGTGATCCTGGAATCACCCCCTCCTGGAATCGCCCCTCCGTGAAGGGATACGGCGATGGTCACCCTCCTGACGACACCGGCCGACCGCGAAATGGTCATCACCCGCACCTTCGACGCCCCGCCGGCCCGGGTCTGGGAGGCGTGGACGGTCCCCGGGCACGTACGGGAGTGGTACGGGGTGTCCGGCCTGACCACGACGGTCGTCGACATCGACCTCCGGGCCGGCGGCACCTGGCGCTGGGGCCAGCGCGCCCCCGACGGGCAGGAGATCGTCTTCTCGGGGACGTACGAGGACGTCGTCCCGGTGGAGCGGCTCGACTACACGGAGGTCTTCGAGCAGATGCCGGACGCGGGCCCGGTCCGGGTGACCCTGACCTTCGACGCCACCCCGGACGGCGGCACGGCTCTGACCAGCACGTCCTTCTGGCCGTCGAACGAGATCAGGGACCAGGCGCTGGCGGCGGGGATGGAGGCGGGGGTGCGGGAGCAGTACGACCGGCTGGCGGAGCACGTGAAGGGCATGTGAGCTCGCCTCCTCGGCCGGTCACTGGCGGTGGAAGAGGGCCGTCCAGAGGAAGGGTTCGCCGAAGGCGGGGGAGTCGGCGGGTTCGGCGCGCATGCGGCGCAGCTCGATCTCCGTCAGGTCGGCGAAGATCGCGCGGAGGGAGGTGTCGGTGTACGCGAGCCCGCCCTCCAGATGTCCCTTCCGGTAGAGGTCGGCGTCCGGCAGCTCCGAGCCCATGCCGCCCTCGCCGGCCGCGAACGCGGTGAGCGCGAAGTGGCCGCCGGGGGCGAGGACGCGGTCCAGGAGAGCGAGGTGGCTGACGCGGCGGTGCGGGGGCAGGTGGTGGAAGCAGCCGGAGTCGTAGACCAGGTCGTACGGGCCGTCCGGCACGGCGCCCCGGAAGGCGTCGCCGCAGGTGAACCGGATGTTCCCGGCGAGGCCCGCGTCCCGGGCCCGTTCCCCGGCCCAGCGGATCGCGGTGGGGGAGAGGTCGACGGCGTCCACGTCGTGGCCGAGCGACGCGAGGTAGAGGCTGTTCCGGCCGGGCCCGCAGCCGAGGTCGAGAACCCGCCCGCCACCGGCCGGGAGCAGGCCCCGCTCGACGTACGACACGAGGTTCTCGTCCGGCTTGGCGACGAAGAACGGCACGGGCCTGTCCCGGTCGGCGTAGAACCCGTCCCACCAGTCGGCCCCGCCCTCGGTCCACCGGTCGGCGCCGGGGGCGGCGAAGAGGCCGTCGAGGAGGGTGAGGACGTCGTCGACGGTGCGGATGGTGCGGCCGTTGGTCTGATTCACTGTGGTTCTCCCCTTCGAGTCCCCTAAGAATAAGGGTAGTTGGGGTATAGGCCCAGGTCAGAGGCGGTGTACGGGATCGCTCTGGGGGTGGTGGACGGCCTGCGGACCTGGGGGCGGGCCCCGAAGGTCGAACCAGGTGTCCGGGACGTGGGAAGGCGGCCCCCAGGCCCGGTGAGGGGCCTTCCCGGGCCCCGCCCGCGACGCGATTTTCTGGCGCGGCGAATCGCGTGAATGTACGATCCAGCTGCCGACAGGGGGGGTCCCGCCGGCCTCCGGCCGACGCGGCCGACTCCGCGTCCTGCCGCCCTGCCTGTCGCGCCCGCCCTCCCTCGTCGTACCCGCCGCACGCCCGTACGAGGGGACACGTACTTGTCCGTCCGAAGAGCTGTCGCGCTCGCGCTGAGCGCGGCCCTCGGCATCACCGGCCTCACGGCCCTCACGACCGCCCCGGCCGTCGCCTCCACCTCGCCGTACGAGGTGACGATCGCCGCGCCGCCGAGCATCAGCCCACCGCCCCAGTCCCTCTTCGGCGCGGGTACGGGCCTCCAGACCTCCGACCCCGCCGTGGGACTGCGCTGGCAGAGCCTCACGGACGGGCGGGTGGCCACCCACAACGCCTGCGACTCGACCGACAGGATGGTCTTCCACGGAGACAGGTTCGGGTGCGTCGGCTATCACGGCGACGCGGACGAAGCCTCTGTCCACGACTGGACCACCGGCACGACCCTCACGCGCGTGCGTCCCGAGGGACACACCTGGCTCCGGGCCTTCGGCACGGACCGGCTGCTCAGCTCCAGCGCGGACGCCGAAGGCGCCGTGACCCTACATCTCCTCGGCCTCGGAGGTGGCGCACCGGCGGACGCCGACGTCACCACGACCGAGCGGATCACCGGCCGTCCCGAGGTCCTGGCCTTCGACACCGAGGGCGCTGTCGTCCGCTACACGCGGGCGGACGGCGTGCGGGCCGCCGGCCTGGTCGACTTCGCCACCGGCGTCCTCGTCCCGCTGCCCGCCGGCCCCGGCCTCCCCGCCTACCCGAAGGCAGCGCTCAGCGACGACCGCGTCGCCGTCTACAGCGAGTACGGCACGATGGAGGCGCTCGTCGTCCCCCGTGCCACCCCGGCGGGCCCCGGCACGACCGTCAAGCTGCCGAACTCCGCCCACGGTCTCGACGGCCGCCTCGCCCTCCTCGGCGACTGGATCGTCGGCCACTACAACGACCTGCACGTGTCCCGTCCGCTCAAGGCCACCTCGCTCACCAGCGGCGCGACCCGTGACCTGGGCGTCTTCGCCGCCTCCGACACCGACCTCAGGGCCGGTTCGGACGGCGCCCTGTACGTCGTGGGCGGCACCGACTCCACCCACTGGGGTGTACGGCGCGTCACCCTGGACGCCGCCGGCGTGCCGGTCACCGGCCAGGTCCTGAGCACCCCGCCCCAGCCGGTCCGGCGGACCGGCCTGACCATGACGAACGGCCGGGTCACGACCGAGCACGAGGACGGCTACCGCACCCTCCAGGGGTACGACCTGTCCCTCACCGAGCCGCGCACGGCCACCCCTGTCTGGAGCTGTGCCGTGACCTCCGCCGGCACCTCGCCGTGCGCCGAGCCGGTCGGCCTGTCGTACGTCGGGGCCCGCTGGGCCGACACCGGAGACGGCCGCCTCGTCACCCTCGGGGCGGACGACCTCCCGCCGTCCCGGGGGAATCCGCCCTGCTCGTACTGCGTGCCGACGGTGTACGTGGCCACCGCAGGGCCCGGTGCGACCACCCGCAAGATCACCCTTGACACCACGCGCAAGCTCACGTCGGGTCGCTTCATGAGCGCTGCCGGACGCTATGTGCACTTCCTCGCCTACGAGAACTACGAGACCAAGTCGGTCGTCGCGGACATCGAGACCGGCAAGGTCCTCTCGGTCTCCGGCACCACGAACCAAGCCCTGTGGGGCACATGGCTCTGGACGGCGTCCACGGCGAACGACACCGTCACCGCGGTCGACCTGCGCACCGGGTCCACCGTCGCGACGGTGGACCTCGGGACCGACTGCGGCACCTTCGACTTCGACGTCGCCGGCAAGTGGATCTACGCCCGCTGCGGCGACAACACGTCCGCTGTCGTGTACGACCGGGACAAGAAGAGCTCGGTCCGCCTCCAGCTGTCTCCGTACGCCCGGCCGCACTTGGGTGACGGCTTCCTCGCCTACACCGAGACCGGCAACGACGGCGACCCGTTGAGCGTGATCGATGTCCGCTCCGGCGCGCCCGTCGTGCGTACCGTCGGAAAGGTCGCACGCGATGTGCCCAACTTCGGCCAGGGCTGGACGATCGACCGGTTCGGCGGGGCCGTCGCCTTCATCGACTCCCGGCAGGCGATCCGCGTCGTCGGTCTCGGCGGTGTCACCAGCCGCCTGACCGCCCTCGACGCGGCAGTGCCGACGTCGGTGAACGTGAAGTCCGCGTCCTGGAAGCCGCGTTGGACGCTGTCGAAGCCCGGCCTCTGGTCGCTCGCGCTCAGGAACAAGGCGACCGGCAGGACGGTCCGCACCCTCACCGGTACGGGCCGTGGCGTCGTCGCCCCCGTCTGGGACGGCAAGGACGCCGCCGGCAGGTTCGTCGCCAACGGGGCCCACACCTGGGCGCTGACCGTGAAGCCCGCCGACGGGCAGGGGGCCGACCTGACCGCCTCCGGCGCGCTCTCCGTGACCGGTGCGGCCGCCGTGCGGCGCGATCTCGCCGGGGACGACGGTTTCGGTGATCTGCTGGTGATGGACACGGCCGGCCTCGTGTCGATGTACCGGGGGACCGGTACGGGCGCGGTGTCGGCGCGGATCGCCGGGACGGGGACGAAGTTCGCGACGACCTCCGTGCTCGTGCCGATGGGCGACCTGAACGGCGACCGCTGCGCCGACGTGTACGTCCGCGTCGGTGACCAGCTCCGTGCCTACCGGCCCGGGTGCGGCAAGGTGGTCTCGGCCTCCTCTCCGTACACGCTCGTCGGCTCGGGCTGGGGCCAGTACGACGTGCTGACCTCGCCGGGTGACGTCAACGGTGACGGGTACGCGGACCTGATCGCCCGCCAGACCTCGACGGGCGACATGTATTTTTACGGCGGCACGGCCGACCACCGGGTCAAGGCCCGCGTGAAGATCGGCAGCAACTGGAAGCTGTACAAGAGGATCGTCGGCGCCGGTGACCTCAACGGCGACGGGCGCGGCGATCTGCTCGGCGTGGACGCGGCCGGTGTGCTGTGGCGGTACTACGGCACCGCGACCGGCGGTGTCACCGCGCGCGTGAAGGTCGGCGGCGGCTGGGGCGGGTACTCCTCGCTCGTGGGCGTCGGCGACCTCTCGGGCGACGGCCGCGCGGATCTCGTCGCGCGGGACACGACCGGGAAGCTGTGGCGGCACAGCGGCACGGGCACGGGTGCGTACGCCACGCGGGCGCAGATCGGCGCGAGCGGCTGGAGCACCTTCAAGGGGCTGTACTGACGCCTGACGCACCCCGGGGGCCCGGCCGTCACGGCCGGGCCCTCCGGCGTTCCCTCAGGGTGTTCCGGCCGGTGGCCTTCCCGCTGTCAGGCCCTCGCCGTCCTGGAACTCGATCAGCCGCATGGGGGTTGGCCCCACCCCCGACCCGCGTGCCTGCCGGATGGGGTGGCGGCGGCCCGTTCGGGAGGCTGTCCGCATGACAACGAACCGTGGACGCAAGGCCCTGCTGCTCGTCCTCTCGGCCGCCGCCGTCGCCGGCGTCGCCCTCACCGGCGGAGGCGCGGCCCCCGCCGTCGCGGCCGGTCTGGAGTGGGGCGACTGCGACCCCGCCGTGAAGCCGCTGCCCGGGCAGCGGTGCGCCACCCTCTCCGTACCCCTCGACTACGCCGACCCCCACGGCGAGCAGATCGGCCTCGCCGTCTCCCGGCTGCCCGCCGAGGGGTCCAGGGCGCGGCGCGGGACGCTGATGGTGATCCCCGGCGGGCCCGGGAGTTCCGGTGTGCAGCGGCTCGCGCAGAAGGGGGCCGCGCTCGCGGCGGAGATGGACGGGGCGTACCACCTGGTGGCCTTCGACCCGCGCGGGGTCGGCGGTTCCGCGAAGGCGCGGTGCGGGCTCGCCGAGGGCGACCGGCGCCTGGTGACCCTGAGGTCCTGGCCCGCCGCGGACGGCGGCACCGGGGAGAACGTGACCCGGGCGCGCCGGATGGCGGAGGCGTGCGGGCGCAACGGCGGCGCGATGCTGCGCGGCCTGACGACGGCCAACCAGGCGCGGGACCTGGACCGGCTGCGGCAGGCGCTCGGCGAGCGGAAGCTGTCGGCGTGGAGCGTGTCGTACGGGACGTACGTGGCGGCGGTGTACGCGCAGAAGTTCCCCGGGCGCACCGACCGCTGGGTCCTCGACAGCAGCGCCGACCCCGACCCGGAGCGCGTGGCCCAGGGCTGGCTGGAGAACATGGCGCGCGGCGCCGAGGACCGCTTCCCCGACTTCGCGGCCTGGGCCTCGGACCCGGCCCGCCCCGCCGCGCTGCGGCTCGCGGAACGCCCGCAGGACGTCAGGCCGTTGTTCCTGTCCCTCGCGGCCCGGCTCGACCGCGCGCCGCGCCCGTCGGCGACCCCCGGCGTCCCGCTGACGGGCACGGTCCTGCGCCAGGCCCTCCAGCAGGCGCTGTACTCCGACGCGTCCTTCGCGTCCTTCGCCCGTCTGCTGTCGCAGGCCCTCGACCCGGCGGGCGTGCCGGTGCTGCCGCCCGAGCTGACCGGGCCGATGCCCGACGAGGCGGCGACGGTGAGCGTCGGCGTGATCTGCAACGACGTGGACTGGCCCGCCTCCGTCCCCGCGTACGAGCGGGCCGTCGCGGCCGACCGGGCCCGTCACCCGCTGACGGCGGGGATGCCGGCGAACATCACGCCGTGCGCCTTCTGGAAGGGCGGCGCGGTGGAGAAGCCGACCCGCATCACCGACGAAGGCCCGTCCAACGTCCTGATGATCCAGAGCCTCCGCGACCCGGCGACGCCGTACGCCGAGGGGCTGCGGATGCGGGAGGCGCTCGGCGAGCGGGCCCGGCTCGTCTCCGTCGACAGGGGCGGTCACGCCGTCTACCTCGGCAACGGCAACGCGTGCGGGGACCGGGCGGTGACCCGCTTCCTGAAGGAGGGCGTACGGCCGGACGGGGACGTCCTCTGCCGGTGAGCGTCGGTGGGTCCCTGAGCGTCGGTGGTGCTCAGTCGGTCTTCGGGTGCAGTGCCGCGCGCAGGCGGCCCCGGGAGGTGGTCAGCCGTTCGGCGGCCGTCGGGGCGTCGACGTCGGCGAGGATCATGAGGATCGCGTTCTTCACCTCGCCGTCGGCTGCGGCGAGCGCGCTCTCGATCTGCTCGTCGGGCGCTCCGGTGGCCAGGGCGACGATCCGCCGCGAGCGGGCCTGGAGCTTGTCGTTGGAGGCGCGGACGTCGACCATCAGGTTCCCGTACGTCTTGCCGAGCCGGATCATCGTGATCGTCGAGATCATGTTGAGGACGAGTTTCTGGGCGGTGCCCGCCTTGAGCCGGGTCGAGCCGGTGAGCAGCTCCGGTCCCGTGACGACCTCGATGCCGTGCTCCGCGGCGGCGGCGAGCGCGCTGTCCGCGTTGCAGGACAGGCCGATGGTGAGGGCGCCGAGCGCGCGGGCGTGCTCGACGGCGCCGATGGCGTACGGGGTACGGCCGGAGGCGGAGATGCCGACGACGGTGTCGTCGGCGGTGACGCCGAGCGCGGTGAGGTCCTCGGCGGCGAGTTCCTTCGAGTCCTCCGCGCCCTCGACGGCCTTGACCATGGCGGAGGGGCCGCCCGCGATGAGGCCGACGACCTGGGACGGGTCGGTGTTGAAGGTGGGCGGGCACTCGCTGGCGTCGAGGACGCCGAGCCGTCCCGCGGTGCCGGCGCCCAGGTAGAGGAGGCGTCCGCCGCGGGCCATGCGCTCGGCGGTGGCGTCGATCGCGGCGGCGATGGCGGGGAGCTGCCGGGCGACGGCGGCGGGGACGGTCCGGTCCTCGCCGTTCATGAGCGCGGCGATCTCGGCGGTCGGCAGCCGGTCGATGTCGGCGAGTTCGGGGCGGAAGGCCTCGGTGGTGAGGGTGGCCAGCTGGGCGCGGAGTTCGGAGTAGGTAGCAGACACGTGCGGCTCTTTCGATGCGTGGTCGTGCGCCGGGGTCGGCGTTCTTGCTGTCGTCGTCAGCGGGTGCGGGGCGCGTGGCGGTGGGCGAGGGCTTCGTACGAGGCGGCGAGGGCGGGGGCCGCCGTCTCGTACGTACGCTGGGTGACGCAGGTGAACAGGCAGTCCACGACGAGGAGTTGACTCGTACGGGACGACATGGCCGCCGGGCGCAGTTCGCTCTCGCGGGCCGTGGAGGTGGTCAGTACGTGGTCGGCGTACTGCGTGACGGGCCCGTCCGGGCGGCCGGTGATCGCGACCGTGGTGGCGCCGTGGTCGAAGGCGACCCGCAGTGGTTCTATGACGTCCCCGGTGGAGCCGGAGTGGGTGATGGCGATGGCCACGTCGCCCGAGCGGAGCTGGACGGCGTTGGTGACGGCGAGGTGCGGGTCGCTGTGGGCGTGGGCGATGAGGCCGATGCGGAGGAGTTTCTGGCCGAGGTCCTGGGCGACGAGCCCGGAGGCGCCGATGCCGTAGATGTCGATGCGGCGGGCGGTGGCGAGGGCGGCGACGGCGGCGCCGAGCTGGACGGTGTCGAGTCCGGCGGCGGTGTCGGCGAGGGTCTGCTGCTCGTCGTAGGCGAGCTTGGCGACGACGTCGGCGATCGGGTCGTCGACGGCGATGTCGGCGGTGACGGCGGGCGCGCGGCCGGACTGCTGCTGCGCGGCGAGCCCGGCGAGGGCGAGTCGCAGGTCGCGGTAGCCGGGGTAGCCGAGGAGGCGCGCGGTGCGGACGACGGTCGCCTCGCTGGTGCCGGTGAGCTCGGCCAGGCCGGTGACCGTGAGCGCGGCGCAGCCGGCCGGGTCTCCGGCGACGGCCTCGGCGACCCGCTGCATGGAGCGGGTCATGGACGGCGCGAGGGTCCGCACCTTGGCCGCGAGGGCGGCGGGCGCGGGCGGCGCGTCGCTCGTGAAACTTTCCTTCACATCATTGGTCACATGTGAAAGATACTTTCGGAGGGTGGGGCCGACAAGACCCCGTCGGTCCCTCCCGGTCGGTCCGGGCTCCGGGCGGGGCCTTCGCCCTTTTCGCGTGGTGGGCGCACCTCGGGTGACAATGAGTCCATGGACGACATCGACCCCGTGGAGCAGGCGCTGCACGCCGCTCGCGCGCTGGTACTGGCCGACCTGGCGGCCCGGGAGGTCGCCGCCGCCGAGGTCGTGTCGATGGTGGAGGACGCGGTGACCCACCGCCGCTGGTGGGTCGAGCAGTGGCCCGAGGGCGTGACGTACGTCGCCGGTCTCGTCGCCCAGGACGTCCAGGACGCCCTGCTCGAACGGTACGGCCGCTGGCCGATCTGCCCGGTCTGCGCCTCGGGCGACCCGCACGCCCTGGACGTGGAGCCCGAGCTGGGTCCCGACCCGCACTGGGTCTGCGGCAAGCAGGGGGTCGTGGTCGCGCGGGTGGGGGGCCTGACATGAACGGACGGCACGACGTGAGCGGACGGCACGGGGCGAAGGCGGTCAGGGCGTGACCCTCTACATCGACCCGCCGACCTGGCCGGGGCACGGCCGCATGTGGTCCCACCTGGTCAGCGACGTCTCCTTCGAGGAGCTGCACGCCTTCGCCGCCTCGATCGGCGCCCCGCCCCGCGCCTTCGAGCGCGACCACTACGACATCCCCTCCGACCGGTACGCGGACGCCGTCACGGGCGGTGCGGTCGAGGTCGGCTCCAAGGAGCTGCTCCGGCGCCTCACGGCGGCGGGACTGCGGCGGCCGAAGGGCCGGCCGGTCGCCTGACGCCCCTCGGGCGCCGGGGTCTCGGGGCGCCGGGTCTCAGGGCAGCCTGGTGACGCCGATCTGCAGGTGGAAGTGGTCCTGGTGGGCGGCGCGGAGCTTGGCGTTCTCGGTGCCGGGGGCGGCGTCCGGGGCGTAGTCCGGGTAGATCACGAAGCCGGTGCCGCCGAGCTCCGGCATGGGCCACTTGTTGGCCCGGCCGATCGCCGTCGCCTCGCACTCGAACGTGCCGAACCGGAAGACGGTCGTGAAGAGCCCGTACCCGAGCGGGTCCACGGCGGGGTCGATGCGGACCTTGACGCCGGGCGGGCGCGGCAGGTTGCCCCAGTCCTTCTTCACCGACCGGGTGAACGCGGTCCCGTCCGACTGCCCCGTGATGCCCGAGAGATCGAGCGCGCGGCCCTGGTTGTGGCAGTCCTTCGGGTTCGGTCCGCCGTGGCCGATGCCGAGGTGGAGGAGTTCGGCGACGTCGGGCGCCGAGGAGTTGATCCAGCGGGTGAGGCGGTACAGCGCGATCAGCATGCGCTGGTCGAGGTTGTCGATGATCGTGGACGTCGGGGCGATCTGGTTCGTATAGCGGATGCCGCCGAACGTCGGGGGGCTCACCACGACCCGCTGCGCGGGCGTCGGTGCCACGATCCCGGTCGGCCCGTCGACGAACGCCGGGCTTTTCAAGGTCAGTTTGCCGCGTCGGATCAGGTCGGCCATGAGGTGGTTCGCCTGCGCCGGAGTCAGCACGCGGGCCGGGGCCACGGCCCCGGACGGGGTGGGCTGGAGACGGAAGGAGGCGTCCGTGGGACCACTCGCGTCCACTTGGTCGGCATCCACGTCGAAGCGCTGGAACTGGTCGCCGCGGAAGAAGTAGGCGAACCGGCCGCCCGGGTACGCGGCGGCGTGCACGCCGCCGGGGAAGAGCCCCGTCCAGTTGCCCGCGATGGTGCGGGGGTAGCCGGGGTCGACACGGTCCGCGGTCATGTCGTACCGGACGTACGAGCCGCCCTTGAAGAGGTACACCTTGCCGTTTCCCCAGTTCACGGCCGCGTCGACGCCGGTACGCCAGTCGACGCCGCCGCCTGCTCCGGTGGGCAGTCCCGGCCAGCCCTGTTCGAGGGTGAAGTGGGGCGGCAGGTACGCGGCCTCCACGCCGTCGGCGCTGTCGTCGGTCGGGTTGTCGTAGCGGACGTAGGTGCTCCCCAGGAAGGCGTACGCCTTGCCCGCACCCCACCAGACGAAGGCGTCGGGGGAGCGGGGGAGGCCCGGCCAGTTGGAGAGGGGCAGCCCGGAGTCCTCGCGTACGCCGGTGACCGAGTCGTACCGGTCGTAGGTGTCGTCGGCGTGGAAGAGGTACGTCTTGTCGTTCGGCCAGGAGACGGCCGATGTCACTGCGGCCATGGCGGTCTTGGCTCCTTCCCGCGGGGACGGTCCGCCGGTGGGGTGGACCGTCCCCTTTCCTTTCCCCCGTCCCTCACAGGACGCCGGTCCACCGGCACGACGTGGGGGCGCACTGCCAACCGCGGTCGTAGCTGTGCACGAGCGGCGCAGGGGCCCCGGGCAGACTCCCGAAGTTGCCCCGCGGCTGGACGTGCACGCGCTGCTCCACCTTGTTGACGTCCACGAAAGTGACGACGATGCGGTACGGCGGGTAGGGCACCCGCCGGTCCACCGCCGGTGCCAGCTTCGGCAGATCGAGTCGCATGGTGCTTCCTCGGATCGGGCGGGACCGTGCCGGGTACGTGCCCCGGCACCGGTCCCGCTGGGTGACTCAGAACTCAGATCGGCAGGATCTCGCTGAGAATGCTGCCCAGGAACCCGCTGGCCGCCGCGCCGCCGGAGGTGTCCCCACCCTCGGGGTGCTTGCCGCGCTCGACGGGCGCGGACTGCTGGGGGAGCTGGAGCCGGAGCTGTCCGGCGGTGGACCGGCGGGGCGTGGTGGCGCCGCCGTCCCTTGCCTGTGTCTCTTCGAACATGGTGCTCTCCTTTCCTATCGTCTCCTACTGCGGGCGAGAGGTCCTCCGCTGAGGTGCGGGAGGTCCTCAGAACGGCAGGATGTCGCCGAGCAGGCTGCCGAGCAGGCCGCTGGCCGCCGCGCCGCCGGAGGTGTCGCCACCCTCGGGGTGCTTGCCGCGCTGGACGGGTGCGGACTGCTGGGGGAGCTGGAGCCGGAGCTGTCCGGCGGTGGACCGGCGCGGCGTCTCGCCGCCGGTCTCGGGGGTGGTGTGGGTCTCGTCGAACATGATCGTGTCCTTTCTCGAAGGCTCCGGTCAGCCGGCCACGCCGTACTGGGCGTAGCACATCTGCCTGGCCGGGCCGGTCATGGTGGCGCAGGAGGACATGGCGGCCACGACGCCGGTACGGGCGTCACGGGCTCCGGTCTCGGGCCTGTCGCGGTGGACGGGGCGGGCCTGGAGCGGCATGGCTCCCGGGCGGTTGCGTCGGGTGTCCATGGCGGTGTCTCCTCTCGCTGGTCGGCGGTACTTCGGGCCGTGGGGCTTCAGAAGGAGCCGAGGAACGTGTGGACCGGGGCGAGGGTGACCGGCAGCTCGTCGCTCACGTCGATGGTGAACAGGTACGAGAGCCGGGACCTGCGTTCGTCCTCCGGGTCGTAGAAGGTCACGGTCACGTCCTGGCAGTCCGAACCGACCCTGCAGTACGGGCTCTTGGTGACGGTGATGGTGTCGAGCGCGTACAGGTTCTTGGTGGAGCCCGGCACCTTGCTCGCGGACAGCAGGCCTTCCGCGATCTTGTCGCCGAACAGGAAGGCGTTGGTGCCCATGTAGTTGAGTGCGCGGTCGGCGGACGTCTGGCCGAGGTTGCGGAACTGGTAGTAGATCTTGTCGAGGAGGGACCGGATCGTCAGCTTCAGGTCGGCCTCGTCGCGGAGCTGTACCTTGCTCTGCTTCGTCTTGTCCTCGGGTGTCTGGATCTCGGCGTCCTTCTTGACCTGGGTGAAGACGGAGTCGACGAGAGCGGCTTCGTTCCACGTGTACAGGCCCCGGCTCTTGACCTCGACCACCGGCACGATCTGACCGGAGTAGAGGCGCGTGGTGCGGCCGGTGAGGACGCCGGGCACGGAGACGCGGGAGATGTACCCGTCGCGTTCCTTCGCGTCGTCCGGGTTGAGGGCCTGGCCCCAGATGGCGTCACGGAAGACGCGGTAGACCGTCGATACGGGCGGGTTGGCGAACAGGCGGAACAGGTCGGCGTCCGTCCTGCCCTGCTCGATGGCGATCCGGCCCGCGCTCTTGTGCTTGCTCGCGACCTCCTCCGGGGGGACGAGCGGCTCGCTCCAGTCCATGCCCGCGGAGGGTTCGGCCTCCAGCGCGTACACGGTGGCGCCGTCCATGGTGAGGGTCCAGGTGAGCTTGTCGGAGGCCCATGGGGCGCTCGCGAGGTAGTCGCGGAGCTGGCGGGGGCTGTACGGGTCCGGCGCCTGCTCGACCGGCTTGCCGTCGACCTCCGCGGCGAAGTACGGCATCTGCTGCCGGAAGCTGTCCCGGCGTGCCTCGGTCGGGTAGTCGAAGCCGATGGCGCCGATGGCGTAGATCAACTGACGGGGGGAGCCGCCGCCGGCACCGCCGCAGGCGCAGGCGGCAGGATCGCCGCCGCAGCCGCACGAGGGGCGCACTCCGGCGCTCATTGAGGTGTAAGAGGCGTGCATCGGGGGCGCAGTGGCACTCGGTGCGGAGGCAGGAGCGGCCGGGGCCGGGGCCGGGGCTGCGGAGGCGGGAGCGGCTTGGGCCGGGGCGGCCTGCGGCGCAGCCTGCGCGGCCTGGACGGGAGCGGCCGGGGCCGGAGCGGCCTGGACGGGAGCCGCTTGGACCGGGGCCGCCTGCACGGGAGCTGGGGCCGCCTGGACCGGCGCTTGGGCGGTCTGGGCCGGGGCCGTCGGTGCCGCCGTCGGCGGGGGCGGCGCCTGGGCCGCGGGCTGTGTCGTCGGGGCGGGCGGCACCGGGGGCGGCGCGCCGCCGTCGGCGGTGATGCCCGCCGGTACCGGAGAGGCCGCCGGCGCGGGGGCCGTGGGCTGGGCGGGTGCGGGGGCCGCTGGTGTCCCGTACGGCGGGTACGCGGCCGGGGCGACCTGGGGTGCCGGGGCCTCGGACGGCGTGGGGGCGGCTGCGGGAGTGGTCACGGCTGTCTCCTCTTTCCTGGTGGCGGGGGCGAGGGCCCGGACGGCGTCCAGGCTGCCGCCGAGCCCGCGGCGGCAGGTCGGGGCGTCCGGGTCGCCACAGTCGGGGGCTGTGGCGGTCGCGAGCAGTACCTGCCCCGCGGCCTTCGGGTCCGCCGCCCCGCCGCCGGCCAGCTGCGCCGCGACGAGCAGCGCCGCGGTGCCGGCCACGAGCGGGGTGGCGAAGCTGCTCCCGGTGAGGGTGGCGAGCCCGCCGCCGGGCGCGGCGCCCTCGATGTCCTGTCCGGGGGCGAGGACGCCGTGGGTGCGGTAGTCGGCGCCCCAGTTGCTGATGTCGAGCGGGGAACCGTCCGCCGCGGCGGCGCCGACGGCCAGGACGGAGGGAACGGCGGCCGGGACCTGGTGGGCGTCGGCCCCGTCGTTGCCGACGGCGGCGACGACCAGGACTCCCCGGTCCTCGCAGAGCCGCAGGGCCCGTTCGAGGAGGGCGTCGGCCTGGCTGGCGTCGGTCCGTTCGCCGCCGCTGATGTTGATGACGTGCGCGCCTTCCTCGACCGCCCGCTCGATGGCGCGGGCCAGGTCCATCTGGGGCACCCGGCCGTCTCCGCCGTCGCGGAAGACGGGGAGGATCAGACCGCGGGAGCGCGGGGCGAGCCCGGTGACGGGGCTGCCGGGCATGCCGAACAGCAGGCTGGCGACGTGGGTGCCGTGCAGGGACATGGGGCCGGAGCCCGCGGGCTCCTGCACCAGTGTGTCCAGGCGCGTAAGATCCGCGCCGGCGAAGCAGGGGTGGGAGAGGTCGACGGGGCCGTCGAGCATGGCCACGCACACCCGCGGATCGCCGAACGGCTCGTCGGGCCGAGAGCGGAGTTCTCCCAGGACTGCCCGAGGCTTCATCTCGGACCTGCTTTCCGTGCCCGTGGGCACCACGTGCGGAAAGGCTTCCGGATCCGACCCTGGAGTGCCGCCGTCGGTGCTTCGTCACCCGGAATGTGCAAGCGGCGTCGCCGGAGCGTTTCCGGTTCGTTGCCGGGGTGCCCCCCGGGCCGTTTGGCCGCCGGTCAGACCGGGCGCGCGGCGGGCCCGGCCGCGCTCCGATCCGTTACGGGGAGGTCCGGGGCGGCACGGTGGGCCCGTACGGCGCGGGCGGATGCGCGGATGCGTGATCCACCGGCCGGTTGCACAGTGAGGGATGTGTCATCGAACGGCGTATACCTCGAACTGCTCGGTGCTTTCGAGCTCTCATACGCCGGATGCCGCATCCCTCTCCCTTCAGGGGCGCAGCGCCTGTTGGCGCTTCTCGCCGTGCACGCGGCCGGCGGTGTGCACCGGGGTGTGGCAGCCGAGCGACTCTGGCCCGACTGCAGCCCCAGCAGGGCTTCGGCGAACCTCAGGACCGCGCTGTGCCACGGCCGGCGGGCGGGTTCCGTGACCGCGGTGGAGTGTGTGGACCACAGGCTGCGGCTGGCCCCGGTCGTCGAGGTCGACCTGCACACCGTACGGGCCCTGGCGCGGGGAGCGGTGGCGGACGCCGCGCCGCCCGCCGACCCGGAGCCGCTGGTGGCGAAGCTGGGTGAGGAGCTGCTGCCCTCCTGGGTGGACGAGTGGCTGGTCCTGGAGCGGGAGCGCTGGGACCAGGTGCGGCTGCACGCGCTGGAGAGCCTGGCGCAGCGGCTGCGGCGGGACGGCGCGTATCTGGCGGCGGTCCAGACGGCGCTGACCGCCACTCAGATCGACCCGATCCGGGAGACGGCGCACCGCATTCTCATAGAGATCCACATCGCCGAGGGCAATACGGCATGCGCGGTGAAGCGGTACAAGGAGTATCAGCGGCTGCTGCGACAGGAGTTGGACGTCGAGCCGTCGCCGCTGATGACGCGCCTGATGCGGGACCTGACCTCGGCCTAGCCGGAAGCTGTGACGTGGGCGGCGATCGTACGCGCGCATTCCAGCGACTCGGTGTGCGTGGTGTCGACCTCCACGTCGTAGACGACGCCCTGGTGCACGATGTCCGCCTGCTTCGCGGCCATTCCGGCGACCCGGTCGCCGCGTGCGACCTCGCGGCCCTCGGCGACGGCGCTGTCGCAGCGGACGCCGACCCAGAGCACGTCGAGGTCGCCGGTGACGTTCCGCCAGCGTTCCTGGGCGGCGGCCCCGCCCAGGAAGACGTCGTCGATGATGATCCGGGCGCCGGCGCGGGCCATGGCGACGACGCCCCGGGCCCAGGCGCCTTCCAGGGCGCGGAAGTCGGCTCCGATGTTCACCCCGCCGTCGGCGTCGAACTCGATGCCCCCGTCGGCGCTCTGCATCCTCCGGGGCATCGCGTCGATGAGCGAGTCGACTCCGAACGCCAGCCAGGGGTCCGGCAGTACGGCCTGGAGGCACCGTACGATCCCGGACTTCCCCGCGCTGGAGCCGCCGTTGAGGATGATCATCCGTGTCGTCACGGCGTCACGGTACGCCGGTGACGACACCGTACGAAGCGAGTTTCGGGGCCTCGAAGGCGTCGGGCGTCCCGGGCGGTCCGTTCCCTCGTCGTCAGCGGGCCGACACGGTCTTCTCGGCCTGTGGCGCACCGGACGTCACCACGCGGGACGGGGACCTGTGGAGCTTCAGCGCCACCGCCGCCGTCCCGAGGCCAAGGGCGGTCATCGCCGCGCCCGCCCAGGCCGTGGAGGCGAAGCCGAGGCCGGCGTCGATGACCGTGCCGCCGAGCCAGGGGCCGCCCGTGTTGCCGAGGTTGAAGGCGGCGGTGGTGGTGGCTCCGGCGAGGGTGGGCGCGGCGCCCGCGACGTTGAACATGCGGGCGTTGAGGGCCGGGGCCGTGTAGAACGCGGAGACGCCGAGGAGGAACGTGAGGACGACGGTCGCGGCCGGGCTCGTCGCGAAGAGGGCCAGGGCCACCAGGAAGACGGTGGAGGCGGCGATGCCGGTGAGCATCACCCCGAAGAGGTGGGCGTCGGCGACGCGGCCGCCGATCGTCGTGCCGACGACGGCGCCGATGCCGAAGAGCCCGAGGACGCCGGAGACCCAGCCCTTGTCGAGGCCGGAGACGTCGGTGAGGAGCGGGGCGAGGTAGGAGAAGGCGCAGAAGACGCCGCCGGCCGCGAGCGCCGTGACGACGACGGAGAGGAGGACCTGCCGGTCGCGGTAGATCGCGATCTCCCGCTTCAGGCGGGGCTTCGTCTCGGGGAGGGGGATGCGCGGGATGCGGGTCACCACGCCGACGAGCGCGATGGCGGAGGCCGCGCCGACCGCCCAGAACGCGGAACGCCAGCCGAGGTGCTCGCCCAGGAACGCGCCGGCGGGGACGCCGAGGACGTTGGCGATGGACAGACCGCCGATCATGACGGCCATCGCCCTGGCCCGTGAGCCGACCGGGACCATCGCGATGGCGACCGCCGCGCCGACCGCCCAGAAGCCCGCGCAGGCGAGGGCGCTGATGACGCGGGAGGCGAAGAGGATCGCGTAGTTGGGGGCCAGGGCACCGGCTATCTGGCCGAGGCCGAAGACGGTGATGAGGGCGATCAGGGTGGTCTTGCGGGGGAGCCTGAGGGTGGCCACCGCGAGCAGCGGGGCGCCGACGACCATGCCGATCGCGAAGGCCGAGATGAGGAGGCCGGCGCGGGGGATGGAGACGTTCATGTCCTCCGCGATGGGCGGAAGCAGCCCGGACAGCATGAACTCGCTCGTGCCGAGCGCGAAGACGGAGAGGCCGAGGATGTAGACGGCCAGGGGCATGCGGGTGCCGGGGGCGGGGGGTGCGGAGGGCTCGGGGGCGGGTGTCGTGGGCTCGGCGGAGGAAGGCGGCATGACATGCGTCAACCTGGTGTTTGTGCCTGTCATTCCCGGTTCGCGGGGGATCTCGGCATGCGGGACAGCGCGTGGTCCAGGCCTTATAACGGCCGGTAACAACGTGATCAATCAGCGAGGCGCCTTGTCCCTCGGTGGGCGATTGTGTGCCCTTGGTGGAGATTATTTGATCTTCACGTGTGGCGTCGGACATGACACAGTCGTGGAGTAAGCGGCAGCGCCGGGTTCGTGGGGGGCGAGCATGCCGGTGCTGTCGTACCGAGGGGGAACTCTGTCTGGTCGGCGAACCGTCGACTGTGTCATGCCCATGTTCAGCGTGTGCTGCCGGACGATCGCGAGATTGCAAGGCAGAACATGTCATTGCTCAGAGACGCCGGCAGACGCCGGCGTCGCATACGGTCCGCCCTGACCAAGGGGACCGCTACCACCGCCCTCGTGACGGCCTCCGCCGTACTCCTCGGCCTGATCCAGGCCTCGCCCGCCATGGCCGAGACCGAACCCGAGACGGACGACCTCACCCAGTACCAAAACACCATCGGCAGCGACCGGCGGCGCGACCGCTGCATCGCCGGCCTGGCGCTGCACGTCGGCGGTCCGCTCGCGAAGGCCAAGGCCATCGAGGGCCTGACCGGCACGGAGCAGCAGCTCAGAGACATCGCCGTGGGCAAGGAATGGTTCTACGTCAACCCGCTGGTCGAAGCCTCCAAGGCCGACAAGGATGCGGCGTACGTCTACCGCAACATGGTCACCGAGCGCAATGACGCGCTCGGCACCACCAACCGGTCCTACTACCTGTCCGCGGGAAGCAGCGCCGGCCTGACCTGGTACGCGCCGAAGTTCGGTGCGGAGGTCACGCATTTCACCACGACCACGCAGATCGATCTCGGCTACCGCGTGGGCCAGATCGAGACCAGCAAGCCCAGCGCCGAGGCGCTGGAGCGCGTGAGGGTCCTCGCCGAGGAGAACAAGGGCAAGGACGCGCTCCACGACTGGGCCGCGAACTCCCTGCTCCGCTACTCCTCCCCGACCTCCAGCGACATCGCGGCCTACCTGAAGCGCGGTGGCTTCCCGTCCGTGGAGCCCGCCGAGGACTCGCCCGAGTACCGGGTCGAGATCGAGGACATCAAGCAGGCCTGGGCCGCCTGCGACTACCAGAACCCGTGGGATCCCTCCCGCAAGCTCAACCAGCCGCTCATGACCGCGATGCTGGAATGGGAGCTGGAGTACGCCGGTCAGGCCGGCCAGCGCGCCACCATCGTGCGCGCGGAGGCCGACGCCTCGGCGGCGACCCGCGAGGCCACCGACGACCTCATCGAGGCCCTCGGACAGGCCTGGCTCGCCGACCAGATCCTGAAGTGGCAGAAGCACTGGCGCGACATCATCGCGAAGTACCCCGGCTACTACAGCGACGAGCCCGACGAGGCCGAGTTCGCCAAGTCCGACGCGAACCTCGCCCACTACCGGGACAACGTCGCCGCGCTCGTCACCTCGGCGAAGGCCCAGTCGGCCAAGGCGGCGACCGCGGCCCAGTCGGCCGTGACCGCCCAGCAGGAGGCCTGGGCCGTCGCCGACGCAGCCCATGTGCCGCGCGGCCGTGGCCTGATGTACGCGCAGCAGTCCGTGCAGGTGGTCCGTGCCTCCGCCGCCGCTGCCGCCGCCGCGACGAAGGCGACCGAGACCGCGCTCGCCTCCGCCAACGCCACCGTCGACACCAGCGCCGCGCTCCTCGCGAAGGCGCAGACGCAATCGCTCGCCATCGACACGGAGTTCCGCCGGGTCGCCGCCGAGGAGGCCGCCGCCCAGGCGAAGGCCGCCGCCGACAGCGCCGAGGCCAACGCCACGGCCGCCGCCGAGAGCGCCGCGACCGCGAAGGCCGCGCGGACGACGGCAGAGCAGAAGCGCGACAAGGCCGCGACCGCCGCCGCCACGGCTGCTTCCGAACGTGCCAAGGCGCAGGCGGAGCAGGCCACAGCCGTCGCCTCCCGGGCGAAGGCCGCCGCCGAGCGGACCAAGGCCAAGGAGGCCGAGGAGCGGGCCGCCACCCAGCAGACCACCGCCACGAGCGCGGGTACGGCTGCCGGAGCGGCGACAGCCGACGCGACGGCGAAGCGGAAGGTCGCCGACGAGAAGGCGAAGGCCGCGCAGACCGTGCGGGAGCGGGCGGTCGCCGCGCTCCGGGCGAAGCAGGCCACCGCGGCCCGCGCCGCCGCGCTCGAAGCCGCGGCCACCGCCGCCGAGGGCAGCGCCGCCGCCGCCGAGACGCGGGCGGCGGCCACCACGGCCCGTACGGCCGCGAACCAGGCCGTCCAGGCCGCCACCGCCGCCCAGACCGCCGCCGACCAGGCCACCGCCGCCGCAGTCTCGGCACGCACTGCCGCGACCACGGCGGAGGGTGCCGCCGAGCGCGCCGAGGCCAACGCCGACACGGCCTGGGCCGCTTTCTACGCCTCCCAGGGCGCGGCTTCCACGGCGCACGCCGCCGCGGCCACCGCCCTGGACGCGTCGCAGGACGCGGCGATCCGTGCCGACAACGCGGCGACGGCCTCCGAGAACGCCACCGAGCTCGCCAAGAAGGCCCAGCAGGAGTCGGTCGCCGCCGGAACCGGTGCGGACGAGGCCGTGAAGTCGGCCGCGACCGTCGTCGGCCGCGCCCACGCCGCCGCCCAGGCCGCACTCGCGGCCCGGGACGCCTCCACGGCGGCGATCACCGCCGCGGCCGAGGCTGTCGCCATCGGTACGCCGTACCAGGAGAAGGACAGCGCGGCCGCGTTCGCCGTCCTCGTCGGCCAGTCGTCGAAGACCGCCGCCGAGCAGCAGGCCGCCGCGGCCGAGGCCAAGGCGGCCGAGGCCGACCGGGCCGCCGAGTCGGCGCAGCAGACCGCCGCGCAGGCCACCGGCGACGCGAAGCTCGCCGCCGAGGCGGCCGCACGCGCCGCCACCGATTCGGTGCGCGCCGTCGAGGCCCTGAGCCGCGCCCGGGGGGCCGCGACCGACGCGGCCGCCGCGAGGAAGGGCGCGAAGGACGCGTCCGACGCCGCCGCCGGCCACGCCGAGCAGGCCGGGAACGACGCCCTCAGCGCTCGTACCACCGCCGGTGCGGTGAGCGGCATCGCCGCCGAGGCCGAGCGTGAGGCCACGGCCGCCGAGCGGCACGCCGCCGAGGCGAACGAGAAGGCCGGCCGGTCCGCCGAAGCCGCCGAGGAGGCCGCTCGCAAGGCGGCCGACTCGGAGAAGGACGCCAAGAACGCGGAGGACAAGGCGTCCGACGCGGAGGGCGACAGCTCGGCCGCCGAGGAGGCCGCCAAGAAGATCGAGCAGGAGCAGCGCGAGAAGAACGAGGCCGCGCACCAGGAAGCCCTGCTGGAAGACAACGTGCCCATCAAGGGTGGCGCCTCCAACTGGCCCGCGCTCGGTGACCGCGAGGAGCAGATCCTGCTCGGCGCGTGTGGTCAGACCTGTGTCGACGACTACCGGAAGGGCCTCGCGGCCGTCTCCGTGAACGTCGTCGAGTGGGCGACCGCCAACGGCGGGCAGATCCTCTTCGAGCAGCTCGACCCCGCCAAGGTCAAGGGATGCCTGGCGTCGTCCGACGTGGACGACTGCCTCTGGGCCCTCGTCGACATCCCGTCGTCCGCTGTGATCGTGGGACGTGTCCCCGCGCTCGCCGTGGCGATCGAGAAGGTCTCCGACGGCATGCGGACGATCTTCGACGCTGCCGACAACGCGCTGCGCAGGCTCAACGAGCTCGCGGCCGTCATCAGCGGCGTCCGCTCCACCCCGCGCCTGGAGCGCTGCATCACCGGTGTCGCCCTGCACGCGGGCGGTGCCAGGACGAAGGCCAAGGCCATCGAGGGCCTGACCGGGACCGACGCGCAGCTGCACGCGGTCATCGGCGACCTCACGTGGATCCAGCTGATGCCCCTGGGGCAGGCCAACTCCCAGGACAAGAACGCCGCCTACGAGTACGTGGACGCCATCGCGGCCCGCAAGGCCGTCCTGGAGGACGCCAACGAGCCGTACGCGATGAGCTCGTTCAGCGAGCAGATCACGCTGCACGCGCCGGAGTTCGGCGCGGAGATCATGGCGTTCACGCACGCCACGCAGCCGAAGCTGTCCGCGCGTCTCGGCTGGGACGGGCACACCAACCCCAGCGCGGAGGCGCTCGCCCGGGCGAAGGCCGTCACCGACCAGAACCGTGGCAAGGACGACTGGCACGACTCCGCGGCGGACTCCATGCTGCGCGACGCCAGTACGACCAACAGCATGTTCTGGGGCGGCACCACGTCGGCGGACATCGCGACGTACCTGCGGCACGGCGGTTTCCCCGCCAAGAAGGTCACCGAAGGTACGGCCGCGTTCCGCGTCGAGGTCGAGAACCTCAAGCAGGCGTGGGCGACGTGCAACCACGGTGACCCGGTCGATCCGCGCAACGCCCTGAGTGACGTCGTCTCCCGGGCCTCGGCCGAGTGGGAGTCGGAGTACGCGGGCCAGAACACGCAGCGCGGCCTCATCATGCGGGCCGAGGCCGACGCCGCAGCGGCGACGAAGGCCGCCACCGACCACATGATCGAGGCCATCGGTCAGGCGTGGCTCGCGGAGCAGATCCTGCTCTGGCAGAAGTACTGGCACGACCAGCTCGCACGCGATCCGAACCACCTCTTCAAGCCGAAGCAGGCCCTGTTCGACCAGGCGAAGACGGACCTCACCAAGGCCCGGGGCAAGGTCGAGGCGCTGGTCACCAAGGCGAAGGAGCAGGCCGCCCTCGCCTCCGCCGCGTCCCAGCGCGCGGTGACCGCCCAGCAGGACGCCTGGACGATCGCGGACGCCTCCGAGGTGCCGCGCGGCCGGGGTCTGATGTACGCCCAGCAGTCGGTCCAGGTCGCCCGCGCCTCCGGCGCGGCCGCCACGGCCGCCGCGAAGGCGACCGAGACGGCTCTGAACGCGGCGAACGCCACGGTCTCGACGTCCCAGACGCTGCTGGCCCTGGCGCAGACCCAGGCGCACGCGGTGAACACCGAGTTCCGCCGCATCGCCGCCCAGGAGGCCGCCGCCCAGGCGAAGGCCGCAGCGGACAGCGCGGACAGGCAGGCGGCCGAGGCCGAGGCGAACCTCAAGATCGCCCAGGAGGCCCGGGCCACCGCGGAGAGGGAGGAGCAGGAGGCCAAGGCCGCGGCCGCCACGGCGCAGGCCAAGCGTGCCGAGGCGGAGCTGGAGCGTGCCAACGCGGCCGCGCACCGGGCGACCGCGGAGCGCGAGCGGGACAAGGCCTCAGCGGCCGAGGCCCGTGCGGTGGAGGAGCAGGGCAAGGCGAGTTCCGCCGGTGCCACGGCGGACGCCGCGGGCGAGACGGCCGGGTCCAAGCGGGACGAGGCGGCGGAAGCGGAGGAGGAGGCGAGGCTCGCGCGGAACCGGGCCGTCGTCGCCGAGCGCGAGCAGCGGGCGGCGGAGTCGAGGGCCGCGGCCACCGAGACGGCCGCCAGGGCGGCCGAGGGCACCGAAGCCGCCACCGAGACCCGGGCGGCGGCGAATGAGGCCCGCGCGGCCGCGAACACGGCGACCACCGCGGCCACCAACGCGCGCGCCGCGGCCGACGAGGCGGGCACGGCAGCCGTCAACTCCCGGGCTGCCGCGACGAAGTCCAAGGCGGCCGCCCATCGCTCCGAGGCCGCCGCCGACGGCGCCTGGGCGGCGTACTCGACCGCGCTCGGTTCGGCGGCGGCGGCCCACGCGGCCGCCGCGACGGCGATCGACGCCTCAGAGGCGGCCGCGCAGAACGCGCGGAACGCCGAGGCCGAGTCGAGGAAGGCGTCGGCCGCGGCGGTCGTCGCCAAGCAGGAGGCGGCAGTCGCGCACAGCGAGGCGCTCCTGACCGCTCAGTGGGCGGCGAAGACGGCTGGGTACGCCTACGCCGTCGCCCAGGCGGCGAGCGCTGCGCGGGACACCGCGACGCAGGCGGTCAAGCCGGCGAAGGAGGCCATCGCGATGGGTTCTCCTTACCAGGAGACCGACGCGTCGGCGGGCTTCGCGGTACTCACCGGCCAGAGCGCGCTGACTCTCTCGGAGCAGCAGGCGAAGGCCGCCGAGGCCAAGGCGACCCAGGCGGCCGTGTACGCGGCGGAGGCTCAGCGCCTCGCCGATCAGGCGGCGGCCGACGACAAGCTGGCCGCCCAGGCGGCAGCGGCGGCGGCCAAGGACGCCGAGCGCGCGGCGAACGCCGTGAAGCGCGCCCAGGCCGCCGCGGTGGAGGCGGAGAAGGCGGCCAAGGCCGCTCTGGCCGCCGCCAAGCGGGCCGACGGCTACGCCCTGCAGGCGGGGTCCGACGCCCTCGCCGCGACGACCGCCGCCAACGCGGCGATGGGTGAGGCGAACGCGGCCGACAGCGCGGCCACGGAAGCGGAGAAGGATGCCGCCAGTGCTCGTGCGGCGGCGACCACGGCGGAGAACGATGCCGCGAGGGCGCGCACCACGGCCACCCGGGCCGAGAGCGACGCCGACGCGTCCGAGACCTCCGCGGCGAACGCGCAGGCGCTCGCGAAGGAGGCCGACGACGCCGCCACGCGGGCGGAGGAGGCGTATCGCCAGCGGGTCCTGGAGCAGCAGGCCGCCCACGTCGAAGCGGGTTCCCTGTACGACGGGCCACAGCTTGGCGTCGACGACGAGGAGCTGCTGAGGCAGCTGTGCGGTCAGACCTGCGTCGACGACTACAAGGCGGCCAGGGACCTGGCGTCCGGCGACATCATCGAGTGGGTCAAGGCCAACGGCGGAGCGATCCTGCTTGAGCTGTTCGGCCTGGCCAACATCAAGGAGTGCCTGTCCACCTGGGACTTCGAGGCCTGCATGTGGGCCATCCTCGACGTGGCGGCGCATCTCGTCCCCGTCCTGAAGATCCCCGCGGTGGCGAAGGCCCTCTACCGGATCGGCAACGCGCTCTACGGCTTCTTCGAGCAGTCCAAGCGCGCCCAGAAGCTGCTCGCCAAGTACAACGCCCTCATGAAGAAGGCCAAGAGCCTTCCTTCCTGCCTGGTTCCGCAGCCCAAGAGCGGGTCCTCGGGTGCCTCGTTCGTCAGCACGGCGTCGTTCACCACGGCCTCGTCCAGCGGGACGTCGTTCACGACGGCGTCGTTCAGCGCCTCTTCGTCCTCCTCCTCGGGCAGCTACCACGGCTGGGACGAGTACGACGAGTCCCCGCAGCCGCCGGCCGTCGACCCCACGGACTGGGACGACTGGATGCCTCCGCACCAGCAGGAGGAGGACCCGGGCGGCTGGGAGAAGGTCAACCCGGGGAAGATGTGCCGGAAGGTGATGGCCGGCAAGTGGTTCTTCGACGAGATCAGGGACTACCACTTCGACGGTGGCAAGAAGACCGAGAAGGACAAGGGGATCTGGAAGGCCAACACCACCGACAACATGCTGCAGAAGATCTTCGACCTGGCGGAGCACAAGTGCGATCCCTGGCTGCCGGCTTCGCAGCCGCTGTACCGCAAGTGTGTCTTCAACCCCGGACTCGGAACCGTCGGCAGGTCGAACCGCGACAGGACCGACACGCCCACCGCGTGGGTGGAGCTCGTCGTGTCCGTCGAAGGAGACGCGATCACCATGTACCCCGTAGCCAAACCCTGACAGGAGCTCGTGAACGATGGGCATCGCGGTACGCGTACTCGACGGCGGCAAGGAAATCCAGACGGTGATCGACGACGACGAGGAGCGGAGCCTGTTCAGGTTCTGCTGCGAGGCGCCGGAGACCGCCGTGCGCTGGGGAGTCAGCGAGTACCGGGAGACGATCTTCAACTCCAAGCAGGCGTATCAGCTGCTGAACGAGATGGAAGGCATTCCCCAGGAGCAGATGACGCCCGTCCTGCAACGCTTGAGGACGGCCGTGGACTGGGTCCACCGGCGAAGCGGATACCTGCAGTTCCTCGGTGACTGATCCGTCGCACGAGAACGCCCGGCCGGGAGCCTTCCGGCCGGGCGTTCCGCGTCTGTGGCCGCCGGGGGCTCTTACGGCGGGGCGCTCTTGCGCCGGGGGCTCGTACGGCGGGGGCTCTTGGGGCGGGGGCTCGCACCGCGGGCTCTTACGCCGGGTAACAAGATGATCAACCCGGAGATCGCTTTGCCCCGCGCTGGTCTTCCGTGGGGCCTTGGTGAAGATTATTTGATCTTCACGTGCGGAGTCCCGCGTGACATCCTCACGGCGTAAGCGGCAGCGTCGGCTCGTGGTGTGAGATGAGCGCTCCGGCAGTTGCCGCGCCGAGGGGAACGACACCACGGACGGCGAGCCGTCGCCTGTCATGCCCATGCAGGGTGCTGCCGAGACGATCGAGAGATTGCAAGGCAGACACATGTCATTGCCCAGAGACGTCGGCAGACGCCGGCGTCGCCTGCGGTTCGCCGTGGCCAGAGCCATCAGCGTCACGGCACTCGTCACCGCCTCCGCCGTACTGACCGGACTCATCCAGGCCGTGCCGGCCGCCGCCGACACCGTGCCCGAAGAGGACACCGGCTACGACCGCAACAGCATCGGCCAGGACCGGCGGCTCGACCGCTGTCTGACCGGTGTGGCGCTGCACGTCGGCGGCCCCCTGATGAAGGCCAAGGCCATCGAGGGCCTGACCGGCACCGAACAGCAGCTCCGCGACACCGTCGGGCACCGAGGCTGGATCGGCTACGGCCCCCTCGGCCAGGCCGCCGACGCCGACAAGGAGGCGGCCGGCGCCTACGCCGACGTGGCGACGGCACGTACCACCGCCCTCGACGACGCCAACAAGCCCTACCGCGAATCGGCGTGGGCCAGCGACGACATGGAGTGGCACGCGCCGAGCTTCGGCGAGGACGTCACCCGCTTCGCCCTCGTCACCCAGACCGAGCTCGCCTGGCGCCTCGGCAAGGACGAGCACAGCAAGGCCAGCCCCGAGGCCGTCGCCCGTGCCAAGGCCGTCACCGAGGAGAACCGCGGCCAGGACGACTGGCACGACTGGGCCGCCGACGGCATGCTCAAGGACGGCGAGGTCGGCTGGGACTACTTCGGCGGTACGACCTCCAGCGACGTCGCGAGCTATCTGCGGCGCGGCGGCTTCGCGAAGGAGGCGCCCGCCAAGGACTCCGCCGGATACCGCGTCGAGGTCGAGGACCTCAAGCAGGCCTGGGCCGCGTGCGACTGGCAGAACCCGGTCGACCCGCGCCGCACGCTCAACGAGCCCGTCATGAGCGCGATGCTCGAGTGGGAGCAGGAGTACGCCGGACAGGCCGTCCAGCGCGCCACGATCATCAAGGCGGAGGCCGAGGCCTCCACGGCGGCCCGTACGGCCACCGACCAGATGGTCCAGGCCATCGCCCAGGCGTGGTTCGCCGACCAGATCCTGACCTGGCGCAAGTACTGGCAGGACCACCTCGCCAACGACCCGGACACGATCTTCGAGAAGCCGGACCAGGCGTTCTACGACAAGGCCACGGCCGACCTGGCCCAGGCCCGTACCAACGCCACGTCACTCGTCGCCTCGGCCAAGGGACAGGCGGCCAAGGCCGCCGCCGCCGCCCAGACCGCGGCGACCGCGCAGCAGGAGGCCTGGGCCGTCGCCGACGCGACCCACGTGCCGCGCGGCCGGGGTCTGATGTACGCGCAGCAGTCCGTGCAGGTCGCCCGCGCCTCCGCCGCCGCAGCCGAGGCCGCCGCGAAGGCCACGGAGACCGCGCTCGCCGCCGCCAACGCGACGATCGCCACCAGTGACGCGCTGCTCGCCAAGGCGCAGACCGAGTCGCACGCGATCAACACGGAGTTCCGCCGGGTCGCCGCCGAGGAGGCCGCCGCCCAGGCGAAGGCCGCCGCCGACAGCGCCGAGGCCAATGCCACGGCCGCCGCCGAGAGCGCCGCCACGGCCAAGACCGCGCAGACGACGGCGGAGCAGAAGCGCGACAAGGCGAAGACCGCCGCCGCGACCGCCGCCGCCGAGCGCGCCAAGGCCGAGGCGGAGCAGGCCACCGCCGTCGCCTCCCGGGCCAAGGCCGCCACCGAGCGCGCCAAGGCCAAGGAGGCCGAGGAGCGGGCGACCACCCAGCAGACGGCCGCGCAGGCCGCCGACACGGCCGCGTCGACGTCGACGGCCGACGCCACCGCGAAGCGCAAGGTCGCCGACGAGAAGGCGAAGGCCGCGCAGACCGCGCGCGAGAAGGCCGTCGCCGCCCTCCGGGCGAAGCAGGCCACCGCGGCCCGCGCCGCCGCCCTCGAAGCCGCGGCCGTCGCCGCCGATGGCATGGAGGCCGCCGCCGAGACGCGTACGGCCGCCACCAACGCCCGTACTGCCGCGACCGAGGCCGCGCAGGCCGCGACCGCCGCTCAGGCCGCCGCGGACCAGGCGACCACCGCCGCCGTCTCGGCGCGGTCCGCCGCCACCACGGCGGAGGGCGCCGCGGAGCGCGCCCAGGCGAGCGCGAGCAGCGCCTGGTCGGCGTACCGCACCTCCCTCGGTGCGGCCTCCACCGCGCACGCCGCAGCGGCCACCGCGCTCGACGCGTCCCAGGACGCGGCGATCCGCGCGGACAACGCCGCCACGGCGTCGGCGAACGCCACCACGCTCGCCAAGAAGGCCGAGCAGGAGTCGATCGCCGCGGGCATCAGCGCAGCCGAGGCCGTGAAGTCGGCCGGGGTCGTCGTGGGCCGTGCCTACGCCGCCGGTCAGGCCGCGCTCGCCGCCCGTGACAGCGCCACGGCCGCCGTCGCCGCCGCCGGAGACGCCATCTCCATCGGTACGCCGTTCCAGGAGAAGGACAGCGCGGCCGCGTTCGCCGTGCTCGTCGGCCAGTCGTCGAAGACGCTCGCCGAACAGCAGGCGGCCGCCGCCGAGGCGAAGGCCGCCGAGGCCGCCGCCGCCGCGGAGTCCGCGCAGCAGACCGCCGCGCAGGCCACCGGTGACGCCAAGCTCGCCGCCGAGGCCGCCGCACGCGCGGCAGCCGACTCGGTGCGCGCCGTCGAGGCCGTGACCCGCGCCCAGGCGTCCTCGACCGAGGCCACCGAAGCCCAGAAGGGCGCGAAGGCGGCGTCCGACGCCGCCTCCGGCCATGCCCAGCAGGCCGGGAACGACGCCGCGAGCGCCCGTCTCACCGCCGACGAGACGAGCAGCACGGCCGTCGAGGCCGACCGCGAGGCGACCGACGCCGAGCGGCACGCCGCCGAGGCGAACGAGAAGGCCGGCCGGTCCGCCGGGGCCGCCGCGGAGGCCGCCCGCAAGGCGGCCGAGGCGGAGCAGGAGGCCAAGGACGCCGAGACCAAGGCCGGCGACGCGGAGGGGAACAGCTCCGCCGCCGAGGAGGCCGCGAAGAGGGCCGAGCAGGAGCAGCGCGAGAAGAACGAGGCCGCGCACCAGGAGGCGCTCGCCGAGGGCACCACGCCCATCAAGGGCGGCGCTAACAACTGGCCCGCGCTCGGACAGCGCGAGGAGCAGATCCTCCTCGACGCCTGTGGTCAGACCTGTGTCGACGACTACCGGAAGGGCCTCGCGGCCGTCTCCGTGAACGTCGTCGAGTGGGCCACCGCCAACGGCGGGAAGATCCTCTTCGAGCAGCTCGACCCCGCCGGGGTCAAGGAGTGCCTCGCCGGTTACGACGTCGAGGACTGCCTCTGGACGCTCGTCGACGTCCCCTCGTCCTCCGTGATCGTGGGCCGCATGCCCGCGCTCGCCACGGCGATCGAGAAGGTCGCCGACGGCATGCGGACGATCTTCATCGACGCCGACAACGCCCTGCGCAGGCTCAACGAGCTGGCCGCCGTCATCAGTGACGTCCGCTCCACCCCGCGCCTCAACCGGTGCCTCGCCGGAGTCGCCCTGCACGCGGGCGGCGCCAAGACGAAGGCCGTCGCCATCCAGGGCCTGACCGGCGGAAACGCCGGCCTGGACGCCGTCATCGGCGACCGCGGCTGGATCGGCTTCATGCCGCTCGGGCAGGCGAGCGACCAGGACCGCGAGGCGGGTTACGCCTACCTGGACGCGTTCGCGGCCCAGAAGGCGATCCTGGAGGACGCCAACAAGCCGTACGCGATGAGCTCGTTCGACGACGGGATCACGCTGCACGCGCCGCAGTTCAGCGCCGACATCAGCGCGTACACCTACGCCACGCAGGCGAAGATGGCCGACCGCATCGGCTGGGACGCGCACACCAACGCGAGCCCCGGGGCGATCAGCAAGGCCCGCCAGATCACCGAGCAGAACCGCGGCAAGGACGACTGGCACGACTGGGCCGCGGACTTCATGCTGCGGGACTCCAACGTCAACAACACCCGTTACTGGGGCGGCACCACCTCCGCGGACATCTCCACCTATCTGCGGCACGGCGGCTTCCCCGCGAGGAAGGTCACGGAAGGCACCGCCGAGTTCCGCGTCGAGGTCGAGAACCTCAAGCAGGCCTGGGCCACGTGCAACCACGCCGACCCGGTCGACCCGCGCAACGCCCTGAGTGAAGCCGTCTCGCAGGCCTCGGCCGAATGGGAGACGGAGTACGCCGGTCAGGCCGCCCCGCGCGCCGTCATCATGCAGGCCGAGGCCGACGCGGCCGCGGCGACCCGGACCGCCACCGCCGCCATGATCGAGGCCATCGGCCAGGCGTGGCGCGCGGACCAGGTCCTGCGCTGGCAGAAGTACTGGCACGACGAGCTGGAGCGGGACCCGGACCACATCCTCAAGCCGAAGCAGGCCCTCTTCGACAAGGCGAAGACGGACCTCGCGAACGCCCGGGGCAAGGTCCAGGCACTCCTCACCAAGTCCAAGGAGCAGGCCGCCCTGGCCACCGCCGCGTCCCAGCGCGCGGTGACCGCCCAGCAGCAGGCGTGGACGATCGCGGACGCCGCCGAGGTGCCGCGCGGCCGTGGTCTGATGTACGCCCAGCAGTCGGTGCAGGTCGCCCGTGCCTCGGGCGCGGCCGCCACGGCCGCCTCGAAGGCGACCGAGACGGCGCTGCACGCGGCGAACGCCACGGTGTCGACGTCGGAGGCGCTGCTCGCCCTCGCGAAGACCGAGGCGCACGCGGTGAACACCGAGTTCCGCCGCATCGCCGCCCAGGAGGCCGCCGCGCAGGCGAAGGCCGCGGCGGACAGCGCGGAGGCCTACGCGGTCTCGGCCGCGAACAACGCCGCCATCGCGAAGAAGGCCAAGGAAACCGCTCTCGCGGAGGAGGAGCAGGCCCGTCAGGCCGCGGCGAACGCGCAGGAGCAGCGCGCCATCGCGGAGCTGGAGCGCGCCAACGCGGCGGCCCACCGGGCCACCGCCGAGAGGGAGCGCGACAAGGCAAAGGGCCACGAGGCCGATGCCGTCGCCCAGGGCCGGATCGCCAGTGAGTCCCGTACGTCGGCCGAGGCGGCGGGCGCCACGGCGTCGGCCCGCAGGGGCGACGCCGAGCAGGCGGAACGCGACGCGGTCGCCGCCCGCGACAGGGCCCTGGAGGCCGAACAGCGGCGGGATTCGCTGAACGCGAAGGCGGAGGCCCTGGAGGCCAACGCCGCCGCCGACGAGGGTACCGACGCGGCCGAGGCATCCCGTGCCGCGGCCACCGACGCCCGTGCCGCCGCGAACACGGCGACCACGGCGGCGACCAACGCGCGCGCGTCGGCGAACGCGGCCACGGCCGCCGCCGTCAACGCCCGTGACGCGGCCACCAAGGCGCAGGGCTCCGCGTCCCGCGCCAAGGCGGCGGCGGACAGCGCCTGGTCCTCGTACCTGGTGGCGGCCGGTTCAGCGGCGGCGGCGCACGCCGCGGCGGCCGAGGCCATCGACGCCTCCGTGGCGGCGGCGGCCGACGCCAAGGGCGCCAAGGAGCAGTCCGAGAAGGCCACCGCGGCGGCCAAGGTCGCCAAGACGGAGGCGGCTGCCGCCCGTTCCGAGGCGCTGCAGACCGCCGCCTGGGCGGCGACCACGGCAGGCAAGGCCCTCGCGGCCGTACGGTCCTCGCTCGCGGCCCGTGACTCCGCAGCGGCGGTGATCAAGCCGGCCAACGAGGCGATCTCGCTCGGCGGGCCGTTCCAGGAGCTCGACAGCTCGGCCGCCTTCGCGGTCCTGACGGGACAGCAGTCCCTGACGATCTCGCAGCAGCAGGCGGCGGCGGCAGCCGCCACCGCGAACATGGCCCAGGCGTTCTCCGCGGAGGCCCAGGCCCTCGCGGCGCAGGCCGCAGCGGACATGAAGCTCGCGGCGCAGGCGGCGTCGGCCGCGGCGAACGACGCGCTCCGCGCCGCCAAGGCGTACGAGCGGGCCCAGGCGTCGGCCACCCAGGCCGCGAAGGACGCCAAGGAGGCGCAGGCGTCGGCGAACCGTGCCGACGGCTACGCGCAGTCGGCCGGCAACGACGCGATGGCGGCGTCGTTCGCGGCGATGGACGCGCAGGCGGACGCCAACGCGGCGGACGCGGCGGCGACCGAGGCGGAGAAGGACGCCGCCAACGCCCGTGCCGTGGCCACCCAGGCCGAGAAGGACGCCGCGAGCGCCCGTGCCACCGCCACCCAGGCGGAGACCGACGCGACGGCGGCGGAGAAGGCCGCCGCCGGTGCGTGGGACGCGGCGAACGAGGCCCAGGACGCCGCTGACCGCACGGAGAAGGGCGGCAGCAGCGAACAGATCTCGCAGGGTGTCACCACCGGGATCAGTGACGTGTGGGCGGTTCTCGACCACATCGAGTACATCGGCGAACCGCAGAACGTCAAGAAGGACAACTGCAACCCGATCTACCACGTCGGCGACTGCACGATCACGTCCGACGTCACGTACAAGTCGCACGTCGACGTGTTCATGTGCATGGTGCCGTCGGAGTCGTACACGAGCTCGGGCAGCTGCCCGACCGCGGAGACGGTCTTCCTCGGCCGCGAGGTGTCCGAGAAGCCCGAGACGAAGACGCTCACCGTCACGCTGACGATGACCCAGTTCAACTCGGGCATCGACCCGATCGACGTCCTGCTCGGCGACTTCATCGGCTGCGCGAAGCTGATCACACCGGGCGTCTCCGGTGGCAGCTGGGGCGACTGTGCCTGGGCGGCCAGCTGGTTCGTGGGGGGCGTGATCTTCCGGTCGGCGAAGGCCGGCGTGATGGCGATGGACGCCGCCGTCAAGACGGGCATCGGGTTCATGGACGCCTTCAGGGCGCTCCGCACCATCGGTCTGTCCGAGGCCGTCGTCCAGGGCATCATCAGCCGCATCTTCCGCAAGATCGGCACGGCGTGCGAGGCGGCGGACACCGCGACCTTCAAGGTCGCGTCGTTCTCCGTCGCGGCGGCCAACGACGATGTCGTCAAGCAGTGCACGGCGGTCCTCAAGGACCTCGTCAAGGACGGCGATCACATCGTCCTCGGTGTCAACGGCGGTGCCACCAAGCCCGGCTCGAACAACCTGGCCAACTCCATCGGCGGGAACACCTTCAACCACAAGGTGTACGCCATCGAAATGCCGGAGAGCATGGGAATGGGGGTTCGCGCCCTGTGGACGGTGGGCGTGGAGCGAGCGGTGGGCAACCCCAACGTGCGGCTCTCGGTGTCCCTGGACGGTGTCGTCGGTGCCAAGAACGCCGACGAGGCACTGAGCATGCTCCTGGCGCGAGGGGAGACGATCCAGAACAGCTCCTGGTCCGTGATCCAGTCCTCGGGCCACGGAACCGCATGGGAGATGATCAAACTCCGTACGGCCGTCCGGCGGGAGCAGCGCACCTGGAAGTCCATCGAGTGGCACATGTACAACCCCGAGAAGGGGGCGTACGAGCGTGTCTACCCGAAGCGCTTCACCTACCCCGACGGATCGCTCGTGCCCGAGGAATTCTGAGAAGATGGAAGGCATGACAGATTTCGTCCGAGAGGGCCGGTTCTTCAGAGTGAGCGGGTTCAACCCCTCGCACCGCCAGCTCTTTCTGACCAGTGAGCCCACGCTCGCGGACCGGACCACGACGATGGTCGAGGTCTATATCGGGCATGTGGAACTGATGTTCCTCAAGCCCCACTACGAGAACGGGGTCCACATCCGGCGGGCGACCGCCGACGAGTTCGCCGTGCTCCACGAACGGCACGGCATTCCGGCAGAGGACGCCGCCTTCACCTGGATGCTGGAGCGCGACGGCGACAGCTTCGTCGTCGGCGGCAACCCGAGCTGGCGGGAGGCGGAGTACGAGCTGATGGGCGGGCGGCAGTCGCTGTACGACCCGCGTGAGCCCTGGCCGCCGGACTTCCCGGCGGAATCGGGGACGATCGGCTGACCGTTCGTCACACAGAAAACGCCCGGCCGGGAATTTCCCGGCCGGGCGTTTTGCGTACGAGCGTTTCGCGCACATGAAGGTAAGAAAAAGCGTGAGCGGTCAGCCCAGGAGTTCCAGCTGCGCCTTCACGATCGTCTCCGGGATCGCGCTCTTCTGCGGGGTCAGCATGTTCACGCCGTAGAAGGCGGCCACCACGCCGTTCTCGCGGACCACCGTGTACGTCATGGTGACGCTCTGCTTGCCGACGACGTTCGTGATGCGGTAGCCGAGGGACTCGTCTCCCAGGGCGGGTGCCGTGACCGGCTCGACCGCCTTGTAGGTGAGGCCGAGGGTCTTGAAGCCGCCGGGGCATTCCTTGAGGGAGTTCCGCAGGTCGGTCATGACCTTCTTGGCGTTGCTCTCCGAGTGGGAGGCCAGCCACATCGATCCGACGGTGGCGTTCTTCGCCTCGACGGGGTCGAGCGAGCGGTGCTGCACGCTCACCGCGGGAATGTGGGTGAAGCCGCCGGCGAGGCTCGCGATCGGCTGGCATTCGGCCTTGTCGGCCTTCAGGTCGCGGCCGGCCTCGACGTCCGCCGTGGCGACCTTCTTGGCCTCGAAGCCGTTCTTCGTCCCGGTGAGCGTGGCCTTTTCGAGGTTCTGCGGGGCCATCGCGCCGATGCGCTCGGCTTCGGCGGCCGCCTTGGCGTCCGCGTCCGTCGAGCCGGGGGTGCTCTTCGCGCTCGCCTTCGGCTTCTTGTCGCCGGAATCCCCCGATTCGCCGCTGCACGCGGATATCGCGAGGAGCGCCGGCAGAACGGCGGCGATCGGAAGGGCCTTTCGCAGTTTCATGTGCTTTCCTGGCGTCTCTCGCGTCGATATGGATAAACGAAATGATCTTACCGGCGGAGGGGGTTATTTCTCGTCACGGTTTGGCGTCGGCGTCGGGTCGTCCGGTGCCGGACATGTCCGTCAATTCCTTGAGTTCCCGTTCCAGGTTCTCCCGCGCCTCCTCCTCCCAGGCCGCCGCCCCGTACGGCGTGCGGAAGAGTCGGGGGAGGCCGAGGAGCTGGCGGAGGACCGCGGCGCGGCCCTCGCGGAAGGCGGGGTCGGGGACGAAGGCGTACTCCTCGCGGACCGCCTCCGCATACCCCCTGTAGGTATCGGGCCGGGTTGCGAGGATGGCGAGGTCGGCGTCGCAGAGCGTCTCGCCGTTCAGGTCGCCGGGGTCGGGGTCGTGGGTGGTCGTGAGGCGGACCAGGCGGGCCACCTCGGCGACCTCGTGGGGGGTGAGTCCGGCTTCGGTGAGGGCCTTCTCGGCGAGGAGCGCCGACCGCTCCTCGTTCTCCGAGCGGTCCGGTCGGTAGACCGCGTCGTGGAACCAGGCCGCCAGTCGTACGAGCTCCAACTCCCCGCCCTCGCCGCCCTGGTCGGCCAGTTCGTCGATGCGGTCGAGGACCGCCCGGAGGTGGTCGACCGTGTGGTAGCGGCGCTGCGGCTCGGACCAGCGGGACAGCAGGTTCCGGCCGTACGGGGCGGGGTCGGGTCCCTCGCGGCCGGCGCGGGCGGCGAGCAGGGTGGCGTTCCAGCGCTTGAGCAGGTCCCGGTCGTGCTCGTCCCTGACGGTGGGCTCGTGCTCGCGCTCTTCCTCGGCGGTCATGGGGGCATTCTGCCCGCCGGTCCGGGCGAGGGCGGGGCTCAGGCGGCTCCCGGGCGGGGCGGAGGGGGCTCCGGCCCCGGGCTCGGCCCGCGCAGAAGCCGGTCGCAGCCCCGCCCCGGGCCCGCGCTCAAGCCGGTCGCAGCCCCGCCCCGAGCCCGGCGGAAGCCCCGCTTCCCATCCGCACTCATCTCTCCCTTACATACCCCCCAAGGGTATGCTACGGTGCTCCGCGAAGGTACCCCCCAGGGGTATCCCCCGGGTCCGCCTCGGGGTTCATCGCGAGCGAAGGGTCAGGGCAATGTCAACCGTCAATCCCCGGCGCTGGTGGGCACTTGTCGTGCTCGCCGCCGCACAGTTCATGGTCATCATGGACACCTCGATCATCGGGGTCGCACTCCCCGAGATGCAGAAGGACCTGGGCTTCACGCAGAGCGAGCTCTCGTGGATCTTCAACGCCTACGTGATCGTCTTCGGTGGTCTGCTGCTCCTCGGCGGACGCCTCTCCGACCTCGTCGGAGCCCGCAAGATCTTCGTCACCGGCTGGGCCGTGATGATCGCCGGCTCCGTCGTGGCCGCCGCCGCGCAGACCGCCTGGGTCGAGATCGTCGGCCGCGCCGTCCAGGGCGTCGGCGGTGCGCTCATCGCGCCCTCCGCGATGACCCTGCTGATGATGCTCTTCATGCACGACCCGAAGGAGCTCGGCAAGGCGATGGCGCTCTACGGCGCCGCCGCCCCCGCCGGTGGTACCGCGGGCGTCTTCCTCGGTGGTGTCTTCACCGAGTGGATGAGCTGGCAGTGGGTCTTCATCATCTACATCCCGATCGGCCTCGCCACCCTCGCCGCCACCAAGCTGCTCCCGAACGTCGAGTCCCGCCGCGGCTCGGTCGACGTCCTCGGCGCCGCCGCCGTCACCGCCGGCCTCGCCCTCGCCGTCTTCGCCGTGGTCCGTGCCCCCGAGGTCGGCTGGGGCTCCACCGGCACGATCCTCCAGCTGATCGGCGCCGCCGTCCTCCTCGGCCTCTTCATCGTCATCCAGAAGAGCATCAGCGAGCCGCTCATGCCGCTCAGCGTCTGGCGGGTCCCGCGCCTCGGCTCGGCGAACCTGGCGATGACGCTGCTCGGTGCCGCGTGGATCCCGATGTGGTACTTCCTCAACCTGTACCTGCAGCAGGTCCTCGGCTTCGGTGCCTTCGAGTCCGGTGCCGCGCTGCTCCCGATGACCGTGCTCCTCATGATCTTCATGACGGCCATCACCGCCCGGCTCATGATGAAGGTCGGGGCCAAGCCGCTCATCGCCGGCGGTCTGCTGGTCCTCGCGGCCGGTCTGGTCTGGCTGGCGGCCGTCCCGCCGACCGGTTCCTTCCTGGTCGACGTCCTGCCGGCCTCGCTCGTCGCCGCGCTCGGCATGTCCCTCGCCTACATCCCGGCGATGATCGCGGCCATGTCCGGCGCCCCGCAGGAGCAGGCCGGTCTCGCCTCCGGCATCGTCAACACCACCTACAACGTGGGCTCCGCGCTCGGTCTCGCCGCGCTGACCGCCGTCGCCATGTCCCAGGGCGCCGACCAGCTCGGCAACCTGCCGAAGCTGACGGACGGCTTCTCGGCCGCCTTCATCGGCGCCGCGATCGTCGCCGCCCTCGGCGGTGTGATCACCCTGCTCGTCATGAAGAGCGACAAGGCGGTGGCCGGAGCGGCCGCCCCCGCCCCCGAGGCCGCGAAGGTCTCTGCCTGAACCGCCCCGAAGGGGCCGCCCGATGTCCGTCACCGGACTTCGGGCGGCCCCTTTCCCGTATCCGGAAAGGAAGATCATGGAGCTGAACACCCGCGCCGTCCATGTCGTCAACGAGCCCTTCGAGGCAGGCAGTTGGCCGCTCTCCGTTCCTCTCGTGCAGTCCTCCGCCTTCGCCTTCGACTCCGCCGACGAGCTCGCCGACGCGATGGCGGGGCCCGACGGGCGGTACGTCTACAGCCGCCGCGGCAATCCGACCGTACGGGCCCTGGAGCAGACCCTCGCCGGGCTCGAACAAGGCGTGGGTGCCATCGCCTTCGCCTCGGGCATGGGGGCCATCAGCGGGGTGCTGCTCGCGCTCCTGCGGCCCGGCGACCGGGTGGTGGCCCAGCGCTGTCTGTACGGGGGTACGCACGCCGTCCTGGGGGACCTGGCCGAGCGGTACGGGATCGAGGTCGTACGGATATCGGGCGACGACCCCGCCGAGTTCGAGGCCGCCGCCGTGCACCCCGCCACCCGGCTCCTCGTCCTGGAGACCATCGCCAACCCCACCGGGCAGGTCCCGGACCTGCCGGGGCTCCTCGCCGCCGCCCGCGCGCTCGGGGTGACGAGCGTCGTCGACAACTCGCTCGCCTCGCCCGTCCTGTGCCGCCCCCTGGAGCACGGCGCCGACATCGTCGTCCACTCGACCACCAAGTACCTCTCCGGGCACTCGGACGTCCTCGGCGGCGCCGCCGTCTTCGCGGACGACGCCCTGCGCCGGCGGGTGTGGCCCCGCACGGTCGAACTCGGCGCCTGCGCCGACCCGTTCGCGGCCTGGCTGACCCTGCGCGGGATCACCACCCTGCCGCTGCGGATGCGGGAGCACTGCGCCAACGCCGCCGTCCTCGCCGAGCGGCTCGCGGGCCACCCGGGCGTCACGGCCGTCCACTACCCCTGGCTCGCCGGCCACCCCTCGTACGCCGTCGCGCGGAAGGTGCTGGCGGGCGGCGGCGGGCTGCTCTCCTTCGAGCTCACGGGCGGCCGGGAGGCCGGCCGGGCCTTCGTCGAGCGCGTACGGCTCGCCCGGCTCGCGCTCTCCCTCGGCGGTGTGGAGACGCTCGTGACGCACCCCGCGTCGACCTCGCACCGCGAGCTGGACGGGGCCGCGCTCGCCGCCGCCGGGATAGCGCCGGGCCTGGTGCGGATGTCCGTGGGCATCGAGGACGCCGAGGACCTCTGGTGCGACGTCGAACAGGCCCTCCCTCCACGGTAGTCGGGGCTTCTTTTGGGTTGACAAAATAAATGGTCAATTCGTAGATTGGATGTCGCCAGGGAAAGACCACTCCTAGGTCAAGGGGGGCGCGCGATGCGCTACTTCGAGGACTTCCGGCCCGGCGACGTCCACGAGCTGGGCACCGTCACCGTCACGACGGAGGAGGTGCTGGAGTTCGGCAGGCGCTTCGACCCGCAGCCCTTCCACACGGACCCCGAGCTCGCGGAGCAGTCGCAGTTCCGCGGCCTGATCGCGAGCGGGTTCCACACCCAGGCGATGTTCATGCGCCGCTACGTCGACGGACTGCTCGCCTACAGCGCCTGTATGGGCTCGCCCGGCATCGACGAGGTCCGCTACCTGCGGCCCGTCCGCCCGGGTGACGTCCTCACCGCACGCGTCGAGATCCTCGGCTCCACCCCGTCGCCGTTCAATCCCGCCACCGGCACCGTCAAACCGCGGTGCACCCTGGTGGCCGCCGACGGGACGGCCGTGTTCAGCATGATCCTGCACAGCATCTTCCGCCGGCGCCCCGCCGACTCCGAGGCCGACCATCTGTCGTCGATGCCCGCGGCCGAGGACCCCGTCGCGTGTGCGCGACCGGCCAAGACCTGTGTCCCGGCCATGAGCGCCTGACGAGCCGTCCTTCGTCAGGCCCCTGAGCACGGCCGTCCGTATCAACGGAAAAAAACCAACTGAAGGGGGACCTCCTGTGGAGGCCGTATCCCGCACCGCCCAGTGGACCGCCGCCGCGCGCGCCCTGGAGACCGAGCGCGAGGACCGGCTGTTCGCCGATCCCTACGCGCGCACCGTCGCCGACGCGATCGGCTTCGAGCTGCTCGACCGCTACGACGGCGGCGGCATCGTGCCGTTCCTCGCCATCCGGACCACCTACCTCGACCGCGCCATCGTCAAGGCCGTGGAGGAGCGGGGCATCCGCCAGGTCGTCTTCCTCGCCGCCGGCATGGACACGCGCTTCTTCCGGCTGCCCTGGCCGGACGGCGTCACCGTCTACGAGCTCGACCGCCCGGCCCTCCTGGAGGCCAAGGCCGAGATGCTCGCGAACGAGCCGCGGCCCGCCGGCCGGACCCGGGTCACCGTCCCCGTCGACCTGACCCAGGACTGGACGGGCCCCCTCAAGGAGGCGGGCTGGAAGAGCGAGGAGCCCGTCCTGTGGGTGGTGGAGGGCCTGCTGTTCTTCCTGCCCGAGCAGGCCGTACGGACCCTCATCTCGACGCTCTCCGCGCACGCCGCTCCCGGCTCCGTGCTGCTCGGCGACGTCATCTCGAAGTCCGCCCTGGACAACCCGCTCGCCCGCACCTTCATGAGCGCGCTCAAGGAGGACGGCAACCCGTGGCTCTTCGGCACCGAGGAGCCCGAGGCGCTGCTCGACGATTGCGGCTGGGCCGTACGCGAGGTGAAGCAGCCCGGTGAGCCGGGCGCCGACTTCGACCGCTGGCCCTACCCGGTGCCGGCCAGGACCGTCCCGCGCGTCCCCCGCTCCTTCCTGTTCACGTGCGATCTCCCCACCCACCACGAGGAGGCGGCGGCATGAGCGCCCACGACTTCCACCAGAGGGTCATCACCGACGCCGGCGCGGCCGTCCGCGGTCTGACCGTCGCCCTCGGCGAGCGCCTCGGCCTGTACAGGGCGCTGGCCGAGAAGGGCCCGCTCACCGCGGGGCAGCTCGCGGCGGAGACCGGCACGAACGAGCGGTACATCGAGGAGTGGCTGCACGCCCAGCTCTCCGCCGGGTACGTCGAGCGGCACCCCAGCTCCCGTACGTACACGCTCCCCGCCGACCACGTCGAGGTGCTCGCCGACCCGAAGGCCGTCACGTACGCCGCCGGGTTCTTCACCGCCCTCAAGGCGCTGTACGCCACCGAGGACCTGCTCGTCGAGGCGTACCGCACCGGTGACGGCGTCGGCTGGGCCGAGCACGACGCTGCCCTCGACACCGGCATGGGCTCCTTCTTCCAGCCGACGTACGAGCACAAGCTCGTCCCGGACTGGCTGCCCTCCCTCCACCAGGTCACCGACAAGCTGGCGAACGGCGGCACGGTCGCCGACGTCGGCTGCGGTGTGGGCCACACCACGCTCCTCATCGCGAAGGCCTTCCCGCAGGCCACCGTCCACGGCTTCGACTACTCGGAGGAGGCCATCTCGATCGCTCGGGAGCTCGCCGAGGAGGCCGGTCTCTCCGACCGGGTCGTCTTCGAGGTGGCCTCGGCCGACGACTACCCGGGCTCCGGCTACGACCTGGTGTGCTTCTTCAACGCCCTGCACGACATGGGCGACCCGGTCGCCGCCGCGCAGCACGTCCACAAGTCCCTGGACGCGGACGGCACCTGGATGCTCGTCGAGTCGAACGTGTCCCCGCAGGACATCGACGTCCAGACGCCCGCCGCCCGCATGTTCATGGCCCTGTCCGCCGTGATGTGCCTGCCCGTCGCCGTCGCCCAGCGCGGCCCGCACGCCCTCGGCAACCACTCCGGCGAGAAGGCCTTCCGGGCCATCGCGGAGGAGGCCGGCTTCACCCGCTGGCGGCGCGCGACGGAGACCCCGGTCAACGCGGTCTACGAAGTCCGCCCGTAACCGACCAAGAGGAGCCTGATCATGGGCGTGACCGCCCCCCTGCCCGTCACCGACCGGTTCATGGAGGTCCTGGAGCGGCTCAGCGAGCGTTCCGTCGAGGACTACTACAACCCGTACCAGACCTTCCAGTGGCCCGAGACGCTGGAGGAGAACCGTTTCTGGATGACGCCGGAGCTGCTCACCGTCTACGGCACCGAGCACTACGACGCCCTCGGCGAGGAAACGCTTCAGCGCCTCTCGAAGTGGGAGTCCGTCAACTTCTACAGCCTCAATGTGCACGGCATCCGCGAGCTGCTCATCGAGGTCGTCGGCCGCATCCACATGCCCGGCTTCGAGGTTCCCTCGGACTTCTTCCACCACTTCATCGGTGAGGAGAACGAACACATGTGGTTCTTCTCCGAGTTCTGCCGCCGCTACGGCAACAAGATCTACGGCTCCACCGCGATGCGCGCCGACGCGGCCTGGGAGCCCGAGGTCGAGAACTTCCTCGTCTTCACCCGCATCCTCTTCTTCGAGGAGCTCGTCGACCACTACAACGCCCGGATGGCGAAGGACACCTCGCTCTGCCACACCATCCGCGAGGTCAACCGCATCCACCACCAGGACGAGTCCCGCCACATCGCCTTCGGCCGTGAGCTGGTCTCCCTCCTGTACAGCCGGATGTGCCAGGCCGTGAGCGCCGAGCGGGTCCGTGAGGTGGAGGCGTACCTCAAGCGGTACGTCGTCTACAGCATCAACTCGCTCTACAACCCCCACGTGTACCGCGACGCCGGCATCCCCGACCCGCTGGCCCTGCGCAACGCGCTGGTCGCCGACGAGAGCCGCCGCCCCCACGAGCGCAAGGCGATCCGCAAGCCGCTCGCCTTCTTCCTGAAGACCGGGATCTTCGCCGACGACACCCTGCCCGTCGTCTGAGCGCGCCCGCGAGACCTCCCACCCGAGAGGTGAAGAGACATGACCGTGACGACCCCCGCGCAAGCCGGGGCCCCCGCGACCGGCGGGGAATCCCAGGGCGAGACGAGGGGCCTGCCCTCGCTCGGCCCGGAGGGGACCCGCCTGCTGCGGCTCCTCGACGACACCTTCGAGAGCTGGGGGGTGACGGCCGGCGCACGCCCGATGACCATGCCCCCGCTGCTTCCGGCCGCTGACCTGGCGAAGCTCGACTACTACGACAACTTCCCGCACCAGGCCGTCGTCGCCACCCCGCTCGACCTGGAGCGCCGGGAGACCGCGCCCTTCTCCGCCGACACGGGCCGCTTCCCGAGCGAGGCACTCGAACCCGCCGCGCTCGGACTGCCCTCGGCGTCCTGCTACGCCGTCTACCTCGACCACCAGGGCACCCAGGTCGCCGACGACACCCTCGTCACGATCTGCTCCTGGTGCTTCCGCAAGGAGACCCACTACGAGGGGATGCGGCGCCAGCTCGGCTTCCGCATGCGGGAGGTCGTCGCCATCGGCACGCGGGAGCACGCCGAGACGCATCTCGCGGACTTCCAGGCCAGGATCCAGCGGTTCGCCGCGGCTCTCGACCTGCCGCTGCGCAAGGAGGCCGCCTGCGACCCGTTCTTCGACAAGGGCGGCTCGAAGGCACTCCTCCAGCGCCTCACCCCGGTGAAGTACGAGTTCCTGTACGAGGACCTGGCCATCGCCTCGGTCAACACGCACCGGAACTTCTTCGGCGACCGCTGCGACATCAGCCTGGAGTCGTCCGGCGGACCGGCCTTCACCAGCTGTGTCGCCTTCGGCCTCGAACGGTGGCTGTCGGCGCTGACCCGGCGCCACGGCAGCTGGGAGTCCGCCACCCGGGCGGTGCTCGACGCGAACGCCCGCCTGCGGGCCGATGCGAGTGGCGCGGCCGGGCCGGTGATCTGACGTGCCGGCCCGTCCCGCCGCCCCGCCGGCGGGCGGCCTGGGGTGGGCGAACCTCGGCATGGACATCGTGTCCGTCAACCGTGTCCGCAGGCTCCTCGCCCAGTACGGGGAGCGGTTCTTCGAGCGGATGCTCACTTCCGGCGAGCTCGCCGACTGCCGCACCTCCTCGGGGCTCGACGTACTGAGCCTGTGCGGGCGGATCGCGGCCAAGGAGGCGGCCTTCAAGACCTTACGGGTCAGGGGCAGGTTCCTCCCGTGGCCGGAGATCGTCGTGCGGCGTTCGGAGGGCGGCTGGCCGCTCGTCGAGCTGCACGGTTCGGCCGCCGAGATGGCTGCGGAGTCCGGCATCACCGAGATCACCGTGTCCATCAGTCATGACGTGGACTACGCGGTGGCGGTGGCCGCACCGATCATCGCCCCCACCCCTTACGTACCCAGTCCAGAAGCAGTAGCTAGCAGCAGCTAAAGGAGAGCAACCATGGCCGACGGCCTGCAGACGGTGAAGAACTGGATCCTCGACCGTCACCCGGAGCGCGACGACATCGCGCCCGACCTCGACCTGATCGAGAACCGGCTCATCGACTCGCTGTCCTTCGTCGAGTTCGTCTTCCTCCTGGAGCAGGAGAGCGGAACCGCCATCCAGATGGAGACCCTCGAGGTCGAGTCCATCCGTACCCTCGGCGCCATCGAGCAGCACTTCTTCAAGGCCCCGGCGGAGGTCCAGGCATGAGCCGCCGCCTCTTCACCTCGGAGTCCGTGACCGAGGGACACCCCGACAAGATCGCGGACCGGATCAGCGACACCATCCTCGACGCGCTGCTCACGGAGGACCCGTCCTCGCGGGTGGCGGTGGAGACCCTGATCACCACGGGTCTCGTGCACATCGCCGGCGAGGTCACCACCACGGCGTACGCGCCGATAGCGAAGCTGGTGCGCGAGGCCGTCCTCGACATCGGCTACGACTCCTCCGCGAAGGGCTTCGACGGCGCCTCCTGCGGCGTCTCGGTGTCCATCGGCGCCCAGTCGCCGGACATCGCGCAGGGCGTCGACACGGCGTACGAGTCCCGGGTCGAGGGCGAGGGCGACGAGCTCGCCGCCCAGGGCGCCGGCGACCAGGGCCTGATGTTCGGCTACGCCTGTGACGACACGGCCGAGCTGATGCCGCTGCCGATCGCCCTGGCGCACCGGCTCTCGCGCCGGCTGACCGAGGTCCGCAAGAACGGCACCGTGCCGTACCTGCGGCCCGACGGCAAGACCCAGGTCACCATCGAGTACGACGGGGACCGCCCGGTCCGCCTCGACACGGTGGTCGTCTCCTCGCAGCACGCCGCCGACATCTCCGTCGAGGGCCTGCTCACCCCCGACGTGCGCGAGTACGTCGTCGAGCACGTCCTCAAGGAGCTCGTCGAGGAGGGCGTCAGCCTGGAGTCCGACGGCTACCGGCTCCTGGTGAACCCCACCGGGCGCTTCGAGGTCGGCGGCCCCATGGGCGACGCCGGACTCACCGGCCGGAAGATCATCATCGACACGTACGGCGGGATGGCCCGCCACGGCGGCGGTGCCTTCTCCGGCAAGGACCCGTCGAAGGTGGACCGCTCGGCGGCGTACGCGATGCGCTGGGTCGCCAAGAACGTCGTCGCGGCCGGCCTGGCCAAGCGCTGTGAGGTGCAGGTGGCGTACGCGATCGGCAAGGCCGAGCCGGTCGGTCTCTTCGTGGAGACCTTCGGCACGGGCACCCTGCCGGACGAGAGGATCCAGGAGGCCGTGTCGAGCGTCTTCGACCTGCGCCCCGCGGCGATCATCCGCGACCTGGACCTCAAGCGACCCATCTACGCGAAGACGGCGGCCTACGGCCACTTCGGCCGCGAGCTCCCCGAGTTCACCTGGGAGCGCACGGACCGCGTGGAGGCCCTGAAGAAGGCAGTGGAGGCGTAGGGCATGCGTATCGCTGTCACGGGATCCATCGCGACCGACCATCTGATGACCTTCCCCGGCTGGTTCAGCGAGCAGCTGCTCGCCGACCGGCTCGACAAGGTCTCCCTGTCGTTCCTCGCCGACAACCTGGAGGTCAGGCGTGGCGGAGTGGCAGCGAACATCGCCTTCGGACTCGGTGTCCTCGGCCTGCGTCCCGCCCTCGTGGGCGCGGTCGGCGCCGACTTCGAGCCGTACCGGGTCTGGCTGAAGGACCACGGTGTGGACACCGACTCGGTGCGCGTCAGCGAGTCGCTCCACACCGCCCGGTTCGTCTGTACGACCGACCGGGCCCAGAACCAGATCGCCACCTTCTACGCGGGGGCGATGGCCGAGGCGCGCGAGATCGACCTCCGGGAGGTCGTCGCGCGCACCGGCCGGCTGGAACTCGTCCTGGTCTCCCCGGACGACCCCGAGGCCATGCTGCGGCACACCCGCACCTGCCGTGACCTCGGGATTCCCTTCGCCGCCGATCCGTCGCAGCAGTTGGCGCGGCTCGACGGCGAGCAGGTGCGGGAGCTGGTGGACGGGGCACGGTTCCTGTTCACCAACGAGTACGAGACGGCGCTGCTCCTGGAGAAGTCCGGCTGGTCGGAGGCCGAGGTGCTGCGCAGGGTCGGCACCTGGGTCACCACCCACGGCGAGGCGGGCGTCCGCATCCGGGGTGAGGACCGCGAGCCGCTCGCGGTGCCGGCGGTGCAGGTCGCGGCCGTCATCGACCCGACGGGCGTCGGGGACGCCTTCAGGGCCGGGTTCCTCGCGGGCTGGCTGTGGGGCGTGCCGGAGCGGTGCGCGGCGCAGCTGGGCTGCGCGGTCGCCGCGACCGTCCTCGACTACGTGGGGACGCAGGAGTACCGGCTGCACCGGGACTCGCTCCTCGACCGGATCCGGACGACGTACGGGACGGTCTGCACGGCCACGCTCGTCACGCATCTGAGGGGGCTCACGTGAGTACAGCCCGGCCGTCCCTGCGGGAGGAGTTCACGAAACGGGTCGTGGTGGCCGACGGAGCGATGGGCACGATGCTCCAGGCGGCCGACCCGTCGATGGACGACTTCCGGAACCTGGAGGGCTGCAACGAGATCCTCAACCTGACGCGCCCCGACATCGTCGCCTCCGTCCACGACGCCTACTTCTCGGTGGGTGTGGACTGCGTCGAGACCAACACCTTCGGGGCGAACCTGGCGGCGCTCGCCGAGTACGGCATCGAGCACCAGGTGTACGAGCTGTCCGA
>NZ_JBVHUJ010000014.1:0-267641 GCF_055565415.1 Streptomyces sp. NPDC028711 | reverse complement strand
TGATTTTTGGCACGCTGTTGAGTTCTCAAGGAACGGACGCTTCCTTTGTACTCACCCTCTCGGGCTTTCCTCCGGGCTTCCCTTCGGTCTTGCGTCTCCGACTCTACCAGATCCTTTCGGCGTCTGATTCCCAGTCAGCGGGAGTTGTCTTTCCGGCTGTTGGGCCGTTCCGACGAGTGAGACTTTAGCGGATTTCCTGCCTCCGACGCTAATCGGGCGGCTGCGCTCAGGTTTCGAACGCGGATTCCTCATTTCGCAAAAACGCACGGAAAGCACGACGGCACGACAAAGCACCATCAGCTTCAGTAGGTCTTGCGGAATGGCTGTCCGGGGCCGACCGGGGTCGGTGCTCACGTCGGACAACTCGGAGAACCTTACGGATCGGTCAATCCCGTGTCAACCCCGGTCCTGGGGCGTACGCTCTGCGTATGACTACGCGTGCGCACACCACCCAGTGGTGGGCCGCCTGACGGCGGCCCGCACTCGCGCATGCACCACGCGGCCGCCGCTTCGGCGGCCGTTCGCGTATCCCCCTCCGGGAGGCGGCCGTCGGATCGGCGCCCAGGAGAAGAGGGAGAACCAACGCGATGACGAGGATCTTCAGCGGGGTCAAGCCGACCGGGCACCTGACGCTGGGCAACTACCTCGGGGCCGTCCGGCGGTGGGTCGAGGTCGATCAGCATCGGGCGGAGGCGCTGTTCAGCGTCGTGGACCTGCACGCGCTGACCGTGGAGCACGACCCCGCGCGGGTGCGGCGGCTCAGCCGGCAGGCGGCCACGCTGCTCCTCGCCGCGGGACTCGATCCGAAGCTGTGCACCCTGTTCGTACAGAGCCATGTCGATGAGCATGCGCGGCTGTCGTACCTGCTGGAGTGCACGGCCACGGACGGCGAGCTGCGGCGGATGATCCAGTACAAGGAGAAGAGCGTCCAGGCGCAGGCGGCGGGTCAGGGGGTGCGGCTGTCGCTGCTTACGTATCCGGTGCTGATGGCGGCGGACATCCTGGCCTACGGGGCCGATGAGGTGCCGGTGGGTGAGGACCAGACGCAGCACGTCGAGCTGACCCGGGATCTGGCGGTGCGGTTCAACCAGCGGTATGGGCACACGTTCACGGTGCCGAGGGCGACGCGGCCGGAGGTGGCGGCGCGGGTCATGGATCTTCAGGACCCCACGTCGAAGATGGGGAAGTCGCACGCCAACGGGGGCGGGATCGTCTATCTGCTCGACGACGCGGAGACCGTGCGGCGGAAGATCATGCGGGCTGTGACCGACAGCGGGCGGGACGTGGAGTACGACCGGGACGCCAAGCCGGGGCTCGCGAATCTGCTCGATCTGATGGCGGCCTCGACGGGTGGGAACCCGGAGGCGCTGGCCGGTGTATATGAATCGTACGGAGCGTTGAAGAGGGACACGGCCGATGCGGTCGTCGAGCTGCTGAGGCCCGTGCGCGAGCGGCATGCAGAGCTCGCGGCGGACCCCGGCTATGTGGATCAGGTGCTACGGGACGGGGCCGAGCGGGCCCGGGGGGCGGCTCGGCCTCTGGTGGACCGGGCCTATCGGGCGATCGGGCTGTTGCCCGCCGGGTGACGGAAGGCGTTCCGGTAGTCGCGCGGGCTGGTGGCGAGGTGCGAGGCGAAGTGCTGGCGCATCGTGACCTCGCTGCCGAAGCCCGCGCGGCGGGCCACCTCGGGGAGAGGGTGGTCCGTGAGTTCGAGGAGTTTCTGCGCGGCGGCGACGCGCTGGCCGATGAGCCAGTGCAGGGGGGTGGTTCCGGTGGTGGCCTGGAAGTGGCGGGCGAAGGAGCGGGGGGACATCCCGGCTCGGGCGGCGAGGGTCGCGACGGTGTGCGGCTCGTCGAGGTGGGCGAGGGCATGGGCGCGGACGTCGGCCAGGGCGTCGGCGTCACGGTCGGCGCGGGGGGTGGGGTGCTCGATGAACTGGGCCTGGGTGCCCGTGCGGAAAGGGGCGGTGACCATCGAGCGGGCGATGGAGGCGGCGGCCTCGGCGCCATGGGCGGTGCGGACGAGGTGGAGGCAGAGATCGATGCCGGCGGCTGTGCCGGCTGAGGTCCAGACACCGGTGTCCTCGACGAAGAGGGCGTCGGGTTCGACGTGGATCTTCGGGTGGCGGGTGGCCAGGGTTGTGGCCAGGTGCCAATGGGTGACGGCGCGGCGGCCGTCGAGGAGTCCGGCTCGGGCGAGCACGAAGGCGCCGGCGCAGAGCGAGGCGACCGGGATGCCGGCGGTGTGGGCGCGGCGGAGAGCGTCGAGGAGGAGGGCCGGGAGGTCGGCGTCGGGGTCTTCGATGCCGGGGACGAGGACCAGGTCGGTGGGGGTGAGTCCGTCGAGCCAGGTGAGTGGGCGGTCGGGGGTGAGGGTGAGCCCGCCGCGCAGGGAGACGGGGGTGTGCGGGTCGGCGGCGACCCTGCGGAGTTCGAAGGGCGGGACGCCTCGGAGGCTGCGGTCGCTGCCCCAGACCTCGGTGATGACGGAGATGTCGAAGGCGCGGATGCCCGGGAAGGAGAGGAGTGCGATGCGCTGGGGGCGGGGTGTGGGGATGGACGACACGTGTGGCAGTAAACCATCGATCGCTGTCATTCGTTCCTCTGGGAGAGGGGGCCGACCAGGGGAAGGATCGTGGGTATGGAGATCGCACAGAACGCAGCGCTGGTTGTCATCGACGTACAGAAGGGCTTCGAGGAGGAGTTCTGGGGGAAGCGGAACAATCCGGACGCGGAGGAGAACATCGCGGCTCTGATCGACCTGTGGCAGGAGACGGGGCGGCCGGTCGTCTTCGTGCGGCACGACTCCCCTGAGGGTTCTCGCTCGCCGTTGCGGACGGGGTACGCGGGGAACGCCTTCAAGGATTTCGTCGAGGAGCGGCGCGGGAAGGGCAGCGGTCCGGAGCTGCTCGTGACGAAGACCGTGAACTCGGCCTTCTACGGGGAACCGTCGCTGGACACGTGGCTGTCCGGGCAGGACATCGCGCAGATCGTGATCGTCGGGATCCAGACGAACATGTGCAACGAGACGACGGCCCGGATGGGCGGGAACCTCGGGTACCAGGTGGTGTTCCCGCTGGACGCGATGCACACCTTCGACCTGGACGGGCCGTTCGGATGGTCGCGGAGCGCCGATGAGCTGGCGCAGGCGACGGCCGTGTCCCTGCACGGGGGAGGGTTCGCGAAGGTCGTGTCGACGGAGGAGGTCGTGGAAGGGGCGTCCGCCGGGGTCCGGTGACCCCGGCGGGGGGGGCGTCGGGCGTCAGCTGTTGCCGGAGGCGAGTTCGCGGCTGCGGTCGCGGGCGGCTTCGAGGGCGGCGATGAGGGCGGCGCGGACGCCGTGGTTCTCCAGCTCGCGGATGGCGCTGATGGTGGTGCCGGCCGGGGAGGTGACGGCCTCGCGGAGCTTGACCGGGTGCTCGCCGCTGTCGCGGAGCATCACGGCGGCGCCGATGGCGGCCTGGACGATGAGGTCGTGGGCCTGGGCGCGGGGCAGGCCGAGGAGGATGCCGGCGTCGGTCATGGCCTCGACGAGGAAGTAGAAGTACGCGGGGCCTGAGCCGGAGAGGGCGGTGGCCGCGTCCTGCTGGGACTCGGGGACGCGGAGGGTCTTGCCGACGCCGCCGAAGATCTCCTCGGTGTGGGCGAGGTGTTCGAGGGTGGCGTGGCTGCCGGCCGAGATGACGGACATGCCCTCGTCGACGAGGACGGGGGTGTTGGGCATGACACGGACGACGGGGGTGCCGTTGGTGAGGCGCTCCTCGATGAAGGAGGTGGGGATGCCGGCGGCGGCACTGATGACCAGGCGGTCGGCGGCGACGTGCGGGGCGAGCTCGTCGAGGAGGCGGCCCATGTCCTGGGGCTTGACGGCCAGGATGAGGGTGTCGGCGCGCTTGGCGGCCTCGGCGTTGGTGACGGTCTCGACGCCGTAGCGGGCGCGCAGTTCTTCGGCGCGTTCGGCGCGGCGGGCGGTGACCAGGAGGTTCGCGGGGCGCCAGCCGGCGCGGATCATGCCGCTGAGGAGCGCTTCACCGATCTTGCCGGTGCCGAGGACTGCGACGGTCTGGGTCATGGCTCTGTTCACCTCGCCGGAGGGGGTACGTGTCGTCATCCTCGCACCGGTGGGCCGGGAGGTGCGCCGGTGTCCGAGGGGCGGTCACGCGGTGCGGCGGCGGAGGGTGGCCGCGCCGAGGGTGAGGACGAGGAGGGCGCAGCCGGCGACGACGAGGGCGTCGCGGACGAAGTCGCCGGTGATGTCGGGGTGGCGGAGGACCTGGTTCATGCCGTCGACGGCGTACGACATCGGCAGGGCGTCGGAGATCGCTTCGAGGGCGGGGGCCATCCGGTCGCGTGGGGTGAAGAGTCCGCAGAGCAGCAGCTGGGGAAAGATCACGGCCGGCATGAACTGGACGGCCTGGAACTCGGAGGCGGCGAAGGCGGAGACGAAGAGGCCCAGGGCGGTGCCGAGGAGGGCGTCGAGGAGGGCGACGAGGAGCAGGAGCCAGGGGGAGCCGATGACGTCGAGTCCCAGGAACCAGACGGCGAGGCCGGTGGCCAGGGTGGACTGGACGACGGCGAGGAGGCCGAAGGCGAGGGCGTAGCCGGCGATGAGGTCGGCCTTGCCGAGGGGCAGGGCGAGGAGGCGTTCGAGGGTGCCGGAGGTGCGTTCGCGGAGGGTGGCGATGGAGGTCACCAGGAACATCGTGATGAGCGGGAAGATGCCGAGCAGGGATGCGCCGATGGTGTCGAAGGTGCCGGGGCTTCCGTCGAAGACGTACCGGAGCAGGAAGAGCATGGCGCAGGGGACGAGGAGCATCAGGGCGATCGAGCGGGGGTCGTGGCGCAGCTGACGCAGGACGCGGGCGGCGGTGGCGAGGGTGCGGGCGCTACTCATGACCGGGACTCCTCGTGTGCGGCTCGGGCGGCGGCGGCGTCGACCAGGTGGAGGAAGGCCTCTTCGACGGTGGCGGTGTCGTTGCGGCGGCGGAGGGCTTCGGGGGTGTCGTCGGCGAGGATCTCGCCCTCGCGCATGAGGAGGAGCCGGTGGCAGCGTTCGGCTTCGTCCGTGACGTGCGAGGAGATGAGGAGGGTCGTGCCTCGGTCGGCGGCGATCTGGTGGAAGAGGTTCCACAGGTCGCGGCGGAGGACGGGGTCGAGGCCGACGGTGGGTTCGTCGAGGACGAGGAGTTCGGGGGTGCCGAGGAGGGCGACGGCGAGGGAGACGCGGCTGCGCTGGCCGCCGGAGAGCCGGCCGGCGAGGGAGTCGGCGTGCGGGGCGAGGTCGACGTCCATGAGGGCCCGGTCGACGGCCGTGTGGCGGTCGTGGCGGTGGGCGCGGCCGGGGAGCAGGACGGCGGCGAAGTAGTCGAGGTTCTGGCGGACGGTGAGGTCGTCGTAGACGGAGGGGGCCTGGGTGACGTAGCCGATGCGGGAGCGGAGGGTGGGGTCGCCGGCGGGGCGGCCGAGGACGTGGAGGGTGCCGTCGACCTTGGCCTGGGTGCCGACGATCGCGCGCATGAGGGTGGATTTGCCGCAGCCTGAGGGGCCGAGGAGGCCGGTGATCCTGCCGGCGGGGACGGTGAAGTCGAGGCCCCGGAGGACGGTGCGGTCGCCGCGGACGGTGGTGAGGCCGTGGGCGGTGATGGCCGGTTCGTGGGTCGTGTTGCCCGGGGGGCCGGTGGGGGCGTCCGGTTCGGTGGGCTTGGCCGTGGCCGTGGTTTTGTCGGCGGCCTGGGCGGTGGCCTTGTCGGCGGCCTCGTCCGCCGGGTAATTCATCATGTGATGAATAGTGCGCCTGGGGGTACCGGTCGTCAAGGACGTGGGGCCTGGACGGTCGTCGGTTCTCGGGGGGTGGCTGCTACGTGCGCTTCGGCTTCTTGCGGGCGGCGGGGTTGCCGGTGCGGGTTCCGCGGCGCTTCTCGTACTGCTCGCGGGCCTTGTCGTACTCCGTGCGGCGCAGCTTCTCGCCGGGTGCCTCGACGAGGCAGCGGGCGCTGTAGGCGAGGAGCGAGCCGACGAAGCCGATCGCCTTCAGGCTGCGCAGGGAGTCCTCGCGGGCCGGGTCGGCGGGCCGGCGGAGGAAGCCTTCCCAGGTCTTGCGGAAGGCGATGGCGCTGCAGATCGCGAACATGACGACGACCAGCATGTTGACGATGCCGCCGACGTCCGCGATCTGCAGGCCTTCGTAGGCGAAGCGCAGCACGAAGCAGGCCGCGACGGCGGCGGCGAGCGAGCCGGCGGCCAGGCCGGCGCGGCGCAGCGGGTAGTGGCCGCTGTGGTCGACCCAGGTCGTCCCGAAGAAGCGGATCTCCTCGGGTCGGGGGCCGGCGGGGGTGCCGCCGGTCGTGCTGGGGGTCTGCTCGTCGTCGCTCACGAGGTCGATTATCCCCGGGGCGACGAGGGAGGACCTCAGGCGCAGCGCGGCGCGACGAAGCCGTCGCTGCCCGTGCGCACGTACGCGTCGGAGATGTACTCGCCCGGCGCGATGTTGTCCCAGATGCGCGTGGTGCCGTAGGGGCCGCTGATCCACTCGCCGTACTTCTGGCAGGAGATCGCCACCGTGGCGTCCAGGGGCAGTACCCGGACGATCGGGTACTGGGTGCTCGGGCCCGAGCGCACGTTCACCCGGTAGCCCGGTGCGACCGCGTAGCGCGTCGCCGCCAGTGTCGTGACCGCGTCCCCCGTGGTCTGCTTCTCTTCCGTACCCATGGTGTCCTCCCCCTTGGCGCAAAAGCGCTCCGCCGAGTTTCACTCTCCGCGACGCGCAGGCTAGCAAGCCCCACCGACATCGGGGACCCCATGGACTAGGCTCCGTCGGGTCGCGCACGGGCGCGTGAGGTGACGGGGAATCACACGGGGGTGGGCGATGCCGCCGTTGCGCGGTACCGGTGCCGGCCGGGAAGCGGAGGGGCCCGAGTACGCGGGCGGCTACCGTCTCCAGGCATGTCTGGGCGCCGGCGGCATGGGCGTCGTGCACCTCGCGGCCTCGGCGTCCGGGCTGCGGCTCGCGGTCAAGGTCGTGCACGCACGGTATGCGGAGGACCCCGAGTTCCGGGCGCGTTTCCGCCAGGAGGTCGCCGCCGCCCGCCGGGTCAGCGGAGCCTTCACCGCGCCGGTCGTCGACGCCGACCCCGATGCCGTACGCCCCTGGATGGCCACCCTCTACGTCCCCGGACCCACCCTCGCCGACCAGGTGAGGCGGAACGGTCCGCTGGCCCCCGCCGAACTGCGCCGGCTCACCGCCGGGCTCGCGGAGGCGCTGCGCGACATCCACCGCGCCGGTGTCGTCCACCGCGATCTGAAGCCCAGCAACGTCCTGCTCACCGACACCGGCCCCAAGGTCATCGACTTCGGCATCTCGCGGCCGGTCGACAGCGATCTGCGCACGGAGACGGGCAAGCTCATCGGTTCACCGCCGTTCATGGCGCCGGAGCAGTTCCAGCGGCCGAGGGAGGTCGGGCCGGCGGCGGACGTGTTCGCGCTCGGCTCGGTCCTGGTGCACGCGGCGACCGGGCACGGGCCCTTCGACTCCGACAGCCCGTACATCGTGGCGTACCAGGTCGTCCACGACGAGCCGGATCTGACGGGCGTGCCGGAGGAGCTGGCGCCGCTCGTCGCGCGCTGCCTCGCCAAGGAGCCGGCCGAGCGACCGACGCCGGGCCAGATCATGGCGGCGCTGCTGCCGCCCTCGTACGCGGCGGAGGCGTTCATACCGGCTCAGCGGCGGCGGCCCGCCCTGCCGGGAGGCGGGGGAGGCGAGGCCCTCGACGGCGGCATGGCCGGGGCGACCGGACCTTCCCCCGCGTGGGACGCGGACACGCCGGTACGCGCCCCCGCGGCTCCCCCGCGCCGCCGGGGCCCGCGTGTCCGGCCGCGGCTGACGATCGCCGTCGCCGCAGCGGTCGTGCTGACGGGAGCGGGCCTCTACGCGGCCCTGAGCCCCTCGGCGCCCGGCGGTCCGAAGACCCCCACCCGCCCCGCGGAGGTGGCCACCGTCTTCGCCGGCTGGCAGACCACCCTCCAGAGGCACGGCCCGACGGCCGCGCCCGCGTGCACCCACGCCGGGGGCGCGCTGTACTGCTCGGCCAGGAGCGTGGACCTCACCCGGCTCGACCCGGTGACGGGACGGGTCCTCTGGTCCCGGTCCGCCCCCGTCAGGGCGGAGTCCCCGGCCGCGCCCTTCCTCCTCGCGGACGGTCTGGTCGGCGCCGCCACCCCGACGGGCCCGCTGCGGGCCTACGCGGCCGAGGGCGGCACGCCCGGCTGGACCGCCGAGGCGAAGCTTCCCGAGACGTACCGGCCGGCCGGGACCGCCGTCGTGCTCTCCGACGGGCGGGGCGGGATCCGGGCCGTCGACAGCCGTACCGGCAAGGAGCTCTGGCGGCACGGCCTCGCCGGCTTCGGGATCCCGCGGCCGGGACCGTACGACGCTCCGACCGGCCTCCTCACGGTGTCCGAGACCTCTCCCGACGGGACGAGCACCCGGGTCGGCGGCGTCCGGCCCCGTACCGGCGAGATGGACTGGCGGCACGACCTGGACGGCACTCTCGACCCGCTGGGCCGCACCGGCGACGGAGCGCTGGTCCTCGCCTCGTTCCACCAGGCCTCACTGGTCGACGCCCTCGTGCTGCTCGACCCGGACGACGGCACCGTGCGGCGGCTCCCCCTCCCCCACCGGATCGACCTCCGGGGCGTCGCCGTGCGCGGCGCGATCGTCCACGTGCTCGACGCGAACGGGCACCTCACCGCCTTCGACACGGCGGCGGAGAAGGGGCGGGTGCTGTGGGAGCTCGAGACGGGCGCCGGGAACGTGTCCGCGCCCGTCGTCGGCCCGGGTGACCGGCTCTACTTCTCCGTCCAGGACGGGCGGCTGCTCGCCGTCGACACCGTACGCGGCGCCCTGATCGGCCAGACCCGGCCGCGGCTGCTCAACGGCCGGCTCGAGTACGCGCCCCTCGTGCCCCCGCCGCTGGTGGTCGGGGACAGGGTGTTCGGTACGGCCCCTGACGGCTCCGTCTTCGCGGTCGACACGCGCGATCCCGGGTCCTGGTGAGCCACGCGGGCGCGTAGCCCGTACGCGCCGCCGGGAAACACCGCGGCGGCGGGGAACGGGCTTCGTGCCGCTCCCCGCCGCCGCGGGTCGTCTCCTCCGGGGCCGGTCAGCCGGTCGTCACCGGTCAGCCCAGCCTCGTCACGTCCCGGACCGCGCCCTTGTCGGCGCTCGTCGCCATCGCCGCGTACGCGCGCAGGGCCGCCGACACCTTGCGCTGCCGGTTCTTCGGCGCGTACACGCCGTTCAGCGCCTCCCGGCGGGTGGCCAGGGTGGCCTCGTCGACGAGCAGCTCGATCGAACGGTTCGGGATGTCGATGCGGATGCGGTCGCCGTCCTCGACGAGGGCGATCGTGCCGCCCGAGGCCGCCTCCGGCGACGCGTGGCCGATGGACAGGCCCGACGTACCGCCCGAGAAGCGTCCGTCGGTGACGAGCGCGCAGGTCTTGCCCAGGCCCCGGCCCTTGAGGAAGGAGGTCGGGTAGAGCATCTCCTGCATGCCGGGGCCGCCGCGCGGGCCCTCGTAGCGGATGACGACCACGTCGCCGTCCTTGACCTGCTTGTTCAGGATCTTCTCGACGGCCTCGTCCTGCGACTCGCAGACGACCGCCGGGCCCTCGAAGGTCCAGATCGACTCGTCGACACCGGCCGTCTTCACCACGCAGCCGTCGACGGCGAGGTTGCCGTGCAGGACCGCGAGGCCGCCGTCCTTCGAGTACGCGTGGGCCGCGTCGCGGATGCAGCCGCCGGCCGCGTCCACGTCCAGCGCCTCCCACCGCTCGGACTGGGAGAAGGCGGTCGCCGAGCGGACGCAGCCGGGGGCCGCGTGGAACAGCTCGACGGCCTCGTCCGACGGGGAGCCGCCACGGACGTCCCAGGCGTCCAGCCACTCCTTGATGGAGCGGGAGTGGACGGAGTGGACGTCCTCGTCGAGGAGACCGGCGCGGTAGAGCTCGCCGAGGAGAGCCGGGATGCCGCCCGCCCGGTGCACGTCCTCCATGTAGTACGTACGGTCCTTGGCGACGTTCGGAGCGACCTTGGCCAGGCAGGGGACCCGGCGCGAGACCTCGTCCATGTCCGGCAGGCCGTAGTCCAGCTCGGCCTCCTGGGCGGCGGCGAGCAGGTGCAGGATCGTGTTGGTCGAGCCGCCCATGGCGATGTCGAGGGCCATGGCGTTCTCGAAGGCCCCGCGGGTCGCGATCGAGCGCGGCAGGACGGAGGCGTCGTCCTCGTCGTAGTACCGACGGGTGATGTCGACGACCGTGCGGGCCGCGGCCTCGTACAGGCCCTTGCGGGCGGTGTGGGTGGCGAGCAGCGAGCCGTTGCCCGGGAGGGAGAGGCCGATCGCCTCGGTCAGGCAGTTCATCGAGTTGGCGGTGAACATGCCGGAACAGGATCCGCAGGTCGGGCAGGCGTTCTCCTCGATCCGGAGGATGTCCTCGTCCGAGATCTTGGGGTTCACGGCGTCGGACATCGCGTCGACCAGGTCGAGCGTGCGAACCGTGCCGTCGACGAGGGTCGCGCGTCCGGCCTCCATCGGGCCGCCGGAGACGAAGACCGTCGGGATGTTGAGGCGCAGGGCGGCCATCAGCATGCCGGGAGTGATCTTGTCGCAGTTGGAGATGCAGATCAGGGCGTCGGCGCAGTGCGCCTCGACCATGTACTCCACGCTGTCCGCGATCAGGTCGCGGGAGGGGAGCGAGTACAGCATGCCGCCGTGCCCCATCGCGATGCCGTCGTCGACGGCGATCGTGTTGAACTCGCGGGCGATGCCGCCGGCGGCCGTGATGGCCTCGGAGACGATCCGGCCGACGGGCTGGAGGTGGGTGTGGCCGGGGACGAACTCCGTGAAGGAGTTGGCCACCGCGATGATCGGCTTCCGGCCGATGTCCGCGCCGGGTACACCGGAGGCGCGCATAAGGGCGCGTGCGCCCGCCATGTTGCGACCGTGGGTGACAGTGCGGGACCTCAGCTCGGGCATCGTCGCTCGCTCCTCGTGATGGATGTGCTTGCTTTCGAGCGTACGCCGACGGACCAAGATCTGGACAGGGTGTCCGTATGGCGGACCGACTGTTCAGCTTCCGGACGTGTCGCCGCGCGCCGCTCGGGGCTGCGCCTCAGGCCTCGGTCAGATAGCGCTGGAGGGTCGGGGCCACCATCGCCACGATCTTCTCCGGGTCCGCCGAGGCCATCGGCTCGACCTGGATCACGTACCGCATGATCGCGATCCCGATCATGTGGGAGGCGGCCAGCTCCGCGCGGAACTTCGGGTCCGGTACGTCGAGCTCGTCCGCGATCCGCTCCAGGAGCCGTCGCAGCACGAAGGTCCGCAGCACCTTGGCGGCGGCCTCGTGGGTCAGCGCGGAGCGGACGATCGCGAGGAGCGGGGCGCGGCTGACGGGGTTCTCCCAGACGCCGATGAAGAAGCGGGCCAGGCGTTCCCCGATGGTCTCGCGCGGGCCGCCGACGATCGCCGGGATGACGGTCGCCGGCTCGAAGGAGACCTCGATCGCGGCGGCGAAGACCTCGTCCTTCGTACCGAAGTAGTGGTGCACGAGTGCCGGGTCGACGCCGGCCGCCTTGGCGATGCCGCGCACCGAGGCCTTGTCGTAGCCGCGCTCGGCGAACTGGGCGCGGGCCGCGTCCAGGATGCGCTCGCGTGCGCCCGGCCCGCTCTCCTCCCCGGTACGGGAGGGGCGGCCGCGCCGGCGCGGGGCCGGTTCGGTCACGGTCGCGGGACCCGGGAGTGGCGGGCGGACGCCGACGCGAGGTGGAGCCGGGTGAAGGCCAGGGCCTCCGCGAGATCGGCCTCGCGTTCGGCGGCTGACATCGCGCGGCGGGTGTTGACCTCGATGACGACGTGGCCGTCGAAGCCGGTGAGGGCGAGGCGCTCCAGGAGCTCGGCACAGGGCTGGGTGCCGCGCCCCGGGACCAGGTGCTCGTCCTTGGCGGAACCCCTGCCGTCGGCGAGGTGGACATGGCCGAGCCGGTCGCCCATGCGGTCGATCATCGCGAGCGCGTCCGTGCGGGCGGTCGCGGTGTGCGAGAGGTCGACGGTGAAGTGCCGGTAGTCGTCCTTGGTGACGTCCCACTCGGGGGCGTACGCGAGCATCTCGCGGTCCTTGTACCGCCAGGGGTACATGTTCTCGACGGCGAACCGTACGTCGGTCTCGTCCGCCATCCGCCAGATGCCGGTGACGAAGTCCTTGGCGTACTGGCGTTGCCAGCGGAACGGGGGGTGGACGACGACCGTCGACGCGCCGAGCCGCTCGGCCGCCGCCTGTGCGCGCTGGAGCTTGACCCACGGGTCGGTGGACCAGACGCGCTGGGTGATGAGGAGGCAGGGGGCGTGCACGGCCAGGATCGGCACCTGGTGGTAGTCGGAGAGCCGGCGCAGCGCCTCGATGTCCTGGCTGACCGGGTCGGTCCACACCATGACCTCGACACCGTCGTAGCCGAGGCGCGCGGCGATCTCGAAGGCCGTCGCCGTCGACTCCGGATAGACCGAGGCCGTCGACAGGGCGACCTTCGCATCCGGGATGCGCACCACTGGTTCTGCCACGGGGACAGGGTACGGGGCGGGGCGGGGGACGGGGGGTGGTTCAGGTCACGCTGGGGCCGGGGAGCCCACGGCGGGCGGCGGGCCGGGCAGGGAGAGGCGGCGGGCGGCGGGCCGGGGCCCGCGGCTCGTCAGTGTTCCGGGAGGTGGTCCAGGCGGCGCAGGATGACGCCCTCGCGGAGGGCCCAGGGGCAGATCTCCAGTTCCTCCACGCCGAGCAGGTCCATCGCGCCCTCCGCGACGAGCGCGCCCGCGAGGAGCTGTCCCGCACGGCCCTCCGAGACGCCCGGCAGGGCCGCGCGCTCGGGGATGGTCATCCCGGCGAGGCGCGGAACCCACTCCTCCAGGGACTTGCGGGTCAGTATCCGCTGGACGTAGAGGCCCTCGCCCGAGCCGGGGGCCCCGGCGATCCTGGCCAGCTGCTTGAAGGTCTTGGAGGTGGCCACGACGTGGTCGGGGCGGCCCGAGCGGCTGAACTCCCCGACCGTACGGGCGATCTGCGCGCGCACGTGGCGGCGGAGGGCCTTCACGTCGTCGAGGTCGGCCGGGTCGCCCCGCAGCCAGCCGGCGGTCAGACGGCCCGCGCCGAGCGGCAGGGAGACGGCCGTGTCCGGGTCCTCGTCGATGCCGTACGCGACTTCGAGGGAGCCGCCCCCGATGTCGAGGAGGAGGAGCTTGCCCGCGGACCAGCCGAACCAGCGGCGGGCCGCGAGGAAGGTGAGCCGGGCCTCCTCCTCGCCGGTGAGGACCTGGAGCTCGACCCCGGTCTCGTCCTTCACGCGCGCGAGGACGGCGTCGGCGTTGCTGGCCTCGCGGACCGCGGAGGTCGCGAACGGCAGTACCTCCTCGCAGCCCTTGTCCTCGGCGGCCAGGAGCGCGTCCCGGACGGTCGCGGTGAGCCGCTCGACGCCGTGGGGCGCGATGGCGCCCCGCTCGTCGAGCAGTTCGGCGAGCCGGAGCTCCGCCTTGTGGGAATGGGCGGGCAGCGGCCGGGCGCCGGGATGGGCGTCCACCACCAGGAAGTGCGCTGTGTTCGAACCGACGTCGAGGACTCCGAGTCTCATGGGCGGAACGGTACTGCGCGCACCCGCATACGCTTGGTGTTGTGCCAAAGACGAAGAAGGCGAAGCCCGGCAAGGACAGCGGCAGCGACACGGGTGTGTCGGCTGTGACCGACGTGACGGCTGTGGCGGAAGCGAAGGCCGGCAGGACCGCCGAGGCCGCCCCGGCGGGCGGCGCGGTGAAGAGCGGCAGGAAGCGGGGCAAGAAGGCCGAGCCGGACGAGAAGGGGCTCGACTTCGCGCGTGCGTGGGTCGAGTTTCCCGACCCGGCCGACGAGGAGCAGGTCTTCCGCTGCGACCTGACCTGGCTGACCTCGCGCTGGACGTGCGTCTTCGGCAGTGGCTGCCAGGGCATCCAGGCGGGCCGGGCCGACGACGGCTGCTGCACGCTGGGCGCGCACTTCTCCGACGAGGACGACGAGAAGCGGGTCGCCTCGCATGTGGCACGTCTCACTCCGGAGCTCTGGCAGTTCCACGACGTCGGTACGGAGACGGGCTGGGTGCAGCTCGACGAGGACGGCGACCGGCAGACCCGCCGCTGGGAGGGGTCCTGCATCTTCCAGAACCGTCCCGGTTTCGCGGGCGGCGCGGGCTGCTCGCTGCACATCCTGGCCCTCAGGGAGGGCAAGGAGCCGCTGGAGACGAAGCCGGACGTCTGCTGGCAGCTGCCGGTGCGGCGCACGTACGACTGGATCGACCGGCCCGACGACACGCGGGTCCTGCAGGTGTCGATCGGTGAGTACGACCGGCGGGGCTGGGGCCCGGGCGGCCACGACCTGCACTGGTGGTGCACCTCGGCCACGTCGGCGCACGGGGCCGGGGAGCCGGTCTACGTCACGTACCGGCCCGAGCTCACCGAGATGATGGGCAAGGAGGCGTACGAGGTCCTGGCCGGGCTGTGTGAGGCGCGGCTCTCCTCGCAGCTGCCGCTGGTGGCCCCGCACCCGGCCGACCCGAAGATCTAGCCGCTCGGGCGGGCCGGTTGCCGGGATCCGCTTCGCTCAGGACGTGGACGGCGCCGGCGTTTCCTCCGTCGTCGGCGGCGGGGTGGTCGGCTCCGTGGTGCCCGGGTCCGTCGTGCTCGGGGGCGGTTCCTCCGTCGTCGGGGGCGGGGTCGTCGGCTCCGTGCTCGGAGGTGTCGTCGGCTCGGTGGTCGACGGAGGCGTCGTCGGCGGTTCCTCCGTCGTCGGCGGGGGCGTCGTCGGGTCCGTGGTCGGAGGGTTCGTCGGCGGTGTCGTCGGCGGCGGGGTGACCGGGTCGGCCGGCGGCGGGGCGCTGACTCCACGCCCGTCGATCCTGACCACGGCGCCCGAGGGGTTCACCCCGATCCTGGCGCTCCAGGCGCCCCGGGGTTCGCGGTCGTGGTCGACGCGGACGGCGAGCGTGACCGTCTCGCCGGGCCGCAGCGTGCCGGAGGCGCGGCTCACGTACAGCCAGGGTGCGTCCGTCCACAGCGACCACTCGACGGGGGAGCCCCCGGACGCGGTGAGGGTGAGCAGGGTCAGGTCGCCGTGGCCGCGCGCGCCGACCGTGATCCAGCCCGGGGCGGTCTCGCCCGGGCCCGCGGCTTCCGTGGGGCCGGTGGGGCCGCCGGGGCTGAGGATCTCGACGGAGACGTCGGGGGCGCGGCTGCCCCGGGTGAAGCGGGGCTCGGGGGTCGTCCGGGCGTTGCCCGTGTTCTCGTACCGGTCGCTGTCGGCGCTCGCCGGTTCGTCCGCCTCGCGCGCGCTGATCCGGGAGCCGTCCCGTGCGGTCGTCTCGGCGGCGGGGGCGCCCCGGTAGGAGGTCCAGAGGGCGAGGACGGGCGCGGCGACGACGGCCGCGACGACGGTGGTCGTCACCGCGCGGGCCCGCATCCGGTCGCGGCGGGCAGCGTGGTCCTTCGGGTCGAGGGGGAAGCCGGTCGGCGCGAAGCGCGGGGCCCCGGCACGCGCGCGCGGGACATGGAGCATCGCCATGTACGCGGCCGCCCGGGGGGCCTCGACGAGCGGGAGTCCGGCCGGCGGGAGGGCCCCGGCCCCCGGCCAGGGTCCTGCGGCGCCGACGCGCTCGGCGGCCCGCCGGCAGCGGGGGCAGTCGTCGACGTGCCGGACGAGCTCGGCCCGCAGGGCGGCCGACAGGAGCACCTGGTGGTCGCCGGTGAGCCGGGCGACGGTGGGGCAGCTGCCGGTGTCGACGACGGCGAGGGCGGCCCTGGTGCGCTCGACCTCGCAGCCGGCGGTGGCGAGGAGTTCGCGGGCGGCGAGCGGGTCGAGGGAGAGCACGGCGGCGACCTGGCGGTGGCTGAGGCGGTGCCGTACGGCAAGCTCCAGGGCCTCGCGCTGCTCGGGTGTGGTGCCGGCGGCCTCGGGCCAGGCGAGCAGCGCGAGTTCGGCGCGGCGCCGCTCGGCGGTCTCCTCGGGGATCCGGGGCGGCTCGGGCGCGGTGACGGCGGGGCGGCCGGTGTGGGCGCCCTGGCGCTTGCGGCGCTGCTCGCCGAGGCTGCGCAGACAGGCCCAGCGGGCGAGGGCGTACAGCCAGGCCGTACGGCCGTCCTCGTCGGAGGGACAGCGGCCGTGGTGGCGCTCGGCGACGGCGAGGACGTCGCCGAGGACGGCGGTGGCCGTGTCGTGGTCGCAGAGCACGGAGAGGCAGTACGTGAAGAGGCCGTCGAGGGCGGCCTCGTAGTGGGCGGGGGCCCGCCGGCCGGACGTGCGCGGGCCCTCGTCCGCGGCGCGGTGCGCCGGGTGTGCGCCGGTGGTGCGTCCGGGAGATTCCAGCCTGCTGCTCGTCACCCGGTGACCGTAGGCAGCGAGGGGGGCACTTTTCGTACCGGTCGCGCACTTCTCATTCGTACGGGTGAAGGTATCGCTCGAAAGGGGACAGGAACCCAGCATTCCGCGACGGCGGGACGGCCCGGGGCCCGTTGTCGGTGGCGGCCACTACGGTGGCGACATGGCTGCCCGTACGAAATCGACCAAGGACAGGCCGTCCTACCGCTGCACCGAGTGCGGCTGGCAGACGGCCAAGTGGCTCGGCCGCTGCCCCGAATGCCAGGCCTGGGGGACGGTCGAGGAGTACGGCGCGCCCGCCGTCCGCACGACCGCCGCGGGCCGGGTCTCCACCGCCGCCGTCCCCATCGGGCAGGTCGACGGCCGGCAGGCCACCGCCCGCTCCACCGGCGTCGACGAGCTGGACCGGGTCCTCGGCGGGGGTCTGGTGCCCGGTGCCGTCGTGCTGCTCGCGGGCGAGCCGGGTGTCGGCAAGTCCACGCTGCTGCTCGACGTGGCGGCGAAGGCGGCGAGCGACGAGCACCGCACGCTCTACGTCACGGGCGAGGAGTCCGCGAGCCAGGTCCGGCTGCGCGCCGACCGGATCAACGCCCTCAGCGACCACCTGTACCTGGCGGCCGAGACCGACCTGTCGGCGGTCCTCGGGCACCTGGACGCCGTGAAGCCCTCCCTGCTGATCATGGACTCGGTGCAGACCGTCGCCTCTCCCGAGATCGACGGCGCGCCCGGCGGCATGGCCCAGGTCCGCGAGGTCGCCGGGGCCCTCATCCGGGCCTCCAAGGAGCGGGGCATGTCCACGCTCCTCGTCGGTCACGTCACCAAGGACGGGGCCATCGCGGGCCCCCGGCTCCTGGAGCACCTGGTCGACGTCGTCCTGAGCTTCGAGGGCGACCGGCACGCGCGTCTGCGGCTCGTCCGGGGCGTCAAGAACCGGTACGGGGCGACCGACGAGGTCGGCTGCTTCGAGCTGCACGACGAGGGCATCACGGGTCTCACCGACCCCTCGGGGCTCTTCCTGACCCGGCGTGACGTGGCCGTTCCCGGCACCTGTCTGACGGTCACCCTGGAGGGCCGCCGGCCGCTCGTCGCCGAGGTCCAGTCGCTGACCGTCGACTCCCAGATCCCGTCCCCGCGCCGGACCGTCTCCGGTCTCGAGACCTCCCGGGTCTCGATGATGCTGGCGGTCCTGGAGCAGCGCGGCCGGATCAGCGCGCTCGGCAAGCGGGACATCTACAGCGCGACGGTGGGCGGTGTGAAGCTCACCGAGCCCGCGGCCGACCTGGCGATCGCGCTCGCCCTCGCCTCCGCGGCGAGCGACACCCCGCTGCCGAAGAACCTGGTGGCGATCGGCGAGGTCGGGCTCGCGGGCGAGGTCCGGCGGGTCACGGGCGTCCAGCGCCGGCTGGCCGAGGCGCACCGTCTCGGCTTCACGCACGCGCTGGTCCCCTCGGACCCGGGCCGGGTGCCGGCGGGCATGAAGGTGACGGAGGTCGCGGACATGGGCGACGCGCTGCGGGTGCTGCCGCGCAGCCGACGCGCGAAGGCCCCGGAGGTGGCGGAGGGGTAGGGCGGGGGGCCGCGGCGCCCTGCCCTGGCGGCGTCTCCGCTGAGCGGCGCGCCCGCGTGAGCGGCGCCCCCACATGAGCGGCGCGCCGCGCACGACCGAGCGCCGCGTCCCGTACAAAAGCGACACCGGTGCGCAAGGGGCACCCCGGCCGACGGCCTTCAGGTTCGCTCCGTACGCTTCGCAAAGGTGCGGAGGGTTAGGTCCGTGCCGGGGCGGGGACCCCTTTCGGACCACCCGGGATCGGTCGGGGGCGGAGGGCGGCGGGGTGGTGTCGCTAGACTTTGCCCTGGTCTCGCCCATCCGTACGAGCCGGAGGAGTGCAGTGGCAGCCAAGGACGGGGCAGCAGCTCCTGGAAAGTCCGGCGCGGGCTCCGGCAACGAAGCACTGATGCGTGCCGCCCTGAGCGCGGTCGCACCCGGCACCGCGCTGCGCGACGGCCTGGAGCGGATCCTCCGGGGCAACACCGGTGGGCTCCTCGTGCTCGGCCTGGACAAGACGGTCGACTCGATGTGCACCGGCGGTTTCGTGCTGGACGTCGAGTTCGCCGCCACGCGCCTGCGTGAGCTGTGCAAGCTCGACGGCGCGCTCGTCCTCGACAAGGACATCACCAAGATCCACCGCGCGGGTGTGCAGCTGGTCCCGGACGCCTCCATCCCCACCGAGGAGACCGGCACCCGGCACCGTACGGCCGACCGGGTCTCCAAGCAGTGCAACTTCCCGGTCGTCTCCGTCTCCCAGTCGATGCGTCTGATCGCGCTGTACGTGAACGGCGAGCGCCGGGTCCTCGAGGAGTCGGCCGCGATCCTGTCCCGTGCCAACCAGGCCCTCGCGACCCTGGAGCGGTACAAGCTCCGGCTCGACGAGGTGGCCGGCACGCTCTCCGCCCTGGAGATCGAGGACCTGGTCACGGTCCGGGACGTCACCGCCGTCGCCCAGCGTCTGGAGATGGTCCGCCGGATCGCCACCGAGATCGCCGAGTACGTGGTCGAGCTCGGCACCGACGGACGCCTCCTCTCGCTCCAGCTCGACGAGCTGATCGCGGGCGTGGAGCCGGAGCGCGAGCTGGTGATCCGGGACTACGTTCCCGAACCCACCGCCAAGCGCGCGCGTACGGTCGCGGAGGCGCTCACGGAGCTGGACGCGCTCACCCACACCGAGCTGCTCGAACTGCCGGTCGTGGCGCGGGCACTGGGGTACAGCGGCTCGCCCGAGACCCTCGACTCGGCCGTCTCGCCGCGCGGCTACCGGCTCCTCGCGAAGGTGCCGAGGCTGCCGGGCGCGATCATCGAACGGCTCGTGGAGCACTTCGGCGGGCTGCAGAAGCTGCTCGCGGCGAGCGTGGACGACCTCCAGACCGTCGACGGCGTCGGCGAGGCCCGCGCCCGCAGCGTGCGCGAGGGCCTGTCGCGGCTCGCGGAGTCCTCGATCCTGGAACGGTACGTCTGAGAGCCGGACGCCCGAAGCCGGACGCCTGAGATCCGCACGCCCGGAGCCGCACGTCCGGAGCCGCACGACTGAGGTCCGTACGTCTGAGGTCCGTACGCCTGAGATCCGTACGCCCGGAGTCGCGCGGCCGGAGTCGCGCGGCCGGGCGTAGGTCCGGGTGTGCGGGCGTCAGTCCTTGGCGAGGGTGAACGAGGCGGGGAGCACCTTGGCGCCCGGCATCGTCGCCTCCACGAGGTAGGTGCCGGGGCCGGCCTGGCCCTTCGGGGCGGTGGCGCACAGCGGTGCGCTCCGTCCGCGGTCCCACTCCACGGTGTGGGTGACCGTGGTCCGCGCGGGGACGCGCAGGAGGACCGGGGTGCCGGGGCGGGGGCAGTGGGCCGAGGACCAGATCTCGTCGTCCTGGGCGTCGCTGATCGTCAGCACCGCGCTGCGGGGCCCGAAGTCGGCCTTGCAGGCGGCGTTCGAAGTGTTCTTCGCGACGAGGTGGAAGCGCGGCTTCTCGCCCGGCTCGTAGCTGACCTTCTCGCTGCGGAGCGTCAACTGCAGGGCGCCGACGGGGCAGTTGGGGAGCGGGGAGTCGGCCGGTACCTGCTGTCCCGCGCCGGTGCCCGCGCCTCCGTCGCCGCCGGCGCCGTCGGTGTCGCCGTTCTTGCCGCTGTCACCGGTTCCGGCGGCCGTACCCGCGTCCGTGCCGGTGCCGGTGCCCGGGTCCGTACCGGCGCCGCCCGAACCGCCGTTGCCGCCGGTGGCGTCGCCGGAGTCGTCCGACTCGTCGCGTCCGCCGGGCTGTTGGCTGATCGCCGGTCCCGTGCCGGAGGGTCCTGGGGTGATCGAGGGCGGGGTGGGAGACGAGCCGTTGGCCGCGTCGTTCGACTTCTTCCCGCCTCCGTCACCGGAGGTGACGGCCCATACGGCGAGGAGCGCGAGAAGCGCCACTAGGCACGCCGCCACCGCCCTCCGTCGCCAGTAGATGGTGGAGGGAAGCGGCCCGACCGGATTGCGCAAAGATCCCACGACCCGAACCTTACGAGAGATCGGGCCCAACTCCCGCCCCACCCGCCGCCCGAGAACTCAAGTTTTGCCGATGATCACATCCGTCGGTTCCGGGAACTTTCCCGCGTCGGCGCCCGATCGCCTCACCACCTCACCCGAAACCGGGGGGAATCGGGCGGGGCGGCGAGACCCCCACTTTCGTCGGGGGTCGCTCTGGCCGTTGGCCCGGGGCGGCGCACTCCGGATTCCGGTTAGCGTCGTCCACCATGAACACCCTCCTCGACCTGTCCGACCGGCTGTATCTCGACGTCGCCGACTTCGCCCACTCCACCCCCCACTGGTTCCAGTGGCTCGCCGAGGTCTGGACCGAGGCCGGACTGCTCCTGTTCGGCGTGCTGTTCCTGGCCGGCTGGTGGCGCTCCCGCGACGGTTCGAACCGGCTGATGGCGCTCGCGCTGCTCGCCCCGCTCGCCACCGCCTTCGGTTACGTGGTGAGCGAGGGGCTGAAGTCGCTGATCGACGAGGAACGTCCGTGCCGCGCGGTCGTCGGGGCGCCCGCGTCGCTCGTCACCTGCCCGCCGTACGGCGACTGGTCCTTCCCCAGCAACCACTCGGCCATCGCGGGCGCCGCCGCCATCGCGCTCGCGCTTTCCTGGCGCGGGCTCGTCTGGCTGACGGTGCCGATGGCCGTGCTCATGGCCTTCTCCCGGGTCTTCGTCGGCGTGCACTACCCGCACGACGTGACCATCGGTCTGCTCCTCGGTGGTCTGGTGGCCTTCCTCGTCATGCGGGCGGCGGTCCGGCCGATGGGGTCCCTGGTGGAGACGGCCCGGTCGAGCCGGAGCTCGGCCGTGGTCTGGTGCGCGGGGCGCGGGCCCCGGACGCACGCCGTCCCCCGCGCCGAGGAGCCCCCGTGCGCGCACCACGGAGCGTACTGAGCACGGGCGGCGTGCCCCCGGGCGCCCGCGCCGGCTCGGGCGCGGCTCACTCCGGCGCGAGCGCCACGGCACGTGCTGACGCCCTCCCGGTGCCCGAGCCACGGCGCGTACGGATCACCTCGCGGACGTGCCAGGATCGGGGTGCCATGACTTCCATCGACGCTTCCCTCACGCCTGACGCTTCCCTCGCTCCCGACGCCCGGCTCACGCCTGACGCTCAGGTCACGTCCGACGCCGGGCGCACGTCCGACGACCGGCGCACGTCCGACGACCGGCTCGTGCCCGACGACCGGCTCGTGCCCGAAGGCCCCGGCGCCCCCGCCGTCCCGGCGGCGGCCCCCGCCGAGCTGCACGGGCCCGTCCTCGCCTGGTTCGACCGGCACGCCCGTGACCTGCCCTGGCGCCGCCCCGAGGCCGGCGCCTGGGGCGTCATGGTCAGCGAGTTCATGCTCCAGCAGACCCCGGTCGTCCGGGTCCTGCCCGTGTACGAGCAGTGGCTCGCGCGCTGGCCGCGCCCGGCCGACCTGGCCGCCGACGCTCCCGGCGAGGCGGTCCGCGCCTGGGGGCGGCTCGGCTATCCGCGCCGTGCGCTGCGGCTGCACGCGGCGGCCGTCGCCATAACGGAACGGCACGGCGGCGACGTACCGAGCGATCACGGGCAGCTGCTCGCGCTGCCCGGCATCGGCGAGTACACGGCCGCCGCGGTGGCCTCCTTCGCGTACGGACAGCGGCACGCGGTCCTGGACACCAATGTGCGCCGGGTCTTCGCCCGTGCGGCGACCGGCGTCCAGTACCCGCCGAACGCGACCACGGCCGCCGAGCGGCGGCTCGCCCGCGCCCTGCTGCCCGAGGACGAGGCGACCGCGTCCCGCTGGGCCGCCGCCTCCATGGAGCTGGGCGCGCTGGTCTGCACGGCGAAGAACGAGGACTGCGGGCGCTGCCCGATCTCCGGGCGGTGCTCCTGGCGGCTCTCCGGGAAGCCGGCCCACGACGGCCCGGCGCGGCGCGGCCAGACGTACGCGGGGACCGACCGGCAGGTCAGGGGCCGGCTCCTCGCCGTGCTGCGCGAGTCGACGGACCCGGTGGCGCAGGCGGCCCTGGACGCGGTCTGGGACGAGCCGGTGCAGCGGGCCAGGGCACTGGACGGCCTGGTCGCGGACGGTCTCGTCGAGCCGCTGGACGACGGGTACTACCGGCTTCCGGTGTCCTGAGCCCCGGTCGCGGCCGACTCCCGGGCGTCCTGAGCCCGCGCTCCTACCTTTCGATGCCCTGAGCCCCGCTCCTACCGGGTTCCGGGCGCCCTGAGCCCCCGCCCCCGCGTCGAAACCTTCTCACCGCCGCTGTTACACAACCGATGGGTAGCCGTGCGTCCACCGACGGCTGTCCCGCACAGCCCCGTGACAACCGCTCCGTAGCGTCGTCCACGACACGAGGAACACGGCTGGTCACGGGGTTGCGGAGGCGGTTGGGATGAGGCATGGCGAGGTGCTCGACTTCGAGGAGTACGTACGCACGCGGCAGGAGGCGCTGCTGCGCAGCGCCCGGCGTCTCGTCGCCGACCCCGTCGACGCGCAGGACCTCCTCCAGACGGCCCTCGCCCGTACCTTCGGGCGCTGGGACGGCATCGCCGACAAGTCCCTCGCCGACGCCTACCTGCGCCGGGTCATGATCAACACGCGGACCGAGTGGTGGCGCTCCCGCAGGCTCGAAGAGGTGCCCACCGAGCAGCTGCCCGACGCCTGCGGTGACGACCCCACCGAGCAGCACGCCGACCGGGCGCTGCTCATGGACGTCCTGAAGGTCCTCGCGCCGAAGCAGCGCAGCGTCGTCGTCCTGCGCCACTGGGAACAGATGAGCACCGAGGAGACGGCGGCGGCGCTCGGGATGTCGACGGGTACGGTGAAGTCGACGCTCCACCGCGCGCTCGCCCGGCTCCGCCAGGAGCTGGAGAGCCGTGACCTCGACGCCCGTGCCCTGGGCCGGACCGGGGAGCGGACGACCGTACGAGGCGACGAACGGGAGCGGGAGCGGTGCGCGGCCTAGACGGCGAAGCCGACGGCAGCAGACACGACGACGGCGGACACCACGTCGGCGGCGGACGCGACGACGGCGGACACCACGTCGGCAGCAGACACGACGACGGCGGACACCGCCTCGGCGGCGGACACGACGACGGCGGCGGTGGTGACGGCCCCGGAGGCCGCGACCGGTACGGGACAGGGGCCGGGCCCCGGCGCCGGCGCCGTACCGTCAAGGCGGCGAGCATCACGGCGGCGGCCGGGCTCGTCGCCGTCGGGCTGTCCATGGCCGCCTGCTCCACCGGCGGCACCGGCTCCCGCGACGAGGGCGCGGCGGCCACCCGCGACGCGGCCGCGGCGCCCACCCCCTCTCCCTCCGCCGAGGGCGGACTGCGGTCCGCCGAGCGGGTGGATCCGATCGCGCTGCTCAAGGCCGACCCGAAGATCGGCGAACGGCTGAAGGCCGATCTGAAGCCGTGCGTCGCCGACGCCTACCCGGTGGACGCCTCCTACGGCAATCTCACGGACGCACCCGCCCCCGATGTCGTCGTCAACGTGATGACCTGCGGCGATGCCGTCGGGATCGGCACGTACGTCTACCGGAAGGAGAGCGACCGGTACGAGAACGTCTTCATGGCGGAGGACGCGGCGGTGTACGCCACGATCGACCGCGGCGAGCTCGTCGTCACCAAGCAGGTGTACGCGGAGGGTGACCCGGTCGCGTACCCCTCGGGCGAGGACGTGCTCACCTACCGCTGGTCCGGGAACAGGTTCGTCCAGCACGACTGGGTGCACAACGACTACAGCCGGGCCGTCGGCGACGGCGGCATCGAGGAGCCCGCGCCGAGCGAGCCCCCGGCCAACTGAGCCGTAGCATCCGCCGAGCGGTACACCGCTCTCCGTACACCGAGCCGTACACCGTTCTCCGAGCCGTACACCCCCGACCGAAGAAGCAGCGCACGCACCCGAAGGGCACCGCACGATGGCCGAGACCCATGTCCTGTTCGTCGAGGACGACGACGTCATCCGTGAGGCCACCCAGCTCGCCCTGGAGCGCGACGGCTTCCGTGTCACGGCCATGCCCGACGGGCTGTCCGGCCTGGACGCCTTCCGGGCGCGGCGGCCGGACATCGCCCTGCTCGACGTGATGCTGCCGGGCATGGACGGGGTCAGCCTCTGCCGCCGCATCCGTGACGAGTCGACCGTGCCGGTGATCATGCTGTCGGCGCGTGCCGACTCGATCGACGTCGTCCTCGGCCTGGAGGCGGGGGCCGACGACTACGTCACCAAGCCCTTCGACGGCTCCGTGCTGATGGCCCGGATCCGTGCCGTGCTGCGCCGTTTCGGCCACGCCGGCGGGTCCGGCGCCGGTGAGCAGGGGGACGAGGGACCCGGCGGCGGGCTCCTCGTCTTCGGCGACCTCGAGGTCGACCCCGACGGCATGGAGGTCCGCAAGGGCGGGGCGCCGGTCGGGCTGACCCCGACCGAGATGCGGCTGCTCCTGGAGTTCTCGGCGGCGCCGGGCACGGTGCTCTCCCGGGACAAGCTCCTTGAACGGGTCTGGGACTACGGCTGGGGTGGCGACACCCGGGTGGTGGACGTCCATGTGCAGCGGCTGCGCGCCAAGATCGGCCAGGACAGGATCGAGACGGTCCGTGGCTTCGGCTACAAGCTCAAGAGCTAGGGCGGGGTCGTGAGGCTGTTGCCCATCCGTACCGGGGTCCGATGGAAGATCGCCGTCGCCATCGCGGCGGTCGGCGCGCTCATCGCGGTCACCCTCAGCGTGGTCGTGCACAACGCCGCCCGCATCTCGATGCTCGACAACGCGCGCGAGGTGCAGATGGAGCGGCTGCTCTTCGCACAGCGGATGTACGAGACGTCGAAGCCGAAGGAGCCGCGCTTCGGCACGAAGATCAACGATCCGTCGCTGCCGGCCCAGCTCGACCAGCTGATGCGGGACAAGCGGCGCGGCACGTACGTGCAGGAGCACCGGCACGGCGGGCCGCCCGACGTGTGGGCGGCCGTGCCGCTCGCCAACGGCGACGTGCTCTCGCTGCACATCCCCTTCGCCGACCGCAGCGCGACGATCATGAACGATCTGGACCGGGCGCTCGTCATCGGCTCGGTCTCGGTCGTCTTCGGCGGCTGCGCGCTCGGTGTGCTCATCGGCGGCCAGCTCTCGCGGCGGCTGCGGAAGGCGGCCGTCGCGGCCGGGCGGGTCGCCCAGGGCAACACGGACGTCCGGGTGCGGGAGGCCGTCGGCGGGGTCGTACGGGACGAGACCGACGACCTGGCGTGGGCGGTCGACGCCCTCACGGACGCCCTCAACGAACGGATCGAGGCCGAGCGGCGGGTCACCGCTGACATCGCGCACGAACTGCGCACCCCGGTGACCGGTCTGCTCACGGCGGCCGAGCTGCTGCCGCCGGGGCGCCCGACCGAGCTCGTACGGGACCGGGCGCAGGCCATGCGGACCCTTGTCGAGGACGTCCTGGAGGTGGCCCGGCTCGACAGCGCGTCCGAGCGGGCGGAGCTCCAGGAGATCTCGCTCGGCGAGTTCGTGGAGCGGCGGGTGCGGACCCTCGATCCCGAGGTGGTCGTCCGGGTCGTCCACGAGTCGTGGGTGAACACCGACCCGCGGCGCCTGGAGCGCGTCCTGGGCAATCTCCTCGCGAACGCCGCCAAGCACGGCAGGCCGCCGGTGGAGGTCACCGTCGAGGGCCGGGTCGTCCGCGTCCGCGACCACGGTCCTGGTTTCCCGGAGGCGCTCCTGAAGGAGGGCCCGAGCCGGTTCCGTACGGGGTCGAGCGACCGCGCGGGCCAGGGCCACGGGCTCGGCCTCACGATCGCGGCGGGCCAGGCCCGGGTCCTCGGCGCCCGGCTGACCTTCCGGAACGTGGCCTCGGAGAGCGCGCCGAACGGGGTGGGCGGCGCCATCGCGGTGCTGTGGCTCCCGGACCACGCGCCGACGAACACGGGCAGCTTCCCGATCCTGCGCCAGCCCGACTGACGGCTCCGGGGGTACGGGGGTGAGGCCGGTCCCTGTGTCGGGACCGGCCTCCTGTTTCGGGGCCGGCCCCTTTTCAGGACCGGCCCCACCCCGTACCGCCTCAGCGCGAGATCAGACCGTCTCGGCCACCTTCGTCTGGTCCCCGCCCTTCTCCGTCTCCGGGGCCTGCGCGGGGCCCGCGCCGCGGAGCGCCACCTCCTTGACGAGGAAGGCGAGGGCGAAGCCGAGCACGGCGATCGCGGCGGCGACCAGGAAGGCGCTGTGCGTGCCCGAGGCGACGGCGTGCTGGTAGGCCTCGCGGAGCGCCTCCGGCAGCTTGGCCAGGCTCGCCGCGTCCAGCTGGGCCGTCCCCTCGGTGAGGCCGGACCCGCCGCGCGCCGCCATCTCGTCCTGGACGCGGCTCGTGAAGAGCGCGCCCATGATCGCGACGCCGAAGGAGGAGCCGAGCGTCCGGAAGAGGGTGGTGGACGACGAGGCGACGCCCATGTCCTTCATCTCGACGCTGTTCTGGGCGACGAGCATGGTGATCTGCATGAGGAAGCCCATGCCGGCGCCGAGGACGGCCATGGAGACCCCGGAGGTCAGCCGGGAGGTGTCGGTGTCCATCTGGGCCAGCAGGAAGAGGCCGACCGTCATGAGGGCGCCGCCCACGATCGGGAAGATCCGGTACTTGCCGGTGCTGGTGGTGAAGCGGCCGACGAGCAGCGAGACGATCATCATCGCGATGAGCATCGGCAGGAGCAGCAGACCCGAGTTGGTGGCCGACGCGCCCTGGACGGACTGCTGGAAGATCGGCAGGTAGAGGACCGCGCCGAACATCACGAAGCCGGTGATGAAGCCGATCAGGGACATCACGGTGAAGTTGCGGCTGCGGAAGATGTGCAGCGGCATGATCGGGTCGCTCGCCCGCGTCTCGACGTACAGGAAGGCGGCGAGCGCGGCGGCTCCGCCGACGGCGAGGCCGACGATGGTGGCCGAGCCCCAGGCGTACTCCGTGCCGCCCCACGTGGTGACCAGGACGATCGCGGTGATGCCCACGGTCAGCAGCGCGGCACCGAGGAAGTCGATCGGCGTGCCGGTGGCGCGTCGCTTCTTCGGCAGGTGCAGGACGGTGGTGACCATGGCGAGGGCGACGGCGCCGAGCGGCAGGTTGATGTAGAAGGACCAGCGCCAGCCCCAGTGGTCGGTGATGGTGCCGCCGACGAGGGGGCCGCCGATCATGGCGAGGGCCATCACGCCGGCCATCATGCCCTGGTACTTGCCGCGCTCACGGGGCGGGATCAGGTCGCCGATGATGGCCATGACGCCGACCATGAGGCCACCGGCGCCGAGGCCCTGGATCGTGCGGAAGCCGATGAGCTGGCCCATGTCCTGGGCCATGCCGCTGAGCGCGGAGCCGATCAGGAAGATCACGATCGAGGTGAGGAAGACGCCCTTGCGGCCGAACATGTCGCCGACCTTGCCCCAGAGGGGAGTGGAGGCGGCGGTGGCCAGGGTGTAGGCGGTGACGACCCAGGAGAGGTGCTCGAGGCCGCCGAGCTCGCCGACGATCGTCGGCATCGCGGTGCCGATGATCATGTTGTCCAGCATCGCGAGGAGCATCGCGATCATCAGGGCGAGGAGGACGACGCGGACACTGCGTGGCTGCGGCTCCGGCTCTCCCTGCGCTGGCTTCGCTGTGGTCTGCGTCGTCATGTCGTCCCCTTACTTGCCGCCCGGCTAGTTACTACACTGGGGACGGTAGAGCCGTAACTTGCCGGTCGTCAAGTAAGTTTTCTTGAAAGTGGAGAGCAGCCATGGCCCGAGGCAACACCCGCCAGCGCATCCAGGACGTGGCCCTGCAGCTCTTCGCCGAGCAGGGGTACGAGAAGACCTCGCTGCGGGAGATCGCCGAGCACCTCGATGTCACCAAGGCCGCGCTGTACTACCACTTCAAGACCAAGGAAGACATCATCATCGGCATCTTCCAGGACCTCACCCGGCCCATGGACGAGCTGATCGCCTGGGCGAGGGAGCAGCCGCGCACGCTGGAGGTCAGGGAGCAGATCCTCCGCCGCTACCAGGAAGCGCTGATGGGCGCCTACCCGCTGTTCCGCTTCATGCAGGAGAACCAGGCGGCCGTCCGCGAGCTGAGCATCGGCCTGACCTTCAAGGAGCGGATGCTCGAGCTGAGCGGCCTGGTCCAGGAGCCGGACTTCGCCGTGCGCGACCGGGTGCGCTGCGTGAGCGCGATCTTCACGCTGCACGCGGGGATGTTCTTCATGGACAACGTCGAGGGCGACCCCGAGGAGAAGCGCGAGGCCGTCCTCGAGGTCGCCCTCGATCTGCTGAACCAGGCCCACGGGGCCGGGTAGCGGGAGCTCAGAGGCTCACGCGGGGGTGGTGGTGGCTCAGATGGTCACGCCGTGGGACCGCAGGAACGCGGCCGGGTTCACGGCGGAGCCGTAGTTCGGGGTCGTACGGATCTCGAAGTGCAGGTGCGGGCCGGAGGAGTTGCCGGTGTTGCCCGAGAGGGCGATCTGCTGGCCGGCGGCGACCTTCTGGCCGACGAACGCCTTGATCTTCGAGAGGTGGGCGTACTGCGAGTACGTGCCGTTGGCGTGCTTGACGACGATCGCGTTGCCGTACGCGGGACCGTCACCGCCGCCGTTCGGGCCGGCCTTCACGACGGTGCCCGCACCCGCGGCCTTGACCGGGGTGCCGACCGGGACGGCGAAGTCCTGGCCGGAGTGCTTGTGGGACCACATGGCGCCGCCCTGGTTGTAGCTGGCGGTCAGGGTGTACGAGGTGACCGGCTTGACCCAGGACGCGGCCTTCTTGGCGGCGACGACCTTCGTGGCGGCCTTCTTGACGGCGGCCTGCTTGGCAGCGGCCTGCTGGGCGGCGGTGACCTTCGCGGCCGAGGCCTTCGCGGCGGCGGCCTTGACCTGGGCGGCCACGTGGGCCTGGGTCTCGGCCTGGGCGGCGACGGCGGCGGACGCGGTGACCGCGACCGGAGCGGCGGCGTTGCCCTCGGCGGCGAAGGCGGACCCTGCTCCGGTCACCATCGTCGCTCCCAGGCCCGCGGCGGCGAGAGCGACGGCGGTGACGCGGGTGGCGGGGTTCATGACGCGCTTCGACATACGGGGGAAAACCTCCGGGAAGTACGGGACCCGACGCGAACAGTGCTGCGGCGCCGGGCTTGCTCATCCTTGGTAACCCGGACCCCCGGCCAGCCCAAAACACCCCATCTACGACATCGCGTCGTAGCGATCTCCGTGGAAGTTCAGCCCTTGACGACCCCGGAGACCACCTTCGAAATCGGACATACCGACACAAGAGAATCGGTTTATCCGCATGTCACCTTCGCCCGGAACCGCCGAAAACGCCGACCTCGCCCGGTTCGGGACCCTCCGGGACCAAAGTCCCGACGGTTCACTCCTGAACGTCCCGAATCGACACCAAAGGTCGCCACTATTCCGGTTAGTGCCCCCCGAAACCCCTGTGCCCCTTGTCACCAGCGGCACGCCCCGGATGCGACCTGGGTCACGCAGCCGAGCCGCCTCCGAGGCCGTCCCGCACTACGCTGACCGCTTCGGGGACCCACGGGGGGACACAGAGGGAACCGTCACTCATCGGCGCGCGACTCGCCTCGGCCGCGATCGGCCCCCTCCTGAAGAAACTGCTGGTCAGCGACGTTCCGGGGGCGGGTCTCACGGGGAACGCGCCCAAGGTGCGGCTCTCCGCCCTCGTCTCCTTCCGCGGTGAGAAGCGGGCGCTGACGGAGAAGGACGTCCGGAAGCTGGCCGCCACCCTCGTCGAACGCTCGGGCAGCGGCCTCGGCGAGACCCCCTTCCCCGCCGACGAGACCGAGGCCGACACCGACACCCTCGCGGCGACCCTGACCGCCATCGGCGACCTCGACACGGCGGCCCCCGCTTGCATGCCGATGCCGTCGCCCCCCCCCTGGACGTCATCGCCCGGACCTTCCCGGCCCTGGTCCAGCTGAGACTCCTCGGTGACCTCGGACAGCAGGTCCACGACCTCGCGCCGCTGGCGTCCCTGCCGCGCCTCGGCTCCGTCATGGGCGTCGGTGGCCGGTTCGTCGGCACCGAGAAGCTCGCCCCGACGGTCGAGATCCACATCTGAGCCGACAAACGAAAGGGGGCGGCCCCGGAACCGATTCGGTTCCGGGGCCGCCCCTCAGCGCACTACACGCTCAGCGCGGCGTCACGCGTCCTTCGACAGGTTCGGGCCCGTGCCGCCCGTCGCCTCGATCGGCGGGGCGTCCGGCAGGGCCGTCTTCTCCTCGCCGCGGAAGGTGAACGCCCGCTCCTCGCCCTCGCCCTCCGTGTCCACGACCACGATGTGACCGGGGCGCAGGTCGCCGAAGAGGATCTTCTCCGACAGCGTGTCCTCGATCTCGCGCTGGATCGTCCGGCGGAGCGGACGGGCGCCGAGCACCGGGTCGTAACCCTTCTTGGCGAGCAGCTCCTTCGCGGACTGGGAGAGCTCGATGCCCATGTCCCGGTCCCTGAGGCGCTCGTCGACGCGGCCGATCATCAGGTCGACGATCTGGAGGATGTCGTCCTGGGTCAGCTGCGGGAAGACGATGACGTCGTCCACACGGTTGAGGAACTCGGGGCGGAAGTGCTGCTTCAGCTCGTCGCTGACCTTCGCCTTCATCCGCTCGTAGTTGGACTTCGTGTCGCCCTGGGCCGCGAAGCCCAGGTTGAAGCCCTTCGAGATGTCCCTGGTCCCGAGGTTGGTCGTCATGATGATGACCGTGTTCTTGAAGTCCACGACCCGGCCCTGGGAGTCGGTCAGGCGACCGTCCTCCAGGATCTGGAGAAGGGAATTGAAGATATCGGGGTGGGCCTTCTCGACCTCGTCGAAGAGGACGACGGAGAACGGCTTGCGGCGCACCTTCTCGGTGAGCTGGCCGCCCTCTTCGTAGCCGACGTATCCGGGCGGCGAACCGAAGAGACGGGAAACCGTGTGCTTCTCGCTGAACTCCGACATGTCGAGGGAGATCATCGCGTCCTCGTCGCCGAAGAGGAATTCGGCGAGCGCCTTGGAAAGCTCGGTCTTACCGACGCCGGACGGACCGGCGAAGATGAACGAGCCACCGGGGCGCTTCGGGTCCTTCAGACCGGCACGCGTACGGCGGATGGCCCGCGAGAGGCCGATGACGGCGTCCTTCTGCCCGATGACGCGCTTGTGGAGCTCGTCCTCCATGCGGAGCAGGCGGCTGGACTCCTCCTCGGTCAGCTTGAAGACCGGGATGCCGGTGGCGGTCGCGAGGACCTCGGCGATCAGATCGCCGTCGACCTCCGCGACGACGTCCATGTCGCCGGCCTTCCACTCCTTCTCGCGCTTGGCCTTCGCGGCGAGGAGCTGCTTCTCCTTGTCGCGGAGCGAGGCGGCCTTCTCGAAGTCCTGCGAGTCGATCGCGGACTCCTTGTCGCGGCGGACGCCGGCGATCTTCTCGTCGAACTCGCGGAGGTCCGGCGGCGCGGTCATCCGGCGGATGCGCATCCGGGAGCCGGCCTCGTCGATCAGGTCGATCGCCTTGTCCGGGAGGAAGCGGTCCGAGATGTACCGGTCGGCCAGGGTCGCGGCCTGGACGAGGGCCTCGTCGGTGATGGAGACCCGGTGGTGGGCCTCGTACCGGTCGCGGAGACCCTTGAGGATCTCGATGGTGTGCGGCAGCGACGGCTCGGCGACCTGGATGGGCTGGAAGCGGCGCTCGAGGGCCGCGTCCTTCTCCAGGTACTTCCGGTACTCGTCGAGCGTAGTGGCACCGATGGTCTGGAGCTCACCGCGGGCCAGCATCGGCTTGAGGATGCTGGCGGCGTCGATCGCGCCCTCGGCGGCACCCGCACCCACGAGGGTGTGGAGCTCGTCGATGAACAGGATGATGTCGCCGCGGGTGCGGATCTCCTTGAGGACCTTCTTCAGGCGCTCCTCGAAGTCACCGCGGTAGCGGGAGCCGGCGACCAGCGCGCCGAGGTCCAGGGTGTAGAGGTGCTTGTCCTTGAGGGTCTCGGGCACCTCGCCCTTGACGATGGCCTGCGCCAGGCCCTCGACGACGGCGGTCTTGCCGACGCCGGGCTCGCCGATGAGGACCGGGTTGTTCTTGGTGCGGCGGGACAGCACCTGCATGACCCGCTCGATCTCCTTCTCGCGCCCGATGACCGGGTCGAGCTTGGACTCGCGGGCCGCCTGGGTGAGGTTGCGGCCGAACTGGTCGAGGACCAGGGACGTCGAGGGGGTGCCCTCGGCAGGACCGCCGGCGGTGGCGGCTTCCTTGCCCTGGTAACCGGAGAGCAGCTGGATGACCTGCTGCCGCACCCGGTTGAGGTCGGCGCCCAGCTTCACGAGGACCTGGGCGGCGACGCCCTCACCCTCGCGGATCAGGCCGAGCAGGATGTGCTCGGTGCCGATGTAGTTGTGGCCGAGCTGGAGGGCCTCGCGGAGCGACAGCTCCAGGACCTTCTTGGCACGCGGGGTGAAGGGGATGTGCCCGGACGGGGCCTGCTGCCCCTGCCCGATGATCTCCTCAACCTGCTGGCGGACCGCCTCGAGCGAAATCCCGAGGCTCTCCAGGGCCTTAGCGGCGACACCCTCACCCTCGTGGATAAGGCCCAGAAGGATGTGCTCGGTGCCGATGTAGTTGTGGTTGAGCATCCGGGCTTCTTCCTGAGCCAGGACGACAACCCGCCGCGCGCGGTCGGTGAACCTCTCGAACATCGTTAATCGCTCCTCAGAGCGGTCAGTCAGTTAGGGGTCGATCCCCTCCCTGTCCTTCCGCAGCTTAGTCCCGCAAGCGGGGACCGCTCATTCCAACTGCCGACATCCGTCCGGATCACCCCTCTTCCGTGGGGAGACCTGCCGCCGAACAACCGACAAATGCTCCAACCCGATGGTGCGAGACGATGTTCCCGCAGGCCAAGTAGTTAGCCGCGCCTTGAGTACGCCGATGGCGAACGTGAGACGCCGAAGCCCGCGAGTCACCCCCTCTCCACTAGGAATGTCTTACCCGTAAGGACTGACACTCCATGCGGTGCACCCCGGTTCCCTCCGCTACCAGCGAACACCCTTGCGCTCCCGAATGCACCCGTACACCCCATCCCGGACACCTCGCGCGTTCGGAGGGGGACCGTGCGTCACCGCGGGCGTAACCGAGGTGCCCTCGCGGGAGTTCCCCCGGCATGGCCCTCACCGTCCCGTCTCCCCGTACTCCGCCCGACGTCGGTCTGGCGCGGTGGTACGAGCACGAGCTGGGCTGGGCGACGGTGGCGGGACCGCCGGTGGGGCTCGTCACGGGGCTGCGCTTCGACGTCCTGGAGCTGCCTGCGGCGGCCGGTCACGGCGTGCTGCGCCGGATGGGCCCGGCGACGGGCCCCGTGGCCCTGCGCGGGCCCCGGATGGAGCTGCTCGTGGCCGCGGGGAGCGCGGAGGAGCTACCTGGCCTGCTCGACTGGCTCGAGTGGGGCGGCATCTCGCTCGATCTCAGGGCGCTGGGCGCCGACGGCCGGATGACCGCGCCCCTTCCCCCGGGGGGCGGATCCGGCACGCCGGGCACCGCGGTGTGGCTGCGGGCCCCGGCACCGGGTCGGGAGGTCGAGGCCTCCCTGCCGGCGCTGCGCTCCGCGCTGTGGGGCGGTGCGGACGTCCCCTGCCTGGTGCGGCTCGTGGCCGCCGCGGCCGTGGAGTGCCATCGGGTGCGGCTGCTGAGTGCCCGGACCCGGGGGCCGGCGCCTCAGCAGCTGTCGCCTCAGCGGTTCGCGTCCTCGTAGGCCGCCTTGATGTCGGCGGGCACGCGGCCGCGGTCGTTCACGTTCATGCCCTGCTCCTTGGCCCACGCGCGGATCTTCGCGGTGTCCGGGCTGCCCGCCGCCACGGCACGGCCCTTGCCGCGTCCACCGGTGGTGCGGCCACCGGTGCGGCGGCCACTCTTGGTGTACGGCTCGAGCAGGCCGCGGAGCTTTTCCGCGTTGGCGGTGGTGAGGTCGATCTCGTAGGTCTTGCCGTCCAGCGCGAACGTCACGGTCTCGTCCGCCTCGACACCGTCGAGGTCATCGACAAGAAGGACCTGAACCTTCTGTGCCACCGGATTTCCTTTCATCGAAAATGCAGTACGCGGAAAGGAAACCGCTTTTCCCGGAAAAACACAAACCCCTGGCAGAGGTTCAGAAGCCCGGCAACGCGGGAAACGTGCGCGATTCGGACATAGGGTTCCGTGCGGGGCTCAGGACGGGGTTCCACGGAGGGTTCCACCGGTGTTCCGTGTGGGGTTCGGGCAGGTTCCCCGTCACAGGTGCAGAAGCATCCGACTGTTGCCCAAGGTGTTCGGCTTCACTCGTTCGAGACCGAGGAACTCCGCGACTCCCTCGTCATAGGAACGCAGGAGCTCGCTGTAGACATCTCCGTCGACCGGGGTCTCGCCGATCTCGACGAAGCCGTGCTTCGCGAAGAAGTCGACTTCGAAGGTCAGGCAGAATACCCGCCGCACCCCGAGCCATCGGGCGGTGTGCAACAACTTGTCCAGCACCTGATGTCCCACACCGGCTCCCTTGAACTCGGGATCGACGGCGAGAGTGCGCACTTCGGCGAGGTCTTCCCACATCACATGCAGGGCACCGCAGCCGACGACGGTGGCGTCCTCGTCGCGTTCCGCGACCCAGAACTCCTGGATGGACTCATAAAGGGTGACGGTCGCCTTGTCGAGCAGGATGCCGCGCCGGACGAACGGATCGACGAGACGGCGGACCGCGGCGACATCTCCGGTGCGGGCCCTGCGTACGGTGACGGCTTTGGCGGAGGCCGCGGAGGCGGCCGGGGAAGCAGACGGCGACATGGGGGGACGCTATCGCTCCTGGGCCCCGGTCCCTTCGGCGCCCTCCTCGGGCGGGGCGGCGACCGGCGTATCGCGCTGGACGATACGGATGGCGTCGTTGAGGGCCTCGCGCTGGTCCTGCGACATCATGCCGAAGAAGGCGATGAGGGCCGCGGCGGGGTTGTCGCTCTGCGCCCATGCCTCGTTCATCAGGGCCGCCGCGTATGCGGCGCGGGTGGAGACCGCCGTATATCGATAGGCACGGCCTTCGACTTCCCTGCGGACCCAGCCCTTCTGATGGAGATTGTCCATGACGGTCATGACGGTGGTGTACGCGATGGACCGTTCCTGCTGAAGGTCCTCCAGAACTTCCCGGACGGTCACCGGACGGTTCCATTGCCAGACGCGCGTCATGACGGCGTCTTCGAGCTCTCCCAAAGGACGGGGCACAACGCCACTTTAGATCGCAAACAGCCGGTAAGAGGCTATTGAGCGAAAGAAAAACGCAACAAAAAGGACGTACGACCTCGAAGGGTCGTACGTCCCGTGCGCTCAGGGGACCGAGCTCAGGAGGGGCCGGGAGCTCAGGAGGCGGGGGTGCCGTCCGCCTGGCGGGTGGCCTCGGCCCGGGCGAGGGCGGCGTCCACGACCGCGTCCTCCTTGGCCTTGTTCGGGCCGCCCTGGCTCTTCACGATGACGACCACGAGGGCCGTGAAGAACGCGGCCATCACGATGGGGGGCAGGAGCGCGGATACGTAGTCCATGGCGACCAGAGTAGCTAGCCCGCGACCCGTTCCTCGGGCGGGGGCGGGGGTACGGGCCTCCGGCGCGGCGGGAACACCTCGGAGGGTTTGGGGACCGGGCGCTCGGCCGGGGCGGGTGGCGTCGGCTTGGGCTCGTCCCCCGCCGCGCGCCCGCCGGGCAGGGCGAGCAGCCGGGCTCTGGAGGCGACGGGCGCCGAGCTGGTGGTCGCCTGGGAGACCCGGGCCAGGCGCGCGCGTACGGAGCGCTCGGCGAGGGTCTGACAGCGGGCGAGCAGCGTGGCCGCGGCGGGGTTGCGGCGCAGTGCGCGGAGGGCGGCGAGGTCGTCGGCCGCCGGGTCGTACCCGGCGGCGAGCGCGTCCTGGAGGAGCTCCAGATAGCCGCCGAGGGAGCCGGGCAGCGCCTCGCGGTAGCGGGCCAGGTCGTCGAGGAGGAAGGCGCGGAGCCTGCCGGCCTCGTGTACGGCCTCGTCCACGGATGCGGCGAGCCGCAGGGCGTCCTGGACGTCCTCGTCCTGGAGGGGGGCGGGGTGGAGGGCGACGGCGAGGGCACGGCGGAGCACACGCAGCTCGTCCGCGCTGAACGCCATGCCGCCGCGGGATCCGTATGGCGTGGGCATGGGCCGACGATACGCGCTAATCGGACAATTTCCTCTTAGCGATCATTACGGCGCGCCGGTCCGACGCGACGGCCGCCGCCCCGCCCCCGTCCGTCCCGCGCGGGTCCGTCAGGTCCGTCACATGCGGGAGACGTTGCGCTCGTAGACCAGGCGCAGGCCGATCAGGGTCAGCCACGGCTCGTGCTCGTCGATCTCCTTGGAGTCGGCGAGGACCATCGGTGCCAGGCCTCCCGTCGCGATCACCGTCACGTCCGACGGGTCGCCGTTCGGGCCGACGAGCTCCCGCTTCATGCGGGCGACCACGCCGTCGACCTGGCCCGCGTAGCCGTAGACGATGCCCGACTGCATCGCCTCGACCGTGTTCTTGCCGATCACGCTGCGCGGCCTGGCCAGCTCGATCTTGCGGAGCATGGCCCCCTTGACCCCGAGCGCCTCGACGGAGATCTCGATGCCCGGCGCGATGGCCCCGCCCGCGTACTCGCCGCGCGCGGTGATCGCGTCGTACGTCGTCGCCGTACCGAAGTCGACGACGATCGCCGGGCCGCCGTAGAGCTCGACGGCGGCGACCGCGTTGATCACGCGGTCCGCGCCGACCTCCTTGGGGTTGTCCGTGAGGACCGGGACGCCTGTCTTGACGCCCGGCTCCACCAGGACCGCCGGAACGTCCCCGTAGTACCGCCGCGTCACCTCGCGCAGCTCGTGCAGCACCGAGGGGACCGTCGCGCAGATGGCGATCCCCTCGATGCCGTCGCTCAGCTCGACGCCGAGCAGCGGGTGCATGCCCATGAGGCCCTGGAGCAGGACCGCCATCTCGTCGGCGGTGCGGCTCGGATCCGTGGAGATCCGCCAGTGCTCGACGATCTCGTCACCGTCGAAGAGACCGAGGACCGTGTGCGTGTTGCCGACGTCGATGGTGAGCAGCATCAGGCCCGCACCTCGCGCAGGTCGAGGCCGATGTCGAGGATCGGGGAGGAGTGGGTGAGTCCGCCGACCGCCAGGTAGTCCACGCCGGTCGCCGCGTACGCCGCCGCGTTCTCCAGGGTCAGCCGGCCCGAGGACTCAAGCACGGCGCGGCCGGCGACGAGGGCGACGGCCTCCGCGGTCTCGGCCGGGGTGAAGTTGTCGAGCAGGATCAGGTCGGCGCCCGCGTCCAGGACCTCGCGGACCTGGTGCAGGGTGTCGACCTCGACCTCGATCGGCAGCTCGGGGAACAGCTCGCGCACGGCCTTGAAGGCCTGGGCCACGCCGCCGGCGGCCACCACGTGGTTGTCCTTCACCAGGGCCGCGTCGGAGAGCGACATGCGGTGGTTGACGCCGCCGCCGCAGCGGACCGCGTACTTCTCCAGGGCGCGCAGGCCCGGCGTCGTCTTGCGGGTGTCGCGGACCTTGGCGTTCGTGCCCTCCAGGGCGTCCGCCCACGCGCGCGTGGCGGTGGCGATGCCGGAGAGGCGGCACAGGATGTTCAGCGCGCTGCGCTCGCCGGTGAGCAGGTCCCGGGTGCGGGCGGTGACGCTGAGGAGCACGTCCCCGGCCTCGACGCGCTCGCCGTCCTCGACGTGCCGCTCGACCTCGAACGCGTCCGCGCAGACGATGGACAGCACGGCCTCGGCGACCCGCAGTCCTGCGACGACACCGGCCTCGCGGGCGGTGAAGTCGGCGGTGGCGACGGCGTCCTCGGGGACGGTCGCGACGGTCGTCACGTCGACCCCGCCGTCGAGGTCCTCGGCGATGGCGAGGTGGGCGATGTCCTCGACCTGGACGGGGTCGAGGCCGGCGTCGGCGAGCAGTTCGGCGAGCGCGGGGTCGAGGCCGCACTCGAACTCCTCACCGCCGCCGCACGCGCAGTCGTCGCCGCAGCCGCCGGCCTCTTCGGAGGGGACCGTGCTGATCTGGATGAGAGGGACGTCCACGGGCTCGGGACGGGCTTCCTCGGGCGTGCTCACTTACGGCTCCCTGGGGCGTCGAGGGTGGGGGGAAGGTCGGGGGTCTCGGTGGTGCGGACGTCGAGGGTCCGCTCCGGGGTCAGGCGTACGACGAGATGGCGGCGCCACTCCGTGTCGTCCCGGTCCGGGTGGTCCTCGCGCCAGTGGCAGCCGCGGGTCTCCTCGCGGCGGCGGGCGGCGGCGACCAGGACCCGGGCGACGCACAGCAGGTTGGTGGTCTCCCAGGAGTCCACGCCCGGCTCGGCGGCCTTGGTGTCGTCGGTGCCGCCCGCGAGGGCGTCGCTGTGCAGGGCGTCGAGGGCCTCGGCGGCCTCCCGCAGGCTGGCCTCGGAGCGCAGCACCCCGGCGCCGGCCGTCATGGTCCGCTGGATACGGGTGCGGGCGCCCGCCACGGGCAGCGGCAGGGTCACGGGGGCCGCGGGCGGCAGCGGCGCGCCCACCGCGCGCGGCGCGGCGGCCACGACGTCCTCGGCGATCCGCTCGGCGAAGACCAGGCCCTCCAGGAGCGAGTTCGAGGCGAGCCGGTTGGCGCCGTGGACGCCCGTGCAGGCGACCTCACCGCACGCGTACAGGCCGGGCACGGTGGTGCGGCCCCGGAGGTCCGTGCGGATGCCGCCGGAGGCGTAGTGCGCCGCGGGGGCGACCGGGATCGGCTCCGTCACCGGGTCGATGCCGTGGGCGCGGCAGGCGGCCAGGATCGTCGGGAAGCGCTGCTCCCACATCTCGGCGCCGAAGTGACGGGCGTCGAGGTACATGTGCTCGGTGCCCTGCTCCTGCATCCGGCGCGTGATCGCCTTGGCGACGATGTCGCGGGGCGCGAGCTCGGCCAGCTCGTGCTGACCGGTCATGAAGCGGACGCCGTCGGCGTCGACCAGGTGGGCGCCCTCGCCCCGTACCGCCTCGGAGACCAGCGGCTGCTGGCCCTCGGAGCCCGCGCCGAGGAAGAGCACCGTGGGGTGGAACTGGACGAACTCCAGGTCGGAGACCTCGGCCCCGGCGCGCAGGGCGAGCGCGACGCCGTCGCCGGTGGAGACGGGCGGGTTGGTGGTGGCGGAGAAGACCTGGCCCATGCCGCCGGTGGCGAGGACCACCGCGGGCGCGTGGACGGCGCCGACGCCGTCGTGCTGCCCCTCGCCCATGACGTGGAGGGTCACGCCCGCCGTGCGGCCCTCGGCGTCCGTCAGGAGGTCGAGGACGAGGGCGTGCTCGATGGTGCGCACGCCCCGGTCCCGTATCGCCTCGACGAGGGCGCGGGAGATCTCGGCGCCGGTGGCGTCCCCGCCCGCGTGCGCGATCCGGCGGCGGTGGTGGCCGCCCTCGCGGGTCAGGGCGATCTCGCCGTCGGCGGTCTTGTCGAAGTCCGCGCCGGTGGCGATGAGGCGGCGGACGGCGTCGGGGCCCTCCGTGACGAGGGCGCGCACGGCCCGCTCGTCGCAGAGTCCGGCGCCGGCGACGAGCGTGTCGTCGAGGTGCTGCTCGGGGGTGTCGCCCTCGCCGAGCGCGGCGGCGATGCCGCCCTGGGCCCAGCGGGTGGAGCCGTCGTCGAGGCGCGCCTTGGTGACGACGACCGTGCGGAGCCCGGCGGCGGTGCAGCGCAGGGCGGCGGTGAGGCCCGCGACACCGGAGCCGACCACGACGACGTCGGCGTCGATGGCCCAGCCCGGCGCGGGCGCGTGCAGCCGTATTCCGGTCACTTGGCGGCTCCGAAGGTCAGGGGGATGTTGTCGATGAGCCGCGTGGTCCCCACGCGCGCGGCGACGGCGAGGATCGCCTCCCCGTCGTGGTCGTCGGCGACCTCGGTGAAGTCGGCCGGGTCGACGAGGGCCAGGTAGTCGAGGGTCAGCGGCGGCTCGGCCCTGGTCGCCTCGTCGAGGACGGAGCGGGCCGCGGCCCGTACGGCCCCGGCGCGGCCGCCCTCGACGGCCTGCGCGACCGCGTGGGCGTCGGCGGCGGCCCGTGCCTCGCCGAGCCGGGACAGCGCCTCGGCGCGGTTCTCGGCCCGGCCCTGGGCGCCCGGCAGGGACGCGGCACGCGCGCGCAGTGCCTCCTGGGCGGCGAGCCGGTCGCAGGCGGCGAAGAGCGCGCGGGACAGCGCGAGGGCGGTACGGCGCTCGTCGGCCGACAGGTAGCGGTTGCGGCTGGACAGCGCGAGGCCGTCGGTCTCGCGGACGGTCTCGACGCCGACGATCTCGACCGGGAAGTTCAGGTCGCGGACCATGCGGCGGATCAGGGCAAGCTGCTGGGCGTCCTTCTGGCCGAAGAAGGCCAGGTCGGGCGCGGTGAGGTGGAGGAGCTTGGCGACGACGGTCAGCATGCCGTCGAAGTGGCCGGGCCGTGCGGCGCCTTCGAGGCGTTCGCCCATGGGGCCCGCGGTGATCCGGACCTGGGGCTCGCCGCCGGGGTAGACCTCGTCGACGGAGGGCGCGAAGACGGCGCTCGCTCCCGCGTCGAAGGCGAGCTCCAGGTCGGCTTCGAGGGTGCGGGGGTACCGGTCGAGGTCCTCGCCCGCGCCGAACTGGAGCGGGTTGACGAAGACGGTGACGACGACGAAGCCCTTGTCGCCGACGCGCTCGCGGGCGGTGCGGATCAGGGTGGCGTGGCCCTCGTGGAGGGCGCCCATGGTCATGACCACGGCGTTGCGGCCGGGGGCGCCGTGGTGCGCGACCGCGTCGGCGAGTTCCTCGGCCGTGGGGAGGAGCTCGGCCGGCTGGTGACGGACGGTCCGGCCGCCCTCGGCGCTCTTGCGGGCGAACAGCGTCATCGGTCGTCTCCCTGGGGCCCGTCGGCCGCTCCGGCGGTGCCCGTCGAGGTGTCGGCGGCGAGCACCCCGAGGAGGTCCTCGGCCAGCTCGGGCTTGAGCAGGCCGTGCGCGAGCGCCCGGTCGGCGGTCGTACGGGCCATCGCCAGATAGCCGGCGACGGTGCCGGGCGCGTGCTTGCGCAGCTCGGCGACATGGGCGGCGACCGTGCCCGCGTCACCGCGCGCGACGGGCCCCGTGAGGGCCGCGTCGCCGGAGCGCAGGGCGTTGTCGAGGGCGGCGCCGAGGAGCGGTCCCAGCATCCGGTCGGGGGCGGCGACCCCGGCCGTGCGGAGCAGCTCCATCGACTGGGCCACCAGGGTGACCAGGTGGTTCGCGCCGAGGGCCAGGGCCGCGTGGTACAGCGGCCGGGCCTCCTCCGCGATCCACTCGGGCTCGCCGCCCATCTCGATCACCAGGGCCTCCGCCGCGAGCCGCAGCTGCTCGGGAGCGGTCACCCCGAAGGAACAGCCGGCGAGCCGCTGGACGTCGACCGCGGTGCCGGTGAAGGTCATCGCGGGGTGCAGGGCGAGCGGGAGCGCGCCGGCCCGGCGGACGGGGTCGAGCACCCGTACCCCGTACCGCCCGGAGGTGTGCACGATCAGCTGTCCCGGCCGTACGGCTCCGGTCTCGGCGAGGCCCTCGGCGAGACCGGGCAGCGCGTCGTCCGGCACGGTGAGGAGGACCAGGTCGGCGAGGGCGAGCACGCGGGCGGGCTCGACGACCGGGACGTCGGGCAGGAGGGCCGCCGCGCGGCGCCGGGAGGCGTCGGAGACGGCGGAGACGGCGACCGGGCGGTGCCCGGCGAGCCGGAGCGAGGCGGCGAGGGCGGGGCCCACGCGGCCGGCGCCGACGACTCCGACGGTGAGCCGGGCGGGTCGGTCCTCGGATCGGGGCTCTGGCGCTTCTGGTGCGTTCACGGTGGGGACGGCCTTCCGTTCCAGTCCTCGGCGGGTACCGGACGATTTCTGGTCATGCTACGCCAGCGTTTCGCGCTGCTCCGTGGCTGTCCACAGGGTGTGGGCGGCGGTGTGATGATCGGGCCATGGAACCTGTGAGTCCTGTGGACGAGGAAGCGGCCCGGCTCTACCGGGCGAAGGTCTGGGGCGGTGCCGAGCGCACGCTGTGGCACACCCAGGCGGACGGCACGGTCGGCACGCACCTGCGTGAGCTCGCCGCGTGGGCGGAGGCGTCCGGGCGGGCGGACCAGCCCGTGGACACGTACGCGGACGGGCCGGTCGAGGAGCTGGAGCGGCGCGTCGCCGAGGTGCTCGGCCTGCCCGCCGCCGTCTTCTTCCCGACGGGCACGATGGCCCAGCAGGTGGCGCTGCGCTGCTGGGCCGGCCGCACCGGCAGCCCCGTCGTCGCCCTCCACCCGCTCGCCCACCCCGAGGTCCACGAGGGCGGCGCGCTCGGGGCCGTGTCCGGGCTCCGTACGGTCCACCTCACCGACGCGCCCCGGCTGCCGACGGCCGAGGAGGTGCGCGACCACCCGGAGCCCTTCGGGACGCTGATGCTGGAGCTGCCGCTGCGGGACGCCGGCTTCGTGCTGCCGACCTGGGACGAGCTGACCGAGGTGGTGGAGGCTGCCAGGGAGCGGGACGCGGTGGTCCACTTCGACGGGGCTCGGCTCTGGGAGTGCCCGACGCGTTTCGGCCGTCCGCTCGCGGAGATCGCGGGGCTCGCCGACAGCGTGTACGTCTCGTTCTACAAGTCCCTCGGCGGCCTGTCCGGCGCCGCGCTCGCCGGACCCGAGGAGGTCATGGCGGAGGCGCGGGTGTGGCGGCACCGGTACGGCGGCCTGCTCTTCCAGCAGTACCCGGCGGCGCTCTCCGCGCTCCGGGGCCTGGACGTCGAGCTGCCCCGGCTGCCCTCGTACGTGGCACACGCGCGCGTGGTGGCCGACGCGGTCCGGGAGGCGTTCACGGAGGCGGGCGTGGGCTGGTTCCGGGTCCACCCGGAGGTCCCGCACACCCACCAGTTCCAGGTCTGGCTGCCGTACGCCCCGGAGGCCCTGACGGCGGCGGCCCTGGCCCAGACCGAGGCCACCGGCACGGCCCTCTTCCGCCGCTGGTCCGCCCCGGGCCCGGGCGGCCCGCCGGGGGTCGCGGTGACGGAGCTGACGGTGGCGGCACGAGGCCTGGAGTGGACGGCGGAGGATGTGGGGGCGGCGGTACGGGACTTCCTGTCGCGGCTCACGTAGGCGCGTGGACGGCGACCGTGGCCGCCACCGGGGCTCAGCGGCTCGGCCAGCGGCTCGGCTCACGTGGAGGCCCGTCGGCGGCGCCACCGGCTCAGGGCGGCGCGGATGCCACCCCGTGCGAGGCGGCCCGCCACCACCCGCTCGAAGCGGCGGCGGTCGCGGACGGCCCGCAGCAGGGCGACGTCGTAGGTGCCGGGCGGCGGAGGCGGGGGTTCCCCGAGGCGGGCGGCACGGTAGCTGTCGAAGACGTACTGGTGCAGCGCGTTCATGCCCTCACCGTGCGCCGCGCCGGTGTGGTCAGGCCCGTGGTTTGACGGGGGTCGTCAAACGGCGCGACAGCGCCCCCGACCCACCCCGCACCATGGTCGGGTGAGCGTGACGATCGACATCACCGGACTGCCGCACGAGCGGATCACCTTCTGCCCCTCGCCCCTGGCGGAACTGGGCGCCGCCCTGCACGCCCTGGCCGAGCCCACGCACCACCCCCGGCTGCACGCCTGGACGACCACGACCGCGGCGGCGCTGAAGCCGGAGCTCGCGGACCGGCTCCACGAGGCCGACTTCATGTGGAACTCCACCCGCTCGGACATCCTGCTGCCGCCGCGGCCCCGGGAGACCCTGGCCGAGGAGCTGGACGACCTCGACCGCATGGACGACGAGAAGTACGTGGGCTCCGCCCTGGAGATCTCCTGCAACAGCAAGTACACGCACGGCGCCCCCTCCCCGCTCGTCGACGAGCGGATGCGGCGCCGCGCCCTCGACCTGGCCGCGGCGCGGGGGCCCCGGCAGACCGCGTTCGTGGAGCGGATGCTGGCCGACCCTCCCGGCACGCGCGCGTGGGTCCGGCGGCTCCTGGAGGACTGCGACGAGGCCTTCTTCGCGGACACCTGGCGCCGCGTCCACGTCCAGCTCGCCGCCGACGCCCGCCACAAGACGGAGCTGATGCGCCGCAGGGGGCTCGCCGAAGCCGTCGCCGCCGCCTCCGGCGCCATGACCCTGGAGGAGGACGCGCAGGGTTCCCGGATCGTCGTCGACAAGCTGGTCCAGGGCCGGATCAGGGCCCAGGGCTCCGCGGTGACGTTTCTGCCGACGGCCTTCGGCTGGCCGCACCTCTTCGCGCTCTACACGCCCGGCTGGCAGCCCGTCATCCAGTACCCGGTCCCCGACCGCGACCTCGGCGGCGCGGCGTCCGTCGAGGAGGTCAGGCTGCGCCTGGAGGCCGTCGCCCACCCGATGCGGATGCGGCTCTGCCGCAGTCTGGCCCGCGGTTCGAGCACGACGAGCGAGCTGGCCGACGCGTACAACATCACCGCCCCCGAGGTCTCGCGGCACCTCGCGGTCCTGAAGAAGGCCGGCCTGATCACCACCCAGCGCCGCGGCCGGTACGTCCTGCACCAGCTCGACGTGGCCGTCGTCGCCCGCCTCGGCAGCGACTTCCTGGAGTCGGTCCTGCGCTGAGCCGCCGCCTCAGGGCCTGGCGCCGACGCGGACTCTCAGGGCCTGCCGCCCGCGCGGACCGCTCGGAGTCCGTCCCTCTCGCGGACCGCTCAGGGCCTGCCGCCCGCGCGGACCAGGCCCGTCTCGTACGCGAGGACGACGACCTGCACCCGGTCGCGGAGGCCCAGCTTGGTGAGGATGCGGCCCACATGGGTCTTCACCGTCGCCTCCGAGAGGACGAGCCGCGCGGCGATCTCGCCGTTCGACAGGCCCTGGGCGACCAGCATCATCACCTCGCGCTCCCGGTCCGTCAGGCGGCCCAGCTCCTTGTGCTCGGGCTCCTTGCCCGACGACGGCAGCATCGGCGAGAAGCGGTCGAGCAGCCGCCGGGTGGTCGAGGGGGCCACCACCGCGTCCCCGCTGTGCACCGAGCGGATCGCGCCGAGCAGCTCGGCCGGCGGCACGTCCTTCAGCATGAAGCCGCTCGCGCCCGCCTTGAGCCCGGAGAACGCGTACTCGTCGAGGTCGAAGGTGGTCAGGATGAGCACCTTCGGGGCATCCGGCTGCGAGCAGATCCGCCGGGTCGTCTCCACCCCGTCGAGCTTGGGCATGCGCACGTCCATGAGGACGACGTCGACCGCCGTCGACCGCAGCACCTCAAGGGCTTCGACGCCGTCGCCCGCCTCCGCCACGACCTCCATGTCCGGCTGGGCGGCGAGCACCATACGGAAACCGGTGCGCAGCAGCACCTGGTCGTCGACAAGCATCACGCGGATGGACATCAGATTCCTTCGGGGGTCGTCGGTGAGCGGGCCGGTCGTCAGTGGGCGGGCTTGAGGGGGAGCAGGGCGCTGATCCGGAAGCCGCCGCCGGGACGCGGGCCCGCGTCCAGCGTGCCGCCGACCATGCCGACCCGCTCCCGCATGCCGATCAGACCGTGGCCGCGGCCGTCGGCTCCCCCGTCCTCGTACATCTCCTGCGGCGCGCCCCGGCCGTCGTCCTCGACGAGCAGTCCGAGGCCGTCGTCGAAGTAGACCAGCCGGACGGCGGCGCCGACGTCGGGACCGCCGTGCTTGCGCGTGTTCGTGAGGGCTTCCTGCACGATGCGGTACGCGGTGAGCTCGACGCCGCTGGGCAGCGGCCGCGGGCTTCCCTCGATCGCGAAGTCCACGGTGAGTCCGGCGCTCCGCACCTGCTCGACGAGGTCCCCGATCTGCTGCACGTCGGGCTGGGGCACGTACTCCCCGGCCTCCTGGTGCTCGCCGGTGCGCAGGATGCCGAGGAGTCTGCGCATCTCGGCGAGCGCCTGCCGGCCCGTGGTGGAGATGGTGTCGAGGGCCTGCTTCGCGGTCTCCGGGGAGGAGTCCATGACGTAGGCCGCTCCGTCTGCCTGCACCACCATCACCGACACGTTGTGCGCGACGACGTCGTGCAGCTCGCGGGCGATCCGGGCGCGCTCGGCGGCGACCGCGACCTTGGCCTGCGCCTCGCGCTCCTGCTCAAGGCGGGAGGCCCGCTCCTCCAGCTGCGCGAAGTACGCGCGGCGGGTGCGGAGCGAGTCGCCGAGGACCCAGGCGAGCGCGAACGGCACGGTCATGATGACCGTGAAGAAGACCTTGGCCACCCCGGAGTCGGTGCCCTCTATGGGCCATCTCAGCTGCGAGACCGGGGAGGCGCAGAGCCCGCCGATGAGCGCGAGCCGGGACGCCCAGCGGGGTCCGTCGTGCGCCGCGACAGCGAAGATGATCATGAGCATGGCGAAGTCGGCCAGGAACGGCCTCAGGCCGAAGACGAGCTGCGCGACCCCGAGACCGCCCGCGAGCAGCAGCATCTTCTCCGGTGCTCTCCGCCGCAGGGCCACGACCAGGGAGAAGAGCGCGGCCACGAGACCGTACGCGACGGGGTGGTCCACCGCCGGGTAGGTCGTCCCCACCCACAGCAGGGAGAACCCGAGGAGGACGACCGCCCAGAAGGTGTCGACGCCCGTCGGGTGTCTGCGGATGAAGTCGTAGAGGCGCTGCACGTCACCCAGAGTAGGGAAGAGCGGGAGGTGCGGGGATCAACCGTGGGGTCGATCCTTGGCGCGGGGCCCGTACTCCCCGAGGTGGAGACGGGGTGGAGACTGAGCCCCGTGACGGATGAGACGTGTCAGTGGCAGGGGTGGCGGGAGGCCACGGAACGGGCGCTGTACGGCCCCGGCGGCTTCTATCTGCGCCCCGAGGGCCCCGCGGGCCACTTCCGCACCTCGGTGCACGCCTCCCCGCTCTTCGCGGCGGCCGTGGCCCGGCTCCTCGGCGAGGTGGCGGAGGAGCTGGGGACGGCCGAGGTCGACCTCGTGGACGTGGGCGCGGGACGCGGCGAGCTGCTGACGGCGGTGCTCGCGTCGGTCGGGGACTCGCTGTCGGTACGGGCGTACGCGGTCGAGCGCGCCGCCCGCCCGGCCGGGCTCGACCCACGGGTGGAGTGGACGGACCGGGTGCCGCGGGGCGTGCGGGGGCTGGTCTTCGCGAACGAGTGGCTCGACAACGTGCCGGTGGACGTCGCAGAGGCCGACGCGGAGGGCACGGCCCGGTACGTGGAGGTACGCGCGGACGGCGCCGAGCGGCTCGGCGCGCCCGTCACCGGCCCGGACGCGGAGTGGCTGGCCCGCTGGTGGCCCCTGCGGGAACCGGGGACACGGGCCGAGATCGGCCGGCCACGGGACGAGGCCTGGGCGGCGGCGGTCGGCTGCCTGGCGGCGGGCCGGGCGGTGGCCGTGGACTACGCGCACGTACGGGACACCCGGCCGCCCTTCGGCTCCCTCACGGGCTTCCGTGGCGGCCGCGAGGTCCCTCCGGTCCCGGACGGCAGCTGCGACGTGACGTCCCATGTGGCACTGGACGCGTGCGGAGTCGCTCCGCGGGAGCTGCCGGTCGCGGCACGGGACGCGTGCGGAGTCGCCCCGCGGGAGCTGCCGCTCGCGGCACGGGACACACGCGGAGTCGCTCCGCGGGAGCTGCCGGTCGCCGAGCTCGTCACGCAGCGGGAGGCGCTGCGGCGACTCGGGGTGTCCGGCTCGCGGCCACCGCTCGCGCTGGCCTCCACGGATCCCGCCGGATACGTCCGGGCGCTCGCCTCAGCCGGCGAGGGGGCCGAACTGACGGCGCGGGGCGGCCTGGGCGACTTCCTGTGGCTGACGCAACGGGTCCCGGCCCCTCCGGCCCCCTGACGGCCCGCGCCGCGTGCACCCGCCCCCGCCGGACAGTTGCCCGCACGGACCGCGAGGGCACCGCCACCCGCCCCCGGGAGATACTGGCCGCATGACGGAGACGACGGTCGGTATCGGCGGGGCGGCGGAGAGCACCGACATGGTGCTGAACATCGGGCCGCAGCATCCCTCGACCCATGGCGTGCTCCGGCTCCGGCTCGTGCTCGACGGCGAGGTCGTCCGGCAGGCCGAGCCGGTCATCGGCTACATGCACCGCGGTGCGGAGAAGCTCTTCGAGGCGCGGGACTACCGGCAGATCATCATGCTGGCCAACCGTCACGACTGGCTCTCCGCCTTCTCCAACGAGCTCGGCGTGGTCATGGCCGTCGAGCGGATGCTGGGCATGGAGGTCCCGGAGCGCGCGGTGTGGACCCGTACGCTCCTCGCCGAGCTGAACCGGGTCCTCAACCACCTGATGTTCCTCGGCTCGTACCCCCTCGAACTGGGCGGGATCACCCCGGTCTTCCACGCCTTCCGGGAGCGGGAGGAGCTCCAGGCGGTGATGGAGGAGGTCTCCGGCGGCCGCATGCACTACATGTTCAACCGGGTCGGCGGCCTCAAGGAGGACCTGCCCGCGGGCTGGCTCGGGCGGGCACGGCAGGCCGTCGCGGACGTGCGGTCGCGGATGGACGTGTACGACCGGCTGGTCCTCGGCAACGAGATCTTCCGGGGCCGTACCCGGGGGGTCGGCGTGCTGACCCCGGCCGCGGTCCACGCGTACGGGGTGTCGGGGCCCATCGCGCGCGCCTCGGGCGTCGACTTCGACCTGCGCCGCGACGAGCCGTACCTGGCGTACGGGGAGCTCCAGGACACGCTGCGGGTCGCGGTGCGCGAGGAGGGCGACTGCCTGGCCCGGTTCGAGTGCCTCCTTGAGCAGACGCACAACTCCCTGGACCTGGCGGACGCCTGTCTTGACCGGATGGCGGAGCTGCCGCCGGGGCCGATCAACCAGCGGCTTCCGAAGGTGCTCAAGGCGCCGGAGGGCCACACGTACGCGTGGACCGAGAACCCGCTCGGCGTCAACGGCTACTACCTGGTGTCCAAGGGCGAGAAGACCCCGTACCGGCTGAAGCTGCGCTCGGCCTCGTTCAACAACATCCAGGCGCTCGTGGAGCTGCTGCCGGGGACGCTCGTCGCCGACATGGTGGCGATCCTGGGTTCGCTGTTCTTCGTCGTCGGCGACATCGACAAGTAGCCGGCGCGCGGCGGGGGCTCAGGGCCCCCAGCGCATCACGGCGTACTCCCGCTCCTCCGTGCCGGGCGTCCGCCGGTCGACGGTGCTCCAGCCCCAGCGCGCGTACCGGTCCGTCAGTTCCGGTACGTCGAGGGTCATCAGGAGCGCGGGCCCGGGCGTCCCGACCACGAGCAGCGCGTCGTGGAGGTGCTTGCCGATGCCCTGGCCCTGGTGGGCCGGGGCGACGGCGAGTTCGGCGAGCTCGAAGACCGGGGCGCCGCCGGACAGGGCCGTGTCGTTCCATCCGGCCGCGAAGCCGAGGAGGGTGTCGTCCGGGGCGAGCGCGATCACCCCGGTGAACGCGTCCTTCCGCGCGGCCGCGTCGAGCAGCCTGTCCACGGTCCGTACGGCGCTGAGCGGCGGCTCGTGCCAGGGAGCGCCGCAGAACGCCTGGGCGCACAGGGCCAGCAGTTCGTCGCGGCGGCGGATGCCCTCGCCGACCGGGAGGTCGGTGAGGCGGTACGTCACGAGTTCACCGCTCCCCGCAGTTCGGCGACGTCGAGCTGCTCGGTCTCGTCGTGCGCGGTCAGGTCGATGACCTGGCCGATCGCCTGGCCGGGGGCCGTGAGGCGGGGGGCGAGCGGGTTCCCCGCGGGCGTGCCGGCCGACGTGCCGGGCGCGACCGGGGTGAGGAGCGAGGCACCGAGCGCGGTCCGGGCGGCCAGGGCCTCTTCGAGGACCTCCTCGCCCACGACGTCGGCGAGGTCCGTGTTCTGCACGGCCTCGATGGCCTCCGCCGCCTTCTGCGTACCGAAGAAGTCGAAGCCGCCCTCGGGGCGCGGGACGGGCCTGCGGGCCGCGTACGGGACGATCGCGGCGGCGGTCGGGACGGCCGGCACCCTCGTGGACGCGGGCGGGACCGGCGCGGCCGGCGGCAGCGCGAGGGCGGGGGCGGCCGGGCGGGTGTGCTCGGTTCCGGCGGCCGCCGCGTGCTTCCCCTGCGGTTCCTCCGTCTCACGGGCCCGCTCGGCGAGGTCGCGGGCGCGGGCCGCCTCGGCGGTGCGGCGGGCCTGCTGCGCGGCGGCGTTGCGCGGGAGGTCGCGGAGCGCCTGGGCCGCGCGGCGGAAGGCCTCGGGGGTGGGAGAGGAGCCGCCGGCGGTCAGCGCCTTGGCGGCGGCCGTGCCGGACCCCGTGCCGTCGGCCGTGCCGGTGGTCTCCAGGGCGAGGACGCGTCGGCCCTCCAGGGCGCTGGCCCGCTCGGTCTCCGCGGTGGCGTACCGCCGGAGCAGGTCGGCGTGCTCCCCGCGAAGGGCGGCGAGCTCCACGCGCTTGGAGCGGAGCTTGGCGTCGAGCCGGGCGCGCAGCGCGCGGGACTCCTCCAGGTCGGACTCCAGCTCGGCGGTCCGCTCCTCGGCCTTCCACTGGTCGGCGGTGCGGGCCCGGTCGAGCTCGGCGACCTTCAGACCGGCGCCCCGGTCCCAACTGCGCATGAGGACGGCACCGGTGACGGCGGCGGCCGCCGCCGCCGCGGCGAGCAGCCGCACGACCACGAGGTCGCCGGGCAGCCAGGAGGCCGCGGCGCACACGACCGCGGCGCCGGCGACCGCGGAGGGCGGCAGCAGCTTGTGCAGAGGCGGGGAATGGCGGTGGCGTCCACGTGGCATGGCCTGAAATTTACCGTGCGTAGGCGTCGTGTGGGGCGTCGGCCCGGTAATCTCTTGGCCACTTCTCGCCGTCAGAAGTGGATATCCACCGTTCCGGTTCCGCTTCGGGCCGACTCCCCTCACCCGGGAACTACTTGTCGAGCAGCCCCTTCGCCGTCAGATACTCCTTGGCGACGTCCTCCGGCTTCGCCCGCTCGGCGTCCACCTTGCGGTTGAGTTCGGCGAGATCCGCTGTGGTCAGCACCTTGGTGATCTTGTCGAGTGCGGCGGCTATCTCGGGGGAACCCGCGTCCTTCGCGTTGACCACGGGCAGGACGTTGTCGGCGTTCTGCAGCTTCTTGTCGTCGTCGAGGAAGACGAGGCCGTAACTGTCGAGGGTGGCGTCCGTGGTGGTCGTCAGGACCAGCTGGTCCACCCCGTCCTTGACCGCCTGCTTGGCCTGCGGGGTGCCGACCCCCTTGGGGTCGATCCCGGTCACGTCGATCCCGTACGTCTTCTTCAGACCCGGCGCGCAGAAGGGCCGTACCGCGCATTCGTCACCGGCGGCGATCTTCACCTTCAGCTTCGCGCGGCCGAGATCGGAAAGCGTCCTCAGCTTGTTCTTCTCGGCGAATTCCTTGGTCACCGCGAACGCGTTCTGATCGACCGCCTCACCGACCGCGAGCACCTTCAGACCACGCGGTTCGGCGAGCTTCCGCAGCGCCTCGACGGTGGCCGCCGCGTCACCGGAGGCGACCGGCTTCTCCTCGGGCGCCTTCGGCCCGTTCACCTTCGCGTTGAGGAATTCCGCCATCGTCGCCGCGTATTCCGGGAGGACGTCGATCTCGCCCTTCTCGAGGGACGGTTCGTACAGCTCGCGGTTCTTCACCGTGGTGACGGACACGGAGTATCCGGCGTCCCGCAGCGTCTGGGCGTACAGCTCGGCGAGGACCTTGGCCTCGGTGAAGGCCGCCGCGCCGACCACCAGCGAACCCTTCTCCCCCGAGCCCTTCCCCTGGCCCTTCTCCTTGCCCTGCTCCAGGCTGTCACCGCCGCACGCGGCGAGCGCGACGGTCAGCGCCGCCGTACCCAGTACCGCGCCCGCGATACGCGAGACCCTGTTCACGAGATCACCCATCTCCAGTCAGCGTTCGGTCGATCGTTCACGTCGTTCGCGTCGTTCATTTCATTCGCGTCGTTCGCGTCGTTCGCGTCGTTCGAAAAGACGGTCCGCGCCCACGAGGACGCCCTCCACCAGGAGGGCGAGCAGGGCCACGAGCACCGCGCCCGCGACGACCTGCGCGGTGTCGTACGTGGCGAAGCCGGCCGTGATGATCCGGCCGAGGCCTCCCTGCCCGACCATCGCCGCGACGGTCGCCGTGGCGACCACCTGCACCGCGGCCGAGCGCACGCCCGTCATCACCACCGGCCGGGCGAGCGGGAGTTCGACGCGGCGGAAGAGCTGACCGCCCGTCATCCCCATGCCTCTGGCCGCCCGCACCGCGGCCCGGTCCACCTCCCGCACCCCCACGTACGCGTTGGTGAGGAGCGGCGGTATCGCGAAGAGCACGAGAGCCACGACCGTCGGCACATACCCGGCGTTCCGCAGGGGCGACACCATGAACAGGGCCAGGACCGCGAAGACGGGGATCGCCCGCCCCACGTTCGACACGTTCACCGCGAGCGCCCCGCCCCGGCCGAGATGACCGAGCCAGAGCCCGAGCGGCAGCGCGAGCGCCGCGGCGATCAGCAGCGCCGCCCCGCTCACGTACGCGTGCTCGGCGAGCCGCTGCCCGATGCCCTCCTCGCCCGTCCAGTGCGCGCCGGTGGTGAGCCAGCCCCAGGCCTCCGTCACGATGCCCGTCTCACCCACCTCCCGGCGCGGTCCGTATCCGGGTCCAGGGCGTGAGCAGCCGCTGGAGTCCCAGGAGCAACAGGTCGGCGGTGACGGCGAGCACCACGCACAGCACCGAGGCGGCGAGCATCTGCGCCTTGAAGAAGGTGGGCAGCGCCTCCTCGATGAGGTTGCCGAGGCCGCCGCGCCCGACGACCGAACCGATCGTCGTCAGCGCGATCGTGGAGACCGTCGCCATCCTTATTCCGGCCATCAGGACCGGGAGCGCGAGGGGCAGTTCGACCTGCCAGAGCAGCCGCAGTGAGCCGTACCCCATGCCCCGGGCGGCCTCCCGCGTCTCGGCGGGCACCGCGGCGAGGCCCGCGAGCGTGTTCCGCACGAGGATCGTCAGCGCGTACAGCACGAGGCCGGTCACCACGAGCGCCGCCGACAGGCCGAAGAAGGGCAGCAGCAGCGAGAACATGGCGAGCGACGGCACCGTGTAGAGCAGGGTGGTCAGGCCGAGGACCGGTCCCGCGAACCGGGGCCTGGCGCGGACGAGGAGCGCGAGCGGCACCGCGACGGCGAGCGCGATCACCACGGACACGACCGTGATTCCCACGTGCTGGAGCGTGGCGTCCGTCAACTCACCGGCGCGCGTGCGCAGATATTCGCCGCAGATCCAGTCGTTCGTGACCAGACAGTTCGGTGCGCTCATCCGTCCCTCCCCCCGGGGCCGTCGATGCCGTCGATCTTCCCGAACGCATGTCTGACGACCCTAACCCCCGCCACCGACAATCCCCGAGACCCGCCACAATGCGGCAACACGCCCTTCACACACCCCCGGCACCCAGGGGACAGAATGGGGAACCATGATCCGGTTCGAGCACGTGACCAAGCGGTACGCGGACGGCACCACCGCCGTCGACGACCTCTCCTTCGAGGTCGCCGAGGGTGAACTCGTCACCCTCGTCGGGCCGTCCGGCTGCGGCAAGACGACCACGATGATGATGGTGAACCGGCTCGTCGAACCGACCTCCGGCCGCGTCCTCGTCGGCGGCGCGGACATCTCGGGCGTCGACCCCGTCGCCCTGCGCCGCAAGATCGGTTACGTCATCCAGCAGGTCGGGCTCTTCCCCCACCGCACGGTCCTCGACAACACCGCGACCGTCCCGGCCCTCCTCGGCTGGAAGAAGGCGGCGGCACGCGCGCGTGCGGCCGAACTCCTCGATCTCGTCGGCCTCGACCCGGCCGTCTACGGCTCCCGCTACCCCGCCCAGCTCTCCGGCGGCCAGCGCCAGCGCGTCGGCGTCGCCCGCGCCCTCGCCGCCGATCCGCCCGTCCTCCTCATGGACGAGCCCTTCGGCGCCGTCGACCCCGTCGTCCGCGAGCGCCTCCAGAACGAGTTCCTCGCCCTTCAGGCCACGGTCCGCAAGACCGTCCTCCTCGTCACCCACGACATCGAGGAGGCCGTCCGCATGGGCGACCGCATGGCCGTCTACGGGCAGGGCCGCATCGAGCAGTTCGACACCCCCGCCACCGTCCTCGGCGCCCCCGCCACCCCGTACGTCGCGGACTTCGTCGGCAGCGACCGGAGCCTCAAGCGGCTCGCCGTCACCCCCGTCACCGAGGCCGACCTCGACTCCTGGACAGAAGGCACCGAGCGGTACGCCGGAAGCCCCGAGGGCACCCAGGGCGACGCCCGGGTACCCCTCGGGACCTCCCTCAAGGACGCCCTCGCCGTGCTCCTCCAGCACGACACCGGCCGGCTCACCGTCACCGGCGCCGACGGCCGCCCGCTCGGCGTCCTCACCCCGGCGGGCGTCCACCGCGCCCTGCGCCGGGCCACGGTGGAGTAGCCCTCAGGTCGCGCTGAGCTTGCCGCCCATCCAGACCATGCCCGGCGGGATCTCCCTGTTCCACGTGTTGAAGTTGTGGCCGCCGCTCTCCAGCGTGATCGACGAGACCCGCGCCGGGCTCTTCACCTTCTTGATGAAGTCCAGCGTGCCCCGCAGGTTGCCCTCCCCCCGCTTCGACGTCGTCACCAGGAACGACGAGTCGCCCTGCCGCATGTGGTCCAGGCTCCACAGCAGGTCGCCCCGCTTCCGCAGCCGGTCGTCGCCGTGGAAGAGGTCCCCCGTCGTCACGTCCTCCGCCGCGCGGTAGTACGCGGAGAACCCGGCCCCCGCCGCGAACCGGTCCGGGTGGTGCAGGGCGATCTTCAGCGCGCAGTACCCGCCCGTGGAGTTCCCCATGAACCCCCAGTTCCGGGCCTTCGTCCCCACCCGGTACGTCTCCGAGACCGCCTTCGGCAGGTCCTCCGCGAAGAAGGTCTCCGTCTGCGGTCCCCCGGGCACGTCCACGCACTCGGTGTCCCGCGGGGGCGCCACCGTCGGCCGCAGCATCACCAGGATCATCGGCTGCATCCGCCCCTCCTTCGCCTGGAGGTACGCCGTCTTCGGGTACTTCAACCCCTTGATGAGGTTCTCCGCGGTCCCCGGATACCCCGTGAGCACCACCGAGGCCGGGAAGGTGCGCTTCGCGTACCGCTCCTGGAAGTACTCCGGCGGCAGGTACACATAGGCCGGCGAGACGATCCCCGACCGCTCTCCCGCCACCACGACCTTCTGTATCTGGCCGGCGGTCGCGGGACGCCCGCCGCCCGGCACGTCGAGACCCTGCCTGCCCACCACCCGCAGGTCCTTCGAACCGGCCGCGTGGTCGACGACCACGCCCATGTCCTGCTCCTGCCCGAACAGATCGGCCCACGAGCCGTAGAAGAGGAACGACCGGTTCGCCGCCAGACCCACCGCGGCGAACAGCGCCACCTGGGTCGCGAGAAGCAGCCCCACCCGTCCCACGTACGCCCGCCAGCCACGACGCGCGAGCCGCGGCCACAACCAGACCGTGCCGAGGAACAGCGCCACGGCCAGCACGACCGCGACCACGAGGACTTTGTTGCTGGTGAGACCCATGGGGCGACCGAGCCTTCTTTCCGAGAATTTCCTGTGACCGAATGAACCCGACTCCGCGCGGCTCCGTCCTAGAAGGCGCACCAGCCGGAACAGCCCGCCGAACGCGCCGCAGGGCCGGACCGGAGTCAAAGACCCCTCGCTGGACCACGGGAAGTACGGGAAGCCATGTCTGTCACGCTAGATGGGGACAAATCAGGAATGGTTCCGGTCCGGGTACGCCGGATTCTCCGCGGCCCCCGGCCCGAGAAGGTGCCCGCGATCGTCGGCACGGCCTGCACCCTCATCGGCCTCATCGACATCGCCGCCGGCGTCTTCCCCCGCTTCCGCGCCAGCCGCATGCACGCCATGGCCGAGGTGCTCCCCGGCACCCTCGGCCCCCTCTCCGCCGCCCTCTCCCTCAGCGCCGGCGTCCTCCTCCTGCTCCTCGCCCACGGCCTCAAGCGGCACAAACGCCGTGCCTGGCGCGCCGCCGTCGTCCTCCTGCCCCTCGGCGCCGCCGCCCAGTTCGTCTGGCGCCACTCCGTCCTCGGCGCCCTCCTCTCCCTCGTACTCCTCGCCCTCCTCCTCCGCCACCGGGCCGAGTTCGCCGCCCTCCCCGACCCGCGGAGCCGCTGGCGCGCACTCGCCAACTTCGTCGTCATGGGCGGCGGATCCATCGCCCTCGGCCTCGTCATCGTCAGCGCCCACCCGCGCCGCGTCATCGGCAGCCCCAGCCTCTCGGACCGCCTCGAACACGTCCTCTACGGACTCTTCGGCGTCGAGGGCCCCGTCGGCTACAGCAACGGCGTGGACTGGACCGTCGGCTACTCCCTCGGCGCCCTCGGCATGCTCACCGCCCTCACCACCATCTACCTGGCCTTCCGCCCCGAACACCCCGCCGCCCGCCTCACCGACGACGACGAGACCCGGCTGCGCGCCCTCCTCGACCAGCACGGCGGCCGTGACTCCCTCGGCCACTTCGCCCTCCGCCGCGACAAGGGCGTCGTCTTCTCGCCCAGCGGCAAGGCCGCCGTCTGCTACCGCGTCGTCTCGGGCGTCATGCTCGCCAGCGGCGACCCCATCGGCGACGTCGAGGCCTGGCCCGGCGCCATCGAACGCTTCATGGACGAGGCCAAGGCCCACTCCTGGACCCCCGCCGTCATGGGCTGCTCCGAGACCGGCGGCCAGGTCTGGACCCGCGAGACGGGCCTCGACGCCCTCGAACTCGGCGACGAGGCGGTCGTCGACGTCGCGGATTTCTCCCTCTCCGGACGGGCCATGCGCAACGTCCGCCAGATGGTCAAGCGCATCGAGCGCAACGGCTACACCACCCGGGTCCGCCGCGTCCGTGACCTCGACGACGCCGAACTCGAACGGGTCCGCCGCGCCGCCGCCGACTGGCGCGGCACCGACACCGAGCGCGGCTTCTCCATGGCCCTCGGCCGCATCGGCGCCCCCGGCGACGGCGACGCCGTCATAGCGACCGCCCACAAGACCGACGAGGACGGCTCCGCCTCCCCCTACGGCGACCTGAAGGCGATCATCCACTTCGTCCCGTGGGGCCCCGACGGCATGTCCCTCGAACTCATGCGCCGCGACCGCTCCGCCGACCCCGGCATGAACGAGCTCCTCATCGTCGCCGCCCTCCAGGCCTCCCCCGGCCTCGGCATCGCGCGCGTGTCCCTGAACTTCGCCATGTTCCGCTCCGCCCTCGCCCGCGGCGAGAAGATCGGCGCCGGACCCGTCCTGCGCGTCTGGCGCGGACTCCTCGTCTTCCTCTCCCGCTGGTTCCAGATCGAGTCGCTGTACAAGTTCAACGCCAAGTTCCGGCCACGCTGGGAACCCCGCTTCGTCGTCTACCGCACCAGCCGCGACCTCCCCCGCATCGGCTTCGCCGCCATGCAGGCCGAAGGCTTCGTGAACCTCTCCCTGCCCCGGCCCTTCACCCGCAGGCGCCCCGCCCCGGCCCCCCGGCCCTGCGCCCACATCGTCCCCGCCCCCGCCGAACGCGAGGTCCGCGCGGCCTGATCTCACCCCCGGGCCCTACGCTGGACACATGAGTACGACGATCGACCGGGGCACCGCCCGGGGCCTGCCCGAGTGGGACCGCTGCGCGGTCATGGGCGTGGTCAACGTGACGCCCGACTCCTTCTCCGACGGCGGCCGCTGGTTCGACACCACGGCCGCCGTCAAGCACGGCATCGAACTCGTCGCCGAGGGCGCCGACCTCGTCGACGTCGGCGGCGAGTCCACCCGGCCCGGCGCCAGCCGCGTCGACGAGGAGGAGGAGCTCCGCCGCGTCGTCCCCGTCGTCCGCGGCCTCGCCGCCGAAGGCGTCACCGTCTCCGTCGACACCATGCGCGCCGGCGTCGCCGCCCGCGCCGTCGAAGCGGGCGCCGTCCTCGTCAACGACGTCAGCGGCGGCCTCGCCGACCCCGGAATGGTCCCCGCCGTCGCCGCCGCCGAGGTCCCCTTCGTCGTCATGCACTGGCGCGGATTCAGCCAGAACATGAACAGCCTCGCCGTGTACGACGACGTCGTCACCGAGGTCGTCGGCGAACTCCGCGCCCGCCTGGAAGCCGTCGTCGACGGCGGCATCGACCCCGAGCGCATCGTCGTCGACCCCGGCCTCGGCTTCGCCAAGCTCGCTCCGCACGACCTCGCCCTCGTCGCCCACCTCCCCGAGCTCCGCGCCCTCGGCCGCCCCCTCCTGGTCGCCGCCTCCCGCAAGCGCTTCCTCGGCCATGTCCTCGCCCGCGAGGGCGCCGCCCCACCGCCGGCCCGTGAACGCGACGCCGCCACCGCGGCCGTCTCCGCCCTCGCCGCCCACGCGGGCGCGTGGGCCGTCCGCGTCCACGAGGTCAGGGCCACCGCCGACGCCGTACGGGTCGCCCGGGCCGTCGAGGGAGCCGCATGAACCGGGAGGACTGGACGGAGGACGGGGAGAGCGGGCACGACGACGAGCCCCGGGGCACCCGCGGCGCCGACGAGAGGGCCGTCGAAGCCGCCAACACCGCCTTCTACGAGGCCATGGAGACCGGCGACTTCGAAGGCGTCGCCGACCTCTGGCTCGACGACGGCGCCACCCCCATCACCTGCGTCCACCCCGGCTGGCCCGTCCTCACCGGCCGGGGCGAGGTGCTCCGCTCGTACGCGCTGATCATGGCGAACACCGAGTACATCCAGTTCTTCCTCACCGACCTGAAGATCTCCCTCGCCGGCGGCACCGCCGTCGTCACCTGCACCGAGAACATCCTCAGCGGCGGCCCCGCCGAGGACGGCGCCGCGCTCGGCCCGCTCGTCGGCCAGCTCGTCGTCGCCACCAATGTGTTCCGTCACACACCGGACGGCTGGAGGATCTGGTCCCACCACGCCTCTCCCGTCCTGGCGGAGACCGAGGGAACCGAGGACGGCGAGCCCGGCGCGGACGACGCCGAACCGCCGTCCTGACCCCGCCCGCGCCCCCCACGGGCAAGCGCTGTCGGTGCCCGCAGGTAGATTCGACAGTGGACACCCGGCCGTCCGCACCCGGCTGCGTGGCCACCGAACTACGACAGCAGGAGTGATTCGCGTGGATCGTGTCGCGCTGCGCGGCCTCAAGGCCCGGGGCCACCACGGCGTCTTCCCCAAGGAGCGCGAGGAGGGCCAGACCTTCATCGTGGACCTGGTCCTCGGCCTGGACACCCGCCCGGCGGCCGCCGACGACGACCTGACGAAGACCGTGCACTACGGGATCGTCGCCGAAGAGGTCGTCGACGTCGTCCAGGGCGAGCCCGTCGACCTCATCGAAACCCTCGCCGAGCGCATCGCCCAGCAGTGCCTGAGCCACGCCGGGGTCCAGGAGGTGGAAGTCGTCGTCCACAAGCCGGACGCGCCCATCACCGTGCCCTTCGACGACGTGACCATCACGATCACCCGGAGCCGACGATGAAGCCGACGCAGAGCGACCCCACCGTGCAGCCCGTACCGGCCTCGGTCGTCGAGGCCGTCGACGCCGCCGACGTCACGCTCTCCAACCCCCGCTGGGCCGTCCTCGCCCTCGGCGCCAACCTCGGCAACCGCCTGGAGACCCTCCAGGGCGCCGTCGACGCCCTCGCGGACACGCCCGGCCTCCGGGTGAAGGCCGTCTCCCCCGTGTACGAGACGGAGCCCTGGGGCGTCGAGCCCGGCACCCAGCCCTCGTACTTCAACGCGGTCGCGCTGGTGAAGACGACGCTGCCGCCGTCCTCCCTCCTGGAGCGGGCCCACGCCGTCGAAGAGGCCTTCCACCGCGTCCGCGAGGAGCGCTGGGGCGCCCGCACCATCGACGTCGACATCATCGCGTACGCGGACGTCGTCTCCGAGGACCCGGTCCTCACCCTCCCGCACCCCCGCGCCCACCAGCGCGCCTTCGTGCTCGCCCCCTGGCACGACGTCGACCCCGACGCCCGGCTCTCCGGCCACGGCCCCGTGGCGGAGCTCCTCGCCGCGCTCGGCAGCGCGGGCGTCACCCGCCGCGCCGACCTGGAACTCCGTCTCCCCGAGTAGTCGTTACGCTTCGTGGCAGACCGCCCACGACCACGACCGACGACCACGCGAAGGACATCCGGTGAAACAACTGCGGCTGAAGGTGCTCGCCGGACTGTTCCTCGTCGCCGGCATCCTCTCCTGGGGCGGCGCCCGGCTCTGGGACTCGGTCGGCACCCTTCCCAGCGTGCCGATCGCCGCGCCCATCGTCCTCGCCGTGATCGCGGTCGTCCTCACGGCGACGGCCCTCTCGATCCGCTCCCGCCTCAGGGCGCAGCGCGACCGCCGCCCGGGCGCCAAGGGCGTCGAACCCCTGATGGCGGCCCGCGCGGTGGTCTTCGGTCAGGCGAGCGCCCTGGTCGCCTCCCTCGTCGCCGGCATGTACGGCGGCACGGGAGTCTTCCTCCTCGGCTCCCTCGACGTCCCGGCCCGCCGCGACCAGGCGCTCTACGCGGCCCTCGCGGTCGCGGCGGGCATCGCCGTCATCGCCGCCGCCCTCTTCCTTGAGCGCGTCTGCAAGCTCCCGGAGGACGACGACGAAGGCCCGGGCAAGGCCCGGGCCTGAGTCCTCCCCCGCCGTGGCGCCTCAGCGCGCCATGATGAGGCTCATCGCCTCGGCGCGGGTCGCGGGGTCGCGCAGCTGGCCGCGCACGGCCGAGGTGATGGTCTTGGCGCCCGGCTTGCGGATGCCGCGCATCGACATGCACATGTGCTCGCACTCGAAGACCACGATGACGCCGCGCGGCTCCAGCATCTCCATCAGCGAGTCCGCGACCTGGGTGGTGAGACGTTCCTGCACCTGAGGCCGGCGGGCGTAGACGTCGACGAGACGGGCCAGCTTCGACAGGCCGGTGATCTTCCCTGTGGTGGACGGGATGTATCCGACGTGCGCCACCCCGCGGAACGGCACGAGATGGTGCTCGCACGTCGAGTACACCTCGATGTCCTTGACCAGCACCATCTCGTCGTGGCCCAGGTCGAACGTGGTCGTCAGCACGTCCTCGGGCTGCTGCCACAGCCCCGCGAATATCTCCTTGTACGCCCGGGCCACCCGCGCCGGCGTCTCCCTCAGCCCCTCGCGGTCCGGGTCCTCGCCGACCGCGATGAGGAGCTCCCGTACGGCGTTCTCGGCGCGCTTCTCGTCGAACTCGCCGATCGTGCCCTCGCCGTCCAGCGTCACCGGGTCGGTCATCTCTGTGCCTCGTTCCGTATGAACCGTTACGCGAAAAGCCGCGCCCCCACAGGCTAAAACCTGTGGGGGCGCGGCAGCCATTCCGGGGGTCGGGACCTCAGTCCTCCGGGGTCTCCACCGGGGCGATGTCGATGCCCTTGGTGGTGTCGACCGTCGGGGTCGCCGAGCCGTTCGCGCTGTTCGTCAGGGCGAGCTCCTTGGGGGAGAGCACCGGCGGACGCGTGGACGGCGTGCGGCGGGAGGAGCCGGTCCAGGCCGGGCGGGCCGGACGCCTGACGATGGTGGAGAAGATCTCGGCGATCTCCTCCTTGCCCAGCGTCTCCTTCTCCAGGAGGGCGAGGACCAGGTTGTCGAGGACGTCGCGGTTCTCGACGAGGATCTCCCAGGCCTCGTTGTGCGCGGTCTCGATGAGCTTCTTGACCTCTTCGTCGACCAGCGCCGCGACCTCTTCCGAGTAGTCGCGCTGGTGCGCCATCTCACGGCCGAGGAACGGCTCGGTGTTGTCGCCACCGAACTTGATGGCGCCGAGACGCTCGGTCATGCCGTACTGCGTGACCATCGCGCGGGCCGTGGCCGTGGCCTTCTCGATGTCGTTCGCCGCGCCCGTGGTGGGGTCGTGGAAGACGAGCTCCTCCGCAGCGCGGCCGCCCAGCATGTACGCCAGCTGGTCGAGCATCTCGTTGCGGGTGGTCGAGTACTTGTCCTCTTCCGGCAGGACCATCGTGTAGCCCAGAGCACGGCCGCGGGACAGGATGGTGATCTTGTGGACGGGGTCGGAGTTGGGCGAGGCCGCCGCGACCAGGGCGTGTCCGCCCTCGTGGTACGCGGTGATCTTCTTCTCCTTGTCCGACATGATCCGGGTCCGCTTCTGCGGGCCCGCGACCACCCGGTCGATCGCCTCGTCCAGCGAGTGGTTGTCGATCAGCTTCTTGTCCGAGCGGGCGGTGAGGAGCGCCGCCTCGTTGAGGACGTTGGAGAGGTCCGCACCGGTGAAGCCGGGGGTGCGTCGGGCGACGGCGCCGAGGTCGACGTCCGGAGCGACCGGCTTGCCCTTCTGGTGGACCTTGAGGATCTCCAGACGGCCCTGCATGTCCGGACGGTCGACGGCGATCTGCCGGTCGAAGCGCCCGGGGCGGAGGAGCGCCGGGTCGAGGATGTCGGGGCGGTTCGTCGCCGCGATGAGGATGACCCCGCCCTTGACGTCGAAGCCGTCCATCTCGACGAGCAGCTGGTTGAGGGTCTGCTCGCGCTCGTCGTGACCGCCGCCGAGGCCGGCGCCGCGGTGGCGTCCGACGGCGTCGATCTCGTCGACGAAGACGATCGCCGGAGCGTTCGCCTTGGCCTGCTCGAACAGGTCGCGGACCCGGGAGGCGCCGACGCCGACGAACATCTCGACGAAGTCGGATCCGGAGATCGAGTAGAACGGCACGCCGGCCTCGCCGGCGACGGCGCGCGCGAGGAGCGTCTTGCCGGTTCCGGGCGGGCCGTAGAGCAGGACACCCTTGGGGATCTTGGCTCCGACGGCCTGGAACTTCGCGGGCTCCTGGAGGAATTCCTTGATCTCGTGGAGTTCCTCGACGGCCTCGTCCGAGCCGGCGACGTCGGCGAAGGTCGTCTTCGGCGTGTCCTTGGTGATGAGCTTCGCCTTGGACTTGCCGAACTGCATGACGCGGGAGCCGCCGCCCTGCATCTGGTTCATCAGGAAGAGGAAGACGACCACGATGAGGACGAAGGGGAGGAGCGAGAGCAGGATCGAGACGAAGGGCGACTGCTTCGTCGGGGAGACGGTGTAGCCCTTCTCGATCTGCCCGGCCTCGAACTTCTCCTGGAGCTTGTCGGCGAGGTCCACGCCCTGGCTGCCGATGTAGCTGGCCTGGACCTTGCTGCTCTTGTCGATCTTCTGGCCGTCGATGAGCTCGATCTTGACGATCTGCTCATCACCGGTGGTGATCTTTGCCTGCTTGACCTGGTTCTTGTCGATCGCCTGGACGACCTTGCCGGTGTCCACCGTCTTGTAGCCCTCGGACGAGCCGACGACCTGCATCAGCACGACCACGGCGAGGACGGCCAGCACGATCCACATGACCGGCCCACGGAAGTATCGCTTCACGTCCATCCATACGGAGCGAGAACGCTCCGTCCCTCCTGCCCGTAGGAAAATGCTGCTGTGAGAGCTGCTGTGTGAAAAAGCTGTTCTTCGGACGGTACCTCAGCATCGTCGCCCGCGACCGCCTTCCCGTGGTTCAACGGGGGGAAGGCGGTCGGGGTTCCCCGTACAGCCGGTTGTTCAGCCGCCGTAGACGTGCGGGGCGAGCGTGCCGACGAACGGAAGGTTCCGGTACTTCTCCGCGTAGTCGAGGCCGTAGCCGACGACGAACTCGTTGGGGATGTCGAAGCCGATCCACTTGACGTCGATCGCGACCTTGGCGGCCTCGGGCTTGCGCAGCAGCGTGCAGACCTCGAGGGAGGCGGGCTCGCGCGAGCCGAGGTTCGAGAGCAGCCAGGACAGGGTCAGGCCGGAGTCGATGATGTCCTCGACGATCAGGACGTGCTTGCCCTTGATGTCGGTGTCGAGGTCCTTGAGGATCCGGACGACGCCCGAGGACTGGGTGCCGGCGCCGTAGGAGGAGACGGCCATCCAGTCCATGGTGACGGGGGTGGAAAGGGCGCGAGCCAGATCCGCCATCACCATCACGGCGCCCTTGAGGACGCCGACGATGAGCAGGTCCTTGCCCGCGTATTCCGCGTCGATCTTCGCGGCCAGCTCTGCCAGCTTGGCGTCGATCTCTTCCTTGGTGATGAGCACCGACTGGAGGTCGGTGCCCATGTCCTTCTCGTTCACCCGGGTCACTTTCGTTGCAGCGTGCGTCAGCCTTGCCGGATGACCAGTCTGCCACCCTGGCGGCGGGCTTCGACGCGGCCGGGCAGGTTGATGGCCCCCTGGCCGCGCCAGCCGGTGATGAGCCGGTCGACTTCCTCGATGTGCCGGGCGAAGAGGGAGCCGGCGGGTGCGCCCTCGGCGATGACGGCCCGGCGCAGGACCCGGCGGCGCACGGCCGGGGGCAGCCCGAAGAGCTTGGCGCATTCGAGGGCGCCGGCGTCGTCGCGTACGGAGGTCTCGGCGTCGGCGGCCCAGGTGTCAAGGGCGTCGGCGTCGTCGCGGGAGAGCTGGGCCGTTCGGGCGAGGGCTTCGACGACGCCTTTCCCGAGGGCCTTCTCGAGGGCGGGGAGGCCCTCGTGGCGGAGCCGGGAGCGGGTGTAGGCGGGGTCGCTGTTGTGGGGGTCGTCCCAGACGGCGAGCTCCTGCGCGACGCAGGCCTTGCGGACGGTCTGGCGGTCGAGCTGGAGGAAGGGGCGCCGGTAGCGGCCGGCGGCGCCGGAGACGGCGGCCATGCCGGAGAGCGAGCGGATGCCGGAGCCACGGGCGAGGCCGAGGAGGACGGTCTCGGCCTGGTCGTCGCGGGTGTGGCCGAGGAGGACCGCGGCGGCTCCGTGGCGTTCGGCGGTGGCGTCGAGCGCCGCGTACCGCGCGTCGCGGGCGGCGGCCTCGGGGCCTCCCTCGCGGCCGACGGTGACGGCGACGGCCTCGACGGGGGTGAGGCCGAGGGCGGTCATGCGGCCGGCGACCTCGTCGGCGCGGGTGTCGGAGCCGTGCTGGAGTCCGTGGTCGACGGTGACGCCGCCGGCGCGCACGGGAAGCTTGCGGGCCTCGAAGGCCAGGGCGGAGGCGAGCGCCATGGAGTCGGCACCTCCGGAGCAGGCGACGAGCACGAGGGGGGTGTGCGCGTCGTCCGTGGTGGTGTGTTCGGAGAGGACGTCGTGGAGTACGCGGCGGACCGCCAGGCGTATCGCCGCGACCGCAGGATGGGGACCCATGTCCGGTGCCCTTCGTGATGGGGGTGGAGTGCCTCGGTCGGAGTCTTAACGGTCGGAAAGGGGGGTTCGGTCACTCAGAGTGCGTCGATGGTGACAGAAACCCGGCCGTTACCCGAGCATTGCACGCCTCACCCCGTGGTCAGGGTCCCTCGGATGGGTGATTGGTGGGGTCTTCCGACGTGTTCCCGTGTCGTGTGCCGCATCCGTCTCACGAGTCTGCCTTACGGTGCACCCTCGCGATCCAGTCGGCGGGGGCGGCGATCTCGGTCTTGGTGGGGAGAGTGTTGGGCGAGGTCCACACGCGGTTGAAGCCGTCCATGCCGACCTGGTCGACGACGGCGCGTACGAAGCGTTCGCCGTCGCGGTACTGGCGCAGTTTGGCGTCGAGGCCGAGGAGCTTGCGGAGGGCGAGGTCGAGGCGGGAGGCGCCGCGGGCCCGTCGCGCCTGGAACTTCTCGCGGATCTCGGCGACGGTGGGGACGACCTGGGGGCCGACGCCGTCCATGACGTAGTCCGCGTGGCCTTCGAGGAGGGACATGACGGCGGTGAGCCGGCCGAGGATCTCGCGCTGTTCGGGGGTCTGGACGAGTTCGACGAGGGACGGGGAGGGCTCGCCCTCCTCGCCCTCGGGGCGGCCGCCGACCAGGGTCTGGGCGGCCTCGCGGAGACGTTCGACGACGGTGCCGGGGTCGACGTCGGTGGCGGCGAGGAACGACTGGATCTCGCCCTGGAGGTGGTCGCGGAGCCAGGGGACGGCGGTGAACTGGGTGCGGTGGGTCTCCTCGTGGAGGCAGACCCAGAGGCGGAAGTCGTGCGGGGTGACGTCGAGTTCGCGTTCGACGTGGACGATGTTCGGGGCGACGAGGAGGAGGCGTCCGCCGCCGTTGGCTCCGGCGGGGAGTTCGCGGGTGGCGGGGGCGAAGGTCTCGTACTGGCCGAGGATGCGGGAGGCCAGGAAGGACAGGAGCATGCCGAGTTCGACGCCGGTGACCTTGCCGCCGACGGCGCCGAGGACGGCGCTGCCCGGGGTCGCGGAGCGGCGTTCCTGCATCTTGCCGAGGAGCGGGGTGAGGAGTTCGCGGAAGCCGGCGACGTTGGCCCTGATCCAGCCGGCCCGGTCGACGACGAGGACCGGGGTGTCGGGGACGGCGTGGGCGTCGGGGCCCTCCGGGATCATCCGCGTGTAGGCGCGGACGTGTTCCTCGGAGGCCTTGGCGTGCCTGCGGAGTTCGGCGACGACCTCGCGGGCCTCGTCGCGGCTGACTTCGGGTCCTGGCCGCACGAGGCGGGTCGCGGTCGCGACCGCGAGGTTCCAGTCGACCATCCCGGATGTGCCTGCGCCACCGATGCTCGTCATGCGTCAACCGTACGGTCTCGACGCGTGTTCGGTGAGGGTTCGGAGCGGGTCGGACACGGGTGGGGTACGGGTCGGAGCGGGGCCGGCCGGCGGTCAGCGCTGCCCGGCGAGGGCGGCGGAGAGCCGGTCGAGGGCGGGCTGCGCCTCGTACGGGGAGACGGTGCGGCCGGCGAGGAACGCGAAGGCGAGGAGGCGTCCGTCGGCGGTGACGACGGTCCCGGCGAGCGTGTTGACGCCGGTGAGGGTGCCCGTCTTGGCGCGGACGAGTCCGGCGCCGGCGGTGGCGGGTGCGGTGTCGAAACGGCCGGCGAGAGTGCCGGTGAAGGCGCCGACGGGAAGTCCGGTGAGGAGGGGGCGCAGGGCGGGGTGCGCGGGGTCGGCCGCTCGGGTGAGCAGTCCGGTGAGGAGCGAGGCGGAGACGCGGTCGCCGCGGTCGAGTCCGCTGCCGTCGGCGAAGCGGGCTCCGGCGACGGGGAGGCCGAGGCGGGCGAGTTCGTCGCGCACGGCCTCGGCGGCGCCGTCGAAGCTCGCGGGCCGCTCGCGAGCGAGGGCGGTCTGCCGGGCGAGGGCCTCCGCGAGGTCGTTGTCGCTGTGGGTGAGGGTCTGCTCGACGAGGTCGGCGAGGGGGGCGGAGTGCGTACGGGCCAGGGGGGCGGCCCGGGGGGTGCGGCCGGGCGCCGGGTCGCCGGTGATCGTGATACCGGCCTCGGTGAGGAGGCCGGCGAAGGCCCTGGCGGTGTCGCCCGCCGGGTCGGCGGTGCGGGGGGCGGGGCCGCCGGTGCTGTCGTCGAGGCGGCCGCCGCGGGTCATGAGGGCGACGACGGGGGCGATGTTCTCGTTGGGGCCGATGGGGTGGAGCGTGGGGCCCGGGTAGAGGGTCGCGTCGTAGGTGAGGCCTACGGAGGTGTGGCCCCGCTTCTTCAGCGCCGCGGCGGTGTCGGCGGCGAGGGCCTTCAGGCGGGCCGGGTCGAGGGTGGGGTCGCCGCCGCCGGTGAGGGTGACGGTGCCGCCGTCGGGGGCCGCGGTGACGGTGGTGGGGATGCGGTGGTCCGGGCCGAGCGCGGAGAGCGCGGCGGCGGCCGTGGCGATCTTGACGGTGGAGGCGGGTGTCATCGGGGTGCCGGCGCCCTCGCCGTAGAGCTGCTCGCCCGTGGCGGTGTCGACGACGGAGGCGGTCCTCAGCGGCCCGAGGCCGGGGTCGGCGAGGAGGGGGACGAGGACGGCGGCGAGGTCCGCGGGGCGACCGGCGGGGGCCGGGGCGTGCAGGGCGGCGAGGACGCCGGGGGCGCTGGGTGCGGGCGCGGGGGGCCGGGGCGCTGCGGGCGCGGGCGGCGGGGCGTGACGCGCGCCACCCGCCACCGGGGCGGCGGCGCGGGCCCGCTCGGCCGTACGCTGACCCGAGTCCCACGGCCCTGCCGCGGTCACCGCGACGGCGGCCAGGGCGAGACCGAGGGCGGCGGAGCCCGCCGTGACCTGCCACATCCTCGGCTCGGGCATTGCTGACCAGCCCCTTTCGCGATCACACACGTGCGTGAGGGACACTTAACCACCGCGCGCCGTCGCGAGCATTCACTTGTGTTGATTCAGGAGGAGCCACCCGTGGAGTTCGACGTTCTCATCGAGATCCCGAAGGGATCGCGGAACAAGTACGAGGTCGACCACGAGACCGGTCGCATCCGTCTGGACCGTCGCCTCTTCACGTCTACGGCCTACCCGACCGACTACGGCTACGTCGAGAACACCCTGGGTGAGGACGGCGACCCGCTGGACGCTCTCGTCATCCTCGACGAGCCGACCTTCCCGGGCTGCCTCATCAAGTGCCGCGCCATCGGCATGTTCCGCATGACGGACGAGGCGGGCGGCGACGACAAGCTGCTGTGCGTCCCGGCCACGGACCCGCGCATGGAGCACCTGCGGGACATCCACCACGTGGCGGAGTTCGACCGCCTGGAGATCCAGCACTTCTTCGAGGTCTACAAGGACCTGGAGCCGGGCAAGTCGGTCGAGGGCGCCGACTGGGTCGGCCGCGCCGAGGCCGAGGAAGAGATCGAGAAGTCCTACGCGCGCGCCAAGGAGCAGGGCGGCCACTGAGCCTCCGCGTCCCGGTAGGCCCCCCGCTTCTCGGCGGGCTTATGTTCTGATCGTGTGACAGGCGGTGCACCTCTGGGGGTGCACCGCCTTTCGCGCGTCCGTCGCATGCCCATACTGGAATCCACGATTCCCTAGGGAGTGAGGCGGAGAGAGCGGTGGCGGAGCCGAACGGCTCGAAGGGCAGTCCGGACGACGCTCCGGAGGACCGCAAGCCCCAGTCGGACGAGGCGCGGAGCGCGTTCGTACCGCCTGCCGGTGTGGAGCAGCCCGCGCCGCCCGAGGAGGAGCATCCGACCTCCGAGTTCGCCCTGCCCGCGGGGCTCACCACGGAGCCGCCGGCCGAGCAGGAGGGCTCGGCCTTCGCGACGCCGGCGACGTACTCGGCGAAGAACTCGCCGCCCGTCTTCACCCCGGCGTACGGGGTGCCTCTGGTGCGGCTTTCGCAGGACGCGCCGTGGCAGGACCGGATGCGGACCATGCTGCGGCTGCCGGTGGGTGAGCGGCCGGTGCCGGAGGCGCGGCACAAGGAGGACGAGTCCGGTCCTTCGGTGCCGCGCGTGCTCGACCTGACCCTGCGCATCGGCGAGCTGCTGCTCGCGGGCGGGGAAGGCGCGGAGGACGTCGAGGCGGCGATGTTCGCGATCTGCCGTTCGTACGGTCTCGACCGGGTCGAGCCGACGGTCACGTTCACCCTGCTGTCCGTCACCTACCAGCCGTCCCTGGTGGACGATCCGATCACGGCGAACCGGACGGTACGGCGCCGGGGAACGGACTACACGCGGCTCGCCGCGGTGTACACGCTGCTCGCCGACATCAACGCCCAGGCGCACGAGGTGACGCCGGAGGAGGCGTACCGGCGGCTCGCGGAGATACGGCGCAACCGGCACCCGTATCCGGGATGGGTGCTCACGGCGGCGGCGGGGGTCCTCGCAGGTGCGGCCTCGGTGCTGCTCGGCGGTGGTCCGACGGTCTTCTTCGTGGCGGCCCTCGGCGCGGTGCTCGGCGACCGGCTGGCGTGGTTGTGCGCGGGGCGCGGGCTGCCGGAGTTCTACCAGTTCCTGGTGGCGGCGATGCCGCCGGCGGCGATGGGCGTGCTCCTGACGATGCTGCACGCGGATCTTCGCCCCTCGGCGGTGATCACGGGTGGCCTGTTCGCGCTCATCCCGGGGCGTGCGCTGGTGGCGGCGGTGCAGGACGGTCTCACCGGTTTCTACATCACGGCGTCGGCACGGCTCCTGGAGGTCGCGTACTTCTTCGTCGCGATCGTGGTGGGCGTCCTGTCGGTGCTGTACATCGCCGTGCAGTTCGACGCGGAGCTCAACCCCGAGGGGGCGCCGCAGGCCGTGGAGCGGCCGGTGACGCAGATCCTGGCGTCGATGGTGCTGTGCGCGACCTTCGCGATCCTGCTGCAGCAGTCGCGGGCGACCGTGCTGTTCGCGACGCTGAACGGCGGGGTGGCATGGGTGATCTACGCGTCGATCGCGGTGACGGCGGAGGGTTCGGCGGTCATGGCGACGGCGGTGGCGGCGGGCCTCGTGGGGCTCTTCGGGCAGCTGATCGCCCGCTACGAGCACACCTCGTCGCTGCCGTACGTGACGGCGGCTATCGGGCCGCTGCTTCCCGGTTCGGCGATGTACTTCGGGGTGCTCGCGATCGCCCAGAACAACCTGGACAAGGGCTTCGCCTCGCTGGCGAAGGCGGCGGCCCTGGCCCTGGCGATCGCCATCGGCGTGAACCTGGGAGGCGAGCTGGCCCGCCTCTTCATGCAGGCCCCGGGCGCGGCGGCGGCACGTCGCGCCGCGAAGCGCACCCGGGGGTTCTGACCCGGTCCGGCGCCGGCACCTGGACGGGGCGCCGGCGTCCGGACAGGCACGAGCCAGGCGGGACTTTCCGGACAGGTCCTAGGGGGTGTCTTGTCGATCAGGCCGGATCAGGGAGCGGCGTCTGGTGCCGTGCCTCGCAAGGCGGAGGAGGGAGGCAACGCGGTGGGGGCACCTCCCAGCGGTAGCTGGGGGACGTTGTCGACCGACGACAACGCGGCGAGGTGCGGTGCCAGACGCCGCGAGCCCGGCCTGATCGTCAAGACACCCCCTAGCGCTTGGCGTGGCGGCCGCGGGCGGACTGCGGGTTCGGGGTGCCGGGGGCGTCGTGCTCGCCTTCGGCCCGCTCCTTCTTGGACTGGGAGCGCGCCCTGAGGAACTCGATCACGATCGGGATCACGGAGATCAGGACGATCCCGACGAGGATCATCTCGATGTGCTTGTGCACGAAGTCGATCTTGCCGAGGGAGGCGCCGAGGATGGTCACGCCCGCGCCCCAGAGCACGCCGCCGATGATGTTGAACGTGATGAACGAGCGGTAGTTCATCCGGCTGACGCCCGCGATGATCGGCGTGAACGTCCGCACGATGGGGACGAAGCGGGCCAGGATCAGCGACTTCGGGCCGTGCTTCTCGAAGAACTCGTGGGCCTTCTCCACGTTCTCCTGCTTGAAGAGCCTGGAGTCGGGCCGCTTGAAGAGGGCCGGACCCACCTTCCGGCCGAAGAGGTAGCCGACCTGGTCGCCGATGATCGCGGCGGCCACCACCAGGGTGCACACCAGCCACAGCGGCTGGTCGAGCTTTCCTGTGGTGACGAGCAGGCCGGTGGTGAAGAGCAGCGAGTCGCCGGGCAGGAAGAACCCGATGAGGAGTCCGGACTCGGCGAAGACGATGACCAGGACACCGATCAGACCAAAGGTCTGGATCAGATAGTCCGGGTCCAGCCAGCTCGGTCCGAGGGCAAGCGTGTTCACGGGTTCCGGGCTCCTGCGGTCGGTGGGGGCGTGGGGGACGGCTGGCCCCAAGTTATCAACGCGAGCCGGACGCGCCCGGTTCCACCCGGACCTCACGGGATGCGGACGAGGGGCGGGGCCCCGAGGCTGGGGGGTCAGGAGGTGTATGCCGATGGGCATCGAGGAGTACGGGGGCGGTCAGGGACCGCACCCCGACGTGCTGGTCGTGACGACGAACGACGTGCCGGGGTTCGAGGTCCGGCAGGTGATCGGTGAGGTCTTCGGGCTCACGGTCCGCTCCCGCCATCTGGGAAGCCAGATCGGCGCCGGCCTGAAGTCGATGATCGGCGGGGAGCTGAAGGGTCTGACGAAGACCCTGGTGCAGACCCGCAACCAGGCGATGGAACGCCTGGTGGAACAGGCTCAGGCACGCGGCGCGAACGCGGTGCTGATGTTCCGCTTCGACGTGACGGAGGCGGCTGACGTGGGCACGGAGGTGTGCGCGTACGGCACAGCCGTCGTGATCGCCCCACGCGCCTGAGCGGAGCCGCGGGACGGCCCTATGGGGGCGGGTTCGGTGGGACCGGGCGGGTTCAGCGGCACCGGGTGGCGACGTGACACCCGAGGCGCAAGCCCGTTCGCGTCGCCCCTTGGGGCGTTCTGCGGCATTCGTCCACTTATGGTGAGTCGGTGGCCACCGATCATGCTCCGACCGCGTCGTCCTCCTCCGACGACGAGACCCCGCTCCGGGTCCTGCTGCCGCAGCTGCTCCCCGCGCTCGTGGTCGGCGTGGCCGCGAGCCTGCTCTTTCTGGGGATCAGCGCCCTCGCGGAGGAGCTCCAGGTGGTCCTCTGGAACGACCTGCCGGACGCTCTCGGCATCGGCGGGTACTCCTCCCTCTGGATCATCATCATGCTCACGGCGACGGGCATCGCCGTGGGCCTCGTCATCTGGAAGGCGCCCGGGCACGCCGGTCCCGACCCCGCCTCCACGGGCCTCGGCGGGGCGCCGATCGCCCCCGGGGTCGTACCGGGGCTGCTGCTCGCCGGCGTGCTCGCGCTCGCCGGCGGGGTCAGCCTCGGCCCCGAGAACCCGATCATCGCGACCAACATCGCCCTCGCGTACTGGCTCGGCCGCAAGGCCCAGCCCTCGCTGCCCGGCGCCGTCTGGGTCTCCCTCGCCTCGGCCGCCACGATCGGCGCCCTGTTCGGCACCCCGGTGGCCGCCGCCCTCGTCATCTCCGAGGCCCTGGCCGGCCAGCCGGGACGCGGCTCCCTCTGGGACCGGCTCTTCGCGCCGCTCGTCGCCGCCGGTGCCGGGTCGATGACCACCCAGCTCCTCGCCGAACCCAGCTTCGCCCTGGGCCTCCCCCCGCTCACCGACCCCGGCTGGGGCGACCTCCTCGCCGCCCTGGTCATCGCCTCCGCCGCGGCCGTCTTCGGTCTCGCCTCCTGCTACCTCTTCCCCTACACCCACGCGGCCTTCCGGCGCCTGCGCCACCCGATGGTGATGCTGCCCCTCGGCGGCCTCCTCCTCGGCCTCCTGGGCGCCCTCGGCGGCCATCTGACGCTCTTCAAGGGCCTGGAGGAGGTCAAGGAGCTCACCTCCTCGATCGGCGGCTGGTCCTCGGGCGAACTGGCCACCCTCGCCGTGGTCAAACTCCTCGCCCTCCTCGTCGCCGCCTCCTGCGGTTTCCGGGGCGGCCGGATCTTCCCCGCCGTCTTCATCGGCGCCGCCTTCGGGCTGCTCGCCCAGGCCCTCGTGCCCGAGGTCCACCCGGCGGTCGCCGTCTCCTCCGCCGTCCTCGGCGTGCTGCTCGCCACCACCCGGCAGGGCTGGATCAGCCTCTTCACCGGCGCAGTCCTCGCCGCCTCCCCCGCGATGCTTGCCCTGCTCTGCCTCGCCTCCCTCCCCGCCTGGCTGATCGTCACCGGCCGCCCCCAGCTCGAACTCGACGAACACGGCCGGGCCCTGCGCTGACCCCCTCCCCCCCCCACCGGAAAGAAGGAGTCCCCCATGCCGCTGCACCAGGGCCCCGCCGCCTCCCCTCCCGAGCCCGAACGCCGGCTCGCTCTCAACCCCTTCTTCGGGGAGGCCGACCCGGTCGGCGGCATGACCGAGGCGCCGCCCCACCACCGGCTGCCCGACGGTCCCCTCCCCCCGACGAGCGCCTACCAGCTCGTCCACGACGAGCTGATGCTCGACGGCAACTCCCGGCTCAACCTGGCCACTTTCGTCACCACCTGGATGGAACCCCAGGCCGGGGTGCTGATGGGCGAGTGCCGCGACAAGAACATGATCGACAAGGACGAGTACCCGCGCACCGCCGAACTGGAGCGCCGCTGCGTGGCCATGCTCGCCCACCTGTGGCACGCCCCGGACCCGGCCACCGCCGTCGGCTGCTCCACCACCGGCTCGAGCGAGGCCTGCATGCTCGCCGGCATGGCCCTCAAGCGCCGCTGGACCAAGCGGAACGCCGGCCGCTATCCGGGCTCGGCCCGCCCCAACCTGGTGATGGGCGTCAACGTCCAGGTGTGCTGGGAGAAGTTCTGCAATTTCTGGGAGGTCGAACCCCGGCTCGTCCCCATGGAGGGCGACCGCTTCCACCTCGACGCCGACTCGGCAGCCGCGCTCTGCGACGAGAACACCATCGGGGTGGTCGCCGTCCTCGGCTCCACCTTCGACGGCTCCTACGAACCCGTCGCCGAGATCTGCGCCGCTCTGGACGCGCTCCAGGAACGCACCGGTCTCGACATCCCCGTCCACGTCGACGGTGCCTCCGGCGCCATGGTCGCCCCCTTCCTCGACGAGGACCTCGTGTGGGACTTCCGGCTCCCCCGCGTCTCCTCCATCAACACCTCCGGTCACAAGTACGGCCTGGTCTACCCGGGCGTCGGCTGGGCCCTGTGGCGCTCGCCCGCCGAACTCCCCGAGGAGCTCGTCTTCCGCGTCAACTACCTGGGCGGCGACATGCCCACCTTCGCCCTCAACTTCTCCCGGCCGGGCGCCCAGGTCGTCGCGCAGTACTACACCTTCCTGAGGCTCGGCCGGGAGGGCTACCGGGCGGTGCAGCAGGCCTCCCGGGACATCGCCCGCGGCCTCGCCGAACGCGTGGAGGCCATGGGCGCCTTCCGGCTCCTCACCCGCGGCGACCAGCTGCCCGTCTTCGCCTTCACCACCGCTCCCGACGTGACCTCCTTCGACGTCTTCGACGTGTCACGGCGGCTGCGCGAACGGGGCTGGCTGGTCCCCGCCTACACCTTCCCCGCCGACCGCGAGGACCTGTCCGTGCTGCGCGTGGTCTGCCGCAACGGCTTCTCGGCCGACCTGGCCGGGCTCCTCGTCGAGGACCTGAACCGGCTGCTCCCCGAACTCCGACGCCAGCCCCGTCCGTTCACCGACGACCGGAGCGCGGCCACCTCCTTCCATCACTGAAGCGCGTCAGACCTCAGGGCACCTGCCCCTCGCAGGCCAGCCGGAACTCCGACCACCGCACCCCGTCCGCGGTCAGCTCGTACCGGCAGCTCGACGACTCGCGCAGCAGGCCGAGCGGCGTGCGGCGGGTGTGACGGCTGCCGTCGCCGAGCCGGACGAAGGTACGGCCGCCGTCCACGCTCTCGTACCCCGAGGACTCCGCGCCGATCCCGACCCGGCCACCGGGCCCCGGGACGGGAACGCCCAGCAGGCTGCGGGGCTCCGCCGTCGGACCGGTGGTCCACATCCGCTGCCAGGTCACGCCGCCGTCCAGGGAGCGGTGCAGGGCCCGCATCGGGTTCTTGACGGGCTCGCCGCCCGCCAGCTCACCCATCTCCGCCGCGTACACCGCGTCCTGGCCCACCGCGACCACCGTGTACCAGCCGGGGCCCGTGGCGGGGCTCGGCAGCCGGCCGACCGTCCAGGAGCGCCCTCCGTCCCGGGAGACGGCGACCGCCGCACGCCCCGAGAGCGGATCCGTGCCCGAGACCCACCAGGAGCCGTCGGGCTCCGGCCGCTCCTGCGGCCGCGGATGCGCCCCGAGCAGCGGCACCCCGGCCAGCGCCCTGCGCCTCCCGTCCTGCGGTGAGACGACCACGAGTCGCTCCCGCTCGCACGCGTCGGGCAGGGCGCCGGCGGGCGCGGCGCAGCCGGTGGTGAGCACCGCCCCCGCGGGTATCTCCGGGGTCGTCCCGACCGTCCGCCGGTCGGTCTCCCGCCAGGTGCGGCCGCCGTCCCGGGTGAACCAGCTCCGTGCGTCACCGGGCTCCGCACCGCCGTCCTCGACGAGTGCGCGGCCCTGCCCGAGCGGGACCAGCTGGGAGGAGATGCCGTCCGTCCCCGAGGTCCTGGGCAGCGGGGACCGCCGCAGCACCCACTCCTTCGCCCCGGCGTCCCGCACCGCCACGTGCTGTCGGCAGAAGCCGCTCTCCGGTGCCGCAGGGTCGCTCACGCACTCGGCGAGCAGCGCGAACCCGCTGCCGTCCCGGGCGAAGCCCAGACTGTGCGCCCAGCCGGGCAGCCCCGGCCCGGACGGTATCCGGGGCGGCGCCCCGAACAGCCCGGGCGACGAGGAAGCCGCAGGAGCCCCCGCCGGACCCGAACCCGGAGGCCGCGGGGCATCCGCCGAAGCCGAACCCGAGGACCCCTGAGCCCCCGAACCCGACACCGAAGGCCCCGGCCCCGAAGGCCCCGCGCCAGAAGCCCCCGTCCCCGTACACCCCGTCAGTACCACCAACACCAGCGCCACGACGGCGCCGGCCACTCCCACCGGCCTGCGCATCGCACGTCCCCCTGTCTTCCCTCGGGCGGTCCGCGGTGGGCCGCTGCTTTCAATACACCGCTCACCGCCTTCGGGTTCCCACCTCCGCGCCGCTACTTCCCTAGCCGCCCGAACTTCCGTACCGCCAGCGGGAAGAAGACCGCGAGCAGCACCAGCGGCCACACCACCGCCGCCCCGATGTGCCCCGGCTCGCCGCCCGGGTTGCCGAAGAGGTCACGGACCGCCGTCGCGGTCGCCGACATCGGGTTCCACTCCACGAAGGTGCCGAGCCACCCCGGCATGGAGTCCGGCGAGGCGAAGGCGTTGGAGAGGAAGCCGACCGGCCACACCAGGATCTGCACCGCCTGCACCAGCTCCGCCCGCCCGGCGACCAGGGCGAGGAAGATCCCGATCCACAGCATCGCGAAACGCAGCAGAAGCAGCAGTCCCAGGGCTCCCAGGGTGCTGCCGAGGCCGCCGTTCGCCCTCCAGCCGATCGCGTACCCGACGCCGACCATCACGAGCAGTCCCACGGTCGACTGCAGCATGTCGGCGGCGGCCCGCCCGACGAGCACCGCTCCGTCGGTCATCGGCATCGAGCGGAACCGGTCGATCACGCCCTTGTTCAGGTCCTGCGTGACCGCCGTCATGGTGCCTTCGAGTCCGAACACCATGGTCAGGGTGAGCATCCCGGGCACCAGGAAGTCGACGTAGTCGCCTTCGACGCTCCGGCCGCCGCCGACCAGATAGCCGAACATCAGCAGCATCATCACCGGGAACACGAGCCCGACGAGGACCTGCACCGGCTGCCGCGCCCAGTGCGCGAGTTCCCGGCGGGTCATCGTCCAGCAGTCGCTCACCACGTACGCCGCGCTCATGCCGCCACCTCCCGTGCCTCGAACCCGCTCCGGCCGTCCGTCAGACGGAGGAAGACCTCGTCGAGCGTCGGCCGGCGCAGGGCGATGTCCTCCGCCTCGATGCCGGCGGCCCCCAGCGCCCGCACGGTCTCGGCGAGCGAGGCCATCCGGTCGGTCACCGGCGCGCTGAGCCGCCTCCGGTCGGCATCCACGCCCACCTCGGCCCGCGCCACGGGCAGCAGGCCGGCCGCCTCTTCAAGCCGTGCGGCGTCCCGTACGACCACGTCGATGCGGTCGACGCCGACCCGCGTCTTGAGTTCGTCGGCCGTGCCGTCCGCCACGACCCGCCCCCGGTCGACGACCGAGATGCGGTCGGCGAGCCGGTCGGCCTCCTCCAGGTACTGCGTGGTGAGCAGCACGGTGGTGCCGCCGCCGACCAGGGAGCGCACCGACTCCCAGACCTCGCCGCGCCCCCGCGGGTCGAGCCCGGTCGTCGGCTCGTCGAGGAAGAGCACCTCGGGCTCCGTGATCAGCGAGGCGGCCAGGTCGAGCCGGCGCCGCATGCCGCCGCTGAACTGCTTGACCGGCTTGTGGCCGGTGTCGCCGAGGCCGAAGCGCTCCAGGAGCTCGTCGGCCCGTGTCCCGGCGCGGCGCGCGCCCAGGTGGTGGAGCCTGCCGAACATCTCCAGGTTCTGCCTGCCGCCCAGCTCCTCGTCGAGGGCCGCGTGCTGTCCGAGCAGCCCGATCCGCCGCCGTACCTCCCGGGCCTCGGTCCGTACGTCGTGTCCCGCCACCCGCACCAGGCCCTCGTCGTGGCGCAGGAGGGTGGCCAGGATCCGTACGGTCGTGGTCTTGCCCGCGCCGTTGGGGCCGAGCAGGCCGTGGACGGTGCCGCGTCCGACGGCCAGGTCGAGGCCCGCGAGGGCGTCCTTCTCCCCGTACCGCTTGCGTGCGCCCTCCACGAGGATCGCGTCCGCCACCATATTGATTCCTCCCGAAATATTCGTAGTCAAATTTGACCACTTGCCGCCGACGGAGGAAGGTATGCCCTCGCAGCGGTTTAGTCAAACTTGATTAGCTGGAGTACAGCCCTGTCCCGCATCAGGTCGCAAAGGGGTTCTCCTCCCCCTCGGCGAGCACGCCGACGAAGGGATCCCCCTCCCCCGCGAACACATACGCCCCGCCCTCGATCCGCTCGATCAGGCCGAGCGTCCACTCCTTGCCCGCGTCGGCCGAGTGGACCCACATGTGCATGATCTCGCCGATGTGGCCGAGCTGGCCGGGGCCGCCCTCCGGCGTGTAGTACTCGGTGACCGCCGCCCGCCACTCGTCGAGCGCCCGGACCCGTCGGCGCAGCAGCTCCGCCGCCTCCTCCCGGGGCAGGTCCACGATGAAGCCGATGCCCGCCGAGAGGACGTCCACCTTCTGGTCGTACGTGGTCAGCGCCTCGCGCAGCAGCGCGAAGTACTCCTCCGTACCGCGCTCCGTCAGCTCGTACTCGACGCGCGGCGGCCCGCCGACCGCGCTGGGCGCCACCTCGTGCGCGTGCAGCAGCCCCTGCTTCGCCATCTGCTTCAGGGCGTGGTAGATCGAGCCGGGCTTGGCATGGGACCACTCGTGCGCGCCCCAGTACTCCAGGTCGTTGCGCACCTGGTAGCCGTGGGCGCGGCCGTGCTGCTTCACCGCGCCCAGGACGAGAAGACGGATCGCCGACATCCCACGTACCTCCTAGTCAATTTTGACCAGGGTACGCGCGCGCGGGGTCACCGCCCCTGCTCCTCCGCGATCAGGTCGAAGGAGCCCTTGCCGTCCAGGGACTCGCGGATGATGTCCGCGTGGCCGGCGTGGCGGCCTGCCTCCTGGACCAGGTGGAGCAGCATCCAGCGGACCGACACCCGGCCGTCCTTCGGGAACCAGGGAGCCTCCGGCAGCGGGAACGTGTCGTCCAGGCTGGGCACGGAACGGACGAAGTCCTCGGTCTCCTTCGCCACGCCCGCCCAGAACTCCACGATCTCCGGGATCGTCTCCGCGTCCACGAGCCGGAAGGCGTCGCCCCAGGTCTCCTGGGTGCGCTGCCGCTCGTTCGGCCGCTGCTGCGCGAGGCGCAGCCAGTTCAGCTCCACCTCGGCGACGTGCTTGAGCAGACCGGAGAGGCTGAGCTCGCTGGCGCTGGGGCGGCTCGCCGCCTGCTCCTCGGTGAGCCCGAGGAGCGAGCGGCGGATCGCGGCACGCTGGGCCTCGACGAAGTTGAGGAGCGCGCCGCGCTCGTCGCCGTGGGTCTCCGTGGGAACGAGAGCAACCATGGTGTCCGCCTTCCGTACGTACGGGTCGTGTTCGTGGACCTTCTCCACACCGATCACGCTACGGAGGCTTGCGGACAACGACTGTCCTCAAGCCGGATCCAGGCGTCCTCAAGAGGACTCAGAAGGGGAACCGGCTCCGGCCGTGCTGGATCGAGATCCACTTCTGGGTGGTGAAGCTCTCCACCATCGCCTCGCCGTTGAGCCGCCCCACGCCCGAGTGCTTCTCGCCTCCGAAGGGCACGATCGGCTCGTCGTGCACGGTGCCGTCGTTGATGTGGATCATGCCGGTGTGGATGCGCTTGGCGAGCCGTACGCCCCGCTCGATGTCCCCGGTGTGGACGGCGCCGCTCAGCCCGTACGGCGTGTCGTTGGCGATCCGTACGGCCTCCTCCTCGCCGTCGAACGGGACGATCAGGGCGACCGGGCCGAAGATCTCCTGCTGCAGGACGGGGGCGTCCGGGGCGAAGCCGGTGAGGACGGACGGGGAGACGAGGTTGCCGTCCACCGTGCCGTGCAGCAGCGCCGTCGCGCCGGCCTCCACCGTCTGGTCGACGAGCGAGGAGACGGCCTCCGCCTGCTGGGAGTTGATGAGCGGACCGATGTGGGTGGCGGGGTCGGCCGGGTCGCCGACCCGCAGGGTCTTCACCTTCGCCACGAACTTCTCGGTGAACTCCTCCTCCAGGGTGCGGTCCACCAGGATGCGGTTGGCGGCCATGCAGACCTGGCCCTGGTGGACGAAGCGGCTGAAGACGGCCGCGTCCACGGCGTAGTCGACGTCGGCGTCGTCGAGGACGATCAGGGCGCTGTTCCCGCCGAGTTCCAGGACGGCGTGCTTGAAGTTCTGCGCGCAGACCGTGGCGACGTGACGGCCGACCTTGTCGGAGCCGGTGAAGGAGATGACCTTCGGGATCGGGTGGGTCAGGAGCGCGTCGCCGATCTCGGCGATGTCGGTGACGACGACGTTCAGCAGACCGGCGGGCAGCCCGGCCTCCTCCAGGACCTTGGCGACGAGGGTGCCGCCGCAGATCGGGGTGTTCTGGTGCGGCTTGAGGACGACCGCGTTGCCGAGGGCGAGCGCGGGCGCGACCGACTTGATCGAGAGCAGGAAGGGGAAGTTGAAGGGCGAGATGACGCCGACGACGCCGACCGGGACGCGGTAGACGCGGTTCTCCTTGCCGTCGACCGGCGACGGCAGGATGCGGCCCTCGGGGCGCAGCGCCAGCTGCACCGCCTCGCGCAGGAACTCCTTGGCGAGGTGCAGCTCGAAGGCCGCCTTGAGACGGGTGCCGCCGAGCTCGGCGACGATCGTCTCGGCCATCTCCTCCTCGCGGTCCTCGACGATCCGCAGCGCCCGCTCGAAGACGAGCCGGCGCGTGTACGGGTTGGTCTCGGCCCATGCGGCCTGGGCGCGCTCGGCGGCCCGGTAGGCGCGGTCGACCTCACCGGCGGTGGCGACGGTGATCGACGCCAGCTTCTCCCCGGTGTACGGGTTGAAGTCGATGATGTCCCACGAGCCGCTGCCGGGCTTCCACTCGCCGTCGATGTACTGGTGGGCCAGGTCGGTGAAGTGCGACATGGATCGAGACCCCTCTACCCGCTCTGCCTCTGCGCGATGACAGAAGTGACGTCGAAAACTGATGTCACGTCATCGTACTGATGTGTCAGATGAGTTGGAGGAGTCCCCGGAGAAGGTCACGGCTTTCGGCCGGATCCGGTCCTTCCGCCTGGAGTCGCTCCATCACCCGCTGGTACTGGGCGACCTCCTCGCGCTTGTCGAGGTAGAGGGCGCTGGTGAGCTGCTCCAGGTAGACGATGTCGGAGAGGTCGGACTCGGGGAAGCGCAGCATCGTGAAGGCGCCGCTCTCGCCCGCGTGACCGCCGAAGCTGAAGGGCATGACCTGGAGCGTGACGCCCGGATGCTCGGAGACCTCGATGAGGTGCTTCAACTGGCCGCGCATCACGGCCCGGTCGCCGTAGGGGCGGCGCAGGGCGGCCTCGTCGAGGACGGCGTGGAACTGCGGGGCGCGCTCGGAGACGAGGACCTTCTGCCGTTCGAGCCGGAGGGCGACCCGCCGGTCGATCTCGGCGCTCGGGGCGCCGGGCATGCCCCGGGTGACGACGGCCTGGGCGTACTCCTCGGTCTGCAACAGGCCGTGGACGAACTGCACTTCGTAGACGCGGATGAGGGAGGCGGCGCCTTCGAGCCCGATGTACGTCTGGAACCAGCCGGGCAGGACGTCGCCGAAGCTGTGCCACCAGCCGGCCACGTTGGCCTCGCGGGCGAGCCCGAGGAGCGAGCCGCGCTCGGCCTCGTCCCCGACGCCGTACAGCGTGAGGAGATCCTCGACGTCCCTGGCCTTGAAGCTCACCCGTCCCAACTCCATACGGCTGATCTTGGATTCGGACGCGCGGATCGAATAGCCGGCCGCCTCGCGGGTGATCCCGCGCGACTCGCGCAACCGCCTCAGCTGGGAGCCCAGCAGGATGCGCCGCACCACGCTCCCGCTCGCTCCGCTCGATTCGCCTGCGGTCACGGCTCTCAGCCTCCCCTTTACGGTGTCGAGCCCCCGTCGAGCCCCGGATTCTGCCACCAAACGCTTCAGCGCGTACACATTCGATTACGGAAAGGCGGCGACTTCCGGGCAGTCCCGGAAAGTTACCCGTAACCGCGCGGACGACTTATGCACAGATTAGGCACGGGGACGGACAGGTCCGGCGCGTGCACGTGCATCTGCCCTTGCATCCAGTGGGCGCATTCGGAACCATGGACCCCGCGCAGCCGCGTACTCGTTCGTGTTGTCGTGTTGTCGCACCACAGTCGCGATTCCCGGGAGTGCCTCGCATGGGGACGAATGGATCGACCGTGCTCGAGCCGTTACGGCAGGGCCTTCCGCCGATCGATCCCGGCGCCGTCTCCACCTCCGCCTCCTGCGCCCTTCCGGCGCGGTACGAAGCCGTGCGCGGGGCCCGGAAGTTCACCAGCGCGACGCTGGACCGCTGGGAACTGACCGAACGGTTCGACGACGTCGCCCTGGTCGTCTCCGAGCTCGTCACCAACGCACTGCGCCACGCGGTGCCCGCCGACGCCCCTCAGGAAGAGGGCCAGAACCCGCCGGTGCGGCTGCACCTGATGCGCTGGTCCTCGCGCCTGGTGTGCGCCGTGCGCGACCCGAGCCAGGAGAGCCCGGAGGCGCGCGGCGGCGAGGAGGACTTCGCCGCCGAGTCGGGACGCGGTCTCTTCCTGGTGGACTCGTTCAGCGACAGCTGGGGGTGGCATCCGCTCGCCGGCACGCTGCGCGGCAAGGTGGTGTGGGCGCTGTTCCGGGTCGGACCGGAGTAGGCGCCGGACCCGGTACGCACGTACGAAGAGAAGGGCCCGGGCGACATGCGCCCGGGCCCTTCTCGCTGCTCGTACGCCGTCATCGTCGAGGCCGTCACCGCCCGGCGGCCACCACCCCGGGGGTCACACGAGGTGGTCGAACTCGCCGTCCTTGACGCCCAGCAGGAGTGCCTCTATCTCCGCGGGCGTGTAGACGAGCGCGGGCCCCTCGGGGTGGCGCGAGTTCCGTACGGCAACGTTTCCCCCCGGCAGTTTGGCGAACTCCACGCAGGACCCCTGGGAGTTGCTGTGCCTGCTCTTCTGCCACACGACGCCTCGCAGCTCCGTCGCCGCCATGCCGTTGTACGCGCGATGCGCATGATGCACTGGTAGCTCCCCGGGTGGCTTGGTGCAGGTATCAACTTCCTCGGATCATAGCTGTGTTCACATGGCCGATGCATGAGCAGATGCACGTGCACGCGGGGTGGCGTAGCGGCTACGCGACTCAGCGTGCGGCCGTCTTCCCTCGCGAGGGAAGACGGCGAATCCGTGGCGCCGGTTCAGCGGTTCTCGGAAGTCTTCCTGCCGCCCCGGCACCCTCGGGTCAGCCGGGCAGTTCCGCGAGGAGCCTGCCCGCGCGGTCGTACAGCGCGAGGCCGGCGTCCTGGTCCTCCGGCCGGGTGTACGCGTACCAGACCCCCCAGCCCGGCCGCCCCGGCAGTTCGAGCAGGGTGGCGGCGGTCCTGCGGCCCCCCGCGCTCGTCAGCTCGACGCGTCCCACCGTACGGGTCCCGTAGTACAGGCCCGAATGGAAGACCTGGGTCGCGTCGCCCTCGCTCTGGTGGCTCAGGCCGGGCCGGGCCGTGTCGACGTTGCCATCGGTGACGCTGCGGACGTTCTCGTAACCGTCCGGCCCCGTCCAGTGCTTGCCCTCCTCCGTCAGCCAGACCGTCCAGCCCTTCCCGGCGCTCACCCGCTCGCCGGAGGCCACCACCCGGACCGGGGTGGGGGCAGGGGGCGGGTCCTGGATCCGCGGCGAGGCGGACGCCGAGGTCGGGACGGCGGACGGCGGGACGGCGACGGGAGCGGGGGACGGCGGGCCCGGGCGTACGGGCGTCAGGGCCATGACCGCCGCCACGGACGTCGCGACCGCGAGCACGGAGAACGCCGACACGACGGTCGTACGGCGCCTCCGGCGCGAGCGGCCGGCCCGCCGGACGGCAGCCAGCGGCACCGGACCAGGGGTGACGTCGAGCGCGGCCCGCAGGAACGCCGCGCGCACATCGGCCTCGTCGAGATCGGCGGTCGGGGCGGACTCCGACGCCGGGTCGGACGAGGGAGCGGACGCGGGGGCGTGGCGGGCGGCGGGGTCGGGGGGTGACGTCGGGGTGGCGGGGGTCATCGTCGGGCTCCGGAGGGGGAGGGCAGCGGCGGGGCGGGGGCGGGGGCGAGCCCGGGGTGGGCGCGCAGGGCCGCCAGACCGCGCCGGGCATGGGTCTTGACCGTGCCGATCGAGCAGTTGAGCACGGTCGCGATCTCCAGCTCGGTCAGATCCTCCCAGTAGCGGAGCACCATGACCGCGCGCTGGCGGGCGGTCAGGTCCGCCAGCGCCGCCAGGAGCGACGCGCGTTGTTCGACCGCCTCGGCGTGGCCCGCGGAGGTGTGACGGGCCGCGTCGGGCAGGACCGGCGTCAGCAGATGGACGACCCGCTTCCGGCGGAGCCGGCTGAGGTTGTTGTTGATCAGCGCCCGGCGTACGTAGAGGTCGATCTCGCCGCGGGGCACCTTCCGCCACCGCCCGTACACCTTGGCCAGCGTCGTCTGCACCAGGTCCTCGGCCTCGTGGAAGTCCCCGGTCAGGAGCTGAGCCGTACGCACCAGACGCGGCCAGGAGGCGACGGCGAACTCGGCGAAGCCGTCGTCGTCGGTGACGGTGACGGGCTTGTGCGGCACGGTGTCGGACCTCGCGATCGGTGGGTCGGTGTCGGCTTCGGCTTCGCTGTCGGTGTGTTGTCGGGAGGGGGTGGCGGGGCCCGCCCCGTGCCGGGCCCCGCCACGTCTTCGCCCCTCCGGTGAGCGGCGGATCAGCCGCCGGTCGGGGCGTCGAAGCCCGGCAGGTCGGCGAGGAGCCTGCCCGAGCGGTCGTACAGTGCGACGCCGAGGCCGCCGCCCTGGTTGCCCTCCGACGGCCCGGTGTGGGCGTACCAGACGCCCCAGTCGGGGCGGCCGGGCAGCGCGATGAGGGTGGCGACGGTCTTGTGGCCCTCGGCGTCGGTCAGTTCGACGCGGCCCGCGTCACGGGTGCCGTAGTAGAGGCCCGAGTGGAAGACGCCCGACGCGTCCCCCTCGCTCTGGTGGCTCACTCCGGGCTGAGAGCGGTCGATGTTGCCGTCGACCACGCTGCGGAAGTTCTCGTAACCGTCCGGTCCGGTCCAGTGCTTGCCCTCCCTCGTCAGCCACACGGTGTACCCCTGGCCGGCGTCGACGCGTTCTCCGGGACGGACGGTGAGGACCGGGCCCGGGGCGGGCGTGACGGCCTTGACCGGGGTGACCTTCGCGGGGACGGCCTGCGCCGGGGCCGGAGCGGCGGGCCGGGACGCGGCGGAGGTCTCGGCGGACGCTGCCCCCACGGCCGCCGGTGCCGCGATCACCGCCGCGGCCACGACGCCGGCCGCGGCGAGCAGGTACTTCTTCATCTGGTTGCTCCTGGGATCGGTGGATCGGGGTTCGATGTCTCCCCGGGCAGCGAGCGTCCGCGGCCCTCACCCCTACCAACTCCCGTTCCGCCCCGTCCGGATGACGTGCTCGCCCCATCCGATCCGAACAGAACGTGTCCGGCTCACCGCGCGCGCGTGGAGTCCGTCAGCGCCGTCGTGACCTCGTCCAGGGCCTCCAGGAGCAGCACGGCGCCCTTGTGCAGCAGGAAGTGGTCCGGCGGGTCGTCCGACCAGGCCTCCAGCGTCTCGCGCAGGTCGTCCCAGTGCGGCTCCCTGCGCTCCCGTACCTCCTTCGCACCGCGTTCCGTCGCCCGGCGGAGGGACTCCGCGAGGGCCGCGGCGGCCGGCACGGGCGGAGCGCCGCGTTCCGGCAGGTGTGCCTCCATGAGCATGGCCACCCGCCCGAACTCCGCGAGCGCGTGGCCGGCCTGCTCCGCCGCCGCGTGCGAGAGGCCCCGGTGCCGTACCGGTTCGTGCGTGGCGCGGTCCACCGCCTCCTGCCAGGCGACCCGGGCCTCGCGGGTGTTCAGGAGCGCCTCCCGTACGTCGGGGCTGCCCGTCCCCGCCGGGTCGGCGTACCGCGCGGTGACGACGGCCGCGTACCGCCCGACCGACGCCAGCCAGTCCGCGAGCCGGCCCCGCAGCCGGGGGGTCTCCCAGGCCGGGTAGACGGCGTACGCCAGCATCGCGAGGAGCCCGCCGAGCAAGGTCAGCGTCACCCGGTCCCGTACGGTCTGGGTCAGGCCCGCGCCCTCCATGCCGAGCAGGAACACGACGTACGCGGCGACGAAGACCTGGCCTGCCGCGTACCCCGTCCGCATCAGCAGGTACATCGCGAAGGCACACACCACCGCGAGCGCCGCCGACAGGTACGTGCCCGGGTGCGCGAACCGCACGACCGCCGTCGCCAGGGCGACCCCGACCAGCGTGCCGCCGAACCGTGCCACCGAGCGCGCGTACGTCTGCGAGAAGTCCGGGCGCATGACCATCACCGAGGCCATCGGCGCCCAGTAGCCGTGCCCGAGGGGGAGCACCGCCCCGAGGAGATAGCCGGTGCCCGTGACCGCCGAGACGCGGATCGCGTGGCGCAGGATCGGGGAGTCCCGGCGCAGTTCGGCCCGTACCTTCGCCGCGACGATCGGCGTGAGCCGGACGAGGGTGGGGCGGGAGCGGGCGGCGGGCGTGGTGCCGTGCCCGCGCGTCGCCATGGTCTCCGTCCTCGGCTCCGCCGTCTCGACGACGTCACCGAGCAGCGCGGCGAGACGGACGGCGGCGCGGCGGGACGGGCCGGTGAGGATCGCGCCCGTGTCCGGGGTGCGGAGGGCGGCGACGGCGGGCGGAGGGAGGACGACCGGTTCGCCGTGCCGGATCGCGTGCGCGGCGGCGTCCAGGACCGCGCCGGCGGCCGCGAGCAGCTCCCGCACCCGTTCCCGCTCCGGGCCCTCCTCCGGTACGCCGACCGCCGGATCGGCGAGGGAGGCGAGCACCGGACGGATGCGCTCCGCGAGCCCTCGCGCCCCGTGCAGCTCCGCCGGTCGGCGGCGGGCCTGGCGGGGCGTCACGGCGGCCGCGCTGCGGGCCGTCATGAGCGGTACGGGATCGAACGGGGCCACCGGGTCGTGGCGGAGGCGGCGCGCGTAGTCCGCCTCGGCGGCGAGCGCGTCCGCGAGGGCGTCGCGCTGGGCGCCCCAGCGGCGGACCGGGAGGAGGACGACCAGGGCGGCCTGGACGACACCGCCCGCGAAGATCATGACGGCGTGGCCTGCGGCGGTCGCCACCGAGGTGGGGAGGGTGACCGTCACCAGCATGATCGCCACGTTGGAGGAGGCGATGATGCCTGCGGTGGGGCCGGCGGCCCAGACGAGGCCGGACAGGAACGTCCAGGCGAGCAGCAGGGCGAGGAAGAGGCCGTCGTGGGCGCCCGTGAGGTAGCCGAAGAAGGTCGACACGGCGAGGCTGGCGCCGGACGCGAGGGCGAGGGTGGGGCGGGGGCGCCAGGAACGCTGGAAGGTGGCGATGGCCGCCTGGAAGGCGCCGAAGGCGGAGGCGGCGGCGACGGCGGGGCCGAAGAGGGCGAGCGAGAAGCCGACGACGAGGGCGAGCCCGAGGGCGGCGCGGGCGGCGATGATGGGGTCGAGCCGCCGCCGCTCGACGGTGAGCCCGGAGCGGGCGGTCTCCCTCAAGGCCCGGAGCCAGCTCATGGCCCGAGCGTATCCGCGATCGGGGCATAGCCGGTCATTTCGCCGCCCGCTCTGCCGCCGGGCCAGCCCGTGCCCGACGCCTGGCCCGGCCGCCCGCTCTGCCGCCGGGCCAGCCCGCGCCCGACGCCTTGCCCGCTCCCCTACGGCTCTATCCCCGCAGCCTTCGTCGTCCCGGGTGCAGGCCGGCCCTGTCCGCCGCCGACGCGCCGTGTGTCCAGCCCGCCTCGTCCCAGGCCGCACGCACCCGCGTGGCGCGGGTTTCCGGGAAGAGTTCGTCCGTGCGGGTGGTGACCGCGAGGTCGCGGGAGGCGAGGGCCGGGAGGAGGGTCGGGGTCTCGGCGGAGACCCGCCGGGACGTCGCCGAGAGGCGCGCGCCGAGCCGGTTCGCGTACGCGAGGAGGAAGGACTGCCGGAAGGACTTCGTGCGCTTGCGCCCGCCGGCCCGCTGTTCCGCCTCCGCCCGCGTCATCGCGGCCGTGCCCTGCACGAGCAGCGACGTGTACAGCAGCTCCACCGGGTCGAGGTCCGCCTCGAAGCCGATCACCGTGGAGAAGCCGTACGTCTCGTTCCACACGGCCCGGCAGTGGTTCGCCGTCGCCACCGCGTCCAGCAGGATCGCCTTCGCCTGTTCGTACGGCGGTTCCACGCCGATCCTGATCGCCCCCGGCGTCTCCGGCGACGGCGCGCCCGCCGCGAGCGTCACCTCGTCCAGGCTGTGGCGGGCCATCAGCTCCTGGGCCTTGGCGGTGAGCGCCTCCGCCTCCTCCGGGTAGCCGGTCGCCTCCGCCTTCGCGAGCAGCGCCCTGATCCGGGTGAGCATCCGGGGCTCGCCGGCCGCCGCCGGCGGCAGGGCCTCGCCGGGGACGGGGCCGACGGCGTCCAGGCGCGGCAGCCGGACCAGGAGCCGGTACAGCTCCAGGACAGTCGTCGCGTACGAGAAGCGGTCCGTCGGCCGGCCGGGGGAGGCGTCGAGCTCGTCGAGCTGGGCCCGCCAGCGGCGCGGCAGCGTCCCGTACCGGGCCATCTCGCCCAGGATCAGGCCGGTGAGGACCCGGAGGTGGTCGTCCGACAGGTCCCGGCGGGCCATCCGGACGATGTCGGCCGGCTGCCAGCCCCGCGTCCACAGCGTCCGGACGAACTCCTCACCGCGCCGGGTCAGTTCGGCGTCGGCGCCGGGGTCGGCGGCCAGCAGCGACGCCGCCGTGTCGAGCGACCCGTCGTCGCTCGCGTACAGCGCCTCGAAGGCCTTGTCGATGGCCGTACCGTCGCCCGTACTCACTCCGTACCCCTCGTCGCGCCCCTCGCCGTCTCCGTCGTCGGGCCTCCCGCGTCCCTCGCGTCCCACTGCTCGCGCGAGCGGGCGATCACCGCGCGGTGGTCGAGCGACCAGTCCACGAGCTGCTTGATCAGGTGAGTCATGCTGCGCCCGGTCTCCGTCAGTGCGTACTCCACCTGCGGCGGCGTCGTCGGGTACACCGTCCGCGAGACGAGGCCGTCCCGTTCGAGGCGGCGCAGCGTCAGGGTCAGCATCCGCTGCGAGATGCCCGTGACAAGCCGCTGCAGTTCCCTGAACCGCCTCGCCCCGGCGGCGAGTTCGACGACGACGAACACGCTCCACTTGTCGCCGAGCCGGTCCTGCACGTCCCGTACCCCGCAGTCCTCGGCACAGCTCACCAAGGGCTCGGTGGTTACCTCCGTGTGCCCCTCCGACATCAATGTGCCTCCTTCCGCGATCTTCCCCGTCCCCCCACGATGGTCTCAGCCATCACGACCCTTGGGGGAAACCATGCTGCTCGTCACCGGCGTCTCCGGCGCCCTCGGCTCGCTCGTCGCCGAACGGCTCGCCGGCCGTGCCGACGTCGTCCTCGGTACGCGCGCGGGGCTGCCCGGCACCCGCCGCCTCGACTTCGACGCGCCCGAGACCCTCCCGGCGGCCTTCGCCGGGGTGGACACGCTGCTGCTGATATCCGCCGGCTACGGCGAGGACGACACGGTCGTCGCCCGCCACGGGGCCGCGATCTCCGCCGCCGAGCGGGCGAGCGTCCGGCACGTCGTCTACACGAGCCTCTCCGGCGACGGCGACCACCTCACGTACGCGCTCGCGCACCGCTGGACCGAGCGGCGGCTGCGGCGCTCCACGACCCTCGACTGGACGATCCTCCGCAACGGCCTCTACGCCGAGTTCCTCACCTGGATCGCCACGCCCGACGCCGACAACCGCATCACCGGCCCCCTCGGCGAGGGCCGGCTCGCCGCCGTCGCCCGCGCCGACCTCGCCGACATCGCGGTGTCCGTGGCGACGGACCCGGCGGCCCACCGGAACCGGGTGTACGAGCTCGTGGGCGAGCGCCCCCTCGGCGGCGCCGACCTCGCGGCGGCCCTGGGTGCCACGTACGCCCCCGGCACGCTCGCGGACGCCCGCGCCGCCGTCGCCGCCTCCGGGGCCGTGCCCTTCCAGGTGCCGATGCTGGCGAGCACGTACTCGGCCATCGCCCACGGCTTCATGGACGGTACGGGGATCGCGAGCGATCTGCGGGCGCTGCTCGGCGGTCGCGAACCCCTCGACGCGCTCGACGTGTTCGTGAAGGCCGTACGGGAGGGGTAGGGCCAGGCCTACCTTCCGGACGCCCGGCAGTGGTCGTGATCGGCGGCGGCGGAAACGGTTCGCTTGAGCCATGACCACGACCGCTGCCAGCGCCACCGCCACCGCCGTACGGCTCCGGGGGCTCACCCGGCACCACCGGGAGGTCCGCGCCCTCGACGGCGTCGACCTCGACTTCCTGACCGGGACCTTCACCGCCGTCATGGGGCCTTCGGGCTCCGGCAAGTCCACGCTGCTGCAGTGCGCGGCCGGTCTCGACCGGCCCACCGCCGGACGGGTGGAGGTCGGCGGCACCGCGCTCGAAGGGCTGAGCGAGCGGCGTCTGACCCTGTTGCGGAGGGACCGGATCGGCTTCGTCTTCCAGGCCTTCAACCTGCTGCCCTCCCTGACCGCCGCGCAGAACGTGGCCCTGCCGCTCCGGCTCGCCGGCCGTCGTCCGTCGCGTACGGAGGTACGGGAGGCACTGGCCCGCGTCGGGCTCGCGGGACGGGAACGGCACCGGCCCGGCGAGCTCTCCGGCGGACAGCAGCAACGGGTCGCGATCGCCCGCGCGTTGATCACCAGGCCCGCCGTGCTCTTCGGCGACGAGCCGACCGGCGCGCTCGACTCGACGACGAGCCGCGAGGTGCTCGGCATGCTGCGGGAGCTGGTCGACCGGGACGGTCAGACGATCGTGATGGTCACCCACGACCCGGTGGCGGCGGCCCGCGCGGACCGGGTGGTGTTCCTGGTGGACGGCCGTGTGGCGGGCGAGCTGCCCTCCCCGACGGTGGAGAGGGTCGCGGCGCGGATGACGGCGCTGGAGACGGAGGCGGGGTCCCGGCCGGGGACCGCGCCGGCCGCTGCGGCTGGTGCTGCCGTAGGGAGGCTCTCGTGCTGACCGTCGTCATGTCCGGGCTCCGGGCCCGCTGGGCCTCCTTCCTCGGCGGGTTCGTCGCCCTCGCCCTCGGCGTGGGGCTGCTCACCACCATGGGGCTCGGCCTCTCCGCCACCTTTGACGCGCCCGAGCGTTCTCCTCAGCGGTTCGCCTCGTCGCCCGTCGTCGTGCAGGGCCAGGACCGGCTGACGCTCGACGTGCGGCGCGGGCCGCGCACCGTCTCCGTGGCGCAGCGGCTCGACCGTCCACAGCCTGTGGACAGCGAAGTGCTCCGTGAACTCCGCGCCCGCTGGACCGTCACGACGGCGCCCGTGGCGACGTCGGACGGAGCGGCAACGTCAGACCGAGCCGCCTCAGCCGCATCGACCTCCGGCGGATCGAGCTCCGCCGGATCGAGCTCCGCCGGATCGGCCTCCACCGGCCCCGACGCCGTCGGCGTAGACGCCCCCGCCGCCGAGGTGCGCGCGCTCGTCGGCGACCGTGCCCAGGTCCTCACCGGCGACGATCGGCGGCTCGCGGACCCCGACCCGGAGCGGGACGCCGAAGCGCTCGTCGCCCTCAACGCCCTCCTCGGCACCTCCGGCGGCGTCACCGCCTTCGTCTCGGTCTTCGTCGTCGCCTCCACCTTCGCGTTCGCCGTGGCGCTGCGCCGCCGCGAGTTCGGGCTGCTCAGAACCGCCGGAGCCACCCCAGGACAGATCCGCAGGCTCCTCCTCGCCGAGGCCACGGCCCTCGGGGTGCTCGCCTCCGCCGCAGGCTGCGCGCTCGGCGCCCTGGGCGCGCCCCTGCTCGCCAGGACCCTCGTCGGCGGCGGTCTGGCACCCGAGTGGTTCGCTGTCGGCGGGGCGGTCTGGCCCTTCCACACCGCGTTCTGGACGGGGGTGACCGTCGCCCTCGCCGGGGCGGTGGCCGCCTCCCGTCGCGCCGGGAAGGTGGGTCCGGCGGCGGCGCTCCGCGAGGCGGACGTCGACGCCGACACCCTGCCCCTCGGCCGCGCCCTGCTCGGCACGGGACTGCTCCTGTCCGGCCTCGGGCTCCTCGTCTGGACGTACGCCACCGATCCGTCCGCGCTGCTCAAGCGGAAGACGTACACGACGCTTCCGATGCTCCTGATCACCGGCGTCGCCCTGCTCTCCCCGCTGCTCGTCCGGCCTGTGGCCCGGCTGCTGCGGCTGCGGGGGGCCGTGGGGACGCTGGTACGGGAGAACAGCGCGGCCTCCGTACGCCGTACCGCCGCCGTCGCCGCTCCCGTCCTCGTGACCGTGGCGCTCGCCGGGACGCTCTTCGGCTCGGCGACGAGCGTCACGAAGGCGAAGGGGGTCGAGGCGCGGGAGCAGACGACCGCCCGGTACGTCGTGGCCGGCGCGGGCCTGAAGCCGGTGACGGCGCCGCCCGGGGCGGTCGTGTCCGCGAGCGGGGCGACCTCCCTCTTCGTACGGGACGGGGCAGAGGCCGTCGTGAAGTACGGGGCGCGGGCGGTCACCGACCCGGCGGCCTTCGCCGAGCTCGCCCGGCTGCCCGTGGTCGCCGGCGACCTGCGGGACCTCGACGACCGGTCGATCGTCGTCAACGAGGAGTTCGAGCGGCGCCGGGTGGGCGAGACCGTCGAGGTCTGGCGCGCGGACGGGACCGGTCCGGTACGGCTCCGGGTGGCGGCCGTCCTCGCCTTGGGGACGGGCGACAACGGGCCGTACGTCACCCGGGCGAACGCCCCCGGCTCCGCCCCCGACCGGATCGAGGCACGGGGCGGCGGCGCGGCCGCGACCGTGCGGGCGCTGGAGGCGAGCGGCGGCACCGTCAGGACCGCCGACGCGTGGGCAGAGGCCGACCGTGCGTCGACCGGCAGCCCGCAGACCCGGCTCGGCCTGCTCCTCGTGCTCGGCATCGCGCTCGTCTACACGGTGATCGGCCTGGCCAACACCCTGCTGATGGCGACCTCCGTACGCGGCGGGGAACTGTCCTCGCTGCGGCTGGCCGGAGCCACCCGGGCCCAGATCCTGCGGGTCGTGACGGGCGAGGCGACGCTCGCCGTCGCGATCGGAACGGTGCTCGGCCTCGCGGTGACCGCCCTCGTCCTCGGCACCCTGGGCGCAGGCCTGGCCGCCCTGTCCGCACCGGTGGCCCTCGCCCTGCCCTGGGGCACGGTCGGCGCGGCGGCGGGGGTGTGCGCGACGGTCGCGGTCGCCGCGTCGGCCCTTCCCGCGTGGCGCCTGACGCGCTGAGCGGCGAAGGTGGACGGACGGGACGGTGACCGGGGTCGGAGCCGGGTCACCGCCCCGCCCACACAACGCGCCCCGGCGCGCCGCCTCAGCCCCCCGTCGGCTCCACCCCCGCCGGCCCCTCCCCCGCAACCGCCCCCGGCACGGACTTCGCCGCCCTCCACTCCGGTGCCAGGACCGACCAGATCTCCTCGTCGTGGCACCTGCCCCGGTAGGGGTAGCTCTCCTTCAGGACCGCGTCCCTGCTCATGCCGAGGCGTCGGGCCACGGCGATGCTCGGTTCGTTGTCGGAGGAGACCACCCACTCCACCCGGTGGATCCCCCGTACCTCGATCGCCCAGTCGATGAGCATCCGCGCCGCCCGGGTCACCAGGCCCTTGCCGACGGCCGCCGGTTCCAGCCAGCAGCCCGCCTCGGCCGTGCCGTCGCGGGTGTCCAGCTTCCGGAGGATCACCGCGCCGACGAGGGTGCCGTCGGACCAGATCCCGTGGATGCGGCCCGTGTCGGTGGCCGTCTTCTCCGCGTACAGACGGAGGAAGGCGCGGCTCGACTCCAGGTCGGTGACGACGTCGGGGAGTCCGTTGCGGGCGCCGATGAACTCGCGCCCCCGGTCCATGTGGGCCAGGAACTCCTCGGCCTGCCACGGTTCGAGCGGGCGCAGCTCCGCGCCGGCGTCCCCCAGGGGTATCGCGTACATCGTCATCGCCTTCCACGGTCGGAGCCGGCACTCACGGCGGAGGGATCCTCTCACCTCCCCGCCGCGCCCGCCGGTGTCACGGAACGAGGACCAGCTTGCCCCGCGCATGGCCCGACTCGCTCAACTCCTGGGCGCGTGCGGCCTCCTTCAGCGGCAGCGTGTCGGCGAGCCGGACCGCGAGGCTGCCCTCCGCCGCCTGCCGGGCATGGGCCGTGAGCCCGGCCCGTACGGCGTCCGGGTCGCCCAGGACCCCGGAGAAGGTGATCCCGTACTCCGCCGCGTCCGTCGCCGCGATCGTCGCGATCCGCTCCTTCCGTGCCACCCCTTCCCCGCCGAGGAGCTCGATCGCGACCGGCAGCACACCGTGTCCCGCCGCGTCGAAGACCGCGTCGACGCCGTCGGGGGCGGCGGCGCGGACCCGGTCGGCGAGGCCCTCCCCGTACGCCACCGGGACCGCGCCGAGCCCGCGCAGATACGCGTGGTTGGACTCGGACGCGCTGCCGATCACCGTGATCCCCGCCGCGACGGCGAGCTGGACGCCCACCGAGCCGACGACGCCCGCCGCGCCGTGCAGGAACAGCGTCTCGCCCTCCCTTACGCCGATCAGGTCCAGGACGCGCTGCGCCGTCTCCGCCGCCACGGGGAGGCTCGCGGCGGCCGCCCAGGAGAGCCCGGCGGGCTTGGGGACGACGATGTCGGCGATGGCGTACTCGGCGTAGGCGCCGGTCTTCGTCCAGCCGAGCACCTCGTCGCCGACGGCCAGACCGGTGACGCCCTCGCCCAGCACGTCCACGGTGCCGGCGAACTCCAGGCCCGGGACGGCCGGGAAGGTCGTCGGGTAGAACTCCTCGACCCAGCCGTAACGGCGCTTCCAGTCCACCGGGTTGACCCCGACGGCCGCGACCTTCACGCGCACCTCGCCGGGACCCGGCTGCGGTACGGCGACACCGGTCGCGTGGCGCAGCACCTCGGGGCCACCGAACTCCTCGTACACGATCGCTTCCATCTCAGCCTCCACTGCTGCCCGTTCACGTTCGCCGCTCTTCGACGTGATCAAGACTGCGCCCTCGGCCACCCGCTCCCCGCCCTCCCAACGGCCAGTCCCACCTACCCGAAAGACCAGCCGCGGCCGGTCCACGCGCGCGTACGCTCCCCGTATGGACGCGCTCACGCTGACCACCGCGTACGAGATCATCCGGCAGCCGCTCGGGGAGATCCTCCCCAAGGTCTCGGCGGCCCTCGCCCCCCTCGTCCCTCACGTGGACGCGGCCGAACTCTCCACCCACTGCGCCCACTCCCCCTTCAAGGCACTCGGCGGTACGGAGCTGCTGACCGTCGCCGAACTGGCGCCGCTGCTCGCGGCAGGCGTGCCGGGAAGCCCCTGGCAGGGCACGGCGACGATCGGCGGCCGGGAGCGGGAGGTGGTCGCCGTCACGAGCCACGCGACCGCGCGCGGGGCCGTGCTCGTGCTCGTACGGGAGGACGGCGCCGCCCCCGTGGACGCGGCCGCGCTCACCGTGGCGCAGGCCCTGTGGGACCTGGTGTCCAGCCACTTCGACCGGTTCGCGACGGAGGCCCTGCCGGGCGCCCTCGCCCGTTCGCGGGCGGCGGCCGACACCCGGGCCCGGGTGATCGCGGAACTCACCACCTCGCACACGGCGGTGCTCTCCGGCGTCCTCGGGGTGCTGCGGAGCCGCGCCCTCGACGACACGACGGCCCGGACGACCGCGACCGACCTGGCCGCCACCGCGCTGATCGAGATGCGGGCCGAGCAGCGGCGGGACCGGGCGCTCGCGGAGGAACCCGCCCAGGACGCCTTCGAGCGGCTCGCCGGCGAGCTGCGGCCGATGCTGCGGCACAGCCAGGTCCGGCTCGGCCTCGGGGCCCCGGACTCCGACCGGTCGCTCGCGGCGGACGTGGCGCACAGCGCGCGGGCGATCGTCCGGTCCCTGCTCCTGATCGTGCTGGAACAGGACTCGGTGCGGCGGATCCACGTCGGCTGGCAGCTGACCGAACACGAACTGCGGGCGTCCGTACGGGACGACGGCGCGGGCGCGCTCGCCCCCTGCGACCTGGGGGCGGGCACGATCCGGGACCGGCTCGAGGTGCTCGGCGGACGGCTCGACATGGACGCCGTCCCCGGCTGGGGCACGACGATCACGGCGGTGATCCCGCTGGCGGCACCGGCCGCACCGGTCGAGGCGGCGCACCCGCTGGCCGGTCTCGGCGGGCGGGAGGTGGAGGTCCTGCGGCACCTGGCCCTCGGTCACCGCAACCGGCGGATCGCCGAGGAGCTGCACATCAGCGAGTCGACGGTGAAGTTCCACGTCGCGAACATCCTGAACAAACTGGGCGTCGACTCACGGGGAGAGGCGGCGGCCCTGTTCCACGCGGCGGCGTAGCCCGGCCCCGGCCCCAGGTTGTGGGCACCCGACCCCAGGTTGTGGGCATCTGTTCCGCAAGGGCGGAACGGGTGGGCACAACCGGACCACGGCGCTGAGCCATCCCCGGACCCGGCCCGCCAGGTGGGCGCCCACGTCGGAAGCCGCGCCTCCGGGGCGCCGTACGCAGGGCAGTCCGGGCCGCGACTCCAGCGGCGCCAGGCCGCGCGGCTCGGCTCCCGGGCGCTGTCAGTGGGGGGTGCCAGACTCGTACCCATGAGCGAGAGGTGGGCGCTGGCGGCCGAGGCCGAGGGGGACGGGGCGCTGCTCGTCCCCCTCGGCCCGGACGGGCTGCCCGCGGCCGAGGTGCGGCGCGAACCGGACCTGGTCGAGGCCGTGCGGGCGCGGCCCGAGGTGACCCGCTGGGTGTGGCGGTCGACGCCCGAGGTGTATCCCCGGCTGCTCGCCGCCGGAGTGCGGGTCGAGCGGTGTTACGACATGGAGGACGCGGAGCAGCTGCTCCTGGGCCACGAGGGCCGGCTCGGCGAACCGCGTTCGGCGGCGGCGGCCCTGGCGCGCCTGCGGAACGGCCCGGTGCCGCCCGATCCGCCGCAGCGCGTTGCCGAGCCCGGTTCGCAGGATTCGCTCTTCGAGCCGAGGCCGGTGGTCTCCGTCCCCTTCGACGGTCTCCTCGCGGTCTACGCCGAGCAGCTGCGCCGCCACGACCGGGCGGAGCACCCGGGCAGGATGCGGCTGCTCACGGCCGCCGAGTCGGCGGGGATGCTGGTGGCGGCCGAGATGCACCGGTCGGGGCTGCCGTGGCGGGCGGACGTGCACCGGGACCTGCTGCACGAGCTGCTCGGCGAGCGGTACGCGGGCGGTGGCGAGCCGCGCCGTCTCGCGGAGCTGGCAGACGAGGTGTCCGCGGCCTTCGGCCGCCGGGTCCGGCCGGACCTGCCCGCCGACGTGGTGAAGGCCTTCGCGCAGGCCGGTGTCCGGCTGAGATCCACGCGCCGCTGGGAGCTCGAGGAGCTGGACCATCCGGCGGTGAAGCCGCTGATCGCGTACAAGAAGCTGTACCGGATCTGGACGGCGCACGGCTGGTCGTGGCTCCAGGACTGGGTGCGGGACGGGCGTTTCCGGCCGGAGTACCTGCCTGGGGGCACGGTCAGCGGGCGCTGGACGACCAACGGCGGCGGGGCCCTGCAGATCCCGAAGGTGATCCGGCAAGCGGTGGTCGCGGATCCGGGCTGGCGCCTGGTGGTGGCCGACGCCGACCAGATGGAGCCGCGGGTGCTGGCCGCGATCTCCCGGGACCCCGGCCTGATGGAGGTGGCGGGGCACCCCGACGACCTCTACACCCGCCTCTCGGACCGGGCCTTCTCCGGCGACCGCGACCACGCCAAGATCGCGCTCCTCGGCGCGATCTACGGGCAGACGAGCGGTGACGGCCTGAAGAACCTGGCGGCGCTGCGACGCCGCTTCCCGCGCGCGGTGGCGTATGTCGACGACGCGGCGAAGGCGGGCGAGGAGGGCCGGCTCGTGCGGACCTGGCTGGGGAGAACCAGCCCCCGGGCGGTCGGCGCGGGCGAGGACGAGGAGGCGGGCCTGCCGCAGGAGGGCGGTGAACCGGCGGCGGAGGAGGGCGAGTTCGTCCCCGGGTACGCCTCGGGGAACGCGCGGGCGCGGGGCCGGTTCACCCGTAACTTCGTGGTGCAGGGCAGCGCGGCCGACTGGGCGCTGCTGATGCTGGCGGCGCTGCGGCGGTCCCTTGCGGGGATGCGGGCGGAGCTGGTGTTCTTCCAGCACGACGAGGTGATCGTGCACTGCCCGGCGGAGGAGACGGAGGCGGTCACGGAGGCGATCCGGGGCGCCGGGGACGAGGCGGGGCGGATCGCGTTCGGGGAGACACCGGTGCGGTTCCCGTTCACGACGGCCACGGTCGAGCGGTACGCGGACGCGAAGTAGGGGCGCCGCGCGCCGGACATGGCGGCGGGCGGTACGGGTGGTGGGCGCCCGCCCCCCCCGTACCGCCGCGTCTCCCCCGTCGATCGACTACTCGCCTACTTCAGCGGCAGCTTCTGCCACTTGGGGCTCAGCGCGAGCGTCTTCAGCTGCTCCATCGTCAGCGCGGGCTCGGCGCGCGTGGCGGCCTCGTGCTGGGCGCCGGTGTTGAAGGCGGAGACGACGACCCGGAAGCCGTCCGGCGTGATGGTGTCCGCGGTCCACCAGACGACACCCGCGCCGCCCTTCTCACCGGGCTGCTGGGTGAGCTTGACCAGGCGGCCGTCGGGCAGCGTGGTGACGTCCCCGCTGCCGAAGAGCTCGCCCCTCACGTCGGACATGTCCGGCTGGACGTTGACCCCGACGAAGCTCTTCCCCTTGCCGTCGTCGACGACGGCGAAGGCGTGGCCGTCGCCCGCTCCCTTGTCGACGACGGTGAGGCCCTGGGGGAGGAGGGAGCGCAGGGCTGCCTGCATGGCGGCTCCGCTGGGCTGGGCGGGCGGCTGCGGGACGTCGGCGCCGCCGGGCCTCTTCGTCTTCGGCTCGACGGGGAGCTGCTTCAGGTACGGGCGCCAGGCGTCGGTGGTGACCAGGGCCTTCAGCTGGGCGGGGCTGAAGGGCGGGTTCTCGCGGCTGATCGCGGCGCCCTTCTCGGCGGCGGCGTTGTACTCGCTCGCGTCGACGAGGAAGCCGTCCTTGGTGAGCAGGACCGCCCGCCACAGCTTGGTCTCCTCACGCTTGTCGGGGTACTCGTACCCCTGGAGGACCATGAGCCGTGCCCCGTTCGGCAGGCGCTCGCTCACGCAGCCGTCGTGGGGGACGAGGGCCTTCGAGGGGCAGGTCACCTGGTCGGCGCCCGCCTCGCCGGTGCCGGAGGCACGGTAGAGACCGACGGTGACGCCCGCCTTGCCCTTGCCGTCGTCGTAGACGCCCCGGACGGACTGGCCCTTGCCGTCGAGGTCGTCGATCTCCCAGGTTCCCGCGGGGGTGTGGGCCTTGAGGACGGCGGCGAGGTCCTTGACCGGGATCTGGGCCTGGGGGGGCTTCTTCGTCGTGGACGCGGGCTGCTCCGTGGCGGAGGTCGGCTTGGGGGTCTTGGGGCCGGCGGCCACGGAGACCTGGTCGGGCCCGGCGGCGGGCGAGAGCAGCGAGCCGCCGTACGCCCCGCCGATGCCGACGGCGGCGAGCGCGAGGACGCCGCCGGTCACCGCGAGGCGGCGGCGGACCAAGCGGCGCCGGCCGCGCTGGAGCCCGCCGGCGACCAGCTCGCGCCGGTCGTCGACGGCGAAACCGTCGCCGGCGCGGCGCAGGACCGCGCCGAGCTCCTCCTCGAATCCCTCGTGCTGGGGGTCTGCGTTCTGGGGCATGTCGAATTCACCGTCTCCGGTCGTGGTGGATGGCAGAAGGGCTGCCGACAGGCGTGGGAACTGTCAGCGGGCGTGGGAGGCACCGGCAGGCGGGGAACCGCCGGCGGGCGTGGGGTCTGTCAGCAAGCAGGGGAGCGGTCGGCAGGCGCGGGAAACCATCAGCACGCGGATGCCGTCAGCGGGTGGCGAACTCCGTGAGGCTCCCGCCGAGCCGCTGCCGCAGCTTCCCGAGCGCCCGCACGGAGCGGGTGCGTACCGCCGCGGAGCTGACGTGCAGGGCGTCGGCGGTCTCCTCGATGCTGCGGTCCTCCCAGTACCGCAGCACCACGACCGCCCGGTCCTTGGGTGCGAGTCCGGCCAGCGCGTCGAGCAGTGCGATCCGGAGCGCCGGGTCCTCGCCGGTGTCGGGGGCGCGGTCGGGCAGTTCGCCGAGCGGGCGCTCGGTGGCGGAGCGGCGGCGCCGGTGGCTGAGGAACGTGCGGACGAGCACGGTCTGGGCGTACGCGGCGGGGTTGCCGATCCGTGCCATGCGGCCCCACAGGGCGTACATGCGGCCGAGCGTCTCCTGGGTGAGGTCTTCGGCGAGATGGGTGTCCCCGCTGGTCAGCAGGCATGCCGAGCGGAACAGATGGCCCGTGCGTGCGGAGGCGAACTCCTGGAACTCGTCCGCGCGGGACTTTCTCATGCCCCTCCTTTCCCTCGCGGTCACGGGGTGTGGTCGCCGTACACCTCATTGACGCGGTGGGGGGAGGCAAATGTTTCAGCGCCTGTTCAATAATTTTTCGAGGAGCCCCGCCCGACGCATCCAAAGAAGTGGAATCGGGTAATCCCCTTGTATGAACACTCTCAGCGCAGCCCAGACCATGGCCGCGGGGGTCTGGCAGTCAGGCCTCGGGCAGTTCCTCGCCGGGCTCGTCGTCGTCTTCGTCCTGATCGCGGCCGTGTGGCTCGGGTTCCGGGTCCGTGACCGCGAGTCGCGTCCGCCCAAGCCGGACGAACAGCCGCACCGGCCGGAGACCGAGCGGCCGCCCGGTGAGGTGTCCGAGTACCGCAGGCCCGCCGAGATGCCGCAGACGGACGGCGAACACCGGCTCATGCCGTACCAGCTCAAGAACGCGGGTACGTCGGGTACGGAGACGTCACCCGACCCGCCGTCCGAGGAGAAGCGCAAGTGGGGCGGGATCTCCAGCGGAGGCTTCGGAAGCGGAGGCACGGGCCACGGCGACTGACCGAGGCACCTGCCGGGCGGAGACCGGCCGAGACACCTGCCTGACGGAGGTCGTATCCCGTGGCTGACGAACACGGCTCCACCGGCCCCGACGCCGTCTTCGAGCGCCGTCGCCCGCTGCTGCGGGCGATGGCGCACCGCCTGCTGGGCACGTTCCCCGAGGCGGACGAGGCGGTGGAGGACGCGAGGAGTGCCTGGCACCGGCCGGACGATCCGACGACCGCCGTGGCGAGGGAATGCCTGACCCGGCTCCGGGCCCGGGAGGCGCACCGCGCCCGCTCCTGGGACCCATGGGCCGCCGCACAGGAACCACAGAAACCACAGGACGCACAGGACGCACAGGACCCACGGGTCGCACAGGACGCGGAGAGATCCACGGCAGAGCGCCCGCGCCCCCGGGCACCCCTCGACCGGCTGACCCCCGGCCTGACGCCCCCGGAGCGGCTGGCGTTCGTCCTGCACGACGAGTTCGAGGTCCCCTACGAGCAGATCGCCCCCGCCCTGGGCCACACCCCGGTGGCGGCCCGCCGGCTCGCCGCCCGGGCCCGGCACCGGCTGCAGGCGGCCGAGGAGATGCCCGAGCGGGATCCGGAGCGACAGCGTGAGGTCACTCCCCCAGGACCCGCCCCGCACGCGAGGCCACATGGGCGGGCGGCGTGAGGTCCGGAGGAAGCACGGGGTCGGTGACCGGCTCGCCGAAGGTGGTCACCACGGGCAGCACGCCTGCCCAGAGACCGAGCGCCGCGTCCTCGGAGTCGCCGTCGTCGGGCGGGCCGCTCCGCGTCTTCACCGAGGCCTCGGTGAGATCGAGCGCGAGGACGGCGGTCGCGGCCAGTTCCTTGCGGCTGGGCTGCCGCACGTACTCCCACTGCCCCGGGGAGCTCTGCTCGGTGAGCGCCCGAAGACCGCGCAGCTTCTCCTCGGGGTCGGTCACGAGCCGGGGTATGCCGTAGACCATCGCGCAGCGGTAGTTGACCCCGTGCTCGAAGACGGAGCGGGCGAGGACGAGCCCGTCGACATGGGTGACCGTGACGCAGACGGTGGTGTCGGGCGCCTGGACCAGGCTGCGGCTGGCGACGGAGCCGTGGAGGTAGAGCGCGTCGCCGTCCACGCCGTACGCGGTGGGCACGACCATCGTCGTACCGTCGACGGGAACGCCCAGGTGACAGAGAAAACCAGCCGCGAGCACGGCGTCCAGATCGGCCCGCCGGTGGCTCCCCTTCTCCCGCATCCGCCGCAGCCGGGTCCGCCCGGTGACGACAAGCTCCCCCTCACCCGTCGGCCCGCCGGTGGCTTCTGTGGTGCTGCTCATGCTGCCCTCTCGTTCCGCGAACCGGTTGCAGGTGGAGTTGTACGGCGTTCCACCCCACCCCCGCCACCACCGCCCACCTGTCGGAACGACGGCGCACACCAAGGGAGTCGGCCCCCGCCGCTCCCCCGCCCACGGCGTTCCGACCACACGAACCACACCCGTCCGGGCATGAAAAAACCCCAGGTCACGGCGAGTGAGTCCTGGGGTAATTCCGAGCCGCCTTCGGGATTCGAACCCGAGACCTACGCATTACGAGTGCGTTGCTCTGGCCAACTGAGCTAAGGCGGCTTGCCGTGCAGACCCATGTTGGGTGCAGCAGCGCCGCCAAGTCTACACAGTTTCCGGGGGTGCTCCGACCACCCCCGGATCATGGCTATGAGCAGCGCTTTCCGTCTTGCGGAGGCGTGCCTTCCAGGAGGTAGGTGTTGATCGCCGTGTCGATGCAGTCGCTGCCCCGGCCGTACGCCGTGTGGCCGTCGCCCTCGTAGGTCAGGAGGGTGCCGGAGGAGAGCTGGCCGGCGAGGGACTGGGCCCACTTGTACGGTGTGGCCGGGTCGCGGGTGGTGCCGACGACCAGGATCGGGGCGGCGCCCTCGGCGGTGATGCGGTGGGGGCGGCCGGTGGGCTCGGCCGGCCAGGAGGTGCAGTTGAGGGCCGCCCAGGCGAGGCCCCTGCCGAAGACCGGGGACGCCTTCTCGAAGGACGGGACCGCCTTCTGGACGTCGGCGGGGCCCGTGTAGGCGGGCGGCAGGTCCAGGCAGTTCACGGCGGCGTTGGCGGACATGAGGTTGGCGTACGTGCCGTCCGCCTCGCGCTCGTAGTAGCTGTCGGCCAGCGCGAGGAGGCCCGAGCCCTCGCCGCCGATCGCCCGGGTCAGGGCCTCGCGCAGCTGGGGCCAGGCGCCCTCGTCGTACATCGCCGCGATCACGCCGGTGGTGGCGAGCGACTCGCCTAGCGGACGGCTCTCGCCGGTGGGAACGGGCTCGGCGTCCACGTCGCGGAAGAACTTCTTCAGCGCCTCGCCGGCCGCCTCGACCGAGCCGGTGCCCAGGGGGCAGTCCGGCTGGCGGACGCAGTCGGCGGCGAAGGCCCGGAAGGAGGTCTCGAAGCCGGCGGTCTGGTCGCGGTTCAGGTCGATCGCCGGCAGCGAGGGGTCCATCGCCCCGTCGAGGACGAGGCGGCCGACCCGGTCCGGGAAGAGTTCCGCGTAGGTGGCGCCGAGGAACGTGCCGTACGACGCCCCCACGTAACTGAGCTTCGCGTCGCCGAGCACCGCCCGCAGGACGTCCATGTCACGGGCCGTCTCGACGGTGGAGACGTGCGGCAGGATCTTCCCCGAGCGCTTCTCACAGCCCGCCGCGAACTCCTTGAAGGCGGCGCTCAGCGCGGTGACCTCCGAGGTGTCGTCGGGGGTCTGGTCGACCTGCGTGTACGTGTCCATCCGCGGGCCCGTCAGACACTCGACGGGCTCGCTGCGGGCGACTCCGCGCGGGTCCACGGCCACCATGTCGTAGCGGGCGCGGACCGGTGCGGGGTAGCCGATGCCCGCGTACCCCTGGAGGTAGCCGACGGCGGAGCCGCCGGGGCCGCCCGGGTTGACGAGGAGCGAACCGAGCCGCTTGCCGGGACCGGTCGCCCGGACGCGGGAGACGGCCAGCTTGATCTCGTCCCCGTCCGGCTTCGCGTAGTCGAGCGGGGCGCGCAGGGTGGCGCACTGGAAGCCCGCGACTCCGCAGTCACGCCACGTCAGTTTCTGGTCGTAGAACTTCCTCAGCGCCTCGGCGTCCGGTGAGGCCGACGGGGCGGAACGGGCCGCCGTGGTGCGGGACGCCGCCGCGTCGCCTCCCCCCGTGCAGCCGGAGAGGATCAGTCCGGCGGCCGCGAGGGCCGTGGCGGACGTACGGAGCAAGCGCCTGGAGTCCATCCCCGGAGCGTATCGGGACCGGCACACATCGTGTCCAATCGTGCCGTCTCCCCCCTGTCGCCGGTCAGCCCCGCAGCGCCAGGGTCATGGCCTCCACCGCGAGCAGCGGTGCCACGTTCCGTTCGAGGGCCTCGCGGCAGGCCAGGATCGCCTCGATACGGCGGAGGGTCCGCTCCGGGGTGGTGGCGCGGGCGATCCGCTCGAGCGCGTCCCGCACGTCCGTGTTGGCGATGTCCGAGCGCGAGCGCAGCTGGAGGGCGAGGACATCGCGGTAGAAGCCGGTCAGGTCGCTGAGCGCGAGGTCCAGGCTGTCGATCTGCGTCCGCTTCTTCCGCCGCTTCTGGTCCGCCTCCAGGTCCTTCATCACCCCGGCCGTGCCGCGCGGCAGCCGCCCGCCGGGGCCCACGCCGAGAGCCGCCTTCAGCTCCTCCGTCTCCTTGGTATCGGCCTCCTCCGCCACCTGGTTCGCGTCATCCGTCGCCGTGTCGATCAGCTCCTGGGCCGCTTTCAGACAGCCGCCGACGTCGTCGATCCGCAGCGGCACCTTGAGGACGGCGGCTCTGCGCGCACGGGCCCGCTCGTCGGTGGCGAGCCGCCGGGCCCGGTCGATGTGCCCCTGGGTGGCCCGGGCGGCGGCGTACGCCGTCTCCGGTTCGATGCCGTCGCGCCGTACGAGCACGTCGGCGACCGCGTCCACCGGGGGCGTACGGAGGTTCAGGTGGCGGCAGCGGGAGCGGATCGTGGGCAGCACGTCCTCGATCGAGGACGCGCAGAGCAGCCAGACGGTGCGGGGGGCGGGCTCCTCCACGGCCTTCAGGACCGCGTTGGCCGACTTCTCGTTCAACCGCTCGGCGTCGGCCACGAGGATGACCTGCCAGCGGCCGTTCGCCGGCGCGGTGTAGGACTTGCGGACGGTGTCGCGCATGTCCTCGACCCGGACCACGGCGCCGACGGCGGTGACGGTGGTGATGTCGGCGTGGGTGCCGACCAGTGCCGTGTGGCAGCCGGTGCAGAACCCGCAGCCCGGCGCGCCGCCGAGCGCCCGGTCGGGGCTCACGCACTGCAGCGCGGCGGCGAACGCCCGCGCCGCGGTCTTCACCCCGGATCCCGGCGGACCGGTGAAGAGCCAGGCGTGGGTCATCTGCGAGGCCTCGGGCTCGGGCTCTCCTGCCGCATGGGCCGTGACGAACGCGTCGGCGTCCCGCGCGGCGGCGGCGAGCTGCTCCTCGACGCGCGTCTGTCCGACCAGGTCGTCCCATACGGCCATGTCTGCCCCTCCTCAGGTACGCCCTCCATTGTGGGGCAGTCCTCTGACAAGCCCCGCCGGACGGCGGAGGGGCACGCCCCGGGAGCGCCTGGCCGCCCCCGGCGGGGGTCAGCGGCGGCCCCGCGGGCCCTCGTGGTCGTGCGGTCCGAACAGCTCGTCCGCCAGCGTCGGCAGGTCGTCGAGCGGGGTCTCCTCGGCCCAGTCGGAGCGGTGGCGCGGCCGGCCGTTCTCGTCGAGCTGGGGCAGCTCACGGGTCCGGTCGTTGGCGCCGTGCCGATCCTCCCGCGCGTCCCGGAAGATGCCCTGCGGCACCCGGTCGGCGGGGTCGGACGCCGGGGTGTCCCGTACGGGAGGAAGGACGGCGGTCTCCTCGGTGTCCCGTACGGGGGGCAGGACGGCGGTCTCGTCGGCGCCGCGCGTCTCACGGACCTGGGGCAGGACGGCCGTCTCGGCCTCCGGCTCCGGAACCTTCACGATCGGCGTGGCCACGGTGACCTCGTCGGGCGAGACGGTGGGCGCGTCGTCGGCACGGAGGTCGGTACGCGGGTCGGCACGCGGGTCCGTACGCGAGCCCTTGCGCGGATCCGGCTTCGAGAGATCCGGCTTCGACAGGTCCGGCTTCGAGAGATCCGGCTTCACGATCGGGGTAGCGACCGTGACCTCGTTCGCGGACTCCTCGGCCGCACGCGCGGCGCGAGCGGCCTGCTCAGCGGCCTTCTCGGCAGCCGCCTTCTCGGCCGCCACCCGCTCGGCCGCGGCCCGCTCGACGGCGGCCTTCTCCGCCACCGCCCGCTCGGCAGCCGCCTTCTCCTCGGCGGCCACCTTCGCCGCAGCGGCCTGCTCCACCGCCTTCTTCTCGGCCGCGGCCCGCTCCCGGGCCGCCTTCGCCGCCTCGGCCCGCTGCGCAGCGGCCTGCTCGGCGGCGGCCCGTTCGGCCGCCGCGCGCTCCGCCGCGGCCTTGGCGGCTGCCTCGGCCGCGACCTTCTCCGCTGCGGCCTTCGCCGCTGCTTCCTCCGCCGCCTTCGCGGCCGCGGCGGCCTCGGCCGTCCGGCGGGCCTCCTCGGCCCGGAGCAGGGCCTCCTCCGCCTTGCGCTGCTTCTCCAGGCGGCGTTCCTCCGCCTCGGCCCGCAGCCGGGCCTCCTCCTCGGCCTCCTTGCGGAGTCGTTCCTGCTCCTCCTGGCGGGCCTTCTCCTCGGCGGCGAGCCTCCTGCGCTCCTCCTCGGCGGCGGCCTCGGCGGCGAGCCTGGCCTCCTCGGCCTTCCGCCGGGCCTCCTCCGCCTGCCGTTCGGCCTCGAGGCGGCGCGCCTCCTCCTCCTCGCGCCGCTTGCGCTCCTCCTCCTCGGCGCGGAGCTTGGCGAGCTGCTCCTGGCGCTCGCGCTCCAGACGCTCCTCCTCCGCCTTGCGGGCCGCTTCCTCCTCCGCCCGGCGGCGCGCCTCCTCCTCGGCCTTGCGGCGGGCCTCCTCGACGGCCTTCACCTCGGCCTCGGAGAGCGGCAGCATCCGGTCGAGCCGGTGGCGTACGACGGTGGTGACGGCCTCGGGCTCCTGGCCGGCGTCGACGACGAGGTAGCGGCTGGGGTCGGCGGCGGCGAGGGCGAGGAATCCGGCCCGTACGCGCGCGTGGAACTCGGGCGGCTCGGACTCCAGGCGGTCGGGTGCCTCGGTGAAGCGTTCCCGCGCGGTCTCCGGGGAGACGTCGAGGACGACGGTCAGGTGCGGTACGAGTCCGTCGGTGGCCCAGCGCGAGATGCGGGAGATCTCGGTCGGGGACAGGTCACGGCCGGCGCCCTGGTAGGCCACCGACGAGTCGATGTACCGGTCGGAGAGGACGATGGCGCCCCGCTCCAGGGCGGGCCGGACCAGGGAGTCGACGTGTTCGGCGCGGTCGGCCGCGTACAGCAGGGCCTCGGCGCGGTTCGAGAGCCCCGCCGACGACACGTCGAGGAGGATCGAGCGGAGCCGCTTGCCGATCGGGGTGGCGCCGGGTTCGCGGGTGACGACGACCTCGTGGCCCTTGGCGCGGATCCACTCGGCGAGGGCCTCGATCTGGGTGGACTTGCCGGCGCCGTCGCCGCCCTCGAGGGCGATGAAGAAGCCGGTCGCGGAGGGCGCCTGCGCCGGGTCGGAGCCGCGCAGCGCGTCGCGCAGGTCGCGGCGGAGCGGGACGCCCGCCCGGTCGTCGGTCTTCGCGAGGACGAGCGCGGCGACGGGCAGCAGCAGGGCGCCGATCAGCGCGAGCGTGAAGGCGGCGCCGCCGTGCGCGAGGACGAGGTCGCCGGAGGCGAGGCGGTGCGGGCCGATCGCGGCGGCGAGCAGCGGGGCGGCGAGCGCGCCGATGGCCATGCCGACGCGGGCGGAGGCCTGGAGGTGCTCGGTGGTCCGGTCCCTGCGGGGCTCCTCGGTCTCCTGGTCGACGAGGGTGTGGCCGGTGTTCGCGGCGACTCCGGCCGCGTATCCGGCGAGGACGGCGAGGAACAGCACGGTCGCCGTGTCCGGCACCAGGCCCATCGCGATCAGGGCGACCCCGGTGACGGCGGTCGCGAAGGCGAGCAGCCGGCGACGGGACAGCACGGGCAGGACGGAGCCCGCGGTGCGGATGCCGACGGCGGTGGCGCCGCTGAGCGCGAGGATGAGCAGGGCGTAGGTGACGGGTCCGCCGCCCAGGTCGAAGGCGTGGAGGACGGCGACGGAGGCGGCGGCGGCGATGGCCCCGGCGACGGTGGCGCAGGTCAGGACCAGCGGCTTCAGGGCCCCGGTGCGGCCCTTCTCGGCCGCGGGCCGGCGCAGGCCCTCCAGGGGCGAACGGGGCCTCGGCGTCTCCCCGCCGGGCAGCGTCATCGCGTACAGGACGGTGACGGAGGCGGCGAAGAGTCCGGCGGCGACGTACGAGCCGAGGGCGGCCTGGTGCTGCGAGAACCAGTCGAGTCCGGCGCCGAGTAGGTTGCCGACGAGGGTGGCGACGAGCAGCACGGCGGCGGCGGCCGGGACGGCGAGGAAGCCGGTGCGCTGGGAGAGCCGGCGCAGCGCGCCGAGGTGGTCGGGCAGCGGCCGTACGGCTCCGCCCTCGATCGGCGGCGCGGGCAGCAGCGCGGGGGCGGCGCCTTCGCGGCTGATCGTCCAGAGGCGCTCGGCGGCGCCGGAGACGAAGACGGTGCCGAGCAGGTACCAGAGGGCGCTGCCGGGGGTCCAGTCGATCCACAGGGGTGCGATGACGAGCAGCGCGAGCCGGACGCCGTCGGCGCCGATCATGGTCCAGCGCCGGTCGAGCGCGCCGCCGGGCCCGGTGAGCGCGGTCAGCGGTCCGAGGAGGACCGCCCCGAAGAGGACCGAGGCAAGGAGGCGCGTGCCGACGACGGCGGCCACGGCGAACGCCGCACCCCGCTCACCCCCGCCGAGCGCGCCCTCGGAGACGGCCGCCTGGAGGCCGAGGAGGACGAGGACCAGGAGAGCGAGGGCGTCGGCCGTGCTGCCGGCGAGGTGCGCGCTCCACAGCCGGCGCAGCGGCTGATGGCGCAACAGGGCGCGTACGGCACGCTCCCGGGAATCCGCGACGAGTGCGGCGTCGGAATCGCCGAGGCGGTCTGGCTGCTCTGCTCGCGTCATCCGTCCACCCTATCCGGACGGCCTCGCCCGCCGCGGCCCGCGCCCGAACATCCGGACGAGCCTGTGACAGGACGAACGACGGGGTGGAGGCACACGGCCTCCACCCCACCTTTCACGGTCCCAGGAGGACTACTCCGGCTTCGCCGCCGCGGTCTTCTTGGCGGCGGTCGTCTTCTTCGCCGCCGTCTTCTTCGCGGCCGTGGTCTTGGCGGCGGTGGTCTTCTTCGCCGCCGTCTTCGTGGCCGTCTTCTTCGCGGTGGTCGTCTTCTTGGCCGTGGTGGTCTTCTTGGCCGGGGCCTTCTTGGCGGTCTTCTTCGCCGGTCCCTTGGCCCGCTTCTCGGCGAGGAGCTCGTACCCGCGCTCCGGCGTGATCGTCTCCACGCTGTCGTCGGTCCGCAGGGTGGCGTTGGTCTCGCCGTCCGTCACGTACGGGCCGAAGCGGCCGTCCTTGACGACCACGGGCTTCTCGCTGACCGGGTCGGTACCGAGCTCCTTCAGCGGCGGCTTGGCCGCGGCCCGGCCCCGCTGCTTGGGCTGGGCGTAGATCGCGAGCGCCTCTTCGAGGGTGATGGTGAAGAGCTGCTCCTCGTCGGTGAGCGACCGCGAGTCCGTGCCCTTCTTCAGGTACGGGCCGTAGCGGCCGTTCTGCGCGGTGATCTCGACGCCTTCGGCGTCCGTGCCGACGACCCGGGGCAGGGACATCAGCCGGAGCGCGTCCTCCAGGGTGACGGTGTCGAGGGTCATCGACTTGAAGAGGGAGGCCGTGCGCGGCTTCACCGCGTTCTTGCCGGTCTTCGGGGTGCCCTCGGGCAGGATCTCGGTGACGTACGGGCCGTAGCGGCCGTCCTTCGCGACGATCTGGTGCCCGGTGGCCGGGTCGGCGCCCAGCTCGAAGTCGCCGCTCGGCTTGGCGAGCAGCTCCTCGGCGAGCTCGACGGTCAGCTCGTCGGGCGCGAGGTCCTCGGGGACGTCGGCCCGCTGGTGGCCCTCGGCCTCCTTCTCGCCGCGCTCGACGTACGGGCCGTAGCGGCCGACGCGCAGCACGATGTCGTTGCCGACGGGGAAGGAGGAGATCTCGCGGGCGTCGATGGCACCGAGGTCGGTGACGAGTTCCTTGAGGCCACCGAGGTGGTCGCCGTCGCCGTTCCCGGCGTCCGCGGCACCGCCGGAGGCGGCCGTACCCTCCTCGGCACCGAAGTAGAAGCGCTTCAGCCACGGCACGGACTGGGCCTCGCCGCGTGCGATGCGGTCGAGGTCGTCCTCCATCCGCGCGGTGAAGTCGTAGTCGACGAGCCGCCCGAAGTGCTTCTCCAGGAGGTTGACGACGGCGAAGCTCAGGAAGGACGGCACGAGCGCCGTGCCCTTCTTGAAGACGTAGCCGCGGTCGAGGATGGTGCCGATGATCGACGCGTACGTCGACGGGCGGCCGATCTCGCGCTCTTCGAGCTCCTTGACGAGCGAGGCCTCGGTGTAGCGGGCGGGCGGCTTGGTCGCGTGGCCGTCCGCGGTGATCTCGTCGGCGGTCAGCGCGTCGCCCTGGGCGACCTGCGGCAGGCGCCGCTCGCGGTCGTCGAGCTCCGCGTTCGGGTCGTCGGCGCCTTCGACGTACGCCTTCATGAAGCCGTGGAAGGTGATCGTCTTGCCGGACGCGCTGAACTCGGCGTCACGGCCGTCGGCGGCGCGGCCGCCGATCTTCACGGTGACGGAGTTGCCGGTCGCGTCCTTCATCTGGGAGGCGACGGTCCGCTTCCAGATGAGCTCGTAGAGCCGGAACTGGTCGCCGGTCAGACCGGTCTCCGCCGGGGTGCGGAAACGATCACCCGAAGGGCGAATCGCCTCGTGCGCCTCCTGCGCGTTCTTGACCTTGCCCGCGTAGACGCGGGGCTTCTCCGGCAGGTAGTCGGCGCCGTACAACTGCGTGACCTGCGCCCGCGCCGCCGCGACGGCGGTGTCGGACAGGATCGTGGAGTCCGTACGCATGTAGGTGATGAAGCCGTTCTCGTACAGCTTCTGCGCCACCTGCATGGTCGCCTTCGCACCGAAGCCCAGCTTGCGGCTCGCCTCCTGCTGGAGGGTGGTGGTCCGGAAGGGGGCGTACGGGGAGCGGCGGTACGGCTTCGACTCGACCGAGCGCACGGAGAACGCGGTGTCGGCGAGCGCGGCGGCCAGCGCCCGGGCGTTCGCCTCGTCCAGGTGGAGTACGGCCTCGCTCTTCAGCCGTCCGTCGGCACCGAAGTCACGGCCCTGCGCGACCCGCTTGCCGTCGACCGCCGCGAGGCGCGCGACCAGCTGCGACGGGTCCGAGGCGTCACCGGAGCGTCCGGTGCCGAAGGTGCCGGTGAGGTCCCAGTACTCGGCGGAACGGAAGGCGATGCGCTCGCGCTCCCGCTCGACGACGAGCCGGGTGGCGACGGACTGCACGCGGCCGGCGGAGAGCCGCGGCATGACCTTCTTCCACAGGACCGGCGAGACCTCGTAGCCGTACAGCCGGTCGAGGATGCGGCGGGTCTCCTGGGCGTCGACCATGCGCTGGTTCAGCTCGCGCGGGTTGGCGACGGCCTCGCGGATCGCGTCCTTGGTGATCTCGTGGAAGACCATCCGGTGGACGGGGACCTTGGGCTTCAGGACTTCCTGGAGGTGCCACGCGATGGCCTCGCCCTCGCGGTCCTCATCGGTGGCGAGGTAGAGCTCGTCGGATTCGGCCAGAAGCTCCTTGAGCTTCCTGACCTGCGCCTTCTTGTCGGCGTTGACGACGTAGATGGGCTGGAAGTCGTGCTCGACGTCGACTCCGAGGCGGCGCACCTCACCGGTGTACTTCTCGGGCACCTCGGCGGCGCCGCTGGGAAGGTCTCGGATGTGCCCGACGCTCGCCTCGACGACGTAGCCGGGGCCGAGGTAACCCTTGATCGTCTTCGCCTTGGCAGGCGACTCGACGATGACGAGTCGGCGGCCGCCGTGGGCGGCTTCGCTGGTCGGGGACAACTTCGCTCTTCTCTCCGGATCGACACTCTCTTGGCACGTACGGCGCTGGCACGCACGGCAGCGGCACGGACGGTGACGCTCCCGTCGCTGCGGAGTGTGACGGTACAACCCGCCCCCGTGTCAAACGGCGAAAGCCCGCAACGGCCACTCGAACGGTAACCCGAGTTTTGGCATTCCTGCCGCCCGGAGTCCCGGTCGGGCGGGGCGGGGCGTCCGCGCCGGAGGGTTCAGAGCCTGCCGAAGCACCAGACGCCGAGGACGAGAGAGGCGGTGCCGAAGAGGCTCGTCAGCGCGACCGCGGCCCCTGGAGCGACCCCGTACGCGACGGGCTCGCGGTGCAGCGCCCGCACGGTGGTCCACAGCAGCAGCGCGCCTCCGAACAGCGTGAACGCCGCCCCCGCGAAAATCGCCGGCCCGCTCTCCATGCCCGTACCCCGTTCCGTCCACGTGCGGTGTTCGTCTCCCGGAGCCGAGGCTGACACCTCCGGGCGTCCTGGGCGCGAATTCCGGGTGAACGACGCGGGCCGTCCCGAACGGTTTCACGAAGATGGCCGGTAGTGACCAGCCCCTCACCTCCTCTTTCGTCACATCGTGTCGAGCGTGGCCCGGCGCCGGCTGCCCCGCTCGAAGACACCGAGCAGGACCACGGCGAGCAGTGCCCAGCCCGCGCCCACCGCGAGCTCCGCCCCGAGCAGGGCCCGGTCCAGACCGCCGCCCGCGGTCAGCCCGCGCGCCGCGTCCGCCGCGTGCGTGAGCGGCAGCAGCTCACCGGCGGTACGCATCCACTCCGGCAGGGTCTCCCGGGGCACGGCGGCGCCGGTCAGCAGGAGCAGTGTCGAACTGGCCACGTTCGACACCAGGAACACGTCACGGAAGCGGAGCCCGAGCGCGCCCAGGGCGAGCCCGAAGGCCGAGCAGGCGCCCGCCGCGACGAGCAGCACCAGGCCAAGACCGGGCAGCGCCCCGGCGGGCACGGGCAGCCCGAGGACGAGGGAGGCGGCGGTGAGGACGAAGGCACTGACGAACAGCCCGTTGAGGACGTACGGGACGGCTCGTCCGATCCACAGCGGGACCCGGTGCCGGGGCGAGAGCAGGACGGCGCCGAGCGTGCCGTACCGGCGCTCGTTGGCGACGGCCATCGTGCCGCCGTACACGCAGGAGGCGGAAGCTGCGAGGACGGCGTTCCCCACGAGATGGAAACGGTCGTCGGCGACCCCGAGTTCCCGGCCGAGGTAGACGAAGAAGAAAACCTGGAGCAGCGGCCCGACCAGCAGCGTTCCGATGAACATGGGCGGCGTGGTCCAGTTGAACAGGGCCCGGTAGGAGATCGCGCCGCCGACGACGACGAGCCGCGCGGTGCCGAGGAAACGGAACATGTCTCTCTGGCCCTTCAGCATGTCTCTCTGGCCTTTCGGGGAAGGGTTCTCGGGGGGTCTCGGGCGAGGGGTCTCGGGCGAGGGTTCTCAGGCGAGGGCGAGTGTGGCGGCGGCGCGCGCCCTGCGCTCCACACGGCCGAGGACGAGGACGGCGGCGAGGGCGTATCCGGCCCCGAGCGCGACGGCGGTGAACAGCGGTGCGACCACGTCCCCGCCGGAGGTCGCCGCGTGCACGGCCCGCGCGCCCCAGGTCGTGGGCAGCGCCCAGGAGACCGGGTGGGTCCAGGCCGGCAGCACGGTGACGGGGACGAGCAGCCCGGACAGCAGCCAGACCGGGGTGTCGAGCGGGTTGGCCAGCGCGTTGGCGTTGCGCAGCAGGACGAAGGTGGCGGCGAGCAGCAGCCCCGTCATGCCGAGCGCGAGGACGCACACCGGGACGGCGACCAGGAAGAGCAGCGGGTGCGCGAAGTCGAGCGGCACGCCGAAGAGCAGCACGCCCCACAGGACCGTCGCGCCCATCGCGTACGTGCCGATGACGGCGGTCGCGAGGGTGATCGGCAGCAGGACGAGGGCGAGCGGTGTCGGCGCGACGACCAGGGTCTCCAGGGTGCCGAGCCAGCGCTGGTTCTGCACCGCGCCGCCCGAGCCGAAGAGCACGGAGCCCCAGATGCCCATGAGTCCGGCCCCGACGGAGGCGGTGAGCAGCCGGTCGGGGTCCCCGGCGGCGCGGAACAGATAGACGGCGAGGGTCGCGTAGACGAGCGGGACGAGGACGGCGAAGGTGATCTCGATCGGGGAGCGCGACATGTACGAGACGTGGGTGCGCACCCCGACGAGGACGAGTCGTGGAACGCGTTTGAGTACGGCGGTACGGGAGTTCACGCGGACGCCACCTCGCCCACGGAGGCCTTCTCCGCAGCCTCATCCGCCTCATCCGCGGCAGCCTTCTCCGCAGCCCCGGCCTCCGCCGCAGCGGGCTCCTCCGCAGCGCCGTCGGCAGCCGTCGCCGCCTCCTCCACGATCGCGATGTACGCGTCCTCCAGGGACGGTTCGCGGCTGGTGACACGGCCGATCCGCACGCCGTCGAGCGCGGCCAGGACCGGCCCGTGCAGCTCGGCGGCCCCGCGCCCGGTCTGCACCGTGACGGTCTGGAGCGCGCCCCGGTCCTCGGCGGACACGCCCCGCACACCCGGCACCCGCCGCAGCCGGTCGAGCCGCTCCTCGTCCACCCCGTAGGCCTCGATCTCCAGCACGTCCCGTTCCCGCACACGGGACTTCAGGCTGTCGGGGGTGCCGAGCGCGCGGATCCGGCCGCCGGCGATGACGGCGATCCGGTCGCAGAGCTCGTCCGCCTCCGCCATGTAGTGGGTGGTGAGGAGGACGGTCGTACCGGCCGCCGCCAGGTCGCCGACCGTGCGGCGCAGGTCGCGGGCGGCGACGGGGTCGACGCCGATGGACGGCTCGTCGAGGAAGAGGAGCTCGGGGCGGTGGAGCAGCCCGCGGGCGATGTGGAGGCGTTGCCGCATCCCGCGCGAGTACCCCTCGACGCGCTCCCTCTCCCGCCCCACGAGCCCCACTGCTTCGAGGAGTTCGGCGATGCGCCGTTTCTGGTCGCGGGCCTCGACCCCGTACAGCTCGGCGAAGTAGCGCAGGTTGTCGAGTGCGGAGAGCCGGTCGTACAGGCCCCGGTCGCCGCCGAAGACGTACCCGATGCGGCGGCGTACGGCCACGGGGTCACGGGCCACGTCGTGGCCGAACACCCGGGCCGTGCCGGAGGTCGGCAGGAGCAGGGTGTTCAGCATCTTGATCGTGGTGGTCTTGCCGGCTCCGTTCGGCCCGAGGAGGCCGAACAGTTCCCCCGGCGCCACGTCGAAGGTGACCCCCCGCACGGCCTGCGTCTCGGTCCGCCGGGACTTCCGCCACCCGGTCCTGCTGGTGAAGGTGCGGCGCAGCGCGTCCGCCTCGATTGCGAGCATGCGCCGGACGGTAGGGGCCGCGGGAGGAGCCGGGCCATCGATTCGGGCGCCCCCGAATCGTCGGGCCCCTGCCCTCCCGTCTCGGGCCCCCGGATCGCCGGGGCGGGCCCTCTCGTCAGGCGACCGCCGTGAGGACGTCCTCGCCGGTGAGCAGCGCGAGCAGCGAACGCCCGGTGTCCGTCAGCTGGTAGTACACGGAACGCCCGACGCGGTGCCGGGTGACCACCCCGGCCTCGGAGAGGACCGACAGGTGCTCGGAGACCGTGCTGGGCGCGAGTCCCAGCCGGTCGGCGAGCCCGGCCGTGGTCAGCGGCCCGCCGAGCTCGCGCAGGACCGCCGCCCGGCCCCGGCCCAGCATCAGTCCGAGCCGGTCCTCGGCGACGGGCTCGGGCGGTTCGCGCAGCGCGCCGGCGCCCCGGGCCTGGAAGCTGACCGCGAAGACCTCGGGGTCGTCCGTCGAGTACAGCCGGCAGCCCTCGGCGAAGACCAGCGGCACGAGGACGAGCCGCCGTTCCCCCGGCGCGTACGCGGCGTCGATGTGCTTGGTCAGTTCGAGCACGGGCGGGCGCCACCGTCCCCGGGTCTCCAGGCCGGCGAACAGCGCGTCGACGCCCTCCGTCGCGAACGTCCTGGCCCGGACGAGCACTTCGTCCTCGACGAGCCGCCGCATCGTCGGCCAGTACGGCTCGATCGCGCCCTCCCAGTAGGCCGCGTACGCGTCGGCGAGCGCCGCGCAGGCCGCCTCCGGGTCCTTCAGGTACGGCTGTACGAAGGGCGCGTCGGCCATGCCCGGGTAGCAGACGGCCACCTGGGCGCGGACGAACTCGGGGTCGGTGGCACGCAGCGCGGCCAGCTCCTCGTGGACGTGGACCGTGCCGAAGGGCCGGGGCAGCAGGAAGTCGGAGACGTCGATCCGCCCTTCGGCGAAGAGGTCCCACAGCGGCCGGAGCCGGTCGTCGTCCCGCCACACCTCCCGCGCCTGACCGACCCACTCCTGGTACGGCCAGGAGGGGCGCCGTCGCGGCAGTGCGAGGTGCATCGAGCAGAAGGCGTCGCGCAGCGGACTGATCGCGATCCGGGTCGCCCCGAGCGAGGCCTCGTCCAGCTCGATCCGTATCAAGCGCCGTGCTCCTCGGGCGTCTCCTCCCCTGCGGGCAGCAGGAAGCCCTCCTCCACGAGCAGCCGGATCGCCTGCGGGGTGCGGTCCCGCAGGACGACCGGGTCCTCGCCCATCAGCTGACCGATCGCGTCCAGGATCCGGCCCGCGCTGAGGGTGCCGTCGCACACCCCGGCGAACCCGGCGCCGACGTGGTCGACCTTGGTGGCGCGGCGCATGCCCCGGTTCTGCCGGAGCACGACGTGCTCGGGGTCCTCGGCGCCCGGCAGCCCGACCTGCTCCTGCACCACCTCGGGAGCGAGCGTGAACCGGTCGGCGAGGAGGGCGGCGTCGTCGTGGGCGCGCAGATAGTCCTGGCGCTCGAAGTGGGCGAGGACGGTGGGCCCGAGGGGCTGCTCGACGGGGTGCGGCCACTCCTCGATGACGATGGACGGCTCGACGGCCCCCGAGGCCACGGCCTCGTTCCGCCGGATCGTGATCCAGCCGAAGCCCACCGCGCGGGTCTTGCGGGCCTCGAACTCGTCGAGCCAGCGCCCGTAAGCAAGCCGGTACTCGTCCGGGTCACCGCGGTGGTCGCCGCTGTCCCGCAGCCACAGCTCGGCGTACTGGGTGACGTCCTGGACCTCGCGCTGCACGATCCAGGCGTCGCAGCCCGCGGGCACCCAGGACCGCAGCCGCTCCTGCCACTCCTCGCCCTCGACGTGCTGCCAGTTGGCGAGGAACTGGGCGTATCCGCCGTCGTTGAGCCGCTCGCCCGCCTGCTGCACGAGCGTGCGGCACAGGTCGTCGCCGCCCATCCCGCCGTCCCGGTAGGTGAGCCGGGCGCCGGGGGAGATCACGAACGGCGGGTTGGAGACGATCAGGTCGTACGTGTCGCCGTCGACCGGCTCGAACAGCGAGCCCGCGAGCAGCTCGGCCTCCCGGGCGCCGGAGAGGGCGAGCGTCAGCCGGGTGAAGTCCAGGGCGCGCGGGTTGAGGTCGGTCGCGGTGACCAGGGTGGCGTGCTGGGCGGCGTGCAGTGCCTGGATGCCGGAGCCGGTGCCGAGGTCGAGCGCGGAGGACACCGGCGTACGGACGGTGATGCCGGCGAGCGTGGTGGAGGCGCCGCCGACGCCGAGGACGACGCCCTCGGCCTTCTTGCCGATGCCTCCGGCGCCGCCGACGGCGCATCCCAGGTCGGAGACGATGAACCAGTCCTCGCCGTCCGGCCCGCCGTACGGCCGGACGTCGACCGTCGCGGACACGGTGTCGTCCTCGCGGACCACCCAGCCGTCGGCGAGGGCCTCGTCCAGCGGGAGCGCGGCGGCGGCCCGCTCGTACCCGACGGCCTTCTGGAGGAGGAAGAGCCGGACGAGGGTCTCCACCGGGGAGTCGCCGCGGGTGGCGCGCAGGGCGGGCACGGTCTCGCTGCGGGCGAGCGCCGCGTACGCCGGGGCGCCGAGCAGGTCGAGCAGGCCGTCGGCGGTGAAGTCGGCGGCGAGCAGAGCCTCGCGCAGACGGGCGGCGTGCGCGGGCACCGGGAGGCGGGGGGACAGGCTGGTCGTACTCACCACCCCATTGTGACCGCCGCCACCGACATCGGGGCGGGCGACCCGGCGGCGACCGCCGGATCGACGGCCCCGATGCCGAAGGTGAGGGCGGCGCCGCGCTCCTCGCGCCTACTCCGCGCTCTTGCTCGCCGAGGTCTTCTTGCTCGGCTTGGTCGAGGACTTCCCCGAGGGCTCGGAGTCCGAACCCTCGTCGGAGCCCGTGTCCGAGCCCATGTCCGAGCCCGCGTCGGAGCCCTTGTTCGAGTCCGAGGACGTGGAGCCGGGCTGCGGGGAGGCGGAGCCGGAGGCCTTCGGCGGGGTCGAGGCCGTGGGCTTCTGGCAGCCGGGCTGCTTGGCCATGGCCTGGCCCAGCTCGCCCTCCTCCAGCTTGGCCAGCGCGTTCTGGTCCATCTTCTCGATCCTGGTCAGACCGTCGGCGACGCCCTGGAGGCCGTCCGCGAACTTCTGCTGGTTCGTCGGGTCCAGCGCGTCGACCTGCTTCTTGAGCCCCTCGTACGCCACGGCGGTGGCGTTGAGCTCCTTGATCGCGTCCTGCTGGATCTTCTGGCCGTTCTCGACGGGCGGGGCCCCGGCGCCCTCGACGGCCTTCGCCAGCGCCCTGTCGGCGTTGGCGATGTCCTGGAACGCCTTCGAGTCGGCGGCCTGGATCTCGGCCGGCTTGCTGTCGGCGGCCGTCGAAATGATGATCTGGTGGGCGTCGGCCCGCTTCTGGATCTGAGGCTTCGCCTGGTCGCAGAACGTCTTCGCCCAGTCACCCACCTTGTCACCCTCGTCGCTGCAACCGGACAGCGCGAGCACCAGTACCGCGCCGCCGGACAGTGCGGCCGCAAGCTTCTTGTTCACCGGATCGGTCCCTTCCAAGGCTCTCGGCCCCGGAACATACACGCCGAACGGGCTACTTCCACCTTTCGTACGACGGATTCGCCCCGGATTGCAGTCTTTTGAACCAAGGGAGACACCTCACACCCACCCCTGAAACACGCGGGAATGAGACGGACGACACGTCGGCGGAGCCCGCGCGAGGGAGCCCCCCACGGCAGGCGATCCCTCGTCAGGAGACGGTCACGGAACGCCTCTTGGAGACCCGTACGGCGGCGACGACCACCACCAGCGCGATCCCCGCGACCGCCGCCCGCAGCCCGGCGCTGGCGTCGCCCCCGTAGCTGAACCGCACGACCGCCGGAGCGATCAGCAGCGCCACCAGGTTCATCACCTTCAGGAGCGGGTTGATCGCCGGACCCGCCGTGTCCTTGAAGGGATCTCCGACCGTGTCCCCGATGACGGTCGCCTCGTGCGCCTCGCTGCCCTTGCCGCCGTGGTTCCCGTCCTCGACCAGCTTCTTCGCGTTGTCCCAGGCGCCACCGGAGTTGGCGAGGAAGACCGCCATCAGCGCGCCCGTGCCGATCGCTCCGGCGAGGTACGAGCCGAGGGCGCCGACCCCGAGCGCGAAGCCGACCGCGATCGGGGCCATCACGGCGAGCAGCCCGGGCGTGGCGAGTTCGCGCAGCGCGTCCTTGGTGCAGATGTCGACGACCCGCCCGTACTCGGGCTTCTCGGTGCCGCTCATGATCCCGGGATGCTCACGGAACTGCCGCCGCACCTCGTACACCACGGATCCCGCCGACCGGGACACCGCGTTGATCGCGAGCCCCGAGAAGAGGAAGACGACCGCCGCGCCGAGAATCAGACCGAAGAGGTTGTTGGGCTGCGAGATGTCCATGGAGAGCGTCAGCTCGTCCGCCCTCGCGCCGACCTCGGCGATCGAGGTCGCGATGGCGTCCCGGTACGAGCCGAACAGCGCCGAGGCGGCCAGGACGGCGGTGGCGATGGCGATGCCCTTGGTGATGGCCTTGGTCGTGTTGCCGACGGCGTCCAGGTCGGTGAGGACCTGCGCTCCCGCGCCCCGGACGTCCCCGGACATCTCCGCGATGCCCTGGGCGTTGTCGGCGACCGGGCCGAAGGTGTCCATGGCGACGATCACGCCGACCGTGGTGAGCAGCCCCGTACCGGCGAGGGCGACCGCGAAGAGCGCCAGCATGATCGAGCCGCCGCCGAGCAGGAACGCCCCGTAGACGGTGAGGCCGATCAGGAGGGCCGTGTAGACGGCGGACTCCATACCGAGGGCGACGCCCGCGAGGACGACGGTCGCGGGGCCGGTGAGCGAGGACTTGCCGATGTCCCTGACCGGCCGCCGGCTCGTCTCCGTGAAGTAGCCGGTGAGCTGCTGGATGAGGGCGGCGAGGACGATGCCGAGGGCGACGGCGACCAGGGCGAGGACCCGGGGGTCGCCGGCGTGGTCGTTGATGCCCGGCTCGGTGACGCCCTCGAGCTCGGCGTACGAGGACGGCAGGTACACGAAGGCGGCGACGGCGACCCCGACGAGCGAGATCACCGCCGAGACGAGGAACCCGCGGTTGATCGCGGTCATCCCGCCGCGGTCGGCGCGCCGGGGTGAGACCGCGAAGATCCCGATGACCGCGGTGACCACGCCGATCGCGGGCACGATCAGGGGGAACGCGAGGCCGTGATCGCCGAAGGCCGCCTTGCCGAGGATCAGCGCGGCGACCAGGGTCACGGCGTACGACTCGAAGAGGTCGGCGGCCATGCCCGCGCAGTCGCCGACGTTGTCGCCCACGTTGTCGGCGATCGTGGCCGCGTTGCGCGGATCGTCCTCGGGGATGCCCTGCTCGACCTTGCCGACCAGGTCGGCGCCGACGTCGGCGGCCTTGGTGAAGATTCCGCCGCCCACCCGCATGAACATGGCGATGAGCGCGGCGCCAAGGCCGAATCCCTCGAGGACCTTGGGCGCGTCGGCGGCGTAGACGAGGACGACGCAGGCCGCGCCGAGCAGCCCGAGGCCGACCGTGCACATGCCGACGACCCCGCCGGTGCGGAAGGCGATCCGCATGGCCCGGTGCGCGACCTCGGTGAGGCTCTTCTCCGGCTCGCCCGCCGCCGGGGTGGCCTCCCTGGCCGCCGCGGCGACCCGCACGTTGGCCCGTACGGCGAGCCGCATGCCGATGTACCCGGTGACCGCCGAGAAGAGCGCTCCGACCAGGAAGAACAGGGAGCGTCCCGCGCGCTGCGACCAGTTGTCCGCGGGCAGCAGCATCAGCAGGAAGAAGACGACGGCCGCGAAGACGGCGACGGTCCGCAGCTGCCGCGCGAGGTAGGCGTTGGCCCCTTCCTGCACGGCCGCGGCGATCTCCCGCATCCTCTCGGTGCCCTCACCGGCGGAGAGCACCTGGCGGACGAGGAGCCGCGCGACGACCAGCGCGGCGAGGGCGACGCCGCCGACGACGATCACGATCGTCCGGTTCCCGCTCGTGAGCACCGCCGCGGCGAGGGAAGTGGGGTCCATGGAGACGGATCATAGGGAGACGAACCGGCACATACGGGGATGCCGGAGTCCACCCGCGCGGATGCACCCATCGGAACCAGCGAACCATGGGAGCAGGCTCACCATCTGAGCAGGCGCAACGAGAAGAGGCCCTGCCGGGGGCAGGGCCTCTTCTCGTGCTGTCTCGTGCTCAGCGCCTACGGGTCAGGACAGGACGTCCGCCGAACTCACCGGCCAGGTCATCCGGATCGTGCCGCCGGCCTCACCGGCGCTCACCTCGACATCGTCGACGAGCCCGCGGATCACCGCGAGCCCCATCTCGTCCTCACCGTCGGCGTCGTCGAAGTCCTCGGCCGGGGCCGCGGACCGCGCACCGGGGACACCGGCGGCATCGGCCGCCGCCACCCCCGCACCGGGCACCTCGTCGCCGACCTCGATGGAGAACGTCTTCTCCTCCTCGGTCAGCACCACCCTGATGGGGGTCGTGACGTCATTGCTGCGGTGCAGCCCGACGGCACGGGAACAGGCTTCACCGACAGCGAGACGCACCTCGTCGAGGACCGCCTCGTCCACACCGGCCCGGCGCGCCACCGCGGCCGCCACCAGGCGGGCCGTGCGGACGTGCTCGGGCTGAGCGCTGAAGCGGAGTTCAACGGTGGTCATGCGAACCCCCTGGGCTCAGTCGACGGCGTTGACGGCCTCGTCGACCGAGGTGTGGATCGGGAACACCTTGGTGAGACCCGTGATCCGGAAAATCTTCAGAATGCGCTCCTGGTTGCAGACCAGACGCAGCGAGCCCTCATGCGCGCGGACGCGCTTCAGACCACCGACGAGCACACCGAGGCCCGTGGAGTCGAGGAAGTCCACGCCCTCCATGTCGACGACCAGGTGGTAGCTGCCGTCGTTCACCAACTCGACCAACTGCTCGCGCAGCTTGGGCGCGGTATACACATCAATCTCGCCACCGACCTCGACGACCGTACGGTCACCACCAGCGCCGGACACATTGCGAGTCGACAGGGACAGGTCCACGGATCCTCCAGCACCTTGCTATCGAACGATCGTCCCCCGGGGTCTCCCGGACGGAGTCAGAGAACTGATCGTCAGCCGCGATGGCATTCAATCACTTACCAGCAGCCATGCACGACGCCTTGGAAGCATTGTCCGTCATGGCAGTGACACACTCGGTGCCGATGGCCAAGAATCACCGCCCCAGTCGTCCAGCCGGGGACATGGGCAACCGACCCTCCCCCGGCATGGTCCTCGACCGGCTCTCGTCGGGCGAGAGCCGGGCCGCGCGCATCACTCATACGGAGCACATGCCCGCCCGGGAGGGCCGTCATGCAGTCTGGCCGCACCGCATCCGTCCAGAAGTGATCGCGGCGATCGAGGCGGCCGGGATCGCGCACCCCTGGGCCCATCAGGCGGAGGCCGCCGAGCACGCCCTCGACGGCGAATCCGTGGTGATCGCCACCGGCACCGCGTCGGGCAAGTCGCTGGCCTACCTCGCCCCGGTCCTCAGCACCCTCCTGGACGGCGCGGAGGCCCCCAACGGTCGCGGGGCCACCGCCCTCTACCTCTCGCCGACCAAGGCCCTCGCCGCCGACCAGCGGCGCGCCGTGCGGGAACTCGCCGCCCCGCTCGGCAACCGGATCCGCCCCGCCGTCTACGACGGGGACACCCCGGTCGAGGAACGCGAATGGGTCCGGCAGTACGCGAACTACGTGCTGACCAACCCCGACATGCTGCACCGTGGCGTGCTTCCCTCCCACCCCAGGTGGGCCTCCTTCCTGCGCGCCCTGCGCTACGTCGTGATCGACGAGTGCCACACCTACCGGGGCGTCTTCGGCTCGCACGTCGCCCAGGTGCTGCGGCGACTGCGCCGGATCTGCGCCCGGTACGGCTCCGAGCCGGTCTTCCTCCTCGCCTCCGCCACCTCCGCCGACCCCGCCGTGGCCGCCGGCCGCCTCACCGGCCTGCCCGTCACCGAGGTCTCCGACGATGCCTCACCGCGCGGCGAGCTGGTCTTCGCCCTGTGGGAACCGCCGCTGACCGAGCTGCACGGCGAGCGCGGCGCGCCCGTGCGCCGCACCGCCACCGCCGAGACCGCGGACCTGCTGACCGACCTGACCCGGCAGGGCGTCCGCTCGGTCGCCTTCGTCCGCTCCCGGCGCGGCGCCGAACTGATCTCGGTGATCGCCCAGGAACGGCTCGCCGAGACCGACCGCTCCCTCGCCCGCCGCGTCGCCGCCTACCGGGGCGGCTACCTGCCCGAGGAGCGCCGGGCCCTGGAGCGGGCCCTGCACTCCGGCGAGCTCCTCGGCCTGGCCGCCACGACCGCCCTTGAGCTGGGCGTGGACGTCTCGGGCCTGGACGCGGTCCTGATCGCCGGCTATCCGGGCACCCGGGCCTCCCTCTGGCAGCAGGCGGGCCGCGCGGGCCGCTCCGGCGAGGGCGCCCTCGCCATCCTGATCGCGCGCGACGACCCGCTGGACACCTTCCTGGTCCACCATCCGGAGGCGATCTTCGACCAGCCGGTCGAGTCGACCGTCCTGGACCCCGACAATCCCTACGTCCTCGCCCCCCATCTGTGCGCCGCCGCCGCGGAGCTCCCGCTGACCGAACCGGATCTGGCGCTCTTCGGCCCGGCCGTCCCCGACCTGCTGCCCCAGCTGGAGGGCGCCGGTCTGCTGCGCCGCCGCTCCACCGGCTGGTACTGGACCCGCCGCGAGCGGGCCGCCGACCTCACCGACATCCGGGGCGGCGGCGGAAGCCCCGTCCGGATCGTGGAGGCCGGTACCGGCCGGCTGCTCGGCACCGTCGACGAGGCCGCCTCCCACACCGCCGTCCACGAGGGCGCCGTCCACCTCCACCAGGGCCGCACCTATCTGGTGCGGGAGCTCGACCTCAAGGACTCCGTGGCCCTCGTGGAGGAGGCCGTCCCGCCGTACTCCACCACCGCCCGCGACACCACCTCCATCGCCGTCCTCGACACCGACACCGAGATCCCCTGGGGAGCCGGCCGCCTCTGCTACGGCTCCGTCGAGGTCACCAACCAGGTCGTCTCGTTCCTGCGCCGCAGGCTGATCACGGGCGAGGTGCTCGGCGAGACCAAGCTCGACCTCCCGCCCCGCACCCTGCGCACCAGGGCCGTGTGGTGGACGGTCACGGAGGACCAGCTCGGCGCCGCCCGGATCACCCCGGAGATCCTCGGCGGCGCCCTGCACGCCGCCGAACACGCCTCCATCGGCATGCTGCCGCTGTTCGCCACCTGCGACCGCTGGGACATCGGCGGCGTCTCCGTACCGCTGCACCCCGACACCCTGCTGCCGACCGTCTTCGTGTACGACGGCCACCCGGGGGGCGCGGGCTTCGCCGAGCGCGCCTTCCACACGGCCCGAGCCTGGCTGACGGCCACCCGGGAGGCCATCGCCTCCTGCGAGTGCGAGGCGGGCTGCCCCTCCTGCATCCAGTCCCCGAAGTGCGGCAACGGCAACGATCCGCTCCACAAGCGGGGCGCGGTACGCCTCCTCACGGAGATCCTCCGGGAAGCTCCGGAGGTCCCGGGGGCCGAGGAAGCCCCGGAAGCGCAGGGGACCCAGGGGGGCCAGGAGGCGCAGGGGGGCCAGGGGGCTCAGGGGACCCAGGGGGCTCAGGGGACCCAGGGAGGCCAGGGGGCTCGGGGAGGCCAGGTCCACGGGCCACCGACTGAGCCGGCCCCGCAGGCCCCGCCCGCGACCTGACCTCCGGCCGGTAGGGGCCGCCCACGACGCGGGCGGTCACCTCGGCGACCTCACCCCGTACCGCGCACCGCAGCAGCTCCGCACGCTGCGCCGCGGCCACCCGGGAGGCGACGGCGCACGCCTCGGCCTCGCCCCACAGCGCCCGGTCGGCGGCGGCCAGAGCGGCCAGGTCCGCGGCCCCGCCGGCCCGGTGCCGGGCGGCCACCGCCTGTCCGAGCGCGAGCACCGCCGCGAACACCACGCACAGCGCACAGGCCGCGAACGCCACCCACACGGTCGCCGCACCCCGGTCGGACCGACCCGCGCCCCCGCCCGTGCCCCGGCCCGGCTCCGACGTCGTCACGGCGGGCCTCCGGGTTCCGGCCCTCCGGCCGCGCCGCCGCCGCCCCACGTGTCCTCCGCCAGGGCCGCCGCGTCCGCCCGAAGGGTGAGCCCCAGGCCCCGGGGGCCCGGCGCACTGGCCTCGACCGTCACCCGCCAGAGCTCCCCCGACCGTGTCACCGACACCCGGGCGCCCTCGGGCGCGGCGGACCGTGCGGCCGCCTCGGCGGATGCCACCGGCTCGGAGCGGGCCGCTGCCCGTGCCCCCGCGCGAGCCGCGTCCACACACCGGATCTGCGCGGCGGCCGCGGCCAGGCCCCAGAGCAGCGTCACCGTGAACAGCGCGAGGACGGGCAGCACCATCGCCGCCTCCACGGTCACGAACCCGCGGTCAGAACGACGCACCGAGCGCCTTCCCGATCACCGATTCGAGCGCCCCCGACACCGCCCCACTGGTCACGATCTTGTACAGGACCGCGGCGAAGCCCGCCGCGGCGATCGTCCCCACCGCGTACTCGGACGTGGTCATCCCCATGTCCCCGTGCGCGGCCTCCCGTCGCCTCCGCCACCAACCGCACACCGTCGCCCTGCCTGCCATGCCGACCTCCTCGAATCGTCGTGTCTCGCGTGTCTCGTCGTGTCTCGTTGTTTCGCGCCGTTCCCTGCCGTGCGCCGGCGTGCTCGCCGTCATCCGTCCAGGAGTCCCGTCGCGAGGCCGATCACCACCGGGGCCACCCCCACCGCCAGGAAGGCGGGCAAGAAGCAGAGCCCCACGGGCGCGCTGATCAGCACCTGCGCCCGGCGTGCCCGGGCCTCCGCCGTGCGGGCCCTGGCCGACCGCAGCGCTGCCGCGTGCCGGGCGACGCCCTCCGCCGCGGGCGCCCCCGAGGAACCGGCCCGTTCCATGCAGCGGGCAAGACCCGCGGCGCCCGGTATCGCGCCGAACCTCCGCCACACCTCGGCCGGTTCACCACCGAGGCGCAGTTCCGCCGCCGTACGGGTCAGGCGCTCGCCCAGTGGGCCGCCAAGGGACCGGCCGACGGCCTCCGCCGCCTCCGCTGGCCCGGCTCCCGCCGAGGCACAGGCCGCCAACAGATCGGCGGCGAGCGGAAGATGGCGTGCCGCCTCCTCGCCTTCGGCCGGCGGAGAGGCTCTCCGCGCCGCCGCCCGCCTCACCCCGGCCAGCATCAGGACACCGGCGAACAGACCGCCGAACGCCCCGAACAGCACCCAGCCGAGACCGAACGCCCCGACGGGCGCCACCCACTGGCCGGTCCACCGCGGCAGCCCTCGGCGGGCCTTCGGGAGCCGTGGCGCCGGCGCCGGGAAGAGGCCTCCCAGCCGTCGCCGCATGCCCCGCTCCCGGCGCCCGCGCGCCACCACCCGGACGGCCTGCGCGCAGCAGAACAGCGCCAGGACCACAAGACCCACCACTCGCCATTCACCGATCACGCCCGCTCCCCTCCTCGTACGATCCGCGCGGCCCACCACAGCCCGGCCGCCTCCAGAGCCCCGCCCACGACGAGGCAGCCCAGGCCGGCCGGAGTGTGCAGCAGCACCCGCAGCGGGTCGGCGCCCAGCGCCGCGCCGAGGGCGACCCCGGCCACCGGAAGCACCGCGAGCACCGCCACCGTCGCCCAGGCACCCGCCAGTTCGGCCCGCAGCCGCTCCCGCTGCTCTCGGTGGCCCCGCAGGGCCGCTTCGAGCCTGTCGAGCCCGGCGGCCAGTCCGGCGCCCCCGTCCACGGCCACCTGCCAGCACGCCGCCATGCCCGCGAGTCCCTCGGCGCCGTCCTGCCCGGAGGCCCTTCGCAGCACATCCGGTACGTCCCCGCCGAACCGGGCCGCCGCGAGCACCGCCGCCTCCTCGCCGCCCAACGCGCCCGTCTCCCTGGCCGCGAAGGCCAAGGCCTGCGCGGGCTGCCAGCCGGCTCTCAGCTCCCCGACGACCGCCCCGCACAGGGCCGCCACCCCCTCGGCCCGGGCCTCGCGTTCCTTCCGGCGCCCGGCCGCCCGCAGCCGCCGACCCACCAGCGGCACCGCGACCGCCCCCGCCACGAGCGGCAACGGCGACTCCCCGAGCAGCGCGAGGACCCCCGCCACCGGCAGACACAGCCACGCACGCCGTCCGCGCGCCACCGCCCACCACCGCGCGACCGTCCCCGGCCACGCCCCGCCCGGACCACCAAGACGACCCAGTCGATCAAGACCGCCGAGACCACCGAGACCACGGGAGTCGCCGGCGGCACCACGGGCCCCTTCCCCGCCCCCGCCGCCACGCTCGCCGGGTCCACCCCGTACGAACACGGCCCGCGCCCTGCTCACCCCGCGCCGCCGCTCGACCGCCCACCACAGCGCGAGACCCGCGCAGAGCGCCGCCGCTCCCTGGGTCAAGCCCTGTACGGAAACCGGATCCACCGTCACCACGCTTCCCCTCCGATCAGCGACCGCAGCCGCTCCCAGCCCCGCTCCCGCTCGAACCCGGTCGCACTCCACCGGAGCGCGGGAACCGTCCGTACGAGGCCGTCGCGGTCCCGCTCAAGGACGTGCACCTCTGCGATCCGCCGCCGCCCGTCCCGGTCACGGGCGAGGTGCAGCACGACCGAGAGGCCGGCGCCCAGCTGGCTGTGCAGGGCGGCCCGGTCGAGCCCGGCCGCCGTCCCCAGGGCCTCGAGCCGCGCGGGTACGTCCGCCGCCGTGTTGGCATGGACCGTCCCCGAGCCGCCTTCGTGGCCCGTATTGAGGGCGGCGAGCAGGTCCACGGCCTCGCCGCCCCGGACCTCGCCCACCACCAGCCGGTCGGGCCGCATGCGCAGCGCCTGGCGGACCAGGTCCCGCAGGGTCACCAGGCCGGCGCCCTCCTGGTTCGCGGGCCGTGCCTCGAGTCGCACCACATGGGGGTGGTCGGGCCTCAGTTCCGCCGAGTCCTCGGCGAGGACGATCCGCTCCCGCTCTCCCACCAGGCCGAGCAGGGAGGCGAGCAGGGTGGTCTTCCCCGTCCCCGTGCCGCCGCTGACCAGGTACGACACCCGGGCGTCGATCAGGGCGCGCAGGATGGGGGCGCCGCCCGGCGGCACCGTGCCCGCCGCCGCGAGCTCCTCCAGGGTGAAGGCGCGGGGCCGCACGACCCGCAGCGACAGACAGGTCGAGCCGACCGCCACGGGGGGCAGCACGGCGTGCATCCGGGTGCCGTCGGGCAGCCGCGCGTCCACCCACGGCCGCGCGTCGTCGAGTCTGCGTCCGGCCACCGCCGCGAGCCGTTGGGCGAGCCTGCGCACGGCCGCCGCGTCGGGGAAGGACACGGGGGCCCGTTCCAGCCCGGCGCCCCGGTCCACCCAGACCCGGTCCGGCGCCGAGACCAGGACGTCGGTGACGGCGGGGTCGGCGAGGAGCGGTTCGAGCGGGCCGGTGCCGATCAGTTCGCACCTCAACTCCTCTGCGGCGCCCAGTACTTCCGCGTCGCCGAGCAACCGCCCCTGGGCGCGCAGCGCCGCCGCCACCCGAGCCGGGGTGGGATCGGAACCGCTGGCCGCGAGGCGCTGCCGCACGGCGTCGAGCAGCCCCGCGCCGCCACCCGCGTTCCCCGTCCCGGTCATGCCGCACCGCCGGGGCCCAGGGCGCACGCCCAGAAGGCGTCACAGAACCGTCCGAGCGGCCCACGGGGCTCGGCGCCCGGCGGTACGCCCGCGTCCTGGTCGGCCACGATCCCCGGGTCGTAAGGGAGTTCACCGGCGAGTGGCAACCGCAGCGCGTCGGCGACCCAGCAGTCGTCAAGGCCCGCCGCGTACGGTCCGCGGACCACGGCCCGCAGATCGCGCACGCTCAGGGCGAGGGTCGAGGCCACCCGGTGGGCCGCCGCGACGGCCCTCAACTCCCCTGGTACCACGATGAGTCCGAGGTCGAGCTGGGCCAGGGTCTCGGTGGTCGCCGCGTCGGTTCCGCGCGGCAGGTCGACCACCACGACACCGCCACGGCGGCGGGCCGCGGCGAGCACGGACCGGACGGCCTCGGGCGGGACGGGTGCCGTGGGCTCCCTGCCCCAGCTGAGCACCCGGACCCCCCGCAGGGACGGCAGGGACTCCTCGAGGGCACCGCCGGCCAGACGGCCCTTCGAGGCCGCGAAGTCGGGCCATCGTCTGCCCTCCTCGCGTTCCCCGCCGAGCAACACGTCGAGCCCCCCGCCGAGCGGGTCGCCGTCGACGAGCAGGGTGCGCCGCCCGGTCCGCGCGGCGCCGAGCGCGAGGCCGCACGCCAGGGTGGAGGCTCCGGCGCCCCCTCGCCCGCCGACCACCCCGACGGTCAGCGCCTGCCGGCCCACGCCCTCGGCCGCGTCGGCGATGCGGTCGACGAGGAGACCTTCGGCGTCCGGCAGCCGCAGCACGCACTCCGCGCCGATCTCGACGGCCAGCCGCCACACCCCCGGGTCGTCCCGGTCGCGGCTGACGAGGAGGGTCCCCGGGCGGCGCGCCGCTCCCCGGCAGCGGGGCGCCGCGTCGTCGCCGACCAGGACGAGCGGCGGGTCGGTCCAGCTCGCCCGTCGCTCCGGCACCCGGTGGTGCACCTCGGGCTCGACTCCGGCCGCGGCGCACAGCCGCAGGAGGTCGTCGAGCAGGCCGAGGTCCTCCGTGACGATCAGCGGGCCCGCGCGGCGCGGCTCGTCGGCACCGGGCATCGCCGCCCCGCTCGGCGGCGAAGTCCGCGCCGTCCCCCTGGCCCCGGACGTCCTGGATGCCTCCATGACACCCACCCCTCTCGTGATTCCTGCCGTTCGCGAACTTCGCGACAGGAATCACCGTGGGGCCGTGCCGAGAATCCTGCGGATCTCACCGAAAAACTGGGGATATCCGAAGCCCTGTGAATATCTTCGTCACTCCTCCTGGGGACTGTCCGGAGCGCAGCCTGCCCGTTACCGTGAGTGATGAATCGAGAGCGTGACCGGGCATCGGTCGCGTCGCGGCCTCAGGCCGGAAGGAAGGGAGCGGACGATGTCGCACAGCGCCAAAACGGCTCCGGACATGCGACGACCCCCGCCGGGGGGGAGAGCGGGGGTCGTCTTTCCGGCCGACTCGGGGGGGGAGGAGCCGGACCGGGTTAGCACGGTCGCGAACGATCCGTGACTTCCATGGTGTACCCGAGAGCCTTCTCAGGCAAACCCACGCGCCCCAGCGTACGCCGAATGGCGGGCACCTATGCTCAGGCTTGTGGAAAACCACTCCTTGCCGCGCACAGCCGCCTTCTTTGACCTGGACAAGACGGTCATTGCGAAGTCCTCGACGCTGACCTTCAGCAAGTCCTTCTACCGGGGAGGACTGATCAGCCGCCGCGCCGCCCTGCGGACGGCCTACATCCAGTTCGTCTTCCTGGCGGGCGGGGCCGATCACGACCAGATGGAGCGGATGCGCGAATATCTTTCCGCGCTCTGCAAAGGCTGGAACGTCGCCCAGGTGAAGGAGCTCGTCGCCGAGACCCTTCACGACCTCATCGACCCGATCATCTACGACGAGGCGGCCTCCCTCATCGAGGAGCACCACGCCGCCGGCCGTGACGTCGTGATCGTCTCGACCTCCGGCGCCGAGGTCGTCGAGCCGATCGGCGAGATGCTCGGGGCCGACCGCGTCGTCGCCACCCGCATGGTGGTCGGCGAGGACGGTTGCTTCACCGGTGAGGTGGAGTACTACGCCTATGGACCGACGAAGGCCGAGGCGGTCCGGGAGCTGGCGAAGTCGGAGGGCTACGACCTCGCGCGCTGCTACGCCTACAGCGATTCGGCGACCGACGTCCCCATGCTGGAGGCCGTCGGCCACCCGTACGCGGTCAATCCCGACCGGGCCCTGCGCCGCGAGGCCGCGGCCCGGGAATGGCCGGTTCTCGCCTTCGAGAAGCCGGTACGGCTCAAGCAGCGGCTGCCCGGATTCCGGATGCCGCCACGGCCCACGCTCGTCGCGGCGGCGGCCGTCGGTGCGGCGGCCGTCGGGGCCGGGCTCGTCTGGTACGTCTCCCGTCGCCGACAGGCCGCTCTCGCCCATCGGCTCGCGGATGACTTTGCCCGAATTTGAGCAATAAGCAGAGAAGTGGAGCCAGCACTTTCGCTTCCACGCCGACAGGAGTAGAAAGGAATCAGGCCCGCGAGACCGAGGACATCCGAGAGGATCACCTGTTGAGCATGAAGGCCCCACGGACCTAGCACTGAAACCGGGCACCCACGCGACGTCGACCCGTCGATTACGGGCCAGCCGCACCAGGCCACGGGCAAAGTTCCCGGCCTGATGGGCACATATCGAGGACGCTTGGTAACTGGGTGGACGTGCCAGCGGCGGTACCAGAACTGGTACCGCCGCAACCCTGTTCAGGGCTGTTTTTCCCAGGCCGGACCAGGCCGGACCCTTCCCAGGCCGGACCCTTCCCGGGCCGGGCCCTCCTCAGGCCGCGCCGCGCTGAAGCGCCTCGCAGACGGCGGTCGACTCGCGGACACCCAGCTCGACCGCACGCCCGCAGTGCGCGATCCAGCCGCCCACACCCTCCGGGGTCCCCGACAGGTACCCCTCGAACGCGGCGAGATACGCGGCACGCCCCTGCTCCGCGTGGCCGACCTCCGCCGGGCAGATCGCCTTGGGGTCGAGACCGCTGCCGACAAGCGCGATCCGCTCCGCCGCCCGCGCCACGAGACCGTTGTACGAGGTGAAGGGGCGCAGTGCGAGCAGTTCGCCGTGCACCACGGCGGCCGTCACGAGCGCCGGGGCCTCGCCGCCCGCGACGATCAGCTCGGCGAGGCCGTCGAGCCGCCCCGCGACCTCCGCGGGGGACGGCGGCGGGGTGTCGATCAGCGGTTCGTCGACCGCCTCGCCCTCCAGCCGGGGCCGGCCCACCGCATCGCCCTGCTCGCCCGCGGCGACCAGGTGGAGTCGGGCGAGCACGCGCAGCGGAGACTGGCGCCAGATGGAGAGCAGCTGCCCGGCCTCGGCGCCGAGCCGCAGGGCGGCTCCGACCGTGCGGGCCTCGGGGTCGGCGCCGAAGTCGGTGCGCCGCCGGACCTCTTCGAGGGCCCAGTCGGCACCGGAAAGGGCGGCCGAGCCGCGGGCGCCGCGCAGGGCCGCCTCGGACGAGATCTCGTTGCTGCGGCGGCGCATCACACGGTGGCCGTAGACCCGGTCGACGGCCTTGCGTACGGAGTCCACCGCGTCGGCGACGCCCGGCAGGGAGCCGAGGGCGGCCAAGGGGTCAGAGGCGTGCGTACTCATAAGTAGGGAGGCTACGCGCCCCGGGGCTCCACCCCACGATGGAGTGGTCTTCTTCACGCACCTTGACCACGCGATGCGTTCATGCCACTACCCTAGGTGAACATGAAGATCGCTTTCGTGGGGAAGGGCGGCAGCGGGAAGACCACGCTGTCCTCGCTCTTCATCCGCCACCTCGCCGCCAACGAAGCCCCGGTCGTCGCCGTCGACGCCGACATCAACCAGCACCTCGGCGCCGCGCTCGGCCTGCCCGACGCGGAGGCCGCCGCGCTGCCCGCGATGGGCGCGCACCTGCCGCTCATCAAGGAGTACCTGCGGGGCACCAATCCCCGGATCGTCTCCGCCGACACGATGATCAAGACGACGCCGCCCGGGGAGGGTTCACGGCTGCTGCGGGTCCGCGAGGAGAACCCGGTGTACGAGGCCTGCGCCCGGCCGGTCCGGCTCGACGACGGCGAGATCCGCCTGATGGCGACCGGCCCCTTCACGGAGTCGGACCTCGGGGTCTCCTGCTACCACTCGAAGGTCGGAGCGGTGGAGCTCTGCCTCAACCACCTGGTCGACGGGGCCGACGAGTACGTGGTCGTCGACATGACCGCGGGGTCGGACTCCTTCGCCTCCGGCCTCTTCACCCGCTTCGACATGACCTTCCTGGTCGCCGAGCCAACCCGCAAGGGCGTCTCGGTCTACCGCCAGTACAAGGAGTACGCCCGGGACTTCGGCGTCGCGCTCAAGGTCGTCGGCAACAAGGTGCAGGGCGAGGACGACCTCGACTTCCTGCGCGCGGAGGTCGGCGACGACCTGCTGGTGACGGTGGGCCACTCGGACTGGGTCCGCGCGATGGAGAAGGGCCGCCCGCCCCGCTTCGAGCTCCTGGAGGCGGAGAACCGGATGTCGCTCCAGGCCCTCCAGGACGCGGCGGACGACTCGTACGCCCATCGCGACTGGGAGCGCTACACGCGCCAGATGGTCCATTTCCACCTCCGCAACGCGGAGAGCTGGGGCAACGCCAAAACCGGGGCCGACCTGGCGGCGCAGGTCGACCCCGGCTTCGTACTGTCCGAAGGGCTCAGCGCCGTTCAGCCGGTCTGACGCGGAGCTCGGTGCGGTTCGGCCGGTCCGAGGCACGACTCAGCGCCGTTCAGCCGGTCTGACGCGGGGCTCAGTGGCGTTCAGCCCCTCCGGCCGCCGGCTTGGCGCCTGTCGCCGGGGCCGCCGGCCGGGGGGCGAGGAAGTTCGCCCAGCCGGCCGGCGGGGCCTCGCCGACCTTCAGGGTGCGCATCTTCGCGATGACGTCCGGGTCCTGGGCGTCGAGCCAGTCGGCGAGCTGGCGGAAGGACACGCACTTGACGTCCTTCTGCACGCACACCGTCGCGATGGTCTCCTCGATGGCCCGCATGTACGTGCCGCCGTTCCAGGACTCGAAGTGGTTGCCGATGATGACCGGCGCCCGGTTGCCCCGGTAGGAGCGCTCGAAGGCCTGCACCAGGCCGTCTCGCATCTGGTCGCCCCAGTACCGGTGCTGGGACGGATCGCCCTGGGTCGTCCCGGGAGACTGGTTGACCAGGAAGTTGTAGTCCATGGCGAGCGTCTGGAAGGAGCGGCCGGGGACGGGCACGAGGTGCATCGACAGGTCCCAGAGGCCCAGGTCCTTCTTGGGCCAGATCTGGTCGTTGACGCCGCTCGTGTCGTAGCGGAAGCCCATCTGCGCCGCCGCGCGGACGAAGTTCTTCCGGCCTTCGAGGCACGGCGTGCGGGCGCCGACGAGTTCCTTGTCGTAGTCGAAGGGCAGCGGCTGCTCGGCGCGCAGGCCCGCGTTGGTCTTCCAGTTCTTGACGAAGGACTTGGCCTGGTTGATCTCGCTCTTCCACTCCTCGACCGACCAGTTACCGACACCGCCCTCCTTCCCGCAGAAGTGCCCGTTGAAGTGAGTGCCGACCTCGTTGCCCTCCAGCCAGGCGCCGCGCAGTTCGCGGACGGTGGCACGGATGCCCTCGGTGTCGTTGAATCCGATGTCGGAGCGCCCGGCACTGTGCTGCGGCGGTTCGTAGAGCTTCCGCTTCTCCTCGGGCAGCAGGTACACGCCACTGAGGAAGTACGTCATGGTGGCGTCGTACTTCTTGCCCACGGACCGGAAGTGGGAGAAGAGCTTCTGACTGTCCTCGCCGGCGCCGTCCCACGAGAAGACGACGAACTGCGGCGGGGTCTCGCCCGGCTTGAGGCGCTGCCAGACGGGCTGGTGGGGCTGGGCGCCGGTGAAGGCCGTGGAGCCGTCGCCGATCAGCCGGACCGCGTTCGGCGGGGCCGCGGCCGGGCCCTTCTTGGCGCCCGCACCGCCCTGCGCGCCCTCCTTGGCGGTGCCGTCGGAGCCCGAGCAGCCGGCGAGGCCGGTGATCAGGGCGACGGCGAGGGCGCCGGCGGCGAGCGCCTTCCTCTGGGCAGTGGTCCTTCTCCCGGCGGCTGTCATCCGCCCACCTCTCCTCGGTTCGGTACGGGCGGCGTCAACGTCGCACCACGACGGCCGGGGAGATGAAACGACAAGCGGCAATCCGTGCGTCTATCACCGGAACCGGTGAATCATTGCCCTGTTTGCCCCGAAAATAATGCCGGAGACTTTACTCTCCATTACGATCCATTTACCGAGCGTTGATCCTCGTCCATGCGGGGACCCCGCTCGGATCCCGCCGCTGCACGCCGTGACCCACGGCCGCGAGCCCCCATGTTCGTCCCGCACGAACCGCGACCGCGCTGCCCCGGAGGAGACGGGAATGACCCTCTGCACCCCCGCCCGCACCACGACCCGGCCCCGAGTCCAGCGGCCTCACAGCCCGCCGGACGGACCCCGCCGCTTCCGAATCGCCGGAGCCGACCTCTCCGCCTCCGTCGCCGTCTTCCTGATCGCGCTGCCCCTCTCGCTCGGCATCGCGCTCGCCACCGGAGCCCCGCTCCAGGCCGGCCTGGTCGCCGCCGCCGTCGGCGGCCTCGTGGCCGGCCGCTTCGGCGGCTCCCCGCTCCAGGTCAGCGGCCCCGCCGCCGGACTCACCGTCGTGACCGCCGAGCTCATCCAGCTGTACGGCTGGCGCACCACCTGCGCCATCACCGTCCTCGCGGGTCTCGCCCAGCTCGGCCTCTCCGCCCTCCGGGTGGCCCGGTCGGCGCTCGCCGTGTCGCCCGCGATCGTGCACGGCATGGTGGCCGGCATCGGCGCGACCATCGCTCTCGCCCAGCTCCACATCGTGCTCGGCGGGACCCCGCAGAGCTCCGCCGTCGACAACGTGCTCGGGCTTCCGGCCCAGTTGGCCGACATCCACGCGGCGGGGCTCGCCGTCAGCGCCCTCACGGTGGCCGTGCTGCTGTGCTGGCCCCGGCTGCCGGGCCGCGCCGGCCGCCTCGTACGGAAGGTGCCGGCCGCGCTCGTCGCGGTGGCCGGGGCGACGGCCGTGGCGACCGTCGCCGGGCTCGCCGTACCCCGCGTCGACCTGCCGTCCTGGAGCAGCCACGCGCTGCCGGGCCTGCCCGAGGGCCCGGTGCTCGGCATCGCGGCCGGCGTACTGACGATCACCCTGGTCACCAGTGTGCAGTCGCTGCTCTCGGCCGTGGCCGTCGACAAGCTGGTCGCCGCCCGCCCGGACGGCGGCCGGGGCGTGCCGCGCTCGGTCCTCGACCGCGAGCTCGCCGGCCAGGGCGCGGCCAACGTGGTCTCCGGGGCGCTCGGCGGACTGCCGGTCGCCGGGGTCGCGGTCCGCAGCGTCGCCAATGTCTCGGCGGGCGCGGTGAGCCGGGCGTCCACGATGCTGCACGGTCTGTGGATCGTGCTCGCGGCCCTGCTGCTCGTTCCCGTGATCGACCTGATCCCGCTGCCCGCGCTCGCCGCCCTCGTGATGGTGGTCGGCATCCAGATGGTCAGCATCACCCACATCCGTACCGTCACCCGGCACCGCGAGGTCGTCGTCTACGTGGTGACACTCTCCGGTGTCGTCCTCGTCGGCATCCTGGAGGGCGTCGCCCTGGGCATCGCCGTGGCCATCTCGGTCTCCCTGCACCGGCTGGCCCGCACCCGGATCACCCGCGAGGACCGGGACGGGCGTCACCTCCTGCACGTCCGGGGCCAGTTGACGTTCCTCGCCGTGCCCCGGCTGAGCCGGGCCCTGCACCAGCTGCCCCACGGTTCCGACGTCGTGGTCGAGCTGGACGGTTCGTTCATGGACCACGCGGCCTACGAGACGCTGAGCGACTGGACCGCCGGCCACCTCGCCCACGGCGGCACGGTCGAGACGACGGGCCCCTCCGGCGCCCGGATCGCCGAGCCGGCCCCCGCCGACGACTCGGCCGCGCACGGCTGCTGCCGTCCCTGGACTCCCTGGCACAACCACCAGTGCGGCGAGCAGCCGGCCGACCGTCCCGACCTGGACGCGGAGCCGGCCGAGCCCCGGCGGGCGCCGGGCCTTCATCTGGCGAGCGGCATCGGCCAGTTCCAGCGGAACACGGCCCCGCGGGTACGGGAGGAGCTGGCACGGCTCGCCCGGGAGGGCCAGCGGCCCTCGCAGCTCTTCCTGACCTGCGCGGACTCCCGTCTGGTCACCAGCATGATCACGTCGAGCGGACCGGGTGACCTGTTCACCGTGCGCAACGTCGGCAATCTCGTCCCCCTCCCCGGCGAGGAGAGCGGCGACGACTCGGTGGCGGCGGCGATCGAGTACGCGGTGGAGGTCCTGCGGGTCAGCTCGATCACCGTCTGCGGCCACTCCGGCTGCGGTGCGATGCAGGCCCTCCTGAACGCCGGGCCGGACGACCCGCCGACCCCGCTCCGCCGCTGGCTGCGCCACGGCCGGCCCAGCCTGGAGCGGATGGAGAGCCGGAGACACGCCTGGGCCCGAATCTCCGGGCGGCTTCCGGCCGACGCGGTCGAGCAGCTCTGCCTGACCAATGTGGTCCAGCAGCTGGAGCACCTGCGGGCGTACGAGCCGGTGGCGCGCCGCCTCGCCGACGGCGACCTCACTCTGCACGGCATGTACTTCCACGTGGGCGAGGCGCAGGCGTACCTGCTGGCCGGGGCGGACGAGGTGCACAGCTACGACGACGTGTTCACCCAGGTCATGCCGACGGGCCCGATGGAGACGGTCCGCGTGTCCTGAACCTTCCGGCTCCCCGGCCGGAGTCCGCGCGCCCTGAACCTTCCGGCTCCCCCGTCCGTGAGACTGTGTGGCCCCTTCTGCCACCGCTCGGGAAACCACCCGGGAAGAACTCGGGAACACCGCCCGGGACGAAGGGGCCCCCGCCCATCATTCGCCCCACAGGTCTAAACCAATTGCCCGGATGCTCTTGTCACCCGGGCATCTGACTGATGAGCTATGACGCTATGACGCGGGACACATACGCACAGAGGACGCCCTGGGAAAGGGAGATGTCGTGAGCAACGAAAGCCTGGCCAATCTGCTTCGGGAAGAGCGTCGGTTTCCGCCGCCCGCCGAGCTGGCCGCGCACGCCAACGTGACGGCGGAGGCGTACGAGCAGGCCAAGGCGGACAGGCTGGGCTTCTGGGCCGAGCAGGCCAAGCGCCTGACCTGGGCCACCGAGCCGACCGAGACCCTCGACTGGTCGAACCCGCCGTTCGCCAAGTGGTTCGCCGACGGCGAGCTGAACGTGGCGTACAACTGCGTCGACCGCCACGTCGAGGCCGGTCACGGCGACCGCGTCGCCATCCACTTCGAGGGCGAGCCGGGCGACAGCCGCGCGATCACCTACGCCGAGCTCAAGGACGAGGTCTCCAAGGCGGCCAACGCCCTGACGGAGCTCGGTGTCCGCAAGGGCGACCGGGTCGCCGTCTACCTGCCGATGATCCCCGAGGCGGCCATCACGATGCTGGCCTGCGCCCGTGTCGGCGCCGCCCACTCAGTGGTGTTCGGCGGCTTCTCGGCCGATGCCGTGGCCTCCCGCATCCAGGACGCCGACGCCAAGCTGGTCGTCACCTCCGACGGCGGTTACCGCCGGGGCAAGCCGAGCGCCCTCAAGCCGGCCATCGACGAGGCCGTCGCCAAGTGCCCGCAGGTCGAGCATGTCCTCGTGGTGCGCCGTACGGGCCAGGAGACCGCGTTCACCGAGGGCCGTGACGTGTGGTGGGACGACATCGTCGCCCGCCAGTCCGCCGAGCACACCCCGGAGGCCTTCGAGGCGGAGCACCCGCTCTTCATCCTCTACACCTCGGGAACCACGGGGAAGCCGAAGGGCATCCTGCACACCTCCGGTGGCTACCTCACCCAGGCCGCCTACACCCACCACGCCGTCTTCGACCTCAAGCCGGAGAGCGACGTCTACTGGTGCACCGCCGACATCGGCTGGGTCACCGGGCACTCGTACATCGTCTACGGCCCGCTGGCCAACGGCGCGACGCAGGTCATGTACGAGGGCACCCCGGACACCCCGCACCAGGGCCGGTTCTGGGAGATCGTGCAGAAGTACGGCGTCACGATCCTCTACACGGCGCCGACCGCGATCCGTACGTTCATGAAGTGGGGAGACGACATCCCCGCCAAGTTCGACCTGTCCAGCCTCCGTGTGCTCGGCTCGGTCGGCGAGCCGATCAACCCCGAGGCCTGGATCTGGTACCGGGAGCACATCGGCGCCGGGAAGACCCCGATCGTGGACACCTGGTGGCAGACCGAGACCGGCGCGATGATGATCTCGCCGCTGCCGGGCGTCACCGAGACCAAGCCGGGCTCCGCGCAGCGCCCGCTGCCGGGCATCTCCGCCACCGTCGTCGACGACGAGGCGAACGAGGTGCCGAACGGCGGCGGCGGTTACCTGGTCCTCACCGAGCCGTGGCCGTCGATGCTCCGCACCATCTGGGGCGACGACCAGCGCTACATCGACACGTACTGGTCCCGCTTCGAGGGCAGGTACTTCGCCGGTGACGGGGCCAAGAAGGACGACGACGGCGACATCTGGCTGCTCGGCCGGGTCGACGACGTCATGCTCGTCTCCGGGCACAACATCTCGACCACCGAGGTCGAGTCGGCCCTCGTCTCGCACCCGTCCGTGGCCGAGGCGGCCGTCGTCGGCGCCGCCGACGAGACCACCGGCCAGGCGATCGTCGCGTTCGTGATCCTGCGCGGTACGGCGAGCCAGGACGACGGACTCGTCGCCGAGCTGCGCAACCACGTCGGCGCGACCCTCGGCCCGATCGCCAAGCCGAAGCGGATCCTGCCGGTGGCGGAGCTGCCCAAGACCCGCTCGGGCAAGATCATGCGCCGCCTGCTGCGCGATGTCGCCGAGAACCGGGAGCTGGGCGATGTCACCACGCTGACCGACTCCTCGGTGATGTCGCTCATCCAGACCCAGCTGCCGGCCGCTTCCAGCGAGGACTGACCCCCGGCCGTACGTCGTGGACGCCCGCCCCGAGCTCCTGGGGGCGGGCGTTTCCGTAGGGCGTTTCCGTAGGGCGTTTCCGTAGGGCGTTTCCGTAGGGCGTTTCCGTAGGGCGTTTCCGTAGCCACACCCAACGGGACGAAAAGGGCAAAGCTCCCTAGAGTAAGTCCCGCCGGACACGACCCGTGCTCGTTAGGTAAAGTAAAGACCGCGTCAGTGACGCGACAAGAAGAACCTAGGTGCGCCGGGAAGTCTGGTCGGCATGAGCTTCGCCCTGCCCACCAACCGGAGGTTCCCCCGTGGCCGCGCCCGCACCCACCGACCGTGACGACCGCAAGCGGGACGACCGCAAGTTCCTCGGCCGCCTCTCCCTGCCCGAGCGGCGCTACCTCGCCGACGCCCTGCGCACCGAGACCGTGGGCGGCGTCCTGCTCCTCGTCGCCGCCGTCGCCGCCCTCGTCTGGGCCAACACCCCGCTGAGCGACAGTTACGAGTCCGTCAGCGACTTCCATCTGGGCCCCGCCGCCCTCGGCCTCGACCTGTCGATCCAGCACTGGGCCGCCGACGGCCTCCTCGCGGTCTTCTTCTTCGTCGCCGGCATCGAGCTCAAGCGCGAGCTCGTCGCGGGCGAGCTGCGCGACCCCCGGGCCGCCGCGCTCCCCGTCATCGCCGCGCTCTGCGGCATGGCCGCGCCCGCCCTCGTCTACGTCCTGGTCAACGCCGTCGGCGACGGCTCGATGGACGGCTGGGCCGTGCCCACCGCGACCGACATCGCGTTCGCGCTCGCCGTCCTCGCCGTCATCGGCACCTCACTGCCGTCCGCGCTGCGCGCCTTCCTGCTCACCCTCGCCGTCGTCGACGACCTGTTCGCGATCCTGATCATCGCGGTCTTCTTCACCAGCGACCTGAACTTCGCCGCGCTCGGCGGCGCCTTCGCCGGACTGGTCCTCTTCTGGCTGCTGCTCCGCAAGGGCGTCCGCGGCTGGTACGTGTACGTGCCGCTGGCCCTGGTCATCTGGGGCCTGATGTACAACAGCGGCGTCCACGCCACCATCGCCGGCGTCGCCATGGGCCTGATGCTGCGCTGCAGCACCCGCGAGGGCGAGCAGCACTCCCCCGGCGAGCACATCGAGCACCTCGTGCGCCCGATCTCGGCCGGCCTCGCCGTACCGCTGTTCGCGCTCTTCTCGGCCGGTGTGAGCATCTCCGGCAAGGCGATCGGCGACGTCTTCACCCAGCCGGTCACCCTCGGCGTGGTCCTCGGCCTGGTCGTCGGCAAGGCCGTCGGCATCTTCGGCGGCACCTGGCTCGCCGCCCGCTTCACCAAGGCCGAACTCAACTCCGACCTTGCCTGGCCCGACGTGTTCGCCGTCGCCACCCTCGCCGGCATCGGCTTCACCGTCTCGCTCCTCATCGGCGAACTCGCCTTCGAGGGGGACGCCGCCCTCACCGACGAGGTGAAGGCCTCCGTCCTCATCGGCTCGCTCATCGCGGCCGTCCTCGCCTCCGTCCTGCTGAAGCTGCGCGTCCGCACGTACCAGGCGCTCTGCGCGGCCGAGGAGCGCGACGACGACCAGGACGGCATCCCCGACATCTACGAGGAGGACGACCCGGAGTACCACCTGCGCATGGCCGGGATCTACGAGAAGAAGGCCGCCGAGCACCGTGAGCGCGCCCGAGCGGCGGGGGCACCGCGCGACGGGGCCGACCGTCCGGCATGATCTGAGTCGGACCGCGTAGAAGAGAACCCGGACCGCAGAAGAGAAGAGGGAGCACCGATGAGCGACCCGTTCTACGGAACCGAGCGCAGCCTCGGCCAGCTGGTCGCCTCGGCGACCGCCGAGATGTCCGCGCTGGTGCACGACGAGATCGCCCTGGCCAAGGCCGAGATCCGACAGGACGTCAAGCGCGGCGCGATCGGCAGCGCGGCGGGCGGCGCGGCGGCGGTCGTGCTGCTGTTCTCGCTGCCCATGCTGAGCTTCGCACTCGCGTACGGCATCAACACCTGGACCGGCGGGCACAACGGCAACGGGGGGTGGAACCTCGTCTGGTGCTTCCTCCTCTCCTTCGCGGCGAACGTGCTGCTCGCGGGTCTTCTCGCGGTGATCGCCGTCGCCAAGTTCAAGAAGGTCAAGCCTCCGGAGAAGTCCATCGCCTCGGCCAAGCAGACGGCGGCGATCATGCAGAACGCGAAGCCGCACCCCCGTCCGGAGCAGGACAAGGCGCTGGAGAAGGCGCTGGACAGGTCTCCCGCTGTGGCACGCTCGTCCGTATGACCCTTCCCGAGAGCAACGGCAACGGCGGCCCCGTACGGCTCGACGGGCCCTGGACCCATCGCGACGTGGCCGCCAACGGCGCCCGCTTCCACATCGCCGAGATGGGCGACGGCCCGCTGGTGCTGCTGCTGCACGGCTTTCCGCAGTTCTGGTGGACCTGGCGCCATCAGCTGCCCGTCCTCGCCGAGGCCGGGTTCCGGGCGGTCGCGATGGACCTGCGCGGCGTCGGCGGCAGCGACCGCACGCCCCGGGGTTACGACCCCGCCAACCTCGCCCTCGACATCACGGGCGTCATCCGCTCCCTCGGCGAGCCGGACGCGGCGCTCGTCGGGCACGACCTCGGCGGGTACCTCGCCTGGACGGCGGCCGTGATGCGGCCCAAGCTGGTGCGTCGGCTCGCGGTCTCCTCGATGCCGCACCCGCGCCGCTGGCGCTCGGCGATGCTCTCCGACTTCGCCCAGTCGCGGGCCGGTTCGCACGTCTGGGGCTTCCAGCGGCCGTGGCTGCCGGAGCGTCAGCTCGTCGCCGACGACGCGGCGCTTGTCGGGGAGCTGATCCGGGACTGGTCGGGTCCCCAGCCCCGTGGCGCGGCGGACGACGAGGCGGTCGAGGTGTACCGGCGGGCGATGCTGGTGCCGTCGACGGCGCACTGCTCGATCGAGCCGTACCGCTGGATGGTGCGCTCGCTCGCCCGCCCGGACGGCATCCAGTTCAACCGGCGCATGAAGCGGCCGGTGCGGGTGCCGACGCTCCATCTGCACGGCTCCCTCGACCCGGTGATGCGGACCCGGAGCGCGGCGGGGTCGGGCGAGTACGTGGAGGCGCCCTACCGCTGGCGGCTCTTCGACGGTCTCGGTCACTTCCCGCACGAGGAGGACCCGGTGGCCTTCTCCACGGAGCTCGTCAACTGGCTGAAGGACCCCGAGCCCGACCGCTGACGGCCCGTCGTCCCCGGAGGCGTACAGACTTCCTTCGAACGGCCATGTGCCCCGCGCATACTCCGATTGGCGGGCCCCCGGGAGGTTACCGACCTTGGGCCACGGGCAGACGTCGAAGTATGGGCTGGACGCACGACTACGGTGACACGACTGCACGCAACCGCCGCTCGGCCGCCGCGCCGAGTTCTCGCGAGGGGGGTGGACCGCCGGACGCCGGCGGCTCGCACGCCGTGCAAGAGGTGGGGATCTCGCTCATCCTCCGCCGCCGGGCCCGCTGGGTCTCGGCCCGGCTCCGGCATCCCCGCGACGCCCCCTAGGGGACGTCGGGCTTTGGCACATGCCGCGACGCCCCCTAGAGGGCGCAGGCCTGGGTGTCGACCTGCTGGGCGGCGGTCCGGCCGCGCTCGATGTCCTCGCGGATCTCGTCGACCGTCAGGGCGTAGCCGGTGTTCGCGTCGTCGAGGGAGCGGGCGAAGATCACGCCGTACACCTCGCCGTCCTCGGTGAGGAGCGGACCGCCGGAGTTGCCCTGGCGGACCGTCGCGTACAGCGAGTACACGTCCCTGCGCACATCGCCACGGCGGTAGATGTCGGGTCCGTCCGCGTGGATACGGCCCCGGACGCGCGCCGAGCGCACGTCGTACGAGCCGTTCTCGGGGAAACCGGCGATGATCGCGCCGTCGCCGCTCCTGGCGTCGTCGTCGGCGAAGACGAGCGGCACGGCCTTGAGGTCCGGCACGTCCAGGACCGCGATGTCGCGCTGCCAGTCGTAGAGGACGACCTTGGCGTCGTACAGCTTGCCCTCACCGCCTATCTGCACGGTCGGCTCGTCGACGCCTCCGACGACGTGGGCGTTGGTCATGATCCGGCGGTCGGCGAAGACGAAGCCGGTGCCTTCGAGGACCTTGCCGCAGCTCTGCGCGGTGCCGACGACCTTCACGATGGAGCGCTGGGCGCGCGCGGCGACCGGGCTGTCCACGAGCGCCGGGTCGGGCGGTGGGACCGGGGTGATCGGCTCGTCGGCGAACGGGCTGAAGACCGGGGGGAAGCCGCTGCGGGCCAGGGTGGAGCTGAAGTCGTCGAACCAGCGCGACGCCTGATCCGGCATCACCTCTTCCACCCCGAGGAGCACCTTGGAGCTCCGTACCTCCTTGCCCACGGTGGGCATGGAGGTCTCGGCGAGCGCCGAGCCGATCAGCCAGGCCACGAGCAGCATCGCGACGACGTTGACCAGGGCACCTCCCGTGGCGTCGAGGGCGCGCGCGGGTGACCACGTGATGTGGCGGCGCAGCTTGTTGCCGAGGTGGGTGGTGAAGGCCTGGCCGACCGAGGCGCAGACGATGACGATCATCACGAAGACGATCGTCGCCGTGGTCGAGACCTCGCTGTTGTCGGTCAGCTGGTTCCACAGGACCGGAAGCAGCAGAACGGCGACGAGACCGCCGCCGAGGAAGCCGATCACCGACAGGATGCCGACCACGAATCCCTGGCGGTAACCGATGATCGCGAACCACACGGCGGCGAGCAGCAACAAGATGTCCAGCACGTTCACCGTCAATTGCCTCGCAGATTCGTTTCCGGTCGCCGGGGTTCAGCCTGTCATGACCGCCAGTCGAGCGGGACCTGCCGGGACCGGTCCCAGGGCCGCTCCCAGCCGGAGAAGTGCAGCAGCCGGTCGATCACGCCGGCGGTGAAACCCCAGACCAGAGCGGACTCGACCAGGAACGCCGGGCCCCTGTGGCCGCTCGGATGGACCGCCGTCGCGCGGTTCGCGGGATCCGTGAGATCCGCCACGGGGACGGTGAAGACCCGGGCGGTCTCTCCGGGGTCGACGACCCCGACCGGGCTGGGGGTGCGCCACCAGCCGAGGACCGGGGTGACGACGAAGCCGCTGACCGGGATGTAGAGCCGGGGCAGCACCGCGAAGAGCTGGACGCCGGCCGGGTCGAGCCCGGTCTCCTCCTGGGCCTCGCGCAGGGCCGCGCGCAGGAGCCCGCCGTCCGCCGGGTCGCCGTCCTCGGGGTCGAGGGCGCCACCGGGGAACGAGGGCTGGCCCGCGTGGGAGCGCAGGCTGCCGGCCCGCTCCATGAGGAGCAGCTCGGGGCCGCGCTTCCCCTCGCCGAAGAGGACGAGGACGGCGGACTGCCGCCCGGCGCCGCTGGCGGGCGGCAGGAAGCGGCTCAGCTGCTCGGGCGCGACCGTGCGGGCCGCCCGGTCGACGGGCCCCAGCCAGTCGGGCAGCCCGTCGCGGCTGAGCAGTCCGTGGGCGCCCTCGCCGTGGACATCGTCGTGGCGGACGTCGCCGTCGCGGACGTCCTCGCCGTGGATCTCTTCGTCAGTGCGCGTCATAGGCACCCCCGTTTTCACAACGCCATCGATGGACGGGTTCGTTCCCCGGGCCCTCCGGGGCGGCACGGGCTCAGTCGCCCGCGCCCAGCGGGGGCGCCGGGCGGCCGGGGTAGCCGGGCGGCGGGCTGAGTCGCTGGCCGGGGAAGCCGCCCTTCTCGTACTTGAGCAGCTTCCGCGCCTTCTCGGGGTCGGTCTCGCCTTCTCCGTACGAGGGGCAGAGGTGGGTGATCGGGCAGGCGCCGCAGGCCGGCTTGCGGGCGTGGCAGATCCGCCGGCCGTGGAAGATCACCCGGTGCGAGAGCATCGTCCACTCGCTCTTCGGGAAGATCTCGGCGACCTCGGCCTCGATCTTCACCGGGTCGTCGGACTCGGTCCACTTCCAGCGCCTGGCCAGCCGCATGAAGTGGGTGTCCACGGTGATGCCGGGGACCCCGAAGGCGTTCCCGAGGACGACGAAGGCGGTCTTGCGGCCGACGCCCGGGAGCTTGACGAGGTCGTCGAGGCGGCCGGGCACCTCGCCCCCGAAGTCGTCCCTGAGGGCGGCGGCGAGGCCCATGATCGACTTGGTCTTGGCGCGGAAGAAGCCGGTGGGGCGGATGAGCTCCTCGACCTCCTCGGGCACGGCGGCGGCGAGGTCCTCGGGCGTGGGGTACTTCGCGAAGAGGGCGGGGGTGGTCTGGTTGACCCGCAGGTCCGTCGTCTGCGCCGAGAGGACCGTGGCGACGAGCAGCTCGAAGGGGTTGCGGAAGTCGAGCTCCGGATGGGCGTACGGGTAGACCTCGGCGAGCTCGCGGTTGATCTTGCGGGCGCGACGGACCATCGCGAGGCGCGACTCGGGCTTGGGGGGCTTGGCGGCCCTGGCAGCCTTGACCGGCTGGGCGGCCGTGACCGGATCGGCGGGCTTGGCGGCCTTGCCCGGCCTGGGCGACTTCACGGACGCGAGGGCATTCCCCGGCTCGGTGGACTTCACGGGCACGGCTGCCTTTCCCGGCTCGGCGGACTTCACGGGCGCGGCCTTCCCCGGCTCGGTGGACTTCGCGGGCTTCCGATTCGCGGCTTTTGCCCGCTTCGACACGCCGCGTTCGCCCACGGCGGAATTACCTTCGGCGGACACTCTTCCAGCCCCCTTGGCCTGCGCTCTCACCGGCGAGTTGGACACCCGGCCAGCCTAGAGCGCCCCACCGACATCCGCCCCGGTCGTGGCCGATCAGCCCCCAATCGGGCCCCTGACGTACGGACGGGCGGCGCGGTACGTCAAACTTGTTGTGATTGATCGCACTGTTGTGTACGTCCGGCATCATGGGACGCAGGTCCCTGAGCTGGTCGACAGTATGGAGAGAACTCGTGGACGACGTTCTGCGGCGCGCCCCGCTCTTCGCGGCGCTCGATGACGAGCAGGCTGCCGAGCTGCGCGCCTCGATGAGTGAGGCGACGCTCGCCCGTGGCGACGCGCTCTTCCACGAGGGCGACCCCGGCGACCGCCTGTACGTGGTGACCGAGGGCAAGGTGAAGCTGCACCGCACCTCCCCCGACGGCCGGGAGAACATGCTGGCCGTCCTCGGCCCCGGCGAGCTCATCGGCGAGCTGTCGCTGTTCGACCCGGGCCCGCGCACCGCGACCGCGACCGCGCTGACCGAGGTCAAGCTGCTCGGCCTGGGCCACGGCGACCTCCAGCCCTGGCTGAACGCCCGCCCCGAGGTCGCCACCGCGCTGCTGCGCGCGGTCGCCCGCCGCCTGCGCAAGACCAACGACCAGATGTCCGACCTGGTCTTCTCCGACGTGCCGGGCCGTGTCGCCCGCGCGCTCCTCGACCTGTCGCGCCGCTTCGGCGTGCAGTCGGAGGAGGGCATCCACGTCGTCCACGACCTCACCCAGGAAGAGCTGGCCCAGCTGGTCGGCGCCTCCCGCGAGACGGTCAACAAGGCGCTCGCCGACTTCGCCCAGCGCGGCTGGCTGCGCCTGGAGGCCCGCGCCGTGATCCTCCTCGACGTGGAGCGCCTCGCGAAGCGCTCGCGGTAGACCCCGCAGCACCGCCGTACGTGAAAGGGCCGCCCGGCCATCGGACCGGGCGGCCCTTTCAGCTACGTACGGACCGTCGGTCAGCGCTTGGAACCGTCCACGATCACCGGGGCCGAGGCGCCGTTCGCGCAGGGCACGGTGTAGATCGGGTTCTTCGCCGCGGCCTCCTTGAACGCGTCGATGCACTGGTTCATCAGGACCTTGTCCGTCAGCGAGTCGTTGAGGATCTTGTTGGCGCGGGCGATGCCCTCCGCCTCGATCCGGCGCCGGTCGGACTCGGCCTGGGCGGTACGGGCGGCCTCGAGGGCGCGCTCGGTCGCCTGCTGCTGCTGGATCTTCCGGTCGATCTGGTTCTGGAGGGCCTCCGAGGGCTTCACGTTCCGCAGGTTGACCGTGGTCACGTCGATGCCGCGCGGGGCCAGGCGCTCCTTGATCAGGTCGCCGATCTCGGCGTTGATCTTCTCGCGGTCGGTGGCGTACCCCTGCTCGCTCGTGTAGCGGGCGAAGACGTTACGGACGATCTCCCGGCTGTCGGGGTAGACGAGCCGCTGCTGGATGGCGTCCTCGCTGCCCGCGAGCTTGTACAGCTCGACGGACTTCGACGGGACGACGGCCCACTTGACCGTGACCTCGACGTACATGACACCGCCCTGCGAGGAGCGGACCTCGACGACGTCCTTGTCGGAGAGGTTGAGGTCGACGGGGCGGGTGGAGAAGGTCGTGACGTCGGTGAAGGGCGACTTCACGTGCATGCCGGAGGTCATGGGCGAGCCGACCTTGCCGAAGGCCACCGGCACACCGACCTCGTACGCGCTGATCACGTACGTCATGCTGACGACCAGCGAGAAGAGGCCGGCGACCACCGCGCCGACGGCGCCCAGCTTCAGCCCCTTCGAGTCGTTGGAGCGGGCGACGAAGTAGAGCACCACTGCGGCGATGAGCAGCAGGATGGCGATGACGAACACGGGCGTTCCCCCCCGAAAGCTACGGCCAGAAGTAAGCGGAGCGTAAAGCACGGGTCAAGAACGCCGCAGGGGCGGGGTCCGCCTCGGGACAGGATCGTGACGTCTCCAGGACCGGGCCCGGCCGGTCATGGGGCCACCCCCGCCTCTCCCGCCTACGCCAGGCCGCGCTCCCGCAGGTACTCCAGCTGGGCCCGTACCGACAGCTCGGCCGCCGGCCACAGCGAGCGGTCCACGTCCGCGTACACGTGGGCGACGACCTCCGCCGCCGTCCGGTGGCCGTTCTCCACCGCCGTCTCGACCTGGGCGAGCCGGCTCGCCCGGTGCGCGAGATAGAACTCCACGGCCCCCTGCGCGTCCTCGAGGACCGGCCCGTGCCCCGGAAGCACCGTCCGCACCCCGTCGTCGACGGTGAGCGAGCGCAGCCGCCGCAGCGAGTCCAGGTAGTCGCCGAGCCGCCCGTCCGGATGGGCCACCATCGTCGTCCCGCGCCCCAGGATCGTGTCCCCCGTGAGCACCGCCCGGTCGGCGGGCAGGTGGAAGGAGAGCGAGTCCGAGGTGTGGCCGGGCGTCGGGACGACCCGCAGCTCAAGGCCGCCGACCGTCACCACGTCCCCCGCGCCGAGCCCCTCGTCGCCGAGCCGCAGCGCCGGATCGAGGGCCCGTACGGCCGTCCCGGTCAGCTCGGCGAAGCGGCCCGCGCCCTCGGCGTGGTCCGGGTGGCCGTGGGTCAGCAGGGTGAGCGCGACCCGCTTGCCGAGCTTCTCGGCGGTCGCGATCACCTGGCGCAGGTGGGTGTCGTCGAGCGGACCGGGGTCGACGACGACGGCGAGGTCGGAGCCGGGCTCGGAGAGGAGCCAGGTGTTGGTGCCGTCGAGGGTCATCGCGGACGGGTTCGGCGCGAGGACGTTCACGGCGCGGGCGGTCGCGGGACCGGAGACCACGACTCCGCGCGGCTGGCCCGGCAGGGCCGCTGCGTCGCTCATCGCTCACCGCCCATCGGAATGATCTTGGTGAACTCCTCGTGACCCGGCCAGCTCAGGACCAGCTCGTCGCCCTCCACGCGCGCGTGGGCGAGCACCGGGGTCAGATCCTGCTCCCCGGCCCCCGCGAGGGCATCGCCGGCCGTCCCGTACCGCTCCAGGCTCCGCAGGGTCGAGATCGTCGGCGGCATCATCGTCAGCTCGCCCCGGTCGTAGCCGGCGGCGGCGTCCGCGGGGCGGATCCAGACGGTCCGGTCGGCCTCGGTGGAGGCGTTCCGAGTGCGCTGCCCGGTCGGCAGCGCGGCCACGAAGAACCAGGTGTCGTAGCGGCGCTGCTCGAACTCCGGCGTGATCCAGCGGGCCCACGCGCCGAGCAGGTCGGAGCGGAGCACGAGCCCCCGCCGGTCCAGGAAGTCGGCGAAGGACAGCTCGCGGGCGACGAGCGCCTCACGGTCCCGCTCCCAGTCCTCGCCGGTCGTGTCGCCGACGACGCCTTCCTCGGTCTCCCCGGCGAGCAGGACGCCCGCCTCCTCGTACGTCTCGCGCACGGCGGCGCAGACCACGGCCTGGGCCTGCGCGGGGTCGTCGAGGCCGAGCCGGGCCGCCCAGGCCTCCCGGGAGGGCCCCGCCCAGCGCACGGGCTGCTCGTCACGGGGGTCGACACCGCCGCCGGGGTAGGCGTACGCGCCGCCCGCGAAGGCCATGGAGGTACGGCGGCGCAGCATGTGGACGTCGGGTCCCGCGGCCCCGTCCCGCAGCAGCAGGACGGTCGCGGCGCGGCGGGGGGTCACCGGGGTGAGCTCGCCGGCGGCGAGGGCGCGGATCCGGTCGGGCCACTCGGGCGGGTACCACTGCCCGTTCGCCCGCTGGGGCCCGCCGGACGGCTCGGGCCGCCCCGCCGGCTCCGCCGGACTGAGCTGCTCCGACGACTCCGAAGGCTCTGACGGACTCAGCTGCTCCGACGACTCCGACTGACTCGGCTGCCCGAGCTGACCGCTCGGCTGCTCCGGCTGACCACTCGCCTGCTTCGGCTGACCATTCGACATGGCCGGATGCTATGCGCAAGCACAGGAATGCACGAGAGCCGATCCCCTCGCACGGAGGGAACCGGCTCTGCGTCGCGTACGGACGTACGACAGGCGGTCAGGCGTCGACGAGCTCCACCTGGACCTCGACCTCGACCGGGGCGTCGAGCGGCAGCACGGTCACGCCGACGGCGCTGCGCGCGTGCACGCCCTTGTCGCCGAGGACGGCGCCGAGCAGCTCGCTGGCGCCGTTGATGACGCCCGGCTGTCCGGTGAAGTCGGGGGCGGAGGCGACGAAGCCGACGACCTTCACGACCCGCTTGATCCGGTCCAGGTCACCGGCGACGGACTTCACGGCCGCGAGCGCGTTCAGCGCGCAGGTGGCCGCGAGCTGCTTGGCCTCCTCGGCGGTGACCTCGCCGCCGACCTTGCCGGTCAGCTGGAGCTTGCCGTCCACGATCGGGAGCTGGCCCGAGGTGTAGACGTACACGCCGGACTGCACGGCCGGCTGGTAGGCGGCCAGCGGCGGCACGACCGCCGGCAGGGTCAGGCCCAGCTCGGCGAGCTTCGCCTCGACGGCCCCGCTCACGACTTGGCCCGCTTCAGATAGGCCACGAGCTGCTCGGGGTTGTTCGGCCCGGGCACGACCTGGACGAGCTCCCAGCCGTCCTCGCCCCAGGTGTCCAGAATCTGCTTGGTCGCGTGCACCAGAAGCGGCACCGTGACGTACTCCCACTTGGTCATGGGCCCGACTGTATCCGCTGCCGCTCGGCCGCTCGTCGAGGCGGCCCCTGAAGCCTCCCCTAGGGAGCTTCTCCGGGGCGGCCACCTGATTGGGTACCGCCGCCAGTGGTTAGGCTCGACAACGTGAGCAGGCTTCAGGTCGTCAGCGGCAAGGGCGGTACCGGTAAGACGACGGTCGCCGCCGCCCTCGCGCTCGCCCTCGCGACGGAGGGCAAGCGCACCCTCCTCGTCGAGGTCGAAGGCAGACAGGGCATCGCACAGCTCTTCGAGACGGAAGCCCTTCCGTACGAGGAGCGCAAGATCGCCGTCGCCCCCGGCGGCGGGGAGGTGTACGCGCTGGCGATCGACGCCGAGCGCGCGCTCCTCGACTACCTCCAGATGTTCTACAAACTGGGCGGGGCGGGGCGGGCCCTGAAGAAGCTCGGCGCGATCGACTTCGCGACGACGATAGCGCCGGGCGTACGGGACGTCCTGCTGACCGGCAAGGCCTGTGAGGCGGTCCGGCGGCGCGAGAAGCACGGCGGCCACACCTACGACCACGTGGTCATGGACGCGCCGCCCACCGGCCGCATCACCCGCTTCCTCAACGTGAACGACGAGGTGGCGGGCCTGGCGAGGATCGGTCCGATACACAACCAGGCGCAGGCCGTCATGCGGGTCCTCAAGTCCCCGGAGACGGCGGTGCATCTCGTGACCCTCCTGGAGGAGATGCCGGTCCAGGAGACGGCGGACGGCGTCGCGGAGCTCCGGGACGCGGAACTGCCCGTGGGCCGCGTCGTGGTGAACATGGTCCGGCCACACGTCCTCGACGAGGCGGCGGTACGGGCCGCCTCCGGCGACCACCGGGAGGCGATCGCCGGGGCGCTGGCCTCCGCCGGCGTCAGCGGCGGCATGACGCTGGTCGAGCCGCTGCTCGACCAGGCGGGCGAGCACGCCCGGCGGGTGGAGCTCGAGCGGGCGCAGCGGGCGGTCCTGGACGGCATCGGCGTCCCGTCGTACGAGCTTCCGTTCCTGGGGGACGGGGCGGACATCGCGGGGCTCTACCGGCTGGCGAAGGAACTGCGGAGGCAAGGGGTGGGCACGTGACGGTGAAGGCAGCGGGCCCCGGGGAGGGCGGCCTCGACACGGCTCCGGCCCTGGAGGCCGACGGGGCTCGGCTCGTGGGCTCCGACGCGGCTCCGGTCCTGGAGGCCGACGGGGCTCGGCTCGTGGGCTCCGACACGGCTCCGGTCCTGAAGACCGACGGCGCTCCGGTCGTGGACTCCGACACGGCCCCCGGCTCTTCCGGGCTCGACGCCGTGCCCGTCCTCGAGCTCGATCCGCTGATCGACGACCGGGGGACCCGCATCATCGTCTGCTGCGGCGCCGGCGGGGTCGGCAAGACGACGACGGCCGCGGCCCTCGGCGTACGGGCGGCGGAGCGCGGCCGGCGGGTCGTGGTCCTCACCATCGACCCGGCCCGCCGCCTCGCCCAGTCGATGGGGATCGACTCCCTCGACAACACCCCGCGCAAGGTCGACGGCATCAAGGGCTCGGACGGCGGTGAACTGCACGCCATGATGCTGGACATGAAGCGGACCTTCGACGAGATCGTCGAGGCGCACGCGGAGCCCGACCGGGCGCGGGCGATCCTGGAGAACCCCTTCTACCAGTCCCTGTCCGCCGGATTCGCCGGTACGCAGGAGTACATGGCGATGGAGAAGCTGGGTCAGCTCCGGGCCCGCGACGAGTGGGACCTGATCGTCGTGGACACCCCGCCGTCCCGGTCCGCCCTGGACTTCCTGGACGCGCCGAAGCGGCTCGGGTCGTTCCTCGACGGGAAGTTCATCAAGCTGCTCATGGCGCCGGCGAAGGTGGGCGGCAGGGCCGGGATGAAGTTCCTCAACGTCGGCATGTCGATGATGACGGGGACCCTCGGCAAGCTGCTCGGGGGTCAGTTCCTCAAGGACGTGCAGACGTTCGTCGCGGCCATGGACACGATGTTCGGCGGCTTCCGTACCCGCGCCGACGCCACGTACAAGCTGCTCCAGGCCCCGGGCACGGCCTTCCTCGTGGTGGCAACGCCGGAGCGGGACGCGCTGCGGGAGGCCGCCTACTTCGTGGAGCGGCTGGCCGCCGAGGAGATGCCCCTGGCCGGTCTCGTCCTCAACCGGGTCCACGGCAGTGGTGCCGCCCGACTTTCGGCCGAGCGGGCGCGGGCCGCCGCGGAAAATCTTGAGGAGGGGCGCATTGTGGATCAGGGGGGCGGGAAAGCTGATCGCAGTGGCTCCCCGGCCACGGAGCACGAGCCGTTCGACCTCGCCACCGCCGCCGCAACTCCCGTACCCGAGGCTGCCCCCACAGCCGACCCGGCACAGGAAACAGACGTGGACGTACGACATCTCACCGCGGGACTCCTGCGCCTGCATGCCGAGCGCATGCGGGTGCTCGCGCGTGAGCAGCGCACGCGTGACCGCTTCACGGCACTCCACCCCGAGGTGGCGGTGACCGAAGTGGCGGCCCTGCCCGGCGATGTGCACGACCTCGCCGGGCTGCGGGCCATCGGTGACCGGCTCACGGCCGGTCGGAGACCTTCGGCCTGACCCCTGACGAGGTCCTAGCCCACCGCGGCGTACGCCTCGTACGTCGCGTCGTCCTCCATCGCCACGGGCAGCAGGCCCGCTCCCCGCTCGTACTCCGTGCGCGCGGTCTCCAGAAGCCGGCGCCACGAGGTGACGGTCGGCCTGCGGCGCAGCAGAGCACGGCGCTCGCGCTCCGTCATGCCGCCCCACACACCGAACTCCACGCGGTTGTCGAGGGCGTCGGCGAGGCACTCGGTCCGCACCGGGCATCCGGTGCACACCGCCTTTGCCCTGTTCTGTGCCGCTCCCTGCACGAAAAGTTCATCCGGATCGGTAGTGCGGCAGGCCGCCTGCGCACTCCAGTCAGCTACCCAGCCCATACCGGCGCCGTCCTCTCCCGAATCGAGGCTCCCCCACGGCGGCAGCGGCATATTCACCGCTGCCAGTTGGGACGTTACGGAAGGTGGGCACAGCGCAACACCCCCTTCGGGCCCAATCTTGGATGGCCCGAACGGACTATGCGTGCGCGTCAGATCACCCAGGGGAGTGATCGAAGGACATGCGTGTGATAGCGGACATATCGCCTGGATACGCCCTTCCTCGACGGGGTCACTTCGGACACCGCGTGACGCATGAGCCGGAAACGGACACGAGCTTCCCCTGTTTCGGGGTCAGGGGAATTCATGTCGATGTCACACCCGGGTCTTGATGCCAGACCGCACTGCTGTGACAGTTGGGAGCAGCTTAGGCCAAGGCATATACGTGTGTCCGGCGAATGAGAACGTAGGCGCCTCACCTGCCATGCCGTCGCACCGGCCGGCCGTGCGCGGCCTCCGGATGTCACGGTCTGGTACTCGAACGCTCCGAGAGGCACCCGCTCCTGCGGATCGCACATCACTACGGATTAGGCTGCCTCTCATGGCAAACATGCGCTCGGGCGGTGGTCTGACCGGGACCCAGCAGGCCGCCAAGTTCCTTGGTGTCAGTGTGCTCGCGGGAGCCGTGCTGGCAGGGATCGCCCTGCCCGCGGCCGGTGCGCTCGGGCTGGCCGCGAAGGGCACGGTCGAGGGGTTCGACGAGATCCCCTCCAATCTGAAGACCCCGCCGCTGAGTCAGCGCACCACGATCCTCGACGCCGAGGGCGGTCTCCTCGCCACGGTGTACTCGCGGGACCGGAAGGTCGTGCCGCTGGAGAAGATCTCCCCGTACATGCAGAAGGCGATCGTCGCGATCGAGGACGGGCGCTTCTACGAGCACGGGGCCATCGACCTCAAGGGCGTGCTGCGCGCGATCAACCGCAACGCGCAGGAGGGCGGGGTCGCGCAGGGCGCGTCCACGCTGACCCAGCAGTACGTGAAGAACGTCTTCGTCGAGGAGGCCGGTGACGACCCCGAGAAGGTCGCGCAGGCCACCCAGCAGACCATCGGCCGCAAGGTCCGCGAGCTGAAGTTCGCGATCCAGGTCGAGGAGGAGCTGGGCAAGAAGAAGATCCTGGAGAACTACCTCAACATCACCTTCTTCGGGCAGCAGGCGTACGGCATCGAGGCCGCCTCCCAGCGGTACTTCTCCAAGCACGCCGCCGACCTGAGCCTGGGCGAGGCGGCGATGATGGCCGGGCTCGTCCAGTCGCCGAGCCGCTACGACCCGATCAACGACATCCAGGAAGCCACCAAGCGCCGTAACGTGGTCCTCCAGCGGATGGCCGACGTGAAGGACATCAGCCAGGCCGAGGCGGACAGGGCGAAGGCGGCCCCGCTCAAGCTGAAGGTCAAGTCCCCGAAGAACGGCTGCATCACCGCCGTCGACGGCGCCGGCTTCTTCTGCGACTACGTCCGCAAGACGATCCTCTCCGACCCGGTCTTCGGGAAGACGGCCGAGGAGCGCCAGAAGCTGTGGAACCTGGGCGGCCTCACCGTCAGGACCACGCTCGACCCGCGCGCCCAGGCCGCCGCCAACGACGCCGCCGTCGCGAAGATCAACAAGGACGACCCGGTCGCCGCCTCGGTGGTGCAGGTCCAGCCCCGCACCGGCAAGATCCTCTCGATGGGCCAGTCCCGCCCGTACGGCCTGGACCAGAAGCAGCACCAGACGACGCTGAACCTCGCCGTCGGCAGCAGGATGGGCGGCACGACGTACGGCTTCCAGGTCGGCTCGACCTTCAAGCCGATCACGGCGGCGGCGGCGCTGGAGAAGGGCATCAGCCCGGCGACGAGCTTCGACACCCCGTGGAAGATCAAGATCCCGGAGAGCGACTACACCGGCTGCGACGGCAAGCCGGCGGGGTACAACACCTGGGAGATCGGCAACGAGGTCGAGTCGGAGAAGGGCGCGTACGACATGACCAGCGCCCTCGGCAAGTCCATCAACACGTACTTCGCCAAGCTGGAGCAGATGACCGGCCTCTGCGAGACGCTCACGATGGCGAAGAAGGTCGGGTACGAGCGCGAGCTCGGCAAGAAGCTCAAGGAGCTGCCGGCCGTCACGCTCGGCTCCCAGGAGAGCACCCCGCTCGACATGGCGGCGGTCTACTCGACCTTCGCCAACCGCGGCATCTACTGCACCCCGGTCGCCATCGAGTCCGTCAAGGCCGCGAACGGCGACAAGCTGAACGTGCCGCAGACGAAGTGCACGCGGGCGATGAGCGAGCGCACCGCCGACCTGATCAACCAGATGCTGAAGGGCGTCGTCGAGGACGGTACGGGTACCAAGGCCGGCCTCAGCGACCGCGACAACGCGGGCAAGACCGGTACGACGAACGACCGCAAGGACGCCTGGTTCGTCGGCTACACGCCGAACCTGTCCACGGCGGTCTGGGTCGGCGACGACGTCGGCGAGAAGAAGTCGATGTACGACATCACCATCGGCGGCGTCACGTACGACAAGGTCTGCGGTGGCTGCCTTCCCGGCCCCATCTGGAAGATCGCCATGACGGGCGCCCTGGACGCCTCCGAGACGCCGCGCTTCGCCCCCATCTCCGTACCGCGGGCCGAGAAGCCCAAGGACAAGGAGAAGGAGGGCGACGAGGGCCCGAACAAGCCGCGGAAGCCGGCCGACGGCAAGCCGGGCGACACCACCGGGCCGCTCCCCGGGATCACGCTCCCGACGGACCTGTTCGGCGGCGGCGGACGCGGTAACGGCAAGCCCAACGGCCGCTGACGCACCGGACCTGACCGTACGAGGAAGGGCGCCCCACCTGACCGGTGGGGCGCCCTTCCTCGTACGTACTCCCGCGGATCAGCCCGCGAGCAGCTTCTTCACGGAGGCGGCGACCCGCCCGCCGTCGGCCTGGCCGGCCACCTTCGGGTTCACGATCTTCATGACGGCGCCCATGGCACGCGGCCCCTCGGCGCCCGCCGCCTTCGCCTCCTCGACGGCCGCCGCGACGATCCCGTCGAGCTCCTCGTCGCTGAGCTGCTTCGGCAGGTACGCGTCGAGGAGCACGCCCTCGGCCCGCTCCCGCTCGGCGGACTCGGCGCGACCGCCCTGGGCGAAGGCCTCCGCGGCCTCGCGGCGCTTCTTCGCCTCCTTGGCGATCACCTTCTGCACCTCGTCGTCGGAGAGTTCACGCTTGGTCTTGCCCGCGACCTCCTGCTTGGAGATCTCGGTGATGGTCAGCCGCAGGGTCGAGGAGCGCAGTTCGTCGCGCTCCCGGATCGCGGCGTTGAGGTCGGCCTGGAGCTTCGCCTTCAGCGTGGTCATGGGACCAAGTGTGTCAGGTGGTCCGCTCCACCCGCCCGCGCATTTACGCCTCACGGGTCTGCGACGATGGGGGGATGCGCGCACGGTACGGGATCCCCCTGAAGATCACGGCAGGTCTCACGGCGACGGCCGCCGCCGGAATCGTCTACGCGGCCGGCTTCGAGGCCCGCTCGTTCCGGCTCCGCCGTGTGACGGTGCCGGTGCTCCCACCCGGCATGAACGACCTGCGGGTCCTCCAGGTCTCCGACATCCACATGGTGAGCGGCCAGCGCAAGAAGCGGGCCTGGCTCCACTCCCTCGCGGGGCTCCGCCCGGACTTCGTCGTCAACACCGGCGACAACCTCTCCGACCCGGACGCGGTGCCGGAGGTCCTCGACGCGCTCGGCCCGCTGATGGAGTTCCCCGGGGTGTACGTCTTCGGGTCCAACGACTACTACGGGCCGAAGCTGCGCAACCCCGCCCGCTACCTGAGGGAGAAGGCGCAGGGCCGCCACGGCCTCAACGGCAACAAGCCGGTCGTCGGCGCCGTCCACAATCCCTGGGAGGGGATGCGGGATGCCTTCGACGCGGCGGGCTGGGTGAACCTCACCAACACCCGCGGCCGCCTGAAGCTGCCGCAGGCGGACCTCGCGTTCACCGGCCTCGACGACCCGCACATCAAGCGCGACCGGTACGAGCGGGTGGCCGGCGGCCCCGACGAGACGGCCGACTTCACCATGGGCGTCGTCCACGCCCCCTATCTGCGCTCGCTCGACGCCTTCACGGCCGACGGGTACGAGCTGATCCTCGCCGGCCACACCCACGGCGGCCAGCTCTGCGTCCCCTTCTACGGGGCGCTCGTCACCAACTGCGACCTGGACACCGACCGCGTGAAGGGCCTCTCCACCCATTCGGCGGCCGGCCGGACCTCGTACCTCCACGTCTCCGCGGGCTGCGGCACCAACCGGTACACCCCGATCCGCTTCGCCTGCCCGCCGGAGGTCACCCTGCTCACCCTGACGGCCCGCAGCTGACCGCCTACGCCGAGGGACGTACCGCACCCCCGGAGCGGGGCCGTGCGCGGCGCCACGACCCCCCGAATACCGGATTTCGTCTCAGCGCGCGCGTGGGCTAAAGTAATCGATGTCGCCGCGACGTGAACTACAGAACAGCGACATCGGGGTGTAGCGCAGCTTGGCAGCGCGCTTCGTTCGGGACGAAGAGGTCGTGGGTTCAAATCCCGCCACCCCGACAGCCGTAAGACCAGGTCAGGGGCCTGATTCGAGAAATCGGATCAGGCCCCTGAGTGGTTTGTGGGGGTGTTCAGGGGCGGCGCAGTGCCGAGTGGCCGGCGAAGCGGGACCTCGGGCCCAATTCCTCTTCGATTCTGATCAGTTGGTTGTACTTCGCCGTGCGGTCGGAGCGGGAGAGTGAGCCGGTCTTGATCTGGCCGCAGCCGGTCGCCACCGCGAGGTCCGCGATGGTGGTGTCCTCCGTCTCGCCCGAGCGGTGCGACATGACGGCCGTCCAGCCCGCCTCGTGGGCCGTGGCCACCGCGGTCAGGGCCTCGGTCAGGGTCCCGATCTGGTTGACCTTGATCAGGACCGAATTGCCGACGCCGGTGCGGATGCCCTCGCGCAGCAGCGTCTCGTTCGTGCAGAACACGTCGTCGCCGGTGAGCTGGCAGCGGTCGCCGACGCGGGCGGTCAGCTCGCGCCAACCGTCCAGGTCGTTCTCCGCCATCGGGTCCTCGATCGAGACGACCGGGTAGGCGTCGATGAGCCGGGCCAGGTGTTCGGCGTGCTCGGAGGGGGTGCGGCGTACGCCCTCGCCCGTGTAGTCGTACACCCCGTCGCGGAAGAACTCCGACGACGCCGGGTCCATGACCAGCCCGATGTCGGCGCCCGGGCGGTAGCCGGTGCGCTCGATCGCGGCCATCACGAAGTCGAGCGCCTCCTCGGCGGTACGCAGCGCGGGCGCGAAGCCGCCCTCGTCGCCGACGCCCGTGGAGTGCCCCGCGGCCAGCAGGTCGCGGCGCAGGGTGTGGAAGACCTCGCTGCCCATGCGGACGGCCTCGGCGAAGGTGTCCGCACCCACGGGCGCGATCATGAACTCCTGGAAGTCCAGCGGATTGTCGGCGTGGGCCCCGCCGTTGACGATGTTCATCATCGGCAGCGGCAGGAGGTGGGCGTCGGCGCCGCCGAGGTAGCGGTAGAGCGGCAGGCGGTGGGCCGCCGCTGCGGCCTTGGCCGCGGCGAGGGAGACGCCGAGGATCGCGTTGGCGCCAAGGCGGGACTTCGTGGCGGTGCCGTCGAGGGCGACGAGCGCGGCGTCGAGACCCGCCTGGTCCGCCGCGTCCCGGCCGCGCACGGACGCCGCGATCTCCCCGTTGACATGGGCCACCGCGCGGTCGACGCCCTTGCCGTGCCAGCGCGCGGAGTCCCCGTCGCGTAGTTCCACGGCCTCCCGGGCGCCGGTGGAGGCGCCGGAGGGGACGGCCGCGCGCCCCAGGGATCCGTCCGCCAGGACGACGTCGACCTCGACCGTGGGGTTGCCCCGGCTGTCGATGATCCGGCGGGCGGTGACGGTCTCGATGGTGGCGTCGGTGGTTCCGACCGCCTCTGTGGACATGGGAGGTCCTTCCCGTCGTCGTGTGCCGTGGCCCCGGCTGCGACAACGCTGGCGCTGAGCCCGACACCCGAACAGTACAGCAATACTGCGCAGTTTTGCTGTGCAGTTTTGCTGTACAGGTCGGGTGCGCACCTTGCTGACCAGGGGGTAAGGTGCCCTATGCCCACCTCGGAAGCCGCCGCCATCGCCGCCGAACTGCGCACCGCGATGGGCAAGCTCCTCCGGCGCGTCAAGACCGAGGACCGCATCCCGCTGGGTCAGGCCGCCGTGCTCGGCGCACTCGACCGCAACGGCGCCATGACCACCAGCGACCTCGCCGCCGATCAGCGCGTACGTCCCCAGTCGATGGCCCGGGCCGTGGGGCTGCTCATGGACCAGGGCCTGATCACGCGCAGGGCGCATCCCACCGACGGCCGGAAGTCGCTGGTCGAGCTGTCGGACGCGGGCCGGGCCGCGCTCGAAGCGGAGCGGGGGCGCAGGGCGGGGTGGCTCGCACAGGCCATCGAGGCCGAACTCACGGAGGAGGAGCGGGCCCTGCTGGCCCGGAGCGCCGCCCTCCTTGAGCGGCTCGCCACGCGCTAGGGGGCAAGGCACCCCCCAGACGCCTGCTAGATCACCGGCGGGCGGCCCAGGCGGGTCATGCGGCGGACCGTCGACCAGCTCATGGGGTGGCGGGGGCCGCCGGAGCGGCGCACGCCCTCCGCGAAGCCGGCGAACCAGGACGCCAGGCCCGGCAGGGAGCGGGTGCGGGCCAGGGTGAGCAGGGTCCAGACGCCGAGGTAGACGGGGACCAGCAGAGCCGGCAGGTTGCGCTTGGCGAGCCAGACGCGGTTGCGGGCGGTCATCCGGTGGTAGACCGCGTGCCGGGCCGGGCTGGTCTTCGGGTGCTGGAGGAGCAGGGCCGGCTCGTAGATGACCTTCCAGCCCGCGTCGAGGGCACGCCAGGCCAGGTCGGTCTCCTCGTGGGTGAAGAAGAACTCCTCCGGCCAGCCGCCGATCTCGTCGAGCATCCGCATCGACAGGCCGTGACCGCCGCCGAGGAAGGTCGTGACCTCCCCGCCGCGCATCGGGTCCTTCGCCCCGAGGCGCGGAACGTGGCGCCGCTGCGTCTCGCCCGTCTCGTCGGCGATACGGAACGACACGACGCCCAGGGCCGGATCCCCCTCGTACAGGTCGGCCAGACGGCGGAAGACGTCCGTGTCGACGAGCAGACCGTCGTCGTCCAGGTCCACCAGCACGTCGACGTCGCCGAACGCGCGGAGGGTCTCGATGGCGACGTTCCGGCCGCCCGACACGCCCCGGTTCTCCGGGAGTTCCACGCCGGTCACGCCCTCCGGGAGCTCCGGGAGCGTCCCGGTGCCGTTGCCGACGACGACGATCCGGGCGGCGGGCTCGTCCTGCCGGGCCACGGCGTCGAGCAGCGCCCGCAGCTCGACCGGGCGCGTGCCCATCGTCAGTACCGCCACACCCACACGAGGTCGCGTCACGACCCACTCCGTTCCACGCTCACCGGCGTCCGCCGGCACTCACTCCGGGCCGCGATGCTAACCGGACGACGCCATCTCTCGTTCATCCGGACCACGGCCACCGTCCACCGGACGCGCCCACGCGCGCGGGATCGCGGTCACGGAGACTCCGTGCGCGGGCGTCCCCCGACGGGGTGCGGGCGGGGTCCGGGCGGGATCTGGGGGGAGCGCGGCGAAGAGCACGGTCGCGCGGCTCTACGCTGGTTCCCTTCCGTCTAGTTGATCGATCGTCGAAAGGGTGGTCTCCAGGTGCTGGTCGCGGACCGATATCGGCTTCACGTGTGTATCGGCCGGGGCGGCATGGGCGAGGTGTGGCAGGCCACCGACGAGGTGCTCGGCCGGTCCGTGGCGGTGAAGCTGATGCTGGCGCAGTCGACCGACCCCTCCGCCGGTGACCGGTTCCGGCTCGAGGCGCAGACCGCCGCCCGGCTGAGCCACCCGCACGTGGTCGGCGTCTTCGACTTCGGTACGTGGGACGGGAAGCTGTTCCTCGTCATGGAGCTGGTGGAGGGCGACAGCCTCGCCGGAGACACCTCCGATCCGCTGGTACTGCCCGCCGAGCGGGTCGCCGTGGTCGCCGCCCATGCCGCCGCCGGGCTCGCCGCCGCGCACCGGCAGGGTGTCGTGCACCGGGACATCAAGCCGGGGAACCTGCTGGTCGACACCGACGGCACGGTGAAACTGGCCGACTTCGGCATCGCCCGGTTCGTCGACGATCCCTCGGCGGCGCTCACCACGACGGGCCAGATCGTGGGCACGGGGCTCTACCTCGCCCCCGAGCGGGCCCTCGGACAGCCCGCGTCGCCCGCCTCCGACGTGTACTCGCTCGGCTGTGTCCTCTACCAACTGCTCACCGGGCGCCCGCCGTTCCGCGCGGACACGGCGACGGCGCTGCTCTACCAGCACATCGACACCGCCCCCGTGCCCCCCGGCCGGCTCGGGGTGGCGCTGCCGCCCGAGTTCGAGGCGTACCTCCTCAGCCTGCTCGCGAAGCAGCCGGAGCAGCGGCCCCCGGCGCAGGCCATCGCGGACTGGTTCTCCTCCGGCGCCTGGCGCGCCTACCCGCAGGCCGCCCCGGCGCAGCCCAGGACCCACGCCCCGCACCACCACCCCGGTCCCTCGGGCGCCGCCACCCGTCCCACGGGCGTCTCCTCCCACATGCCCGCACCCGTGTCCGCGCCGATGCCGACGCCCGCGGCCATGCCCGGACACGGTCACAGACCCGCGCCGGCACCGGCGCGCAGACCCGTGCCCGCCGGCCCGTCCGCGTCCCGGCGGCGCGAGCGTCCCGCTCCCGCCGGCGGGGGGCTCGCGGAGCTCTCACGGCGCCGTCCCCGGAAGACGGCCGCGGTGGCCGGAGCCATCGCCTTCGTGGTCTTCCTGATCATCGGGATGGCCTGGCTCTCCTGAGATCGGCCCGTACGCAGGCCCCTGCGGCCAGTGCGCTCCCTCAGTACGGTCTCGGCGCCATCACCAGCGGCTCGCCATCCGGATCGGTGATCAGCAGGCAGCGCGGCACGCCGGGCCCCGTGGTCGCCCGTACCGTCACCGTCGTCGGCGGATCGGTCGGCAGCTCGACCGGGACGGTGACCGGACGGTCACCTTCGCCCTTGGCGTAGCCGGTCTCCTTGCCGTCGACGAGGACCTCGACGACGGGCCTGTGCCCGGTCTGGACGGTCACGGACACCGAGTGCCCGCGGTGGTCGATGTGGAAGTGGTGCCGTCGGCTCATGGGTCACCTCCGTACCTCAAGAGTAGGTACGGAGCACCGCTCCCGCCGCTCCCGGAGGCCGCACCGGCCGCACGGTCCTCAGCGGCTCGCCCAGACGAGCACCCCGAGCAGGACCAGGGTCAGGCAGATCCCGAGGTTGACCACCTTGTAGTGGAGGAAGACGGCGACGAACTCGCGGATGGTCGCCGTCGGCCAGAAATAGGCGGCGGTCGGCGAGCCCACCACCTGCCCGTCGAGCCCCGCCCTGCGGGCCGCGAGGGCGGCTCTGAAGGCGTGGAAGTTGTTGGTGACGATCACGCACGAGGAGCCCGGCCGGTCCCGCTCCATCAGCTCCTTGCTGAAGAGCATGTTCTCCTCGGTGGTCCGTGAGCGGTCCTCGCGCACCACCGCCCCGGCCGGGAAGCCCCGCTCGACGAGGTAGTCGGCCATCGCGTGGGACTCGGGGAGCTCCTCGTCGGGGCCCTGCCCGCCGGAGGTGATGAGGACGGGCGCGTTCCCGCCGCGCGCGGCAAGCCGCTCGTACACCTGCCGCCCCCGGTCCAGCCGGCTCGCGAGGAGCGGCGGTACGCGGCCGCCGATCAGGCCGGAGCCGAGGACGACGACGTAGTCGGCGTCGCGGCGGAGTCTCATCCGGCCGTACAGGAACGCGTAGCCGACGAAGCAGACGAAGAGGAAGGAGACGTAGCCGAGGACGAACAGGGTGGTGACGACGATCATGGTCAGGGTCCACGACCCGGTCGTGCCGGCGAACACCGCCAGGGCCATCACGCCGAACATGCCGAGCCCGGCGAGGAGCGAGAGCAGGTTGGCCGGGCGTCTGCCCTCCTTCCGGACCATCTTCACACCGTTGACGCAGAGCAGAGCGGCGAGGACGACCGGGCCGAGGCCGAGCACGAGCAGCGCGACGACCATCACGCTCTCGGCGACCCCGGGCGGGGCGTCGTCGATCCCGGCGAGGAGGGCGATCCCGAGGAAGGTGACGGCGAGGCCGAGGTACACGGCGTTGCCGAAGCGGCGGCGGTCGCGCAGCACACCGACCACGAAGAGCAGCAGGAAGAACGCGGCCGCGGCCAAGGCGAACATCTGCTCATCGTAGACAGCACGACGGACAACACCCCTTACAGCGTTCCCCCGGTGGGGCGGTCACGCCGTCTCCGCCAGCGTGAACAGGCCGATCCTCGCGCCCTCCTCGTACGCCCGCCGCAGTTCCGGGTCGTCGAGCATGTCCCGCAGGGCCGTCTCGCTGCGGTCCCGTGTCCTCGCCCAGTACTCCGCCGGCCGGTACGAGGAGTCGAAGACCGAGGTCCTCAACAGGTTCACGGCGCCAAGGAGATGCGCCGCCGACGCCGGTCGGCCCGTCACGAGACAGAGCTGGGCGAGGAGTTCGGCCGCGCAGGCCGCCCCGACCGCCGAACCGAGCGCCAGATGGCCCCGCAGCGCCCGCCGGGCGTGGTCGGCGGCCCGCTCCCGCTCCCCGTCCCAGGCGAGGAGCTCGGCACGCGCGTGGTGCGTCCACGCCTCCGCCCACAGATCGCGCCCCGCCCAGGTCCGCCACGACGCCGGGTCGAGCACCAGCTGGTCAAGGGCCTCCTGGGCCGCCTCCGGGTCGGTGCGGCTGAGAGAGAGCGCGAGCGCGGCCCAGCACAGCTCCCGCGTCGGCCCGAACTCCGGGCACTCCCCCATCAGGGCCAGCGCGTCCCTGAACTCGACCGCCGCCGCGCGCGTACGCCCCCGGTAGAGGTCGGTCGCGCCGCGCAGATGGGCCAGCAGGCCCAGCGTCCGGTCGTCCCTCGCCCGTAAGGCCGCCGCCCTGGCCCGTACGAGGAGCGGGTCGGCCTCCTCGGGCCTGCCCGACTCCAGTTCCAGGAAGGCGGCGAGCCACAGGGCGCGGGGTGCCGGCTCTCCGGTGTGCAGGGAGAGGGCGTGGCGGAGCCGGGTCCGGCCCTCGGCGATCCGCCCGCAGGCGACCCAGAGGAACCACAGGGAGACGGCGATCTCGACGGCCGTCTCGGCCTCGGCGCTCGACGGGAGCGGCGCGGTCGTCGGGTCCATGGCGGCGGCCAGGTCGGGGAGTTCGCGCAGGGCGAGGTCGCGGGCGTCGAGCTGCCGACCGCTGTGCCACCGGTCGGCGGCCCGACGGGCGAGCGTCACGCACCATCTCCGGTGGTGCTCGACGACGGACCGGCGGTCGCCGCGCGCGGTGAGCCGGCGGGCGCCGACCGCCCGCATGGGGTGCGGCATCCAGTAGCGGGGTCCGTCGCCCTCGCCGTCGAGGAGGTCGTCGACGGGGAGGAGAGCGGCGGGGGCCAGCCGGTCGAGGACCGGCGGGATCGTCTCCGGGGGCAGGGTGTCCGAGGCGCACACCTCGCGGACGGCGTCCCTGCCGAAGGCTCCCTCGAAGACGGAGAGCCGTTCCCACAGGAGCTGTTCGGCGGGCCGGCAGCGGGCGTATCCGCGCTCCGCGGCGGCGAGCTGCTCGGAGGTCACCGGTTCGCCCCAGAGCAGTTCCGTCTTCGGTGGTTCCCCGGTCGCCATGTGTTCCCGCCCCCGCTCGTTCCGTGCCCGCATTCGTGACGCTGCTCGACGTGTGTCCCGGCGCGTGTTCCGACGTGCGTCCCCGCGTGAGTCCGGGCGCGTGTCCCGGCCGTTCGTACGCGTGTGTGTCCGAGTCGATGGCGAACCGTCGCCGTTGCGGCTTGAATGCAGAGGCCCCGGTCCACATCCTGGGGCGCTCCGGGACCCATACCCACGGATTCCCAGGGATCGGCCAAGGAGGAAAATGCGTACCGGGGAATCCGTCCTCGGAGAGGCGGATCTTTCGCTGATCCACGCACTGCAGATAGCCCCGCGCGCCAGCTGGACCCAGCTCTCGGCCGTGCTGGGGTCGAGCCCCGACACCCTCGCCCGGCGCTGGGAGCACCTGACGGCCGGCGGATACGCCTGGAGTTCGCTGCTCGCCGCCCGCCGCGGCACGGACGCCATGCTCTACGCCTGGATCGAGCTGGAGTGCGTCGCGGGGGACGCGGAGGCCACCGCGACCGAGGTCGCGGGCGATCCCTGCACCCTCGGGGTGCACCAGGTGACCGGTGACGCCGATCTGGTACTGCTCGTGGCCTCCCCCGACCTGTACGCCCTCGACACGTATCTCGCCGGACGGGTGCGGCGGCTGCCCGGGGTGATCCGGGCCCGTACCCATGTCGTCACCCGCCTGCACAACCGCCCCTATCGGTCACGGATCGAGCAGCTCACCCCGGGGCAGGTCCAGCTCCTCACGGGGATGACGGGCGGTGACCGGCGGCCACGCGCGCGCGTGCGCTCCGGGCCGAACCTCACGGAGCTCGACCGCCGGCTGGTCGCGGAGCTGGCGGGGGACGCCCGCCGCAGCGCCGCCGAGCTGGCCCGGCAGTGCGGCACGAGCGAGTCGACGGTACGGCGGAGGCTGGACGTCCTGACGGCGGGCGGCGCCCTCCACCACCACTGCCTGCCCGCCCCGAGGTTCTCCGGGCGGCCGGTGTGGGCGATGGTCACGACCGACGTACCGCCGCTCGAAGTGCCGGCGACGGTGGCCGCCCTGGCCCGGCTGCGCGAGACCCGGCTCGTCACCTCGGTCACGGGGCCGCACAACCTGGCCGTCGCGCTGTGGCTCCGTACGGTCGACGAACTGCACGACGTGACGGCGGCGCTCGTACGGGCCGCCCCGGCGCTGCGGATCGCGGGCACCGCGCTCTCGCTGCGCACCCACAAGATCGGGGCGCAGGTCCTCGGCCCTGACGGTCGCCGGACGCATCACATACGTCCTGACCCACCCTCCTGACCCGCCCGCGCAGGGCCCGTTCGGGCCGGCGGTCGCAGGGCCCGCTCAGGCCGGCCTCGACGCCTTGATCGAGTACATCAGGGGGATGCGGGGACGGTCCTGCGGGAAGCGGTAGAAGCCGTCCTCGTGCCGCTGGAGCGCGCCGTAGCGGGGGAACAGCGAGGCGTCGTGCTCGTGCAGGAAGTCGATGCGCAGGCCCGCCCTCGCGAGCGCGGTGACGACCTCGCCGACCGGATGCACCCACTCCACGCTGCGGTTGTGGACGGTGGCGGCGTCGAGGTCGGCGTAGGTGCCGGGCGAGGTGTCGACCCACGGATCGCGGACGAAGTAGTCGTGCACGACCCGGCTGCCGGTCTCGTCGTCGAGCGAGTCGGTCAGCGGATGGAACTCCGCCACGTAGAGGAAGCCGCCGGGGGCGACGAGCGAGGCGGCGGTCTCCGCCCAGCGCTCGATGTCGGGCAGCCAGCACAGCGCCCCGCTGCCGGTGTAGACGATGTCGTACGCGCGGTCCGGCACGGCCTCGGCGGCGTCGTACACGTCGGCGGCGACGAACGCGGCCCGCTCCGGGGTGAGACCCAGGTCGGCGGCGAGGGAGCGGGCGGTCTCGACGGCGGGCTCGGAGAAGTCGAGGCCGACGACGTGCGAGGCGCCGTGGCGCGCCCAGGAGAGGGTGTCGAGCCCGATGTGGCACTGGAGGTGCAGCAGGGAGCGCCCGGTGACGTCGCCGACCTCCGCGAGCTCGAAGTCCCGCAGGGCGTCCTTGCCCGCGCGGAAGGTGTCGAGGTCGTAGAACCGGCTCGCGGCGTGGATCGGGACGCGCTCGTCCCAGCGCGCGCGGTTGGCCTCGCGCCAGTCCTCGGGGGTCGTGGAGTACATGTCGGCGAGGTTATCCACAGGTTCGGGGCGACGCGAGCTGATTGTCCGCCGCGCGGAGCATGATGGGTGCCATGACTGAGAGCAAGGCAATCGACACCCCCGTCTGGGAGCAGCGTTTCCGCGCGCCGCGCGTCTCCCTTCCCGAGTGGGCCGAGGAGGCACCGGACCGCTCGCTGTTCGTGTCCAACGCGACGGGGACGTACGAGCTGTACGCCTGGGACCGGGCGAGCGGGCGGCAGCGGCAGGTCACGGACCGGCCGAACGGCACGACGGACGGCACGCTGTCGCCGGACGGCGAGTGGATCTGGTGGTTCGCGGACTCGGACGGGGACGAGTTCGGGGTGTGGATGCGCCAGCCGTTCGACGGCGGCGCGGACGAGCCGGCCGTCCCCGGTCTCGGCGCCTCCTACCCGGCGGGCCTCGCCATCGGCCGGGAGGGCACGCTCGTGGTGGGCCGTTCCACGGACGAGGACGGCTCGACGATCCATCTCGTACGGCCGGGGGCCGGCGCCCCGGTCGAGATCTACCGGCACCGGGAATCGGCCGGGGTCGGGGACCTGTCGCACGACGGCTCGCTGATCGCGATCGAGCACACCGAGCACGGGGACGCGATGCACTCGGCGCTGCGCGTGCTGCGCGCGTCGGACGCGGCGGTGGTGGCCGAGCTCGACGACACGAAGGGCGGGACGGAGGAGCTGGGGCTCGCGGTCCTCGGCTTCGCGCCGGTGGCGGGGGACACCCGGCTGCTCGTCGGGCACCAGCGGCGCGGCCGCTGGGAGCCGATGCTCTGGGACGTGGCGGCGGGCACCGAGAAGGACCTGGCGCTCGACCTGCCGGGGGACGTGTCGGCGGAGTGGTATCCGGACGGATCCGGTCTGCTGATCGTGCACAGCTTCGAGGCCCGCAGCGAGCTGTGGCGGTACGAGATCGCCACCGGCGCCCTGGTGCGGGTGGAGACCCCGGCCGGTTCGGTGTCGAGCGCGACGGCCCGTCCCGACGGCAGCGTGGAGTACCTGTGGTCCTCGGCGGCCGAGCCGCCGGTGGTGCGTTCCACGGACGGCCGTGTGGTCCTCGACCCGCCGGGCCCGAAGGCGCCGCCGTCGGTGCCGGTGGAGGACGTGTGGGTGGAGGGCCCCGGCGGCAGGGTCCACGCGCTCGTGCAGCGCCCGGAGGGCGAGGGCCCGTTCCCGACGGTGTTCGAGGTGCACGGCGGTCCGACCTGGCACGACAGCGACGCCTTCGCGTCGGGCCCTGCGGCCTGGGTGGACCACGGGTACGCGGTGGTGCGGGTCAACTACCGGGGCTCCACGGGGTACGGCAGGGAGTGGACGGACGCGCTCAAGCACCGGGTCGGCCTGATCGAGCTCGAGGACATCGACGCGGTCCGCGCGTGGGCGGTGACGAGCGGCCTCGCCGACCCTGCGCGGCTCGTCCTGTCCGGCGGATCCTGGGGCGGCTATCTCACGCTCCTCGGCCTCGGCACCCAGCCGGACGCCTGGGCGGTGGGTCTCGCCGCGGTCCCGGTCGCGGACTACGTCACGGCGTACGAGGACGAGATGGAGGCCCTCAAGGCGCTTGACCGGACCCTCCTCGGCGGTTCGCCCGACGAGGTGCCCGAGCGGTACGCGGACTCGTCGCCGCTGACGTACGTGGACGCGGTGAAGGCCCCGGTGCACATCTCGGCCGGCGTCAACGACCCGCGCTGCCCCATCCGTCAGATCGACAACTACGTCGACCGGCTCAGGGCCCGGGGCGCGGTCCACGAGGTGTACCGGTACGACGCGGGCCACGGCTCGCTCGTGGTGGAGGAGCGGATCAAGCAGGTCGCCCTGGACCTCGCGTTCGCCGCGAAGCACCTGGGCACCCGGCCGACGGGGAGCTGAGGCCGCTTGCGTACCGTGGGGGGCGTGTACCGGTTCCTGAGAACGCCCCGCTGGTGGGGGATCAACGTCTTCGTCCTGCTCGCGATCCCGTTCTGTGTCTTCATGGGGACCTGGCAGCTGGGGAAGTTCGAGGATCGCGTCGACTCCCATCAGGAGGCCGAGAAGCGGCCCGCCGCGAGCTCGCTGAGGACGGAGCCGCTGGAGTCCCTGCTTCCGGTGGACAAGGAGACCTCGGGCCGGTCGGCCGAGGCGCGCGGCCGGTTCGGGGAGCAGTTCCTCGTCCCTGACCGTGAGCTGGACGGCCGGACGGGCTCGTACGTCCTGACGATGCTGCGGACGGACGGCGGCCGGTCCCTGCCGGTGGTCAGGGGCTGGCTCCCCACGGGCGCGAAGGTCCCGGCCCCGCCGTCCGGCGAGGTCACGGTGGTCGGCGCGCTCCAGGCCTCCGAGAACCCGGGCACGAAGGGCGCGAACACGGCCGGCGGGCTGCCGGAGGGGCAGCTCGGCCTGATCAGCGCGGCCGCCCTGGTGAACGTGGTGCCGGACGACGTCTACGACGCCTGGATCACCCTCACGGACGCCCCCGCCGGCCTCACGCCGGTGCCGGCGGCCGCCGCGGCGGGCACGAGCCTGGACGTGAAGGCCTTCCAGAACCTCGGCTACACCGCGGAGTGGTTCGTCTTCGCGGGCTTCGTCCTCTTCATGTGGTTCCGCCTGGTGCGCCGTGAGGCGGAGGCGTCCCGCGACGAGGCTCTGGGCCTGTAGCGGGAAGCGCGGCCCCCGAGGGAGCCTCAGGAGGCGTCGAGGACTCCGGTCCTGTAGATGGTGCCCGCGCAGGCGTCGGGGATGGTCGCCGTCGCCGAGGGGCCGCCCGGCTCCGCGACATGGCTGACCAGGACGCTGCCGTCCGCCGGGCCGTCCTCGTGGAGCAGCTGGGGTGCCGTGCCGGTGTCCGCGCCCGTGCCCGTGTCGGTGCCGGTGCCAGGACCCGTGCCGGTGCCGCCGGATCCCGTGCCGTCGCTGGGGTCCGGGTCGGCGGTGCCGCCGGTCGGGGTGTCCGTCGGGGGCGGTGTGGTCGGCGGTTCGGACGGCTCGGTCGGGGTGGGGGTCGGGGTGGTCCCGGTCGTCGGGCAGGTCTCGCTGGGCACCCAGACGAACTTCACCTCGTACGAGCCGCTCGCCCTCAGGACGAGCGGGGAGGACTCCTGCGAGGGATCGGGCAGCCCGCTCCCGCCGTCGCCCGCGGTGTGCCGGACCACCGAGATCCGTGCGGGGTCGGCCGCGCCGCGGGCCTCGAAGCTGACGACTCCGCCGCCGTCCACGACACAGTCCTGGCCGGAGACGTTGGCGATGCGGAAGGCGCCGTGCACCTTGCCCTCGCCGTCGGGCCCGCCGGCCTGCGCGGCACTGACGCCGAGCTGTTCGGCCCCGCACCGCGGCAGGGAGCCGGTGTCGGCGCCCTGTGTCTCCCGCGGGCCGGTGCCGGAGACGCCGGGGCCGGGTCGCTGCGGCTTGCCCTCGGGGCCGTCCGCCGCGCCCTGGCTGGGGGACACGCTGCTCGCCGGGGGCGTCGCGCTCTGGCCGCCCTCGATGCCGGTCTCGGTGCCGGTGCCGCCCTGGGCCTCCTCGCCGTGGCCCGCGTTCACCGGGTTCCCGGCGGCGGAGACGCCGCCCGAGGCGGCGACGTGCACGAAGGCGGGCACGGCCGTCCCGATGAGGACCGCGGCCGCGGCGGCGCCCACGACGGCCTGTCGCTTGCGGGCGCGCCGCGCGGGCACGGCCCGGCGCAGGTGGTCCAGGGAGTCGGCGGACGGTTCGAGGCCGGACACGGCGCTCTGGAACAGCCGCCGCAGCGCCAGTTCCTCGTCGCCTTCGCCTTCGCCGGGCTCGATGTTCACCATGCGCTGTCCACTCAGGTCGTCACGTTCTTCTCGGGCGTCACGCGGCACGGGGGCGCCACCGGCACCCGTGCTCTCGTCGTCCTTGCCGAGCTCCTCGCTCATGACGTCGCTCCCATCGCGACGCGCAGCGCCGCGATGCCCCGCGAACCGTACGCCTTCACCGAGCCCAGGGATATCCCGAGCGCCTCGGCGACCTGTGCCTCGGTCATGTCCGAGAAGTACCGAAGGGCCAGCACCTCGCGCTGGCGCCGCTGGAGGCCGCGCATGGCCTTGATGAGGTCCTCGCGCTCCAGCTGGTCGTACGCGCCCTCCTCGGCGCTGGCCATGTCCGGCATCGGCTTCGACAGCAGCTTGAGGCCGAGGATGCGGCGGCGCAGCGCGGACCGGGAGAGGTTCACGACGGTCTGGCGCAGATAGGCGAGCGTCTTCTCCGGTTCACGGACCCGCTTGCGGGCCGAGTGGACGCGGATGAACGCCTCCTGGACGACGTCCTCGCAGGAGGCCGTGTCGTCGAGGAGCAGCGCGGCGAGACCGAGCAGCGACCGGTAGTGGGCGCGGTAGGTCTCGGTGAGGTGGTCGACGGTGGTCCCGGCGGCGGCCTGGGCGCCTTCGGCGCTCGTCCGGGGCGACGGGATGCCTTCCACGGAGCCGGCGCGGGCTCCGGTGGGCACGGGGGCGATCACCGGCATCCCTCCGAGAACACGTGGGCGCCGGTACGGGCTGACCGCCGAGCCGCGTACGGGGACGACGGCGACGCTCCGCACGGGGAGCACCGCCGTGCCCGCGCCGCGCGGCGGAGCGATGATCGCGAGGTCGAGTACGTCTGCCACGCCTGTTGGACACGCTTCCCCCCGGCAGGGTTGTACGCGTACGCCACCCTTTTCGACGGTGCGTCGTCTGTCCTCATGCGTAACCGTTCTCCCCCGATGCCCCGCCTTCACAGCGTGTCCGCGCGCCACGACTGTGGGTGAACGCAGAGACGCCTCCACCCAACTACTGGTTGCAGCAAGGGGAAAGAGCATCGTCGACCACGGCATCGCCGCAGTTCAAGGGGTATTTGACGCCTATTTGCTCACAGGTCGTTCACAGATCCTACAAATCCGTGACAACCGATTCCGCGATCTGCAGCGCGTTGAGCGCCGCACCCTTCCGCAGATTGTCGGCGCAGACGAAAAAATCGAGTGCCCGCTCGTCGTCGAGGGAGCGCCGCACCCGTCCGACCCAGGCCGGATCGGTGCCGACGACGTCGGCGGGGGTGGGGAAGTCGCCCGCCCCGGGGTCGTCGTAAAGGACCACTCCCGGCGAGGTCGCGAGGATCTCGTGGGCGCGTACGACCGGCACGGGGTGCTCGAAGCGGGCGTGCACGGAGACGGAGTGCCCGGTGACGACGGGCACCCGCACACAGGTGGCGGCGACCCGCAGGGAGGGCAGTCCGAGGATCCGGCGGGTCTCGTCCCGGACGCGCTCCTCCTCCGACGAGGCGCCTTCGGCGCCCGCCGTGCCCGACCAGGGCAGCACGTTGGAGGCGAGGGGGCCGGGGAACGGGCCGGTGCTCTCGCCGACGGCCCGCCGTACGTCCCCGGGCCGGTTGCCCAGGTCGCCGTCGGCGGCCACCAGGCCCAGCTGCGCCCTGAGCGCGTCGACGCCCGCCTGTCCGGCGCCGCTCGCGGCCTGCTGGGCGGTGACGACCAGCTCGGTGAGGCCGAACTCGGCGTGCAGGGCGCCCACGGCGACGATCAGCGCGAGGGTGGTGCAGCCGGGGCTCGCGACGATGCCCCGGGGGCGTACGCGCGCCGCGTGGGGGTTGGTCTCGGGGACCACGAGGGGGACGTCGGGGTCCGCGCGGAAGGCGGCGGAGGTGTCGACGACGACGGCGCCCTTGGCTGCGGCGATGGGCGCCCACTGTGCTGCCACCGCCTCGGGTACCAGGAAGAGCGCCAGGTCGACGCCGTCCAGGGCCTCCTCGCCGAGCGCGAGGATCTCGCACTCCACCCCGCGCACGGAGGCCTTCCGGCCGGCCGAGCGCGGGGAGGAGAGCAGGCGTATCTCGCCCCAGACGTCCGCGTGGTGCGTGAGCATCTGGAGCATCACCGAGCCGACGGCTCCGGTCGCACCGACGACCGCGAGCGTCGGCTTCGGCGTCATCGGCCGGTGCCTCCGTAGACGACGGCCTCGTCCGAGTCGCTGTCCAGACCGAAGGCGCTGTGGACGGCGCGCACGGCCTCGTTGACGTCGTCGGCGCGGGTGACGACCGAGATGCGGATCTCGGAGGTCGAGATGAGCTCGATGTTCACGCCCGCGTCGGAGAGCGCGCGGAAGAAGTCCGCGGTGACGCCCGGGTTGGTCTTCATCCCGGCGCCGACCAGGGAGATCTTGCCGATCTGGTCGTCGTAGCGCAGCGAGTCGAAGCCGATCGCGTTCTTCGCCTTCTCCAGGGCGTCGATGGCCTTGCGGCCCTCGGCCTTGGGGAGGGTGAAGGAGATGTCCGTGAGGCCGGTGGAGGCCGCGGAGACGTTCTGCACGATCATGTCGATGTTGATCTCGGCGTCCGCGACGGCCCGGAAGATGGCCGCGGCCTCGCCCGGCTTGTCCGGCACACCGACGACGGTGATCTTCGCCTCGGAGGTGTCGTGGGCGACGCCCGAGATGATGGCCTGCTCCACCTTGGGACCCTTTTCGTTGGTGTGTCGCTCGTTGCTGACCCACGTGCCCTGCAGCCCCGAGAAGGACGAGCGGACGTGGATCGGGATGTTGTAGCGGCGCGCGTACTCTACGCAGCGGTGCAGCAGCACCTTGGAGCCGGAGGCCGCGAGCTCCAGCATGTCCTCGAAGGAGATCCAGTCGATCTTCTTCGCCTTCTTCACCACGCGCGGGTCGGCCGTGAACACGCCGTCGACGTCGGTGTAGATCTCACAGACCTCGGCGTCAAGCGCGGCGGCGAGCGCCACGGCGGTGGTGTCGGAACCGCCACGCCCCAGGGTGGTGATGTCCTTCTTGTCCTGGGACACGCCCTGGAAGCCGGCGACGATCGCGATGTTGCCCTCGTCGAGGGCGGTGCGGATCCGGCCCGGCGTGACATCGATGATGCGCGCTTTGTTGTGGACGGAGTCGGTGATGACACCCGCCTGGCTGCCCGTGAACGACTGGGCCTCATGGCCCAGGTTTTTGATCGCCATGGCCAGCAGGGCCATGGAGATCCGCTCTCCGGCGGTCAGCAGCATGTCGAACTCTCGCCCGGCAGGGATCGGGGATACCTGCTCGGCGAGATCGATCAACTCGTCCGTCGTGTCGCCCATCGCGGAAACCACGACGACCACCTGGTGGCCGTTCTTCTTGGCGTCCACGATCCGCTTGGCGACGCGCTTGATGCCTTCGGCATCGGCAACGGAGGAGCCTCCGTACTTCTGCACGACAAGGCCCACGTGCGCTCCTCGATCAGTGTGTGCCGCAGCCGGCGCTGCGATCGGCTCAGTCTAACGAGCGCCCCGCGAACACCCATGTGATATCGAATGCTGAGACACGGCGCTCACAGAGTGATCAGACGCGGCGATCGGCTACTTGCGGAGCGGACGCATCCCCAGCGGAGTGCCGATCTCCTCCACCATCACGCGCCCCGCCTCCTCCGCGAGGTCGTCCTCCGTGAGGTCCTCGTCGATGTCGAGACCGTCGAGGGCCGCGAGCGGCTGGTCGAGGCGGACGTGGGCGACGAGGGACTGCAGGGCCCGGAGGGTGGCCGAGGCGGTGGGGCCCCAGTTGGAGAAGTACGAGAACTGCCACCACCACAGGGCCTCGCTGGTGCGGCCGGCCCGGTAGTGGGCGAGGCCGTGCCGCAGGTCGGCGACGATGTCGGCGAGGTTGTCGGAGATCCGGGCCGGGACCGGGGCCTTGCGCGGCTCGTAGGGGTCGAAGACCTCGGAGAAGACGTCGACCGGTTCCAGGAGCACGGCGAACCGCTCCCGCAGGTCGTCCATGTCGGGTTCGAGGCCCGTGTCCGTCTCGTAGCGCTCGTCCGGGACGATGTCCTCGTGCGCGCCCAGCCGGCCGCCCGCGAGGAGCAGCTGCGAGATCTCCAGGAGCAGGAAGGGGACCGCGCTGTCCGGCTCGTCGCCCTTGGCGACCTCGGTCGTCGCGACGATGAAGCTTTCGATGGAGTCGGCGATCTGGACCGCGAAGTCGTCGGGGTTCTGTGTGATCGCGTGCAGCGTGGGGTCAGACATCGAGGAGCCTCCCTGAGAGCGCGCCGGCCCGGTCGTCATACATCTAGCAGCCTCCGTCCCTCGAAGGCACGGCCGAGGGTCACCTCGTCGGCGTACTCCAGATCGCCGCCGACCGGGAGGCCGCTGGCGAGCCGGGTCACCCTGAGTCCCATGGGCTTGATCATCCGCGCCAGATAGGTCGCGGTCGCCTCGCCCTCCAGGTTCGGGTCGGTCGCGAGGATCAGCTCGGTGACGGTGCCGTCGGCGAGCCGCGCGAGCAGTTCGCGGATGCGCAGGTCGTCCGGGCCGACGCCCTCGATCGGGCTGATCGCGCCGCCGAGGACGTGGTACCGCCCCCGGAACTCGCGGGTCCGCTCGATCGCCACGACGTCCTTCGGCTCCTCGACCACGCAGATGACGGTCAGGTCGCGGCGCGGGTCGCGGCAGATGTTGCAGTGCTCCTGCTGGGCCACGTTGCCGCAGACCGCGCAGAACCTGACCTTCTCCTTGACCTCCAGGAGCGCGTGCGCGAGCCGCCGGACGTCCGTGGGCTCCGCCTGGAGGATGTGGAAGGCGATCCGCTGCGCGCTCTTGGGACCGACGCCGGGCAGCCTGCCCAGTTCGTCGATGAGGTCCTGAACCACGCCTTCGTACACGGAACGCCCTTTCAGCCCTTTCAGCCCTTTTCGGCCCTTCAAAGGGGTGCTTGATTCTTACGGTAGTGGCTTGAAGCGGGCCTAAGAAGCCCGCGGGAGGAAGGGCCTCGAAGGCCCCGCCTCAGCGGCCTCAGAAGCCGAGGCCCGGCATGCCGCCCATGCCCTGCGCCAGCGGGCCGAGCTTGGCCTGCTGGAGCTGCTGCGCGTTGTCGTTGGCGGCCTGGACGGCGGCCACGATGAGGTCGGCGAGCGTCTCGGTGTCCTCCGGGTCGACGGCCTTGGGGTCGATCACGAGGCCGCGCAGCTCCCCGGAGCCCGTCACCGTCGCCTTGACCAGGCCGCCGCCCGCCTGCCCGTCGACCTCGGTCGCGGCGAGCTCCTGCTGGGCTCGGGCGAGGTCCTGCTGCATCTTCTGGGCCTGCTGGAGAAGCTGCTGCATGTTGGGCTGACCACCACCGGGAATCACGGTCACTCCTGAGGTTCGGTACGTCCGTATGTCGGTACGCCGAGCCTACGTGGTCCCCGCCCGCCCCGCCTCCATCACTCTTTCGAGTGAGAAACTGCGGGCTCCTCTACCTGATCAACACCCTCTTGCGGGCGGAAATCCCGGGATTCCGGGCCCACCGCCCACCATTCGGCGGTAGGAAGGGCAGGCACCACGTGCACCGCACGTCACAGAGCGACATGCGCGCTGAGCTGAACAGAGGAGTCCCCCGGTGAGCCAGCAGCCGGAGATGCCGCCACCGGGACCCCCCGGGGGAGACGTCCACCGCGATCTGACCGGTACGCCGTTCCCCCTGGGCGACTGGGGCGAGCCCGCCGAGCGGCTCGACGAGCTCTACCGCTGGGTGGAGTCCAACGCCCTGCGCACCGTCGAGTGGTATCTCTCCGACCGTGTCCGCAAGCGCGTCTGCGCCCGGATCCTGCGGATCGGCACGGCCGCCGGGGTGATCGCGGGCGCCGCGCTGCCCCTGCTCGACCTGACCGGGGTCGCGGAGGGCGCCGCCGGCTGGGGCTATCTCTCGCTGCTTCTCGGTGCCGCCTGCATGGCCTGTGACCGGTACTTCGGCCTGACGTCCGGCTGGATGAGGGACGTGGCGACCGCCCAGGCCGTGCAGCGGCGTCTCCAGGCGCTGCAGTTCGACTGGGCGTCGGAGAGCGTCCGGGAGGTGCTCGGCCCCACGGAGGGCACGGCGAGCGAGGCGGCCGAGCGGTGTCTGGGCGTGCTGCGCCGCTTCTCGGAGGACGTGACCGAGCTCGTACGGGCGGAGACGGCGGACTGGATGGTCGAGTTCCGCTCGGGCCCGGCGCCGCTCGCGCTCCAGTCGGTCGGCGTGGTGCCCGCCCGGGCGGAGAACTCCCCCCTCTCGGGCCGTTTTCCGCTGCCGCCCGGCACCCGCCCGAACATGCCGCGCCAGCGGCCCCCGGAGGCCCGCTGAGGCCCCCCGGAGGCTGCGACGGGAAGAGAAACCTTCAGCTGAGAATGATCATCGAGCCCTGCGCCAGGCTCCGGGTCGCCGCCGCGTGCAGTCCCAGCCACACATGGCGCTCCCGCGCGAAGGGGCCCCCGTCCAGCGGGATCGGCACGGCCGGTTCCTCCAGGGCGGTCGGCCGCTCCGGCGGTACGGGGGCCGCCGGCGGGTTCGCCGGGTCGATGCCGATCGAGGGCGCCACGAACTCCAGCTCGCGCAGGAGTCCGTACGAGGAGCCGAGTGGCCCGCCGCCCTCCAGGAGCTCGTCGCTGGCGAGCGGCACCGGGAAGTCGACCGGCACGTACGCCCCGGCGTGGTCGTAGTGCCAGACCAGGTGCGACTGCTGGGCGGTCGGCTCGAACATCTCCAGGAGCTGTTCGTAGTCCCCGCCGAGCTCACCGACCGGTTCGACCGGCAGTCCGCACATCTGGAGGAGGTAGGCGCGCCGCAGGAAGTGCAGGGCCTCGTAGTCGAAGCCGGCGACCGGGGCGACGTCACCGGAGAGTCCCGGCATGTACGCGTAGACGGGCACGGTCGGCAGCCCGGAGGCGCTGAGCACGGCGTCGTACGCGGCGATCTCTTCGGCGAAGGGGTTGTCGGGGCTGTGGCACAGCACGTCGACGAGGGGGACCAGCCACAGGTCACAGGCCAAGGGAGGCTCGCTCTCCGTCAGTTGCGGGGGACGCTCGCGGGCGTTCGCGGGGACGGCCAGGTTAGTCGGCGCCCCGCGGTCACCGCTCACCCCCTGAGGACCTGCCCCCGGAGACCGGCCCTCAACCGCCCCGCCGCTCCAGGCGGTCCGCCCATTCCATCGAGTGCGTGTTGTACGCGCGGACGACCGCGACGGCCGCGTCGGCGTCGCCGCGGGTGATGGCGTCGACCAGGTCGACGTGGCCGCTCCAGAGCCAGCCCAGCATGTCCCGTTCGGAGCGCAGGTACGGCACCGAGAAGACCCAGGCCTGGACGCGGAGCCGGTGCAGGAAGTCGGCGATGTAGTCGTTGGCGGAGACCAGGCGGCCCAGTTCGCGCCAGTAACGGATGTCGTAGCCGATGAGGACGTCGAGGTCCCCGGCGTGGGCCGCGCGGGCCGCCGCCTCGCCCCGGCGCCGTACGGAGACGAGCGCGACCCCGATGCCGAGGTCGGGCTCGGCGGCCGGGGGCGGGGTGGTCGCGGGCGCGTGGCGGCGGAAGATGCCGTCGACGACGAGCATCCGGGCCTCGACCATGCCGCGGTAGTCGTCGACCGAGTACTGGTGGACGCGGAAGCCGCGGTGCTGGTCGGAGTCGAGGAGGCCCTGCGCGCAGAGGTCGACGAGGGCTTCCCGTACCGGCGTCGCGGACACGCCGTACTGCTCGGCGATCTGCTTGACGGTGAATTCCTCGCCCGGCTGGAGACGGCCCGCGAGCACTTCGTCACGGAGCGCGTCCGCGATCTGCTGTCGCAAGGTGTTGCGGGTGACAGCTCCGCTCGCGGGCATGGGTCGGCCCCCTCCGTCCGGCTTCGGCACACCCTAGTCCAGACGGAGGAGACCTCTCCGGTACCGCGGTTACGCGGTGTGCTCGTCGGCCACCGAGAGGGCCGCGTCGAGGGCCGCGAGGCCTTCCTTGACCTCGGCCTCGGAGACGTTGCAGGCGGGAACGGCGTGGGTGCGGTTCATGTTCACGAAGGGCCACAGGCCGTTCTTCTTCGCCGCGGCGCCGAAGGCGGCCATGGGCGCGTTGGCCTCGCCGGCCGCGTTGTACGGGACGAGCGGCTCGCGGGTCTCCTTGTTCTTGACCAGGTCGAGCGCCCAGAAGACGCCCATGCCGCGGACCTCGCCGACGGACGGGTGGCGCTCGGCGAGCTCGCGCAGGCCGGGGCCGAGGACGGTCTCGCCGATGTGGGCGGCGTGCTCGACGACCTTCTCCTCCTCCATCACCTGGAGGGTGGCGACGGCGGCGGCGCAGGCGAGCGGGTGACCGGAGTAGGTCAGTCCGCCCGGGTAGGGGCGCTTGTCGAAGGTGGCGGCGATCTCGGCGCTGATGGCGACGCCACCGAGCGGCACATAGCCGGAGTTCACGCCCTTGGCGAAGGTCATCAGGTCGGGCACGACGTCGAAGTGGTCCGCGGCGAACCACCGTCCGGTGCGGCCGAAGCCCGACATGACCTCGTCCAGGACGAAGACGATGCCGTACCTGTCGCAGATCTCGCGGACGCCGGCGAGGTAGCCGGGCGGCGGGGTCATGATGCCGGCGGTGCCGGGGACGGTTTCCAGGATGATCGCGGCGATGGTCGCCGGACCCTCGAAGGCGATCGTGTCCTCCAGGTGCGTCAGGGCCCGCGCGCTCTCCTCCGCCTCCGTGGTGGCGTAGAAGGGCGAGCGGTAGAGGAACGGCGCCCAGAAGCGCACGACGCCGGCGGAGCCGTTGTCGGATGCCCAGCGGCGCGGGTCACCGGTCAGGTTGATCGCGGTGGAGGTGGCGCCGTGGTACGAGCGGTAGGCGGAGAGCACCTTCGTACGGCCGGTGTGCAGCCGGGCCATGCGGACGGCGTTCTCGACGGCCTCGGCACCGCCGTTGGTGAAGAAGATCTTGTCCAGGTCGCCCGGTGTGCGGCCGGCGATGAGGCGTGCGGCCTCGGAGCGGACGTCGATCGCGAAGGCGGGGGCGAAGGTGGCGAGCTTCCCGGCCTGCTCCTGGATCGCGGCGACGACCTTGGGGTGCTGGTAGCCGATGTTCGTGTAGACGAGGCCGCTGGTGAAGTCGAGGTAGCGGTTTCCGTCGTAGTCCCAGAAGTACGAACCCTCCGCGCCGGCGACGGCGAGCGGGTCGATCAGGCCCTGGGCGGACCAGGAGTGGAACACGTGCGCGCGGTCGGCTGCCTTGACGGCGGCGCCGGCCTGGGGATCGGGTTCGATGACATGAGGGGTCATGGGGTCGAGGGTAAGGAAACGCAGGTGGGGCGGGCCATGGCCATCTTGTCCACCGAGACCCGGGCGGACGCGACACCTTGTTCTGCCCCGGCCTTCATTGACAGCTTACTGTCGTCATGACAGTCTTCTGTCATGGGAACCGAGACTGAGACCACGACCGTCCACCTCGCCGTCTACGACACCCTCGCCGACTGGGAGACCGGCCACGCCACCGCCTGGCTCGCCCGCGCCGGATACACGATCAGGACCGTCGGCCCGGTCGCCGGAGAGCCCGTCACCACCCTCGCCGGCATCCGGATCGTCCCCGACCTCGCGCTCGACGACCTCCGCCCCGAGGACAGCGCCCTGCTGATCCTCCCGGGCGCCGAGACGTACGACGAGGGCGACGGGCTCGCCCCCTTCACCGCCAAGGCCCGCGCCTTCCTCGACGCCGGTGTGCCGGTCGCCGCGATCTGCGGCGCCACGGCGGGACTCGCCAAGGAGGGCCTGCTCGACGACCGCGCGCACACGAGCGCGGTCTCGTTCTACCTCGCCGCCACCGGCTACAAGGGCGGCGACCACTACGTCGACGCGGACGCCGTGCGGGACGGGGACCTCATCACGGCCGGCCCGACGGAGCCGGTCGCCTTCGCCCGGGAGATCTTCGCCCGGCTCGGCGCGTACGAGGGGAAGCGGGACGCCTGGTTCCGCCTCTTCCACGACTCCGACCCGGCGGCCTTCGAGGAGCTCAACGCGTGAGCCGCGAGCCGCAGGACGCCCTCTCCCGCACCGCCCTCGGCGTCTTCCGCCTCAACGGCCAGTTCCTCGCCGTCTCGGAGCGGCTCGCCGAACCGGCCGGCCTGACCGCCGCGTGGTGGCAGGTCCTCGGAGCCGTACTCCCCGAACCCCTCCCCGTCGCCGGGATCGCCCGGGTCATGGGCATCACCCGGCAGAGCGTCCAGCGGATCGCCGACCTGCTCGTGCGGGAGGGCCTCGCCGCGTACGAGCCGAATCCGGCGCACCGCCGCGCCAAGCTCCTCGCCCCCACGGAGGCCGGCCGGGCGGCGATCCGGCGCATCGACCCCGGTCACGCGGAGCTGGCCGCCGAGCTCCTGCGGGAGCTGGGCGGCCAGGAGGCCTTCGACGAGACGGTACGGGTCCTCGACCGGCTCTCGGCCGCCCTGGAGAGGGTCGGCGAGCGGCGGGCGGAGCGACGCCGAGACTAGGGGGCGAACAGGCCTGGCTAGGGCCTGTTCGACGGGTCAGCAGTACAGGTTCGCCCCGGTGGGGACGCCCAGGATCTGGGTGAACTGCTGGTACTTGGTGACCCGGTTCTGGACCTGGGCCGGGTTCGCGCCGTCGCACTCCAGGGTGCCGTTGATCGCCCGGATGGTCTGGCCGAAGCCGGCGCCGTTGACCATGGCGTTGTGCGCGGTCATGGTGCCGGGGCCGTTCTGGGTGTTCCAGTACCAGAGGCCGGTCATCATGGCGACGGCCGGCTCGCGCTCGACCCGCCAGGGGTTGTTCAGCAGGTCGATGCCGAGGGCGTCACCGGCGGCCTTGTAGTTGAAGTTCCAGGAGAGCTGGATGGGGCCGCGGCCGTAGTAGGCGGCCTGGCCGGCGGGGCAGCCGTAGGGCTGGTTCCGGTCGCAGTAGTGCGGGTAGTTGGCGGTGTTCTGCTCGACGATGTGGACGAGGCCGCCGGTCTCGTGGGAGACGTTCGCGAGGAAGGCCGCGGCCTCCTGGCGCTTGACGGTCTCGCCGCCGGTGGTGGCGAAGGCGGGGTAGGACTTCAGGGCGGCGGTGAGGCCCGCGTACGTGTAGAAGGGGTTCCGGTTCGGGAACATCTGGTTGAACTGGGCCTCGGAGACGACGAATCCGGTGGTCGGCGGCGGGGTGGTGGGCGGGGCGGTGCCACCGCCGCCACAGACGCCCTGGTCGGCCCAGACGCCCCACTCGCCGGTCGTGCCGGGAGTCTCGTTCTGGGTCCACCACTTGGCCTGCCAGTTGTGGCCGTTGTGGGAGGCCGTCATCCCGCCCGTGTAGACGCTGGAGGAGTTCCATGCCGCCGCGCAGGCGGCAGCCGCGCCGGCGGAGGCGGCGGGGAGGAGGAGGACGGCGAGTCCGACGGCCGTACAGAACGCGGCCAGCGAGGCGACCAACTTACGCAGCATGCGTAACTTCCTTCCGGGTGGGGCCGGGTGGGGCCGGATGGGGAGGCACATCCCATCGCTATTGGTCTGAACCTGTCAAGGTCTAGACCAGGAGTTGTGACAGTTGGGGGTCCACTCGCCCCGGGAACACAAGAGGCGGCCCCGGGCTCGGAGTTCCGATGCCCGGGGCCGCCGTCATGCGGTCGCCACGCGAGGTGGGACGGGTGCGACTAGAAGAGGTTGTACTTCTGGAACCCGCCACCGACCCGGACCGGCGCCTTGAACGGGGCCGCGGCGTTGCCCGTGCCCAGGTACTTGAACAGGTCGCCGTTCGCCTTGCGGGCGAGCAGGTCCGCCTTGCCGTCGAGGTCGATGTCACCGGTCGACAGCAGCCGGTCGTACGTGTTCCAGCCGGAGCCGACCTTCGTACGGCCGGTGAAGGGGGCCTTGTAGTTGCCCGTGCCCCTGTAGAGCCACAGGACACCCGTCCTGTCGCGGGCGACGACGTCGGGCCTGCCGTCGCCGGTCAGGTCGCCCTGGCCCGCGATCTGGCTGTAGGTGTTCCAGCCGCCACCGACCCGCACGCGGGGGGTGAGGGTGCCGTTCGGGTAGGAGAGGTAGCTCCACAGCACGCCGGTCTTGTCGACACCGAGCAGGTCGGCCTGCACGGCACCGCCGACGTTGCCCGGCGAGAGGACCGTGGTGTAGATGTTCCAGCCCCGGCCGACGACGTCCGTGTCCTGGGAGCCGCTGTCGGGCGAGTAGAAGTCCAGCCGCCCGTTCTTGTAGACGGTCCACTCGGCCTCGCCGTGCCCGTCGTTGTCGTTGTCGGCGACGATGATGTCGGCGACGTCGGAGACGTCGCCGAGCGGCCCATCGGTCTCGATGTCGTTGCCGATGGGGTACCAGACCTGGAGTTCCTGGGTCTGCTTGTTGGCGCCGTACATCTCGAAGGTGGGCTGCACCGGCAGCTCCGCACCGGCGGCGGAGGCCGTGCCGGCCACGGTCGCGGTCGCGACCGCGACGGCGGTGGCGACGAGCGCGCCCTTGAGCGCGCGACGACGTCGAATGATGGTCATCAGGTTCCCCCCTGGGACTCTTCAGCGGCGCACTTCGCACGCCGATGATCTTGGAATCCTGCCACAGACCTTCGGAATTCGGCCACATTTCGAAGACCGGCGGGCAGGGATCCGGACAGCCCAAAGGGCCTGCGCCTGGAGCAGGTTGCAGGCCCGGGCCTCTCCTCGGCGAGCCAGGGGGCGTCCCGCGGTGCGCGGGGCCGATTCCTCAGATCAGGAGCACGATCCGCCCCGGCCGGTGGCCCGCCTCCGCGCGGCGGTGGGCTTCGGCGACCTCCTCCAGCGGCATGACGTCGGCCACCCGGGTGATCAGCTCCCGGGCCGCCACCTTCTCCAGGGTCTCCTTCAGGCGGGCCGCGTCCGGCCTGGCCCGGACGGTCTCGACCCGGATGTTCCGCTCCGGGGCCGGGACCCGGTCGGGGGCGAGCGCGACGAAGACGCCGCCGTCCTTCAGGACCGGGAGCAGGCCCTCGCCGACGAGCGCCCCGTCGAAGACCGCGTCCACCCGGTACGGGTCGCCCTCGACCACCCGGCGCACCACGTCCTCCGCCGCACCGCGCGTGACGGTGTGGTCCGCGCCGAGGACCCTCAGCTCGCTCTCGTCGCCCTCGTGGGCGACGGCCACCACCCGCAGCCCCGCCGTATGGGCGTACTGCACCGCGAGCCGGCCCACCACCGCGCTCGCACCCGTCACGAGCAGCGTCGCGCCCGGCTGGAGCGCGAGCCGGTCGAGGCCCTGCTGCGCGGTCGCCGAGGCCAGCGGCACGGACGCCGCCACGGTGAACTCCACGTCGTCCGGGATCGGGGCCAGCCACTCCGGGGCCACCCGTACGACCTCCGCGTACGTGCCCTCGCCCGTCAGCTCCTCGTACCAGGGCATGAAACCGGCCACGCGGGTGCCCTCCGCCATCCCGGGCACCGGGTCGAGCAGCCTGCCCGCGAAGTCCGTCCCGAGGACGAACGGGGGCCTGAGGTCGCCGACCGCGTCGGCGTACCGGCCGGCCCGGATCCGCAGGTCGGCCTGGTTCACACCGGCCGCCTTCAGCCGGACGCGCACCCGCCCGGGGACGTCCCCGGCCTCGGGGTCGGGCCTGCGGGCCATTCTGAGGACCTCGGGCCCGCCGTAGGCGGTCACTTCGACGACACGCATGGGGTACTCCTCAGACAGAAGGCCCCCTCGTCGCCATTACACCCACGCTCCCCACCCCCGGCAACCGCTGCCCGTCCACCTGAACGAACGGAGAAGTCCAGGTGGCCGCCCGCTACACCGCCCCCGCGTTCGTACGGACGTCCGTACCGTCCCGGCCATGGAGTGGATAACCGCGGAGAACGTCATCGCCCTGGGGACGGCGCTCCTCGGTGTCCTGGTCTCGGTGGCGGTCGTCTGGATCGACCGGATCTCGCCGCAGCGCAAGCGGCTCGGCTACCGCGTACAGCTCAACACCCCGCTCCACCGGGAGGGCAACCGGGACAGCGAGGTCATGACGGTGCGGGAGGGCCAGGTGGTCGGGATGGCCCCGCCCGCCGACGAGTCCACCCTCGTCCTCCTCCGCATCGAGAACGACCGGGACCTCGACATCAGCTCCGAGGACTACGGGCCCGCCGCCCACCCCCACGGGCTGCGGATCACCTTCGGTGAGCGGGAGGTCCAGGGCGTCGTCGCCACCGTCCCGGCCGGCGGGGTCTCGATCCGGGACGACCTGGAGCGCGCCCCCAGGCTGGGCAGGAACGGCAGCGCGGTCCTCGTCCCCAAGGTGGCCCTGGAGCGCGGGCAGTACTTCAAGCTGCTCGTGCAGCTCTCCGGCCGCGTCGCCGACAAGGACATCAAGGTCGAGGGAACCCTCCAGGGCGGCTCGATCCGGCGCAACAGGAGCACCACCCCCGACGAGAAGGCGGCCCGGTTCAGCCCGACCGCCCGCAACGTCACGGTCATCCTGACCGCCTGCGTGATGGTCCTGGCCTCGATCATCGTCCGGGAGCGGACCCCGCCGCCGATCGGCTGCGCCCGTGGCACCCTCACCGTCACCGGCTCGACGGCCTTCGCACCCGCCCTGCGCGAGGTCGCGGAGGCGTACGAGAAGGACTGCGAGGGCGCGACGGTCGTCGTGGACGCGCACGGCTCGACCGCCGGGATACGGGAGCTCGCCGACGCCGGCGCGAAGAAGGGCAAGGGCTCCCCGGCTGTCATCGCCCTCTCCGACGGGCGCAAGCCCGGCGGCTACCCGCAGCTGCGGGAGAGCATGGTCGCCGTCTCCCTCTTCACCCTCGTCCTCAACGACGGGATACCCGTCGACGACCTCACCCTGGACCAGATCCGCCGCCTCTACCGGGGCGACATCACCAACTGGAACGAACTCGTCCCCAGCGTGGACCAGCCGGTCCTGCTGGTCAGCCGGGACGCCAACTCCGGTACGCGGGAGGTCTTCCAGCGCCGCGTCCTCGGCCGCAACGAACCGGCCAACTCCTCCCGGGACTGCGAGCACCTCGACGACCCCGGGTCGAAGGTCATCCGCTGCGAACTCGACTCCACCGAACAGGTCCTGTCCACCGTCGCCCGGCTCCCCGGCGCCCTCGGCTACACCGAGCTCCGCTCCGGCAGCGGCCTCAAGGGCCTGCACCGGGTGGCCGTCGACGGACGCGGGCCCGTCCTCGACGAGATCGGCGCGTCCGGCTACCCGTACCGGGAGATCGAGTACGCCTACACCTGGGGCGAACCCCCCGCCGACTCGCTGACCTCCAGCTTCCTCACCTATCTGAGCCGGGGCATCGGCCAGGACGTCATCCGCACCCACGGCCACCTGCCCTGCGCCACCCCGAAGGGGCTGCGGATCTGCGGGGACGGCTGACGCGCGGTCTGGCATGCTCTGACGACGTGGAGCCATTGAACCCGGAAGACCCGGCCGGCATCGGCCCGTTCCGTCTGCTCGGCCGCCTCGGCGTCGGCGGGATGGGACGGGTGTTCCTGGCGCGTTCGTCCGGGGGACGGACCGTCGCGGTGAAGGTCGTGCACGCCGAACTGGCCGCCCAGGACGAGTTCCGGCGCCGGTTCGCCCGTGAGGTCGCCGCCCTTGAGCGGGTCGGCGGGACGGGCACCGCGCCCGTCCTCGGCTCGGACACCACCGCCGAATCGCCGTGGGTGGCCATCGGCTACGTGCCGGGGCCTTCGCTGCGGGCCGTGGTCGGCGACGAGTTCGGGCCGCTGCCGCCCGCGACCGTGAAGGCGCTGGCCGGAGGGCTCGCCCGCGCCCTCGTCCACATCCACGCCGCCGGGCTCGTCCACCGCGACCTCAAGCCGTCCAACGTGCTGCTGACCGTCGACGGCCCCCGCGTCATCGACTTCGGCATCGCCCGCGCCGTCGACACGGTCGCCGAGGGCGGCAACCTCACCACCACCGGGGCCGTCGTCGGCTCCCCCGGCTTCATGTCGCCGGAGCAGGTGCGCGGCGAGCGCCTCACCGCCGCGTCGGACGTCTTCTGCCTCGGCTCGGTCCTGGCGTACGCGGCCACCGGGCGCTCCCCCTTCGGTACGGCGGACAGCGGCGTCCACGCCACCATGTTCCGCATCGCCCACGACGAGCCCGACCTGACGGATCTGGCGCCCGAGCTCGCCGGCCTCATCCGGGCCTGCCTCGCCAAGGACGCGGCGAGCCGCCCCTCGGCCACCGAGATCGCCGAGACCCTGCCGGTCCCCGACCCGTGGCTGCCGGCGGACGTGCTGGCCCGGCTCGGCCGGCACGCGGCGCGGTTGCTGGAGGCGGAGACGGAGGACGGCCCCGCCACGGGGGCCGGGGACCCGACGCCGCCCCCGCCCCTGCCGTCCGCCCGGTCCTCGGCGCCGACCCGGCCCTCGGCGCCGGCCCCGGCGCCCCGCCGTCGCCGTACCCCTCTGATCGCCGCTCTGGCGGCCCTCGTGGTGGCGGCCGCGGCGGGGGTCACGTACACCTTCTGGCCCGACCCGGACACCGGCGGGGACGAGCAGAGGAACAAAGCCCGTGGCGACACGGGCGGCGTCTCCGCCCGCCCTGCCGGAATCGTCCCGGCCGCGTTCCTCGGCGCCTGGGAGGGCGTCCTCCAGGGCTCCCCCGACCATCCCAGGGAGACCGCCCGGATCGAGATCAGCCAGGGCGCGGCCGGCGCGAAGAGCGCCGTCTACGTCCAGGTCGCCGAGAACCGCCTGTGCATGGGCCGCTCCCGGCTCGTCTCGGCCGACGAGGACAAGGTCGTCTACGGCGAGTCCGACGTGACGACCAGCGTGCCCGCCGAGCGCTGTGTCCCCGCCGCCCACCAGACCCTCACCCTCCGCTCCCCCGACGTCCTGGAGTGGACCTCCGGCGCCGCGAAGGCCACCTTCCGCAAGGCGCCCACCGGCACCGAGGTCATCCCCGCCGAGTTCCTCGGCACCTGGTCGCGCATCCCCGCGCCGGAGGTCTACGGCGAGAGCGACGACCGCTACACCTCACGGGTGACGATCACCCAGGGTCCCGTCGGCGCCCCCGTGATCAGCACCCTCGACGGCTATCCGCGCACCGTCGACGGCGTGACCACCGACGAGGACTGGTCCTGCGGCACCACGGCCGTCCTCGCGGCCGCGGGCAACCTGCTGGTCGTCGGGCCCGCCACCCGGGACACCAACGCCTGGGACCGCGAATGCCAGGAGGGCCTCTCCCGCTACCTGGTCGTCGACAAGCTGAACGGCAAGGACCGGCTTCTGGTCTACCCGATGCTGGACGGCGAACCGAACGAGTACTACCGGTCGTAGGGCGTTCTATCCACCGAGCAGCACCAGGATCTGGTGGATCACGGCGAGTGCGGCCGCGCCGGCCGGGCCCGCCGTCTCGGCGATCGCGCCGATCCGTTCCAGGGCGGTGCGGCGGGTCTCCGGCTCGGCCGAGGAGGTGACCTCCGCCTCCGCCTGCTCGACGGTCCGTACCGCGAGGGGGCGGGCTTCCTCGCCCAGCTGCCGGCGGAGCTCCTGGAGCAGCGGCAGCAGGTTCTCCAGGGCCCGTTCGAGGTCGGGGGACGTGGGGGGAGGCGGGCCGGCGGCCATCGTGCGCTTGTCGATGCCGACGCTGTCGGTGGTCTGGTTCATGTGCACCACGTCGCCGTGGAAGTGGTCCCCTGTCGTCATTTGGTGATCCCCACGTTCCCCGTGCCGCCGTTGATGTTGACCTTGTCGCCGAAGTCGTAGTTCCTGTGGTTGATCGTCAGGCTCTCGATCCGCATGCGGAAGTCGGCCTCCGGGTTCTCGATCGCGTACGCGATCTTCTCGACGAGCTCCGCGAGCACGACGCCGCTCTCGCTGACGAGCACGGCCTTCGCCAGGCCCGTGGTCTCGACGACCAGGACGGAGTACGAGGCCCCGAAGAGGACGATCAGCAGGTCGACCACGGCGTAGACCAGGAAGAGCACCCCCAGGATCAGGCCGGTCTGTGTGGCGTCCGCGTCCCGGAAGGCGTTGGACACGGCGACGACCACCAGGACGATGGCGAGCCTCTTCAGGAATCGCGTGAACGCCTTGCCCCGGTCGGGAGCCACCTCGTGGGTCCGTACCCGGGCGATGCTCCGCAGCGGGTAGCAGGCCATGTTCACCCACAGGAGCCGCCCGCTGACGCTCACGTCGATCTTGCTGATGTCGGCCCCGGGCTCCTCGGGCGGGTACAAGGGCGGCGGGGGCGGAACGGGTGGGCCTGCCGGTGCCATGGTTCCCCCTGACGTGGTCCAGCGTGCGACAGGAGACCCATTAGGCGCCCGAACCACCCTGCCCACAAGGCGAGTTCAGGCCTCCGGGGGACTGACTTCGGCCGCCGCTCGGGCGTAGGCGCGGACCAGCCGGCGAGTGTCGTCCGCGCGCCAGGCGAGAGCGAGGTGGCTGGGGGTGAGGCCGCGGACCGGCCGGGTGACGACGCCGCCGCGGGTGAGCAGCGGCGCGTTGCCGGTCGCGACCAGGCAGATGCCGACGCCGCCGACGAGGGCCTCGTACGCCTCGTCGGTGCTGCCGATCACGGTGCCGATGACGGGCGGACGTCCGCCCCTGGCGTCCAGGGCCAGCCAGTGGTCGCGCAGTTCGGGGCCCCGGTCCGGGAGGGCGAGGAACGGCTCGTCGAGGAGGTCCGCGAAGTCCAGGCTCTCGCGGGCCGCCAGCGGATGGGTCTCCGGCAGCGCGACGAGCCGGGGTTCGGCGGCCACGACCACCCAGCGGAACCGGTCCGCGCCGGCCAGCGGCAGCCAGACGAAGGCCACGTCGCTGACGCCGTCCGCGAGGCCGGCCGTCGGGTCCTCCCAGCCGACGTGGCGCAGCCTGAGCCGGGCCTCCGGGTGCGCCTCCGTGAACCGTGAGCGGATCGCGGGCAGCAGCCCGCCCCGCCCGGGACTGGTGCTCATCCCGACGACCAGGGTCCCTTCGGCAGCCTCCCTGGCCCGCCGTACGGCCTCCCCGCCCTCGTCCCAGGCGGCGAGCACGGCCCGGGCGTGCGGCAGCAGGGCCGTACCGACCGGGGTGAGCGCCACGCCCTGCCGGTCGCGGTCGAAGAGGGGCGCGCCCAACTGCCGTTCCAGGGCGCGTATCTGCTTGCTCAGCGCGGGCTGCGAGACGTAGAGCCGCTCGGCGGCCCGGGTGAAGTGGAGCTCCTCGGCCACGGCGACGAAGTACCGCAGGTCCCGTCCGTGCACGTCCATGGTCATGCCCATGGGTTATCACGAAGGATCTTGGACGGCCAACGCCCCTGGAACACATCCTTGTTGAGTACCGAAGGACACGGACGAGGGAGTACGGACATGAGCAAGGTCTGGCTGATCACGGGCGCCAACAGCGGCTTCGGGCGCGCCTTCACCGAGGCGGCCGTCGCGGCCGGCGACGTGGTCGTCGCCGCGGCCCGCCGGATCGGCACCCTGGACGACCTGGTCGCCGCCCACCCCGACCAGGTCGAGGCCGTCGCCCTCGACGTGACCGACACGGCGGCGATCGACGCGGTGGTACGGGACGTCGCGGCGCGGCACGGACGTATCGACGTCCTCGTGAACAACGCGGGCCGCACGCACGTCGGTTCGGTCGAGGAGACCGGCGACGCGGAGCTCCGCTCGCTCTTCGACGTGCACGTCTTCGGGCCCGCGGCGCTGACACGGGCGGTCCTGCCGCACATGCGGGCCCGCCGCTCGGGGGCGATCGTGCAGCTCAGCAGTGTCGGCGGGCAGATGTCGATGGCCGGCTTCGGGGCGTACAGCGCGACCAAGTTCGCCCTGGAGGGCATGTCGGAGGCGCTGGCGGCGGAGGTCAGGCCGCTGGGCATCGACGTCCTGATCGTCGAACCCGGCGCCTTCCGCACGAGCCTGTTCGGGAACCACAGCGTGAGCGCGGACGGGATCGCCGACTACGCGGAGACGGTGGGCGCGACGCGGACGTTCGTGGAGACGGGCGGCGGCACGCAGGTGGGCGACCCGGCGAAGGCGGCGGCGGCGGTCCTCGCGGCCCTGGACGCCGACGAGACGCCGCTGAGGCTCGCCCTCGGCGACGACTCGATCGACACGATCCACGCCCACCTGGACCTGGTCCGGGCGGACCTGGCGGCCTGGGACAAGGTGGGCCGGGACACGAAGCTGGACTGACCCGCGCGAAGGGCCCGCACCCCGACGTACGGGGTGCGGGCCCTCGGCGTACCGCCTGCGGGAACTCCTGCGGGAACTCCTCCAGGAACTCCTACAGGAACGAGTTGATCTCGATCGTCTCGGTGCGGCCGGGGCCGACGCCGATCGCGGAGATCGGGGCGCCCGACATCTCCTCCAGGGCCTTCACGTACGCCTGCGCGTTCTTCGGCAGGTCCGCGAAGGTCTTGGCCTTGGTGATGTCCTCGGACCAGCCCGGCAGCATCTCGTAGATCGGCTTCGCGTGGTGGAAGTCGGTCTGCGAGTAGGGCAGCTCCTCGACGCGCTTGCCGTCGATCTCGTACGCGACGCAGACCGGGATCTGCTCCCAGCCCGTCAGCACGTCGAGCTTGGTGAGGAAGAAGTCGGTCAGGCCGTTGACCCGGGTCGCGTACCGCGCGATGACCGCGTCGAACCAGCCGCAGCGACGGTCACGGCCGGTGGTGACACCGCGCTCGCCGCCGATGCGGCGCAGCGCCTCGCCGTCCTCGTCGAAGAGCTCCGTCGGGAACGGGCCGGCGCCGACACGGGTCGTGTACGCCTTGAGGATGCCGATGACCCGGCTGATCTTCGTCGGGCCCACGCCGGCGCCGGTGCAGGCGCCGCCCGCGGTCGGGTTCGACGAGGTGACGAAGGGGTACGTGCCGTGGTCGACGTCCAGGAGCGTGCCCTGGCCGCCCTCGAAGAGCACGACCTTGTCCTCGTCGAGCGCGTTGTTGAGGATCAGCGTGGTGTCCGCGACGAACGGCTTGATCTGCTCCGCGTACTGGAGCATCTCCTCGACGATCTGCGCGGCGTCGATCGCGCGGCGGTTGTAGAGCTTGGCGAGGAGCTGGTTCTTGCCCTCGAGCGCCGCCTCGACCTTCTGGTTCAGGATCGACTCGTCGTACAGGTCCTGGACCCGGATGCCGACGCGGTTGATCTTGTCGGCGTAGGTCGGGCCGATGCCACGGCCCGTGGTGCCGATCTTGCGCTTACCGAGGAACCGTTCCGTCACCTTGTCGAGGGTGACGTTGTACGGAGTGATCAGGTGAGCGTTGCCGCTGATCAGGAGCTTGGACGTGTCCACGCCGCGCTCGTTCAGCCCGCTCAGCTCGGAGAGCAGGACCGCCGGGTCGACGACGACACCGTTTCCGATCACCGGGGTACACCCCGGCGAGAGGATTCCGGAAGGGAGGAGGTGGAGCGCATACTTCTGGTCGCCTACGACGACCGTGTGGCCGGCATTGTTGCCGCCCTGGTAGCGCACCACGTAGTCCACGGATCCACCGAGGAGGTCGGTGGCCTTTCCCTTGCCCTCGTCACCCCACTGAGCACCGAGCAGCACAAGTGCGGGCACAGGCGTACACCCCTTCCGGGTGGGGCATGTCCAAGGTCAGGGGCCGAGGCCGCCTCACCGGTGTGCCCCGGAATAGACGAAGCCCCTGGCGCAATAGCGCAAGGGGCTCTTGCACAAAGATGCTACCCGAGGAAGGACCGAGGTGTCGGATCACGACCAGCTGCTGGTCATCGTCGACCCGGTCGCCCGCCGAAGTGACGGCGAGTCCGTACGGATCGCGAAAGATGTCCTGTCCGCGGGCGCGGAAGCGAAGATCTGCCTGCCGGACAGCCCTCAGGAATTCTGCCGGGCCCTGGCCCGGCGCGGCTCCCGCCGCCCCGTGGTGCTCGGCGACGACCGTGCGCTGCTCCGTACGGTGGCCCTGCTGCACCGGGAGCGGGAGCTCGCCGGCAGCGCCCTCGCCCTCGTCCCGATAGGGGCTCCCGGCGCCCTGGAAGTCGCGCACGCGCTCGGCGTGCCGCGCTCCACCCCGGCGGCGGCGCGCGCGGTCCTCGACGGGGCCGTACGGCGCCTGGACCTGTTGGTGGACGACAGTGACGGGGTCGTCATCGGCGACCTCCGCATCCCCGGCGCGCCGGCGGCCCCCGCCCTGTCCTCGGCCCCGTCCGTCTGGGGCACCTGCCGCTCCCTGGTCCGCACCCTGGTCCGCCCGGCCCCGACGGCCCTGGCGGTCCGCACCCACCGGCTGCGGGTGGAGGCGGACGGGGTGCTGCTCAGCGATGTCGACACCCCCCTGGAGAGCCTGACGGTCCGCTCGGTCGCCGGTACGGCCGAGGTGACCGTCCACCCCTCGGCCGCCCCACCGCACCACACGACCGCCACGGTCCTCACGGTCTCGGGCCCGGACTTCCGCTACCACGCGGACGGCCACCTCACGGGCCCGGTCCGCCGGAGGACGTGGACGGCCAGGGCGGGGGCGTGGGGGCTTACGCTGCCCCGGGTGGCCTGAGGGGCCGTCGCGGACGACCTGGGGGGTCACATGAACGCGCTGGCACGGGCCGCTACGGCCGAGGCCGTGGACCGGTACGGGCGGCGGGCCGCCCTGTGGGTGAGGGTCGGCGCCGCCGGCCTCGCCGCGACCGGGGCCCTGGGCCTGCTGTCCGTGGACACCCCCGGCACCGACTGGGTCGCGGAAGCCCTGCCGTTCCCGCTGGCCGGCGGCCTCTTCGCGTTGTTCCTCGGCCTCGGGGCGGGGCGCTTCTCCCGCCGGATGCGGCGGGTCCTCGCCGCCGGGGACTGGACGGCGCACGCCGCTGTCGCCCTGCCGAAGGGCGTCCTTGTCCTCGCCGGTCCGGAGCCGGGTGTGCTGTTCCCCCGGCAGGTGGTCGCCGTCAAGGACCGGTACGCGCGCGTGGAACCCGGCCCCGGCGGGGTCCTGTGGTGGTGCGGCGACCCGCGCGGCGGCGGGGTGATCGCCCCGCCGGGTGGGGGCGAGCTCGTCTGGACCCGGCCCGTGCGGGGCGCGGGGGCCCGCCGCCGTGCCGTCGCCGCGGCGGAGTCGCGGGGCCTCGTCGCGCGCCCGGCGGTCAGGGAACCGCCCCACCGGGCTGCCGCGCCCGTCCTCCCGTACGCGTCGCTCGCCGATGCCGCCGGGCGGCAGGCGGCCGCGGCGAAGACCCGCCGGCTCCGCCGCCCCGAGCCGGACGTCCGGGCCGTGGCCTGGTGGCGGGTCCGGGGGCTGCGGGAGATCTCCGGGCTCCGGACGATCGGGATGTCCCTGCTCGCCACGGTGTCGGCCCTCGTCCTCTCGGCCCTCGTCCCGGAGGACGCCGTGCTCGCTCGGATCATCGGCCTCTTCCTGGGAGTGGGGTGCTGCGTCGCCGTGGTCCGGCTGCTGACCTCCGGCCGCCCCGCCGCGCGGCTCCTCGCCCGTGCGGCGAGCGCGCCCGTGGCCGTACCGAAGCGGTACGTGACGCTGTCCGACCCGTACGGCGGAGCCCCCGTCCTCTTCGTCTTCCCGGCGCACGGCGGGCCGGGGGACGTGCCCGAGGGCGCCCTGCCGGTGCTGCGTTCGTCCGCGCCGGTCGAACCGGTCGGGGAGGCCGAGCTGTACGGATGGCTGGACCTGGACAACGGCGGACGGCCGTGCGTGACGGCCCGGGCCGGTGGGCGGGTGGCGTGGCCGACCGGTCCCTACCTGGAAGCGGGTACGGCCGAGTTCGCCGAGGTGGCCGAGCGGTTCCTGGCGCTTCAGGGAGCAGATGTCCTCCCGGCCTGAGCCGCCTTGTAGGCGCCCCAGCGGTCCATGATTCCCAGCATCTCGCGCTGGAGGAACGCGAAGAACTCGGCCGTCTCCGCGATGCGCGCACCGGCCGCCGTGGTGGGGCCGAGGGTTCCGGCGCCGTCCCTGAGGACCTTCTCCCAGCGGGTGAGGACCTGGTCCCGCTGGGTGAAGGTCTCGTACCAGAGCTCGTTGTGGAGGACGTACCGCTCGCGCCGGGTGCCGGGCTCGCGTTCGCGGCTGACCATGCTGACCTGACTGAGGTAGCGGATCGCGCCGGAGACGGCCGCCGGGCTGATCTTGAGCTGTTCGGCGAGTTCGGCCGAGGTCAGGGAGGCGGTCTCGGAGGCGAGGAGGGCCGCGAAGACGCGGGAGGCCATGCGCTGCATGCCGGCCTCCGTCATCTCGGCGGCGAAGCGCTCGACGAAACGGGAGGCGGCCTCCTCGTCGCGCAGGGCCGCGTCCCTGTCGCCTTCGGTGGTGGTCATGCCGTCATCGTCTCCCTCGTTCGCTCTCCGCCCCGACTTTATACGCTTCCTTAACTTCACAAGTTTGTGAAATGAGCGTACGTTCCAAAACATGACCAAGGCAATCAGCGTCGCCGGACTCCACAAGTCCTTCGGGCGGACGCACGCGCTCGACGACCTCGACCTCACCGTCGAGACCGGCGAGGTCCACGGCTTCCTCGGCCCCAACGGCGCCGGGAAGTCCACCACCATCCGCGTCCTCCTCGGCCTCCTGCGCCCCGACTCCGGAGCCGCCCGGGTCCTCGGCGGGGACCCCTGGCAGGACGCCGTCGCACTGCACCGCCGGATCGCGTACGTCCCCGGGGACGTGACCCTCTGGCGCAACCTCTCCGGCGGCGAGGTCATCGACCTGTACGGCAGGCTCCGGGGCGGCCTCGACAGGGCCAGGCGCGCCGAGCTGATCGAACGCTTCGAGCTCGACCCCACCAAGAAGGGCCGCACCTACTCCAAGGGCAACCGCCAGAAGGTCGCCCTCGTCGCCGCCTTCGCCTCCGACGCCGACCTCTTCGTCCTCGACGAGCCCACCAGCGGCCTCGACCCGCTGATGGAGGAGGTCTTCCAGAGCTGCGTCGAGGAGGCCCGCGACCGGGGCCGGACGGTCCTCCTGTCCAGTCACATCCTCAGCGAGGTCGAGAGCCTCTGCGACCGGGTCAGCATCGTCCGCAAGGGCCGGACCGTGGAGTCCGGCTCGCTCGCGGAGCTGCGGCACCTGACCCGTACCAGCGTCACCGCCGAACTCGCCGCCCCGCCCAACGGCCTCGCCCACCTCCCCGGCGTCCACGACGTCTCCGTGACCGGCCTGCGCGTGCGGCTCCAGGTCGACACCGACAAGCTCGACGCCGTCCTGCGCGCCCTGACCGCCTCGGGCGTACGGAGCCTGACGAGCACCCCGCCGACCCTGGAGGAGCTGTTCCTCCGGCACTACGCCACGGAAGAGGCCGCGTCATGAGCACGGTCACGCTCACCGGCACCGGGGCGCTCACCCGGCTCGCCCTCCGCCGCGACCGGCTGATGATCCCGCTCTGGGCCCTCGTCACCGGCGGCATGGTCGCGAGCGGCGCGGGCTCCCTCGAAGGCCTGTACGGCACGGCCGTCGAACGGGCCGAGGTCGCCGCGTCCATGACCGCCAACAGCTCCATGCGCGCGCTCTACGGGCCCGTCTTCGACGACTCCGTCGGCGGACTCGTCGCCTGGCGGTTCAGCACCTTCGCCGTCGTCCTCGCCGCCGTCGCCAGCCTGATCGTGGTCGTCCGGCACACCCGCGAGGAGGAGGAGACCGGCCGCCAGGAGATGCTCTCCGCCGGCGCGGTCGGCCGCCGGGCGCCGCTCACCGCCGCCCTCCTCGCCGCACTCCTCCTCAACACCGCCGTCGCCCTCCTCATCACGGCGGGCCTCGCCGGACAGGGCACGGCGGGGGCGCTCGCCCTCGGCCTCGCCGTCGGCGGCACCGGCATGCTCTTCGCGACGACGGCCGCGCTCGCCGCCCAGCTGACCGAGAGCGCCCGCCTCGCCAAGGGCCTCACCGCCGCCGTCCTCGGCCTCGCGTTCGTCCTGCGGGCCGCGGGCGACGCCGGAACCGCCGACGGCGGCTCCCTCCTGACCTGGCTCTCGCCGATCGGCTGGGCCGAGAACGTCCGCGCCTTCGCCGGTGAACGCTGGGCGGTGCTGCTCCTGATCGCCGCGGCCGTCGTGGTCCAGACGGCGGCGGCGTACGCGCTGACCGGCCGCCGGGACGTCGGCGCGAGCTTTCTCGCGACCCGGCCGGGTCCCGCCGAGGGGCGGCTCGGGACGGCGGGGGCGCTCGCCCGGCGGCTCCAGCGCGGCACGGTGCTCGGCTGGTCGCTGGGCTTCCTGCTCGGCGGGCTCGTCTTCGGCGGGATGGTCGAGGGCGCGGCGGACCTCGTCGGCGACAACGAGCAGGCCCGCGAGATCTTCGAGCGGATGGGCGGCCAGAGCGCCCTCACGGACGCCTTCCTCGCCACGATGGTGTCGCTGTTCGGCATGATCGCGGCTCTCTTCGCGGTCGGTTCGGTGCTCCGGGCGCACGGCGAGGAGACCTCGGGCCGGGCCGAACCGCTCCTCGCGAACGCGCTCGGCCGGCTCCGCTGGGCGGCCGGCCACCTGCTGATCGCGTTCGGCGGTCCTGTCCTGATCCTGGTCCTCAGCGGCCTCGGCCTCGCCCTCTCCTACGGCCAGGACCTCGGCCCCATCCTGGGCTCGGCCCTGATCCAGCTCCCCGCCGTGTGGGCGCTCGCGGGCCTCGCGGTCCTGCTCTGGGGCGCCGCCCCGAAGGCCGCGAGCGCCGCATGGGGCGTGGCGGGCCTCTGTCTGGCCCTCGGCTGGATCGGCCCGGCCCTCGGCCTGCCGCAGGCGGTCCTAAACCTCTCCCCGTTCGCCCACCTCCCGAAGCTCCCGGGCCAGGAGCTGTCGTGGCCCCCGGTCCTGCTCCTGACGGCCGTGGCGGCGGCCCTGGTGGCGGCGGGCCTCGCGGGGCTGCGGCGCCGGGACCTGCTGACCTGAACCGCCGTTCAGACCTCCACCAACAGCTCCTCGAAGCCCCGGATCACGTACCCCGGCTTCCGTACCGGCTCGGCCACGAGCCTCAGCCCCGGCGCCTGCCTCAGCAACTCGCCGAACACGGCGGTCAGTTCGAGGCGGGCGAGCGGGGCGCCCAGGCAGTAGTGGATGCCGGCGCCGAAGGTGATGTGCGGGTTGTCGGCGCGGGTCAGGTCGAGTGCGTCGGCCGTCGGGCCGAAGCGGGCGGGGTCACGGTTGGCCGAGCCGAGGAGCAGGGCGACCTCGGAGCCGCGCGGGATGGTCACGCCGCCGACCTCGATGTCGTCGAGGACCCAGCGCTCGAACATCTGGAGCGGGGTGTCGTAGCGCAGAAGTTCATCCACAGCTGTGGACAACTTTTCGGGATCCGGACGGACGCCCTCCTTCAGCAGGGTCCACCAGCCGGTGACCGTGGTGTTCACGGTGGCCTCGTGGCCCGCGTTGAGGAGCAGGACGCAGGTGGAGATCATCTCCTGTTCGGTGAGCTCCTCCACCGCGATCAGCGACGACACGAGATCGTCCCCCGGCTCCCGCCGCCGCCGGGCGATCAGCTCCCGCAGATAGTCCGAGAACTCGATCGAGGCCTCCACCGCACGCCGGGCCGTCTCCTCCGACGGATTCAGCTCGAACATCCCGCAGATCGCCGCCGACCAGGGCCGCAGCCGCCCCCGCTCCTCGTCCCCCTCCGGCACGCCCAGCATCTCGGCGATCACCGCGACCGGCAGCGGCTCCGCGACCAGGGCCTGGAGGTCACCGCCGCCCGCCGCCACCAGATCGCCGACGAGCCCCGCGGCGAGCCGCCGTACCGTCGGCGCCAGGTTCTCCACCGTCCGCGGCGTGAACGCCTTCGAGACGAGCCGCCGGATCCGGGTGTGGTCGGCCGCCTCCAGATCGAGCAGCCCGTGGTCGTTGAGCGTGTGGAAGGGCTCGTACGCGGCGGCCGGAGGCTCCTGCCCGAACTCCTCGTGCGTGAAGCGATGGGTGTACGTACGGCCCAGGCGCCGGTCCCGGAGCAGCGCCGACACGTCCTCGTGGTGCGGGATCAGCCACTGGCGGGTCGGGCCGTGCCAGTGGGCGCGGCCCGCCGCCCGCAGCTCGGCGTACGCGGGGTAGGGGTCGGCGACGAAATCGGGCGACCAGGGGTCGTACACAGCGTCCAGAGCGTCCATGTACGGACGCTACCGCCGCCGGGCGGCTCAGCCCCCGACCCGCACCAGACCCGCCTCGTACGCGAACACCGCCGCCTGCGTGCGGTCGCGCAGCGCCAGCTTCACCAGGATCCGGCTCACATGCGTCTTGATCGTGGACTCGGCGACGACGAGGTGCTCGGCGATCTCGGCGTTCGACAGGCCCTGCGCGATGAGGACGAGGACCTCCGTCTCCCGCTCCGTCAGCTCCCCGATCCGTGCCATCGCCGGCGCCCGCGGAGAACTCCCCGGTGCCTTCGCGAACTCCGTGATCAGCCGCTTCGTGACGGTCGGCGCGAGCAGCGCCTCGCCCGCCGCGACCACCCGCACGCCGTCCGCGAGCTGCCGGGCCGAGGCGTCCTTGAGCAGGAAGCCGGAGGCCCCGGCGCGCAGCGCCTGGTACACGTACTCGTCCAGGTCGAAGGTGGTCAGGACGAGCACCTTCGCGTCCGCGTCGGCGGCGACGATCTCGCGGGTGGCGTCGATGCCGTTCAGCTCGGGCATCCGGATGTCCATGAGCACCACGTCGGGGCGGAGGGCGGCGACCTGGGCGACGGCCTCCCGGCCGTTGACCGCCTCCCCGACGACCTCGATGTCCGGCATCGCGCCGAGCAGCACGGAGAAGCCCTCGCGGACCATCATCTGGTCGTCGACGATCAGCACCTTGATGCTCATTCCGCGCTCTCCTCACGGCCGACGGTCTCCTCACGGCGTACGGGGATGAACGCCGCCACCTCGTAGCCGCCGTCCGGGGTCGCCTCGGCCGTCATCTCCCCGCCGAGCATCGTCACCCGCTCCCGCATGCCGGTGATGCCGTGCCCGGCCCCGGGCGAGGGCTTGACCAGGCCGCGCGCCGGGCCGTTGGCGATCCTCAGCCCGAGGCCGCCGAGGACATGGCTGACCTCGACCTTCGCCGCCGCGCCCGGCGCGTGCCGCAGCACGTTCGACAGGGCCTCCTGGACGATCCGGTACGCGGAGAGCTCCACGCCCTGCGGCAGTTCCCGTACGGCGCCGGTCACCGTCTTCTCGACGACGAGCCCGGCCTCGGCGACGTTGCGGACGAGCGCGTCCAGGTCGGCGAGGGTCGGCTGCGGGGCGTCGGGCGCCTCGTAGTCCTCGGCCCGTACGACACCGAGGATGCGGCGCAGCTCGGTCAGGGCGGCGACGGCGTTCTCCCGGATGGTGAGGAAGGCCTGCTCCAGCTCGGGCGGCGGGTTCTCCACCCGGTAGGGGGCGGCCTCCGCCTGGATCGCGACCACCGACATGTGGTGGGCGACGACGTCGTGCAGCTCGCGGGCGATGGTGGTGCGCTCCTCCAGGACGGTCCGCTTGGAGATCTCCTGGGCGGTGACGGTCTGCTGGGCGGTGACCTCACGGGTGGCCTGGCGGCGGACCTGGATCATGGAGACGGTGAGCAGGGCGAGGGCGGCGACGAACAGCAGCGGGACCGAGTCGGAGCTGCGGCCTATCCCGAGGAACATCTCGGCGAAGAGCGCGTAGGCCGCCGTTCCCGCCCACATCCATCCGGCGGTACGGGGTCCGGTGCGGGCGGCGACCACGGTGAGGACGATCAGATGGGCGGCGAACGAGTTCTCCGTCCAGGGCCAGCCGCCCCAGTACCCGCCGATGAACGCCAGGAACGGCGTCGAGCACAGCGAGGCCCAGTAGGCCAGGACCGGCCGGATCAGCGTGGCCAGCACCACGACGGGCGGAACGAGGGAGAACACGAGCGCCGTCGGCCCGAAGGCGCCGTCGATCCGCTCGGCCCCCAGCAGGAAGACGATGAAGGCGAGGAAGGCGACGGTCGCGTGCGGCAGCAGGCCGAGATGGACGCGTATCCGCTCCGGCAGCCGGCGCGTGGGCCCGCTGTTCACGTCCATCCGCGGCAGCGGCCGGTAGGCGAAGGCGTCGTGGAAGAGTTCCTGGCGCAGCCCGCCGAGAGCCACCTGCACCAGGCGGAACTCGGGGCTGCGGCTCGTCGTCCCGGAGGACTGTGTCTGGGTCACGCGAACCACGGTACGGGCGCCGGCGAGACGGGGTCGTCCCGCTGGATGCGGATCCTGCGGCGTCCCCCCTGAGTACTAGGAGTCCTAGAAGGCCAGCTGGGCGATCTCCTCCGCCACCACCGCGCACGCGTCCGCCGCCGGGTCGATCAGAGGGAAGTGGCCGACGCCCTCCAGGAGCGTGAGGCCGGCCTCCTCGCCGGCCTTCGCCGACGCCTCCGCGTACGCCTCGGCGACGAGGTGCGGCACGTCGACGTCCTCGCGGCCCTGCACGAGGGTTGTCGCGATCCCGGTCGGGAGGAGGACGGCCGGGTCGGCGAAGGCGGCCCTCGCCGCGTACTCGGTCTCCCCGCCGAGCAGTTCGGTGACCGCGCCGCCGCACACCCCGAGCGCGACCGCCGTCGCGAAGTGGGCGATGGGGGCGAGGGCGACGACTCCGCGCAGCGCGGGCGGTGCGGGCAGTCGCCAGGGCGAGCCGGCGGGCAGGACGTGCCGGGCGGCGGCCCAGAGGGCGAGCTGGCCGCCCGCCGAGTGGCCGGTGAGCACGATCCGGCCGGTGTCGGCCTGCGGAAGGTGCGCGGCGGCGAGCCCGGGGACGGCGTCGAGGGCGGCGGCCACGTCGTCGAAGGTCTCGGGCCAGCGTCCGGCGACGGGGGCGGCACCACCCTGTCGGGGGATGTCGCTGCCGCGCCGGTACTCGACGTTCGCCACGGCGAAGCCCCGGCGGGCCAGGAAGTCCACGAAAGGGGTCAGGTGCTGCCGGTCGTACGGTGCCCGCCAGGCGCCGCCGTGCAGGGCGACGACGAGCGGCGCCCTGGTGCGGCCGTCGCGCGGCGCGTAGAAGTCGATCACCTGGTCCGGGTGGTCGCCGTACACGGCGGAGGCGTCCGGGGCGACGGCCGGGTGGGCGAAGGCGGACGCCTCTTCGGCGGCGGCGCGCGCGGCGGGGTCCGGCATGCTGTTCCAACCTCTCGGATACGAGGCCGAATTGGCCTGACCTGCGGGGACGGTACCAGCACCGGTGCCCCCGCAGATCAGGCGATCATCGGATCAGCCTCCGAGGACGTCCGCCAGGGTCCGCGCCGCCCGCTCCGCGTCCGCGAAGCCGACGTAGAGCGGCGTGAAGCCGAACCGCAGCACGTCCGGGCGGCGGAGGTCGCCCACGACCCCGCGCTCGATCAGCTCCGCCATGACGGCGGGGGCGGTCTCGCAGGCCAGGGCGATCTGGCTGCCGCGCTCCTCGCGCGCCTCGGGGGTCACCGACCGGACGCTGCCCTCGGGCACGTACGCGCGCACGCACTCCAGGAAGAAGTCGGTGAGCGCGAGGGACTTGGCCCGTACGTCCTCGATCGCGACCCCGTCCCAGACGTCGAGCGCCGACTCGAGGGCGAGCAGGGAGAGGATGTCGGGCGTCCCGACCCGGCCCCGCAGGGCGCCGGGGGCCGCCGCGTACCCGGGCGTCATCGCGAACGGGTCGGCGTGCGAGTTCCAGCCGGGCAGCGGCGAGTCGAAGGCGGCCTGGTGGCGCTCGGCGACGTACAGGTAGGCCGGCGAACCGGGCCCGCCGTTCAGGTACTTGTACGTGCAGCCGACGGCCAGGTCGACCCCGTGGGCGTCCAGGCCGACGGGCAGGGCGCCCGCGCTGTGGCACAGGTCCCAGACGGCGAGCGCGCCCGCCTCGTGGAGCGCCGCCGTGATGCCGGGCAGGTCGTGCAGCCGGCCGGAGCGGTAGTCGACGTGGTTGACGAGCGCGGCCGCGGTACGCGGTCCGGCCGCGCCGGGCATCCCCGCCGGATCGACGGGCACGATCCGGTGACCCGTCATCCGTGCCGCTGACTCCGCGATGTACCCGTCCGTGGGAAAGGTCGTCGCGTCGACGAGGATCTCGTCCCGGTCGTCCCCGCTCAGCCGGGCCGCCGCGACGACCGCCTTGAAGACGTTCACGCTGGTCGAGTCGCCGACCACGATCTGTCCCGGGGCGGCGCCGACGATCGGCGCGATCCGGTCGCCGATCCGCTCGGGCGCGGTCCACCAGCCGGACTCGTCCCAGGAGCGGATGCGCAGCTCGCCCCACTCGCGGGTGATGACGTCGGCCATGCGGGCGGGGACGTGGGCGGGCAGCGCGCCGAGGGAGTTGCCGTCGAGGTAGACGGTGTCCTCGTCGAGGGCGAACCTCTCGCGGTGCCCGGCGAGGTCGTCGGCCGCGTCGAGAGCGCGGGCCCTGTCCTTGAGGAGGTCAGACATGGCTGCGCGCCGTCCAGAGCTCGGGGAACACGTTCTTCTGGGCCCGCTTCTCCAGCCAGGCGACGCCGGCCGAACCGCCGGTGCCGGTCTTCGCGCCCATCGCCCGGCGGGTCGCCACGAGGTGGTCGTTGCGCCAGCGCCAGACCAGTTCGGCGACGTCGCTCAGGGCCTCGCCGAGCCGGACGAGCTCACCGCTCTGGTCGGGGTCGGCGTAGATCCCGGCCCAGATCGCCTCGACCTCGGGGGACGACTCGTACCGCTGCGCCAGGTCGCGGCCGAGGACGGCCTGCGGCACGGGCAGGCCGCGCCGGGCGAGCAGTCCGAGGACCTCGTCGTACAGGCTGGGCTCGTGGAGCGCCTTCTCCAGCTCGGCGTGGACGCGGGGCGCGCCCCGGTGCGGGACGAGCATGGACGCGGACTTCTCGCCGAGCAGGAACTCCATCCGCCGGTACATCGCGGACTGAAAGCCGGAGCCCTCGCCGAGCGCGGACCGGTAGGCGTTGAACTGGGCGGGGGTGAGCTGGGCGAGCGGCCGCCAGGAGTGGTTGAGCGCCTCCAGCTCGCGTACGGAGCGCTTGAGCGCGTCCATGGCGACGGGGACGCGGTCCTCGCGCAGGGCGCGGCTCGCGGTCTCCCACTCGTGGACGATCACCGTGAACCACAGCTCCATGACCTGGGTGGTGACCAGGAAGACCATCTCGCCGGGGTCGTCCGAGCGGAGGTGCTGGAGGTGGGTGAGGACGTCCGCCTGGACGTAGTCCTCGTACGGCGTGGTGCCGGCGAAGTCGAGGTTCGGGGCGTCGGCGACCGAACCGGCTCCGGCGTCGGGAGCAGCCGGGAAGGGTGACATTTCTGTCTCCTCGATACGAACTACCGGGTAGCGGTCTGCTCCACCGTGTCCACGTCGTTCCGTGTGGCACGGGAGCCCCGGTCCCCTCGGGACGCGCGCTTGGTCGCGCGTCGTCCCAACCGCATCATGACACGATCGGCCCGGTGATGTAGGTCCCGTCTTCGTCATACGGAAATGCGTTCGACCGGCAGCCGTTGAGGCCCTTGATCTGCTGCATCATCGCGGGCGCGAGCTTGCCGGGGCCGCCGCAGTCCATGTGCTGCCGGATGCCGATCTCGTGCCCGACCTCGTGGTTGATGATCAGATGCCGGTACTCCGTGGCCGGCCCCGCGAAGGTCGGCGAGCCGAGCATCCACCGCTTGAGGTTCACCACGACGCCGTCGGTGGTCTCGCAGTTCAGCTCGCCGCGGGTGTTCAGGCCCTGCCGGAGGCAGAGCGCGTCGGCCGTGTCCGGGGTGGCGATCCGGATGACGAAGTCGGCGTTCTCGGAGACGAGCTGGAACCGGCCCCGGCCGTGCGCGGCCCAGCCGCGCGGATGCGCCAGGATCCCCTGGATCTCGGCGGCCGTCTCGCTCGCCGACAGCTCGATGCCGTCCTCGACCTGGACCCGGTAGCGGCGCAGGACACCGCTGTCGCCGACCGGCTCGCCCGAGGCCCTCGCCGTCGTGAAGGTCCCGCTGCCGGACTGCGGCACGGTGGTCTTCTTCGGCGTGGGCTTCGGCTTCGCCGAGGCCGTCGGCCTGGGTTTCGGCTTCGTCGTGGTGGGCCGGGGCTTCGGCGCGGCGGTGGTCGTGGCCGGAGGCTCGGTCGCCGGGTCCGGCGCGGTGGCGGCGGGCGGAGCCGCCGTGTCGTCCGTCGCCGGGCCGTTGAAGTGGGCGAGGGCGACGCCCGCGCCGAGCGCGACCGTCATCAGGACCAGGGTCGGAAGAGCCAGCCGGCGCACGGGGCCGCGTCTGCTTCTGCCCCTCCGCCGGCTCGGCGCTCGTCGCCGTCCTGCGGGTGCGGCACGCTTTCCCACGACAGACTTCCCCCCATGTGAGTACTGCGTCGAGTACTGCGGTCCCCCCGGCGATCGTACCGACCACGTCGAACGCCCTTTCCCCGCTCCGGAGGAAAGGGCGTGCGACGGGCAGGGGGAAACGTCAGCCGAGCGTCTCCGCAGCGGTTTCCGAGGAGTCCCGCAGGAAGGTCGTGCAGCGCTCGTACTCGTCCTTCTCACCGATCTCGCCGGCGGCGCGGGCGAGGGAGTGCAGCGCGCGGAGGAAGCCGCGGTTCGGCTCGTGCTCCCACGGCACCGGGCCGTGGCCCTTCCAGCCGTTGCGGCGCAGCGCGTCGAGGCCGCGGTGGTAGCCGGTACGGGCGTAGGCGTACGACTCGACGACCGAGCCGCGCTCGTACGCGTCGTCGGCGAGCTGGGCCCAGGCGAGCGAGGAGGTCGGGTACTTCGCGGCGACGTCCGCCGGCGCGGTCCCGTTCGCGAGCAGCTCGCGCGGGCCCGGGTCGTCCGGCAGGTGGGTGGGGGCCGGTCCCCCCAGGAGGTTCTCGTGGATGGCCATGGGCCCCAGTCTGCCTCAGTCCCGCGGCCCGGACGGCCGGGTGCCGGCGTCGCGTTCACCCGGGTCCAGCGGTGGGGACGTCACCCCGCAGTGCATCCGGCACTCCGGGTGGCAGGCCGCCCCGGGCGCCGGGACGCGCATCGTCGTCCAGGCGAGCACCGCACCCGCCACCAGGATCCCGGCGCACATCGGCATCGCCCGCCGGAACGTCTCCCCGAACTCCTCCGCCGAGCGGTACGACTCCGGCCCCATCCCGGCCAGCATCGGCAGCGCGGCCACCGCGAGCAGCCCGGCCGCCCGCGCCGCCGCGTTGTTGATGCCGCTCGCGAGACCCGCCCTGGCCACGTCCACGGAGGCGAGCACGGTCGCGGTCAGCGGCGCGACAAGCGCCGTCATGCCGAACCCGAGCACCAGAAGCGCGGGCAGCACGTCCCGTACGTACGAGGCGTCCTCACCGACCCGGAGCATCAGGAGCATGCCCGCGGCGCACAGCAGCGGCCCCACCGTGAGCGGGATCCGGGGCCCGATCCGCTCCCCCAGCTCCCCGGACTTCGCCGAGAGCAGCAGCATCAGGACGGTCGTCGGCAGCAGGGCCGTACCCGCGCCGAGGGCCGAGTAGCCGGAGACCACCTGGAGCTGGAGGGCCGCCAGGAAGAAGAAGCCGCTGAAGGCCGCGTACACACAGAGCGTGACCAGGTTGACGGCGGTGAAGATCCGGGAGGAGAAGATCGACGGCGGCGCCATCGCCGCACCGCCGCGCCGCCGCTCCACCGCCACGAACCCGGCGCCGATCACCACGCCGGCCGCCCCCGCCCACCAGGCCTCGCCGATCAGCGCGTACGTCACGAAGGCGAGCGCCGCCGCGCCCAGGACCGCGCCGAGCACGTCGAAGCGGCCGTGCGCGGTCTCGTCCCGCGACTCGGGCACGTGCCGGAGGGCGACCGGTACGCAGAGGGCGGCGAGCGGCACGTTCAGGAGGAACACCCACCGCCAGCCCGGCCCGTCCACCAGCCAGCCACCGACGAACGGCCCGATCGCCGCGCCCACCCCGCCGAAACCCGACCAGAGGCCGACCGCCCTCGCCCGGTCGTCCTCGTGGAAACTCGCCTGGATCAGCGCGAGCGACCCGGGCGTGAGCAGCGCCCCGCCCACGCCCTGGAGGGCGCGGGCGGCGATGAGGACCCCGGCGTTCGGGGCGAGCCCGCAGAGCAGCGAGGCGAGCGCGAACCACACGACCCCGATCACGAAGACCCGGCGCCGCCCGTACCGGTCGCCGAGCGCCCCGCCGAGCAGGATCAGCCCGGCGAGGGTCAGCATGTAGGCGTTGACCGTCCACTGGAGGGCGCCGAGGTCGGCGTCGAGGTCCGCGCCGATGTGCGGCAGCGCGACATTGACGACGGTGGAGTCGAGCAGCGCCATCCCGGACCCGAGGACGGTCGTGAGCACGATCCACCGGCCGGTCCCGGAGCTCAGCCGGATGTCCATGCCTGCCATGGTCCCCGCGCGGGCGTCCCCCCGCACCCGCGCCCGGTCAGGCCTTCCGCAGCCTGTTCGCCGCGCGGATCAGTGCGTCCACGCCCCGCTCGGCCTTCGCACGCGGGCAGCCCACGTTCAGCCGGACGAAGCCCGGCGTGCCGTACACCCCGCCCGGCATGATCGCGACCTTCTCCACCGCCACCAGCTCCTCCTGGAGCCTGGCCTCCTCGATGCCGAGCGGCCGCAGGTCGATCCAGGCCAGGTAGCCGGCCTCCGGCGGCGTCCAGTCGACCTCCGGGAGGCCGTCCGCGAGGCGCTCCCGGACGAGGCCCATCGTGCCCGCGACGTACGCGCGCAGCTCGTCCAGCCAGGCCGCGCCCTGCCGGTACGCGGCGATGTGGGCGGTCAGGGAGAGCACGGCCGGCGAGGCCAGGCCCTCGCCGGTCTCCATCCGCCGGATGAAGGCCTCCCGCTCGTCGGGGTCGCCGATCAGCCCGTACGAGCCGGAGAGCGCCGGAAAGTTGAAGGCCTTCGTGCCCGAGGTGACGAGGGCCCAGCGGCGGCCCCGGCCGGGCTCCGCGATCCGGGTCCACGGGATGTGGCGGTGGCCGTCCCTGGTCAGATCGGCGTGGATCTCGTCGCTGACGACGGCCGCGCCATGACGCTCGGCAAGCCGGGCGAAGGCGGTGAGCTCCTCCTCCGTCCACACCCGCCCGGTCGGGTTGTGCGGGGAGCAGAGCAGCAGCATCCGGCTGTCCGGGCGGGCCAGCTCGCGTTCCAGGGCGTCGCGGTCCCCCAGCGGGACGCCGCGCAGCTCGCGTCCGAGGCCGGTGACGGCCTTGCGGAAGCCGTCGTACGTGGGGGTGTGCACGACGACGCCGTCGCCGGGCTCCGTCCACATCCGCAGGAGCTGGGAGAGCTGGCTGAGCACCGAGGGCGCGTACACGAGCGAGCCGGGGTCGATCTCGGTGGCGTACCGGCTCGCGTACCAGTGCCGGATCGCCTCCCGGAACGGGCCGAGCCGCCAGTCCGTGTAGCCGAAGACCCCGTGATCGACGCGCTCGCGCAGGGCGGCGAGCACCTCCGGCGGGGAGGCGAAGTCCATGTCGGAGATCGTGAAGGGCAGCAGGTCGGGCTCGCCGAAGCGGTCCGCTATCCCGTCCCACTGCACCGACCAGGTGCCGTGCCGGTCTGTCTCCTGGTCGAAGTCGTACGTCACCGACAGCCTCCTCCGGACATGACGAGGGCCCGGCGCCCCCACGCCAGAGTGGAGGTGCCGGGCCCGTCGTACAACGCTTACTTCAGCTTCGTGCCGGTCGAGCGCAGCGCCGCGCACGCCTCGGTGACACGGACGGCCATGCCGGCCTCGGCCAGCTTGCCCCAGGTGCGCGGGTCGTAGGTCGACTTGATGCCGACCTCGCCGTCGACCTTGAGGACACCGTCGTAGTTCTTGAACATGTGGTTCGCCACCGGACGCGTGAAGGCGTACTGGGTGTCGGTGTCGAGGTTCATCTTCACGACGCCGTTCTCAAGCGCGGTGGCGATCTCCTCGGCCGTGGAGCCCGAGCCGCCGTGGAAGACGAAGTCGAACGGGGAGGCCTTGCCGTACTTCTCGGCGACGCCCGCCTGGAGGTCCTTGAGCAGCTCGGGGCGGAGCACGACGTTGCCCGGCTTGTAGACGCCGTGCACGTTGCCGAAGGAGGCGGCAAGCAGGTAGCGCCCCTTCTCGCCCAGGCCGAGGGCCTCGGCGGTACGGAGGGCGTCGTCGACCGTGGTGTACAGCTCGTCGTTGATCTCGTGGCTGACGCCGTCCTCCTCGCCACCGGTCGGGGTGATCTCGACCTCGAGGATGATCTTGGCGGCGGCGGCCTTGGCGAGCAGCTCCTGGCCGATGGCCAGGTTGTCGGCCAGGGTCTCGGCGGAGCCGTCCCACATGTGCGACTGGAACAGCGGGTCGCGACCGGCCTTGACGCGCTCGGCGGAGACGTCGAGCAGCGGACGGACGTAGCCGTCCAGCTTGTCCTTCGGGCAGTGGTCGGTGTGCAGCGCGACCGTGATGTCGTACTTCGCGGCGACGATGTGCGCGAACTCGGCCAGGGCGACGGCGCCCGTGACCATGTCCTTGTTGTACTGGCCGCCCAGGAACTCGGCTCCGCCGGTCGAGATCTGGATGATGCCGTCGCTCTCGGCCTCCGCGAAGCCGCGCAGAGCAGCGTGCAGGGTCTGGGACGAGGTCACGTTGATGGCCGGGTAGGCGAACTTGCCTGCCTTCGCCCGGTCGAGCATCTCGTTGTAGACCTCGGGGGTTGCGATGGGCATTCGTCCGCTCCTTGTGATGTGCGGGGTGTGTGCTGTTGCTGTCCCTGACCTGGGGGCGACGTCATCGTCGCCCCCATCCTTCCAGACTCTTGTGCCGGCTCCCACGGGCACGGCACGACAAGGGGCGGGGTGTTTCACGTGAAACACCCCGCCCTTTGGCAAATATGCAGGTCAGGCCGGTTCTCAACCGGCCCGGGCCCTACGTCACGACTTCGCGGCGGTTACGCCAGGCCGAGATCGCCCAGCCGGTAGCCGGTGAGGTACGTCAGTCCCGCCTCGGCGATGGCGTCGGCGGCGCCCCGGTCCACGATCGTGGCCACGGCGACGACCTCGCCGCCGGCCTCACGGACGGCCTCGACGGCGGTCAGCGGCGAACCGCCGGTGGTCGAGGTGTCCTCGACGACGAGGCAGCGACGGCCCTTGACGTCCGTGCCCTCGATCCGGCGCTGCATCCCGTGGGCTTTCTGCGCCTTCCGTACGACGAAGGCGTCGAGGCGCTGTCCGCGCGCGGCGGAGGCGTGCAGCATCGAGGTCGCGACCGGGTCGGCGCCCAGGGTCAGACCGCCGACGCAGTCGAAGTCCAGGTCGGCCGTGAGGTCGAGCATCACCTGACCCACCATGGGCGCGGCCTCGCCGTCCAGCGTGATCCGGCGCAGGTCGATGTAGTAGTCGGCTTCCAGACCCGAGGAGAGGGTCACCTTGCCGTGCACCACGGCCTTGTCCTTGATCTGCTGGAGCAGCTCAGCGCGTACGTCAGTCATGGTCAGCAGCTTAAGCGGAGCCCACTCAAGGTCGCCGCCAGCTCCACGTGCTCTCGACCTCCAGCGGGTCGATCGGGGTGACCAGGCGCGGGTGGGTGTTGAGGCCGTTCGGCGGGCCGGACTGCGGCTCGACGCAGACGGCCTCCTCGGGCTCGTCGTAGATCACGACCCACTCTGCGCGGCTGCTGACCTTCAGCTCCAGCTCCTCCGGCCAGGTGAGGGTGACGTCGACGCCCTCGGGCATGCCGAAGCAGTCGTCCCAGGGGCCGGGCAGGGGGTCGATCCTGCGCCCGGTCGGGAGGTGGTCGTCACCGCGCTCCTCCTGCCAGGCGGCGGTGAAGTCGATCCGCACGTCCTCGCCGCCCTTGCCGAGGTTCCGCAGGAACCAGGGGTGCCAGCCGGCCTGCGCCGGGAAGGAGGCGTCGTACGTCTCGACCCCGAAGCGGAGGGTGAGGGCGTCCTCGGCCAGCTCGAAGACCTGGGTCACCGTGCCCTTGTACGGCCACGGGTCGCCGAGCTCGCAGGTGAAGACGGCCTCGGTCGTGGAGGTCCTGACGGTCTTCCAGGCCAGGTCGCGGACGGTGCCGTGGATGGCGTGCGGGGCCGCGTTGACCGGCAGCTGATGGGTGGTCGCCCCGTTGCGGAAGCGGCCGTTCTCGGTCCGCCCGCACCAGGGCACCATCGGGAAGCTCCCGTACCGCTCACCCTGGCGCAGCACCTCGGTCCCACCGATGCGCAGGCTCTCGATCCGGCAGCCGTTCTCGGGGTTGATGGTCAACTCGGCGTCGCCCGCCGTCAGTCGCGTCTGCATGCTCACGCCCCGACCCTAATCGTGCGAGACCTCGAACGGGGCCGACCCTGCGAGGGCGGGTCTCAGCGGCGTCGGCGCAAGGCCCTGCCGACGACGACGGCGGAGGCGAGCGCGAGGGCCGCGGCCGGGGCGATCCAGCGCAGGGTGGCGCCGGCGCTCGACGCCTCGGGCGCGGGAACGGGCGCGTACCGGCCGCGCGGCGGGGCGTGGTCGACCTCCTCGGCGCTCCGCCCGATCATCGTCCGGCGGGCGTGGGCGGCCTCGGCGGCGGGCTGCGGGGCGGGGAAGGCGATGGGGGTGTCGCCGAAGTCCTCGTCCAGGAGGGGGTCGAGGGAGGGCGGCGGGACGGGCGTGTCGAAGACGGAACTCCGGCGGGGCTCCTCGACACCGTCGTCGACGCCGTCGTCGTCGGTGTCGGCGGCGGAGTCGGTGTCCGCGTCGGCGTCGGCGTCGGCGTCGGCGGAGCCGTTCAACCCGGGCCCGGGCCCGGGCGCGGAGGCGGCGGCCGACCCGGCTGCCTCCTCCGACGGCTTCTCCGGCAGCTCCTCCGCGGGCTCCTGTTCCGACTCCTCCGCCAGGGACGCGAGCGCCTCCACGAACTTGTCGAGCAGCCGCGCGCCCGTCGATGACCGTGCCTCGTCCGTCGCCTCGGCCAGCCGGCCGGTGGCCGTCAGGGCGCCGCTGAAGCTCAGGCTGGTGCCCTCGGCCACCGGAGTGAGGACGACGGTGAGCGACAGCTCCGCCGAACCCTTGCCCCGGGCCTCGGCGCCCTGGCCCTCATAAGTGATGGCACCGTCGCGCTCGACGACCTTCAGGGCGCCGCGGTAGGTGATGGTGTTGCCACCGACCCGCACCTTGAGCCGGCCCGTGAGGGGGCCCGCCTCCGCGTCGGCGTCGCGCTGGAGGCCGGGTACGCAGCGCACCACCCGGCTCGGGTCCGTGAGCGTCGTGCGCAGGACCTCGGCCTGGACCGGTACGAACACCTCATGCTCCATGGAAGCCGAGCCTACTCAGACCGGGCCGCGACGTCGCCTGTTTGGCACCGCGCCCCCGCCCGCGCCTCCACCGACGCCCCCGCCTCCCCCCGCCCGCGCCCTCCACCGACCCCCCTGCCGTCGACGCTCACACCCCGCCGTACCGCGGATGCACCAGGGTCGAGGGCGGCAGCTCCGCTTCCCGGGTGCGCTCGGCTCGCCGGGCCGCGGCCTCCAGGGTGGACTCGCCGAGCGACCGCAGGCGGGGCGCGTCGGCGGCGAGGCCGAGGGCCGGCGGGCGGCCGCCCGGGACGGCGAGCAGGAAGCCCCAGTCGCCCGGGCCCTGCCCCGTACCGCTGGACCGGTCGGCGCGGTCGGGTCCCGCCGCGAAACCGGGGGTGCGGCCGCTCGCGCTGTACGGGCGGGTGGCGAACGCGGCGGCGCGGAGGGTGGCGTCCACGGTCCAGAAGGTGCGGGGCCGGTCGGTCACGGACCCGGCGTGCACGACGAACCGCCCGGAGCGGGTGAGGACCTGGCCCACGAGCCCGTAGAACTCCTGCGCGTACAACTTGGTGCTGGGCGTGATTCCGGGGTCGGGCAGATCGGAGATCACCACGTCGTACCGTTCCTGCAGATGCGCGACGGCACCGCGGAGCCAGTGGAAGGCGTCCGCGTGGACGACCCGGACGCGCGGGTCACGGAACGCCTGCGCGTTGAGCGTGGCGAGCGCCGGGTCCGTACGGGCGAGACGGACGACGCCCGGGTCGATCTCGACGACGGTGACGGCCCGCACCCCCGGGTAGCGCAGCACCTCGCGGGCGGCCATGCCGTCCCCGCCGCCGACGATCAGCACGCGGCTGTGCACGCCGTTCATCGCGGGGTGGACGAGCGCCTCGTGGTAGCGGTACTCGTCCTGCCCGGCGACCCGCAGGCGCCCGTCGAGGAACAGGTCGGGCGGGCCCTCGCGGCCTCCCGTCAGCACCACTTCCTGGAACTCGGTGTGGACGGCGACCCGCACCCGCTCCCCGTACACGGCCCGGCGCGCGGCCTGTTCGAAGTCGTCGACGAGGACGGTCGCCGTGGCGAGGACGGCGAGGACGGACACGTTCACGGCCACGAGGAGGGCTCTGGAGCGGGCGGTGAGGTCGCGACGGAACACCCAGAGGACGAGGCCGCCGCCCGCCACCGCGTTCACCGCGCCGGTGACGAGCGCGCCGGTGAGCTGGCCGAGCCAGGGCAGCAGCAGGAAGGGAAACGCGAGGCCGCCGACGAGCGCGCCGACGTAGTCGGCGGCGAAGAGGTCGGCGACCGTCCCGGCGGCGTCGTCCTGGTCCCCGGGCGGGGCCTGCCGTCCCGAACGGCCGGACCGGCCCGTGCGCGCGGCGCGCCCGGCGGTCCCGCCCGGCCCGGAGGACCGCTGTATCAGCGACATCAGGAGGGGGATCTCCGCGCCGATGAGCACCCCGATGGCGAGCGAGAACGCCACCACCACGTACCGCGATTCGCCGAGCCAGGCGAAGGCCGCGTACAGCACCATCGCCGAGCAGCCGCCGATGAGCGCGAGCCCGGCCTCGACCAGGCCGAAGCCGACGGCGGCGCGGCAGCGCAGCCGCTTGGCGAGGAGCGAGCCCACGCCCATGGCGAAGACCATCACGGAGAGCACGACGGAGGCCTGGGTGACCGAGTCGCCGATCAAGTACGAGGCGAGCGCGACCAGTTCGAGTTCGTAGACCAGGCCGCAGGCGGCGCAGACGAAGACCACCGCGAGGACCGGGAACCGCACCGTCTCGCGCGGCGGCTCGGGCCGCCGCACGGGCGCCCGCCGCACCCTCTCGGGTGGCATGGTCACGGTCGGCTCGATCATGGCCGTAACGCTACGTCACAATTCTTCCACCCTTTGTCACCCACACGAGTGCACCTGGGGCTCCCGGAGGGCGTATCAGAGCGTTGCGGGCATACGTGCGCCGATACGTGTCCTGGTCACCACCAACTGCCCTTCCTGCGGGTAGGCGTGCCAGGTGCGCCAGCGCACCTGGCCCTCGTGGCGCTGCGCCAGCATCGCCGTGAAGGCGTGCGGGGAGCCGGGAAAGGTCCCCGCGAGCCCGTTGGGGTGGTCCGCGACGAGGGCGAGCAACTCCTGGGCACGGCCCGCGAAGGAGCCGTGTGAGAGCGTCTCGACGCGTGCGGCGAATTCGTACTCCCATCCGCCGACGCGCTTCGAGACGCCGAGCGGGAGCGGGGTGCTGCTGCCCCGCATACAGGCGACGGTCTCCGAGCAGCTGCGGCCCTCCTCTTCGAGGAGCACCTGGTGAGAGGCGCCGAGCAGCCTCAACTGAAGGGTCGCGCCGGAGAGTTCGAGGTCGAGCACGGCGAGGGCGGGGAGCGGCTCGCGCCCGAGGGCCCAGGCCAGATCGGCCGCGCGCGTGTCGGTGTAGGAGGTTTTCAGGGTGGTGAGCATGGGTCGGCTCCGCAAACACGGTTTGGCGGGTGGGCCGGGGGCGCCCCGGAGAGGGTTCAACGGGAGTGGGGAATCGCCGGCTCGGGTCCACACACGGTCCGAGGGCTGTCTCTGTCAGGAGCGAGAGAACCACGGACGCCGAGCGACTCGCAGCGTTTTTACCCAACTTGCTGTGTTTTCCAACCCCTTCGGGGACCCCACAGTTCAATTGTTCAATCAGAATCGATCGACAAGGTCCGCCGCTTTGCCAACGACACGTGCTTACGGCGCCGTTAGCGCTCAGCTGCCGCCGCAGCCACCGCCGCAACCGGATCCGCAGGAGCTCCCGCCCGTCCCGCAGCCCCCGCTGCCCCCGCCGCCCCTGCCGCCGCCGTCGGCCCAGCTGCGGCCGCCCCTCCGCCGCCCGCCGCGCCGCGCGCCGCTGCCGCCGGCGAGGCGGTGGACGGTGGAGATCAGGCCGATGAGGATGACCACCCCGATGAAGACGATGAAGAGACTCATCTGTATTACCCCCGTTCTTCTGTGCGACGGGGATGCCCGGTCCGGCACCCCGTCAAAGCCGACTTGAGCGAGTCCAGAGCTTCAGCTGCACGAGGACGAGGAGCTGGAGCAGGAGGACGAGGACGAGGAGCACGACGAACTCGAACACGACGAACTCGAACCGGAGCAGGACGAGGACGAAGAGGAAGAGGACGACGACGAACACGAAGAGGACGAAGAGGAGGACGAGGACGACCCCGCCCACCAGCTGTCGGCGCCACGGCTGACACGCGCGGTGCCGCGGAGCGACAGCGCGACGACCCACACCACGATCGCGATCACGACCGCGATCCCGAGGATGAAGAGTGCGATGTTCATGCCAGGGCGATCCCCGCCGCGTCCGCGCGTCAAAGCCCACTTGAGCAAGTCCAGAGCTTGGCTCCAGGATGGCTGCCATGACACGACCGCCGCTCAACCGCCGCCTCGCCGAGTTCGGGACGACCATCTTCGCCGAGATGTCCGCGCTCGCCGCCAGGACCGGGGCGATCAACCTCGGCCAGGGCTTCCCCGACACCGACGGCCCCGAGGAGATCCGGGAGGCCGCGGTCCGCGCCCTGCGGGACGGTCGCGGCAACCAGTACCCGCCGGGCCCCGGCGTCCCCGAGCTGCGGTCCGCGATCGCCGACCACCAGCGGGAGCGGTACGGCCTCGCGTACGACCCGGACACCGAGGTCCTCGTCACCGCGGGCGCCACCGAGGCGATCGCGGCGGCCCTGCTGGCCCTGGTCGAGCCGGGCGACGAGGTGATCGCCCTCGAGCCGTACTACGACTCGTACGCCGCCTGTGTCGCGATGGCCGGCGGGACCAGGGTCCCCGTCACCCTCCGCCCCCACCTGGGCACCTACGTCCTCGATCTCGACGAGCTGCGGGCCGCCGTCACCGACCGGACCCGCCTCATCCTCCTCAACACCCCGCACAACCCCACCGGCACCGTCCTCACCCGGGCCGAACTGACCGCCGTCGCCGAGCTGGCGATCGAGCGGGACCTGCTCGTCGTCACCGACGAGGTGTACGAGCACCTGGTCTTCGACGGCGCCGAGCACCTGCCGATCGCGTCCCTCCCCGGCATGCGGAAGCGCACGGTCACCATCGGCTCCGCCGGCAAGACCTTCTCGTTCACCGGCTGGAAGGTCGGCTGGATCACCGCGAGCCCCGCGCTGACCTCCGCCGTCCGCTCGGCCAAGCAGTTCCTCACGTACGTCTCCTCCGGGCCGTTCCAGTACGCGATCGCCGAGGCGCTCCGCCTCCCGGCCTCGTACTTCGACGGCCTGCGCGCCGTCCTCCAGGCCAAGCGGGACCTGCTGAGCGAGGGCCTCGCGCAGGCGGGCTTCGAGGTCTACCGCCCGGCCGGCACGTACTTCGTCACCACCGACATCCGCCCGCTCGGCGCCGCCGACGGCTTCGCCTTCTGCCGCTCGCTGCCGGAGCGCGCCGGTGTCGTCGCCATCCCCAACGCCGTCTTCTACGACCACCGCGAGGCCGGCGCCCCCTTCGTCCGCTTCGCCTTCTGCAAGAAGACCGAGGTGCTGGAGGAGGCGGTCTCCCGGCTCAAGCGACTGGGCTGAGGCCCGTACCCGGGTCGTACGAGAGGGACGTACGACAGGGGACGTACGAGAGCCCGGCCCCCCTCTCACAGGGGCGGCCGGGCTCTCGTACGCGAAGCGGTGCGGGGGAGGCTCAGGCCTCCTCGTCGCCCGCCTTCTCCTCGGGGGTCTCCAGACCGAACTGCTCGACGATCCACTTGTCGAACTCGATGGAGGCGCGGACCCAGCTGACCGTGGAGGACACGAAGTGCTCCAGGGCGACGCCGGTGCCGATCAGCATCTGGGCCTCACCGATGAGGCGGAGGGTGGCGGAGCCGTCCTCCTCCTCGTGCAGGTGCGTGTAGACCTTGGGCCACAGGGTGCGGCGGTTCCAGTCGTCGATCGCGTCGAGAACCCGCGCGCGGTCGTCGGCGGAGTGCGGGCGGTCGTAGAACGTCCGCACCGAGAAGACCTGCTGCTCGTCCTCGCCGCGGAACATGAAGTACGTGCGGAATTCCTCCCACGGCGCCGCGAGGTCACCCTCGTCGTCGACGACGTACTTCAGTTCCATCTGCTCGAGGAGCTGCTTGACGAGGTCCTGGTCGGGGACGACGGGGCCCGCCGGTCCTGCGGCCTGAGGCTGGGGCTGGCCCCCGAAATTCGGAATCGAGGACGGGTCGATGCTCACCGTGTATTTCCCTTCGTACGGATGCTCGCCATCCTCCCCCATCCCGGGCGGGTTGTGGCAACCCCGGGCCCGTCGGATGGCCGAGCCCGTGTGTCAGCGTCCCGCCGGTCCGACGATCAGACCGTCCTCGAAGCGGTCGACCCTGACGGTGTCGCCGTCCTGGACCTCGCCCGCGAGGATCTCCTTGGCGAGCCGGTCGCCGATCGCCGTCTGGATCAGACGGCGCAGCGGCCGGGCGCCGTACGCGGGGTCGTTGCCCTCCTCGGCGAGCCACTCCAGGGCGTCGGGGGTGACGTCCAGGGTGAGCCGCCGCTCGGCGAGCCGCTTCGCGAGCCGGTCGATCTGGAGCCGCGCGATCCGGCCCAGCTCGGCCCGGTCGAGGGCGGAGAAGACCACCAGGTCGTCGAGCCGGTTGAGGAACTCCGGCTTGAAACTCGCCCGGACCACGTCCATGACCTGCTGCTTCTTGACCTCGTCCGAGGTCAGCGGGTCGACCAGGTACTGACTGCCGAGGTTCGACGTCAGGACCAGGATGGTGTTGCGGAAGTCCACCGTCCGGCCCTGGCCGTCGGTGAGCCGGCCGTCGTCGAGGACCTGGAGCAGGACGTCGAAGACCTCCGGATGCGCCTTCTCCACCTCGTCGAGCAGGACCACGCTGTACGGGCGGCGGCGGACCGCCTCCGTGAGCTGGCCGCCCTCCTCGTAGCCGACGTAGCCGGGAGGCGCGCCGACCAGGCGGGCGACGCTGTGCTTCTCGCCGTACTCCGACATGTCGATGCGGATCATGGCCCGCTCGTCGTCGAAGAGGAAGTCGGCGAGCGCCTTCGCCAGCTCCGTCTTTCCGACGCCCGTGGGGCCGAGGAAGAGGAAGGAGCCGGTGGGCCGGTCGGGGTCGGCGATGCCGGCGCGCGTGCGGCGCACGGCGTCGGAGACGGCCTGGACGGCCTCGGACTGGCCGATCAGCCGCTTGCCGAGCTCGTCCTCCATCCGGAGCAGCTTCTGCGTCTCGCCCTCCAGGAGGCGCCCGGCGGGGATGCCGGTCCAGGCGCCGACGACGTCCGCGATGTCGTCGGGGCCGACCTCCTCCTTGACCATGGTGTCCCGGGACGACTCCTGCTGGGCCTCGGCCTCGCTCGCCTCCGCCAGCTCCCGCTCCAGGGCCGGGATCTCGCCGTACAGCAGCTTGGAGGCGGTGTCGAAGTCGCCGTCGCGCTGGGCGCGCTCGGCCCGGCCGCGGGTCTCGTCGAGGCGTTCCTTCAGCTCGCCGACCCGGTTGAGGGACTGCTTCTCCTTCTCCCAGCGGGCGGTGAGGCCGCGGAGCTCCTCCTCGCGGTCGGCGAGGTCGCGCCGCAGCTTCTCCAGGCGCTGCTTGCTCGCCGCGTCCGTCTCGTTCTTGAGGGCGAGCTCCTCCATGCGGAGCCGGTCGACGGCGCGCTGGAGCTCGTCGATCTCGACGGGCGAGGAGTCGATCTCCATACGGAGCCGGGAGGCGGCCTCGTCGACGAGGTCGATGGCCTTGTCGGGGAGGAAGCGGGAGGTGATGTACCGGTCGGAGAGGGTCGCGGCGGCCACCAGGGCGGAGTCGTTGATCTGCACCTTGTGGTGGGCCTCGTACCGGCCCTTGAGGCCGCGGAGGATCGCGATGGTGTCCTCGACCGTCGGCTCGGCGACGAGGACCTGCTGGAAGCGGCGCTCCAGGGCGGGGTCCTTCTCGATCCGCTCGCGGTACTCGTCGAGGGTGGTCGCGCCGACCATGCGGAGCTCGCCGCGGGCCAGCATCGGCTTGAGCATGTTGCCGGCGTCCATGGCGGAGTCGCCGCCGGCGCCCGCGCCGACGACCGTGTGCAGTTCGTCGATGAAGGTGATGATCTGGCCGTCGCTGCTCTTGATCTCGGAGAGGACGGACTTCAGGCGCTCCTCGAACTCGCCGCGGTACTTGGCTCCGGCGACCATCGCGCCGAGGTCGAGCGAGACCAGCCGCTTGTTCTTCAGCGACTCGGGCACGTCGCCCTTCACGATCCGCTGGGCGAGGCCCTCGACGACGGCGGTCTTGCCGACGCCGGGCTCACCGATGAGGACCGGGTTGTTCTTGGTGCGGCGGGACAGCACCTGCACGACGCGCCGGATCTCGTGGTCCCGGCCGATGACCGGGTCCAGCTTGCCCTCGCGCGCGGCGGCCGTGAAGTCCGTACCGAACTTCTCCAGCGCCTTGTACTGCCCCTCCGGGTCGGGTGTGGTCACCCGGCGTCCTCCCCTGCTCTTCTCGAAGGCGTCGAGCAGCTTCGCCGCGCTCGCGCCCTGCCGGTCGAGGATCTCACCGGTCCGGCCGCCCTTGGCCGCGATCGCGATGAGGAGGTGCTCGGTGGACAGGTAGTCGTCGCCGAGCTCCTTGGCCTGCCGGTCGGCGTCGGCGATGACCGCGAGGAAGTCGCGGTTGGGCTGCGGGGGCGCGACGGTGGATCCCGTGACACTCGGCAGGGCGGCGATCAGCCGCTCCGCTGCGGCGCGGACGACCGCCTGGTCCGCGTCGACGGCGGCGAGCAGGTCGGTGATGTTCTCGTTGTCCTGACCCGTGAGCAGCGCCAGCAGAAGGTGGGCGGGGGTCAGGTCCGCGTGCCCCTCGGACACGGCGCGGCTGCTCGCCGCGTTGATCGCGTCCCGGCTCCGGTTGGTCAGTTCGGCGTCCACGTGCGGTGCTCCTCCTCGAACGTCGTGGGTCCTCTCCCTTTATGACGTGTCCAGAGTACACAAAGTTGAGTCGGTACGGCTCAAGGTGCCGGAGGGGCCTCCGCCCCGGGTAGTTTCCAGGCATGGCCACAGACCCCAGGAACCCCTCCGACTCGTACCTGAGCTTCTGGCGCGAGTACCACATGTGCACCCTGACCACCCCGCGCCCGGACGGCACCCCGCACGTCGTGGCGGTCGGCGTCACGTACGACCCCGAGCAGGGGTACGCGCGCGTGATCACCAACAAGCACAGCCGGAAGGTCGCCAACGTCCTGGCGGCGGGCGCGGACGGCGCGCGGGTCGCGGTCTGCCAGGTCGACAAGGGGCGCTGGGCCACCCTGGAGGGCGTCGCCCGCATCCGTACGGAGGAGGAGGCCGTCGCGGACGCCGTCGCCCGCTACGCCGAGCGCTACGGACGCACGCCGAGCCCGAACCCGGACCGGGTCGTCATCGAGATCGCCCTCACCCGGGCGATGGGCCGCGCCTGAGAAGAAGCCGCGCCTGGAAGAAGAGGGCGGACGCAGCACAGCGGCGCCATCGCGTTTCAGGTCCGCGATGGCGCCGCTGTGTGGGGGAAGTACCTGAGCGATCTACAACGACGGGGGAACCGCTCAGGCACTGCGGGGGGTGGCGGTGATGGTCTCGGGTTCGATCAGCTGGTGGTCCCGCTGGTCGAGATTGACGAAGATCATGCCGTACCGGATGGCACAGCGGATGGGCTGTGGGGCGCCGCGGGGGCGACGCAGGCAGCGGTAGGCGCGGACGTCCTCGTCCTGCTCCCGTGCCACGACGATCGGCTCTCCGAAGAGGGTGACCTTCAGCGAGTCGCCACGGTGGGGGATGGCCGTGGACAGGTCGACGAAGTGCCATCCGGAGCGGTAGGCCGAAGCCATCTCCCGGCGGAACCTGGGGTCGTCCGGCGGCACGGTCACGCGCCCGCGCCCTTGGGAGCGATCTCCCAGGACGGCTCGTAGGGGGCGGCGAGCACGTCCGTGGGTGCGCTCTCCCACGAGGGCTCACCCGGTCCCGCCAGTACGGAGTGCGCCGGGGCGCTCTCCCACGAGGGCTCGCCCGGACCCGCCACGGAATGCGCCGGGGTGCTCTCCCACGAGGGCTCGCCTACGGCGAGTGCGCCGAGAGCAGCCGCCGCAACGGCTATGGCGCTAAGTGCACGAACCATCCTGGTCATGGCCGATCTCCACCTCTTTTGATCACTACCTCCCCCCCGCGAGTAAGACGATGGCTCACGCACGCCCCCTTTCACCAGCCAAGCCGGGCATCATGTTCCTGTAATTCATGACCCTGAGGGGGGTGCAAATGAGGCGAGAATGCGACGAGTCCGGTCATAAGCACAGTCACGGTGAACTATGCGACGTGGGCAAAGAGCTGTATGCGAACGCTCTCCGCACCGGACGCATAGCCCGCTCCGCCACCGAAGACGCCCCTTGCCTGAGGGAACTCTCCCTCCTGCACCCCGACCCGGACGACAGCCAGTGGCTGCGTCCCGTGCCGCCCACGATCGCCCTCAGCCAGCTCGTGCACCCCATCGAGCAGGAGATACAGGCCCGCCGGCAGCACGCCATCGCACTCGCCGACGCTTTCGAGCCGTTCATGGCCCTCCACACGCAGGATCGTTCCGGCACCCAGGCCATCACCGTCCTCGAAGGCCTCAGCGTCATCAACGCCACGCTCGACCGCGTCATCAACGAGTGCACCGAGGAACTCCTCACCATCCAGCCCGGCAGCGGCCGCAGACCCGAGACCCTCGAAGCCGCCCTGCGCCGCATGGAACCGCTGCTCGACCGCGGGGTCCGGATGCGCACGCTCTACCAGCACACCGCCCGGCACCACCCCGCCACCCTCGCCTACGTGGAACGGGTCGCCCCCTACGGGCTCGAACTGCGCACCCTCGAGGAGATCGTCGACCGGCTGATCATCGTCGACCGCAAGGTCGCCTTCGTGCCCGCGCGCAGCGACCGCCAGGTCGCCCTCGAACTGCGCCACGAAGGCCTCGTCCAGTACCTCGTCGGCGTCTTCGACCAGTTCTGGCTGCACGGCGTGCCCTGGGAGGAGGAGATCCCCTACAGCCCGTCCGTGGACGGCGTGGGCGGCGTCCAGCGCTCCATCGCCAAACTCCTCGTCGAGGGCCACGTCGACGAGGCCATCGCCCGCCGCCTCGGCATGAACGTCCGCACCTGCCGCGCCCACATCGCCAAACTCGCCGCCGCCCTCGGCAGCGGCAGCCGCGCCCAGCTCGGCTACCTCATCGCCCGCTCCGGCATCCTCGAAGGCGACACCCGGCCCGCGCCCCACCCGACCGGCCTGGAAGGCGACACCCGGCCGGCCCCGCACCCGACCGGCCTCGAAGGCGACAGCCGGCCGACGACCCACCCGACCGGACTCGAACGGGACGAATGACCACCGTGTACGTACAGATCGACCTCGACGGGCCCGCAGGGACCCTCCGGGTCTCCGGGCACGAGCTGCCCACCGTGGAACTCGTACGGGCCCCGGGGACCCGCCCCGACGCCCACACCCCCATCGGCACCCGCAAGGCCGCCCTGCTGGCGCTCACCGTGGACGGGGAGCCGGCCGGGCTCAGGGCCGCGCGCGGACGGCTCCTGCGGCGCTCCTACCGCGTCGACGTACGCACCGGCGGCGCCCGCTACCGGCTTGTGCCCTGCGACCACGACCAGAGCCGGCTCACCCGGAACGGGCGGCGGATCGGCACCCTGCTCTGCTCGGGCGACGGGCGGGTCATCGACACCTGGGAACCCGGAGCGACCCCCCGCGACATCGCCCTCGGCAACGCCCTGGCCGCGGCCTTCGGGACGGGCGCGGCCCCCTGGTACGAGACGGTCGGCGACATCGTCTCCGAGCTGATCCCCTGACACGCGTGAGGCCCCCTCCACCGGAGTGGAGAGGGCCTCACGCACGTCCCGGACGGCTACTCGCCGCGCTTCGGGCGCCACACCACAAGCGCGCTCGCCTGCTGCACGTCCTGGTACGGCACCAGATCACGCCGGTACGAGGCGTGGACCTGGGCCTCGCGCTGCCGCATCGCCGCCGCCGCGCCGTCGACCGCCGCCGACAGCTCGGCGATCCGGCTCTGCAGCGCCGCGACCTGGTTCTCCAGCTCGATGATGCGCTTGATCCCGGCCAGGTTGATGCCCTCGTCCTGCGACAGCTGCTGCACCTGACGGAGCAGCTCGATGTCACGGGCCGAGTAGCGGCGCCCCCGGCCCGCCGTGCGGTCCGGGGAGACCAGACCGAGACGGTCGTACTGCCGCAGGGTCTGCGGGTGCAGACCCGAGAGCTGGGCCGCCACCGAGATGACGTACACCGGCGACTCGTCGGTCAGTTCGTACGGATTGCGTCGGCGCCCGTCCACGGGTCACGCTCCCTTCGCGGCCTGGAACAGCTCCGCCCGGGGGTCCTCGGAGGCGGTCGCCTCGCGGTAGGTCTCCAGGGCCTCACGTGCCTTGTCGTCCAGCTCCTTCGGCACCGCGACCTCGATCGTGACGAGGAGGTCGCCGCGGGTGCCGTCCTTGCGGACCGCGCCCTTGCCCCGGGCGCGCATGGTCCGGCCGTTCGGGGTGCCCGCGGGCAGCTTGAGGGTGACCGCGGGGCCGCCGAGGGTCGGCACCCTGATCTCGCCGCCGAGCGCCGCCTCCGTGAAGGAGACCGGCACCGTGACGGTGAGGTTGTCGTCCTTGCGGCCGAAGACCGGGTGGGTGTCGACGTGCACGACGACGTACAGGTCGCCGTTCTGCCCGCCGCGCTCGCCCGGCGCTCCCTTGCCTCGCAGCCGGATCTTCTGGTTGTCGCTCACGCCCGCCGGGATGCGGACCTGCATGGTGCGGGAGGACTTGGCCCGGCCGCTGCCCTTGCAGACCTCGCAGGGGTTCTCCGCGATCAGACCTCGGCCCTTGCAGTCCACGCACGGGTCGGTGAGCGAGAATCCGCCGCCGCTGCCGCGCGAGACCTGCCCGGTGCCGACACAGGTCGGGCACACCCGGGGCGTGCCGTTCTTGTCGCCGGTGCCCGAGCACGCCGTGCACGGCTGCTGGCTCGACATCCGCAGCGGTACGGTCGCGCCCTCGATGGCCTCGGTGAAGCTGAGCGTCACCTCGGACTCGATGTCCTGACCGCGGCGCGGCTGGGTCCGCGCGCCGCCGCCCGCCCCGCGGTTGAACAGGCCGCCGAAGACGTCCCCGATCCCGCCGCCGCCGAAGCCGCCGGCTCCGCCGGGGCCGCCCTGCGCGCCGCCGAAGAGGTCGCCCAGGTCGAAGTTGAACGAGCCGGCGCCGGGGCCTGCCCGGAAGCCGCCGTTCCCGAAGAGGGCGCGGGCCTCGTCGTACTCCTTGCGCTTCTTCGGGTCGCCGAGGATGTCGTTCGCCTCGGAGATCTCCTTGAAGCGGGCTTCCGCCTTGCTGTCGCCCTTGTTGGCGTCCGGGTGGTTCTCGCGGGCGAGCTTCCGGTACGCCTTCTTGATCTCGGCGTCGGTGGCGTCCTTGGGGACGCCGAGGACCTTGTAGTAGTCCTTCTCGACGAAGTCCTTCGTGCTCATCGACGTCCCTCCTTCCGGACTGCTCCGGTGTTCGTCACTGCTCCGGTGACCGCCGGAGCTCCGGCGGTCACCCCTGCTCCGACGATCGGCGCGTCACCCCTCGTCGGGGGCACCGCTCTCCTCGTCGGCCGACGTGCCGTCCTCCTTGGCCGGAGCCGCGCCCGGCTGGGGCTCGGCGACGGCCACGCGGGCGGGCCGGATGGTCCGCTCGCCGATTCGATACCCGGGCTGCAGGATCGCCACGCAGGTCGTCTCGGTGACGTCCGGCGCGTACGAGTGCATCAGGGCCTCGTGGATCGTCGGGTCGAAGGGCTCGCCCTCCTTGCCGAACTGCTGCAGACCCAGCTTGGCGACGACGGTCTCCAGCGATTCGGCCACCGACTTGAACCCGCCCACGAGCTCGCCGTGGTCCCGGGCCCTGCCGACGTCGTCGAGCACGGGGAGGAGCTCGGACAGGAGGCTCGCGACGGCGATCTCCTTGACCGTGACCCGGTCCCGCTCCACGCGGCGGCGGTAGTTCTGGTATTCGGCCTGGAGCCGCTGGAGGTCCGCGGTGCGCTCGTCGAGCGCGGAACGGACCTGGTCCAGCTGGGCGGTGAGGCCCGCGGTACCGGCCGACTTCTGGCTGCTTTCGTCCCCGGCCGGGGCCGTCGTGTCCTCCGTGGCGGAGGACTCGACGGCCTCGGCGGCGTCGTCAGGGGTGGCGCCGGAGGGGACGTCGGGCTTCTCCTCGAAGCCCGGGGTCTCCTCGGTCACGCCTGGCCACCCTTCTTGGGCTCGTCGTCGATGATCTCGGCGTCGACGACGTCGTCGTCCTGCGCCTGGGCCTGACCGGCATCGCCGCCGGCGGCCTGGGCGCCCTGGGCGTCGGCGTACAGCGCCTGGCCGAGCTTCTGGGAGACGGCCGCGACCTTCTCGGTGGCGGTGCGGATCTCCGCGGTGTCCTCGCCCTTGAGCTTCTCCTTCAGCTCGGAGAGCGCCGCCTCGACCTCGGTCTTGACGTCACCGGGGACCTTGTCCTCGTTGTCCTTGAGGAACTTCTCCGTCTGGTAGACGAGCTGCTCGCCCTGGTTGCGGGACTCGGCGGCCTCGCGGCGACGGTGGTCCTCGTCCGCGTACTGCTCGGCCTCCTGGCGCATCCGGTCGACCTCGTCCTTCGGCAGCGAGGAGCCGCCGGTGACGGTCATCTTCTGCTCCTTGCCCGTGCCCAGGTCCTTCGCGGTCACGTGCATGATGCCGTTGGCGTCGATGTCGAAGGCGACCTCGATCTGCGGGACCCCGCGCGGGGCCGGCGGCAGACCGGTCAGCTCGAACATGCCGAGCTTCTTGTTGTACGCCGCGATCTCGCGCTCGCCCTGGTAGACCTGGATCTGCACGGACGGCTGGTTGTCCTCGGCCGTCGTGAAGATCTCGGACCGCTTGGTCGGGATCGTGGTGTTGCGCTCGATGAGCTTGGTCATGATGCCGCCCTTGGTCTCGATGCCGAGGGACAGCGGGGTCACGTCGAGGAGCAGGACGTCCTTGACCTCACCCTTGAGGACACCGGCCTGGAGCGCGGCGCCGATGGCGACGACCTCGTCCGGGTTGACGCCCTTGTTGGCGTCCTGACCGCCGGTCAGCTCCTTGACGAGCTCGGCGACGGCCGGCATGCGGGTCGAACCACCGACGAGAACGACGTGGTCGATCTCGGAGAGGTTGATGCCCGCGTCCTTGATGACGTTGTGGAACGGCACCTTGCAGCGGTCGAGCAGGTCCGAGGTCAGCTGCTGGAACTGGGCGCGCGTGAGCTTCTCGTCCAGGTGCAGCGGGCCCTCGGCGGAAGCCGTGATGTAGGGCAGGTTGATCGACGTCTCGGTCGAGGACGACAGCTCGATCTTCGCCTTCTCCGCGGCCTCGCGGAGACGCTGGAGAGCCATCTTGTCCTTGGCCAGGTCCACGCCGTGGCCGTTCTGGAACTGCGTCACCAGGTAGTCGACGACGCGCTGGTCCCAGTCGTCACCACCGAGGTGGTTGTCACCGTTGGTGGCCTTCACCTCGACGACGCCGTCGCCGATCTCCAGGAGGGACACGTCGAAGGTGCCGCCACCGAGGTCGAAGACGAGGATCGTCTGGTCGTCCTTGTCGAGGCCGTACGCGAGGGCGGCGGCGGTCGGCTCGTTGACGATGCGCAGGACGTTGAGGCCCGCGATCTCACCGGCCTCCTTGGTCGCCTGACGCTCGGAGTCGTTGAAGTACGCCGGGACGGTGATGACCGCGTCGACGACCTTCTCACCCAGGTACGCCTCGGCGTCGCGCTTCAGCTTCTGCAGGATGAAGGCGCTCATCTGCTGCGGGTTGAAGTTCTTGCCGTCGATCTCGATCTTCCAGTCGGTGCCCATGTGGCGCTTGACCGACCGGATGGTCCTGTCGACGTTGGTGACGGCCTGACGCTTCGCCACCTCGCCGACGAGCACCTCGCCGTTCTTCGCGAAGGCGACGACGGACGGCGTGGTCCTGGCGCCCTCGGCGTTGGTGATGACGGTGGGCTCGCCGCCTTCCAGAACGCTGACGACGGAGTTAGTCGTGCCCAGGTCGATGCCGACCGCACGTGCCATTTCGATTCCTCCAGCTGACGTACTTGAGTGGAACTCACTCAAGGATGCATGACACCCGTCGGCGAGTCAACAGACCTGAGTGGAGTCGACTCAACTCTTCATCCGGCGCCCCGCTCAGCCGCGGCGCGGGAGCGCGTCGATCCCGGACCGGACAGGGTGCGGGTGAGAGAGTCCGCATGCCCCTCAACGGGCAAAGCAGGCATATCCCACGAATATCCCATGATTCTCGGTCGCCACTCGGAAGGGTGTGGGGGAATGACGGCCAAGCGCACGTTCGACGTCCTGGGCGGGCTCGCCCTCCTGGCGGCGCTCTCCCCGGTGCTCGCCGCCGTGGCCCTCTCGGTCGCCCTCGGCTCGGCGCCCCCGGGGCGCGGGGTCCTGCGCCGCCGCACGGTGGCCGGTCTCGGGGGGCGGCCCTTCACGATGCTGACCTTCCGCACGAGGAGCCCGCTGGCCGCCCTGCCGCTCCTGCTGCACGTCGTCGTCGGCCAGATGTCGCTGGTCGGACCGTGCCCGCTGAGCCCGTCCCACCGCGAGTGCGCGGGCGAGGGGCGCCGCCGGCTCTCCGTACGGCCGGGACTCACCGGCCCGTGGCAGATCAGCGGCCGCTCGGACCTCCCGTGGGAGGAGCGCGAGCTGCTCGACCTCCACTATGTGGACCACCACTGGCTGGGGATGGATCTGAGGATCCTGGCGCGTACGCTTCCAGCAGTACGCAGGCGTCGCGCGGCAAGGTTTGCCTGAGCGACACATATCACCGCGAGCGCCGCTACAGCGCGGCGCCGTGACCGGGTAATCTCAGCAGGAACTCGATAAGTTACCGCTTAGTAGGCCCGCCCGAGGAGCCCTTCATGCAACTCGCCGCGATCATCGTGTCGATCGTCATCACGGTGGTGGCCGTCGCGCTGTTCGGCCGCGCCACCGTGCAGATCTACCGCTTCGTGCGGCTCGGTCAGCCGGTGCCCGCCGGCACGCGCACCGGTGACCCCAAGCAGCGCACCATCACGCTGGTCAAGGAGTTCCTCGGCCACACGCGCATGAACCGCTGGGGCATCGTCGGCTTCGCGCACTGGTTCGTGGCGGTGGGCTTCTTCTCGCTGCTCCTGACGATCGTGAACGCCTTCGGCCAGCTCTTCCAGGCCGACTGGCTGATCCCGATCATCGGCGACTGGCTGCCGTACGAGATCTTCACCGAGTTCCTCGGCCTGATGACGGTCCTCGGCATCGTCACCCTCATCGTGATCCGGCAGCTCAGCAGGCCGACCCGGGCGGGCCGCAAGTCCCGCTTCACCGGCTCCAAGACGGGCCAGGCCTACTTCGTCGAAGCGGTCATCCTGATCGTCGGCGTCTGCATCATGACGCTGCGCGCCCTCGAAGGCGTCCAGCACCACGTGACGAGCTGGGAGCCGGGCTTCTTCGCCTCGTACCCGCTGATCGCGCTGCTCGACGGCCTGAGCCTGAGCACGATCCAGTACCTCACGTACTTCTTCGCCGCGCTCAAGATCGTCACCTCCTTCACCTGGATGATCACGGTCTCGCTCAACACCAACATGGGCGTCGCCTGGCACCGCTTCCTCGGCTTCCCGAACATCTGGTTCAAGCGCAACGCCGACGGCTCCACCGCCCTCGGCGCGCTCCAGCCGATGAGCACCGGCGGCAAGGAGATCGACTGGGAGGACCCGGCCGAGGACGCCGTCTTCGGTGTCTCCCAGGTCGAGCAGTTCTCCTGGAAGGGCATCCTCGACTTCTCCACCTGCACCGAGTGCGGCCGCTGCCAGTCGCAGTGCCCCGCCTGGAACACCGGCAAGCCCCTCTCCCCCAAGCTCCTCATCATGTCGCTGCGCGACCACGCGCACGCCAAGGCGCCGTACCTCCTCGCGGGCGGCGGCAAGGACATGGAGGGCAACGAGAAGGCCACGCCCGAGCAGCTCAAGGACGTCCCCGCGTCGGCCCTCGCCGAGGCCGAGCGCCCCCTCATCGGCACCGCCGAGGAGAACGGCGTCATCGACCCCGACGTCCTGTGGTCCTGCACCACCTGCGGCGCCTGCGTCGAGCAGTGCCCGGTCGACATCGAGCACATCGACCACATCGTCGACATGCGCCGCTACCAGGTGATGATCGAGTCCGCGTTCCCGTCCGAGGCGGGCACGATGCTCAAGAACCTGGAGAAGAAGGGCAACCCCTGGGGCCTGGCGAAGAAGCAGCGCGTCGAGTGGACCAAGGAGGTCGACTTCGACGTCCCGATCATCGGCAAGGACGCGGAGGACCTCTCCGAGTTCGACTACCTCTACTGGGTCGGCTGCGCCGGCGCCCTGGAGGACCGGGCCAAGAAGACCACCAAGGCCTTCGCGGAGCTGCTCCACATGGCGGGCGTCAAGTTCGCCATCATGGGCGGCGACGAGAAGTGCACCGGTGACTCCCCCCGCCGCCTGGGCAACGAGCCGCTCTTCCAGCAGCTCGCCGCCGAGAACGTCGCGATGCTGAACATGGCGTTCGGCGAAGACGATGAAGATCCGTCGACCCGGAAGCCGAAGTCGGCCAAGCGGATCGTCTCCACCTGCCCGCACTGCTTCAACACCATCGCCAACGAGTACCCGCAGCTCGGCGGCGAGTACGAGGTCATCCACCACACCCAGCTGCTCCAGCACCTCATCGACGAGGGCAAGCTGGTCCCGGTGACCCCGGTCGACGGCCTCATCACGTACCACGACCCGTGCTACCTGGGCCGTCACAACAAGGTCTACACGCCGCCGCGCGAGATCATGTCCGCCGTCCCCGGCCTGCGCCAGCAGGAGATGCACCGCCACAAGGAGCGCGGCTTCTGCTGCGGCGCCGGCGGTGCCCGGATGTGGATGGAGGAGCGCATCGGCAAGCGCATCAACAACGAGCGCGTCGAGGAGGCCCTGTCCCTCAACCCGGACATCGTCTCCACCGCCTGCCCCTTCTGCCTCGTCATGCTGACCGACTCGGTCAACGGCAAGAAGAACGACGGCAAGGCCAAGGAGCACGTCACGGTCGTCGACGTGGCCCAGCTGCTCCTGGAGTCGGTGAAGACCCCGGCCGAGCCGGAGCCCGAGTCGGAGTCCTCGGAGGAGCCGGAGCCGGCCGTCTGAGCCTGATCCACCGGAGAAGGGCCGCCCCGCGAGATCGCGGGGCGGCCCTTCTCGTCGTCCCCCGAGGTTCGACATCCCCTAGGGGATGTCACAGCTCAGTGGCAAGGGGCGGCCTGGGGAGCGCCCGCACGGCGGAAGCGGGTACGTTCGACGACGTGGCTGGATTCAGGAACGGACGCGGCAGGGACAACCGCCCCCCGCAACAACAACCGCAGCAGGCGCCGTACGGGTACAACGCGGCCCCGCCGCCGCACCCGCAGCAGCATTGGCCCCCGCAGGGCCAGGGCCAGACCCCGGCCCCGTACGGGCAGCAGCAGGGCGGGCAACAGCAGCAGCCCTACGGGGAGCCGGAGTACTTCGGCGAGCCGTACGGCCGGCCGCAGCACCCCCACGCGGCCACGGCGAACAACCCGGGCCACACCCAGATGTTCAGCGTCGACGACCCGTACGCCCAGGCGGGGGGCTACCAGGCGCCGCCGCCCCCGACGGGCCCCCGGCTCCGCTGGCAGGCGCTCCTGAGCGGCATCGTGCTCCGCCCCGCGGACACGTTCCTGCGGATGCGGGACCACGCCGTCTGGGGCCCCGCGCTGATCGTGACCTTCCTCTACGGACTGCTCGCCATCTTCGGCTTCGACCAGGCGCGCGAAGAGGCGATCAACGCGACGCTGTCGACGGCGATCCCGTACGTCCTCATGACCGCCCTCGGCTTCGTCGTCGGCGGACTGATCCTGGGCGCGGTGACCCACACCCTGGCGCGGCAGCTGGGCGGCGACGGGGCCTGGCAGCCGACCGTGGGCCTCTCCATGCTGATCATGTCGCTCACGGACGCGCCCCGGCTGATCTTCGCGCTCTTCCTGGGCGGCGAGAACGGCCTCGTGCAGGTGATCGGCTGGCTGACCTGGCTGGCGGCGGGCGCGCTCTTCACGGTGATGGTGAGCCGCTCACACGACCTGCCGTGGCCGAAGGCCCTGGGCGCGTCGGCGATCCAGCTGGTGGCGCTGCTGAGCCTGATCAAGCTGGGCACGCTGTAGGAGAACCACGAGAAGAGAGAGGGCCCCCACCGTCTGCCGGTGGGGGCCCTCTCCTCGTATCTCCGGGGGTCAGGCGTCGAGAACCTGGCCCTCGCGCTTCACGACGGGCGGCTCGACCGACCAGGGGAAGTTGATCCACTCGTCGGTCTTCTTCCACACGTACTCGCACTTCACGAGGGAGTGCGACTTCTCGTAGATGACGGCCGAGCGGACCTCGGCGACGTGGTCGACGCAGAAGTCGTGGACGAGCTTGAGGGTCTTGCCGGTGTCGGCGACGTCGTCCGTGATCAGGACCTTCTTGTCGGAGAAGTCGATCGCGTCGGGCACGGGCGCCAGCATGACCGGCATCTCCAGGGTGGTCCCCACCCCGGTGTAGAACTCCACGTTCACGAGGTGGATGTTCTTGCAGTCCAGGGCATACGCCAGGCCGCCGGCGACGAAGACCCCGCCACGGGCGATGGAAAGGACGATGTCGGGCTCGTAACCGTCATCGGCGATGGTCTGCGCCAGCTCACGGACCGCGCGCCCGAAACCCTCGTACGTCAGGTTCTCGCGTACTTCACTCATGCCTGCGACCGCCTCACACCTGGGTCCGATGGAAGTTCATGAACGAGCGGGAGGCCGTCGGCCCCCGCTGCCCCTGGTAACGGGAGCCGTACCGCTCGCTCCCGTACGGGAACTCGGCGGGCGAGCTCAAACGGAACATGCAGAGCTGCCCGATCTTCATGCCCGGCCAGAGCTTGATCGGCAGGGTGGCGAGGTTCGACAGCTCCAGGGTCACGTGCCCGGAGAACCCGGGGTCGATGAAGCCGGCGGTCGAATGCGTGACCAGCCCGAGCCGCCCCAGGGAGCTCTTCCCCTCAAGCCGCGACGCGATGTCGTCCGGGAGGGTGATGACCTCGTACGTCGAGGCGAGCACGAACTCGCCGGGGTGGAGGATGAACGCCTCGTCGCCCTCGGGCTCGACCTCACGGGTCAGGTCGAGCTGCTCGACGGCGGGGTCGATGTGGGGGTGGCGGTGGTTCTCGAACACCCGGAAGAAGCGGTCAAGCCTCACGTCGATGCTCGAGGGCTGCACCATGGATTCGTCGTACGGGTCGATGCGCACCCGTCCGGCATCGATCTCGGCCCGGATGTCCTTGTCTGAGAGAAGCACGCCCCCACGATACGCAGAGGGCGCGGACCTGCCGCAATCGGCAGGCATCCGCGCCCCGGCACCGGTCAGCGCCGCCCGAGCTCCACGGGCACCGCATGCCGCAGCCGCGCACAGCGCGGACACCGGATGAGCCGCCCCGGCCCGATCCGCCCGGTCCCGAGCTGCTGAAGCGGGAACGAGGCGGTACTGAACACATGCCCTTCGGCACAACGGACGACGGTGCGCTCCATCGGACCCATCAAGTCCCTTCCCCTACACACGTGCTGGACGAGCAGCCACATTAGGGGATGAACGGGACACCCTCCAGACGGCACTCCGCACCCGAAAAGCCAGAGCTTCGCCTCAAGTGGCACATGGGGTACAGTGTGCAACAATGCGGCACGGATCACCCGGCCGCTGCGCGGATGTAGTTTAATGGTAGAACATGAGCTTCCCAAGCTTATAGCGCGGGTTCGATTCCCGTCATCCGCTCTTGAGAGAAGGCCCAGGTCAGCGACCTGGGCCTTCGTCGTTGTCCCTTCTCCGAGCAACGTGTCAGCCGTGCTTCTGACGCAGGCGGCGGGAGGCGGCAAGGCATGAGGACAGCCATGTCGCCTCATTGCGATCGATGATCAGGTCGCCGACGGTGATCACCCCGTCCATCACGCTGCCGACCCGTACTGAGTGGTCGTCGACGCGGACCATCTGCCAGTCGGCGTCGCTGTGCCAGAACCGGGCGGTCTTCTCTCCCCGGCGCTGGGCGAAGACGAGCTCTTCTCCATGCTCGTTGAGGAAGTAGCCGACGTAGTCCTTGCCTGTAATCACGCCACCGCACAGGCGGGCCAGCAACTGTTCGATCGCAGGCCGGTTGTCTTCGGTCATGCCGTGGGCTCCTCTGTCTGGTCAGGATCCTGCTGCGCCGACGCGAGGGCCAGCATTCGGGATGCTGACTCCAGCAGGGTTTCGTACGTGATCACTTCAATGCGTGCCGCGTGTGTGTTGTAGGTGCGGAGTGTCTCCGCGATGTCCTGGGAGGTAATGCCCGCACTGACGAATCGCGGATGCCCGATCACAACCGTTGCCGAGGCTCTACGGGTATCGACTCCATGGTCCGCGAGGATGGCCTTGCGGTTCTCGTCCATGGTGCGGAGGTAGTTCTGCGCCTGCGACACCGCGTGGTGGGCTGCGGCACCCAACATGAGGTGGCCGCTGCGGCGAATCACCAGGTCCTTGATGTTGGCGCGCTTGAGCTCCACCACGTGAAGAGCCCCATCACCACGCAGAAGCGGGATATCCAGAATCGTGTGCTCGGTGTACTGCCTACGTGCCAGTTCTGCCACGTAGGCACCGCCGAAGATCCACTCCTGATTCTTCAGACGGGCGTGAAGGGCGCTCTCCGAGCTCGTCTCGTCCTCCACCACAGCACGCAAAGCGTCGAGACCCGCTCGCCGGGCCTTCAGCTCCAGCAACTGAGCGAGCAGCCCCGCGTCGGCATCCGCGAGGAAGTCGCCCACCATCCGCGCCGCCTCGGCCGAGGCCGGTCGCGGCAGGTTCTTCAGGACCAGCTCCATGTGCCCGTACTGCTGGAGCCGCCTCCTCTCTCGAGTGGGCAGCCGAATCCCGCCCTCCCCCGTACCAAGGCCCAAATGGTCCACGGACAGGGCTATACCGCGAAAGAGGTCCCGCGCATCGGCCACCGTTGCCTCGGGGTCGTCCTTGGAGAGGGCGTCCAAAACGGCCACCGCTCGATCGGCGCCCATGGCCACCAGCCTGTGCATGCCTTCCTCGCTACTATGCCGAGCCTTCTCGTCGTAGTAGTTCTCCAGGATTTCGAGGAACAGTTCGCCGCCGGCATAGGCGGCGAAGCGCTGGAACCGCTGCGCGAGAGCGAAGTCTCCGAGCAGGAGCGATTCTTGGGCAACATCCTCCAAGGCGTTCACCAATGGCCTGCCCTTGCCGTACCCAGTCCCGCCGAAGGCAGGACCCATGATGTGCAGCACTGCATCGATGCGCTCCAGCACGCTCGGGTGCTCAGTGAGCCCCCGTGCCCCGCTGACCATCTGCCAGAGCGTGAAGCCTGAACGGAATGTCGTCATGCGGTGACCTTAGAGAGAGACACTGACAACGACGCCGGGGCGAGTGGATCGTGGCCGGACCGGCTCGATAAACAAGTCTTCGAAGGGTGGGGAACCCTACGCGCTCTGTGCCCCAACCGTCTCCCTGGGAGCGATGAACAGCAGCCCCCAGGTCCGAGCCCCCGAGGTTCCGCCGTTGTCTCGATCTGACGTCTCGCCCCAGCAGGAGGTGGTCACCGACGCACCCGCACATCATCCAAGGGGCGTGCGGGTGTGTGCCAGTAGAGGCGGTGAACAGCGGACAACAGGGGAGCCGCCAGACGCTGAGGGGACGGGGCCGAGTTGACATTTCCGCAGGTCAGGGCCCTTACGCAGGTCAAATGCCGGGTGATTCCCAAGCTTATAGCGCGGGTTCGATTCCCGTCATCCGCTCCATTGCAAAGCCCCAGGTCAGTGACCTGGGGCTTGCTTGTTGTCCGGACCTCATCACACCCGACGTGGCATCAGCTGGTCAGAGGAGCGGGTCCAATCCCGTCAGGTGGGCACCGGGTGGTTCGGCGGCGGGAATCGGCGTCTTCCACTGGCCCGTGCCGTAATAGAACCTCATGTACGTGTTGGGGCTGCCATCCCCGGGGACGGTGACCAGGTCGTTCCGACCGTCGCCGTCGACGTCCCCCGGGCCGATGATCCGGTACGGGCCCCAGCCGCCGCCGATCCGTACGCGGGGGGCGAAGGTGCCGTCGCCCTTGCCAAGGTAGAGCCACAGCACGCCTGATCTGTCGCGGGCAACGAGGTCACCGGCCGGGGCGCCCGCGAGGTTGCCTGTGGCGGTCAGCTGGTTGTAGACGCCCCAGCCGCTGCCGATCTTCTTGCGGGCGGCGAAGGTGCCGTCCCCCATGCCGGGGTACAGCCACAGCACGCCGGCCTTGTCCGTGGCGAGGAGGTCGTCTCGGCCGTCGCCGGTCAGATCGGAGCCGCTGGTGAACTTGTCGTAGATGTTCCACCCACCGCCGACCCGCTTGCGGGGGGTGAGGGTGCCGTTGCCCTTGCCCTCGTACGACCAGAGAATGCCGTACTTGTCGCGGGCGACGAGACCGGTGGTGGCGGGGACGATCCGGTCGTACACGTTCCACCCGCCGCCGATCCCGGTCCGGCGCTGCGTCTTGTCGTACGTCAAGTACCGGAGCTGGCCGACGTCGTACAGGGACAGGACACCGGACGATGAGCGGCTGAAGATGTCCGGTGAGCCGTTGCCGTCGAAGTCGTGCGGGCGGGGCGCGCGGGTGACGGTGAACGAGCCGGTGCGCTCGACGGCCGGGCCGATGCCGTTGGCGGGCTCGGCCGTCATCGTCCACGTGTACGCGCCCCGGTACGCCGGGAACTTGTCGAGGAGGCCGTCCCAGTCCAGGCGGAAGTCCGTCGTGCCCGTCACGGGCGCCCAGGCCACGACGGTGCCGGACACACCCGTGGCGGCGTGGACCAGCTTCATGGTGACGCGTGCGCCGGAGCGGCTGAGCGTCCAAGCGGCCGGCACCTTCCCGCCGGCCTGGTCGAGGTCGATCACGCCGGACGGCGCCAGAGGCTCGGACAGGGCGGTGAGGACGGTGGGGAGTCCGGTGGTCGCCAGGACGGACACGGTCGGCCGACCGTCGTTCGCGTCAGGTGTGATCCGGTACAGCCCCTCACCGTGCTCGATCGTGCCGCCGGTCGCGATCAGACCGCCGTCGGCGGTCGGGACGACGGAAGTGGCGTGCGCGAGGAGCTGGATGGACTCGCCCGTCATCAGCGATTGGGCGATCAGTCCGGGCAGACCCAACGGGCGCAGGGCGGTGAAAGCACCGGGGTCGCTGTACACGGCCCAGTCGCCCGCGAGACCGAGCTTCAGCGTGGTCTCGTTCGCCCTCTCCACCCACTTGCTGCGGCTGACCTCCTGGGAGCCTCGCGGTGCCACGGCCAAGACGGCCTTCCCCTCGGCATCCCGCTCCTGCCAGATCACGTGCGTCCGCGACCCGCTGACGGGACGGACGACGTTCTTGTTGTTCAGAATGTCGTACGTCGCCGTCACCGAGGCCGAGGCGAGGTCCACGAGGGCCAGCCGCTGCTGCCATATCCCGTCCGTGACCTTGACGCCGCGGAGCAGCAACGTGTCCGGGTCCGAGTTTTCCGCGGCCCGCCACGCCATGCCCTCCGGCAGGCCGGTCACCGTCCGGTCCACGACCCGGCCCTGGTCGTCCTTGTCGAGCAGGTGCAGCTCCTGCCGGTTGTCCACCCTCTTCGAGGCAACGAGCGTGGTCCCCTGGTACCGGAGGGCGCCGTAGACCCCGCCGAGGTCGTAGGAGACCAGCTCTTCGCCCGTGGCCATGTCCAGGAAGGTGCGTGTGGTGCCGTCGACCCGGACGACCGTATCCGTGCCCGTGTTCGCCTCGTACGGCCCGCCGGGCAGCGGGGTCCGGGTGCCGTCATACCGCGTCCACGTGTAGACGTCGGTCTCGCCCTCCTTGTGACGTGACAGGAAGCCCACGGGCCCGCCGGAGAGAGCGACCGTGCCGGGCGGCAAGGAGATCGCCTGATGCTGGGTCGTGGCGGATGCCGAGACCGCCGGGCCGGCCGCGAGGGCTGGGGCGGTCAGGACGCCGGCCGTCACAGCGAGGGCCACGGCGGCGGCAACGGCGAGGCGCCGACCGGCGGGGCTGAGGTGGTCCAAGGGAAGTCCTCTCGGGCACTGTGGTCGTGGCACCTCCAGGTGCCACGACCACAGCGACTCACGACGGCCGTTCAGGGTTGTACGGCCGTTCGGAAGTCGGAACCAACTCGTCGTTGTCTCGACCCTCTCTGGGCGCGCACACCGCACCGGCTCCGCTCTCCTGATCGCCGGCCTCGGCACCTGGGGCACCGCCGCCCTCAGCGGGCTCGACCAGCTGCGGCGCGGCCACGCCGACCTGCCCACCGAGACGCGTTCCCTCGGCGCCGCCAGGTCGCCGTCACGGCGGTCATCGGCGTGAAAGCGTTCCACGCAGCCGGGCCGGGACGGTACGGCAGGCGGCGACTGCCGGGTCCCTGTGACGGTCTCGGTGGTGGTGCCGGTTCGACCATCGTCATTCGTATTCCGTGATCAGGCCCGGGCTGCCAGGATGCGTGCACGCTTTCGTTCTCGGCGCGGCCCCAGCTCCGGGGTCTTGCCGCAGGACACGCGATACGTGTCCCTCTGTGCAGCCCGTCGGCATGAAGGAGGCCGTCGCGCCGGGCCGGAAGCCTATCCACGGGTAGGGGAAGGATGGGGGCCGTGTTCGTAGGGCGCGAGCGGGAACTGGCTGAGCTCCAGAGCGCGTTGAAGGTCTGCCGGCTGGTGACCGTGACCGGTGTGGCGGGCGTCGGCAAGTCGCGGCTTGCGCGGCAGGTGGTGGACCTCGGCCTGGTGGCCGCCGCGGAGGATTCCTGCTGGGCGGATCTGTGGCAGCTGCGCGATGACGGCCTGCTCGCGGCGCTCGTGGCTGATGCGTGCGGTCTGTCCGATCACACGCCGAGGATGCCGGTGGATGTGATCTGCGACTGGATCGGCGATCGCGAACTGCTGCTCGTGCTCGATTCCTGTGAGCATGTGCTGACCGCGTGCCGGAGCCTGCTGCGGAGGCTGCTCGAGAAGTGTCCGCATCTGAGGATCGTGGCCACCAGCCGCGAAATGTTCCACCTGGACGGGGAGTACGTCGTTGTCGTCGAACCGCTGCCGTGTGCCACGGATGCCCCCGAGTTGTTTCTGCGGCGTGCCACGGAATTGGGGCACGTGCCCGAGCCCGGGGACCTGAACCAGGTCACCGAGCTGTGTTCCTACCTCGACGGGCTTCCGTTGGCGCTGGAGCTCGCCGCGGGGGCACTGCGGCACTGCGGCATCGAGGACCTTCTGCGGCGCCCGCGGCACGAGTTGAGCCGGGGGGAGGATGAGGTGCGTCCAGTGGCGCCCCGCCGGCACGACGTGCTGCGGACCGCCCTGGGGTGGAGCCATGAACTGTGCACGCCTGCGGAGCGTCTGCTGTGGGCGCGGCTGTCCATTGTCCAAGGGCACTTCGACGAGACCCTGGCAGTGGCCTTGTGCGCCGGTGGGCCGCTCTCCGCCCTCGACGTGGGCCACGCTCTGGAGAGGCTGGTGGACAAGTCCGTCGTGACCCGCAGACGCGGGCGCTACCTGTTGCTCGACACGGTGCGTGAATACGGACGTCTGTGGCTCGCCGAGCTCGGCGAGCTGGACGCGATGGCGAGCCGGCACGCCTCGTACTTCCTGACTGAGGCGCGGCATGCGGACGCCACGTGGACGAGTGCCGAGCAGACCGGCTGGTATCGCACCATCAAGGAGGCGCACCCCGATCTGTGTGCGGCCCTGGACCACTTGATCGTCCACGACGTCGACGCGGCGCTCGAGCTGGCCACCTTGACGGGCTTCTACTGGACTTGCTGCGGACATGCGCACACCGCGCAGCTCTATCTCTCACGCACGCTGAAGGCCTGCGACAGCCAGGGGCCCGTGCGGCAACGAGCTTTGTGGGCCCTCGGCTTGACCTATCTCCTGCAGGGAAATCATGCCGCGGGGACGCACCTGGCGCGCCAGTGCCTGGAGCACGCCCGTGTCACCGGGGATGCGGCGGCGCTGCTGCGGGCCGCCTATCTGCAGGCCATGAGCGACCTTCTGCGGGGCAATCCCCGGCCGAGCCTGGAGCTTCTGGAGCAGGCCCTGCGGAACGCGGACGCACACGGCACGGACGCCGCTCCCCAGGCCGTGATGATGTGCCGGATGCTGCGTCTGTTCGCCCTCACCGGGCTCGGGGAGTTGGAGGAGAGTCTGGAGTCGGCCACGGTCCTGCGCGCGGAGTGTGTCGCCATGGGCGAGCACTGGATCCGCTCGTATGCCGATTACCAGATGTGTGTGATCGCGCTGCGTGAGGGGGACAGTGAACTGGCCCTGGAGTACGCCCGTTCGATGCTGCACGCGAAGCAGCAGATCGGCGACACCTTCGGCATCGCGCTGGGCCTCGACATGCTGGCCGCGGCCTTCTCCGCCAACGGAGACGGCTATTCCGCGGCGCTCGCATCCGGCGCGGGCCAGCGGCTGTGGGACGCGGTGGGGCATCCGCAGCGTGGCGCTCCGGACGTGGCCCCGCTGCGCGAGGCGGGCGAGGACACCGCACGCAGGCTGGTGGGTGCGGTTGCCTACGAGTCGTACCGCAGCGAGGCCGCCCATGCCGACCCCGGCGAGATGCTCGCCTGGGCGGCCGGCGGTGAACCACCCCTGTAGGGCGTCGGCGCGGCGCGATCATAAGAGATGACTTTCCCGGGCCGTCACCCGTTTGCCGCGCCCGGTACGACTTTCTCCGCGCTGGTCCGGCGTGGCGAAAAGCGTTGTGCCACCTGGCCAAGGTCGCCTTCGGGAGCGCGTCGGTGCAAGGGGGCGTGAGGTGGTGAAATACCGCGCACGAATTCGACCACGTACGCCCCCTCGCGCAGAGGGATTCAAAGATCACACGCTGGTAGCTTCCGGCCTCGTGATCAATTCGTTTCCCGAAAGTACGGGTGACCCGCAGTACTCCATGCCGATGCCACCGGGACGGGAGCTCTCCGTCCGTCCCACCCTTCTACGCCCCGCCGAGGAGGACGACCGGGCCGTCCTCGACGCCCTGCTCGACTCCGGCCGCGTGCGCGAGCGACATGACCGCATCGACGAGCAGCTCGCCGAACTGGCGCGCTGCTCGCGCCCTCATGACGTCCTCACGGGACGTCGGCTGGCGGAAGCCGTGGAAGAGCTGACCGGTGGCGCCGAGCTCAGCCGTTACGGAACGTGGGCGTGGTACCCGTGGTCCGGGCGCCTCGTGCATGTGCTGCCCTGCGAGGAGTTCCGACGGGTGCGCACCGACCGCAACCGGGGCAAGATCACCACTGCCGAGCAGCGGCGTCTGCTCGCGCGGCGGATCGGGGTGATCGGCCTGTCGGTGGGCAACAGTGCGGCGCTCACCTGTGCCATAGAGGGCGTCGCAGGATCGTTTCGTCTGGCCGACTTCGACACTCTCGGACTCAGCAACCTCAACCGGTTGCGGGCCGGCGTGCACGACTTGGGGCTGCCCAAGACAGAGCTGTGCGCACGGCAGATGTACGAGATCGACCCCTACCTCGACATCGAGCTGTGGCCGGAGGGACTCACCGAGGACACCATCGACGCCTTCTTCGGCGCCGCGGACCGTCCGCTCGACCTCGTGATCGAGGAGTGTGACACCCCCTGGGTGAAGACCGCCGCTCGCGAGCATGCACGACGGCACGGTGTCCCCGTCCTGATGGACACCAACGACCGGGGGATGCTGGACGTCGAGCGCTTCGACCTGGAGCCGGACCGTCCTCTGTTCCACGGCCGGGGCGGCGACCTGAGTGCCGAGGACGTACGGCGTCTCACACCGGCGGACGCCTTGGCCTACCTGCTGCGCGTCTGCGACGAGAGCCGGCTCAGTCCTGCCATGAAGGATGCTCTCGGTCGGATCGGGCACTCCCTGTCCAGCTGGCCACAGCTGGCCAGCGGGGTGACGCTGGGCGGCGCCCTGGTCACCGACACCGCGCGCCGCATCCTGCTCGGCGCGCCCGTGGTCTCGGGCCGCTACTACACGGACCTCGAAGAGATCATCGGCGTCATCGACGCCGAGCCTGTCCCCGCGGGAGCAGCCCGGTGAACCACCTTCCCGAACTCCACGGTGAACACCTGTGGTTGCGCGAACTGCGGGCCACCGACCTGGCCCCCTTCGAGCGCATCCACACCCACCGTGTGCTCACTCGCTACCTCGGTGTCGACCGGATGGACGCCCGTCAGGCCCAGGACGCGTTCGCGCAGCATCTCGCCCAGCCCTACACCCATCCGCGACGCAAGCACACCCTCGCCGTCTGTCCACCTGGCCAGGACGTCATGGTCGGCACCATGGGCCTGCTCATCGAGGACTACGGGCGCAACGCCATGCTCACCAGCCTGGTCCTGCTCCCCGACGCACCTGTGCGGGGTCACGGGCACGAAGCGGGGCGCCTCCTGATGGCCTATGGATTCGGTCACTTGGGGCTGCACCGCATCTGGGCCGGGCACCGCGCCGATCACACCCGGATGCGCGAGGTGATGCTCGCGGCCGGGCTGCAGCCCGAGGCCACGCTGCGGGAACTGTTCCACACCCAGGGCCGGTGGCACGACGTCACCACCTACGCGGCGCTCGCACCCGCATGGATCCGCCGGGCCACCCCCGCCGAGCAGGCCATCCTCCGCGGTGCCGCCTTCCCTTCCCCTACCGGCGCTTCGGGCGCACCGGCACGGTCCGCGTACGTGACGACCGGCCGATGAATCCTGCCGTCGGGGGCCTCGCCCCGTACGCCGGCGACACCTCCGCCTCGCGCGACCTCGTCGTCGCCGAGATCGGGGCCCGTCTGCGCGGCACCAAGCCCGCCGCCCAGGGCCTGGGAGTCTGCCCCGTCCACGTCCGCTCGGAGGGCCTTCTCGGCGAGACTCTTCTCAGCTGCTTCGCGCTGCGGACGTGAACGGGCGTAGCGGTTACGTGCGGGCGCATACTGGCAGCAATGACAAAGCCCAGTGCACCGAAGCGCTTTTTGCCCACCAGCCCCTTCAAAGCCCCCGTCGCGCTGCCTCCCAAGCAGTTCGCCGTAGGCGACCAGGTCACACACGACGTGCACGGCCTCGGCCGGGTCACCGGCGTCGAGGACGGGATCGCGGCGGTCGTGGATTTCGGCTCGGCGCAAGAGCGGATCCTGAGTCCGTACGCCAAGATGAGCAAGCTGTAGGACCGCCGTGCCCGGTCACGGCACACCAGATCCGTTCATGGACCCGCAAGGAAGAGGACCCCTCCCATCGACCTGACCTCGCCGTTCTCCGCTCCGGTAGAGGCGTCCCCCTGCGCCGCTTCAGCATCACCGCATCCCTCCACACATCCCTTCCAGGCTCCCGACTTCGGGGAGACCGAAGCCTTCCTGTTCGACGAGGACGCGCAGGCGTCCACCTCTGGCACGAGTGCGGCTCGACGCGAGGCGGGCTAGCTCCCACTCGTGACGACGGCTTCGGCATCGGGCCACGAGGCGTATCCGTTTCCGTCTCCATCCACGGCGTGCGCCGACCAGCTCCGTGCGGGTGCGACGGACTCCGATCCGTCACCGGACGAGGCGGCGGTGAGCGGGCGCACCGTCTCGTGGATCACCGAGGCCTTCTCCCTACAGGGAGGCGGGCGGCCGCCCGGTTCAGCACCTGGGGAGGGACGTCAGCCCAGGGCGAGCCAACGGATGCCGAGCTGATCGATCCGCGCGGCCTCCACTTCGTCCAGCGGCTCTCTGCCGGTGGCCTTGCGCAGGAGGCGGTGACGGCTCCACTCCAGCTCGTCGGCCGCCGCGGCGTGCTCAGGGCCGAGGAGCAGCTCCGTCACGGCGTCACCAGCCGCCGGTGTGAGCCAGGCTTCGCGTCCGAGTGCGTCGGCCAGGTCGATGCCGTGGACGGCGACTTCCACGACGCGGGTGAGGAGGAACTCCGACAGGAGCATGGCGTCGCCATGGCGTGTCCGCACTGTCCGACCGCCTGCTTGGGCCCGGCACAGCCGGTCGACCCGCCGCCAGGTCGCGGTGAAGTCCTCGGCGAAGGCGGCGCCGCCGGCCGGCCGCGCCGCACGGTCCTGGGCCAAGGCGATCCGCTTGCCGTTGGTCTGCGGTGAGAAGCGGCCGTCCGGGCGGTAGTACTCCACCGCGGAGATCTCCGCCTCGCGGGGTGCCGGGGCGTCCAGCATGGCCGGGAGCCAGTCGATCACCACGCAGACGTGCCCGAGCAGGTCGCGTACGGTCCAGGGAGTACAGCGTGTCGGGAGGTTCCACTCGCCCTCGGAGAGTCCGGCCACGGCGTCGCCGAGGGCTTCGCATTCCAGCCGAAACGCTTCGAGCACCTGATCATGGTCCACGCCGTGCCGCCCCCGTCCGCTCGCCGCCCCGCGCTCACTCGTCCTCTCGGCCAGACGGTTCGAACCCCCGTGACGGCCATGCGGACAACGACTTCCCGCTTCGCGCTTCTCAGATCATCGACACGCGCGCCGAAGCGGTCCCGGTTGCGGACCGATGGAAAAAGATCGCCAGGCAGGAGCCCGGCTTCTCCGCCGATCGTTCTCACGGGCGTGCGATAGGTTTCCGGCCGTGATCGAACCCGGAGCCTTCGCCTGGCCGCCCGCCCCGATACCGACCGAGCGGCTCGTGCTCCGCGAGTCCGAGGCCCGGGACCGCGCGGCGTTCGTCGAGCTGTTCGCCTCGCCGGAGGTGGGAACCCACATCGGTGGCGCCCGGCCTCGCGACGAACTCGAGCGCGCCGTGCCCGAAGTGCCGGGCCGACGCCCCGGCTGTTTCGTGGTCGAACTCGACGGAACGATGATCGGCGTGGTCACGCTCGACCCCCGCGGTGCCGAGCGCCGGGGGCATGTCCGCCCGGAGGCCGGGGAAGCCGAGCTCGGTTACCTGTTCCTGCCGGAGGCATGGGGACGCGGGTACGCCTTCGAGGCGTGCGCAGCGGCACTCGACTGGTTCGCCGGCGCACGTCCCGGCGAACCCGTGGTGCTCTCGACCCGGAGCGCCAACGGCCGGGCGATGCGCCTCGCGGCGAAGCTGGGCTTCATCGAGGTCGAGCGGTTCGAGGAGTACGGCGCGGAGCAGTGGTTCGGCGTGCGCCCCTCGGCCACGCCGGCCGGATGAAGGGCGGCACCATGAGCGAGATCGTGCTGATGTCGGATCCGAAGGTCGCCGCCGTGCCTGTGATCGAGTCCGGCGAACGCCTCGTGGACGTCCGCCTCGGCGGCCTGCTGCTCGTCGACACCCGCAAGCAGGACCCTGCGGACGCCTTCGCCCACCTGCGGGAAGGTCTGCTGGAGCGGCTGCTCACGGCACAGACGATGCTTCCGGTGGGCATGCGGCTGCTGTTCGTCGAGGGGTACCGGCCCCCTTCCCTCCAGCGGGAGTACTTCGAGGAGTACGCCGACCAGCTGCGAGCCGCCAACCCCGAGTGGTCCTCCCCACAGATCCACTCGGCGGCGAGCAGGTACGTGTCACCCCCCGACATCGCCCCGCACAGTGCCGGCGCGGCCGTCGACCTCACCCTCGCCGATGCCGACGGGCGCGAGCTGGACCTGGGCACGCGCATGAACGCGGACCCGGAGGAGAGCGCCGGTGCCTGCTACACCCACGCCACCAACATCAGCGACGACGCCCGCGCCAACCGGAAGCTGCTGGGCACCGTGCTCACGGCCGCGGGGCTGGTGAACTACCCCACGGAGTGGTGGCACTGGTCCTTCGGGGACCGCTACTGGGCCTTGGTCACAGGAGAGACCGCGGCCCTCTACGGCCCGAAGGAGCTCGCCCCGGCGAGAGGTGACGCCGAGCCCGTCGCGTAGTCGATCCGCAGCGGCGGTGTGTCAGCTCTGGGCGCTGTTGTCGCCCGTCTGCCCGGTGCTCCCGGTCGCGCCTGCCTTCTCGCGCATCTTGCGCACCAGCTCGGCCTTCTGGTCGGCGGCACCCCGGCGGTCGAGGTTGCGGTGCGGACCGTTGTTCTGCCGTTCGGCGCGGGACTGCCTCTTGCGCTGGCCGCCGCCCTGGCCCACGGGGTTGTTGATGTTCTTGCTCACGGTCATGGGTTCTCCCGGTAACACGGATTCATCGGTGGGGGACGGGCGCGCGACGTCGAAGGACGTCAGCGGGAGCCCGTCACGCTCTCCACGCGTGAATCGGCGTGTGGAAGAACATGACAAGGACGTTACCCGCTTCCGCCGGTGCCGAGCGCGGTCGTGTCCGCCCGGTGGGCGGTCGGGGTGTGCGGACGCGCGCCGGCGGGAGCTACCGCGGCGGCGTCACTGAGAGGCCCACCAGGTCGAGGGCGCCGCGACGGTGTACCCCAGCGACTCGTACAGCGGCCTGCCCAGCTTCGACGCGGTGAGCGTGACCGGCAGGTCCGCCAGGTGGGCGAGGGAGCCGAGCATGACGGCCCGCCCCACGCCACGCGACCGGAAGGCCGACGACGTACCGACCCAGTAGTGGCTGCCGACACCGTCGTCCACGACGCTGACGCCGGCTCCCGCGGGGACGCCCTCGTGCGTGGCGAGGAACACGTCCACGCCCGGCTGCTCGATCAGCGCCGCCGGGAACAGCTCACCGGGGTGGTAGGGCGTGAATCCGGCCAGCCCGAAGCCCTCGATCACGATCCGCTCGGCCGCCTGGAGGTCCTCGGGCCGCCGTACCCGGATCACGTCCAGCGCCGGCTCGCCGACGGGCCCGGGCGGGCGCAGCATGACCGGCATCTGCCAATGACGCATGTCCAGGTGGCTCAGGTCGGTCGAGCTGAACGGATCCTCGGCGGTCACCGGGCCTGCGGCTCGGCGTACCAGCTCGCTCACCTCGGCCAGTTCACCCGCGTCGAGGACCGGCTCCTGGACCAGGACCCGCAGGCCGGCGCGCACGCCGCCGTCGACCGCGACGAATCCGCGGCGCCGGATGACCTCATGGCCCCTGGACCGGCCGGTCGCGGCCCAGAAGGCGGCGGAGTTACGGGCCTGGCGCCTGGGCGCCTCGGCCAGGGCCACGGACGCGGGCCGGTCGGCTGACGTAGATCGTGTAGTCATTGCGCCTACGGTAGTCCGCGATCGGCCCCTCGCAGGGGGCAATCGCATGCGGCCGGGCGTGACGGATCGCCGTCAACGCCTGGGAAGCAGCCCGCCGTTCATCGCCACGACCACCGCGCGCGTGCGGTCGCTGACGTCGAGTTTGGCGAAGATGCGGAGGAGATGGGTCTTCACCGTGGCCTCTCCGATGAACAGACGCCGGCCGATCTCCGCGTTGGACAGCCCGTCGGCGACCCCGCCCAGTACGTCGGACTCGCGTGCGGTGAGGGTGACGGGCACCGGTTGCCGCATCTTCGCCACCAGCCGTTGCGCGACCCGAGGGGCGAGGACGGTCTCGCCCCGGGACGCCGCGTGGATGGCTTCGACGAGCTGGTCGCGCGTCGCGTCCTTGAGGAGATAGCCCGTCGCTCCCGCCTCGACGCCGCGCTCGATGTCCTCATCGGTGTCGTACGTGGTCAGGATGAGCACCTGGGTCCGCGCCGGGCTCCTGACGATCTCGACGGTGGCGCCCACGCCGTCGAGTACGGGCATCCGGAGATCGAGCAGCGCCACATCCGGCTCCAGCTGTTCCACGAGCCGTACGGCCTCGCGGCCGTCTCCCGCCTCGCCGACGATGTCGATGGTGGGCTCGGAGGACAGCAGCGCGACCAGGCCGGCGCGCATCACCGTATGGTCGTCGGCCAGGATGACGCGCAGGGGGACCTTTGTCGGCTTCGCAGTCGTCGTCGCGCTCGTCATGTCACTCCTGGCCGTTCATCGGAATCATCGCGAGGATCCTGGTGCCGCCGCCGACCGAGCTCGTGACCGTGAGGTCGCCGCCGAATTCGGCGAGGCGCTTGCGCATGCCGTCGAGGCCGAAGCCGTGGGACTCCTCGACCACGAATCCGCGGCCGTCGTCGGTGATCTCCAGCTCGACGCCGGCGGGGTGCCTCGCCAGGACGACGCCCACCGTGGAGGCGGCCGCGTGTTTGCGGATGTTGGCCAGGGACTCCTGGGTGCACCGCAACAGCGCCACCCGGGTCGGCTGGTCGCACTCGATGTCAGGGAGCTCCGCCGTGACGACGAGCCCGGTGTCCTCGGTGAACCGGTCCACGGTGCGGCGGAGCGTCGTGGCGACCGATCCGGCGGCCACGCCGCTGCGGGGCGCGGCGCCGACGAGGACTCGGGCCTCGGCGAGGTTCTCCCGGGCGGTCTGCTCGATGGACCGCAGCTGGAGGGCGCTTCTCCCGACGTCCACGGCGAGGCCGGACCTGGCCGCCTCGGCGAGCACGATGATGGAGGCGAAGCCCTGGGCGAGGGTGTCGTGGATCTCCCGGGCCAGACGCTCGCGCTCCTCCGCCGCGCCCTGTCGCTGGTACACCTCGGCCAGCTCCCTGCGCGCGGTCTTCAACTCGGCCCGCAGTCGCGCCCGTTCGTCTCGCAGTGCCAGCGCCCGGGGCGTCAGTACCGCGATCAGGAGCCCCACCGCGTACACGGCGAGCGAGGAGACGGTGTTGGTGGCGAGTACGTCGGCCCGCCAGCCCTCCCGCAGCGTTCCGCCGAGGGTGATCGCCACGGCGCCGAGGCCGGTGGACACGACCGCGGACCTGACGCTGTCCGCGAAGACGACGAACTGCGCGAGCGTCACGGTGTAGAACACCCCGAGGCCGTCGCCGACGTAGGAGAGTCCGCCCAGCGTGACGACCAGGACGCACAGATACCCGTAGGGGCGAAGGACGGGGTTGTCGGGGTGGCGGCGCACCAGCGCGTAGGAGAGCGCAAGCACGGCCACGAGGGCCGACATCCCGTACTTCGTCGTCGTGGGCGCGTCACCGAGGACGGTGATCAGGGTGACGAGGGCGATCAGCGCCCAGGACAACCCCTCCCACCAGTGGAGTGCCCAGATCAGGAAGGGGTCGCCGCGGCGCGGCAGTTGAAGCATGTCGTCAGCGTACGTTCTGGAGGGGAGGCGTGACGGGGGCGGCGTTCGCTGTCCTCGGCGCGGGGCGCAGGGGCCACCAGGCCCGCTCGCCGAGCAGCAGCAGGATCGACGGCAGGATCATCATCCTGATGACCACGGCGTCCAGCAGGACCGCGACCGCCAGGCAGAAGCCCATCTGCTTCATCTCCGTGAGGTGCAGGAAGACGAAGGCCGCGAACACCGTGACCATCACCGTGGCCGCGCTGGTCACCACCTTGGCCGACCGGCCGATGCCGTCGACGACCGCCGCGCGGGCCGTCATCCCGTTCTCCATGGCCTCCTTGATCCGGCTGACCACGAACACCTGGTAGTCCATGGAAAGGCCGAAGAGGATCACGAAGAGGAAGAGCGGCACCCGCGACGCGATCGCGCCCAGGGAGTCGAAGTCCAGCAGGTTCTCCGCCCACGTTCCCTGGAAGACCAGGACGAGCGCGCCGAGCGCGGCCGCGGCGGACAGCAGGTTGAGGAGTACGCCGATCAGGGCGATGCCCACCGAGCGGAAGGCGACCGCGGTCATCAGGAAGGTCAGCAGCAGAAGGAACCCGATGACCAGGGGCAGCTTGCCCTGCTCGTGCTCCACGTAGTCCTGGCCGCGCGCCACGTCACCGCTCACCGCCGTCTCCACACCGGGCAGTTCGCCGACCGTCGCGGGCAGGTACTCCTCACGGAGATGGTCGAGTGACGCGATCGCCCGGCTGGAGGGTGCGGGGTACGGGACGGACAGTTCGAGCACGCTGATCCGGCCGTCCGCCGACGTCCGCACCGCGGGCTCGGCGTTCCGGGTGAACAGCGGGTCCGCCTGGGCCCGTCGCGCCAGCTCCGTCAGGGCCTCCCTGACCTGCGGGGCCCGGTCGGGGGTGGAGCGGGCGACGACCTCGTGCCTGACCAGTACCTCCGGGAACCGCGCGGTCAGCCGGTCGTAGACCTGCATGGCCGGGATGTCGCGGGAGAAGGTGTCCTTGCCCGGGTCGATGAGCTCCAGGCCCAGAGCGGGCGCCGCTATACCGAGCATGAGCAGTACGGATACGCACAGGGTGATCGCGGGATGCCGCCGCGCGGGGCGCAGCAGGGCGTCGAACACCCTGCCGTTCTCGGGCTTCACCCGCTTCGTACGGACCGGCTCGCCCCGGCTCGCCCGGCGCGCGGCCTTCCTGGCGGCGCGGCGTTCGGTGCGGTGGCCGATCTTCACCAGGAGTGCGGGGAGCACGGTGAGGGAGCTGATCACGGCGACCGCCACGACGAGGATCGTGCCCGTCGCGAGGGAGGAGAAGATGACGTCCGTGGCCAGGTAGAGGGTGGCGGTGGAGACGATCACCGCGAGGCCGGAGACGACGATGGCCCGGCCGGCCGTCGCCGACGCGAGTTCCACCAGCGCCTCGGCGCTGAGCCTGCCGTCGGCGCGGGCCCGTTCCTCGCGTTCGCGCTTGAGGTAGAAGAGCGTGTAGTCGACGCCCACCGCGAGGCCGATGAGCAGGATCATGTTGGTCCCGACCCCGGGGTCCGGCAGGACGTGGGAGGCCAGCATGGCCAGGCCTATGGTGGCGGCGATCGAGGAGAGCGCGAGCAGCAGCGGCACGCCGGCCATGACCACCGAGCCGAAGACGATCAGCAGGATGACGAGCGTGACCGGCAGGGTGATGCGCTCGGAGAGCGCGAGGTCGTCGTCGCGCTGGTCGTTGACGCCCTTGCTGATGGCGGGTGAACCGGTCTCCTCCACGACCAGGCCGGGGTGGGCGGCGGCCACCTTCGCCGTCTGGTCGAGGAGCGCGGCGACGTTCTTCTTGGCGTCGAGTTCGGCGCCCTTCAGGACCACGGCCACGCGCAGGGCGCTGCCGTCCCGCGAACGGACCGGGGCCGCCACGCTGTCCACCTCGGGCAGGGCGGCCATGCGGCGGGTGAGGTCACGTACGGCGGAACCGGCCGCCCGCTCGTCCAGAGGGCCGTTCCGCGCGTGGATCAGGACGTGTTCGGTGGGCCGGCGCTGGAGGCCGCCCTCGGTCGCGATCGACTCGGCGCGGCCCGCCTCCCCGACCCAGAAGTCCTCGGTGGTGGCCGCGTTGCCCCCGACGATGAGGCCGGCGCCGAGGCACAGGACGACGAAGACGAACCAGCCGGTGATCGCGCTCCATGGGTGTCGGGCGCTCCAGCGGGCCATGCGTACCGGGCGATTTCTCATGCCTCACATGCTGGTTCGCGCGACCGGCCTCCCGGCAGCCTCGACCGGTGGAACCCGGCGTCCACCGGTCGGTGGACAAGCGCGGACCGTGCCCCGGTCAGTGGCCGCCCGTCTCCAGGAGGGTCATCAGGGCGCGGGCCGCGGGGCTCGTGACGTCCGGGGGCGGGAGCAGGGCGACCGTCTCGTACGCCGCTTCCGCCGTGCCCTTCAGGGGCGTGGCGATCAGGGACGCGCGCTTGTGGCGGAAGTGCTGGGGGACGGCGGCGACGCCGAGGTTCTCGTCCACCAGGTCGAGCAGGCTGTGGACGTCGTTCACCTCCAGGGCGACCGTGCGGCGCACCCCCGCCGCGGCGAACGCCGTGTCCGTGGCCTGGCGCGGGCCCCAGTCGGGGTGGAAGTCGACGAAGACCTCCCCGGCCACGTCAGCGGGCGAGAGGGCGGGCCCGGCCGTGGCGAGCGGGTGGTCGGGGTGGCAGAGGAGCGTCATCGGCTCGGCCGCGAGGGAGACCGAGCGCAGCTGGTCGGTGTCCGCGCGCGTGCGGTACGCGAACGCCAGGTCGAGGCGGCCCGCCGCGACCTCCTCGGCCAGGTCGGGCGAGCCCGACTGCCGCAGCCGGATCTCCACGTCCGGGTGCCGCCGCCGGAACGCGGCGAGCAGTCCCGGCGTACGCACCCCCGCGATGCACTGCTCGGTCCCGAGCGCGAGCGTCCCCCGCAGCACGCCCTGCACGGCGGCGACCGCCTCGTGCGCCGCCCGCACGTGCGCCAGGATCCGCTCCGCCTCGACGAGCAGCGCCCGCCCGGCCTCCGTCAGCGTCACCCGGCGGGTGGTCCGTACGAACAGCGGCGCCCGCAGCTCCCGCTCCAGGGCCCGGATCGACGCCGACAGGCCCGACTGGGAGACCAGCAGCCGTTCCGCGGCCCGGGTGAAGTGCCGGTCCTCGGCGACGGCGACGAAGTGCTGGAGATGGCGGAGTTCCATGAGGGAGGAGCCTAGCCATCGATTGAGAATCCTGACTGCTGAATCCCATCGGATTCTCCTGTTGGACGCATGGCCGCGAGCCGGATGAGATGGACGCCGTCCCCTCACTCCTGGAGTCGGGGGACACCGTCCCTCACCCCTGGAGTCGCGTTGTACACCGCACACCCCGGCCGCTACGCCGACATGCCCTACCGCCGCACCGGACGCAGCGGTCTGAAGCTCCCGGCGCTCTCCCTGGGCCTGTGGCACAACTTCGGCCCCGACCGCCCGGCCGACACCCAGCGCGCGATCCTGTGCCGCGCCTTCGACCTCGGCGTCACCCACTTCGACCTGGCGAACAACTACGGCCCGCCGCCCGGCGCCGCCGAGTCCGCCCTCGGCGACGTCCTGCGGACCGACCTCGCGCCCCACCGCGACGAGCTGATCGTCTCCACCAAGGCCGGTTACCTGATGTGGCCCGGCCCGTACGGCGAATGGGGCTCGCGCAAGTACCTGCTGGCCTCGCTCGACCAGAGCCTGAAGCGGCTCGGGCTCGACCACGTCGACGTCTTCTACTCGCACCGCTTCGACCCCGACACCCCGCTGGAGGAGACGATGGGTGCCCTGCACTCCGCCGTCCAGCGGGGCAAGGCCCTCTACGTCGGCGTCTCCAACTACTCGGCGGAGCAGACCCGCGAGGCCGCCCGCATCCTCGGCGAGCTCGGCACCCCGCTCCTCATCCACCAGCCCCGCTACTCGATGCTCGACCGGCGCCCGGAGGACGAGGGCCTCCTCGACGCGCTCGACGAGCTCCAGGTCGGCTCCATCGCGTACTCCCCGCTGGAGCAGGGCCTGCTCACCGGGCGCTATCTGGACGGCATCCCCGAGGACTCGCGGGCCGCGAGCGACAGCCCCTTCCTGAACAGGGACGCCGTCACCGGGGACCTGGTGGCCCGGCTGCGGGCCCTGGACGACATCGCCAAGGACCGCGGCCAGAACCTGGCTCAGCTCGCCCTCGCCTGGGTGCTGCGCGGCGGTCGGGTGACCTCCGCCCTGGTCGGCGCGAGCAGCGTGCGCCAGCTGGAGGACAGCGTGGCCGCGATCGGAAACCTGGACTTCGACGCCGAGGAGCTGGCCCGCATCGACGCGGTGGTCGGGCGGTAGCGGCGGGACACGGAGCAGGGGTCGGGTCGGACGGGCAGCCGGTTCCCCTTCCGACCTCGCTGTTCCCCTTCCGACCTCGCTGTTCCCCTTCCGTACGCATGCCGGGAGGGGAACAGGGGCAGCCGCACCAAGCACCTCGGGTGTCCTGACCGATTCCAGGAGGCGGCCGTGCCAGCACCACGGATACAGACCCCCGACGCGCCGGCAGCGGCGCCCTCCGCCGCGACGGCCGGCGGCCCCGCGCCCCTCGCGTCGCCGGTCTCCTCGCACAACGAGTGGGATCCCCTGGAGGAGATCGTCGTCGGGCGCCTCGAAGGCGCGACGATCCCCTCCGGCCATCCGGTCGTCTCCTGCAACATCCCCCCGTGGGCGGCACGCTGGCAGGGCCTCTCCGCCGGCTTCCGGTACCCGCGCATGCTGGTCGAGCGGGCGCAGGAGGAGCTCGACGGCTTCATCGCCCTCCTGCGGTCGCTCGGCGTCACCGTCACGCGGCCCGACGCGGTCGACCACAAGCAGCGCTTCGCGACCCCCCACTGGTCCTCCCGAGGTTTCTGCAACGCCTGCCCGCGCGACGTCCTGCTCGTGATCGGTGACGAGATCATCGAGACGCCGGGGGCCTGGCCGTGCCGGTACTTCGAGACCGGCACGTACCGCGCGCTCATCAAGGACTACTTCCGGCGCGGCGCGCGCTGGACGGCGGCGCCGAAACCGCAGCTCACCGACGAACTGTTCGACGCGGACTTCCGTACCCCCCGGGACGGCGAGCCCATGCGCTACATCCTCACCGAGTTCGAGCCGGTCTTCGACGCGGCGGACTTCGTCCGTGCGGGACGCGACCTCTTCGTGACGCGGAGCAACGTCACCAACCGCATGGGCATCGAATGGCTGCGCCGCCACCTCGGCCCCGGCTACCGCATCCACGAGATCGAGAGCCGCTGCCGCACGCCGATGCACATCGACACGACGTTCCTCCCGCTCGCGCCCGGCAAGGTGCTCGTCAACCCGGAGTACGTCGACGTCGACCGTCTGCCCGACGTCCTGAGCTCGTGGGACGTGCTCGTCGCCCCCCAGCCCGATCCGATCGACGAGCGGCTGCTCAGGCTCACCTCGATGTGCGGGAAGTGGCTCAGCATGAACATCCTCATGGTCGACGAGAAGCGGGTGATCGCGGAGCGGAACCACACCAGCACGCTGCGCGCCCTGGAGCGTTGGGGCTTCGAGCCGATCCCCTGCGACCTCCAGCACTACGCCCCGTTCGGCGGCTCCTTCCACTGCGCGACGCTCGACGTACGGCGCCGGGGCACGCTGGAGTCGTACGTCGACCGGCCCGCCGGCCGGCACGCGGGCGCGTGGGAAAATGGTTCATGATCTACCACGTCGTGCCCTCCGGCGAGTGGAACGCCCGCCCCGACGTCCCGTACGCGCCCGCCTCCCTCGCGGAGGACGGTTTCGTCCACTGCTCCCCCGACGTGCGGACGACCCTCGCGGTCGTCAACGCCTTCTACCGGAGCGCGCCGAGACCGCTCCTGGCGCTGCTGCTGGACGAGGACCGGCTGACGTCCCGGCTCGAGTTCGAGGCGGCGGCTCCCGCTCCGCCGCCCGGGGCCGACGCGGACGTCCTGTTCCCCCACCTCTTCGGCCCGGTCGACCGCGAGGCCGTCGCCCGGGTCCTGGAGGTCGAGTGGGACGAGAGCGGGCGGGCGACGGGCCTCAAGGACCCGGGCTGAAGGACCGCTCAGCGGTCCCGGTCCGCGCCTCCGCGCGCTGGGGGCCCGCTCGCCGGGCGTCTGACCGCGATGCACTCGACGTCGATCTGATCGGCCAGGTCGCTCAGCTGGCGGACCAGGGCGAGGACGGTTTCGGGATCGAGGTCCGTCTCGCCCGCCTCGGTCGACCGCAGCCATCCGGCGCCGATCCGCCGGAGCAGGCCGGTCACCTTGGTGGCGGGGATCAGCAGCTCGCCGCGCGAGGCGTAGATCAGGGGTATCGACGTGTTCATGATGCACCGACCTCCGCCGCGGGGTGGAAGGGAAGGGGGCGGACGGCCGCGGCCCGGCCCTCGGGGTGCGGCTGCCCGGCACCGCCGGTGCTACACGTCCCACGATGCGCCTCGTCGGGCGCTCGTCGGGCGTCTCGTCAGGCCTCGCGTCGGGCCTCGCGTCGGGCCTCGCGTCGGGCCTCGCGTCAGGAATCGAGAAGCGGGGGCGGTCCCGCCCAACTAGCTTGTGGGCATGGATCTCACCATTCACACCACCGTCCTTCCGCACGACGACCCGGACGCCTCCCTCGCCTTCTACCGCGACGCCCTCGGCTTCGAGGTGCGCACCGACGTCGGGCAGGGCAGGACCCGCTGGATCACCGTCGGGCCCCCCGGACAGCCCGGTACGTCCATCCTGCTCGCGCCGCCCGGTGCCGACCCGGGGATCACCGAGGCCGAGCGGCGCACCATCGCCGAGATGATGGCCAAGGGCACGTACGGCTGGATCCTGCTCGCCACGCACGACCTCGACGGCACCTTCGAGAAGGTGCAGTCGGCGGACGTCGAGGTCGTCCAGGAGCCGACCGAGCAGCCGTACGGCGTCCGCGACTGCGCCTTCCGCGACCCGGCAGGCAACCTCGTCCGCGTCCAGGAGCTCCGCTGAAAGGGTTCTCCTCATGTGTCATCCTGCGTGGATGAGCGCACTGAACGAGGCGCAGCGCCTCAGTGACCTCGCCCGGTTGCGCCGTGTCCGCGACCGGATGGACCGGGAGTACGCGCAGCCGCTGGACGTCGAGGCGCTCGCCCGCGGCGTGAACATGTCGGCGGGGCACCTCAGCCGGCAGTTCCGGCAGGCCTACGGCGAGTCGCCCTACTCGTACCTCATGACGCGGCGCATCGAGCGCGCGATGGCCCTGCTGCACCGTGACGACCTCAGCGTCACCGACGTCTGCTTCATGGTCGGCTCCTCCTCGCTCGGCACCTTCAGCACCCGGTTCACCGAGCTCGTCGGCGTACCGCCCAGCGTCTACCGGCGTCAGGTCGCGGACGCCGAGGCCGGACTGCCGTCGTGCGTGGCGAAGCAGGTCACACGACCCGTCAGGAATCGAGAAGCACCGGCGGGCACCCCCCGCCTAGCGTGATTCCCATGAACGCCATCGCCTCCGTCACCCTTGAGGTGGCCGACCTTCCGGCCGCCGACCGCTTCTACACCGCCTCCGGTCTGGGCGCCCATGTGCGACTGCGGGCCTCGGACGCGCCGGCCACCGGCTTCCGCGGGTTCACGCTGTCGCTCACGGTCTCCCAGCCGGCCGACGTACGACTCCTCGTCGACGCCGCCCTGGCCGCCGGCGCCGCCGAGCTCAAGCCCGTGGCGAAGTCCTTCTGGGGCGTCGGCGGCGCCTTCCGGGCCCCGGACGGGACCATCTGGAAGGTCGCGACCTCGGCGAAGAAGGACACCGGCCCGGCCACCGGCCGGGTGGACCAGTTCGTCCTCCTGCTCGGGGCCGCGGACGTGGCCGCGAGCAGGAAGTTCTACGTCGAGCACGGCCTCACCGTCGGGAAGAGCTTCGGCCGCAAGTACGTCGAGTTCACCACCGGCGACAGCCCCGTCAAGCTCGCCCTGTACGGGCGCCGCGCCCTCGCCAAGGACGCCGGTGTCCCGGTCGACGGCGAGGGATCGCACCGGATCGTGCTCGGTGGCGAGGGCACCGGCGCGCCCTTCACCGATCCGGACGGGTTCGCGTGGGAGGCCGCCGCCGTGTCCTCCGCCTCCCACTGAGCCACCGTCGCGCCGCAGCCCCCTCCCTGCCCGGTCCCGGGCAGGGAAATCGCGGTGACGTCACCGTATGAATTCGAAGCGACGCGGGGCGAAAATTTGTCATGTAAACACACGGGATGGCGCGTGTCGCAATTCTTCACCCGGCACACATCGCGCCACCGTGCTACTGTCGATATCAGTTGCAGTTGTGGGTCCCGAACGACGAGTGCCCCTTCCGGTTCATCCGGCGCTGGGCACCCTTTTTCATTTCCGGGCTTTTTCCGGGCGGGGCGATCATCGCAGCGACGCGGAGCACACAGGGTGTGGGCTCCGAGCACTGCCCCGAAGGAGAAATGACATGGCTACTGGCACCGTGAAGTGGTTCAACTCGGAAAAGGGCTTCGGCTTCATCGAGCAGGACGGTGGCGGCCCCGACGTCTTCGCCCACTACTCGAACATCGCCGCCCAGGGCTTCCGTGAGCTGCAGGAAGGCCAGAAGGTGAGCTTCGACATCGCGCAGGGCCAGAAGGGCCCGACCGCCGAGAACATCGTCCCCGCCTGACGCCAGGCGCTGACGCGTAGCACAAGCTGACGAGCTGAGGCCCGCACCTTTGGGGTGCGGGCCTCAGCTCTTTGCACCTCATCGCCGGCTGCGGGAATATTCCGGCCGGCCCTCTTCTGGACCACTTCTGGACCGCTTCTCCGCAGGAGTCATCATGCGCTGTGTCATCGCCCGCTTCCCGTTCGAGCTGACCAAAGCCGGAGTCCTCGAATCGATGAAGGGCGTCAAGCCCGAGCCGGCCGTCGGTGACGTCGTCGTCATCGGGCGCCGCCAGTTCCCCGTGAAGCAGGTGGGCGAGGTCGTCACCCGCCAGGACCGCCGTGATTTCAGTGCCGGCGAGGTCGTACGGGCGATGACGAAGCTCGGCTTCACCTGCCTCACCGTCCCCGCCGAGCAGCCCGCTGAGCAGCCCACCGAACAGCGTTTCGACACGTTCTGAGGCCCCCGCCGACACGCGGGAGGCCGAGCGGGCGGCGGTGGCCGCGTGAGTACGGCTGCCCAGCCGCCGCCCGTCGTCGTGCGTGGCCCGCTCAGTTGTCGGAGTAGTGGAAGTCGCCCACCGTCCAGGCGCTGACGTCCGAGAGGGCGACCCGGTACATCCCGCCGGTCTCCGGGATGCCGACGGTGCCCTGGAGGATCCGGGCGAGATGGAAGTGCAGGTGGGTGGGTGGCCCTTCCTTCCGTTCGGAGGGGCTGAAGATCCCGGAGAACTCACCGAGGCGGGTGGAGTCGGTCAGGACCTCGGACACGCGCTGTCGCCACAGCGCTTCCGGGGCCAGCCGACCGGTGAGGACCACACCCCCCACGACCACCGTGAGGGACATCTGATTGCTCTGCCCGGACTCCACCGTGGCGGCAATGTCAACGAGCAGCTCGTCAGGCTTCGACATGGAAGCCGATTCTAGGCGCCACCCCCACCATCGGCGGAACGCCCGTCCCCACACTCCCTAGAGCGGTGCCGTGTCGTCCGCCGGGAAGGCCGGGCCGTGGCCCGGGACGATCACGTCGGCCGTGGCGAGGACCCGGAGGCGCGAGTCCTTCAGGACGGTGTGGTCCGGGGCCACCGGGTCCTCCACCGGGCCGTTCGGGCGCCACCAGAGGTCGCCCACGAAGGCGACGACACCCTCGCCGGTACCGGCGAGGAGCGTGATGTCCTCGGGGCTGTGGCCAGGGGTCCGGATCAGCCGCAGGGACGGGGCGAGTTCGTGGCCCTCGGCGTCGCGGTCGGTCCACTGGTCGTTCTCGTAGATCGCCTTGTGGTCGTGGACGCGGGCCCGGCCGAAGAGGCCGACGTTCATGGTGTTGTCCGGGTGGTGGTGGCTGAGCACCACATCGGTGATGTCGTCGGGGCCGAGACCGAGTTCCGCGAGCGGGCCGAGGATCCGGTCGCGGCTCGCCACCATGCCGGGGTCGACGATCACATGCCGGTCGCCGTCGCGTACGTAGGAGACGGTGGCGGCGACCCCCGGGCCGGTGGAGAGCGTGTAGCCGGTGGTCAGGATCGTGTACGTGGCGGTGCGGCCGCGGGGCGCGTCGTCGTGGTGTGTCATGCCCCCAGTCTTTCTGCGGCGCCCGGCCCGCCACGAGTGGCCGCACTGCCATCGATCGCGGGAATCGTGCCACGTACGTCCGCGTGCGCGTGACCCGGCTCGACACGCGTGCGCCTCACGCCCGCGTGCCAGACTCGCCCCCATGCCACCGCCCTTCGTGACCGTCGCCGCCTACGCCCCGCACCGGGTCGGCATGCTCGGTGCCGGGATCGTCTCCGAGGTGTTCGACGCCCGTGGCGGGGACCTGCCCCGCTTCGACTTCGCGCTCTGCACCGACCGGCCGGGGACCGTCCGCACCGACGTCGGACTGCCCCTCGTGGTCGAGCACGGCCTGGACCGGCTCGCCGCCGCCGATCTGGTGATCGCGCTGCCCTGGGCGGAGTTCCGTACGCCACCGGGGCCCGCCGTGCTCGACGCGCTGACCGCGGCGCACGCGCGCGGGGCGCTGGTCGCCGCCCACTGCGTCGGCGCGTTCGCGCTCGCCGCGGCCGGGCTGCTCGACGGCCGGCGGGCCACCACCCACTGGCGGTTCGCCGGGCTCCTCGCCGAACGCCACCCCGACGTCACCGTCGAACCCGACGCCCTCTACGTCGACCAGGGCCCGATCGTCACCGGCGCGGGCGCCGCCGCGGGCTTCGACCTGTGTCTGCACCTGCTGCGCCGGGAGTACGGGGCCACCACGGCCAACGCCATCGCCCGGGACCTGGTGCTCCCGTCCCACCGTGACGGCGGCCAGGCCCAGTACCTGGCCACGCCCGTCCCCGAGGACAGCCGGGACGAGCGGCTCACCGGCGTCCTCGCCTGGGCCCGGGAGAACCTCCACGAGCCGCTGCCCGTCGCCGAGCTCGCCCGCAGGGCCCTGATGAGCCGCCGCTCCTTCGCACGCCGTTTCGCCGCGTCCACGGGGACCACCCCGCACGCCTGGCTGCTCTCCCTGCGGCTCGGCCGCGCCGAGGAGCTCCTGGAGACCACGGACCTCCCGGTCGAGGAGGTCGCCCGCGCGGTCGGCTTCGGCAGCGCGGCGGTGCTGCGCGCCCAGTTCGTACGCCGCCGCGGCGTCCCGCCCCGCTCCTACCGCCGCTCCTTCAGCCGCACGCCGACCGCCTGAGGCCGGTGGGGCCCGTGCCCCCGGGGCCGTGCGGGATCATGCCGTCATGAAGCTGCGCTGTGCCGTACTCGACGACTACCAGGGTGTCGCCCTCGCCTCCGCCGACTGGAGCCCGCTCGCGGACCGCGTCGACGTGCGCGTCCTGCGCGAGCACCTCACCGACCGGGACGCGCTCGTCGCCGCCGTCGAGGACTGCGAGATCCTCGTCGTGATGCGCGAGCGCACCCCCGTCGACGCCGCGCTCCTCGCCCGGCTGCCCCGGCTCCGGCTCCTGGTCACCTCCGGGATGCGCAACGCCTCCGTCGACGTCGCCGCCGCACGCGCGCGCGGGGTCACCGTCTGCGGGACCGCCAGCAGCTCCGCACCGCCCACCGAGCTCACCTGGGCGCTCCTCCTCGGCCTCGCCCGGCACGTCCCGGCCGAGGCACGGGCGCTGCGGGAGGGCGGGCCCTGGCAGTCCACCGTCGGCGCCGACCTGGCCGGCCGGACCCTCGGGCTCGTCGGCCTCGGCAAGATCGGTGCCCGGATGGCCGGGATCGGCCTCGCCTTCGGCATGGACGTGCGCGCGTGGAGCCCGAACCTGACGGAGGAGCGCGCGGGCGAGCACGGCGTGCGGCTCGCGAAGGACAAGCGGGAGCTGTTCGCGGACAGCGACTTCGTCTCGCTCCACATGGTGCTCTCCGACCGCACCCGGGGCCTGGTCGGGGAGCCCGAGCTGCGGGCGATGCGCCCGCACGCGTACCTCGTCAACACCTCACGCGCGGGTCTCGTCGACGCCGGCGCGCTGCTGCGGGCGCTGCGGGAGCGGTGGATCGCGGGGGCGGGCCTCGACGTCTTCGAGACCGAGCCGCTGCCGGTGGACGACCCCCTGCGGTCCCTGCCGAACGTGCTCGCGCTGCCGCATCTGGGATACGTGACGGAGGGAAACTACGGGCGGTACTTCGGCCAGGCGGTCGAGGACATCGAGGCCTTCCTGGAGGGCGCGCCCGTACGCGAACTGGCCTGAACCGTATGTCGGCCGTCCACGCGCGCGCGTACGGGAGCCGGCCCGATCCCCGGCCCGAGCGAAGCGGCCAGCGCCTCCGCTAGCCCAGGCTCGTACGCGCCAGGTCGAGGAACTCCTCGTCCGACAGGCCGAGTTCGCGGGCCTCGGTCGCCGCCTCGCGGAGCCGGGAGACCAGGCGGGCGCGGTCGGGTGCGGTGGCGCCGGGGACGATGACGGCGCCCCGGCCGCGGCGGAGTTCGATCAGGCCCTCCTCGCGGAGCCGCTGGTAGCCGCGGAGGACGGTGTGGACGTTGACGCCGAGGGAGTCGGCGAGTTCGCGGGCGGCCGGGAGGCGCTCGCCGGGCGCGGCGGAGCCGTCGGCGAGGGCGCCGCGGACGCAGGCGGCGATCTGGTCGCCGAGGGGGGCGGCGGAGGCCGGGTCGACACGGAAGAGCACGGTCAGACCTTCCCATGGCGGTCGGCGAGCGTGTTGAGGAGGGCGGCGGCGGTCCGCGCGTCGGGCACGGTGACCACGAACTCGCGCCCGCTGCTCCGCCGTACGACGAGGGCCTCGCCGGTGTGGAGGACGACGCCGGTCCTGTGGGCCCGGACCCGGTACCCCCAGCCGCCGAAGTCGGCGATCACGGCGGCGGTGTCGAGCTCCCTGACGTCCGCGCCCACGACGTCGTCGAGCGGCACCCGGACCCGGGGCCGGGGCACGAGCGAGGGCCTGACGGTGACGCCGCGCCGGTCGACGGCCACCCGGACGCGGGCGAGGGCGAGGCCCGGCACCCCGACGACGAGACCGAGCAGGGCGAGCAGCGCGGCGGGCCGGGGCGCGAGGAGCAGACCGGCCGGGACGGCGGCGAGGGCGAGCACCGCGAGGACGGTCAGCGGGCGGGAGACGGTGGCGCGGGACCAGCCGGCGACCTCGCTCGCGCCGAGCGTGAGCCGGGGGCCGTCGGCCGCGCCGGCGTGGGCGGCGGGCGCGTCCGCGGGGACGAGCGAGGCCAGCGCCCATCCGGTGAGGCCGAGGACCGCGGCGGCGGCCGCTCCGACGGCCAGGTCGGTGAGCGGGGTGACGACCCGGGCGGGATCGGTGGCGTCCAGGTTGTTCCGTACGAGAAGGACGAGCAGCGCTCCGAGGAGGCCGGCCGTCGCCCACGCGCCCCAGAGGGCGGTCCGGCGGACGAGGAGCGTCCAGCCGGCGCCGAGTCCGAGGAACAGGGCGGCGCTGACGACGGCGAACGCGGCGCGGCCGGTGAAGCCGTCGGCGCGGTCGCCGTCGCCGGCGGTGAAGTGGGTGGCGAGGGGGTCGGGGAGCCGGTCCTGCCAGAGGGCGAGCAGCAGCAGGTACGCGACGAGGGCGAGGGCGAAGGGGAGCGCGGCGAGGGTGCGGAGCAGGGGCGTGGGGGTGAGGGTGGATCGGTGCATGGAAACCTCCATTGTTCGCACCAGGATAGAACAAGTTGTTCGTACTTCGCTAGAACAACTCGTCTTCTCTTCGGGATGCGGGCGCTGATCATCGACGGTTGACTGGCCCATATGCCCACGAACGGGGAGATACGCATGCGCCGTCGGCCCGCCACCGCCACCCTCACCGCCCTCGCCTTCCTCACCGCCGCCTTCGTCACCGGCTGCGGCAGCGACGACGACAAGCCCGACCCGATGCGTGGTCAGCAGTGGGGACTCGACGCGCTGAAGCAGCCCGACGCCTGGAAGACCTCCCAGGGCGAGGACACCGTCATCGCCGTCGTCGACACCGGCGTCGACCTCGACCACCCGGACCTCAAGGGCCGGCTCGTGGACGGCTACGACTTCGTCGACGACGACGACGAACCCAAGGACATGAACGGCCACGGCACCCACGTCGCCGGCATCGCCGCCGCCCACACCGACAACGGCATCGGGGTCGCCGGCGGCGCGCCCGGCGCGAAGATCATGCCGGTCCGGGTGCTCGGCGCGGACGGCAGCGGCAGCGACGCCGCCATCACCAAGGGGATCGTCTGGGCCGCCCAGCACGGCGCCGACGTCATCAACCTCTCCCTCGGCGAGTCCGGCCTGATGGCCCGCCTCCTCAAGGGTGGTGTCCTCAACCAGGCCATCTCCGTCGCCAACGGCAAGGGCGCGGTCGTGGTCGCTGCCGCGGGCAACGACTCCACCCTGCTCCAGCCCTACGAGGTCGACACGCCGGTCCTGGTCGTCAACGCCGCCGACGAGAACGGCAAGCCGGCCTCCTTCACCAACTTCGGCGCGCGGAACGCCGTTTCGGCGCCGGGCGTCGACATCCTGTCGACCCTCCCCACGTACACGACGAAGGAGACCCTGAAGAACACCTCGGGGTACGGAAAGCTCTCCGGCACGTCGATGGCCTCGCCGTACGTCTCCGCCGTGGCCGCGCTCCTGCACCACCAGGGCCTGGACCCGGCGGCGGTCATGCGGACGATCCGCGACTCGGCCGCCAACCCGGAGAACCTCGCCAAGCTGGGCCTCGGGAACGTCGACGCGGCGGCGGCCGTGAAGGCCGCCGCCGCGTCCGAGAGGTAGCCGTCAGTTCCCGCTGTCGTCCAGGACGGCGCGCAGCGCCTCAGCGAACTCCGCCGGGGCGCCGTGCTGCCCGAACTCGCCGCCCAGGAAGCCGCCGTGGTGGCTCGGGAAGACGGCGAGCGGGGTGCCGAGCCCTTCGGCGACCGCGGCCGCCGCGCGGGCGGCGAACTCGCCCTCGGACTCCTTCCCCGCGGCGACGACGATGCGGGCCGGCGCGGCGCGCAGCGCGGTGAAGTCGGGTCGGTAGGACGTGCAGCCGCGCATGTTCTGGCCGAGCAGCGGGTCGTCCCGCCTGCCGTCGTCCTCGGCCGGCAGGCCGAACGCGGCCGGGGAAGGGGCGGGCTCCTCGGCCCAGTTCGCCGGGAACTCCCCCTTACGGCTCGTCAGGGTCAGGAACTTGGCCATCGCGGGCCCCCACCCCTCCCGCAGATAGGTCGCGTGGACGTCCGCGCAGACCCCGAGGGCCGCCTCGCGGTCCGGGACGACCTGGGCCGTCGGCGGCTCGTGCGCGACGAGGGTGTGCACCAGGTCGCCGCGCCGGGCCACCAGGGCGAGGGCGTTGACGGCGCCTCCGCTGCTCGCGAAGACGTCCACGGGACCGGTGCCGAGCGCCTCGATCAGCCGGGCCAGGTCGTCGGCGTGCTCGTCGGGGAGCGTCTCCGCCGCGCCGTCGGTGCGCTCGCTTCGGCCCACTCCGCGCGGGTCGTACGTGACGACGGTCCGGTCGGCGAAGTGGGAGGCGAGGGTGGTGAAGCCGCTCGCGTCCATGGGGGAGCCGACGAGCAGCAGGGGACGGTGTTCGGTCCCGGCGCCGGGCCGCACGTCGTAGCGCAGGGTCGCGCCAGTGGTCTCCAGGGTCCGGGTCTCGGTCTCGGCCATCGGTCTCTCCTCGGTGGTGGGACGGTCAGGGGGTAGACCCCCGTCGCCACCGGAACTCATCGGCCGCGCGGCCGGTGAGCGGACCTTCTCCACAGGACCCCGTCGGGCGGAGTCTCTACTCGGCGCCGCAGTCGTGGCCGTCGGCGTCCACCACGACCCGGTCGAGCAGTCCGCGCAGCAGCGTCCGCTCCGCCTCGGTGAGATCGCCGAAGAGCTCGCTCTCGGCCGCGGTCACCGCCGCGTCGACCCGTTCGAGGGCCGCCGAGCCGGCCTCCGTGATCTCCACGATGTGACGACGCCGGTCGGCCGGGTCGCGCCGCCGCTCCGCGAGCCCCGCCGTCTCCAACTCGTTGAGGACGGCGACGAGTTGACTGGGATCGATCTCCATCGCGGCGGCCAGGTCGCGCTGCCCCATGGCCCCGGGGGCGAGCTGCATGAGGGTCATCGCGTTCCTGGGGTGCAGTCCGGCGACGCCCAGGGCGGCGCGGATGCGCGCGCCGGTGAGTTCCCCGCGGAAGGAGAGGAGGAAGCCGAGGCGGTCGGTCGGGAGAGCTGCCATGACACCCACCGTAACAGCGGCTCCATTGTGGAGCGAGGGCAATCGTTGATACAGTTCAACGATTGAAGTCGTCAGATCATTGGAGTACACCCATGTTCATCGGTTATGCCGTCGTCGCCGCACTGCTCGCCTTCGCGCTCTCCGCCTCCTCGTTCCTGACCTTCACCCGCAACGCGCAGATCGTCGGCAGCATGACCAAGCTGGACGTGCCCGAGTCCTGGATGCCGGGCCTCGCGACCCTGAAGGCGGCGGGCGCGATCGGCCTGCTCGTGGGGCTCGCCGTGCCGCTGCTCGGCGGGGCGGCGGCGATCGGCGTGGTTCTCTACTTCGTCGGCGCTCTGATCACGCACCTGCGGGCGAAGGACTACGAGGTGGCGCCGGTCATCGTGCTCACCGTGCTCGCGGTGGCCGCCCTGGTGCTGCGCATAGCCTCCGCCTGAGCCCCAGCCCCAGCCTCCATTGCGAGACGAAACGTCTTGCGGCGGGTCCGCCGATGCCGTACGGTCACGCACATGAGACGAGACGTCTCGTATCGTTTATGTCGTCGACGTCCGGAGACCGCCCTTGTTCCCTGTCCGATTCCCTGACCGATTCCACGTCCGGCTCAGCGAGGTCAGCAAGCGCTACGAAAGCCCCTCTCCCCATGACCGGCGGAGGACCGTGCTCGACCGGGTCTCCCTCACCGTCCGCCCCGGCGAACGCCTCGGCGTCGTCGGCGACAACGGCTCGGGGAAGTCCACCCTCCTCCGGCTCCTCGCCGGGCTCGACGCCCCCGACAACGGCACCGTGACCGTCGACGTCCCCGGCGGACTCGGCCACCTCGCCCAGACCCTGGACCTCCCCCCGACCGCCACCGTCGGCACCGCGATCGACCACGCGCTCGCGGACGTACGGGAGCTGGAGCGGGCGATCCGCGCGGCCGAGGCGGTCCTCGCCGTGACCGGTGACCTCACCGGGTACGCCGAGCTGCTCGACGCCTACGAGGCGCGGGGCGGTCCCGGGGCCGACCGGCGGGTCGCCACCACGCTCCGGCGGCTCGGCGAACCCGGTCCGCTCGACCGCGGCCGGCGGCTCGGGACGCTCTCCGGCGGCCAGCGGTCCCGGCTCGCCCTCGCCGCCGTGCTCGCCTCCGAACCCGAACTGCTGCTGCTCGACGAGCCGACCAACGACCTCGACGACGAGGCCGTGGCCTGGCTGGAGGAGCGGCTGCTCGCCCACCGGGGCACGGTCGTCGCCGTCTCCCACGACCGGGTCTTCCTCGACCGGGTCGCCACCGCCGTCCTGGAGGTCGACGAGGACCGTCACACCCTGCGCCGGTACGGCGACGGCTACTCCGGCTACCTCGCCGGACGCGCCGCCGAGCGGGCCCGCAGACGGCGGGAGCACGAGGAGTGGAAGGCGGAGCTCGCCCGGTACCGGGCGCTCGCGGACACGAACATCGACCGGTTCTCCGCCATCCCCCGCAAGGCCCCGGCCGCGTTCAGCGGGGCGGGCGCCTTCCGGGCCCGGTCACGGGCGCACGGGGCGATGGGCCGTATCCGGGCGGCCCGCGAGAGGCTCGCCCGGCTCACCACCGACCCCGTGCCCGCACCCCCGGAGCCCCTCCGCTTCCGGGCGGACCTCATGGGCGAGGGCGCGACCGTCGACCTCGACGGCGTACGGGTCGGCGGCCGGCTCCGGCTCGACGGCCTCCACCTCGCCGCGGGCGAGAGACTCCTGGTCACCGGAGCGAACGGCGCGGGGAAGACCACCCTCCTGAAGGTCCTGGCGGGCGAACTCGCCCCGGACGCCGGCACGGTGAACGTTCCGGCCAGGGTCGGGCTGCTGCGTCAGGAGACGGCCCCACCCACCGACCCCCGTACGGTGGGCGAGGCCTTCGGAGTGGACCGCACGGACGCACTGCTCGCCCTCGGTCTCTTCTCCGCCGGGGACCTGACGACCCCGGTCCGGTACCTGTCGACGGGACAGCGCCGGAAACTGGAACTGGCACGGCTCGTCACCGAGCCCGCCGATCTGCTCCTCCTCGACGAGCCGACCAACCATCTGGCCCCGGCGCTCGTGGAGGAGATCGAGGCCGCGCTCGCGCTGTACCGGGGCACGCTGGTCGTGGTCACCCACGACCGCCGGCTCAGACGGGGCTTCCGGGGCCGCCGTCTCGAACTGACCCCGGAATCCCTCCTCACGACCTAGGGGGTGTCCGGAAAGTCATGGCAGCCAGAGGCGAAGGCAGGCGAGGGTGACCATGGCTTGGTAGTGCCGGGCTCGTTTGTCGTAGCGGGT
>NZ_JBVHUJ010000013.1:176192-286409 GCF_055565415.1 Streptomyces sp. NPDC028711 | reverse complement strand
GCGGAGCGATCAACGCCCACGACTCATCCGTCAGTTCATGTCTACGCACCACGAACGGAGTAACGAGCCACCGACTTTCCGGACACGGCCTAGGGGGTGTCCCGCAACGTAAGGACGTAGGTCGCGGTGAGCGCGACGGCCCGGTCCTCGTCCTGTGTCAGATCCGCGAGGGCGCGCGTGGCCGCGGCCCCCGGGATGTCCGCGAGCGCCTGTGTCAGCCGTCGACGTGCGGGCTGGCCCGTGGTGCCGTCGGCGAGCCCGGTGGTGCCGTCGGCGAGGCGGTCGGCATGCGCCCGGGTACGGCCGGCGAGGCCCGTCGTGTCGTCGGCGTGGCCCGTCTCGCCGGCGGTAAGGCGGGCGACCAGGTCCGTCGTGATCTCGGCCGCCAGCGCCGGGTCGCTCGCCAGCGTGCTCAGCGCGTCCGCCGCGTCCGTGTCGTTTCTCCCCTCGACGATCATGCCGATCAGCGTCGGCACCGCGTCGGCCACCCCACGGCCCCCGAGCGTCAGGGCCGCGTACCCGCGGACCACCGGGTCGGGGTGCGCGAGGGCGTCCCGCAGCAGAGTGGCCGCCTCGCCGTCCGGGAGTTCGGCGAGGGACAGGACGGCCCGCTTCCGTACCTCGGCCGACGGTGAGCCGAGGCCCTCCGCGAGCAGTGCCGAGCCGTCCTCGCCCGAGCGCGCCAGAGCCCAGCGCAGGGCTCCGGCGACGTTCGGGTCCGACTCGCTCAGCACGGCCTCGACCAGCGCCTCCACCGGCACGGGGACGTCCTCGGCCGAGGACAGGGCGGCTCGCTGCCGCGCCCCCGCGCTCTGCGACCCGAGGCCCTGGAGCAGCGCGACGACCTGGAGGACGTCCTCCCAGCCGGCGGGTTCCGCGGCGCCGATCCGGCGGAGCCGGGTGAGCAGCTCCGTCTCCGCCGCGATGCGGTCCCGCGTACGGCGGACGAGGTCGTCGACGAGTTCCCCGGGGGCGAAGCCGGGGTCGTCGAGCGCGCGCCCGATGTCACGCAGCGGCAGCCCCAGGGCCCGCAGGCTCTCGATGTGGAAGATCCGCCGGATGTTCTCGCCGGAGTACTCGCGATAGCCGGAGCCGGTGCGTCCCGTCGGCCGCACCAGGCCGAGGGACTCGTAATGTCTGAGCATGCGGGCGCTGACCCCCGACCGTCGCGCGACCTCGCCGATCAGCACCGCCTACCGCCCCTCCTGCCCGCTCCGCCGAGGGCCACGACGCGCTTCGCCTCCTCGATCGCGAACGCGAATCCGGCATCCGGGTCGCGCCACAGGCGTTCCGTGGCGAGCGCGTGCGCCCGCACGCGAGGGTCGGGATCCGTCGTCGCGGCGCCCAGGACGGGCGCCATCGCCTCCCCGAGCGCGATCAGCGCCCGGCTGAGGCTCAGCTGCGTCTCGCGTCCGCCGCGCCCGAGCTGTGTCGCCAACCCTACGGCCAGCCCGTGCTCCTCACCTTCGGGGACGAGTACGACCGCTGCCCGCCAGGCGCTCCGGGCCACCTCGTCGTCGGCGTCGGCGAGCAGCTCGGGCGTGATCACCGGCCAGGCCCGCCGGTCCCCGATCTTGGACAGCGTGTGCAGCGCCTGGCTCCGCGCCCGCGCCCGCTCCGAGCGGACCTCGTCGACGAGCAGCGGGACCGTCAGGGATGCCGCGTGGCGGGTGAGTGCCCAGGTCAGCGCTTCCCGTACGGGGAAGTCGGGTTCGATCGCGCAGCGCTCGACGAGCGTGCCGACGACATCCGGGCCGGGCGTCGTGCCGACCGCCAGGGCCGCCCGCAGCCGGACCGACGAGCTGGGGTCCTCCAGCGCCCGGAGTGCCGGTGTCGTGTGGGTGCCCTCTTTCGGCAGGGTCATGGGTCCACCTCCTCGGCCGCAGTGAAGTCCTTGTCACCGTGTCAAGGTCAAGCGCCTCCCGTCGGGCGGTGCCGGGCCCGCCCTGGGCAGCATCGAAGGGCGGCCCCCGAGGGGACCGCCCTTCTCCCCGGTGCCCGGATCCGGCTCAAGGCCCGGGACCCGGGGGCCGTACGGACGTCCGATCCGTCAGACGCCCGCGCGGGCCTTCTCCTCGCCCTCCCCGGCCCGCTGGTCCGGGACCTGGTCGGGGCCGTCGGCCGGGGCCGGAGCGTGGTCGTCGACGAGGGTCTTCTCGTCGAACGGGACCCGGCCCGCGAGGACCTCGGAGACCCGCGCCTTGTCGATCTCCTTCGTCCAGGTGCCGACGAGGACGGTGGCGACGGCGTTGCCCGCGAAGTTGGTGAGGGCGCGCGCCTCGCTCATGAAGCGGTCGATGCCGACGATCAGGCCCACGCCGTCGACCAGCTCGGGCCGGTGCGACTGGAGGCCGCCCGCGAGGGTGGCGAGGCCGGCGCCGGTGACGCCCGCCGCCCCCTTCGAGGCGATGATCATGAACACGAGGAGCGAGATCTGCTCGCCGACCGAGAGCGGGTCCCCCATCGCCTCGGCGACGAAGAGCGAGGCCATCGTGAGGTAGATGGCGGTGCCGTCGAGGTTGAAGGAGTAGCCGGTCGGCACGGTGATGCCGACGACGGGCTTGCTGACACCCAGGTGCTCCATCTTCGCGATGAGCCGCGGCAGCGCGGACTCGGAGGAGGAGGTGGAGAGGATCAGCAGGAACTCGCGGCCCAGGTACTTCAGGAGGGACCAGATGTTGATCCCGGCGACCAGCCTGAGGAGCGCCCCGAGCACGACGAACACGAAGATCGCGCAGGTCAGATAGAAGCCGATCATGATGACGGCGAGGGACTTCAGGGCGTCGACGCCGGTCGCGCCGACGACGGCCGCGATCGCGCCGAACGCGCCGACCGGGGCGGCCCACATGATCATGCCGAGGATGCGGAAGACGAGCCTCTGGATGTGCCCGATCCCGCGCAGAACCGGTTCTCCGGCGGAGCCCATCGCCTGGAGCGCGAAGCCGGCGAGCAGGGCGACGAGGAGGGTCTGGAGGACCTCGCCCTCGGTGAAGGCGGAGACGAGGGTCTTCGGGATGATCCCGAGCAGGAAGTCCGGCGTGGACTCGCTCGCGCCCTCGGCCTGCTTGGCGCCGGCCTCGGCCAGCTCCTTGGTGAGGTGGAGTCCGGAGCCGGGCTCCAGGAGGTTGCCGACGAGCAGGCCGATCGCGAGTGCGACGGTCGACATGACCATGAAGTAGCCGAGGGCGAGGCCACCGACGGCGCCGACCTTCGCGGCCTTCCGGACCGATCCGACGCCGAGCACGATGGTGCAGAAGATGATCGGCGAGATCATCATCTTGATCAGATTGACGAAGCCGGTGCCCAGCGGCTTGAGCTCGACGGCGACACCGGGCGCCAGGAACCCGACCGCGATGCCGAGCACCACGGCTCCGATGACGGCCAGATACAGATAGTGGGTACGGTCCCGTCGTGCGGCCACGGGGTCCTCCTCGCGCTGATGGGTGTCCACGTCCCGGTGGACTCCGCGACTATCCATCAGCCTGTGACCGGGGTCACGGTTACGTACGTTTCGTTCACGCGGAGACCGTTTCGGACCGCCGGGAGACAGGGTTCGGACCGCCGGGAGACAGGGTTCGGGCCGCCCGGGAGACAGGGCTCGGGCAGCTCCGGGGCGGGGCTCGGGCCGCTCCGGGGAAGAGAACGATTCGGGAACGCAACGCGTCCGCGCAAACTCCGCCGTGCACACTTACCCGCATGCGCCTCCCCCTCCCCCGCCCCCGCAGCCTGGCCGGCCAGCTCTTCGCGATGCAGGTCGTGCTCGTGGCCGTCGTCGTGGCGGGGTGCGCGGTCTTCGCGTACGTCACGGACCGGGCGCAGGCCGAGGAGACCGCGCGGCGCCAGGCCACCGCGACCGCCGCGGCCGTCGCCGACTCCCCGTCCGTGGTCGCCGCGGCCCGTTCCGCCGACCCGACGGCCGTGCTCCAGCCGTACGCCGAGTCCCTGCGCCGCCACGCGGGCGTCGCCTTCGTGGTGATCATGGCCCCCGACGGCACCCGCTGGACCCACCCCGAGCCCGCGCAGATCGGCCGGACGTATCTCGGCCACATCGAGGAGGCGGCGGCGGGCCGGACGTACTCCGAGACCCATCTGGGAGTGCTCGGCCCCTCCGTGCGGACGGTGGCACCCGTCTTCGACGGCGGCCGGGTCGTCGCCCTGGTCAGCGCGGGCATCACGATCGACAAGATCAGCGAGCAGGTACGGGAGCAGGTGACCGCGCTGCTCGGCATGGCGGGCGCGGCGCTCGCGCTCGGCGGCGCGGGGACGTACGTGGTCAACGCGCGCCTCCGCCGCCACACGCACGGCATGAACGCGACGGAGCTGAGCCGGATGCACGACTACCACGAAGCCGCGCTGCACGCGGTCCGCGAAGGGCTCGTGATGCTCGACGGACGGCGGCGGATCGCCCTCATCAACGACGGGGCGAAGGAGCTGCTCGGCCTGGACGAGGGGGCCGTCGGCCGGCCGGCGGCCGAGCTCGGGCTGCCCGCGCCGCTGGCGGGGGCGCTGCTGTCCTCGGAGCCGCGCGTGGACGAGACGCACCTGACGGCCGACCGGGTCCTCGTGGTCAACACCCGCCCGGTGGTCGGCGGGGAGCGGCGCGGGACGGTCGTCACGCTCCGGGACCGTACGGAACTCCAGTCGCTCTCCGGCGAGCTGGACTCCGAGCGCGGGTTCACGGAGGCGCTCCGCTCGCAGGCCCACGAGGCGGCGAACCGGCTGCACACGGTGGTCTCGCTCATCGAACTGGGCCGGGTGGCCGAGGCGGTGGAGTTCGCGACGGCGGAGCTGGAGCTCGCCCAGGCGCTCACCGACCGGGTCGTGGACGCCGTCGGTGAGCCCGTGCTCGCGGCGCTGCTGCTCGGCAAGGCGGCGCAGGCGAACGAGCGGGGTGTGGAGCTGGTCCTCACCGAGGACAGCCGCATCGACGACGGGCTCGTACCGGCGGCCCTGCCGGCCAGGGACCTGGTGACGATCCTCGGCAACCTCATCGACAACGCGGTGGAGGCGGCGGGCGGGACGCCGCACGCGCGCGTGACGGTCACGGTGGCGGCCCGCACGGGTGACGGCGAACTGCTCCTCCGGGTCGGCGACAGCGGCCCCGGCGTCCGCCCCGCCGACCGGGACGCGGTCCTGGGCCGCGGCTGGACCACCCGGGGCCCGGGCCGCGGCCTCGGCCTGGCGCTGGTGGGCCAGGCGGTCACCCGCGCGTCGGGCACGCTGGAACTCACGGACGCGGAGGAGGGCGGGGCGGAGTTCACGGTACGACTGCCGCTGCCGCGGGGGGCCGGGCCGGCGGGGGTAGCCGGACAGCGGGGGGCTTCTGGGCCGGCCTCCGAGCCTCCCTCGCCTCATCAGCCCGCCCCGGCGATCGGCGACGCCGCCGCGACGGAGGTGGCCCCGTGAGCGCGCCGCCCCTCCGCGTGCTCGTCGTCGAGGACGATCCCGTCGCCGCCGACGCGCACGCGCTGTACGCCGGGCGGGTCGAGGGCTTCACCGTCGTCGGGGTCGCGCACTCCCGGGCCGCCGCGGTGCGGGTGCTCGACCGTACGCCGGTCGATCTGATCCTGCTCGACCTCTACCTGCCCGACGGCCACGGCCTCCAGCTGCTGCGCGCGCTGCGTGCCGCCGGTCACTCCGCCGACGTCATCGCCGTGACCTCCGCCCGTGACCTGGCGGTCGTCCGCGAGGGCGTGTCGCTCGGCGTCGTCCAGTACGTCCTGAAGCCCTTCGCCTTCGCGACCCTCCGGGACCGGCTCGCCCGGTACGCGGAGTTCCGGGCCTCCGCCGGCGAGGCCTCAGGACAGGACGAGGTGGACCGCGCGCTCGCCACCCTCCGCGCCCCGCACCCCGCCACGCTCCCCAAGGGCCTCAGCGCGCCCACCCTGGAGTCCGTCACGCGCACTCTCCGGGCCGCTCCCGCCGGGCTCACGGCGGCCGAGGCGGGCACGGCGGTCGGGATCTCGCGGATCACGGCCCGCCGCTACCTGGAGCACCTGGTGACCGAGGGCCGTGCCGTGCGCGCCCCGCAGTACGGCCAGATCGGGCGGCCCGAACTCCAGTACCGCTGGCTCGACGGCCCGACCCGGGGGTATTGAGCGTTCCAAGGCGAACGCGGTCCGTCACTGATCGTTTCCATGGCCACGACGGTCCGTTACTGACGGGTTCCCACGTTCCTACGACCGTACACCTTGGGTGAACACACCGTAGCCAACCGTCACCTCCGCACCTACGGTGGCCGGGTGCACCAACCCTCACCGCCCTTCAACGCCCTGGCCGCCCGCCGACTGCGGGAGGCCCTCGGCATGGACCCCGGCCATGTCGCGTACGGCCTCCGCGCCCAGTACGGCCTATTCGTCACCCCCGACACCGTCGTCGCCTGGGAACGCGGCCGGGCCGCCCCCGGCGAGCAGGAGCTCACCGCCCTCGCCGGCGTCCTCTGGTGTGCCCCCGCCGAACTGATCGCCGCCGCCTCCACCCTCCGCGAGCACCGGCTGGCGCGCGGCCTGGCCGCCGAGGAGCTGGCCCGGCGGGTGGGGGTGGCCGCGTCCGCGTACCAGCGGATGGAGGACGAGGGCCGCTGGCAGGGCAACGAACGCCAGACGGCGGCCCTCGCGGAGGCCCTCGGTCTCGGGGCGCGCGCCCTGATCACGGCGACCGGCGGCGACGAACGTCTCGCCGAGCTGCTGCGCGCCGCCGCCACCACCCGCTGGCAGGCGTACGTGAAACCGGCGGTGAAGATGGTGCCGCTGCCCAAGCGGACCCTGGAGTCCGCCCTGCAACGCCTGTACACGGATTACCACGCCCGGATGGCGGCGACCAGCAGCTGGGGCGCCTCCGGGGCGACCGGCGACGAGGGGCGCGCCTATCTGGAGGAGATCACCGCCCACTTCTGGGCGGCCGTCGGTTCCTAGATCACCGCGGGTCCGGGGCCGTAGATTGGCGCCGTGAGACGACACATACCCTTCGAACGACTCCACAACTTCCGTGACCTGGGCGGCTATCCGACCGCCGACGGCGGGACCGTGCGGTGGGAGACCCTCTACCGCTCCGACTCCCTCGCCAAGCTGGCGGACGCCGGCCCCGCCGACCTGGACCGCTTCCGCGCGCTGCGCGTGGGCACGGTGATCGACCTGCGCTACCCGTGGGAGATCGCCGCGAAGGGCCGTCTGCCGGAGACGGAGGACGTGTCCTGGCACAACCTCTCCATCGAGCACCGCCCGTACGACCAGGCGGAGATCGACCCGGACCTCGATCCCTGGCGCTACCTCGCCGACCGGTTCGCCGAGGTCGCGGAGGACGGAGCGGTGGAGCTCCGCACGGCCCTGGAGGTGATCGCCGCCGCCGACGGGCCGCTCGTCTTCCACTGCGCCTCGGGGAAGGACCGTACGGGTCTGCTCGCCGCCGTCCTCCTCGCCCTCCTCGGGGTCCCGGACGAGGAGATCCTCGCGGACTTCGCGCTCACCGAGCTGGCCACGGAGCGGCTGATCGCCGACTGGCGGGAGGCGCACCCGGGCCGCGAGCTGCGCTGGCCGGGGTACGGCCGGGCCCCCGCGGACATCATCCGGCTCTTCCTCGCGGACCTGCGGGAACGGTACGGCTCGGTGGACGCGTACGTCACCGGCCACGTCGGGCTCGACCCGACGGTGGTGACGGCGCTCAGGTCCCGGCTGGTGGAGGCCGCCGCCACCTAGGACCGGGCCGCCAGGGCCGGCACCAGGACCGGTGCCAGGACCGGCGCTAGGACCGGCGTTCGAAGGAGAAGAGCTGGCCCGCGGCGTCCGGCGCGCAGGGCGCCTGGGCGAGACGCGCCCAGGCGGCCGTGCGGTCGCCGACGACGGTGACGCAGCTGCCGGGCGTCGCCGAGCCCACCGGAACGATCCGGTAGCCCCGGACGGGAGTGCCGTACGGCTCCAGGGCGAAGCCCTCGACCCGGCTCGGGTCCCCGCACTCGGAGTCCTCGTACGGGGCGTCGGGTATCCGGCCGCCGGAGGGTATGCCGGAGCAGCCGGGGCCGTAGTCGGGGTGGTCCGAGACGATCCGCCACCGGCCGGCGGCCACCGCCGCCAGGGAGTAGAGCGGGACGCCCGCCTCGGCGCACGGCAGCTGATGGACCTGGCCGGTCCGGGTCCCCCGCCGCTCCCCGAGGCAGAACTCGGTGCCGACCACCCGGACGCGTATGTCTCCGGCGGCCGGGGTACGGGGCTGCTGCCCGGCAGGTCCGGTACGGCCGCCGTCCCTGAGGACGGCGACGACGCTGACCCCGGCGAGGACGAGCCCGGCGACCGCGACCGTGGCGACGAGGGTCCGCTGGATCCGGGACCGCCGGGTCGTTGATGTCCCGTCCGGAGGTGCGGCGGCACCGGGCCAGGGGGGCGGGGAGGCGGGCGCGTGGGCGGGTCGGGCATCCGCGTCCTCCGGCGCGTACGCCCCCGGGGCCGCGAGCTCCCTCCGTACCGTCCGCCACTCCTCCAGCGCGGCCGGCGCGACCCCGCAGGCGCGGACGAAGGAGGTCAGCAGTTCCTCGCGGGGGAGAGTGGGGCGGGCCAGCATGTTCGCCACGGTGGACCGGGGCAGGACGTCCCCGCGTTCCTCCGCCCGCGCCGAGAGCTCGCGGTAGGTCAGGCCCGACCAGTCCTTGAGGGCCTGGAGCCGCGCGAGGAACTCGGCGGGGGTCCTCGCCCCCCGCGGGTCGGGCATGTGCTCCCCCGGTGCCATGCGCGCCGCTCCCTTCCGCCGGACACGGTTGGGACATGTCCGGGACAAGCCCCAAGCCTTGTTGATCGCGCGCTCCGGCTCAAGAGTGGAGACCCGGCGTTCACGGGGGTGATGCCGGGGACAGCGCAGTGGCCCCGGCCGTCCACGGGGGGACGGCCGGGGCCACTCGGGTATGTCGTCCGGGTCCCTGCCCGGCGCGCCCCGGCCCCGGGGCGATCGTCAGAAGACCGACTCCGCCTCGCGCATCCGGTCCTCGGGGACCCGCTTGAGCTGGGTCACGGCCTCCGCGAGCGGCACCATCTCGACGTCCGTGCCGCGCAACGCCGTCATCCTGCCGAAGTCGCCGCGGTGCGCGGCCTCCACCGCGTGCCAGCCGAAGCGGGTGGCGAGCACCCGGTCGTACGCGGTCGGCGTGCCACCGCGCTGGACGTGGCCGAGGATGACCGGGCGTGCCTCCTTGCCGAGGCGCCGCTCCAGCTCGACGGCGAGCTGGTTGCCGATGCCCTGGAAGCGCTCGTGACCGAACTGGTCGATCTCGCCCTTCTTGTACTCCATCGAGCCCTCGGCCGGGTGGGCACCCTCCGCGACGCAGATGACGGCGAACTTCTTGCCGCGGGCGAAGCGCTCCTCGACCATCTTGACGAGGTCGTCGACCTCGAAGGGCCGCTCGGGCAGGCAGATGCCGTGGGCGCCGCCGGCCATGCCGGACTCCAGGGCGATCCAGCCGGCGTGGCGGCCCATCACCTCGACGACCATCACCCGCTGGTGGGACTCGGCGGTGGTCTTGAGGCGGTCCATGGCCTCGGTGGCGACGCCGACGGCGGTGTCGAAGCCGAAGGTGCGGTCCGTGGAGGAGATGTCGTTGTCGATCGTCTTCGGGACGCCGACGACGGGCATGCCCGCGTCGGAGAGCATCCGGGCGGCGGTCAGGGTGCCTTCGCCGCCGATGGGGATGAGGACGTCGATGCCGTACTCACGGGCCAGGTCCGGGGCGGACGCGGCGGCCTCGGCCAGCCGGTTCCGCTCCAGGCGGGCCGAGCCGAGGATGGTGCCGCCGCGGGCCAGGATGCCGCTGACGGCGTTCAGGTCGAGGGGGCGGTAGTGGCCGTCGAGGAGGCCCTTGAACCCGTCCTCGAAGCCGATGACTTCGTCGCCGTGACCGGCGAGCGCCCGGTGCACGACCGACCGGATCACTGCGTTCAGGCCGGGGCAGTCGCCGCCTGCGGTGAGAACTCCGATGCGCATCGTGCTGTGTCTCCTGCTCGGTCGCGGTCCGTGTGAGCCACCGCAATTCTCACACGGACGACCTGACGGGTGCGCTCGCCGCCGCTCCGCGCGCGCCGTGGACGGGCCGCGCGGAGGCTTCGGGTACGGGGCTTCACGACCCTCCCGCCCCGGGCCTCGGGGCCCTCCCGCCCCAGGCCTCGGGGGCCTCCCACCCCGGCTTCGAGGCCTCTCCTCCGCCGGGCGGCTTAACCATCGGCGGGGGTATTGTCAAGGGGGTAATGCCGCCCTATCGGGGCTTTCTGAGGGCAGTGGAGTGACAGACGGCCGATCGACGGGCAGTGGATCGGCAGACGGCGAATCCGCAGGCGTAGATCGACAGACAGCGGACCGACGGCAGCACCCCGAGTTCCGCAGGACTGGACAGGAGACCACGGCGTGACGCGCAGCGTGTACGTGACCGGGATCGACCGCGGTGACGGCCGCCAGGTCGTCGAGCTGGGAGTCATGGAGCTCCTGACCCGCCAGGTGGACCGGGTGGGGGTGTTCCGGCCCCTGGTGCACGACGGTCCCGACCGGCTCTTCGACCTGCTGCGCGCCCGCTACCGGCTCTCGCAGGACCCGTCGACGGTCTACGGCATGGACTACCACGAGGCCTCCGCGCTCCAGGCCGAGCGCGGCACCGACGAACTGGTCTCGCGTCTCGTCGACCGCTTCCACGCCGTCGCCCGCGACTACGAGGTCGTCCTCGTCCTCGGCACCGACTTCGCCGCCACCCAGCTCCCCGACGAACTCGCGCTCAACGCCCGGCTCGCCAACGAGTTCGGCGCCTCCGTCATCCCCGTCGTCGGCGGCAAGGGCCAGCCGGCGGAATCCGTACGGGCCGAGACCCGCAACGCCTTCCGGGCGTACGACGGTCTCGGCTGCGACGTCCTCGCGGTGGTCGTCAACCGGGTGGCGGGCGAGGACCGCGAGGCCCTCGCCGAGCGACTCACCGCCCGGCTGCCCGTCCCCTGTTACGTCCTGCCGGACGAACCGGCGCTCGCCGCCCCCACCGTCTCCCAGATCACCCACGCGCTCGGCGCCTCCGTCGTCCTCGGCGACGAGGCGGGCCTCGCGCGCGACGCCCTCGACTTCGTCTTCGGCGGCGCCATGCTGCCGAACTTCCTCCACGCGCTGACCCCCGGCTGTCTGGTCGTCACCCCCGGCGATCGGGCCGACCTGGTCGTCGGCGCGCTCGCCGCGCACTCGGCGGGCACCCCGCCGATCGCCGGCGTGCTGCTCACCCTCGACGAGCGGCCCGGGCAGGAGGTCCTGACGCTCGCGGCCCGTCTCGCGCCGGGCACCCCGGTCATCTCCGTACCGGGGAACAGCTTCCCGACCGCCGCCGAACTCTTCGCCCTGGAGGGCAAGCTGAACGCGGCGACCCCGCGGAAGGCGGAGACGGCCCTCGGCCTGTTCGAGCGGCACGTGGACACGGCCGACCTCCTCAAGCGGATCTCGGTCGCCCGCAGCGGCCGGGTCACCCCAATGATGTTCGAGCACGAGCTCATCGAGCAGGCGCGCGCCGACCGCCGCCGGGTGGTGCTCCCCGAGGGCACCGAGGAGCGGGTGCTGCGCGCGGCCGACGTACTGCTGCGCCGTGACGTCTGCGACCTGACGCTGCTCGGGGACGTGGAGACCATCCGCAAGAAGGCCGCCGACCTGAGCGTGGACCTGGGCGACACCCAGCTGATCGACCCCCAGACCTCGGAGCTGCGGGACTCCTTCGCGGAGAAGTACGCGGCGCTCCGCGCCCACAAGGGCGTCAGCGTGGAGCTCGCGTACGACGTCGTCTCCGACGTCAACTACTTCGGCACGCTGATGGTCCAGGAGGGCCTGGCCGACGGCATGGTCTCCGGTTCCGTGCACTCCACGGCCGCGACGATCCGCCCGGCCTTCGAGATCATCAAGACGAAGCCGGAGGCCTCGATCGTCTCCTCGGTCTTCTTCATGTGCCTCGCCGACAAGGTCCTCGTGTACGGCGACTGCGCGGTCAACCCGGACCCGAACGCCGAGCAGCTCGCGGACATCGCCGCCCAGTCCGCGGCCACCGCCGCCCGCTTCGGCGTCGAGCCGCGGATCGCGATGCTGTCGTACTCCACCGGCACCTCGGGCTCCGGCGCGGACGTCGACAAGGTGCGGGAGGCGACCAAGCTGGTCCGCGAGGCGCATCCGGAGCTGCGGATCGAGGGCCCGATCCAGTACGACGCGGCCGTGGAGCCCTCCGTGGCGGCGACGAAGCTGCCGGACTCGGAGGTGGCGGGGCAGGCGAGCGTCCTGATCTTCCCGGACCTCAACACCGGCAACAACACCTACAAGGCCGTGCAGCGTTCGGCCGGCGCCGTGGCCGTCGGCCCGGTGCTGCAGGGCCTGCGCAAGCCCGTGAACGACCTCTCGCGCGGCGCGCTCGTCAGCGACATCGTCAACACGGTCGCCATCACGGCGATCCAGTCCCAGGTTCCCGTACAGGCTCAGGAGCTCCCCGCATGACCGCCCCCACCCCCACTCCCGTCCCCACCCGTGTCCTGGTCCTGAACTCCGGCTCCTCGTCGCTGAAGTACCAGCTCCTGGACATGCGGGACGACAGCCGTCTCGCCCAGGGGCTCGTGGAGCGCATCGGCGAGGGGACCTCGCGGCTCGTGCACACCCCGCTCCAGGGCGGCGGGGGTGCGAAGCGGGAGACGCACGGCCCGATCGCCGACCACGCGGCCGCGCTCAAGGCGGTCGCCGCGGAGCTGGCGGCGGACGGTCTCGGCCTCGACTCCCCCGAGCTTGCCGCCATCGGCCACCGGGTGGTGCACGGCGGGCTGCGGTTCACCGAGCCGACGGTGATCGACGACGAGGTGCTCGCGGAGATCGAGCGGCTCGTGCCGGTGGCGCCGCTGCACAACCCGGCGAACCTCACGGGCATCCGGACGGCGACGGCGCTCCGCCCCGACCTGCCACAGGTCGCGGTCTTCGACACCGCCTTCCACACCACGATGCCGGAGTCCGCGGCGCGGTACGCGATCGACGTGGAGACCGCTGACGCGCACCGGATCCGGCGGTACGGCTTCCACGGCACCTCGCACGCGTACGTCTCGCGCGAGACGGCGAGGCTGCTCGGCAGGGAGCCGGAGGAGGTGAACGTGATCGTCCTGCACCTGGGCAACGGCGCCTCCGCCTCGGCGGTGCGGGGCGGCCGCTGCGTGGACACCTCGATGGGCCTGACCCCGCTGGAGGGCCTGGTCATGGGCACCCGCTCGGGTGACATCGACCCGGCGGTCACCTTCCATCTGAAGCGGGTGGCGGGCATGGACGAGGACGAGGTCGACGTCCTGCTGAACAAGAAGTCCGGTCTGGTCGGGCTCTGCGGCGACAACGACATGCGGGAGATCCGCCGCCGGATCGACGAGGGCGACGAGCGGGCGGCGCTCGCCTTCGACATCTACGTCCACCGGCTGAAGAAGTACATCGGCGCGTACTACGCGGTGCTCGGCCGGGTGGACGCGGTGGCGTTCACGGCGGGGGTCGGTGAGAACGCGGCCCCGGTGCGGGAGGCTGCCATCGCGGGCCTGGAGGAGCTGGGTCTCGCGGTGGACGCGGGCCTCAACTCCGTACGTTCCGACGAGGCACGGCTGATCTCGCCGGAGTACGCGCGGGTGGCCGTGGCCGTGGTACCGACGGACGAGGAGCTGGAGATCGCGCGCCAGAGTTTCGCGCTCGTTCAGAGCCCGGCGAGCTCGAACGAGTGAACGCCTGAGCGGCCCCGCGCCCATTTGTACTTTCCGCCAGACGGAATATTCCGCAGTGAAACAAACCGATAGGATCCGCCTCATGCGCCGTTCCAAAATCGTCTGCACGCTGGGCCCCGCCGTCGACTCGTATGAGCAGCTGAAGGCTCTCATCGAGGCCGGCATGAACGTGGCCCGATTCAACTTCAGCCACGGGTCCCAGGCAGAGCACCAGGAGCGGTACGACCGCGTCCGGCAGGTCTCCGCGGACACCGGCCGCGCCGTCGGCGTCCTCGCCGACCTCCAGGGCCCCAAGATCCGTCTCGAGACCTTCGCCGAGGGTCCCGTCGAGCTGGTGCGCGGTGACGAGTTCACCATCACCACCGAGGACGTCCCCGGCGACAAGTCGATCTGCGGCACCACCTACAAGGGTCTGCCCGGTGACGTCTCCAAGGGCGACCAGGTCCTCATCAACGACGGCAACGTCGAACTGCGGGTCGTCGAGGTCGAGGGCCCCCGGGTCAAGACCATCGTCGTCGAGGGTGGTGTGATCTCCGACCACAAGGGCATCAACCTGCCCGGCGCGGCGGTCAACGTCCCCGCCCTGTCCGAGAAGGACGTCGACGACCTCCGCTTCGCCCTGCGGATGGGCTGCGACATGGTCGCCCTCTCCTTCGTCCGCGACGCCGACGACGTCAAGGACGTCCACAAGGTGATGGACGAGGAGGGCCGCCGGGTCCCGGTCATCGCCAAGGTCGAGAAGCCGCAGGCCGTCGAGAACATGGAGGCCGTCGTCGCGGCCTTCGACGCGGTCATGGTGGCCCGTGGCGACCTGGCCGTCGAGTACCCCCTCGAGCGGGTCCCGATGGTGCAGAAGCGCCTGGTGGAGATGTGCCGCCGCAACGCCAAGCCGGTCATCGTCGCGACCCAGATGATGGAGTCGATGATCACCAACTCGCGGCCGACCCGCGCCGAGGCGAGCGACGTCGCCAACGCGATCCTGGACGGCGCGGACGCGGTCATGCTGTCGGCCGAGTCCTCGGTCGGCGCGTACCCGATCGAGACCGTCAAGACGATGTCGAAGATCGTCGCCGCGGCCGAGGAGGAGCTGCTCTCCAAGGGCCTCCAGCCCCTGGTCCCGGGCAAGAAGCCGCGCACCCAGGGCGGCTCCGTCGCCCGCGCGGCCTGCGAGATCGCCGACTTCCTCGGCGGCAAGGCGCTGGTCGCCTTCACCCAGTCCGGCGACACGGCCCGCCGCCTCTCCCGCTACCGGACGCAGCAGCCGATCCTCGCCTTCACGACGGACGAGAACACCCGCAACCAGCTCACCCTGAGCTGGGGCGTGGAGTCCTTCCTCGTCCCGTTCGTGGAGACCACGGACGCGATGGTCGACATCGTGGACGCCGAACTCCTGAAGCTCCAGCGCTACAACGAGGGCGACACCATGATCATCACCGCCGGCTCGCCCCCCGGCGTCCCCGGCACGACGAACATGGTCCGCGTCCACCACCTGGGCGGCGGTGAGCGCGCCTGACGTCCGTGGCACACGCGTGACGAAGCCCCCGTCCGGTGGACGGGGGCTTCGTCATGAGCTCATGAGCCCTACGGTCAGTTCGGCTCGATCGTGTTCCTGAGTTCCGGGACCCTGAGGGTGCCGCCGAACTGGCCGGCCTGCTTGAGCTTCACCTTGGTGAACTCGGCGTAGGGGACGTCCAGCGGGGGCGGCGTCTCGGGGCTGAAGGTGACGGGGAAGATGCCGAAGAGATTGCCCTTCAGCTCCTCCGTGTACATGGTCACCGTGCCGCCGCGGATGGTCGACTCCTCCGTGTCGCTGGAGCGGACGTGGGCCGTGCGCCCCTCGGAGTGGACCGTCAACTGGTGCAGGTCGTGGATGTCGATCTTGGACGCGGTGAACTTCAGGACCTTCTTGATCTTGCCGCCGTAGGTCTTCACCTCCACGATGCCGTGGTACTTCAGGCCGTACAGCTTGAGCAGCGAGCTCTCCAGGCGCCACGGCTCGTCCGGGAGCAGGGGGATGCCCTGCTCCAGTTCGGCCGCCGCGAGCGCCTCGGGGTCGGGCTCCGGGCACGGGAAGCGGGGCTTCGCGCCCTCGGGTATGTCCTCGTCCTTCTTGGCGTCGAGGCCCTTGGCGCTCTCCGGCAGCTCCTTGACCGTGACGCCCGCCTTCTCGGCGGCCTTCTCGATCGCGGCCTTCGTCTTCTCGGCGGCCGCGTCGACGGTCGCCTTCGGAGCGGTGGCCGTCGGCTTCGGCACCGTGGTCGGCGCGTCGGGGACCGTCGCCGGCTTGGCCGGGGCCTCGGTCGTCGGGGCCGTCGTGGTGGGCGTGACCGTCGGCTCCGGGTCGGGGCCGTCGAACAGGTCCTTCAGTGCGTCACCGACACCCAGCGGGTCCAGCGGGTTCACCGACTTCGTCGGCGTGGGCGTGGGCGTGGCCGTCGGCGTCGCGGTCGGCGCGGCGGTGGCCTTCGCCCTCTCCTGGGTCTGCCGGGTCTGCCCTGTCTCCGTCGCGGTCGGCGTCGGCGCCGGCGTGGCGGTGGCGCTCGGGGTCGCGGTGGCGGTCGCGCTCGGGGTCGCCGACGCGGTCGCGGACGGGGTCGGCTTCGCGGTCTCGGCCGGCTTCGTCGTCTCCGTGGCCTCCGGCGTCGGCTCGTCGGAGCGGGTGACGCACGGGCCGGGCGCGAAGGGGATGTCCTTCTCGTCGGCGAGGGCGACCTTGGGTGCGAGGCCCATGCCCACGAACACCGCGGTCGGCATGGCGGCCAGCGCCATGGCCTTGCCCGCCGGGCCCTGAATCCTGTTCAGCAGCGACTTGCGCGGGGCCGCGTGCCGCGGACCACCTTTCGCGAGCGCCGACTGAGTCTCGTCACCCCGCACTGTTCCTCCCGCCGTTGGCGTCGATCGTCGATTCGGTCGCGTGGTGCTCCGCCTCGCGCTGCTCCGGGACGCCGGCGGCCCACAGGGGCTCGGTCGCGTCGGACGCCTCCCGCTCACGGTCGTACTCGGCGTCGGCGGCTTCCTCGACCGGTGGCGCGGGCGCCCAGGCGATGGACATGCCGCCGCCGACGAGAGCGAGCAGGAAGCCGACGAGCAGACCGCCGAAGTTCGACACCGGGATGGAGACAAGACCCAGGACGATCGACGCGACACCCGCGAAGACCCGCACGATGGGCTGGTACCACATCGTCAGGCCGAGCGTGATGAGCAGCACGCCGATGATCAGCGCGCCGGACCCGGCGGTCGTCTTCATCGCGAGGGTGATGTTGCCGAGCCGCATGTCCCCGTACGGGAGGTAGGCGATCGGCAGACCACCGAGGAGGGTGAACAGTCCGGCCCAGAAGGGCCGGGTCTGCCGCCAGACCTTGAACCGGTTGTCCTGGGGGACTCCGGGGGAGGCAGGGGTCTCGGCGCTCATGGAAACAGCTCCCTGGAAGCGGTGTTGCTGAGAAGAGGTAGAGAAGCGGGGACGCGCCCCGGAGTGGGTACGGACCGCCGAGGCGGCCCGTACCCGGGGGCCGGATCAGCCCTTGAAGCATTCCTTCGCCGTGCCCCGGTGCAGGGACAGGTTGAGGTCGGGGAGCTTGAAGGTGGCGGCCGTGGTGGCCCACGCCTTCTGCCTGACGTTGGTCAGCGTGACGCTCTTGGCTCGCTGGGCGAAGCCGTGCTTGTTCGCCTCGGTGTTGGGCTGGATGCCCTGCTTGTTCGGGTCGCTCTTGCCGTCAGGCCCGGCGTTGAGAGAGCCCGCCGCGACGCCGATGTCGATCTGATCGAACGTGGCGTCGGCCTCGAGGTAGGAGACGTCGAGGTACAGCTCATCCCCGATGACCTTGTCCTCGTCCTTGCCGGACTGGACGGCCTTGGTGCCGGCCTCCAGGCGAAGGGTGATGTCACCGAGACCAGGAACCGGCGTCACGACCGACTGGCACATGTTGGTGATCTTGGCGTTGTCGAAGCCGGAGACCGCCACCGGGGCCCCGAACGGCTGGCCCTCCAGCGTGTGGCCCTTGGCGACACTGCCGTACTGGACGAACTCGGTGCCTTCGAGCTTGTCGGTGGAGACCTTGAACTCCTGGCCGGAGATGGCGAAGGACGCGGCGAGCGCGCCCTGGGCCAGGCCGACACCGATCGCGGCCGTCGCGGCCACGCTCGGGACCATGACGACGGCGAACCGCTTCCATCTGGTCCCGCCACGTACCTGGGACTTCATGAGAATTCCTCCTTCTCGGACGTACATCTCCGGAAGGGCCCGGGGCCCGTCCTGGGATGGGAGAAGAGCTACGTCCTCGGGAAGGAGAGCGCCGAGGCATCAGGCGGCGCGATGCGCGTCCGAATCACCGGCGATCACCCCCGAGCGACAACCTGGGGCCACGCCTTTGAGCGCGGCCTGATGGGACAGGCCCCGTTCGGTGAGAGCGGGAACCCCCCTGTCCACGACCGGTGCCGTGGCACCGGTCCGCCCGGTGGGGACCTTCGCCGCGGACCCGGTTGGTTGCCGGGGTGGTGCGGTTCGGACCGAGCGTCGCCGATCGTGGTCCATTCCGCGTCCCCGCACAAGGGGGTTCATTACCGGCTAGTAACGGCTGGATAACCACGCCATGGCGGGACGGGATCGAACGGGCACGCAGGGTGCGTTCGATCGTCCGGGAATATCAGCGGATCACCGCATGAATCCGGACAGAAGACCGGGCCCGATTTACTGCAAGTAACAGCGGCCGTGATTACCAAGTTTTGGCAAAGCACGGCCGCGATTTGTCACTGTGTTGCCAAATCCTCAGGCGATCCGGCTCAGAACAGCACCCGGGCCAAGGCCTGCCGGGCCGCCGTGACCCTCGGGTCCTCCGCGCCGATCACCTCGAACAGCTCCAGGAGCCGCAGCCGCGCCGCGTCCCTGTCCTCGCCCGCCGTGCGGCGCACGGTCTCCACGAGGCGCCCGAAGGCGTCCTGTACGTGACCGCCCACCAGGTCGAGGTCGGCGGCGGCGATCTGCGCGGTGACGTCGGCCGGGTTCGCCGCGGCGTTCTTGCGGACGGCGGCCGGGTCCAGGTCCTGCACCCGGGCGAGCAGTTCGGCCTGGGCGAGCCCGAGCTTGGCCTCGGGGTGGGCCGGGTCGTCGGCGAGCACGTTCTTGTACGCCTGGACCGCGCCGGCCAGGTCGCCCGCGTCGAGCGCGGACAGGGCCGCTTCGAGGAGGGCGTCGTACGGGCCGGCTGCCGGGCGCTCGGCAGGCGCCTCGCCCGTCGAGGCGTCCGCGTCGACGGCGATGCCGGTGAGACCGAAGCGCTCCTCGCCGATCTGGATCAGCTGGTCGAGGGTCTCGCGGATCTGGGCCTCGGGCACGGCGCCCTGGAAGAGCGGCAGCGCCTGGCCGGCGACCACCGCGAAAACGGCCGGAATTCCCTGGATGCCGAACTGCTGCATCAGCATCTGGTTGGCGTCGACGTCGATCTTGGCGAGCAGGAAGCGGCCGTTGTACTCGACGGCGAGCCGCTCCAGGAGGGGGCCGAGCTGCTTGCAGGGCTCGCACCACTCGGCCCAGAAGTCGAGGACGACCGGGACCTCGGCCGAGCGCTGGAGCACATCGCGCTCGAAGCCGGCCTCGTCGACGTCGATCACCAGCGCGGACGGGGGCACCGCGGCGGAGCCACCCTGCCGGGCCGCTTCGGCGCGCGCCTGCTCCGCCTTCGCCTTGGCCTCTCCGGCCGCCTTCACCGCGGCGAGATCGACGACGCCGCTCATGGACATGTTTCGGGGCTGCATGCGTACATCCTCCCCCTTCCGCGCGCGTAACCGGTAAGTCATGGCTGAACCGTGCCGTCCGCACGTCTCCCGCCGGTGTGCGAGACGTGCGACGACACGGTTCTTCGTCTTCGGTTCGCGCCGGGTCCCCACCCGGCGCGGTGGTTGTCGCTCAGGCCGCTCAATGCCTTTCGCTACAGGTCGTAGCGTAACTCTCCCGGGGGAGCCGGGGGGAGGCCGGGGACCCGATCCGTGCGGTGAACTGCCTCACACGACGGGCCTCTGGCGCCGTACCTACCGGCGGGTATGGTCGATTCTCATGTGTAGCCGCACCAACCCCCGCAGCCGTACCGGGCGCCCCCGCTCCACCCAGGCCGACACGGCCATCCTGGAGGCGACCCGCGCGGCCCTGGTCGAGCTGGGCTGGTCCAAGCTCACGATGGGGGACGTCGCCGGACGCGCCGGGGTTGCGAAGACGACCCTCTACCGCCGCTGGGCCAACAAGAACGAGCTCGTGGTGGACGCCGTCGCCGTCCTCTTCGATGAACTCGAACTGCCCGACCTCGGTTCCCTCCAGGCCGACATCGAGCATGTGGTCCTGCAGTTCGCCGCCCTTCTCGAACGCCCCGAGACCAAGACGGCCCTGATGGCGGTGGTGGCCGAGTCGACCCGGGACGAGCCGCTGCGGGAGCGCATCCGGGCGTCGATCGTCGACCGGCAGAAGCGTCTGGTCCTGGAGGGCCGGATGCGGGCGCAGCGGCGCGGCGAGCTGCCGGCGGACCGCGATCCGGTGGCGGTGGACGCCACCGACGACCTGATCTTCGACGTCATCGCGGGCGCGGTGGTGCACCGCGCGCTGGTGAGCGCGGAACCGGTCGACGGGGAGTGGGTGTCGCGCCTCTCCGCGCTGCTCGTGGGAGGCCTCGGTTCCCTGGCGACCTGAGAGCGTCCGAGGTCGCGCGTACGCGTCAGGGGCGGTACGGGAGTTCCCGTACCGCCCCTGAATCCGTCAGGTCGAGCGTCAGAAGCCCGGGGCTGTCAGAAGCCCGGGGGCTCCGTGTACACGCCCCACTCGTCGCGCAGCGCGTCGCAGATCTCGCCGAGCGTGGCCTCGGCCCGTACGGCCTCCAGCATCGGGGCGATCATGTTCGAACCGTCCCGGGCGGCCTTCAGCATGGCGTCGATCGAGGCGCGGACCTTGGCGTCGTCGCGGCGGGCCTTGCGCTCGCCGAGGTTCTGGACCTGGTCCCGCTCGACCTCGTGGCTGACGCGGAGGATCTCCAGGTCGCCGGTGACCGAGCCGTGGTGGCAGTTGACGCCGACGACGCGCTTGTCGCCCTTCTCCACGGACCGCTGGTACTGGAAGGCGGACTCGGCGATCTCGCCGGTGAACCAGCCGTCCTCGATGCCGCGCAGGATGCCGGAGGTGATCGGGCCGATCGGGTGCTGCCCGTCCGGGTGGGCGCGGCGGCCGCGCTCCTTGATCTGGTCGAAGATCTTCTCGGCGTCGGCCTCGATGCGGTCGGTGAGCTGCTCGACGTACCAGGAGCCGCCCAGCGGGTCGGCGACGTTGGCGACGCCGGTCTCCTCCATCAGCACCTGCTGGGTGCGCAGGGCGATCTCGGCGGCCTGCTCGCTGGGGAGCGCGAGGGTCTCGTCGAGGGCGTTGGTGTGGAGGGAGTTGGTGCCGCCGAGGACGGCGGAGAGGGCCTCGACCGCGGTGCGTACGACGTTGTTGTAGGGCTGCTGGGCGGTGAGGGAGACACCGGCGGTCTGGGTGTGGAAGCGGAGCCACTGGGCCTTGTCGGTCTTCGCGCCGTAGACCTCCTTCATCCAGCGGGCCCAGATGCGGCGGGCGGCGCGGAACTTGGCGATCTCCTCGAAGAAGTCGAGGTGGGCGTCGAAGAAGAAGGAGAGGCCGGGGGCGAAGACGTCGACGTCGAGGCCGCGGGAGAGGCCGAGCTCGACGTAGCCGAAGCCGTCGGCGAGGGTGTACGCGAGCTCCTGCGCGGCCGTCGCCCCGGCCTCGCGGATGTGGTAGCCGGAGACGGAGAGCGGCTTGTACGCGGGGATGCCCTGCGCGCAGTGCTCCATGAGGTCGCCGATGAGGCGCAGATGGGGCTCGGGCTCGAAGAGCCACTCCTTCTGCGCGATGTACTCCTTGAAGATGTCGGTCTGCAGCGTGCCGTTGAGCACGGCCGGGTCGACGCCCTGGCGTTCGGCGGCGACCAGGTACATGCAGAAGACGGGCACGGCGGGGCCGGAGATCGTCATCGAGGTGGTGACGTCGCCGAGCGGGATGTCCTGGAAGAGGACCTCCATGTCGGCGGCGGAGTCGATGGCGACGCCGCAGTGGCCGACCTCGCCGAGCGAGCGGGGGTCGTCGGAGTCGCGGCCCATGAGCGTGGGCATGTCGAAGGCGACGGAGAGGCCGCCGCCGCCGGCGGCCAGGATCATCTTGTACCGCTCGTTGGTCTGCTCGGCGTTGCCGAAGCCGGCGAACTGGCGGATGGTCCAGGTCCGGCCCCGGTAGCCGGTCGCGTGGAGTCCCCGGGTGTACGGGTACTCCCCGGGCCAGCCGATGCGCTCGAACCCCTCGTAGGTGTCGCCGGGGCGGGGCCCGTAGACGGGCTCGACGGCGTCGCCGGAGAGCGTGGTGAAGTCGGCGTCCCGCTTGCGGGCCTTGTCGTAACGGGCCTGCCAGCGTTGGCGGCCTTCCTCGATGGCGTCAGCGTCCATGCTTCGAATTTACTAGGACGTCCTAGTAAATGTCGATGGCAAACCTCCGCACATGTGTGCGGAGGTAGGGGGTCAGGCCTTGACCGGCTCCGGCCGCGCGCCGCTGACCAGCGGAAGCGTCTCGGCGACGATCTTGCGCTCGACGAAGAAGGCGGCGAAGGGAATCGTGCCGGACAGCAGTACCCAGAGCAGCTTGCCGAACGGCCACTTCGCCTTGGACCCCAGGTCGAAGGCGAAGATCAGATAGATGATGTAGAGCACACCGTGGGCCTGGGAGACCGCGAAGGTCACGTCCTCGCCCATGTCGAACCCGTACTTGAAGACCATGCAGGTGCACAGCACGAGCAGCATGACGGCGGTGATGTACGCCATGACGCGGTAACGGGTCAGCACGCTGGATTTCATGCCGTCGAGCGTAACCGCACGTTCCGGGCGATCTTCGCGCGGGTCGGGACTCGTCGGACGCGCGGAGCGCGACGCGTCGAACGGGCGGGTCAGGACTCGTCGAAGTCGTGCGCCGCGACCCGCAGCGGGCGGAGCATCGCGAAGATCTCCGCGCACTCCTCGGCGTCGTACGCCCCGAGCCCGAAGTCCATCTCCATCAGGTCGCGGGTCGCCGCCTCGACCACCTCGCGGCCCTTCTCCGTGATGGTCGCCAGGGTGCCGCGGCCGTCGTTGGGGTTGGGGCGCTTGGCGACCAGGCCCGACTTCACCAGGCGGTCCACCGTGTTCGTCACCGAGGTCGGGTGGACCATGAGGCGTTCGCCGATCTTCGACATCGGCAGCTCGCCCGCCTTCGAGAAGGTGAGCAGCACCAGGGCCTCGTACCGCGCGAAGGTCAGTCCGTACGGCTTGACGACGGCGTCGACCTCCGCGAGGAGGATCTGATGGGCGCGCATGATCGAGGTGATCGCGGCCATCGAGGGGACCGGGCCCCAGCGCTTCTGCCAGAGCTCGTCGGCTCGGGCGATGGGGTCGAAGGGGAGACTGAGCGGCTTCGGCACGCGTCGACCTTACCGACTGGTCATATGCCGGTCAGCCCCGTCTCGCCTTTCGGTCGCCCCCTTCGGTCACCGCCCCGCCCGCCTCCGTCGCCCGCAGCTCGGCGGCGGCGGCGAGGAGACAGAGCGTGCCGAGGACGCCGGTCGCCGCGACGACCGTGTGGACGGGCGCGAACTCGGCCGCGAGACCGGCCCCGGCCATGCCGACGCCCTGGACGGTCATCATGCCCGCCGTCATCAGGGTCATGGCCCTCCCCCGCTGCTCCTCGGGGACGGCGGCGACGAACCGGGCGTCGAGACCGAGGGTGTACGCGCCGGTGGCGCCCGCCAGGAACAGGGCGACGACCGCGAGCGGCACTCCGGGCGCGGGGGCGTACAGCAGATAGGGCAGCACACCGGTCACGGCGAGCGGCAGCACGATCCGGGAGCGGGTCGCGGCGCTCAGGAACGCCCCGGCGAAGAGCTCGCCCGCGATGGTGCCGACGGGCAGCGCGCACATGAGCAGGCCGAGGGCCGCGGTGGAGACACCGATCTCGTCGGCGTACGGCGCGGCGAGCGCCTCCGGTACGACGGCGAAGAGCGGCGGCACCCAGAACATCAGCATCAGGGCGCGCACCCGCCGGTCGCGCAGGACCGCCCAGGTGCCGGTCAGGCCGGTGCGGGACCCGGCCGCCCGGGCGGGGCGGCGGGCGGTGCCGAGGCGGAGCAGCAGCGCGGAGGCGAGGAAGGTGGCCGCGGTGATGCCGAGGGCGCCGCGCGGCGGGACGACGGTGAGGAGCAGGCCGCCGGCGGCGAAGCCGGTGAGGAGGGCGCTCTGGGAGACGATCCGCAGGAGGGAGCGGCCGAGGACGAAGAGGTCGCCCTCTCCGAGGACGTCGGCGAGGGTCGCCATCCGGGTGCCGTTGAAGACGGGCGAGACGACGGCGATGGCGCAGCGCAGCACGAGCAGGACGGCGACAGGGGTGGCGGGCACGACCATGAGCGCGACGCAGGCGGCGCAGACGAGGTCGCAGACGACGAGGATGCGGCGGGGCGGGAGCCGGTCGGTGAGACCGGCCAGGAGGGTGCCGCCGAGGAGGTAGGGGAGGAAGCCGAGGGCGAAGGTGAGGGAGGAGAGCAGCGGGGAGCGGGTGAGGTCGTAGACGAGCACGGTGAGCGCGAGTTCGCTGACGACGACCCCGAGCAGGGAGAAGAGATGGGCGACGAACACGACCCGGAACTCCCGCACCCGGAACACGGCCCGGTACCCGGGCGGGTCCGGAGCGGTCGCGCCCTCGGGGGCCATGGGCTCCGTTGGAGTCCGGGGCCGGTTCGAGGTCGTGGGGCGGTTCGTGTCGAGGGAGTCGTGCTGCGGCATGGGGTGCAGCCTGCCGTCGGGGGTGCGGGCCTCCTAGACTTTCGCGTCCAGGCGAATCTTCCGGAGGGGTCGTGCCGTACCACCTGCACTTCGGCGAGGGCGATCCGCTGCGGATCCGGTTCGCGATCTCACCGCTCTGGGAGACCCACTCCGCCGTCCGCGTCCTCGCGCGGCCACGGCAGCAGGGGTACCACCTGCCGTGGCTGCGCCGGATCGCGGGCGCCGCGCGCGGGCTCGATCTCGGGCCGCTGCATCTGCTGATGCCCCACCACGGACACAGTCCGGACTTCCTCTACCCGCCGCCGCTCGGGCCCGCCGCCACCTTCGAGGACGAGATCGCCGCCGTACGGGAGACCGATCCGGCCCTCGCCCTGAGGGACTTCGAACGGGCGCTCGCCGATACGCCGGGGGCGGCCGGCACGGCGGAGGGGCGGCGGATGCTCGCCGATCCCGTCGGCGCGGTGGGGCGGCTCGCCGATCTGCTCCAGGTGGCCTGGGAGGCGCTTGTCGCGCCCGAGTGGCCGCGGCTGCGGGCGCTCCTGGAGGCGGACGTCGCGTACCACTCGCGCCGCCTCGCGGACGGCGGCCTCGAACGGCTGCTCGCCGAGCTGCACCCGGCCTTCGACTGGGCCACGGAGACGGCCACCCTCACGGTGGACTACCACGGGGAGCACGTGCGTCCGCTGGACGGCCAGGGGCTCGTCCTGATGCCGTCGGTGTTCATCTGGCCCGAGGTGGTGAGCGGTTTCGACCCTCCGTGGCAGCCGACGGTGGCGTATCCGGCGCGCGGGATCGGCGGGCTGTGGGCGGAGCCCCGGGACCGTACGCCGGAGGTCCTCGGGCGGCTCCTCGGCCCCGTGCGGGCGGACGTGCTGTGCGCGCTCGCCGAGCCGATGGGGACGACCGCCCTGGCCCATCTCCTCGGCCGCTCCCCCTCCACCGTCTCCGCGCATCTGGCGGTGCTGCGGGACGCGGGGCTCCTGACGTCCCGGCGGTACGGCCACCAGGTGCTGTACGAACGGACGCCGCTGGGGATCGCGGTGTCGCAGCCCGGAAGCGGCTGACCGCCGTGCCACGATGGCCCGGATTGTCATAGAACACACCGTTCCGTACCCGACCCTGGGGGCCGGATGTCCCGCCGCACCGTCACCGCCGTCGCCCTGACCCTCGTCTCCGCGCTGCTCCTGACCGGGTGCGGCGAGGACGAGCCCCGGACCACGGGGCCCGTCGGGCCGCCGTCCACGCGCGGTGGGTCGTCCGCGGCGCCCGCGAGCGGGTCCCCGTTCTGGGTCGACCCGGAGAGCGACGCGGCCCGGCAGGTCAAGCAGTACGAGGCGCAGGGCAGGACCGAGGACGCCCGGGTCCTGAAGCGGATCGCCGACCGGCCGGTCGCGGACTGGCCGGCCGGGGACGATCCCGTACCGGAGATCACGCGGGCGGTCCGGAGCGCGACGGCGGAGAACCGTACGGCCGTGTTCGTCGCGTACAACATCCCGCACCGCGACTGCGGGATGTACTCGGCCGGCGGCTCGCGCGACGCGCAGGCGTACCGGAACTGGATCGACTCCTTCGCCACCGCGATCGGGGAGGCCTCGGCGATCGTCGTCCTGGAGCCGGACGCGGTGCCGCACATCGTGGACGGCTGCACCCCGTCCCAGTACCACGACGAGCGGTACGCGCTGCTCGCCGGGGCGATCGAGCGGCTCAAGCGGCAGCCACGCACCCGCGTGTACCTGGACGCGGGCAACCCGGACTGGATCGACGACCCGGGCAAGCTGGTGGATCCGCTGCGCCGGGCGGGGGTGGCGAGGGCGGACGGCTTCTCGCTGAACGTCTCCAACTTCCAGACGAACGACACCGTGCGGGACTTCGGCGCCACGCTCTCCGGGCTGCTCGGCGGCACCCACTTCACGGTGGACACCAGCCGCAACGGCGACGGCCCCCTCCCGGGCGACCGGGCGGAGGCCTGGTGCAATCCGCCGGGCCGGGCCCTCGGCGTACCGCCGACGGACCGGACCGGGGACGAGCTGGTCGACGCGTATCTGTGGATCAAGCGGCCCGGCGAGTCGGACGGCCAGTGCCGGGGCGGCCCGGCGGCCGGGACCTGGTGGCCGGAGTACGCCCTGGGCCTGGCGCGCAGGGCGAAGTCCTAGGACTGGCGCGCAGGGCGAAGTCCTGAACGACCTCTCTCAGTTCACCTGGATCCACTTCGCCTCCGACGGAATGCCGTTCACGTCGGTGACGAAGAGCATGTACCAGCCGGGCGGGACGAGCGTCCGGTCCTGCGGTACGTCGATGGTGACGGTCATCCCGTCCCGGCTCTTCGTCAGGCCGAGCTCGACCGAGCGCTGTTCGACGTCCGTGGTGTGGGTGACGGCGCTCGGCCGCATCAGCCGGGCCTTGGCGATCCGGCCGGCGTCCTTGGTCTTGAAGGTGGCGCGGCCGTTCTGGTCGAGTTCCCGCGAGCCCTCGCCGAGGACGGGCCGGTCGTCGCCCGCCTTGTGGAGGTAGGGCGGGGTGAAGACCTCGATGCGCTGCTCGAAGGTGCCGAGCCTGGTGTTGTCCTTGTCGGCGAAGAGCGGGTCGGAGCCGAAGGTGGCGACCCGGCCGTCGGGCAGCAGCAGCGCCTCGGAGTGGTAGTTGCGGCCGACGGTGGGTTCGGCGGCCTCGGTGAAGGTGTTCGCCCTCGGGTCGTAGAACTGCGCCTTGAGGATGTCGCTGCCGCTGCGGCCCCGGTAGTCCTCGGAGCCGCCGGTGGTGAAGACCGTGTCGTCGGGGAGCAGGACGCTGCTGAGGTAGCGGGTGCCCTGCGGGAGCGCCGGCCCGTCGGTGAAGACGGGGCTGTCCTTGGAGAGGTCGATGATGGAGGTGCGGGCGGTGGACTTGGACGACTCGCCGACGCCTCCGCCGCCGAGGACCATGACCTTCTGGTTCTGGACGGGGGGCAGCATCAGGGAGGCGGAGGTCTCCAGCTGGTCGGGGTCGGTGAGCCCGCCGAGCTTGGTGAAGGAGTTCTTCTTCAGGTCCCACAGGCCCGGTTCGCGGCCCTTCTCGGCGGGGCCGTAGCCGGCGTTGGAGCCGGTGTAGAGGAGCTTGCCGCCCTTGGTGAGAAAAAGGGACGGGTAGGTGGGGAAGTAGCGGAAGGGGCCCTTGGACCACTTCTTGGTCTCGGGGTCGTAGATCTCGTTGTCGCCGGGGACGACGTCGCCGACGTCGTTCAGCCCGGAGACGGCGAGGACCTTGCCGTCGTCGAGGGTGACGAGCGTGGGGTACCAGCGGGCGTCCTTCATGGGGGCGACCGGGATGTACTTCTCGGCCTTCGGGTCGAACTCGTAGGCACTCTTGATGCCCTGGAAGTCCTGCTTCTCGGTGGTGAGCTTCTGCGCGAGCCCGTAGACGTCGTCGGCCATGTCGCCCTTGAGGCCGACGACCTCGTACTGGGCGGCCTCGGTGGTGAGGGCCCCCGGGCCCTCCTTCCGCGCCTCGACGAAGACCCGGGCCTCGGCGGCGGTGACCTTCGTCTTCCACGGCTTCATCTGGCCGCTCTTGAAGTACGAGATCTCGAACTCGCGCTTGGCCTTGGGGACGGTGACGTCGAACCTGGAGACGTACTCGACGCCGGACGGGGAGCGGAAGACGGTGCCCTTCTTCAGAGTGACCGCCTTGTCGGGGCTCTCGTTCTTGACCCGCATGCCGCCGCCGGCCTTCTTGACCTCGCCGTTGAGGATCTCGTACCGGGCGGTGCCGCCGGCGACGAGCAGCCGACCGTCGGGGAGCTGGGTGTGGCCGGCGCAGAAGAAGTCCTCGGGCGTGGGGATCTTCTTGAAGGTGTTCTTCACCGGGTCCCAGAGGACGGTCTCGAAGGTCCCGGCGTCGAAGTTCTTCTGGCTGTTGCCCGAGCCGGCGATCAGCAGCACCTTGCCGGTGTGGAGGAGGGCCGCGTGGATGGCGTTGACGCTGTACGGGGCGGGGACGTTCACCGGCGCCCAGGAGCCGAAGGCCCGCTTGTAGCCGGGCTGGGCGATCTTGTACGCGTGGTACTTCTCCTCGGCGAAGGAGACGGCGGCGGGCGCGTTGAGCGCCGCGAGGACGAGGACCGCGCCGCTGCCGAACAGTGTCTTCTTGAACTTCTTCGACGGCCGGTAGGCCATGGGTCAGTTCCCTCCTGTCGTCGTGGGAGCCGGTGCCGCGGGGGTGGACGGGATGGCGGCCGCGGCGCGGACCTCGACCCCTTCCCGGGCGTCGGCGAGGCCGCGGGCACGGGCGCGGAGGCGCGTACGGGCACGGGCGTGCTCGCGGACGCGCAGGGCGCGCCGGTCGCGGAGGTCGGTGAAGGCCCAGACGGAGAGCGGGGCGAGGGCGATGACCAGGGCGAGGGCGGCCCAGGTGCGCATGGCGGCGTGGGTGTGGCCGAAGTGCACGGACGCGGCGAGCGAGGCGATGAGGACCGCCGCCCAGGCGAGGTGGATGCGGAAGGTGAGGACGCGGTCGGGGCTGGTCTCGCCGCCCTTCGGGGTGACGACGAAACGGCCGCGGGTCCGCAGGACCGCCGAGCCGAGGGACTTGAGGTAGATGGGGGCGGAGAGCGCGGACATCGCCATGCCGGCGAGGCCGCCGGAGCCCTCGGGTTCGTGGGGCGAGACGTTGTGCCGCCGGTTCCAGAGGTAGAGGCCGATCTGGAGGGCGACGGCGTCGCTGTAGATCATCAGCCACACCGAGGTGGAGACCTGGGTGCCGGAGGCGCCGAACCAGAGGTACAGGACGCCGCTGAGGACGCCGAGCAGCCAGTTGATCGCCGTCATCGGGTAGTAGACGAGCATCAGCGTGTAGTTGAGGAAGCGGCCCGGCGGGGTGCGGAAGGGCGCCTTCCAGTACTGCTTGACGAGCGTCTCGTACGTGCCGCGGGACCAGCGGAGCTGCTGGGTGAAGAAGTCGGTCCAGGAGGCCGGGCCCTCGCCGACCGCGAGGACGTCGGGGGTGTAGACGGAGCGCCAGTAGTGGCCCGTGCGCGGGTTCTTCGTGCGGTGCAGTTCGAAGCCGGTGGCCATGTCCTCGGTGACGGAGTCGTACAGGCCGCCTATCTGCTTGAGGGCGGAGATCCGGACGACGTTGTTCGTGCCGACGAACATGGGTGCGTGGTAGCGGTTGCCGGCCCGCTGGATGAGGGCGTGGAAGAGGAACTGCTGCGACTCGGCGGCCTTGGTGACGATGTTGGTGTAGTTGCCGTACACCTGCGGTCCGACGACGAAGGCGATGTCGGGGTCGCGGAAGTAGCCGAGCATCCGCTCCAGGAAGTTGGGGAGCGGGACGTGGTCGGTGTCGACGGAGGCGAAGTAGTCGTAGGCGTCGCCGTGCATGGCGAGCCAGGCGTTGTAGTTGCCGTGCTTGGTCCTCGCCTTGTGCGCGCCCTTCCCGCGGTTCCACTCGGGGACGCCGGCGCGGGTGAAGTGGCGGACGCCGAGTTCGGCGCAGAGCGCCTTGGCCTCGGCCGAGTCGCCCTCGTCGAGGAGCCAGACGTCGAGCGTGCCGTCGTGGCGCAGCCGGGTGGCGCCTTCGAGGGTGCCGCGGACCATGGAGAGCGGTTCCTTGCCCGGGACGTACGTGGTGAGGAAGGCGACGCGGGTGCCCTTCTCGGCGTACACGGGTATCGGGTCGCGCGCGACCATGGTGGCGTGGGCGATCGACGTGACGTTCACCAGCATGAAGAAGCAGATGAATCCGATCGACACGAGCATCACGGTGTCGAGGTGGACGAGCCAGGGGTCGCCGCCCTCACGGACGGTCCAGTGGCTGGGCCAGACGAGGTAGGCGAGGAGCAGCGCGGAGAGGACCGGCGCGAGGCTCATGAGGAGGACGGCTCGTATGCGGTGCGGCTCCTTCGCGAGCAGACTCCGGTACCGCACCGTGTAGGCCGCCGGATCCGGGTCCGTGAGCGGACCGGCGAGTCGGCTGTAGGTGTCGTAGTCGTAGCCTCCCGGCCGCACGGTGCCTCCAGCTGTCGTCGAACGGGTCGATACCCCAACAAAAGGGGACATCGTTCGGCGTGTCGACTGGAGTAGTCCGAGTGAGCGGTTTTACCGGGCGCGGCCGCTCTGCCGCCGCAGCGTGTACGTGACGGCCTTTCGGGCCACCGGGTTCAGCTCCTCGACGGCCGCCATCAGGGCACCGAGCTGCTCAAGGGCCGCGAAGGCCGCCTCCGCACCCGCGGGGTCGACGCCCTCGTACAGTTCGAGACCGACGAAGGAGGCGGCGACCGCGCGGGCGAGCCCGGCGGGGTCGGTGAACTCGGCGAGCGGGGTCCCCGCGAGGACCCGGACGAGCACCTGCTCGATCTCGGCGATCCACAGGTCGAGCCCGGCGGCGGTGGCCGGGACCAGCCGGGGGTGCGCCCGCGCCCCGGCGAGCAGCTGCCCGAGGAAGTCGACGTGCCCCGCCTCGCGCTCCTCGGCGTGCAGCGCGCGCCCGAAGGCGAGCAGCTCGGTGAGGCTGCCGACGGAGCGGAGCCGCTCGCGGTGCCGGGCGACCCGCTGCTCGGCGCCGTGGCGGCAGGCGGCGGCGAGCAGCTCGTCGACGGACCCGAAGTGGTAGAAGACCAGAGCCTGGTTGACCCCGGCGGCGGTCGCGATGGCACGCGCGGAGGCCTTGCCGATGCCCTGCTCGACGAGCGTGCGCAGGGCCCCTTCGAGCAGCTTCTCCCGGGTCTCCCGGGTGCGGGCGTCCTGCGCCGCGCCCTTGCGGCTCTTCACGTCGCCGCCCACGTCCCCGCTCACACCCGTACCTCCTCGCGCACCGGGCGCAGCCCGGCGCGCACCCCCTGGGATCGTAGGTCCATGTACTCGGCGGCAAACGATCCTTCGTACCCGAAGATGGGTCCGAAGTACCTGTTGTCCACCCGGACATTGATGCGGAAGCGGCCGGTGCGCTCGTCGAAGGACTCGCGGACCTCGGCCCGGCCCCCGAGGAGTTCGGGGACGCGTACGTCCAACGGACCTTCGCGGAAGCGGTGTTCGCCGGAGGTGATGAGGAGCGAGCCGTCGGCCTCGGCGGACAGGTGGAGATCGCTGGCGAGGTGCTGGTGGGTGCCGAGGTAGTCGAGGACGCAGTCCCGCTCCGGACTGTGGACCATGGTCGCGTCGAAGCGCCGGGGTCCGCCGGGCAGCCCGAAGGTCCGGACGAAGGTGACGGTCTCGCGCCCGTACGAGTCGGCGTAGGGCACGTTCTCGATGACGAAGGGGACGTCCCGGCCGGTGCGGGGCAGCAGGATGTTCCGCAGCCCGCCGACGGCGAGGAACGGCTTCACGAACGCCCGGCCGTGCCAGACGCGGTCCATGACGCCCCGCCCGACGCACAGCTCGCCGCTCGCGAGCCCCACCGAGAAGCGCCGCTGGAGCTCCGGGTGCAGCCGCCCGAAGGCGTCGTCCCCCATGGCGGTGCGGAAGATCGAGGTCACGACTGCTCCAGGGTGGCGAGGAGCCGGGGCTCCCGGGTGCGGGCGGGCGGGACGCGCAGACAGCGCCGGGCCGCGGGGGTCCGCGACGACGGCGGTACGAGGACGGCGGTGCCGACCCCGACGACGGTGAGCGGCACGGCGGCGAGCGACAGCGCACCGAGCGGCAGGGAGGCGACGGCGCAGGGCACGGCCACGAGCAGCAACCGGGCGGCGGCTTCGAGGAGCCAGTGGACGAGGGCGCGCTCGGGCGTGATGCCCCACTCGCACCAGAGCCGCAGCCGGTCGAAGGACCAGGCGGTGGCCCAGCCCATGAGGGGCCGGAAGAGGAGCCGGTCGGCGGCGCGGCCGAGGCGCCCCCAGCGCGGCCGGTAGTCGTAGCCGGTGAGGAAGCGGATGCCGTCCGGGGTGGGGACGTACCGCCAGTAGCCGCTGCCCTCGGCGAGGAACGAGAGGGGATGCCCCGAGAAGAAGCGGAGGGCGGAGACCCGGTCGCCGCCGGCCCGGTGGCGCTCCCCCGCGGAGACACCGGTGCCGGCGACGGTCAGGAAGGGCAGGACGCGGGTCGCGTACCGGAAGCGCCGGGGCTCGTCCTCGGCGCCCGGCAGGTAGGCGATCTCGGTGAACCGCAGGTCCCACCGCTGGTGGCGGTCGGGCTCCTGGGTGCGTTCCCAGAGCGTCTCCAGGTCCGTGCGGACGGTTGTCTCGATATAGAGACCCATGGAGGTTCCCCCGACTCGTCCCTAGTTTTGAGCACTTGCTCAAAACCGCTCCGCCGCTGAAGGTAGCCGATTTTGAGCAGTCGCTCAACCACCTGACGACGAGAAGCCCCCGGCCCTTTGAACAGGACCGGGGGCTTCTCGTGCGAAGGGGGATGGCGTCAGGCGCCGAGGTGGCGCTCCACCGTCTCGACCTTCGAGGTCAGACCGTCCGTCACACCCGGGCGGATGTCGGCCTTGAGGACCAGGGAAACGCGGGGCGCCCGCGCCTCGACGGCGGCGACGGCGCGCTTCACGACGTCCATGACCTCGTCCCACTCGCCCTCGATGGACGTGAACATCGCGTCGGTGCGGTTCGGGAGCCCGGACTCGCGGACGACCCGGACGGCGTCGGCGACGTACTCGCCGACCTCCTCCCCCACACCCAGCGGGGTCACCGAGAACGCGACGATCACGCCTTCACGCCCTCGGCGCGGGCGCGGGAGGCGATGACCGCGTCCTCGGCCTCGCGCTTCAGCTTCCGCTCGGCGTAGAAACCGCCGAGGGGCAGCACCGAGAGGACGAAGTACAGGGCGGCGGTGCCGAAGCTCCACTTGGTGCGGTTCCAGGCGTCCAGCCAGAACAGGACGTAGAGGATGAACAGCACGCCGTGGATCGCGCCCATGACCGGCACCGCGTTGAAGTCCGTCGTCCGCTTCAGCACCGAGCAGACCAGCAGGAGCAGGAACGAGACGGCCTCCGGCGCGGAGACGAGCCGGAGTCGGTGGAGGGAGGAAGCGGTCTTGATGTCCACGGAGGGGGTCACCTTCGTTCGATCTTTGTGACGAGGATCTTGTGAACGGATGCACAAGGGCCTGTCCATTGTGCACGCCGACTTTGCTGTCTCTTTATCCGGGTCCCCAGTACCTTCGACGGGTGGCAATGTTCCGACTCCAAGGCAGCAAAGTGCTCGCCGTCTCCATGACAGGCGACGCCGTCAAGGCGAAGAACGGCTCGATGGTCGCCTACGACGGCCAGATGGCGTTCAAGAAGATGAGTGGCGGCGGTGAGGGTCTGCGCGGCATGGTGACCCGTCGGCTCACCGGTGAGCAGATGGAGGTGATGGAGGTGCGCGGCCAGGGGACCTGCTGGTTCGCCGACCGGGCCTCCGAGATCAACCTCGTCAGCCTGCACGGCGACAAGCTCTGGGTCGAGGCGAGCAATCTGCTCTGCACCGACGCGGGCCTGCGCACCGGCACCACGTTCACCGGCATGCGCGGCGGGGCCACCGGCAACGGCCTCTTCACGACGACCGTCGAGGGCACGGGCCAGGCGGCGATCATGTCCGACGGCCCGGCGGTCGTGCTGCGGGTGACCCCGCAGTACCCGCTCCAGGTCGACCCCGGCGCGTACATCGCGCACCAGGGCAACCTCCAGCAGCACTTCCAGTCGGGTGTGACCTTCCGCACCTTCATGGGCGAGGGCGGCGGCGAGGCCTTCCAGATCCGCTTCGAGGGCGACGGCCTTGTGTACGTCCAGCCGAGCGAGCGGAACACCATCGGGGGCGACGTCTGATGCCTTTCCGCGAAGTGAACTCCAAGATGGTCGAGGCGACCGTCATCCCCGGGCAGCGGATGTTCAGCCAGCGCGGCGCGATGCTCGCGTACCGCGGCGACGTCACTTTCACGCCGAACACGGCGGGCGGTCAGGGCGGCCTGATGTCGATGATCGGCCGCCGGGTGGCCGGCGAGGCAACGCCGCTGATGACCGTCGAGGGCAACGGCACGGTGATGTTCGGGCACGGCGGCCACCACATCCAGGTGATCGGCCTGACGGGCGAGACCCTGTACGTGGAGGCCGACCGGCTGCTCGCCTTCGACGGCACCCTGGAGCAGGGCACGATGTTCATGGGCTCGCAGGGCGGGGTCATGGGCATGGTCCGCGGCCAGGTCACCGGCCAGGGCCTCTTCACCACGACCCTGAAGGGGCACGGCGCGGTGGCCGTCATGGCGCACGGCGGGGTCATCGAACTGCCGATCGCCCCGGGCCGCCCGGTCCATGTGGACCCGCAGGCGTACGTGGCCCACCACGGCGACGTGCGGAACAAGCTCTCCACCGCGCTCGGCTGGCGCGACATGGTGGGGCGCGGCTCGGGCGAGGCGTTCCAGCTGGAGCTGAGCGGCAGCGGCGCGGTGTACGTCCAGGCCTCGGAGGAGAAGCTGTGAGCACCCCGGTGATCCACGACCCGACGACCCTTCCGTCGGACGACAACGTGAATCCGTACACCTTCTGCGTGGAGCTCAAGGGCTCCCAGTGGTTCCTGCAGAAGGGCAAGATGATCGCCTACTACGGGCGGATCGAGTTCAACGGCATCGGGCTCGGGCGGCTCGATCGGCTGGTCCGGACGTCCTTCCACTCTCCGCTGCACGCGAGCGACTGGGTGGTGGCCGAGGGCAGCGGGAAGATGCTGCTGGCGGACCGGGCCTTCGACGTGAACTCGTTCGACCTGGACGAGGGCAACCTGACGATCCGTTCGGGCAACCTGCTCGCCTACCAGCCGACGCTGGCTCTGAAGCAGTCGATCGTGCCGGGCTTCGTGACGCTGATCGGCACGGGCAAGTTCGTGGCCGCGTCGAACGGTCCCGTGGTCTTCATGGAGCCGCCGATGCGGGTGGACCCGCAGGCCCTGGTGGGCTGGGCGGACTGCCCGTCGCCGTGCCACCACTACGACCACGGCTACATGACGGGCGTGATGGGCGGCGTACGGGCCCTGACGGGCATCGGCGGCACCTCGGGCGAGGAGCACCAGTTCGAGTTCGTGGGCGCGGGCACGGTGCTGCTCCAGTCGACGGAGCTGCTGATGGCGGACCGCGCGATCGGCGGCCCCCCGGCCCAGGCGGGCGTCCCGGGCGGCCACGGAGGACACAGTTCCGGCCACGCGGCCCAGGGTTCGGCACCGCGGCTTCCCGGCCAGCTGGGGGACCTCCAGCGTCGTTTCGGTCTGTGAGCGGTAGTCTGCGGAGCGTGACGTCCTCGAACGCGCGCTCCCAGACTTCGTCAATCTTTCAACTTCTTAGGTAGAATCCATACATGGAGACCGAGACCGCCACCCCGTGGCTCACCGACGGCGAGCAGTGCGCCTGGCGCACCTTCCTGGACGTTCAGAGGATGCTGACGTACCAGCTGGAGAGGGACCTCCAGCCCTTCGGTCTGACGATGAACGACTACGAGATCCTCGTGAACCTCTCGGAGTCGGCGGAGCGGCGGCTGCGCATGAGTGACCTGGCCGCGGCCACCCTCCAGTCGAAGAGCCGGCTCTCCCACCAGATCACCCGGATGGAGAACGCCGGGCTCGTCCGGCGCGAGAACTGCGAGTCCGACCGGCGCGGGCTGTACGCCGTCCTCACCGACGACGGCATGGAGACCATGCGCAAGGTCGCCCCGCACCACGTCGAGTCGGTGCGCAAGCACTTCATCGACCAGATCGGCGGAGAGGCCCTCGGCGACCTCCACGAGTCCCTCAAGCCGGTCGCGGAGCAGCTCCGCGGGCGGCGCGGGAAGCCGTGACCTGACAGAGAACGGAAAGGGCCTCCCCGGTGCACACCGGGGAGGCCCTTTCCCGTACCGGTCAGTTTCCGGTCAGGCTCGCGACCAGTTCGTCCGAGGCCGCGTACGGGTCGAGGCCGCCGGCCACGATCCGTTCCGCCAGCGCGTCCAGGCGCCGGTCGCCGTGCAGGTCGCCGATCCGCTCGCGCAGGGCCGTGACCGCGATGGTCTCGACCTCGCGGGCGGCACGGGTCCTGCGGCGCTCCGCGAGGACGCCGTGCTCCTCCATCCAGGCGCGGTGCTTCTCCAGGGCCTCCACGACCTCGTCGATGCCCTCGCCGCGCGCCGCGACCGTCTTGACGATCGGCGGCCGCCAGTCGCCGGGACCGCGCGCCTCGCCCAGGCCCAGCATGTGGTTGAGCTCGCGTGCGGTGGCGTCGGCGCCGTCCCGGTCGGCCTTGTTCACCACGTACACGTCACCGATCTCCAGGATGCCCGCCTTGGCGGCCTGGATCCCGTCGCCCATGCCCGGCGCGAGGAGGACGACCGAGGTGTCCGCCTGGGAGGCGATCTCGACCTCCGACTGCCCGACGCCGACGGTCTCCACGAGGATCACCTCGCAGCCGGCCGCGTCGAGGACGCGGATGGCCTGCGGGGCGGACCAGGCGAGCCCGCCGAGATGGCCGCGGGTCGCCATGGAGCGGATGTAGACGCCCGGGTCGGAGGCGTGCTCCGACATCCGGACCCGGTCACCGAGGAGCGCTCCCCCGCTGAACGGCGAGGACGGGTCGACGGCCAGGACGCCGACCCGCTTGCCCGCCCGCCGGTAGGCGGAGACGAGGGCGGACGTCGACGTGGACTTGCCGACGCCCGGAGAGCCCGTCAGGCCGACCACGTACGCCCCGCCGGTGAGCGGCGCGAGGGCCGCCATCACCTCGCGCAGCTGGGGGGACGCCCCCTCCACGAGCGAGATCAGCCGGGCCACGGCCCGCGGCCTGCCCTCCCGTGCCTGGGTGACCAGAGCGGGGACGTCCACCATCTGCGCTGCTCCTTGCCTGAGCCGGGTGCTTACTTGCCGTTGCCGGGGACGCGCACGATCAGCGCGTCGCCCTGACCGCCGCCGCCGCAGAGGGCCGCGGCGCCGGTGCCGCCGCCGCGCCGCTTGAGCTCCAGGGCCAGGTGGAGCACGACGCGGGCGCCGGACATGCCGATCGGGTGGCCGAGGGCGATGGCGCCACCGTTGACGTTCACCTTCTCGGGGGTAACGCCGAGGTCCTTCATTGACTGCACCGCGACAGCGGCGAAGGCCTCGTTGATCTCGATGAGGTCGAGGTCCTCGACGCTCAGGCCGTCCTTCTTGAGGGCGTGCAGGATGGCGTTGGACGGCTGCGACTGGAGCGAGTTGTCCGGGCCCGCCACGTTGCCGTGGGCGCCGATCTCGGCGATCCACTCCAGGCCCAGCTCCTCGGCCTTGGCCTTGCTCATCACGACGACGGCGGCGGCGCCGTCGGAGATCTGCGAGGAGGTGCCGGCGGTAATGGTGCCGTCCTTGGCGAACGCCGGGCGGAGCTTGCCGAGGGACTCGGCGGTGGTCTCCGCGCGGATGCCCTCGTCCTGGGAGAAGACGACCGGCTCGCCCTTGCGCTGCGGGATCTCGACCGGGGTGATCTCGGCCTCGAAGATGCCGTTCTTCTGGGCGGCGGCGGCGCGCTGGTGCGAGAGGGCGGCGATCTCGTCCTGCTCGGGGCGCTTGATGCCCAGGCGGGTGTTGTGCTTCTCCGTGGACTCGCCCATGGCGATGGCCTCGAAGGAGTCGGTGAGGCCGTCGTGCGCCATGGAGTCGAGCATCTCGATGGCGCCGTACTTGAAGCCCTCGCGGGACTTCGGGAGCAGGTGCGGGGCGTTGGTCATCGACTCCTGGCCGCCGGCGACGACGATGTCGAACTCACCCGCGCGGATCAGCTGGTCGGCGAGCGCGATGGCGTCGAGGCCCGAGAGACACACCTTGTTGATGGTGAGCGCGGGGACGTTCATGGGGATGCCCGCCTTGACGGCGGCCTGGCGGGCGGGGATCTGGCCGGCGCCCGCCTGGAGCACCTGGCCCATGATCACGTACTGCACCTGGTCGCCGCCGATGCCGGCCCGGTCGAGGGCGGCCTTGATGGCGAAGCCGCCGAGCTCCGCGCCCGAGAAGGACTTGAGCGAGCCGAGCAGGCGACCCATGGGCGTGCGGGCGCCCGCGACGATCACTGAGGTGGTACCGGTCTGTCCAGACATGAGGCACGGCCCCTAGGGATGAGGAGTGAACGAGGGTTTACCGCCAATGTACTGAGGGGCGCCGCGCGCGGTCACCGGGCAGCCGGTGTGACGGCGCGCACGTTGCGTAACCACCTTCCCGGCGCTGCACTGGAGGCATGCTGACGCGAATCGACCACATCGGGATCGCCTGTTTCGACCTGGACAAGACTGTCGAGTTCTACCGTGCGACGTACGGTTTCGAGGTCTTCCACTCCGAGGTCAACGAGGAGCAGGGCGTCCGCGAGGCCATGCTGAAGATCAATGACACCTCGGACGGCGGGGCCTCCTACCTCCAGCTCCTGGAGCCGACGCGGGAGGACTCGGCGGTGGGCAAGTGGCTCGCCAAGAACGGTGAGGGCGTGCACCACATCGCCTTCGGTACGGCGGACGTGGACCGGGACGCCGAGGACATCCGAGGCAAGGGTGTGCGGGTCCTCTACGACGAGCCGCGGATCGGCTCGATGGGCTCCCGGATCACCTTCCTCCACCCCAAGGACTGCCATGGGGTGCTGACGGAACTGGTCACCTCGGCGGAGCCGTCCGCTGACCACTCCTCAGCGGAGCACTGACCCCCGGATTCCTGGCCCGGTAGAGTGGGCGACTCCGGGCCGGGGCCGGTCGGGGCCGCTCCGTGCGGCACCGAAGTCGGGATGTCGGGGTCGTCCGATCTGTCACGATTCCCCGGGGGTCCGTCCTCGGCCGTGAGGGCGGTGCCCGTTGGAGTGTTGCGACCAGGGGACGGATGGACCGCGCAGTGCGGGGCTACGAACGCCAGGAGAGCCACCGAGCTGAAGACGACCATCTCGCCAGGTTCGAAGCCGAGATGGACCGGCTGAAGACCGAGCGCGAGAAGGCCGTCCAGCACGCCGAGGACCTCGGTTACCAGGTCGAGGTCTTGCGTGCCAAGCTCCACGAGGCGCGCCGCACCATCGCGTCCCGGCCCGCGTACGACAGCGCCGACATCGGCTACCAGGCCGAGCAGCTGCTGCGGAACGCGCAGGCCCAGGCGGAGCAGCTGCGCCAGGACGCCGAGCGCGAGCTGCGCGAGGCCCGCGCCCAGACCCAGCGCATCCTCCAGGAGCACGCCGAGCACCAGGCCCGGCTCCAGGCCGAGCTGCACAACGAGGCCGTCCAGCGCCGCCAGCAGCTGGACCAGGAGCTCAACGAGCGCCGGCAGACCGTCGAGGCGCACGTCAACGAGAACGTCGCCTGGGCCGAGCAGCTCCGCGCCCGTACGGAGTCCCAGGCCCGCCGCCTGATGGAGGAGTCCCGCGCGGAGGCCGAGCAGTCGCTCGCCGCCGCCCGCGCCGAGGCCACCCGGCTCGCCGAGGAGACCAGCCGCCGGGTCGGCGCCGAGGCCGAAGCGGCCCGGGCCGAGGCCGAAGCGATTCTGCTGCGTGCCCGCAAGGACGCCGAGCGGCTCCTCGGCGCCGCCTCCAGCCAGGCGCAGGAGGCCACGAACCACGCCGAGCAGCTCCGCTCGACCACCACCGCCGAGACCGACCAGGCCCGCCGGCAGGCCACCGAGCTCTCCCGCGCCGCCGAGCAGCGCATGCAGGAGGCCGAGGAGAAGCTCCGCCTCGCCCGCGCCGAGGCCGAGAAGGCCCTCGCCGAGGCCAAGGACACCGCCGCCCGGCAGCTCGCCACCGCCGAGTCGGTCAACGAGCAGCGCACCCGTACGGCGAAGGCGGAGATCGCCCGGCTCGTCGGCGAGGCCACCAAGGACGCCGAGGCCCTCAAGGCGGAGGCCGAGGAGAAGCTGCGCGAGGCGACCGCCCTCGCGGAGAAGCTCGTCGAGGAGGCCTCGGAGAAGGCCCGTACGGCCGCCGCGGAGGATTCCGCCGCCGCGCTCGCCAAGGCCGCGCGGAGCGCCGAGGAGATCCTCACCAAGGCGTCCGAGGACGCCCGGGAGACCACCCGCAAGGCCTCCGAGGAGGCCGAGCGGGTCCGCCGCGAGGCCGAGACCGAGGCCGACCGGCTGCGCTCGCAGGCCGAGGAGCAGGCCGACGAGCTCCTCGGTTCGGCGAAGGACGACACCAAGGAGTACCGCGCCAAGACGGTCGAGCTCCAGGAGGAGGCGCGACGGCTGCGCGGCGAGGCCGAGCAGCTGCGCGCCGAGGCCATCGACGAGGGCGAGCGGATCCGCGGCGAGGCCCGCCGCGAGGCCCTCCAGCAGATCGAGGAGGCGGCGAAGACCGCCGAGGAGCTCCTCACCAAGGCCCGTACGGACGCGGACGGGCTGCGCACCAAGGCCGGTGCGGAGAGCGAGCGGGTCAAGTCGGAGGCCATGGAGCGCGCCCAGACGCTCCGGACCCAGGCCGAGGAGACCCTGGAGCGCACCCGCGCGGAGGCCGAGCGGCTGCGCGCCGAGGCCGAGGAGCAGGCCGAGTCGGTCAAGGAGGCGGCCGAGAAGGCCGCCGCCGGGCTGCGGGCGGACGCCGAGCGGGCCGCGGAGGCGCGCCGCGCCGAGGCCGCCGAGGAGCTGACCCGGCTGCACACCGACGCCGAGGCGAAGGTGGCGGCCGCCGGGGAGGAGCTCACCGACGCCCGGGCCGAGAGCGAGCGGATCCGGCGCGAGGCCGCCGAGGAGACGGAGCGGCTGCGGGCCGAGGCCGCGGAGCGCATCCGTACGCTCCAGGAGCAGGCCGAGCAGGAGGCCGAGCGGCTGCGCGCCGAGGCCTCGTCGGACGCGTCGACCACGCGTACGGAGGCGGAGAGCGCGGCGGTACGGCTCCGCACGGAGGCCGCGGAGGAGGCCGAGCGGCTGCGGTCGGAGGCCCAGGAGACCGCCGACCGGGTACGGGCGGAGGCCGCCGCCGCCGCGGAGCGGGTCGCGGCCGAGGCCGCCGAGGCCCTAGCCGCCGCGCAGGAGGAGGCCGTCCGGCGCCGCCGCGAGGCCGAGTCGACCCTCGAGTCGGCCCGTTCCGAGGCCGGCCGGGAGCGTGAGCACGCCCGCGAGCAGTCCGAGGAGCTGCTCGCCGCCGCCCGTAAGCGCGTCGAGGACGCGCAGGTCGAGGCGCAGCGTCTCGTCGAGGAGGCGGACGCGCGGGCGACCGAGATGGTCACCGCGGCCGAGCAAACGGCCCAGGAGCTCCGGGACTCGGTGGCGGGTCTGCGCGAGCAGGCCGATGAGGAGATCGCCGGGCTGCGCAGTGCCGCCGAGCACGCGGCCGAGCGGACGCGTTCCGAGGCGCAGGAGGAGGCGGACCGGGTCCGCGCCGACGCGCACGAGGAGCGGGAGCGGGCGACCGAGGACGCCGGCCGTGTCCGGGCGCGCGCCCAGGAGGAGACGGAGGCGGCGAAGGCGCTGGCCGAGCGGACCGTCACGGACGCGATCGCCGAGGCGGAGAAGCTGCGGTCGGACACCGCCGAGTACGCGCAGCGGGTACGGACGGAGGCGACGGACTCACTCGCCTCGGCCGAGCAGGACGCCGCCCGCACCCGGGCGGACGCCCGGGAGGACGCGAACCGGATCCGTTCGGAGGCCGCCGAGCGTGCCGAGTCGGTGGTCGGCGAGGCGCGTGCGGAGGCGGAGCGGATCGCCGCCGAGGCGGATCAGGTCCTCGACGAGGCCCGCAAGGCCGCCGACAAGCGACGCAGCGACGCCGCCGAACAGGCCGACGCGCTGCTCGCCGAGGCGACCAGCCAGGCCGAGCGGCTCACCGCCGAGGCGGTCGAGCTCATGGAGACCGCCGAACAGGACGCCCTGCGACTCCGTACCGAGGCCGAACAGGTCAAGGCGGACGGGGAGGCGCACGCGGAGGCGCTGCGCACCGCGGCGATCGCGGACGGCGAGCAGGTCCTCGACGAGGCCCGCAAGGCCGCCGACAAGCGACGCAGCGACGCCGCCGAACAGGCCGACGCGCTCCTCGCGGAGGCCACCAGCCAGGCCGAGCGGCTCACCGCCGAGGCGGTCGAGCTCATGGAGACCACCGAACAGGACGCCCTGCGACTCCGCGCCGAGGCCGAACAGGTCAAGATCGACGGGGAGGCGCACGCCCAGGCGCTGCGGGCTGCGGCCCTCGCGGACGGCGAGCAGGTTCTCGACGAGGCCCGCAAGGCCGCCGACAAGCGACGCAGCGACGCCGCCGAACAGGCCGACGCGCTCCTCGCCGAGGCGACAAGCCAGGCCGAGCGGCTCACCCGTGAGGCCAACGCCGAGGCGGAGCGCGTCACGCGTGAGGCGAACGCCGAGGCCGAGCGGGTCACCCGGGAGGCCGGTGAACTCGCGGACGCCCTCACGGCGGACGCGCGCGCCGAGGCCGAGGCGACGGTGGGTTCCGCGCGGCAGGACGCCGAGCGGATCCGTACCGAGTCGGAGCGTCTGCGGGCCGACGCGGAGGCGGCGGCCGAGCAGATGCGGTCGGAGGCCCGCGAGGAGGCGGACCGCACGCTCGACGAGGCGCGGGAGGCCGCGGCCCGGAAGCGTTCGGACGCGGCCGAGCAGGCGGACCAGCTCATCGCCAAGGCCCAGGAGGAGGCGCTGCGCGCCACCACCGAGGCCGAGACGCAGGCGGACACGATGGTCGGCGCGGCCCGCAAGGAGGCCGAGCGGATCGTCGCCGAGGCGACCGTCGAGGGCAACTCGCTGGTCGAGAAGGCCCGTACGGACGCGGACGAGCTCCTGGTCGGGGCGCGCGGCGACGCGACCGCCATAAGGGACCGGGCCGAGGAGCTGCGGAGCCGGGTAGAGGGCGAGATCGAGGAGCTGCACGAGCGGGCGCGCCGCGAGAGCGCCGAGCAGATGAAGACGGCGGGCGAGCGCGTCGACAACCTGGTGAAGGCCGCGACGGAGCAGCGCGCCGAGGCCGAGGAGAAGGCGAAGGAGCTGGTCTCCGAGGCGAGTTCGGAGGCGAGCAAGGTCCGCATCGCCGCCGTCCGCAAGGCGGAGGCGCTCCTCAAGGAGGCCGAGCAGAAGAAGGCCTCGCTCGTCGCGGAGGCCGAGGGGATCAAGGCGGAGGCCGAGCGGATCAGGTCGGAGGCCGAGGCCGAGGCCGAGGCGACGATCGAGGAGGGCAAGCGCGAGCTCGAGGTGCTCGTGCGCCGCCGCAAGGACATCAATGCCGAGATCTCCCGTGTCCAGGACGTCCTGGAGGCGTTGGAGTCTTTCGAGACCCCGTCGGTTGGGACGAAGTCCGCCGGGGCCGTGGGTGCGAAGGCGGGTGCGTCAGCGGGGTCCACTCGTTCGGGTGGCAAGCCCCAGGACGGCTAGCCACTCAAAAGGCTGGACATTCTCCAGATCAAACGGGCATACGCTCGATGACACGCCGCTTCGGCCCCTAGGATTCCCTCTAACACCTCACCGGTCTCATTCGACAGGAAACCCATGAGCGACACATCCTCCCCCTTCGGCTTCGAGCTCGTGCGGCGCGGTTACGACCGCGGTCAGGTGGACGACCGCATTACCAAGCTCGTGTCCGACCGCGACAACGCGCTGTCCCGCATCACCGCCCTGGAGAAGCGCATCGAGGAGCTCCACCTCGAGACGCAGAACGCCCAGGCGCAGGTCACCGACGCCGAGCCGTCGTACGCGGGGCTCGGCGCCCGGGTCGAGAAGATCCTCCGGCTCGCCGAGGAGGAGGCGAAGGACCTGCGTGAGGAGGCCCGTCGCGCCGCCGAGCAGCACCGTGAGCTGGCCGAGTCGGCCGCCCAGCAGGTGCGCAACGACGCGGAGTCGTTCGCGGCCGAGCGCAAGTCGAAGGCCGAGGACGAGGGCGTTCGGATCGTCGAGAAGGCGCAGGGTGAGGCCAACTCGCTGCGTGCCGAGGCGCAGAAGGACGCGCAGTCGAAGCGCGAGGAGGCGGACGCCCTCTTCGAGGAGACCCGCGCCAAGGCCGCCCAGGCCGCCGCGGACTTCGAGACGAACCTGGCGAAGCGCCGCGAGCAGTCGGAGCGTGACCTGGCCTCGCGTCAGGCGAAGGCCGAGAAGCGCCTCGCGGAGATCGAGCACCGCGCCGAGCAGCTCCGCCTGGAGGCCGAGAAGCTGCGGACGGACGCGGAGCGCCGGGCCCGTCAGACGGTGGAGACGGCGCAGCGCCAGGCCGAGGACATCGTGGCCGACGCGAACGCCAAGGCCGACCGGATCCGCAGCGAATCGGAGCGCGAGCTCGCGGCGCTGACGAACCGCCGGGACTCGATCAACGCCCAGCTGACCAACGTCCGCGAGATGCTGGCGACGCTGACCGGTGCCGCGGTGGCGGCGGCCGGCTCGCCGATCGACGACGAGCGCGCGGCCGGTGTCCCGGCCCAGCAGTCCCGCTGACACGGGTCGCCGAGAGGCAGTACCGGTAACAACTGCGTAGCGTTGCGCGAACCCCCCGTCATTCCGGTGGCGGGGGGTTTTGCGCGACCGTAGGTTGGTACGCATGATCGAGCTTGAGGGCCTGACCAAGCGTTACGGGGCGAAGACCGCGGTCGACCACCTCTCCTTCCAGGTGCGGCCCGGCGTGGTCACCGGCTTCCTCGGGCCGAACGGGGCGGGCAAGTCGACGACGATGCGGATGATGCTGGACCTGGACAACCCGACGAGCGGGACGGTCCGGATCGACGGCAAGCACTACCGCGACCTGCCGGAGCCGCTGAAGTACATCGGGGCGCTGCTCGACGCCAAGGCGATGAACGGCGGCCGCTCGGCGTACAACAACCTGCTGTGTCTCGCGCAGTCGAACCGCATCCCGGAGCGCCGGGTCGGCGAGGTGCTCGACCTGGTGGGTCTGACGGCCGTGGCGAAGAAGAAGTCGAAGGGTTTCTCCCTCGGCATGGGGCAGCGTCTTGGCATCGCGTCGGCGCTCCTCGGCGATCCCGAGATCCTGATGTTCGACGAGCCCGTCAACGGCCTGGATCCCGAAGGAATTCACTGGATCCGCAATCTCATGAAGGCGCTGGCGGCCGAGGGCCGGACGATCTTCGTTTCCAGCCATCTGATGAGTGAAATGGCGCTGACGGCTGATCATCTGATCGTGATCGGGCAGGGAAAGCTGCTGGCCGACACGTCGATGGCGGATTTCATCCAGCAGAATTCCCGGAGTTATGTGCGGCTGCGTTCGCCGCAGCAGGAGCGGCTCAGGGACGTGCTGCACGCCAACGGGTTCGTCCCGGTCGAGGCGGGCGGCGGCATCCTCGAGGTGGACGGGGCGACGACCGAGAAGCTGGGCGAACTGGCGGCGGAGAACGGGATCGTCCTGCACGAGCTGAGCTCCCAGCGCGCCTCGCTCGAAGAGGCCTTCATGCAGATGACGGCCGGTGCGGTGGAGTACCACGCGCACGGCACCGATGTACACGGCGGCGCTCCTGCGCCCGGCCCCCAGTGGGGCACGACCACCAAGGGAGCCTGAACGATGGCAGCGGCATCCGCGGTCCTGCAGTCCGAGTGGACCAAGATCCGGACGGTGTCGTCGACCGTCTGGACGCTGGCGAGCGCCCTCCTCGTCACGGTGGCGATGGGCGCGGGGCTGAGCGCCCTGGTGGGCTCCGCCTTCGACGATCTGAACGAGGCCGAGCGGCTCACCTTCGACCCGACCCTGGTCAGCTTCTCCGGGATGGTCCTGGGGCAGCTGGCAATGGTGGTCTTCGGTGTCCTGGTGGTGGGGACCGAGTACTCCACGGGCATGATCCGCACCTCGCTGGCGGCCGTGCCGCAGCGTGCGACCTTCCTCTTCTCGAAGATCGCGGTGGCGGGCGCGCTCGCCCTCGTGGTGGGGCTCGCGACGAGCTTCCTCACCTTCTTCCTGGGGCAGGCGCTGCTCGGCGAGCACAGTGCCTCGATCGGTGACGACAACGTGCTGCGCGCGGTGTTCGGCGCCGGCCTCTACATGGGTCTGATCGCGCTGTTCTCCATGGGTGTGACCGCGATGCTGCGCTCGTTGGTGTTGTCGCTCGGCATCCTGGTGCCGTTCCTCCTCTTCATCTCGAACATTCTCGCGGCGGTGCCGAAGGCCAAGGAGGTGGCCCAGTACTTCCCGGACCAGGCCGGAGCGAAGATCATGCAGGTCGTGCCGGACGCCCTGAACTCGGAGGAGGCTCCGTACGGCCCGTGGGGCGGGCTCGGGATCATGGTGATCTGGGTGGTGGCCGCGCTGCTCGGCGGCTATCTGGTGCTGAAGAAGCGGGACGCCTGAGCCGGCCCTCCTCCCCCGACGTCCCCTGGGGGAGAACCCTGAGGTTTCCCTGGGAGACCGCCCTCGGGCTGTCTCCCCTTTCGCCGGAACCGTCAACGGCTGGATAAGCTCCTAGCTCATACGGGGGGCTCCGGCCGACGGCCGCCACGCCCCGACATGGATGCGACCGACCTGTCGATGGGGCTGGAGAATGATCGAGGCAGTCGGCCTGACGAAGCGCTACGGCGCCAAAACGGCCGTGTACAACCTTTCCTTCCAGGTGAGGCCCGGTGTCGTCACCGGGTTCCTGGGGCCCAACGGGTCCGGCAAGTCGACCACGATGCGCATGATCCTGGGGCTCGACCAGCCCACCGCGGGGCACGTCACGATCGGCGGCCACCCCTTCCGGCAGCTGCCGAACGCGCCCCGGCAGGTCGGCGCGCTCCTCGACGCCAAGGCCGTGCACGGCGGGCGGAGCGCGCGTAGCCATCTCCTTTCGCTCGCGCAGCTCGCCGGCATCCCGGCGCAGCGCGTCGACGAGGTCCTGGGCGTGGTCGGCCTCCAGGACGTGGCCAAGCGGCGTTCCAACGGCTTCTCGCTGGGCATGGGGCAGCGGCTCGGCATCGCGGCGGCGCTCCTCGGCGACCCGCAGGTGCTGCTCTTCGACGAGCCCGTCAACGGTCTGGACCCGGAGGGCATCCTCTGGGTCCGCAACCTGATGAAGAAGCTGGCCGCCGAGGGGCGGACGGTCTTCGTCTCCAGCCACCTCATGAGCGAGATGGCGCTCACCGCCGACCATCTGATCGTGATCGGCCGGGGGCAGCTGCTCGCCGACATGAGCGTCACGGACTTCATCTCGGCGAACTCCGCCGACTTCGCGCGGGTACGGACCCCCCAGACCGAGCCGGGGCAGCGGGAGAAACTGACGGCGGCGCTCATGGAGGCCGGCGGCCAGGTGATGTCCGAGCCGGACGGCGCGCTGCGGGTGACGGGCCTGCCCCTGCCGAGGATCAGCGATCTGGCGCACGACGCGGACGTACGGCTCTGGGAGCTGTCGCCGCACCAGGCCTCCCTCGAGGAGGCGTACATGCGGCTGACGCAGGGCGCCGTGGACTACCGCTCCACCGACGACCGGCTCGCGCACCTGCAGCCGCCGCTGCAGCCGGGCCAGTCCGGGTACGGGATGCCGCCGCAGCCGGTGGTCCAGGACGTGCCGCAGCAGGGCTGGTACGCGCCGCCGCCGCCCGGACAGAACCCGTACGCCGGGGCTCCCGGCCAGGCCCCCGCTCCGGGTCCGTACGCCGCGGGCCAGGCCCCCGCTCCGGGTCCGTACGCCCCTCCGGCCGCCGCGCGGCCGGGCACCCCTCAGCCGAGCGACACCACCAAGGACGCCCGATGACCGCCCCCGCCCCGCACCACGCACCGGCGCCGCACTCCTACGTCTCCCCCATCCCGGTCCGCAGGGCGCACCTCGGTGACGCCCTCGCCTCCGAGTGGACGAAGATCCGCTCGGTGCGGTCGACGCTGTGGACGCTCGGGGTCATGGTCCTGCTGATGCTGGCCATCGGCCTGGGGGTGGCGGCGATCGCCTCGGCCTCCGAGGCGCCGATGGGCGACGAGTCCGCGCTCGCCTTCGGCTTCTTCGGGATGCTGCCGGCCTCGATCTGTGTGATCACGCTCGGAGTCCTCACGATCGCCTCCGAGTACGGCACCGGCATGATCCGTACGACCCTGACGGCCTGCCCGAGCCGGGCCCGGGTGCTCATGGCGAAGGCGATCGTCTTCTTCCTGCTCGTCTTCACGGTCACCACCGTGGTCGCGGGCCTCGTGGCGGCGGCGCAGGTCGCCATCGTGGACACGGCGGCCGCGCCGACGGCGACCGAGTGGCTGCGGGCGACGGTCGGAGCGGGCGGCTATCTGGCGATGCTGGGGCTGCTGTCGCTGGCGCTCGGGACGGTGATCCGGCACTCCGCGGGCGCGATCACGGTGATGATCGGCCTGCTGCTGCTCCCGCTGGTGGCGGCCCTCTTCATGTTCTCCGAGGCGCTGAAGTCCGTGCAGGAATGGCTCTTCACGTACGCCATCCCGGCGCAGATGATCGCGCTGTACGCCACCGAGCCGCCGTTCGGCGGGGACGGCCCGGCGGGCTGGGAGCCGCTGCTGATCGTGACGGGGATCGCGGGGGTCGCACTCGCCGGCGCCTTCGCCCTGCTCAACAGCCGGGACGTGTAGCGCCGGACACGCCCTGGGGCCCGCCAGGGCCCCGGGCTCAGTACTTCGGCGCGTTACGGGACCGCTGCACCCTGCTGGTGCGGCGGTCCTTCGCGCTCCAGCAGGCCTTGTGCCAGTGGCGCCGGTCGTCCACCCCGCCGTACTCCGGCCAGGCGACCAGGTGCGGGGCGCCGCCGGGGATCTCCTGGTCGCAGCCGGGGCAGCGGTAGCGCTTGCCGGGCGCGCTCGCCCCGGCGACGAGGCGGACGTACCACTCCTCGCCCTGCCAGGTCTCGGTGCTTTGCACGCCGCCGTACCGGTCGCCGGGGTCGCCCTGCTGTGCGGGCTTCTCGCCGCCTCGGGAACGGTTGTGGCGCGGGGACACGGGCACACCTCACGGGGTCTGGGAACACGGACCGTTCCCTCAAGCCTACGGGCCGCGACACGGTGCCCCGGGCCCCGCCGGCGACGGCTTAGCCGAAAATCGCAAGAACTTCATGAACGGCCGTTGCCTTTGGCACGTGTCAGACGTTGTTGCCAGTGCGAGGGGAGATCCGCGTCGGTCGCAAGGAGGCAGAAGACGATGCGCGTGGGTACGTTCGTTCTGGCCGCCCAGTTCCCGGGCCAGGGGCAGGGTGAGGCCCTGCACCGGGCGGTGCGGACCGCCGAGGTCGCCGAGGAGGCGGGCCTCGACTCGGTCTGGCTGGCCGAGCACCATTTCGTGCCGTACGGGGTCTGCCCGTCGGCCGTGACACTGGCCGCGCTGCTCCTGGGCCGCACACGGCGGCTGCGGGTGGGCACGGCGGTGAGTGTGCTGTCGACGGTCCACCCGGTCGCCCTGGGCGAGCAGGCGGCGCTGCTGCACCTCACCTCGGGCGGCAGGTTCACCCTGGGCGTGGGCCGGGGCGGGCCCTGGGTCGATCTGGAGGTGTTCGGCGCGGGCCTCGGGGCGTACGAGCAGGGCTTCCCCGACTCCCTCGACCTGCTGCTTCGCTGGCTCACCGAGCCGCGCGTGGGCGCCGAGGGAGAACGATTCGCCTTCCGTGAGGTACCGGTGGTGCCCCGTCCCGACGAGCTCATCGGCGGGGCGGCGTCCCCCGAGGTGGTGGTCGCCTGCACCTCGCCGAAGAGCGTGCGGCTCGCCGCGGAGCGCGGACTGCCGATGCTGCTCGGCATGCACTGCGGCGACGCAGACAAGGCCGAGATGGTCGCGGCCTGGGCGCGGTACGCGCGGGAGGCCGGGCGGGACCCCGACGAGATCGCGCGCATCGGCTCCTGCCATGTCTCGGCGGGCGTCGCCCAGCTCGCGGACCGGGGGGCCGACGCGGCGGAGGCGCTCGTGAAGGCGATGCCGGGCTGGCTGAAGCAGGGCCTCGACGCCCATGTGACGGTCGATGGCCGACACAGGGCGATGCGGGACCCCGTGGCGTACACGGAGCTGTTGTGCGGGATGCACCCGGTGGGCACGCCCCGGCGCGCGGCGGACCGGCTCGCGGCGACGGCGGAGCGTACGGGCATCACGCGCTTCGCCCTGCTCGCCGAGGGCACGGGCGACCTCGCGGCGACCGAGGAGAACGTCCGGCGGCTGGGCTCGGAGGTCCTGCCGCTACTGGTGTGAGACCTGTCATGGCGGGGACTGTGCGGCCGCTCCGGCATCTTCGCGCGGCGATGCGCGTCGACACGCATCGATCGCGTCTCGCGCGATGCGGAGCGGCAGCACCATGTCTCAGCAGTCGCGCATTTCCGGCGACTGGTTCAGCAGCTGGCCCCGTACGGACGTGAAGCGGGCGAGCCGCTCGTCCACCGCCGGGTCCAGCGGGAACACCGCGACGCGGTGGCAGTTCTGGAAGGCGAGACGCACCCCGAAATGCCGCTGCAGCGCACCACGAATGGCATCGCTCGCGAGCGCGCGCAGCAGCTGACCACGTGCCTGCTCATTCGGCGGCGGCGTCTGGTTGTCGGCGAACTCTCCGCCGTCGACCTTCAGCTGGGCCACCAGAGAACTGATCATCTCCCATGCGTAGGGCAGGGAGGTCCGGACGCAGTCGACGAAGTCGGCTTCGTCGACCTCGCCTCGCTCGGCCTGTTCCAACAGTGCCGGTGAGACGTCGAGCGACATGGGTTCTCCTCTCGCGACCCCGCGGGCGGGGTCTTGCGGGCAGGGCGAAAGCCGGTCGGCCGAACACGCAGCGTGCGCGGACGACGACCTCCAGCTTCCACGGTAAGCGCGCGGTCCTGCCCGCACCAGGAGATTGGGAACACAACCGGCTGATAACCGACGGGTGTTCGGCTCAGGATCATTCATCGGTGGTCCGCGTCCGATGCCCGAATCGCGCGGAAGAGCGCCCGTCTTGTAGCGTTGCCGACCATGCGTCTCGTCATTGCCCGTTGCTCCGTGGACTACGCGGGCCGGCTCACGGCCCACCTGCCCTCCGCGCCCCGTCTCATCCTGATCAAGGCAGACGGCAGCGTCTCCATCCACGCGGACGACCGGGCGTACAAACCGCTCAACTGGATGTCGCCGCCGTGCACCCTCAAGGAGGGTGTGGACGGTGAGAGCGGCATCTGGACCGTGATCAACAAAGCGGGCGAGAAACTGATCATCACGATGGAGGAGATCCTCCACGACTCCTCGCACGAGCTGGGTGTGGACCCCGGTCTCATCAAGGACGGCGTCGAGGCGCACCTCCAGGAGCTCCTCGCCGACCGGATCGAGACGCTCGGCGAGGGATACACGCTGATCCGTCGCGAGTACCCGACCGCGATCGGCCCGGTGGACATCCTCTGCCGGGACTCGGACGGCGGGACGGTCGCGGTGGAGATCAAGCGGCGCGGCGAGATCGACGGCGTCGAGCAGCTGACCCGCTACCTGGAGCTGCTCAACCGCGACCCGCACCTGGCTCCGGTGAAGGGCGTCTTCGCGGCGCAGGAGATCAAGCCGCAGGCGCGGGTGCTCGCGACGGACCGCGGGATCGGCTGTGTGGTCCTGGACTACAACGCGATGCGCGGCATCGAGGACGACAAGCTGCGGCTGTTCTGATCGTCGGCGGTACGGGAGTACGGGGAAGGCCCCGGGTGCGGAGAACGCGCCCGGGGCCTTCCCCGTACTCCCGTACGTCCTTCAGGCGGGCGACCCGGTGCTGGTGGAGCCGCCGAGGGTGGCGGAGGCGGAGTTGCTGGGGTTCTCCCCCGTCGGCGGCGGGCTGGTCGTCGTCGGCGGGGCCGTCGTGGGCGGCTCGGTCGTCGGCGGCGGGCTGGTGGTGGTCGTCGTCGGCCGCGGGGTGGTGGTCGTCGGCGCCGGGCTCGTGGTCGTCGGACGCGGCCCGCTCGTCGTGGTGGGAGCCGTCGGCGGCTTCGAGGTCGTCGTGGGGGGCGTCGTCTCCGTCGGGCTGTCCGAGGGGGAGGGCGAGCCGGTGGCACCGGGGCTGGTGGAGGACGACGACGGGCCACTGCCCGTACCCGACGGGCTCGGGGATCCCGAGTGCGTCGGGTCGCCCGTCTCCCCCGGCTCCGCCCCCTCCTCCTCGGCCGGCGGCTCCTCGCCGTCCACGCCGTCGTCGATGGGGTCCTCGGTCACCGTGCTGTCGGAGGTGACGCGGTTGGTGGCCGGGTCCTCGCCGTTGCCCGAGGTCGCGCCGAGGGTCACGACGGTGCCGAGGACGGCGACGAGGAGCGCGCCCGCGCCGACGGCGGCGAGGTTGCGGCGGGCTCCGCCGATGATGCCGCCCTTCAGGCTCGGGCGGCCGGGGGCGGTGTCGGGGCGGGTGACGAGCGTCGGGCCCTCGTCGGCGAAGTCGGGGAACGCCGGGAACGCGGCGGCTGCCGGGGCTCTCCCCGTACCTCCGGCCGGCGACGGCGTCCGTACGGGGCCGCCCGGCAGCGGGGCCGTGACGGGCTCCGGCCGTGCGGGGCGGGCGGCCGGGCCGCGCAGGGCGGGGGTGCCGCGCGGCGGGGAGACGGGCTCGTCGGCGCCTCCAACGGCCGGGGTGCCGTGGTCCCCCGAGCGGTCGGCGACGAGGGCGAGCGCCCGGCGGCCGGCGACGGTGCCGCGCTTGTCGGCGAGCACTCCGCGCATGCCGATGGAGGCCTCGAGTTCGGCGCGGGCCCGCTCCAGGTTTCCGGTGCAGAGGGCGAGGATGCCGAGCTCGTGGTGGAAGTACGCCTCCTCGGCGACGTCGCCGGTGAGCCGGGCGGCCTCCTGTCCGGCGCGCAGGGCGCGCTCCCAGGCACCCCAGTGGAGTCCGGCGGCGAAGGCGGGCGCGGCGGCGCGGGCGAGCAGGACGGCGGTGGCGCGGTGCGCGGCGGTGACGTCTGCGTCGGCTCCTGTGCCGGTGCCGGAGCCGACGCAGACGGCCAGGGCGGCGAGGAGGGCGTCGGACTCGGCGGCGGCCCGCTCGGGGGTGACGGAGGGGTGGGCGGCCCACCAGGCGTAGTGCTGGGCGACGGTGTGGGCGCGGTCGGCAGCGGAGTCTTCGGGCCCGTACCCCTGGGCGAGGAGCTGGGTGAGGACGCCGGCGGCGAGCCGGTAGCGGGGGCCGACCGGGGAGAGCAGGCCGCAGGCTCTGAGTTCGCCGAGGGCGGCGTCGGCGTGGGTGTCGCCGACGAGGGCCGGCAGATGGGCCTGGTGCGGGACCTCGCCGCCGAGGGCGACGGCGAAGCGCAGCGCGGTCTGGGCGGAGCGGCTGAGCCGGGAGGCGAGCAGGGCGGCGGGGGCGGCGCCCTCGCCGAGGCTGGGCAGGGGTATCTCGCGGAGCTCGACGTCGAGGTCGTCGACGCCGTCGAAGGCCGCGGCGGCGGCGGCCGCCGCCGCGTCGGGGTCGGTGGGTCCGAAGGCCTCTTCGAGGGCGCCGAAGGCGTCGAACTCGGCCGGGGTGACGCGCAGCCGGTCGCGCTGGCGGAGCAGCGCCCCGGCCTGGACGAAGCGCAGGGGCAGGCCCTCGGACTCGAACCACAGGTCGCCGGCCCAGTTGGCCTCGTCGTCGGTGAGGGTGCGGCCGACCGCGCTCTCCAGGAGCTTCAGGGCGGCGCCGCGGCTGAGGCCGCTGAGGTGGATGTCCTCGACGGGGGCGCCGGACGTGGGGGCGGGCGTGTCGGGTCCTGCGGCGAGGAGGAAGGCGCACTCGGGGGCGGCGGCGAGGAGTTCGTCGAGGGCGGCGCCGCCGAACTCCAGGTCGTCGACTACGACGACGGCGCCGATGTCGCGGAGCCGGTCGAGGAGTCCGTCACGGCCGGGCCGGTGGTCCGGGGCGTGGCGGACGGCGGCGAAGAGCTCGTGGAGGAGTTCGGTGGGGGTGCGGTGGTGGCCGGAGAGCCGGACGACTCCGTCGGGGGCGAGCCCGGCGCAGTCGGCGGCGACCGCGTCGAGGAGGGTGGTGCGGCCGGATCCGGCGGGACCGGTGAGGCGGGCGGAGCGGCCGCGGCCGAGGATGCCGGCGAGGCGCTCGCGCTCCTCCTGGCGTTCCAGGAGGGGCAGCTCGGGTGCGGCGGGTCCCGGCGGGACGGGCGGCGCGGCGGCGCTTGCCGCCTCGGCGCGCTCCTCGGGGGTACGGGGGCGGGCGGGCGCGGGTTCCCGTCCGGGCGGGCAGGGTTCGATCTCGCTGCCGTCGACGGGGTTGACGGTGACGAGCAGGTCGCCGGAGACGAGCCTGACGACGCGGGCACGCGCGGATGCGGGTGCGGGCGTGCCGCGTCCCTGGCGGGCGTCGTCGCCCTCGGCGTCGTGTCCGTACTCCTCCGGCCCCCGGTTGATCGGGTCCATGGTCCAAGCCCCCAAGAAGCGGTGTCCGGTGCCCGCCGGGTGGGTCCGTCAATGTGCAGGCGACCGAACCCTAGACCGTGGTCAGACGGCCGGGAACAGGTGGGGTGCCCCGGAGACCAAGACGTCACGGTCTTGTGAGGATTGAGCGTGACGCCTGGTTCACACAGCTGCTTCACAGCGCACGACGGCCCGGGCGGCTCACCCCCGGGGCCCCGGCTGCTTCACGGCGCACGACGGCCCGGGCGGCTCACACCCGGGGCAGGGACTCCAGGGCGAGGCCGCCCTCGATGGCGAGGATGCGGTGCAGCCGGGTGGCGACGAGCAGCCGCTGCATCTGGGGCGGCACCCCTCGCAGGACGAGGCGCCGGCCGCAGCGGCCGGCCCGCCGGTGGGCGCCCATGATGACGCCGAGCCCGGTCGCGTCCCAGGAGTCGAGGCCGGTCAGGTCGAGCACCAGATCGCCGACTCCGTCGTCGACGGCCGAGTGCAGGACCGTACGGGCGTCCGCCGCGCTGCGGACGTCGAGGCGGCCCCCGACGACCAGCTCGACGTGGTCGCCCCTGATGTGCATATGTGCTCCCCGAGAGTCTCCGTCTTCGCAACAACTGACTGCTGAGACAGCAGAAGCGTTGCGCCTTGTCAGCGAACCGGTACCGAAATTCACCCCACGGGGTGAGGGCGGGGTGGCGGGACGGGCTCAGTACTTGTAGTAGCCCTGCCCGCTCTTGCGGCCGATGTCACCCGCGTCCACCATCCGGCGCATCAGCTCCGGCGGTGCGAACTTCTCGTCCTGGGACTCGGTGTAGATGTTGTTGGCCGCGTTCACCAGGATGTCGATGCCGGTGAGGTCGGCCGTGGCGAGCGGGCCCATGGCGTGGCCGAAGCCGAGCTTGCAGGCGATGTCGATGTCCTCGGCGGTGGCGACGCCCGACTCCTGGAGCTTGGCGGCCTCGACGACGAGGGCGGCGATGAGCCGGGTGGTGACGAAGCCGGCCACGTCACGGTTGACGACGATGCAGGTCTTGCCGACGGACTCGGCGAACTCCCGCGTGGCGGCGAGGGTCTCGTCGCTGGTCTTGTAGCCGCGGACGAGCTCGCAGAGCTGCATCATCGGGACCGGGGAGAAGAAGTGGGCGCCGACGACGGCCTCGGGGCGCTCCGTCACCGCGGCGATCTTGGTGATCGGGATCGCGGAGGTGTTGGAGGCGAGGACAGCGCCGTCCTTGACGACCTTGTCGAGCGCGCGGAAGATCTCGTGCTTGACGTCGAGGTTCTCGAAGACGGCCTCGACGACGATGTCCGCGTCGGCGACGGCCTCGAGCTCGGTGGTGGCGGTGATCCGGCCGAGCGCGGCCTCCGCGTCGGCGGCGTCGAGCTTCCCCTTCGCGACGAAGCGGTCGTACGACGCCTTGATGCCGTCGGTGCCCCGGGTGAGGGCCGCGTCGGTGACGTCACGCAGGACGACGTCCCAGCCCGCCTGTGCCGAGACCTGTGCGATGCCGGACCCCATGAGTCCGGCTCCGATGACGGCGAGCTTCCTTGCCACGGTCTTCCACCCCTCAACGCCTGTTCACTTCTGGCTCTCCGGCGGAGATTAGCGGTCGGGGGGCGCCATGTGACCGCTAAGTAACGCGCGTCACGCTGTCTTTGACGGACGTCACACTCACAACACCCCGTTCGGGCACCCGTGCGGTCGCGGCATACCCCTGGGGGGTATATAGTCGAGCGCACTTGTCCGACGGTCGTCGTTCGGAAGGAGCTGCCGTCATGCGTCCGTACGCCCTGGGGACCGCCCCCGCCCCGCTGCTCCTGCTGACCGGCATGATCAGCCTCCAGTTCGGCTCCGCCTTCGCGAAACGCCTCTTCGAGCAGACCGGCCCGGCCGGAGCGACCCTGTTACGGCTGCTCATCGCCGCCACCCTGCTCTGCCTGCTCTCCCGGCCCGCGCCCCGGCTCCTGCGCGACCACTGGCGACTGCTGCTCCCCTACGGGGCCGTCTTCGCCGTGATGCAGTTCTCCTTCTACGAAGCGACCTCACGGCTCCCCCTCGGGGTCGTGGTGACCCTGGAGTTCAGCGGACCGCTGCTGCTCGCCGCCTTCACCTCGCGACGCGCCCTCGACCGGATCTGGGTGGCGCTCGCCGGCACAGGACTGCTCGTCCTCGGCGGCACGAAGGGCATGGACGACCCGGTCGGCCTGGCCGCGAGCCTCCTCACCGGAGCGGCGCTCACCGGCTACATCCTGCTCGGCGCCCGGGTCGGCAGAGCCGTCCCCGGCGGCTCCGGCCTCGCCCTCGGGCTCACGGTGGCCGCCGTCCTCGCGCTGCCCACCGCTCCCGTACTCGGTCTGCCCTCCCCCGGCGTCCTGCTCGATCCCGGGGTGCTCGGGGCCGCGCTCGCGGTGGCCGTCCTGACGACCGTCGTGCCGTTCTCCCTGGAGTTCGCCGCGCTGCGGCGGATGCCGCCGCGGGTCTTCGCCGTCCTCTCGACGGTGGAGCCGGTCATCGCCGCCCTGGTGGGCCTCGCCCTGCTCGGCGAACGGCTCTCGTGGGTCCAGTGGGCGGCCGTCCTGTGCGTGGTGGGCGCGGCCGTCGGCACGGGCCGGAGCTCCGCCGCGTCGCCACCGGACCCGCCGCCCGTACCGAACGACCGAATCCCCTCCCGGAAGAACGGAGTGCACACGTGACAAGCCCGACGCGCACGACCAGCCCTCTCCCCCCTCGGAGCCGTACGATCCCGGCCCGGGTGGCGCCTCTCCTGGAGACCGTCTCCCCCACCTCACGCTCGGCGCTCCTCGTCGCGGGAGGCTACTTCGACACGGCGGCCGGCATCGGCGCGTTCTCGCTCAACTCCTTCGCCCTGGCGCAGGAGACGGGAGCGGCCGCCCGCCGGCTCCACCGGGGCAACAAGGTCCTCTACGACGTCATCGTCAACGACCTCGGCATGTCCTGTTCCACCGACGTCTGTACGCTGCCGGCGGCCGGCCCCTCCGAGACCGACCTCTCCCCACTCACCGCCTCGGCCGCCGCGGCCGGGATCGACTTCACCGTCACCCGCGAGCGGAACCTGCGCAACCGCGCCGCCCGGTCGATGAAGCGGTGGCTGCGCGACCCCGCCACCGAGCCCCTGTTCACCCGCGAGGGCGACGAGATCGTCTTCCGCTCCCGCCAGTACGAGAAGGTGCTCGCCGGGGTCGTCAAGGACGACCACGTCGTACCGCGCTGCCCGCTCATCGTCGCCGAGTACTTCGCGCGCTACTTCGCCCGGCTGCGGGCCTTCCCCGACTGCGCGCACCGCCATGTCGTCGACATCAACTCGCTCGCCGACCGGGACAAGGTGACCAAGGGCGCCGAGATCTACCTGCGCACCCTCGGCACGCCCGAGGAGGAGATCGTGCTCGTCTTCGCCGACGCGGCCTGCGCCGATCCACTGGCCCTGACCTATACCGCGTACGACTTCTGACCACCCGTCACAGCGGAAGAGGGAAACCGGCATGGCCACGATCTACCTGGACCACCAGGCGACCACCCCGATGGACCCGGCGGTCGTCGAGGCGATGAACTTCGCCGCCACCCACTGCTACGCCAACCCGTCCAGCCCGCACGCCGCCGGCATCCGCGCCTTCCGCGAGGTCGAGCGGGCCCGCGGCGCGGTCGCCCGGCTCATCGGGGCGGGGCGCAGCGAGATCTACTTCACCTCCGGTGCGACGGAGGGCAACAACCTCGCGATCAAGGGCGTCGCCACGACGACGGGTGGCCCCCGCCATGTGGTGACGACGGCGGTGGAGCACAAGTCCGTGCTCGACACGTGCCGTTCGCTGCGGGACGCGGGCCACGAGGTGACGGTGCTGCCGGTCGACGCCGAGGGGCGGGTCGACCCGGCCCAGGTCGCCGCGGCGCTGCGGCCGGACACCGCGCTCGTCTCGGTGATGCTCGCGAACAACGAGGTCTCCACCATCCAGCCGGTCGCCGAGATCGGGGCGCTGACCCGGGCGGCGGGCGTGCCGCTGCACTGCGACGCGACCCAGGGAGTGGGCTCGCTGCCGGTGGACGTACGGGCGCTCGGGGTCGACCTGCTGACGTTCTCCGGGCACAAGATCTACGGCCCGAAGGGCATCGGCGTGCTGTACGTCGCGAACCGGCTCTCGGACCGGGCGCCGCTCGCGCCGCTGCTGCACGGCGGCGGGCAGGAGCGCGGGCTGCGCGCGGGCACGCTCAACACCGCCGCGGTCATCGGCCTCGGCGCGGCCGTCGGGGTGCTCGCGGCGGGCCGGGAGAAGGAGGCGGCCCGGCTCGCGGGGCTGCGGGGCAGGTTCCTCGCGGAGCTGGCGGACCTCGTCCCGTACACGCTCAACAGCGGTACGGGGCCGGGCTTCCTGCCGCACGCGGTGAACCTGTCGTTCCCGGACGTGGACGCGCAGCAACTGCTCCTGGAGGTCGCCGACCTCGCCGTCTCGACGGGTTCCGCCTGCAACAGCTCGGCCCAGGAGCCCTCGCACGTCCTGCGGGCGATCGGGCTGCCGCCCGAGCGGATCAGGGGCAGCGTCCGGATCGCGTTCGGCCGCTTCAGCACGGAGGCGGAGGCGGTCGGCGCCGCCCACGCGCTGGCGACGGTCGCGGGCGGGCGCCCGAGGGTGACTGTCTAGGATTCGTCGTCCACGCGGGAGCCCCCGCCCCCGTGCGCGGTGTCCGTCAGCGCTCGCGTACCGCGTACGTCAGCACCCGGTCGCTCAGCAGCTCCTCGATCTCGTCGAGGAGCACCAGGGCCTGCCGGGAGACGGTGGTCGCCTTGCCTCCCGCGGTCATCTCGCGGGTGATGTATCCGACGACCGCGTTCTCGATCCAGGCGAGCTGACCGCCGACGAGCAGCGGCAGCGGGTCGTCGGCGGGCGCGCCGGTCTCCTCGCGGAGCGTGGTGACGACGGCGTCCTGGACCTGTTCCTGGACGTGGAAGAGCCGGGCCTTGAGGGTGGGGGCGTGCTCGATGACGTTCATGAAGGCGTCGAAGCCGTCCATGAGTCCGTACGCGGGCGAGACGGCGCCGATGTCCTGGCGGAGTTCGCGGAGCACGGCACGGGCGGCGGACTCCCCCCGGTCGCGGCCCCGGATCATCCGGGCGAGGCGCTGGGTGACGCCGTCCATCCGGTCGAGGAAGAGGTCCTCCTTCGCCGGGAAGTAGTTGTAGACGGTGTTGACGGAGACGTCCGCCGCCTCGGCGACATCGGCGACGGTCACGTGCGCGAAGCCGTGTTCCAGGAAGAGCCCCGTCGCGATGTCCGAGATCCGCTGCTTCGTCTCGCGCTTCTTGCGTTCCCTGAGTCCCTCGGCCATGCGCTCATCCTAGACACCCTGAAATTTCGGTGCCTCTGAAATTTTGGAGACGTTGCAAAATTTCAGCGACTCTGTTTCTGTAGTCGCCATGCCCATCATCAGCACCGCCGGGCTCGCCCGGACCTTCTCGACCAGGAACGGCCCCGTGGAGGCCGTCCGAGGGATCGACCTGACCGTCCGGCCCGGCGAGATCCTCGGACTCCTCGGCCCCAACGGCGCCGGCAAGACCACCACGCTCCGGATGCTCACCACGCTCCTCCCGCCCACCGCAGGCGCCGCGACCGTCGCCGGTCACGACCTCGTACGGAACCCCGCCGCCGTACGCCGCCGCATCGGGTACGTCGCCCAGTCCGGCGGCCTCGACCCTCAGGAGACCGTCCGCTCCGAGCTCGTCACCCAGGGCCGGCTCTACGGCATGAACCGGGCCCGGGCGGCGGCCCGCACCGAGGAGCTCGCCGCCGACCTCGGGCTCACCGAGCTCCTCGACCGCCCGACCCCCGCGCTCTCCGGCGGCCAGCGACGGCGGCTCGACCTCGCCATGGGCCTCACCCACCGGCCGGAGATCCTCTTCCTCGACGAACCGACGACCGGGCTCGACCCCGGCAGCCGCGCCGACCTGTGGGCGCTGGTGCGGCGGCTCCGCGACGAGTACGGCACCACCGTCGTCCTCACCACCCACTACCTGGACGAGGCGGACGCCCTCGCCGACCGGCTGGTGATCGTGGACAAGGGCACGGTCGTCGCCGAGGACAGCCCCGCCGCCCTCAAGGCCGCCCACGGCGCGGCCACCCTCCAGGACGCCTTCCTCGCCGTCACCGGGCGGGATCCGGCACCCGTCGACACCACGCCCGTCGCCGTCTGACCCCGCGCGGACCCCGCACCCCTAGGACAACCGATGCTTCTCCACGACACCGCGCTCCTCTTCGGGCGCTACGCCCGCCAGACCCTGCGCTCCCCGTTCCAGATCTTCTTCGGCGTCCTGATGCCGCTGCTCTACCTGCTCTTCTTCGGACCCCTGCTCACCGGACTCCCGCTGGGCCGCGAGGGCGACTCCTGGCAGATCCTCGTCCCCGGCCTGCTCCTCCAACTCGGCCTCTTCGGAGCCTCGTTCGCCGGGTTCTCGATCATCATGGAGAAGAACTGGGGCGTGTTCGACCGGATGCGGGTCACCCCGGTGAGCCGGCTCGCCCTCCTGCTCGGCCGGGTGCTGCGCGACGCGGCGCTCTTCGTCTTCCAGGCGGTCCTGCTCGTCCTGGTGGCCCTGCCGATGGGGCTCAGGGCGCCGCTCGCCGGGATCCTGATCGGCTTCGGCTTCGTGGCCCTGCTGTCGGTGGCGCTCGCCTCGCTCTCGTACGCCCTGGCCCTGAAGCTGCGCACCCCGCAGGAGTTCGGCCCCGCGATCAACACGCTCGCGATGCCGGCGATGCTGCTGTCCGGCCTGATGCTGCCGATGACGCTCGCCCCCGGGTGGCTCGACGTGCTCTCGCGCTTCACACCGTTCCGCTATCTGGTGGACGCCGTCCGGGAGGCGTACGTCGGCCACTACACGACACCGACCCTGCTGTACGGGGTCCTCGTCGCCCTCGGCGTGGCGGCGCTCGCCGTGACGGTGGGCACACGGACCTTCCGGAGCGCCGGTGCGTAACTAGGCTGGACCCATGGTCAATCTGACGCGCATCTACACCCGTACCGGCGACCAGGGCACCACGGCGCTCGGCGACATGAGCCGGACCGCCAAGACGGATCTGCGGATCTCTGCCTACGCCGACGCCAACGAGGCCAACGCCGCCATCGGTACGGCGATCGCCCTCGGGCAGCTCGACGAGGAGGTCGTGAAGGTCCTCGTCCGGGTCCAGAACGACCTCTTCGACGTGGGCGCGGACCTGTGCACACCGGTGGTCGAGGACCCGAAGTATCCGCCGCTGCGGGTGGAGCAGCCGTACGTCGACAAGCTGGAGGCCGACTGCGACCGCTTCCTCGAGGAGCTGGAGAAGCTGCGCTCCTTCATCCTGCCGGGCGGCACGCCCGGTGCGGCCCTGCTGCACCAGGCGTGCACGGTGGTCCGGCGGGCGGAGCGCTCCACCTGGGCGGCCCTGGAGGTCCACGGGGAGACGATGAACCCCCTCACCGCGACCTACCTCAACCGTCTTTCAGACCTGCTCTTCATCCTTGCGCGGGTCGCGAACAAGGAGGTCGGGGACGTGCTCTGGGTCCCGGGCGGGGAGCGCTGACCCGCTCTCGGGGTTCTTCTTCGGCCAGATCACGTAGCTGAGCACGATCAGCCCGTGGATGCCGACCGCCCGCCAGGCGCCGTCGATCGAGGCCTCCAGCTTCGAGGTGTCGCCGGCGTCGCCGACGTACCAGATCGCGGCGAGCAGGAGGACGGCGGCGACGGAGGCCGCGACCACCGAGCCGAGCCAGACGCGTCCCTCGTGACGGGCGCGGGCCATCCCGTACCGGGGCGGCTTCGGAGGCGGCGGACCGCCGCCGATGCGGTAGGCGGCGTGGCCGTCGAGCCACTTCACGGTGCGGTGGCCGTGGCCGACGGTGTAGCCGATGTAGAGGGCGGCGAGGCCGTGCCGCCAGCTCGGCTCGGCCCCGTTCTTGAGATCGATCGCCGTGACGACGAGGAGCAGGACCTCCAGGAGCGGCTCGCACAGCAGCAGTGCCACGCCCAGCTTCGGCTTCCTCAGCAGATAGCGGGCGGCGAGGCCGGCGGCCAGCAGGACCCAGAAGCCGACCTCGCAGACGACGATCAGCGTGACGATCACGGCGGTTCCCCTTTCGCTTCCCCCTCAGCGTCCCGTGGGGTCGGGCCGGATTCGTCGTCGCCGATGACGACGTACGCCTACATCCTTCGGCGGAGGGACGGATCGGCCCGGACGAGGAGGTCAGGGCAGGTGCGGGCGTGTTGGATGAGTGTGTGAGACTCCTCCGCCCGCACCGCCTCGATCTGTTCATCGCCGTCTCGGGACTCGCCGGCGGGCTGCTGCTGTGGTCCTTCGGGCTGTACGTGACCGGGGACCACGTCTTCGGGCAGCGTTGGGCGACCCTGATCCCGCTGACCGTGATGGCCGGGGCGGAGGCCGTGCGCAGGGCCGCCCCCCGTGCCGCCCTCGTCGTGGGCACCCTCGCGATCGTCGGCGACCAGCTCACCAACGGAAACCTCGCCACGGTCCTGATGTTCACGGACGTGGTCTACGCGGCGGTCCTGTACGGCACCCCCGCCCAGGCCCGGCGCATCCCCTACACCATGGGACTGATCACCGTCGCGACCACGGTCGGCTTCCTCGTCTGGTGGCAGAACGCCGTCGCGCTCCTCGTGGGCGCGCTCACCGGCATAGTCTCCTTCCTCCCGGCGATCACGGGCGCCGTCGTCCGCAACCATCGGGAAGCGGCCGACGCCGCCCGCCTCCGGGCCGAACAGACGGCCCTGCTCGCCGAGATGGACCGGGCGCAGGCCGTGGTCGCCGAGCGGGCGCGGATGGCGCGCGAACTGCACGACATGGTGGCGAACCACCTCTCGGCGATCGCGATCCACTCCACGGCGGCGCTCTCGCTCGACGAGCCGGCCACCACCCGGCAGGCGCTCACCGTGATCCGGGAGAACAGTGTGGCGGGCCTCGCGGAGATGCGACGGCTGATCGGCATCCTCCGGGACAGCAGCGGGGACGTGGAGCCGTCCGTCGCACCCACCCTCGTCGGTCTGGACTCCCTGGTCGACCGGGCGCGGGGGAACGCCGGGCCGAGCGGTCTCGTCCTCGCCCTGGAAGACACCCGGGAGACCATGGCGGCCCTTCCGGCACCGGTGGAGCTGGCCGCGTACAGGATCGTGCAGGAGTCCCTGACGAACGCGCTCAAGCACGCGGCGCCGGGCGAGGTCCGGGTGACCGTGGGCCAGGGTCCCGGCGCGCTGTGGGTGACGGTGACGAGTCCGTACGGGGAGCGCCCCGGCCCGACCGCGCCCGGCTCGGGGGCGGGCCTGGTGGGGATGCGGGAGCGGGTGGCCCTGCTCGACGGGATCTTCGAGGCGGGTGCGGTGACGGACGACGGGGGACGGAGACTGTGGCGGGTGCGGGCGGAGCTGCCCGTGGACGCGAGCGACGAGGAGCGGGCATGACGGTGCGGGTGGTGGTCGCCGAGGACCAGTCGGCGGTGCGGGCGGGGCTCGTGCTGATCCTGGGCAGCGCGCCGGACATCGAGGTGGTCGGGGAGGCCCCGGACGGGGAGCGCGCGGTGGAGCTGGCGCGCGAGCTGCGGCCCGACCTGGTCCTGATGGATGTGCAGATGCCCCGGATGGACGGGGTGACGGCGACGGGCATCGTGGTCGCGGAGGGGCTCGCGGACGTGCTTGTCCTGACCACGTTCGATCTGGACGAGTACGTCTTCGGGGCGCTGCGGGCGGGCGCGGCCGGTTTCCTCCTCAAGAACGCGGAGGCGCGGGAGCTGATCGAGGCGGTGCGGACGGTGGCGCGCGGCGAGGGCATGATCGCCCCGGCGGTGACCCGGCGGCTGATCGCGGAGTTCGCGGCGCCGAGCCGGCCCGTGCGGACGTCGGATCCGGGGGTGCTCGCGTCGCTGACGCCCCGGGAGCGGGAGGTGCTGTCGGCGCTCGGGCAGGGTCTGTCGAACGCGGAGATCGCGGTACGGCTCGACATGGCGGAGGCGACGGTGAAGACGCACGTCAGCAAGGTGCTGGGGAAGCTGGAGCTGCGGAGCAGGGTGCAAGCGGCGGTCCTCGCCCAGGAGTTGGGCGTCTAGGGGGCGCCCAAGGCGACGGTGGCGACGTTGGTCTGGACCTCTTGACGATTGGTCCAGACCTTCCTACGCTCGCGGGGCGCGCGCATCTTCACGGACCACCCCCACCCCATGTCCGTCCGCAACTTGAGGAGCACCGTTGAGCACTCAAGCACCGACGCGCAGAGCAGGGTTCAGACACCGGGCCGCCGCCGGTCTGACCGCCCTGATCCTGCCCCTGGCCGCCATGGTCGGCCTCGCCACCCCCGCCGAAGCCGCCACCTCGGCCACCGCCACGTACACGAAGACCCAGGACTGGGGCACCGGATTCGGTGCCAACTGGACGGTGAAGAACACCGGCACCACCACCATCAGCTCCTGGACCGTCGAGTGGGACTACCCCGCCGGCACCTCCGTCACCTCCGCCTGGGACGCCACGGTCACCGGCTCCGGCACCCACTGGACCGCCAAGAACGTCGGCTGGAACGGCACCCTCGCCCCCGGCGCCTCCGTCTCCTTCGGCTACAACGGCGCGGGCCCCGGCGCCCCCACCGGCTGCAAGATCAACGGCGCCCCCTGCGACGGCACCAGCCAGCCCGGCGACAACTCCCCCTCGGCCCCCGGCACGCCCACCGCCTCCGGCATCACCGACACCTCGGTGAAGCTCACCTGGACCGCGGCCACCGACGACAAGGGCATCAAGAACTACGACGTCCTCCGCGGCGGCACCAAGATCGCCACGGTCACCGGCCTCACCCACACCGACACGGGCCTGACCGCCGGCACCGACTACAGCTACACCGTCGTCGCCCGCGACACCATCGACCAGACCGGCCCGGCGAGTGGCGCGGCCTCCGTCCGCACGACGGGCGGCGGGACCAACCCGCCCGTCGGCAACGCGGTGAAGATGGGCTACTTCACCAACTGGGGCGTCTACGGGCGCAACTACCACGTGAAGAACATCGTGACCTCGGGCTCCGCGTCCAAGATCACCCACATCAACTACGCCTTCGGCAACGTCACGGGCGGCAAGTGCACCATCGGTGACGCCTACGCCGACTACGACAAGGCCTACACCGCCGACCAGTCCGTCGACGGCGTCGCCGACACCTGGGACCAGCCGCTCCGCGGCAACTTCAACCAGCTGCGCAAGCTGAAGAAGGCCTACCCCCACATCAAGATCCTCTGGTCCTTCGGTGGCTGGACCTGGTCCGGCGGCTTCGGCCAGGCCGTGCAGAACCCGGCCGCCTTCGCCCAGTCCTGCTACGACCTGGTCGAGGACCCGCGCTGGGCCGACGTCTTCGACGGCATCGACCTGGACTGGGAGTACCCCAACGCCTGCGGTCTCACCTGTGACACCAGCGGCGCGGCCTCCTTCAAGAACATGATGCAGGCCATGCGCGCCAAGTTCGGTGCCAACAACCTGGTCACCGCGGCCGTCACCGCCGACGCCTCCGCCGGCGGAAAGATCGACGCCGCCGACTACGGCGGCGCCGCGCCGTACATGAACTGGTTCAACGTGATGACGTACGACTTCTTCGGCGCCTGGGCGGCGAAGGGCCCGACGGCCCCGCACTCCCCGCTCACCTCGTACGCCGGCATCCCCCAGGCCGGCTTCAACTCCGCCGAGGCGATCGCCAAGTTCAAGGCGAAGGGCGTCCCCGCCAACAAGCTGCTGCTCGGCATCGGCTTCTACGGACGCGGCTGGACCGGCGTCACCCAGTCCGCCCCCGGCGGCACGGCGACCGGCCCCGCGGCGGGCACGTACGAGCAGGGCATCGAGGACTACAAGGTCCTCAAGGCCTCCTGCCCGGCCACCGGCACCGTCGCGGGCACCGCGTACGCCCACTGCGGCACCAACTGGTGGAGCTACGACACCCCGGCCACGGTCACGTCCAAGATGAACTGGGCGAAGAACCAGGGCCTGGGCGGCGCCTTCTTCTGGGAGTTCAGCGGTGACACCGGCAACGGCGAGCTCGTCGGAGCCATCAACACCGGCCTGAACTAGCACCCACCGGAAAGCGAGAAGCGGGGGACGGCGCAGCACGCCGTCCCCCGCTTCTTCCAGCCCTACGCGACGTTCACCCTCTGGCCGGGCGGCGCCGCCTCCAGCCAGGCCATGAAACCGGTCCGCGCGTCCTCGCTCATCGCGAGCTCCAGACGCACGCCCTCGTACATACAGGGCTGGATCACCGCGTCGGAGAGCAGCGCGAGCTCCTCCTCGCCCTCCGGCATCCGGCGCTCCAGAGCCACGATGGACGAGCGCTCCAGGACACGGCGCGGGCGGGGCGCGTACGAGAAGACACGGAACCAGGCGATCTCGTCACCGCTGTAACGGGCGACGCCGTACACCCAGCCCTTGCCGCTCGGGTCCGGATCGTCCGGGACGTTCCAGTGCAGGGAACAGTCGAAGGTGCCGCCGGCGCGCTGGATCAGCCGCCGGCGCAATCCGAAGACGAAGAGCCCGATCACCACCAGTGCGACGACCAGGCCGCACACGAGCAGAGCGAGGAACATCTTCACCGACCTCCTCGCTGCGTCCCGTAGCCGGCACCGCCGGCAGAACCGAATACAACCTGCATATGCATCGCCTCAGCCGCGGCACGGTCCGGAAAATTCCGGATCGTGCCGCGGCTGAGGGCACTACTGCTCGGCGCGGACCTTAACGGACCGCTACCGCGCGCAGCCGGACGTCGGCGCGCCGCTCGGCGGCGGCGTCGGAGTCCGACTTCGCACGCTCCAGCGCACGCTCGGCGCGCTGGGCGTCGATCTCGTCCGCCAGCTCGCAGATCTCCGCGAGCAGAGACAGCTTGTCGTCGGCGAACGAGATGAATCCGCCATGGACGGCGGCGACGACAGTCGCGCCCTCGCTCGTACGGATGGTCACCGGGCCCGACTCCAGCACACCGAGCAGCGGCTGGTGGCCGGGCATGACGCCGATGTCGCCGGAGGTGGTACGCGCGATGACCAGGGTGGCCTCGCCGGACCAGACACTCCGGTCCGCGGCGACCAGCTCGACGTGCAGCTCAGCAGCCAAGGGTGGCTCCTCGGGTCACCACCCGGCGGGTCTGCCGGGTGTTGGGGTCAATTCTAGTGGGCGTGGAGCGGGGGCGGGACGGATCCCGCCCCCACTCGGGCGAGCACGGGGCTCAGGAGACGCCGAGTTCCTTGGCGTTCTTCTTGAGGTCCTCGAGACCACCACACATGAAGAAGGCCTGCTCGGGGAAGTGGTCGTACTCACCGTCGCAGATCGCGTTGAACGCGGCGATCGACTCGTCGAGCGGAACGTCCGAACCGTCCACACCGGTGAACTGCTTCGCCGCGTGGGTGTTCTGGGACAGGAAGCGCTCGACACGGCGGGCGCGGTGGACAACGAGCTTGTCCTCCTCGCTCAGCTCGTCGATACCGAGGATCGCGATGATGTCCTGGAGGTCCTTGTACTTCTGCAGGATTCCCTTGACGCGCGTGGCGGCGTCGTAGTGCTCCTGCGCGATGTAGCGCGGGTCCAGGATCCGGGACGTGGAGTCCAGCGGGTCCACGGCCGGGTAGATGCCCTTCTCGGAGATCGGACGGGAGAGAACCGTCGTCGCGTCGAGGTGGGCGAAGGTGGTGGCCGGAGCCGGGTCGGTCAGGTCGTCCGCGGGGACGTAGATCGCCTGCATCGAGGTGATCGAGTGACCACGGGTCGACGTGATGCGCTCCTGGAGGAGACCCATCTCGTCGGCCAGGTTCGGCTGGTAACCCACCGCGGAGGGCATGCGGCCGAGCAGGGTCGAGACCTCGGAGCCGGCCTGGGTGAAGCGGAAGATGTTGTCGATGAAGAACAGCACGTCCTGCTTCTGCACATCGCGGAAGTACTCCGCCATGGTCAGACCGGCGAGGGCCACGCGCAGACGGGTGCCCGGGGGCTCGTCCATCTGGCCGAAGACCAGCGCGGTCTTGTCGAGAACGCCGGCCTCCTCCATCTCGACCATGAGGTCGTTGCCCTCACGGGTGCGCTCGCCGACGCCCGCGAAGACGGAGACACCGTCGTGCAGCTTGGCCACACGGACGATCATTTCCTGGATCAGAACGGTCTTGCCGACACCGGCGCCACCGAACAGACCGATCTTTCCACCCTTGACGTACGGGGTGAGAAGGTCGACGACCTTCAGGCCGGTCTCGAACATCTCGGTCTTGGACTCGAGCTGGTCGAAGGCCGGGGCCTTGCGGTGGATCGTCCAGCGCGGCGCGCCGGCCACCGTGGACTCGTCGTCGTTCAGCACCTGACCGAGCGTGTTGAACACTCGGCCCTTGGTGACGTCGCCGACGGGCACGGTGATGCCGGTGCCGGTGTTGGTCACCGGGGCCTGGCGGACCAGGCCGTCGGTGGGCTGCATCGAGATGGTGCGGACGATGCCGTCACCGAGGTGCTGGGCGACCTCGAGGGTCAGCGTCTTGGTCGCGCCCTCCTCGGCCGGGTCCGGAACCTCGACGTGCAGCGCGTTGTAGATCTCCGGCATCGCGTCGACGGGGAACTCCACGTCGACGACCGGGCCGATGACCCGGGCGACGCGGCCCGTGGCGGCGGCCGTCTCAACAGTGGTCGTCATTACTTGTCACTCCCCGCGGTCGCGTCGGCCAGGGCTGCGGTGCCACCGACGATCTCGCTGATTTCCTGGGTGATTTCGGCCTGGCGGGCCGCGTTGGCAAGTCGGGAGAGGTTGTTGATCAAGTCTCCCGCGTTGTCGGTCGCCGACTTCATCGCGCGGCGCGTGGCGGCGTGCTTGGAGGCAGCCGACTGGAGCAGCGCGTTGTAGATACGGCTCTCGACGTACCGGGGCAGCAGGGCGTCGAGGACGTCCTCCGCCGACGGCTCGAAGTCGTACAGCGGACGGAGCGTGTCCGTGCCGCCGGCCTCCTTCGCCACCTCGTCGAGGCTGAGGGGCAGCAGCCGGGCCTCGACCGCCGTCTGCGTCATCATCGAGACGAACTCGGTGTAGACGATGTGGAGCTCGTCCACACCACCCTCCGCCGTGTCCTGCTCGATCGCCTCGATCAGCGGAGCCGCGATCGTCTTGGCGTCGCCGTACGACGGCTGGTCCGTGAACCCGGTCCACGTACCGGCCAGCTTCCGCTCACGGAAGTTGTAGTGCGCGATACCACGACGGCCGACGACATAGACGGTGACCTCGCGGCCCTCGCCCTCCAGCTTCGCCGTCAGCCTTTCCGCCGCCTTGATGGCGTTGGAGTTGAAGGCGCCGGCCAGACCGCGGTCGCTCGAGAGGAGCAGGACCGCGGCGCGAACCGGGTTCTCCGCCTCGGTGGTCAGCGGGTGCTTGTCATTGGCACCCGTGGCCACCGCCGTGACCGCTCGCGTCAGCTCGGTCGCGTACGGAGTCGACGCCTGCACCTTGCGCTGCGCCTTGACGACACGCGAGGCGGCGATCATCTCCATCGCCTTGGTGATCTTCTTCGTCGCGGTGACGGATTTGATGCGACGCTTGTAGACCCGGAGCTGCGCTCCCATGAGTCAGGTCCCTTCCGTCGTCACTTCGAGACGTTGACGGCGGCAGGAGCGTCCTCGCCCAGCAGCTTGCCGTCAGAGGTCTCGAACTGCTTCTTGAACTCCGCGATGGCGTCACCGACGGACTGCAGGGTGTCGTCGGACATCTTGCCGCCCTCACGGATGGAGGTCATGAGACCCGAGTGGTTCTGGCGCAGGTACGCCAGGAGCTCGGCCTCGAAGCGGCGGATGTCGGCGACCGGGACGTCGTCCATCTTGCCGGTGGTACCGGCCCAGACGGAGACGACCTGGTTCTCGGTGGGCATCGGCTGGTACTGAGCCTGCTTGAGCAGCTCGACCATGCGCTGTCCACGCTCCAGCTGCGCCTTCGACGCGGCGTCCAGGTCGGAACCGAAGGCGGCGAACGCCTCCAGCTCACGGAACTGGGCCAGGTCGACACGGAGGCGACCGGAGATCTGCTTCATCGCCTTGTGCTGGGCGGAGCCACCGACGCGGGAGACCGAGATACCGACGTTCAGGGCCGGACGCTGGCCGGCGTTGAACAGGTCGGACTCCAGGAAGCACTGGCCGTCGGTGATGGAGATGACGTTGGTCGGGATGAACGCCGACACGTCGTTCGCCTTGGTCTCGACGATCGGAAGACCGGTCATCGAACCGGCACCCAGCTCGTCCGAGAGCTTCGCGCAGCGCTCGAGGAGACGCGAGTGCAGGTAGAAGACGTCACCCGGGTAGGCCTCACGGCCCGGCGGGCGGCGCAGCAGCAGCGACACGGCGCGGTAGGCGTCGGCCTGCTTCGACAGGTCGTCGAAGACGATCAGGACGTGCTTGCCCTGGTACATCCAGTGCTGACCGATGGCGGAACCGGTGTACGGCGCCAGGTACTTGAAGCCGGCCGGGTCGGACGCCGGGGCGGCGACGATCGTCGTGTACTCGAGCGCACCGGCCTCTTCCAGGGCGCCGCGAACGGACGCGATGGTCGAGCCCTTCTGGCCGACGGCGACGTAGATGCAGCGGACCTGCTTGTTCACGTCGCCCGAGCGCCAGTTGTCGCGCTGGTTGATGATCGTGTCGACGCACAGCGCGGTCTTGCCGGTCTGACGGTCACCGATGATCAGCTGACGCTGGCCACGGCCGACCGGCGTCATGGCGTCGACGGCCTTGTAGCCGGTCTCCATCGGCTCGTGCACCGACTTACGGGCCATAACGCCCGGGGCCTGCAGCTCGAGGGCGCGACGGCCCTCCGTCGCGATCTCGCCGAGACCGTCGATCGGGTTGCCGAGCGGGTCGACGACGCGACCCAGGTATCCCTCACCGACACCGACGGAGAGGACCTCGCCGGTGCGCTGCACCGACTGTCCCTCCTCGATACCGCTGAACTCGCCGAGGACGATCGCGCCGATCTCGCGCTCTTCGAGGTTCAGGGCGAGACCCAGGGTCCCGTCCTCGAACTTCAGCAGCTCGTTCGCCATGGCCGAGGGAAGACCCTCGATCTTCGCGATACCGTCACCGGCCAGGCTGACCGTGCCGACCTCCTCGCGCGAGGCCGCGTCCGGCTGGTACGACTGGACGAAGTTCTCCAGTGCGTCCCGGATCTCCTCCGGCCGGATCGTGAGCTCCGCCATCTGGGTTCCCTGCTCTCCTTGTTGGGCCCGAAGTTTCTTAAGGGGTCTGGGGGCCGACCCCCAGGAATCTTCTGCAATCTCTGCACGGCCCAACCGGGCCGCTGGTGATGCTGTGGTGCTGTGATGCCTTGTGCTGTGGTGGCTGCCGTCAGCCGGCGAGTCGACGGGTCGCCTCGCCGAGGCGCTCCGCGATGGACCCGTTGATGACCTCGTCGCCGACCTGCACGGTGATCCCGCCGAGGACCGCCGGGTCCACGTCCAGGTTCAGGTGCATCTCGCGGCCGTACAGCTTGGCCAGGACGGCACCGAGGCGCTGCTTCTGCTGGTCCGACAGCGGCACCGCCGAGGTGACGACGGCGACCATCCGGTTCCGGCGCGCCGCGGCGAGCTTGGACAGGGACTCGAGTCCCGCTTCCAGGCTACGTCCACGGGGCTGGGTCACCAGACGGAGGACCAGACGCTCGGTGGTCGCGTGGGCCTTGCCGCCGAGCAGGCTGCGGAGCAGCCGGCCCTTGGCGGTGGCCGTGGCGGCCTTGTCCGTCAGCGCCGAGCGGAGCTCGTTGCTGGAGGACACGATCCGGCCGAACCGGAACAGCTCGTCCTCGACGCCGTCGAGCGCGCCCGCCTTCTGCGCCGCGGTGAGGTCGGCGGTGTTCGCCAGCTCCTCGGCCGCGTCGACCAGGTCACGCGAACGCGACCAGCGGGAACGCACCATGCCGGACACCAGGTCGAGGGTCACGCCGTCCACCTGACCGCTCAGGAGTCGCTGCGCGAGCTCGGCCTTGGCCTCACCCGGCTGCGCGGGGTCGGTCAGGACCCGGCGCAGCGACACCTCGCGGTCGAGCAGCACGGTGACGGCGGCCAGCTCGTCCGAGAGCTTCGTCGCGTCGACCGAGGTGTTGTCGGTCAGCGCGTCGAGGGACTCACGGGCGGCGGCCAGTGCCTCGCGGCTCGCTCCGTTCATCGGACGGCCTCGGCCTTCTCCTCGAGCTCGTCGAGGAAGCGGTCGATCGTGCGGCTCTGGCGGGCGGTGTCCTCGAGGGACTCGCCGACCAGCTTGCCGGCCAGGTCGGTGGCGAGCTTGCCCACGTCCTGACGCAGCGAGGCAGAGGCGGCCTTGCGGTCGGCCTCGATCTGCGTGTGGCCGGCCGCGATGATCTCCTCGCGCTGGCGCTGGCCTTCCGCCTTCATCTCCTGGATGATCGCGGTGCCCTGCTCCGTCGCCTCCTGGCGAAGACGCGCGGCCTCGTGGCGGGCCTCGGCGAGCTGGGCCTTGTACTGCTCCAGCACACTCTGAGCCTCGATCTGGGCCGACTCGGCCTTCTCGATGCCACCCTCGATGGCCTCGCGACGCTGCTCCAGAACCTTGTTGATGTTCGGGAGGAGCTTCTTGGCGAGGAAGCCGAAGACGATGACGAAGGCGATCAGGCCGATGACGAGCTCGTCGAGATGCGGGAGCAGAGGAGGCTGGGGCTCCTCCGCCGCCGCAAGAAGCAGAGCGTTCACATCAGTGCCTTCCGTAAAAAGAATCGGGCAGTCGGTCCGGCTTACTGGTAGACGAAGCCCATGACGATGCCGATGAGGGCGAGCGCCTCACAGAAGGCGAAGCCCATGATCTGGTTGGTGCGGATCAGACCGGCGGCCTCAGGCTGGCGGGCGAGGGCCTGCGTACCGTTACCGAAGATGATGCCGACGCCGACGCCGGGGCCGATCGCGGCCAGGCCGTAGCCGATGGACGCGACGTTGCCGACGAGGGTCGACTTGGCGGAGTCACCGGGGGCGGCGAGGTTGACCAGTTCGAGAGCAGCGGACATGCCGATACTTCCTTCTCTTTCAATGACCCGGTGGGGGTTGGCCACCGGACGTCTGCTGGTTCGGGGGGTGGGACTACGTCCCGGGTCGGGCTCAGTGGTGCTCGGAGAGCGCGCCCTGGATGTAGCTGCAGGCCAGGAGCACGAAGACGTACGCCTGGACGGCCTGGATGAAGAGCTCGAACGCCGTCATCACGAGGACCATCACGAAGGAGGCGCCGGCGTAGACGAAGCCGAGGCCGTTCATGAGGTACCAGGTGGCCAGCGTGAACATCACGATGAGCAGGTGACCGGCGAACATGTTCGCGAACAGTCGCACCGCGTGCGTGAAGGGCCGGATGATGAGGTTCGAGAAGAACTCGAGTACGACGACCATCGGGAGGATCGCGCCGAGGGACTTGTCGTAGCCGACGATGTTCTTCCAGCCACCCACGAAGCCGTGCTTCTTGAAGGTGAGCGAGATCCACATCACGTACACGATCAGCGCGAGACCGGCCGGGAAGGCGATCAGCGACGTGACCGGGAACTGGGCGAGCGGAACGATCGACCAGAGGTTCATGATCCAGACGAAGAAGAACAGCGACACCATGAAGGGGACGTACTTCTCGCCGTCCTTCTTGCCGATGATCTCGTAGACGATGCCGCGGCGCACGAAGTCGTATCCGGCCTCGCCGACCATCTGCAGCTTGCCGGGGATCAGCTTGGGCTTGTTGAAGGCGGCCCAGAAGAACCCGACGATCACGATGGAGCCGAGAAGGGCGAGCAGCATCGGCTTGGTGATCTCGATGCCGGCCACCGTGGCGATGGGCTCGTACATGAACGTGTGCAGGCCCGGCGCCGGGAAGCCACATCCACTGAAGATGTGGCAATCCGGGTCGAAGGCAAGCGTCTGGTCAGCACTCACCGCGGGCTCCTTCAGCGTGGCGCATAGGTACGGCAACCTCGTTGTGTCGGCGCGGCACGCAGCCGCGGGTCGGCACTGGACTGGTCTTACGGATAAGGGGGCGGCGGTTCGGCATCGAGCCTCGCGCTGGGACAGGCGCCGCTTCGGATGCCCGCGCCCGCAGTGCCGCAGTTGGCACCGGACGATAGCAGGAAGCCGGACGCGGCTTTATCCCGGCCCTACCCTTCACGACTTCGACCCCGTGTTTCCGGGGTCGATGTACGTGATCTTGGCCTTCATGTAGGCCCGGGCCTGTGCGGCGACCCACACCACGGTCGTCGCGAGCAGCGTGAAGGCGAAGGCCTTGAAGTCGAACAGCGTGGTGTTCTTGAGCAAGGCCAGGAAGATGAAGAGCACCAGCAGCTGGGCCGTGTAGAGCATGAGCCCCATGGCCTGGAAGAGGTGCGGGAACGACTTCGCCGTCCGCTGGAGAACCAGCTGCCCGATCCCCATGAAGAGGATGACCACCAGGGTGCCGACGACCGCGCCGATCGCACCCTTGCCACCGGCGACCACCCCGCTGACGACCGTGGCGACGACGCCGACGGCTGCGGTGGGTACAACGGTGTGCAGAAGGATGCGTGCGTCGTTGGACGGCATGGCGGTGTCTCCGCTTGCTGAAGGGGGCGATGGTGTCGTCATGGACGAGCGTAAGCCCGGTCCGAGGTGGGTCTCGGGGCCAACGGACCGTCGCACTACGGTCTTTCGGCTCTGTCGCCGGGTCTCGTGAACCGTATCACAAACTATTTGAATAGGTCTTTACCCAGAAGGTGTGCCAACTGTCACACATGAGAGTTACTCCGCGCGTGTGTGCGCGACAGTAGGGCATGTTGTCTGGTAACGGCCACGAATGCGGCTTTCGTCAACTTGGCGTTCCGGCCTTCCGCCGGTCGGTGAAGCGCGCGCGGTTGCCGATGGCCGTGGAGCCGTTGAGGCCCGCCGGCACCGGAACGCGCTCCTCCTCGACCGCGACGGGCTCCGGAGCGGCCTCCACGACGGGAATCCGCTTGCGGCGGCGGTAGCGGGGCGGTACGACCGACTCCGCCCAGCGGGGCGCGCGCGGCGTGAAGCGCGGCATCAGGAGCAGCACCAGACCGATCGCGCTCAGCCCGACGACGCACAGGACGATCCACATCGAGGCGGAGTGGACCGAGTACGCCAGCGTCCCGAAGGCGATGAGCGCCGACCAGAAGTACATGATCAGCACGGCGCGGCTGTGCGAGTGCCCGATCTCCAGGAGCCGGTGGTGGAGGTGCCCGCGGTCGGCCGCGAACGGCGACTGGCCCTTCCAGGTGCGGCGCACGATCGCCAGGACCAGGTCCGCCATCGGGATCGCGATGATCGTCAGCGGCAGCAGCAGCGGGATGAAGACCGGCAGGGCGGCGTGGGTGGCCTCACGGGTCGAGCCCTCGAAGATCTTCAGCGCGTCCGGGTCGACCTGGCCGGTGATCGAGATGGCGGAGGCCGCCAGGATCAGACCGATCAGCATCGATCCCGAGTCGCCCATGAAGATCCGCGCCGGGTGCATGTTGTGCGGCAGGAAGCCCAGGCACATGCCCATGAGGATGACGGTGAAGAGCGTGGCGGGGGCGGCGGCCTCGATCGTGTAGCCGTACCAGAGGCGGTACGCGTACAGGAAGAAGGCGGCGGCGGCGATGCAGACCATGCCGGCGGCGAGGCCGTCGAGACCGTCGACGAAGTTGACGGCGTTGATGGTGAGGACGACCAGGGCGACGGTCAGGAGCGTGCCCTGCCAGGGGGTCAGGGAGACCACGCCGACACCCGGGATCGGCAGCCACAGGATCGTCAGACCCTGCGCGACCATCACGCCCGCCGAGATCATCTGCGCGCCCAGCTTGATCAGCGCGTCCAGCTCGAACTTGTCGTCGAGGACGCCGATCAGCCAGATCAGGGCGGCACCGGAGAGCAGCGCGCGCGGCTCGTTGGAGAGCTCGAAGACGCTGTTCAGGTTCTGCAGGTGGTCGGCGACGAGGAGTCCCGCGCACAGCCCGAAGAACATGGCGATGCCACCGAGCCGCGGTGTCGGTTCTCGGTGTACGTCGCGGGCGCGGATCTCCGGCATCGCCCCGGTCGCGATGGCGAACTTCCGCACCGGACCGGTGAGCAGATAGGTCACCGCGGCCGTGACACAGAGCGTCAGCAGGTAATCACGCACGGGCTGCCCCACAGGAATCGCTGGCCATCTCAGCCCCACACCCTAGCCGTGCCGTCCATGTGCTGGGAGACACGCGGGTCGCCCGAACGGTTGCGTTCGGCCTTTCCCGGATCTTTCCTCACCGTCCATACGGGGGAAATCGCCCGGTCAGAGCCCGTACCTCGGCCCGTACCCGGGCGGTCTCCGCGGCGTCGTCCCGCAGCGCGGCGGTGAACAACGCGGCGATCCGGGCCATCTCCGGGGTGCCCATGCCCTGGGTGGTGACGGCGGCGGTGCCGAGCCGGATGCCGCGCGCCTCCCCGTGGGGCAGGGCGCAGGTGTCGAGCACGATGCCGGCCGCGGCGAACCGGGCGCGCGCGGTGCGGCCCTCGACTCCGAGGGGGGCGGGGTCGGCGGTGATGAGGTGGGTGTCGGTGCCGCCGGTGGTCACGTGGAAGCCCTCGGCGGCGAGCGCGGCGGCGAGGACCCGGGCGTTCTCGACCACCTGATGGGCGTACGCGGTGAACGCCGGGGTGGACGCCTCGCCGAAGGCCACCGCCTTCGCCGCGATCGTGTGCATCTGGGCGCCGCCCTGCGTGAACGGGAACACCGCGCGGTCGATCCGCCCCGCGAGGTCCTCGCCGCAGAGGATCATTCCGCCGCGCGGACCCCGCAGCACCTTGTGGGTGGTCGCGCAGACCACGTCGGCGTACGGGACGGGGCTGGGGGCCGCTCCCCCGGCGACGAGACCGATCGGGTGGGCCGCGTCGGCGATGAGATAGGCGCCGACCTCGTCGGCGATCTCGCGGAAGACCGCGTGGTCGACGTGGCGGGGGTAGGAGATCGAGCCGCAGACGATCGCCTTGGGGCGGTGGTGGCGGGCGAGCGCGGCGACCTGTTCGTAGTCGACGAGGCCGGTCTCGGCGTCCACGCCGTACGGGACGAAGTCGAACCAGCGCCCGGAGAAGTTCGCGGGTGAACCGTGCGTGAGGTGCCCGCCGTGGTTCAGGCCCATGGCGAGGACCGTGTCACCGGGCCTGAGAAGGGCCGCGTACGCCGCCAGGACGGCCGAGGAGCCCGAGTGGGCCTGGACGTTCGCGTGGTCGGCCCCGAAGAGCGCGGTGGCCCGCTCCACGGCGATCCGCTCGGCGGCGTCCGCGTACTCGCAGCCGCCGTGGTGACGGGCGCCGGGATAGCCCTCGGCGTACTTGTTGGCGAGCGGGGAGCCGAGGGCGGCGAGGACGGCGCGCGAGGTGAAGTTCTCCGCGGCGATCAACTGCAGGCACTCGGCCTGCCGACGCCCCTCGCCGAGCAGCACGTCGGCGATCTCCGGGTCCTGCCGGCGCAGGACGTCGAGTTCCTCGGCGGGTGGAGCGGTGACCGACATGCCACCAATGTAGACACGCCCCCTCCGAGCCGCCCGTCGAGCCGCAGCCCCGCCGCCCGTACGCCCCCCCGGCGCCGTCAGTCCCGTGCCCGTACGCCTCCCGGCGCCGTCAGTTGCGTGCCCGTACGCCCGTCAACGCCGTCACCACCGGGTCCAGTGCCTGGTTGATCTCGTCACCGATCGAGCGGAAGAACGTGATCGGCGCTCCGTACGGGTCGTTGACCTCGTCCGCGTCGACCGACGGGGCCAGGAGCCACCCGCGTAGAGCCGCCGCCGCGCGGACCAGGGCGCGCGCGCGTTCCACCATGCCCTCGTCGTGGGCGTCGGGGAGCGTGGCCGGGTCGATCGCGCGGACCAGGCGGGTGAACTCCTTCAGGGTGAAGGTGCGCAGGCCCGCCGAGTGGCCCATCGAGATGACCTGGGCCCGGTGGTCGCGGGTCGCCGTCAGGACCAGGTCCGCGCGGATGACGTGCTCGTCGAGGAGCTCGCGCCCCACGAAGCCGCTGTAGTCCGCGCCGAAGTCGGCGAGGACCAGCTCCGCGTTGGCCTCCATCGGAGCGCCCTCGTGGCCCCAGGTGCCCGCGCTCTCCACGATCAGGCCGCCGCCGAGAGGGTCGCCGAGGCGGTCGCTCAGGGCATGGCGGGTCAGCCGCTCGGTGATGGGCGAGCGGCAGACGTTGCCGGTGCTGACGTGGAGGATGCGGAAGGTGTTGCTGTCGTCGAACCCCGCTATGCCACGCCCCTCAGGGGCGGTCACTGTGCTGGTCCTCGGTTGTTCGCTCCGCTCACGGGGCCACCTCGAGGTCGGGTACGACCTTCCGGAGCTCCTCCGGGGACAGCGCGCCCTGGCGCAGCAGCACCGGGACCCTGCCCGTGACGTCGACGATGGAGGACGGGACGATGCCGGGGGTCGGGCCGCCGTCGAGGTAGACGGAGACGGAGTCGCCGAGCATCTGCTGGGCCGCGTCGCAGTCCTCGGGCGACGGGTGGCCGGTGAGGTTGGCCGAGGAGACGGCCATCGGGCCGACCTCGGTGAGCAGTTCGATGGCGACGGGGTGCAGCGGCATGCGGATGGCGACCGTGCCCCGGGTGTCGCCCAGGTCCCACTGGAGGGACGGCTGGTGCCGGGCGACGAGGGTGAGCGCGCCGGGCCAGAACGCGTCGACGAGCTCCCAGGCCTGCTCGGAGAAGTCCGTGACGAGGCCGTGGAGGGTGTTCGGGGAGCCGATGAGCACGGGCGTGGGCATGTTGCGGCCCCGGCCCTTGGCGGCGAGCAGGTCCGCGACGGCCTCGCTGCTGAAGGCGTCCGCCCCGATCCCGTACACGGTGTCGGTGGGCAGCACGACCAGCTCGCCCCGGCGGACGGCGGACGCGGCTTCGCGCAGACCGGTCACGCGGTCGGTCGCCTCGTTGCAGTCGTATCGCCGTGCCATCAGTTCCCGGCCTCCTCGTACGCGTGGTTCGTCATGGCAGAAGTCATGCCCGTCATGGCATGGCCTTGCGGGCGGTCGCGAAGCGCGGCCGGTTGTTCAGGTCGGGGTGGTCGGCGGCGTCGGCCCAGCCGGCTTCCTCGTTGAAGATCCACGGGACCTGCCCGCCCTGGGTGTCCGCGTGCTCGATGACGACGAGGCCGCCGGGGCGCAGCAGACGGTGGGCGGTGCGCTCGATGCCGCGGATGGTGTCGAGGCCGTCCTCGCCGGAGAAGAGGGCCATCTCCGGGTCGTGGTCGCGGGCCTCGGGTGCCACGTACTCCCACTCGGTGAGCGGGATGTACGGCGGGTTGGAGATGACCAGGTCGACCTGGCCGTCGAGCTCGGGGAGGGCGCTGAGCGCGTCGCCCTGGTGGACGGTGACGCGGGAGCCCTCGGCGTTCTTGCGGGTCCAGACGAGGGCGTCGTCGGAGAGCTCGACGGCGTGCACGCGCGAGCGTGGCACCTCCTGGGCCATGGCGAGGGCGATGGCCCCGGAGCCCGTGCAGAGGTCGACGATGAGGGGTTCGACGACGTCCATGGCGCGTACGGCGTCTATCGCCCAGCCGACGACCGACTCGGTCTCGGGACGGGGCACGAAGACGCCGGGTCCGACCTGGAGCTCCAGGTAGCGGAAGAACGCCCGTCCGGTGATGTGCTGGAGCGGTTCGCGGGCCTCGCGGCGGGCGACGGTCTCCCAGTAGCGGGCGTCGAAGTCCACGTCCTTGACGTTGTGCAGCTCCCCCCGCTTCACGCCGTGCACGAACGCGGCGAGCTCCTCGGCGTCGAAACGCGGTGAGGGAACGCCGGCGTCGGCCAGCCGCTGGGTGGCCTGGGCCACCTCGGCAAGCAGCAGGTTCACGCTGGTCCTCCGTGGTGCGGGGGGTGGGGCTTGGAAACGTACGCCGCTGCTTACGCCGCTGCGAGCTTGGCTGCCGAGTCGGCGTCGACGCATGCCTGGATCATCGCGTCCAGGTCGCCGTCGAGCACCTGGTCGAGGTTGTACGCCTTGAAGCCGACGCGGTGGTCGGAGATCCGGTTCTCCGGGAAGTTGTACGTCCGGATCTTCTCGGACCGGTCGACCGTGCGGACCTGGCTGCGGCGGGCGTCGGCGGCCTTCGACTCGGCCTCCTCCTGCGCGGCGGCGAGCAGCCGGGACCGCAGGATGCGCATGGCCTGCTCCTTGTTCTGGAGCTGGCTCTTCTCGTTCTGGCAGGAGGCGACGATGCCGGTCGGCAGGTGGGTGATGCGCACGGCGGAGTCGGTGGTGTTGACCGACTGGCCGCCGGGGCCTGACGAGCGGTAGACGTCGATGCGGAGGTCGTTGGCGTGGACCTCGACCTCGACCTCCTCGGCCTCGGGCGTGACGAGGACACCGGCGGCGGAGGTGTGGATGCGGCCGGCGGACTCGGTCGCGGGGACGCGCTGCACGCGGTGCACCCCGCCCTCGTACTTGAGGCGTGCCCAGACGCCCTGGCCGGGCTCGGTCGCGCCGTTGCCGCCCTTGGTCTTCACGGCGACCTGGACGTCCTTGTAGCCGCCGAGCTCGGACTCGGTGGCGTCGATGATCTCGGTCTTCCAGCCGACGCGCTCGGCGTACCGGAGGTACATGCGGAGCAGGTCGCCGGCGAAGAGCGCGGACTCGTCGCCGCCCGCGCCCGCCTTGATCTCCAGGATGACGTCCTTGTCGTCGCTGGGGTCGCGCGGGACGAGGAGCAGGCGGAGCTTCTCGGTGAGCCCCTCCCTCTCCTTCTCCAGCTGCTTGACCTCGGCGGCGAAGTCGGGGTCGTCGTGCGCGAACTCCCGGGCGGTCTCGATGTCGTCCCCGGTCCGCTTCCAGGCCCGGTAGGTGGCGACGATCGGGGTCAGCTCGGCATAGCGCTTGTTGAGCTTGCGCGCGTTCGCCTGGTCGGCGTGGACCGAGGGGTCCGCGAGCTTCGTCTCCAGGCCGGCGTGCTCGCCGACCAGTTCCTCGACCGCCTCGAACATCGGGGGGCTCCTGGTCTTTTCGTCAGTTGCTACGGGGACGGCAAAGCGCCGGTCCCGGCCACCCGCGCGGGGCGACCGTGGACCGGCGCAGGGGCTCGCTACTTCGCGGCGGAGCCGGCCTTGCCGAAGCGGGCCTCGAAGCGGGCCACGCGGCCGCCGGTGTCGAGGATCTTCTGCTTGCCCGTGTAGAACGGGTGGCACTCGGAGCAGACCTCGGCACGGATGGTGCCCTCGGTCAGCGTGCTCCGGGTGGTGAACGACGCGCCACAGGTGCAGCTGACCTGGGTCTCGACGTACTCGGGGTGAATCTCGCGCTTCAAGGTGTCTCCTAGTTTCGGGAGGGCTCCGGGTCGCTTCCGCGGGTTGCGGTGAGCGTGAACCGGGGCCGACGTACCAGTCTGCCAGGACCGGCCGTATCTCCCAAAACCGGGGTCGGGCCGGAAGTATTCCGGGCGGGCTCCTGAGGGGTCCGCGGGCTACTTCACGAGGCCTCCGGCCTTGCCGGTGGCGGTGTCCTTCGTCGCCGACGCGGGGATCGGCCGGTCGTTCTTGAGGGCCGTCCAGACCTGCCGGGCCTTGGCTTCGAGGGGGACGACGCGGTTGGGGTCGCGCGGGTCGTACTCGACGGGCAGGGTGACCATGCGGACGTTCTGGGCGCCGATGCCGGAGAGGCCCTTCGCGAAGCCCATCAGTTCCTTGACCGAGTCGAGTTCGGAGTCGGGGGTGACGGCCTTGGTCGCGGCGTCGGCGAGGTCGAGGAGCTTCTTGGGGTCGGTGAGGACGCCGACGTCCCTGACCTGCTCGATGAAGGCCTTCATGAAGGCCTGCTGGAGCTGGATGCGGCCGAGGTCGCTGCCGTCGCCGACGCTCTTGCGGGTGCGGACGAGGCCGAGGGACTGCTCGCCGTCGAGGGTGTGGGGGCCGGGTTCGAGGTCGAGGTGGCTCTTGTCGTCCTTGATGGCCCGGGTGGTGGTGATCTCCACCCCGCCGAGTTCGTCGATGAGCTTCTTGAAGCCGGTGAAGTCGACCTCGATGTAGTGGTCCATGCGGATGCCGGACATCGCCTCGACCGTCTTGACGGCGCAGGCGGGGCCGCCGGCCTCGTACGCGGTGTTGAACATGGCCCGCCGCTCGCCGGCGACGGTGGCGCCCTGGCCGCCGGCGCAGGAGGGCCGGTCGACGAGGGTGTCGCGGGGTATGGAGACCACGCTCGCCTTCTTGTGGCCCTCGTGGACGTGGACGACCATCGCGGTGTCGGAGCGGGCGCCGCCCTCGTCCCTGCCGTAGGCGCCGTTGTCGCCGGAGCGTGAGTCGGAGCCGAGGACGAGGATGTCCATGGAGCCGTCGTCGACGTCGTCGGGGCGGTCGGTGCCCAGCTGGGCGTTGATGTCGACGCCCTTGATGTTGCCGTCGAGCTTGACGTACACGTAGCCGATTCCGGCGCCGCCGAGGACGAGGACGGCGGCGGCCCCCGCGCCCAGGATCGCGAGTCCCCGGCCACGCCTGTCGCGCGGCTTGCGGCGGTGGCCGCTTCCCGCGCCGGGTATGCGGCCGCTCTTGTTCTGCTGGGTCATCGTCATCCCTCGGGCCCTAGGTTCACCATGTGTGACGGGGAAGCGCCCGAAAGGGTTGCATACGGACCTGTGAGGTGTGGGGTGCACAGGGCCGGACACAACACTGCGCCCACCGTGCGGACACGGTGGGCGCAGTGGTTCACGCAGGTCACGGCGGGGTTACGGGCACGGGGCCCGGTTCTCGTCGTGTGACGCGGGTCTCGCGTCAGTCGTCGTTCTTGCCGCCAGGCGTCGTCTTCTGGATCTGGAGCAGGAACTCGCCGTTCGACTTCGTCTGCTTCATCTTGTCCAGCAGGAGCTCGATCGCCTGCTGCTGGTCGAGCGCGTGCAGCACGCGACGCAGCTTCCAGGTGACGGCGAGCTCGTCGGCGCCGAGCAGGATCTCTTCCTTACGGGTACCGGACGCGTCGACGTCCACCGCCGGGAAGATGCGCTTGTCGGCGAGCTTCCGGTCGAGCTTGAGCTCCATGTTGCCGGTGCCCTTGAACTCCTCGAAGATCACCTCGTCCATGCGCGAACCGGTGTCGACGAGCGCGGTCGCGAGGATGGTCAGCGAGCCGCCGTCCTCGATGTTGCGCGCGGCACCGAAGAAGCGCTTCGGCGGGTAGAGCGCGGTCGAGTCGACACCACCGGACAGGATGCGGCCGGAGGCCGGCGCCGCGAGGTTGTACGCGCGGCCCAGGCGGGTGATCGAGTCGAGCAGGACGACCACGTCGTGACCCAGCTCCACGAGACGCTTGGCGCGCTCGATGGCCAGCTCGGCGACGGTGGTGTGGTCCTCGGCCGGACGGTCGAAGGTCGAGGAGATGACCTCGCCCTTGACCGACCGCTGCATGTCGGTGACCTCTTCCGGACGCTCGTCGACCAGGACGACCATCAGGTGGCACTCGGGGTTGTTCGTGGTGATCGCGTTGGCGATCGCCTGCATGATCATGGTCTTGCCGGTCTTCGGCGGGGCCACGATCAGACCGCGCTGGCCCTTGCCGATCGGCGACACGAGGTCGATGATCCGCGTGGTCAGCACGCCCGGGTCGGTCTCCAGGCGGAGCCGGTCCTGCGGGTACAGCGGGGTGAGCTTGTTGAACTCGGGGCGGCCGCGGCCGGAGTCGGCGGCCATGCCGTTCGCGGAGTCCAGGCGGACCAGCGCGTTGAACTTCTCGCGGCGCTCGCCCTCCTTCGGCTGCCGCACGGCGCCGGTGACGTGGTCACCCTTGCGCAGACCGTTCTTGCGGACCTGGGCGAGGGAGACGTACACGTCGTTCGGACCGGGCAGGTAGCCGGAGGTCCGGATGAACGCGTAGTTGTCGAGGATGTCCAGGATGCCCGCGACGGGGATCAGGACGTCGTCGTCGGCGACCTGCGGCTCACCGGCCTGGAAGTCGTCACGGCCACGACGGCCACGACGGTCGCGGTACCGGCCGCGACGCCCGCGACGGCCGCCCTCACCGTCGTCGTAGTCGTCCTGCGGACCGGCCTGCTGGCCGCCCTGGGGACCCTGGCCCTGGACCTGCTGGCCCTGACCCTGGCCGCCCTGGCGCTGGCGCTGGCCACCCTGGCCACCGCCCTGCTGCTCGTCGCCCTTGCCGCGGTCGCGCTGACGGTCGCGGCGGTCACGGCGCTCGCCGCGCTCCCCGCGGTCGCCCCGCTCGCCGCGGTCACGGCGGCCACGGCCCTCGGCGCCGTCGACGGCGGCCTCGGCCTTGGTGTCGGTCCCCGTGTCGGCCTTGGCCTCGGTACGGGTCTCGGTGCGGGTCTCGGTCTTGACGACCTGGGCGGCCTCGGCCTTGGCCTCGCCCTCCGGCGAACCGGCGGGGGCGGTGGCCCGGCGACGACGGCGCTCACCGGCCGGCTGGTCGTCCGACGCGGGCTGGCCCGGGATGTCGATCTGCTGCTGGGCGACGGCCTTCTCGGCCTTCTCCGCCTTGGGCTCCGCGGCCTCGGCGGCGGTCTCACCCGTACGGGTCTTGGCGGTGGCGCGGCGCTTCGGCTTGGTCTCGACGGCGTCGGCGGCCTTGGCGGGGGCGGCGGAGCCTCCACCGGCCTGCGCCTCCTTGATGACCTCGATCAGCTGGCTCTTGCGCATCCGCGCGGTGCCCCTGATGCCGAGGCCGGACGCGACCTGCTGCAGCTCGGCCAGGACCATGCCGTCGAGGCCGGTGCCGGAGCGGCGGCGCCGTGCGGTGCCGCCGGTGGCGGCGGGCGCGGCGGCGTCGACACTGCTGTCGGCAGTCACGCCCATCAGATCGGTGGTGTCGCTCACGAAGGGTCCTTCCCTGGAGCGGACGTCGGCCATCTGGCTCGGCGACCGGTTGTGCTGTCCGGCAGCGGTCCCGTGTGGGTGGACCGTGTCCGGGGCGGTGGTCCCGCCGGGTACGGCGGAGAGAGAAACGTGCTGTGGGTCCGGCCCGAGCGCCCCCTGCTCGGCCCTCACTGCGGAAGAGCGAGGGGTGTCGTGCCGGTTCCGGAGCGTGCTCGAAACTGCACAGGCAGGCTGCTCAGGCAGTTGGGGAGGCTCCCGGAAGAATCGGTGGTCCCTGATGGGGACACTCAGCACCGCGCCACAAAGGCGCCGGGTGCTGACTTGAGGTTAACACTACCGGCTCCAACAAACATTCCCCCTCTCTCACACCGGCAATCTCCTGTCCGGACGCTGCCCGGCGTCCGGCCGCCGTGCGCCTAGGGCGCCAGCGGAAGGACGCTCGCTCCGGACGCGTCGAGGTCGAGCCGGTTGGCGGCCCAGCCCTCGCCCGCCAGTCGGGCGACCTTGTCGGCCGTCCCGTGTTCGGCCAGCGCGAGGACCGTGGGGCCCGCGCCGGAGATGACCGCGGGGACGCCGTCCGCCCGCAGCCGGTTCACCAGGGCGATGCTCTCCGGCATCGCGGGAGCCCGGTACTCCTGGTGCAGCCGGTCCTCGGTGGCCGCGAGCAGCAGCTCGGGGCGGCGGGTCAGGGCCTCGACGAGGAGGGCGGCGCGCCCGGCGTTGGCGGCGGCGTCCACGTGCGGGACGGTGCGCGGGAGGAGGCCGCGGGCGGTCTCGGTGAGTACCGGCTTTCCGGGGACGAAAACCACCGGAACGATGGAATCCGAGGGATCCATCCTGATCGCCCGCGCGGCACCGGACTCGGTCCAGGCGAGCGTGAATCCGCCGAGCAGACAGGCGGCGACGTTGTCGGGGTGCCCCTCGATCTCGGTGGCCAGCTCCAGGAGGGCGGCCTCGTCGAGCCGGGCGTCCCCGCCTATGGTCACGGCGCGGGCGGCGACGATGCCGGCGCAGATGGCGGCGGAGGAGGAGCCGAGGCCGCGGCCGTGCGGGATGCGGTTGGCGCAGACGACCTCGAGGCCGCGCGGCTGTCCGCCGAGCAGGTCGAAGGCCGTGCGCAGGGAGCGTACGAGCAGGTGGCTCTCGTCGCGCGGGAGCGTCTCGGCACCCTCGCCGGCGATGTCGACGTGCAGCCCGGAGTCGGCGACACGGACGACGACGTCGTCGTAGAGGCCCAGCGACAGGCCGAAGGCGTCGAAGCCCGGACCGAGATTGGCGCTGGTGGCGGGGACGCGCACCCGTACGGCGGCGGCGCGGAACGCTGGACCGGCCATCGCTCGATGACTCTCCTTGATTGCGACAACGGGTAGTTCAAGAGAAGTACACGGGAACCCGGGGGCCGTTTCGGCCACGGGGGCGACAACGGCAACGACACCGCGCATATGCGTCGGGGCGGGTTCGGTACAGCCTATCGAAGGAAGGTTCTGCCGCGACATAGGGCGCACAGGAGGCGCACGATGCGTGTCGCGAGCCAACCTGTGCGCCTATGTACGTTCCTGATCGGGTTTCGATCAGTGCGTTTCCCCGGGCAGGGGGGTGGGATCAGGCCAGGCCGAGGCGCTCGGCGGCGGCCGCCGCGTCGACCGGGACGGTGACCGGCTGCGGCGCGCCGGCGACGGCCCAGTCGGGGTCCTTCAGCCCGTTGCCGGTGACCGTGCAGACGATCCGCTGGCCCGGGTCGACCTTGCCCTGCTCGGCGGCCTTCAGCAGACCGGCGACGGAAGCGGCCGATGCGGGCTCCACGAAGACGCCCTCCTGCGCGGCCAACAGGCGGTAGGCGCGCAGGATCTCACGGTCCGTCACCTCGTCGATGAAGCCGCCCGACTCGTCGCGCGCGGCGATCGCGTAGTCCCACGAGGCCGGGTTGCCGATGCGGATCGCGGTGGCGATCGTCGAGGGGTCCTTGACGACCTCGCCGCGCACGAGCGGGGCCGAACCGGAGGCCTGGAAGCCCCACATGCGCGGCCGGTGCGTGGAGACGGCGTCGGCGGCGTACTCGGAGTACCCCTTCCAGTACGCCGTGATGTTGCCGGCGTTGCCGACGGGCAGGACGTGGATGTCGGGCGCGTCGCCGAGCATGTCCACGATCTCGAACGCGGCGGTCTTCTGGCCCTCGATGCGGACCGGGTTGACCGAATTGACCAGCGCCACCGGGTAGTTCTCGGAGAGGCTACGGGCCAGCGTCAGACAGTCGTCGAAGTTGCCGTCGACCTGGAGGATCTTCGCGCCGTGCACGAGGGCCTGGCCCATCTTGCCGAGCGCGATCTTGCCCTGCGGCACGAGGACGGCGCAGACCATCCCGGCGCGTACCGCGTAGGCCGCGGCGGAGGCGGAGGTGTTGCCGGTGGAGGCGCAGATGACGGCCTGCGCGCCCTCCTCCTTGGCCCGGGTGATGGCCATGGTCATGCCCCGGTCCTTGAAGGAGCCGGTCGGGTTGGCGCCCTCGACCTTGAGGTGCACCTCGCAGCCCGTGCGCTCGGAGAGGACCTGAGCGGGAACGAGCGGCGTACCACCCTCACGGAGCGTGACGACCGGCGTCGTGTCCGTGACCGGAAGACGGTCCCGGTACTCCTCGATGATGCCGCGCCACTGGTGGGTGCCCTTGCTGGTCATGGGTCCTTACTCCCCTTCAACACGCATGATGCTGGCGACACCGCGCACGGTGTCGAGCTCGCGCAGTGCCTCGACGGTCCCGGAGAGGGCGGCGTCGGGCGCGCGGTGGGTGACGACGACGAGGGAGGCCTCGCCGTCCTTGCCCTGCTGGCGGACGGTGTCGATCGACACCCCGTGCTCGGCGAAGACCGTCGCGACCTGGGCGAGGACGCCCGGCTTGTCGGCCACGTCGAGGCTGATGTGGTACCGCGTCACGACCTCGCCCATGGAGCTCACGGGCAGCTGGGTGTACGCGGACTCGCCGGGGCCGTTGGCCTCGTTGAGCTTGTTGCGGCACACGGCGACGAGGTCGCCGAGGACGGCGGACGCGGTCGGAGAGCCGCCGGCGCCGGGGCCGTAGAACATGAGCTGGCCGGCGGCCTCCGCCTCGACGAAGACCGCGTTGTACGCCTCGCGGACGGAGGCGAGCGGGTGGCTGAGCGGGATCATCGCGGGGTGCACGCGCGCGGTGACCGATCCGCCGTCGGCCGCCCGCTCGCAGATGGCGAGCAGCTTGATGGTGCAGCCCATCTGCCGCGCGGAGGCGAAGTCGGCGGCGGTGACCTCGGTCATGCCCTCGCGGTACACGTCGTCGAGGCGCACCCGCGTGTGGAAGGCGATCCCGGAGAGGATGGCGGCCTTGGCGGCGGCGTCGAAGCCCTCGACGTCGGCGGTCGGGTCGGCCTCGGCGTACCCGAGGGCGGTGGCCTCGTCGAGCGCCTCGGAGTACCCGGCACCCGACGTGTCCATCTTGTCGAGGATGAAGTTCGTGGTGCCGTTGACGATGCCCATCACGCGGTTGATCTTGTCGCCGGCGAGGGACTCGCGCAGCGGCCGGATGAGCGGGATGGCACCCGCGACGGCGGCCTCGTAGTAGAGGTCCTGGCCGTGCTCGTCGGCGGCGGCGTAGAGGCTCGCGCCGTCCTGGGCGAGCAGCGCCTTGTTCGCGGAGACGACGGAGGCGCCGTGCGCGAAGGCGGTGGTGATGAGGGTGCGGGCCGGCTCGACCCCGCCGATGACCTCGACGACGACGTCGATGTCGCCCCGTTTGACCAGGGCGGTGGCGTCCGTGGTGATCAGCTCCGCGGGGATGCCCTCGCGGACCTTGTCCGGGCGGCGGACCGCCACGCCGGCGAGCTCGACCGGGGCGCCGATGCGCGCGGCGAGGTCGTCGGCGTGCGTCGTCATGATGCGCGCCACCTCTGAGCCGACCACTCCACAGCCCAGCAGCGCCACCTTCAGCGGACGCGTACGCATCATCCGACCTCTTTCCGTCCTGCTTCGTATCTCTACGTTCGTATCTCTACGGTTCTCTGCGGTGGAACCAGTCTCACTCACCGGACGGGCGTTTCCGCCCGTTGTCCGGATCCTGAGACATCTATTTCATCACTCGACTATGTCATCATCCGACGTCGAGACGCAGGAGATCTTCCTCCGTCTCCCGGCGGACGATCACCCGCGCCTCGCCGTCCCTGACGGCGACGACGGGCGGCCGGAGCGCGTGGTTGTAGTTGCTGGCCATGGAGCGGCAGTACGCGCCGGTGGCCGGCACGGCGATGAGGTCTCCGGGCGCCAGGTCCGAGGGCAGGAAGGCGTCCCGTACGACGATGTCACCGCTCTCGCAGTGCTTGCCGACGACCCGGGAGAGCATCGGCGCGGCGTCGCTGGTCCGCGAGACGAGGCTCACGCTGTACTCGGCGTCGTAGAGCGCGGTGCGGATGTTGTCCGACATGCCGCCGTCGACGCTCACGTACGTCCGCAGTCCTTCGAGCGGCTTGACCGTGCCGACCCGGTAGAGCGTGAACGCGGTCGGCCCGACGATCGCCCGGCCGGGCTCGACGGAGATCCGGGGCGTGCGCAGGCCCGCGGCCTCGCACTCCCGCGTCACGATCTCGCCGAGCGCCTTCGCGATCTCGTGCGGCTCGCGCGGGTCGTCCTCGGAGGTGTACGCGATGCCGAGGCCGCCGCCGAGGTCGATCTCGGGCAGTTCGACGCCGTGCTCGTCACGCACCTCGGCGAGCAGCTGGACGACGCGGCGGGCGGACACCTCGAAGCCGGCCATGTCGAAGATCTGGGACCCGATGTGCGAGTGGATCCCGATGAGTTCGAGCCCGTCGAGCCGGAGGGCCCGGCGCACGGCCTCCGCGGCCTGGCCGCCGGCCAGGGCGATGCCGAACTTCTGGTCCTCGTGCGCGGTGGCGATGAACTCGTGCGTGTGCGCCTCGACGCCGACGGTCACCCGGATCTGCACGCGCTGGCGCCGGCCGAGGGACTGGGCGATGTGGGCGACGCGGACGATCTCCTGGAAGGAGTCGAGGACGATCCGCCCGACGCCGGCCTCGACGGCCGTGCGGATCTCCTCCTCGCTCTTGTTGTTGCCGTGGAAGGCGATGCGCTCGGCGGGCATGCCGGCGGAGAGAGCGGTGGTGAGCTCGCCGCCGGAGCAGACGTCGAGGTTCAGTCCCTCCTCCTTGAGCCAGCGCACGATGGCGCGGGAGAGGAAGGCCTTGCCCGCGTAGAACACGTCGGCGTCCGTGCCGAAGGCCTCGGCCCAGGCGCGGCAGCGGGCGCGGAAGTCGCTCTCGTCGAGGAAGTAGGCGGGGGTGCCGAACTCCTCGGCGAGGTCGGTCACGCTCAGGCCCCCGACGGTGGCGGCGCCCCGCTCGTCCCTTGCGACGGTCCGGGACCACACCTTCGGGTCGAGGACGTTGAGGTCGGCGGGCGGCGCGGTGTAGTGGCCCTCGGGAAGGACGTCGGCGTGGCGGGGCCCTGCGGGGTGGGCGGAACGGCTCATGTCTGTTCTTCTGCTCTCTCAGATCCGGTCGGGTGCGCTGATGCCGAGCACGGAGAGGCCACCGGCGAGCACCGTCCCGGCGGCTTCGGCGAGCGCGAGCCGGGAACGGTGGGCGGCCGAGGGTTTCTCGTCGCCGAGCGGCAGAACGGTGTGCTGGAACGCGAGCAGCGCGTCGGCGGTGGCTTCCAGATGCCGGGCGACCCGGTCGGGGGCGCGGTGGCGGGCGGCGGCGAGGAGGGCGACGGGGTGGTCGCCGAGGGCGCCGAGAAGTGCGGGGGCTTCGACGGGGGTCTCGTACCGGGGTGCGATCCCGAGCTGCGCGCCGTTGACGAGCAGCCGCCGCACCCTTGCGTGCGCGTACCGGACGCGGAAGAGGGAGTTGCGCTCGTGCTGGACGAGGAGCGGCGGCCCGTCGAGGGGCCGGTCCTGGGGCGCGGGCCGCAGGAGGGCCCAGCGGGCGGCGTCGACGCCGAGGGCTTCGGGGTCGTACGCCCCGGGCCGTACGTGGATCCGCTCGGCGCCCCCGCGCCCGGCGTCGGCCCCCTGCGTCCGGAGGAGCCGGACGACGGTCTCGGTGACGAGGGCGGCCCGCGGCTCCGCGGGGTCGGCGAAGCGGACGGTGGTCCCGGCGAGGGCGGTGCCGCTCCCGTACGCGGATCCGGCGGCGAGGACCGCGGACACGAGCTCGCCGCCGGCGTCCCGCCGGAGGCTGAAGTTCAGGAACCCGGGTCCGGTGATCTCGACGCCCCGGAGCCCGGGAGCGTCACGGAGCCGCTCCTCCAGGATCCACGCGACGTCGAGGGCGCTCCGCCCCGCGGACCGGGCGAGGGTGAGGGCGATGTTGCTGGCGTACTCCCCGCTACCGCCGGGACGGGCCCGCTCGACCTTCACCGCCGACGGTACGTCGACCCGCAGCGCACCGTCGTCGACCGCACGGCGCACGGCGTGCAGCACGGTGAGGGAGAGGTCCGCGGGGGTCACGGGTCAAGCCTAGGGGAGGAGGGGGGTCGAAAAGCGAACCGGTTTCGGCATGCGGGCACCGGGGCGGGCGGGGAGGGGCATGCCGCCCCTGGGCCGGCGACCGCACCGGGGGTGGGTGGGGAGGGTCGAACGTCCCGGACCGGCGACCGCACCGGGGACGGGCGGGGAAGTCATGGCACCCCGACTCCACGACCGCGCCGGGGACGGGCGGGGAGCTCATGACACCCCGACTCCACGACCGCACCGGGGGGCCGGGACTCCCTGCATCGCGACCGGTCAGTGCACGCCTGGCGTGCTTCCGGCGCGTCGGGTCTCCTGCTCCTGCCGGTCCTCGGCCGCGGCCGGCTCCTCTCCCCCGTCGGGCCCGGCCGCTTCCGGCCGCTCCCGCCGCTCGCGGTGCATCAGCTGACGGACCACGCGGACGAGCTCGGTCGGCTCGAAGGGCTTGGCGAGGAACGCGTCGACCCGGGGCGCGACCCCGCCGGCGACCTCGTGCTCACCGCAGGCGCTGATGATCGCGACCGGCAGATCACTGGTGCGCGGGTCGGCCCGTAGCCGCTCGGCCGTCCTGATCCCGTCCAGCCGGGGCATGACGACGTCCAGGGTGACGACATCAGGACGAACCCGATGCACGACATCCAGACACTCGGCACCATCGGCCGCGGTCACGACCTCGAACCCCTCGAGTTCGAGATTGACCCTGATCAGCTGGCGGATCACCTTGTTGTCATCGACAACGAGCACCCGCCCGGACACGCCTGACACACGAACGAGAGTAGGCCGCCCCGAACGGCTGCGTCCGGGTTTTACCCACTTCTGACCCGTGCGGGGGACCCGACCCCCGGTGACACCCTGGAAATACCTGTTCACAGCCACTCCTGGAGAGCTGGTAGGGTTCTACCCGTCGCCGCCGAACGCGGCAGCGCCCCCGTAGCTCAGGGGATAGAGCAACGGCCTCCGGAGCCGTGTGCGCAGGTTCGAATCCTGCCGGGGGCACTTCGTAGGAAGTGCCACACAGACCCCGTGATCAGCGGAAACGCTGAGTGCGGGGTCTTGTTGTATGTGCAAGCGTGTGCCGCGCTGAGCGACCGTACGACAGGGGTCGCGGCCTATTCGCGGCCTCGACCGTGAGGCATCAACGCAGGTCAGGTTCGGGTCTCGGGACGACGAACGAGAAGGAACAGCGGATGGTTTCGGAAGCCGAGGAGACCTCGACGGAGCCAGGCCGGGTGGTGTGGGTGCTGGATCCACTGGAGAGTGTCGGCCCACTGCACTTCGGCATGTCCCCGGACGGGGTCAGGGCTGCGCTCCCGGAAGCCTTTGATCTGAAGCGTTTCTCAGCTGAACCCTTCTTCCCGGACGTCTACGGCCTCCAACTCGGGTTCCACCCAGCGGTGCCCGCTGTCTACACGTACTTCGACCGCGTTGATCAGCTCTTCTGCGTGGCAGCTGACGCCGCCCACGGTCCGTGCGTGACCCTGGAGGGACTGGAACTGACCGGCCGCGTGCCGGCTGTACTCGAAGAGACAGTCCTGGACCTCTATTCCTCGCCTGCTCGCAGGGTGTCGTACGGGCCGCGGGGCAACCCAGGGATCAACGATGTCGGCATGGTCCTGCGTGTCCAGGACACCGCGAACGGGGTGATGACCCGGCCGGTGCTGGTGGGCCGCGAATGGGCCGACCGTTGCACCGACGACTGGGAAGGCTCCATACCGGAGTGCGAGTGGCTGGGCCGTCAGTGGCACGTGTACAACGGCTCGGACGTATGGCCCCCGCCCGGACACGCGACGAACTGGCCGGCGGGGTGGACTCCCCCGTTCTAGACATTGTCCGTGCGGGATCGCAGCTGAACGCCAAAGGCCCCCGGACAGGTCCAGGGGCCATGGGATCAGGGGTGTCAGACGACGCTCATTCGTACTCGCGCAGCAGCTCCTCGATGCGCCGGTTCGCCACCTCCTGGCGGCCGTCGAGACACTTCGCGTACCGAGTCAGCAGCACCTCCACGCTGTTGCCAGCGCGTTCGGCGACCTCGGTGGCGTCCACGCCCGCGTTGAGCCACGTGGAGAGCGCGGAGTGCCGGAGGTCGTACGGCCGCCGGGCGAGCGGCGACGGCCAGCGGGAGCGCGAGCTCCCGGGCTTCCTGCCGAGCGCGGTAGTAGGTGGAGAAGGACACCACTCCCCCGTTCTCGCTGAAGAACAGGCACCCGTCGTCCGCGGCGCCGAAGGGCTCGATGTGCTCCCGGAACATGCTCACGAGCTGGGGAGGGATCGGCACCCTCCGGACGTCCTCCGTGGGCCGGTTCTTGAGGCCGCGGTCGTCGTGGCCCTCGCCGGAGTCGGTTCTGGTCGGTGACATCACCGACGAGAGCGACACCGTCGTCACCCTGGCCGCCCCGGACGGCGGCGGCTGGCGCTCAGTTACGGCATCTCCTTCGCCGTCGCGATGATCATCGTGGTCTTCCTCCACATGGTCGTCGGCGAGATGGCGCCCAAGTCCTGGGCCATCGCCCACCCCGAGCGCTCCGCGATGCTGCTCACCCCCGCCTTCCGTGCCGTGGTCAAGACCGTGCGCCCGTTGCTCTGGATCCTCGACAAGGTCAGCAACGCGCTCGTACGGATGTGCCGCGTCCAGCCCCGCGACGAGCTGGCCGCCGTCCACAACCGCGAGCAGCTCACCCACCTCGTGGCGGAGTCCGAGCGCCTCGGCCTGATCAACAAGACCGACTCGCAGCTGATCACCCGCTCCCTGACCGAGCCCCAGACGCCCGTGGCGCGCCTGCAGACCCCCGCCGCGGACATCGTCACCGTCCCGGCCGACGCCGACCTCGACACGCTCCTGGCCCGGGCCTCCGCGGCCGACCGCTCGCGTCTCCTGGTCCGCGACGGCGACCTCGTCCTCGGTTCGGTCCACGCCCGGGACGCCCTGGTCGCGCGCACCCGCGGCCGGGTCCTCACCGCCCGCGACCTCGCGCGCCCCGTACCCGAACTGTCCACCCGTACGACGGTCTCCGAGGCCGTCGAACAGCTGCGGCGGCGCCGGTCCTCCCTCGCCGTCGTACGCGACGACCAGGGGGCGCTGACCGGTCTGGTGAGTCTTGACGACCTCCTCGTCCGGCTCATGGGGCCGCAGACGGTCTGACGCCGGGAGCGCCCGGCGTCAGAGGGCCACGATCGTCGTCTCGGTCGCCTTCACGCTGGTCCAGATCGACGTCCCCTCGGCGAGGCCGAGTTCGGCCGCGGCCTGCGGGGTGATCTCCGCGACGAGGTCGGGGGCCTCGGCGGAGGTGACGAGGATCCGCATCCGGCTGCCGCTCGCGGTGATCTCGCGTACGGTGCCGGGCCAGACGTTACGGGGGCTGCCCGCGGGCTTCTCGCGGTGGACGGAGACCGCCTCCGGGGCCACGATCGCCAGTGCCGGGGTGCCGGCCGGAAGGGATTCGGCCGAGACCAGGGTGCCGCCGCCGTCGAGGGCGAGGCCGTCGGGGGTGGCGGTGCCGGGCCAGGCGTTACGGCCGAGCATCCGGGCCACCCACGGCGAGCGGGGGTGGCGGGTGACCTCCGTCGGGGTGTCGTCCTGGAGGGCGCGGCCGTCCTCAAGGACGAGGACGCGGTCGGCGAGCGAGACCGCCTCGACGGGGTCGTGCGTGACGATGAGGCAGACACCGCCGAAGCCGGAGAGGTGGCTGCGCAGGGTGTGCCGTACACGGGCCCGGGTGGTCTGGTCGAGGGCGGCCAGCGGTTCGTCGAGGACGAGGAGCCGGGGCCGGGCGGCGAGGGCGCGTGCCAGGGCGACGCGCTGGGCCTGACCGCCGGAGAGCTGGGCGGGACGGCGGTGGGCGAGGTGGCCGACGCCGAGGCGGTCGAGCCATGCCTGGGCCTCGCGGCGGGCCTCGGCCCGCGCGACACCTTGCGCGCGCAGCCCGTACGCGGTGTTGGCGAGGGCCGACAGATGCGGGAAGAGGGCGCCGTCCTGCGGCACCCAGGCGACGCGGCGGCGGTGCGGGGGCAGCGCGGTGACGTCCTCGCCGCCGAGCCGGAGGTCGGCGTGGGCGCGGGGGGTGAGGCCGAGGAGGGCGCGGAGCAGGGTGGTCTTCCCGGCGCCGTTGGGGCCGACGACGGCGATGGTGGTGCCGGCTTCCGCGTCCAGGGTGAGGTGGGTGAAGCCGGTGACGTCGGCGTGCAACGCCCAGCGGCCTGGGAAGCCGGGGGGCTGCCGGATCCCGTCGGTGGGGATCGGTTCCCGGCCCACGTCGGCGCCCGGCGCCCACCGGCCGGGGGCCTTCGGGGTCGCGTCGGCAGCGGCGTCGGTGGGGGGTGGCTCCGGGGCCGCCTCCGGGGCCATGCGCCGCTTCGTGTGCGTCGGGGCTCCCGTCCACCGTCCCCGCAGGGCGATGAGTACGGCCATCGCGATGGCGAGGAGCAGCAGGGAGACCGAGGTGGCGGCCTCGGGTTCCTCCTGGAGCAGGAGGTAGACCTGGAGCGGCAGGGTCTGGGTGGTGCCGGGGAGGTTGCCGGCGAAGGTGATGGTGGCGCCGAACTCGCCGAGGGCCCGCGCCCAGGTGAGGGCCGCGCCCGCCACGACGCCGGGCGCCACCATCGGCAGCGTGACGGTGAGGAACACCCGTACCGGCGAGGCGCCGAGGGAGGCCGCCGTCTCCTCGTACCGCGGCCGCAGTCCACCGAGCGCGCCCTCCAGGCTGACGACGAGGAACGGCATGGAGACGAAGGTGGCGGCGAGCACGGCGCCGGAGGTGTGGAACGGCAGCGTGATCCCGAAGGTGCTCTCCAGCCAGGGCCCGAGCACTCCGCGCCGGCCGAAGGCGAGCAGCAGCGCGACGCCGCCGACCGTCGGCGGCAGCACCATCGGCAGCAGGACGAGGGAGCGGACGAACGCCTTGCCGGGGAAGGGGACCCTGGCGAGCAGCCAGGCCAGCGGTACGCCGAGCAGCAGGGACAGGCCGAGCGCCCAGAACGACACCACGAGCGAAAGGCGCAGCGCCTCGACGGTCCCGGGGGACGTCAGGTGGCCGGTGAGCTCGCCCCATTCGGTCCGCGCCAGGATGCCGACGAGGGGGAGCGCGAGGAAGGCCACGGCGAGCAGCGCGGGCAGCACGAGGGCGAGCGGCGGCCGGGCGCGGCCGGTGCGCCTTCCGGAGGTGCGGACGCCGCGGCCGTTGCGGCCTCCGAATGGGCGGATGCCTCGGCCGGTGCGCCCTCCGTCGGTGGGGATGCCTGCTTGTTTCATCGTGTTCCCGACGACGTGAGGAGAGGGGAGGCGAGGTGCTGTCCGGCCCCCCGGTACGGACAGCACCTCGCGGTCCGGGTGATCCTGTCGGTCACGGCTTCTGGAAGCCGGCGTCCTGGAGGATCTCCTGGGCCTCGGGTGAGGAGAGCCAGCCGACGAACGCGGCGGCGGCCTCGGCGTTCTCCGAGTCCTTCAGTGTGGCGGCCGGGTAGGCGGCGACGGCGTTCTGCGCGTCGGGGATCCCGACCGCGTCGACCTTGTCACCGGCGCTCTCGGCGTCGGTCCTGTAGACGAGCCCGGCGTCGGCCTCTCCCAGCTCGATCTTGCTGAGCACGCCGCGCACGTTCGGCTCCTGGGACACCGGGTTCACGGTGATCCCCTGGGCGTCGAGGATCCGCCGGCTGTACTTCCCGGCCGGCACCTCGGGGGCGGCGAGGGCGACCTTGAGCCTGGGGTCCGCGAGGTCCTTCAGCTCGTCGACCTTGAAGGGGTTTCCTTCGCCGGTGGCGATGACCAGGCGGTTCTTCGCGATGACCGCCGGAGTGCCGGTGTCGGCCCTCACCTTGTCCATGCTCGTGGTGTCGGCGGTCACCAGGACGTCGGCGGGCGAGCCCTGGGACACCTGGGCGACGAGTTCCTGGGAGCCGGCGAACGAGAAGGTGAGCTCCGTGCCCGGGTGGGACTTCTCGTACGCGGCGCCGGCGGTCTTGAAGACGTCCGTGAGGGAGGCGGCCGCGAGGACCGTCAGCTTCGCCCCGGGCCCGGAGGCCGTGGATCCGCCGGTGTCCTTCGTGGTGGCGCCGCTCGAACAGGCCGCGAGCGGCAGGAGCAGCGCCGCGGCGAGGGCGGCGGCGGCACGGTGTCGGGTGACGGTGGTCGGTGTGAGGGCCATGGGGCGGACTCCTGGGGGCGGAGGGAACGTACGGGAGAAGGCCGGTCGCGCCCGACGGCCCGAGATGTTCTCGGTACTGCGTGAGGGGTGATCAGGTGCGGTCGATGTGCACGCTGGTCGATTTCACGCGGGCGGTGGCCTGCATACCGACTTCCAGTCCCAGTTCCTCCACTGCCTCACGGGTGAGGAGGGAGACCAGGCGGTGCGGCCCTGCCTGGATGGTGACCTGGGCCGCGACGTCGCCGAGCTTGATCGCCGTGACGATGCCCGGGAACGAGTTGCGCGCCGAGGTGTACGACACCTCGTCGTCGTCGCTCTGTGCGATCTCCACGGAGAAGGCGGCCAGCGCCTCGCCGTCGATCACGCGCCGGCCGCTCTCGTCGCGATGGGTCGCGACGCGGCCGGCGTCGGCCCAGCGCCGCGCGGTGTCGGGGCTGACGCCCAGGAGACGTGCGGCCTGGCCGATGGTGTAGGACTGCATGTGCGACACGTTAGGCCGCGATCTCGCGCATCTGCAACTAGTTCGTGGGACTCTCCATGGCGGATGAGAGGGCGGTTGGAGGAAGGGACAGATGCGGAGGAGCCGGCGTCCGCGCGGGGGCGGACGCCGGCTCCTCGAGGAGACCGTGGGTCGCCCGGCGGGTTGTCCCGGCCGGGCGACCCCTGGGGTCACTTGACGTTGATCGCCGCCCAGGCCTTGGCGACCGCCGTGTACTCGGCGCTGCCCGCGCCGTAGAGGTCGGTGGCCGCGGAGAGGGTCGCCGTGCGGGCGCCGGCGTAGGTGGTGGTGGAGGTCATGTACGTGGAGAGCGCCTTGAACCAGATCTTGTAGGCCGCGGCGCGGCCGATGCCCGTGACGGTGGAGCCGTCGTAGGTCGGGGAGTCGTACGAGACGCCGTTGAGCGTCTTCGCGCCGCTGCCCTCGGAGAGCAGGTAGAAGAAGTGGTTCGCCGGGCCCGAGGAATGGTGGACGTCGAGGCGGCCGAGGCTGCTGGACCAGTAGTCGGCGGAGCTGCCGTCGCGGCTCGGCTTGTCCATGTAGCGGAGCGGGGTGCCGTTGCCGCGGATGTCGATCTTCTCGCCGATGAGGTAGTCGCCGGCGTCCGAGGCGTTGGCCGCGTAGAACTCGACCGAGGTGCCGAGGATGTCGGACGTGGCCTCGTTCAGGCCGCCCGACTCCTTGCTGTAGCGCAGGTTGGCCGTGGAGGCGGTGAGGCCGTGGGTCATCTCGTGGCCGGCCACGTCGATCGAGGTGAGCGGCCTGGCGTTGTTCGCGCCGTCGCCGTACGTCATGCAGAAGCAGGAGTCGGACCAGAAGGCGTTCACGTACGCGTTGCCGTAGTGGACGCGCGAGTAGGCCGCGACGCCGTCGCCGCGGATGCCGTTGCGGCCGAGCTCGTTCTTGTAGAAGTCCCAGGTGACGGCGGCGCCGTAGTGGGCGTCGGCCGCGGCGGTCTCCCGGTTGGTGGCGAGACCGTTGCCCCAGGTGTCGGTGCTGTTGGTGAAGAGCGTGCCGGTGCCGCTGGTGCCGCCGTTCAGGTCGTACGTCTTGTGGCCGCCGCGCGCGGTGTCCGTGAGGGTGTACGAGGGCGCGGAGCCGAGGGTGACCGTGCCGCTGTACTGGGTGTGGCCGGTGCCCGTCTCGATCGCCTCGTAGGAGTACAGCTCCTTGCCGGTGGTGGCGTCGGTGATGACGTGGAACTCGCTCGGGGTGCCGTCGGCCTGGACGCCGGTGACGGTCGTCTCCCAGGCGAGGGCCGGCTTGCCGGTGGCAGCCCAGACCACCTTGCGGGACGAGGAGGGGGCGGCGGAGCGGGCGTCGGAGGACGCCGCGGCGGACTTCCCGGCGGTCGCGGCGGTGACCTTCGCCGCCGTGCTCGCCACGGATATGCGGGCCTCGGTCGCCTTGGTGGTGGCGCGCGAGCCGTTCTTCTTCTGGTGGACGACGAGGTCGCCGCCGAGGACGGGGAGGCCCTCGTAGGTGCGCTCGAAGCGCGTGTGGACGGTGCCGTCGGCGTCCTTGACGACGTCCCGGACGACGAGCTGCTCCTGGCCGGAGAGGCCGATGGCCCTGGCGGTGGCGGCGGCTCCGGCCTGCGCCTCCCGCACGGCGGTGGCGCGCTCGGGGCCGGTGAGGACGAGCGCGGTGGCCCCGGCCTCGCGCTGGACATCGGCGCTGGCGGATCCGGTCTGGACTCCGACGACGACCATGGCGGCCGATGCGATCAGGGCGGCGGCGCGGGCGGTGGTGGTGCGGCGGTGCGAGGACTGCTGGCGGGTCACGCGGGCTCCTTCGCTGACAAGCGTGGGGGTGAAGGGTGGGGGGTGGGGGGTGGTGCGGCTGGAAGCGTGCCAGCGAAGAAGCCTTTTTGACAGGTCTGCAACAAGGATTTGACCAGCTGTTGTCCGAAGGACAGAGAACTGTGTTCGGTATGCGGGGTGTTGGGCGGGGAGAGTCGGTCTCCTTGCCCGTAGTCGGGCAGGGCGCGGGCGGCGAGCTCGACCGGTTCGGCCGGGCCATGAAGGCAGGCCCGATGGGCCCCGGGCACTTCCCGGAGCCCATCGCACTGATCTGGAAGCTCGACGAGGGGCTCGACGGCGACCGTTCCCCCGAGAAGCCGAAGAAGCACCGGAGCCTGTCGCTCGGCACCCGCGACCGGATCGACACATGGACGCGGGGCGCCGCCTCGACGACTACCGCCGACGCGTCGCGCCGCGGCGGCCGCCCAACCGGGGCCTCAGGCCGTGCGCTTGCGCGGAGCGGCCTTCTTCGCCGTGCTCTTCGTCGCCGTCTTCTTCGCCGTGGCCTTCTTGGCCGCCGACTTCTTCGCCGGCTCCTTCGCCTTCGCCGTGCTCTTCCTCGCCGGCGTCTCCTTCGCCGTACCACCGGCCGTCGACGTCGACTTGCGGGCCGGGGCCGCGGTCTTCTTCGCGGGCGCCCGGGACGTGGACTTCTTGCCGCCCGTCTCCTTCGGCGTCCCGCGCGGCTTGAGCTCGGTCACCACGGCGTCCGCGTCCTCGCCCCTGGCCTCCTTCGCCGCCCGGACACTGCTCTCCAGGGCCGCCATCAGGTCGATGACCCGGCCGCCCGGCGCCTCCTCCGTGGGCGGGGCCGCGACGCCCTCGCCGCCCTCCGCCTTCGCCGAGATCATCTCCTCGACCGCGGTGCGGTAGTCGTCGTGCAGGGTGCTGATGTCGACCTCACCGAGCGTGGCCATCAGGGCGTCCGCCAGGTCGAGTTCCGCCTCCCGCACGGTCACCGGGCTCTCCGGGGCCACGCCCTCCGGGGCGCGGATCTCGTCCGGCCAGAGCAGGCCGTGCATGGCGATCACGTCGTCCACGACCCGCAGCATGCCGAGCCGCTCCCGTCCCCGCAGGGCGAACTTGGCCACGGCCACCTTGTCGCTGCGCTTGAGCGCCTCGCGGAGCAGCGTGTACGGCTTGGCCGCCGGCACGCCGTTCGCCGAGAGGTAGTACGCGGCGTCCATCTGGAGCGGGTCGATGTCGCCGGCCGGCACGAAGGAGACGATCTCGATCGTCTTCGCCGTGGGGAGCGGCAGGGAGGCCAGGTCCTCGTCGGTGATCGGGATCATGGTCCCGTCGGCGTCCTCGTACGCCTTGCCGATCTCCGCCGTGGAGAGCTCCTCGCCGTCGAGCTCGCACACCTTCTTGTAGCGGACGCGGCCGCCGTCCTCGGTGTGGATCTGGCGGAAGGAGACCGACCGGCTCTCCGTGGCGTTCACCAGCTTGATCGGGATGCTGACAAGCCCGAAAGATATGGCGCCGTTCCAGATGGATCGCACGTTTCTTCCCTTTCGAGCCTAAAAGCGATGATTCGTGGGGATTCTCATCGTATGACGCCGATCACAGAGGTGGAGGGGCGGCGCCTGGCGCTCAGCAACCTGGACAAGGTGCTCCACCCGGTCACCGGCACGACGAAGGGCGAGCTGCTCCACTACTACGCGACCGTCGGGGCCGCGATCCTGCCGCATCTGCGCGACCGCCCGGTGTCCTTCCTGCGCTATCCGGACGGTCCGGAAGGGCAGCTCTTCTTCACGAAGAATCCCCCGCCCGGCACACCCTCCTGGGTGAGGACCACCCCCGTGCCCCGCTCCGACGCCCCCGGGGCCCGGCAGGTGGTGATCGAGGACCTGGCCTCACTGATGTGGGCCTCGAACCTGGTCGTGGAGTTCCATACGCCGCAGTGGCGGGCCTCCTCCCCCGCCGTCGCCGACCGGCTCGTGTTCGACCTCGACCCCGGGCCGCCCGCGACGGTCGTCGAGTGCTGCCGGGTCGCCCTCCACCTGCGGGAGCGGCTCGCCGCGGACGGGCTCGAGGCCTTCGCCAAGACCTCCGGCTCCAAGGGGCTGCACCTCCTCGTCCCGGTGGCGCCGACCCCCTCCGCACAGGTCTCGGCGTACGCGAGACAGCTCGCCGTCGAGGCGGAGGCGGCGCTGCCGAAGCTGGTCGTGCACCGGATGGCCAAGGCCCTGCGGCCCGGGAAGGTCTTCGTCGACCACAGCCAGAACGCCGCCGCCAAGACCACCGCCACCCCCTACACCCTGCGGGCCCGCGCCCGGCCCGCCGTCTCCGCGCCCGTCACCTGGGAGGAGGTCGAGGAGTGCGCCGGGACGGCCGCGGGCCCGCAGGCCCTCGTCCTCCTCATGGACGACATCGCGCCACGTCTGGAGCGGTACGGGGACCTCATGGCGCCCCTTTTCGCGCCGGAGCGGGCGGGGGAGCTGCCGTGAGCGGCCCCACGGCCGTGGTGCTCGTCCCGCCCGTCGACGTCATGCGGCCACGGTCCGCCGACGAGATCCCCGTACAGGCCGATCCGCCACGGCAGCTCCAGTACTCGCTCAAGCTGGACGGCTTCCGCGCGCTCGCCTTCGTCCTCGACGGCGGAAAGGTCGTCCTCCAGTCCCGCTCCCGCCGGGATCTCGCTCCCGAGTTCCCCGAGACCGCCGCGCACCTGCGGGAACAGCTGCCGCCCGGGATCGTCCTCGACGGCGAGCTGTGCGCCTACCGGGAGGGGCGCCTGAGCTTCACCGACCTGCTGCGTTCCCCCGCGGACCGGGCACGTGCCGGAGTGCCCGTCTCGTACATCGCCTTCGACCTCCTCGCCGTCCCCGGGCGGGACGTACGGGCTCTGCCGCTCCGCGAGCGGTGGGAGCTGCTCGGCACGGCCCTGCGGGAGGCCGAGCCGCCGCTGCAGCGCGTCCTCGCCACCCTCGACGAGGAGACGGCGCGCGACTGGTTCCGGGACCTGCGGGAGGCCGGCGTCGAGGGGATCGTCGCCAAGACGCTGGGCTCGACGTACCGGGCGGGGCCCACGTGGGCCTGGCGGAAGATCCGGCACGCGGAGACCAGCGACGGCCTGCTGCTCGGTGTCATCGGCCCGGCGGACCGGCCCCGCGCCCTGGTCGTACGGCTGCACGACGGCCGTACGGTGACCACCTCGCCCCGGCTGACCCCGGCGCAGTCGCGCGAGGTCGGGGTGCTGGTGCGCGACCGCGCCGGGCCGCTCGCCACGGACCCGGAGCACGGGCCGGTGCGGTGGGTGGACCCGCCGGTCCCCGTGGAGCTGCGGCAGCTCGCGGTGCGGCAGCGACAGGAGAACGCGACGTTCGTCCGGGTGCGGTCGGAGGGCTGAACCGCCCCCTCACGCGGGGCGCGCCCTTCCGATTCGGCGTCGCCTCGTGCCGATACCCAGAGCAACTACCCTGCTCCATACCGTACATGGCGCAAAGATGTCGCAACTCGCCGTCCGTGCGGGCCCGCTGGCGCCGGTAAGGCCTTGCTGTCCGCCAGGTGGTGCACACTTGCTGCCTGGTACAGCGCTCACGGGGAAGGCGGCCTGGTACATGCTGACGGGGATCGAGGAGGTCGACTGGGCCTCACTGGGGCACGCGTACGGCCCCGCGGACGACGTGCCGGAGCTCCTCCGCGGACTCGCCTCCGCCGATCCCGCGGAGCGCGAGACCGCCCTCGACGGCATGTACGGCGCCGTGCACCACCAGGGCGACGTCTACGACTCCACGCTCGCCTGCATCCCCTTCCTCCTCGAACTCGTCGCCGACCCCGGCGTCCAGGACCGCGGCTCCCTCGTCGAGCTGCTCACCAGCATCGGCGGGATCGAACTCGACGACGACGACGAGCTCGACGAACTCGACCCCGACGACGAGGAGTTCATCCCCGCCGCCAACTACGCGATGGCCGCCGCCGCCATCGCCGCGGGCGCCGACGTCTTCCTCGGGCTCGTCTCCGACCCGGACCCCGAGGTCCGCCTGGCCGCGCCCTGCGCGCTCGCCTCGCTCCACCCCCAGCCCGCCCTCGTCCTCACCCTGCTGCGCGAGCGGCTCACCGTCGAGCGGGACACCGAGGTACGGCTCGCCCTCGTCGCCGCCGTCGGGCGGATCGCCCTGCGGCACGCGTCGCTGCGCGCCGAGACCGTCGAGTGGCTCGGCTGGCTCGCCCGCGCCGCCCACGACCCCGGGCTCCGTCTCGCTGCCCTCGCGCAGCGGGCGCGCTGCGCCCCCGGCGACATCCCCGAGGACATCGTGCCGTGGGTGACGGGTCTCCTGGAGGAGATCAGGGTCAGGGCGCACGGCTCGGCCTCCCCCGGCGCCGAGGGTTCCCGGCACGCCCCGCCGACGCTCATCGGGCAGGTCCGCGAACTCCTGGAGGAGCACGCCGCGGGACGCCCGGCCCCCTGGACGGAGGAGCTGCTGCGGACCCTGCACACGGCGCTCGACGACCGGGTCGACGACCGCATCGCGCTGATCCTGGCGCAGCTGCGCAGCCCCGACTGGGGTCAGCGTTCGGACGCGATCTGGCTGTGCGGCGGGTTGATACGGGTCTGGCGCGGGCGGTACGAGGAGGTCGTCCGGCTCGTCGGCGCGCAGCTCCAGGATCCCGAGCCCCGGCTCCGGGAGGCCGCCACCTCGTTCCTGGAGCGGCTCTTCGAGCTGGGCGCGCCCGCCGCCGACGCGCTCGCCGCCCGCCTCGCCGGCGGCCTGTACGGGCCCGGTCAGGGCGGCGGCGGTCTCGTCGGCAGGTCCGGACGGGACGGCGCGCTCCTCGCGCTCGCCCGCGCCGGGGACCCCCGGGCCGTCCCGCTGCTCGCCCGCGCCCTGGAGGAGGGCGAGGTGCGGCGGGAGCTGCTGTACGCCATGGACGGGCTCGGGCCGTCGGCGGCGATGCTCGCCCCGCCGCTGCGCCGTCGGCTCGCCGAGGTCGAGCTCGACGAGCGGCTCTACGACCGGGCCGCGCCCCTGTTGTACGCCCTCGCGGCCGTCCGGGGCGGTCAGGCCGTACCGGAGGTCCTGCGCGTCCTGCGGGGGGCGCCGGCGAACCGGCGCGACTGGGTGCGGGAGGCCGCCCTGCGGACCCTGGCGGCCTTCGGTCCCGCGGCCCGGCCCGCCGTACCGGACATCCGGCGGCTCCTGGGCGCCGAGTCGGCCGCGGTCGCCACGACGGCGGCGCGCGCCCTGTGGGCGGCCGAGGGCGATCGGGAGGAGGTCCTGCCGGCTCTGGAGCGGTGGCTGCGGCCGGGTGCCTCGGGCGCCGACCGCTGCTCCGCCGCGCAGGCGCTCGGCGAGATCGGCCCGGCCGCCGCCGCGGCGGCCCCGGCGCTCCTGCCGGGTCTCGCCTCCCGGGACCTGTGGGTACGGGTCCGCAGCGCCGCCGCCCTGTGGCGGGTGTCCGGTGACGCGGCGACGGCCCTGCCCGTGCTGCTCGCGGCCTGGGAGGAGAACCGGCACGCGCGCGTGGACGTCGCCGAGTGCCTGGCGGAGATGGGGCCCGCGGCGTCGGAGGCGCAGCTGGTGATCCTCACCGAGCTGACCCGGCGGCGCCGCCACAACGCCCGGGAGGGCTCCTCGGGCAGTCATGACGTCCACCTCGACGAGAAGCTGCTGACCTTGTGCCGGGCCGCGCTGGCCCGGATGGAGCGGGGGGCGTTCTAGGGGGCGTTCCAGGTGGCGTTCCCGTCGGTGTCCCCTCGGTGCGACACCCACTGACCGCACGGCACACCGTCACACAAAAGGGACATAGGGCATACCGCTTGCTACGTTGCGGCCATGACCGCACCGCGAACGGACGCGCCCCCGCCCGGGGTACGCATCCCGAAGCGCCGCGGCGTGGAACTCTCCCTCCTCGTCTGCGCCGTCCTCATCTCCGTCTGCGGCTACGCCGAGGTCGGCCTCGCCCGCAGCGGCGCGGTGCCGCCGGACGCCGCTCGCTACGGCGCCGGTCTCGGTCTGCTCGCGCTCGTCGCCCATCTCGCGGTCCGGTTCCGCGCCCCGTACGCCGATCCTCTGCTGCTGCCGATCGCGGTCCTGCTCAACGGCCTGGGCCTGGTGCTCATCTACCGTCTCGACCTGGAGACACCGCGCGACCAGGCGGCCGCGACGCAACTGGTCTGGTCGACGCTCGGGGTCGCGCTCTTCATCGTGGTCGTCCTGCTGCTCCGCGACCACCGCGTGCTCCAGGGGTACGCGTACGTGTCGGTGGCCGCCGCGCTCGCCCTGATGATCCTGCCGATCTTCTTCCCGGCCGTGAACGGCGCCAGGATCTGGATCCGGATCGGCGGTCTCTCCTTCCAGCCGGGCGAGTTCGCCAAGATCCTGCTCGCGGTCTTCTTCGCCGCGTACCTCGCGGCCAACCGCAACGCGCTCGCGTACACCGGCCGCCGGATCTGGAAGTTCCAGTTCCCCGCCGGGCGGGTGCTCGGGCCCGTCGTGGCGATCTGGCTGCTGAGCGTCGGTGTGCTGGTCCTCGAACGGGACCTCGGTACGTCCCTGCTCTTCTTCGGACTCTTCGTGATCATGCTGTACGTGGCGACCGGCCGGATCGGCTGGATCGCGGTCGGCCTCGTGCTCGCCTCCGCCGGGGCCTTCCTCGTCGGCTCGCTCGAACCCCATGTGCACAGCCGGGTGCAGGACTGGCTCGATCCGTTCGCCTCGATCCGGGCGGGCGACGGGCCGGGGCAGCTCGCCCAGTCGCTGTTCTCCTTCGCCGCCGGAGGGATGCTCGGCACCGGGCTCGGCCTCGGCCATTCCGTCCTCATCGGCTTCGCCACCAAGTCCGACTTCATCCTGGCAACGGCGGGCGAGGAGCTGGGACTCGTCGGCCTGACCGCGCTCTTCCTCCTGTACGCGCTGCTCGTCGCCCGGGGATACCGCGCCGGCCTGTCGCTGCGGGACCCCTTCGGGCGGCTCCTGGCGATCGGGCTCGCGTCGATCGTGGCGCTCCAGGTCTTCGTGATCGCGGGCGGGGTGATGGGGCTGATCCCGCTGACCGGCATGGCGATGCCGTTCCTCGCCCAGGGAGGTTCGTCGGTGGTCACCAACTGGGTGATCGTGGCGCTGCTCATCCGCGTCAGCGACTCGGCACGCGCCCCGCAGCCGGACTCCGCCGACACGGGCACGCTCGCGCCCGTCAAGGAGGGCGCCGCGTGATCCGGCCGTACGCGCCCCGGCGCGGGAAGGAGGCCTCGTGATCCGGTACGCCCGGTGTCCGGCCAGGACCGGGGAGGCCTCGTGATCCGGTACGCGCGGCGGGCCGCCGCGCTCTGTCTCGTGCTGCTCGTGGCGCTCCTCGTCAACTCCGCCCGGGTGATGCTCCTCGAGGCCGAGTCGCTCGACGACAACCCGGCCAACCGGCGGATCGCGATCTCCCGGTACGCGCAGCCGCGCGGCGAGATCGTCGTCGACGGCAAGCCCGTGACGGGCTCCCGGGACAGTCGGCAGCAGCTCCGCTGGGAGCGGACCTACCGTCAGGGACCGCTGTACGCACCGCTGACGGGCTACTCCTCGCAGACGTACGGCACCACCCTCGTCGAGCACGCGGAGGACGCGGTCCTCGCCGGGACCGAACCCATGCTGGCGCCGCTGCCGCTCTGGAACGACCTCACGCGCGGCCGGCAGCCCGGCGGGGACGTCGTGACGACGATCCGCTCCTCGATGCAGGAGGCCGCCTACCGGGGGCTCGGCGGGAAGCGCGGCGCGGTCGTCGCGGTGGAGCCGCACAGCGGCCGCATCCTGGCGCTGGTCAGCTCGCCCTCGTACGACCCCGGCCTCCTCTCCGGTACGGGCCGGGGCGTCAAGGACGCCTGGAAGCGGCTGAACACCTCACCGAACCAGCCGATGCTGAACCGGGCGCTGCGGCAGACGTATCCGCCGGGCTCCACGTTCAAGATCGTGACGGCCGCGGCGGCCCTGGACGCCGGGGCCGTACGGGACGTGGAGGCGCCGACGGACACCCCGGACCCCTTCGTGCTGCCCGGCACCCGGCAGGTGCTGCCGAACGAGGCGCGGGGCTGCGCGGACGCGTCCCTCGCGTACGCCATCCAGTGGTCCTGCAACACGGTGATGGCCGGCCTCGGCGTGGAGGTGGGCCTGACCGGGATGGTCGACGCGGTGGAGCGGTTCGGCTTCAACGACACGGCGCTGCGGGTGCCGTCCTGGGTGGCGAAGTCCAACTTCGACCGGGAGATGAGCCCGGACCAGCTGGCCCTCTCCTCGATCGGGCAGTTCGACACGACGGCGACCCCGCTCCAGATGGCCATGGTGGCGGCGGCGGTCGCCAACAACGGGGAGATCGCCCACCCGTACCTCGTCGACCGACTGACGACCTCGGGCGGCACGACGATCGACCGCACCGGCCGCCGCAGCTACCGGCAGGCGATGAACCCCTCGACGGCGATGCAGCTCCAGCGGCTGATGGTGAAGGCGGTCGAGGAGGGTACGGGGACGAACGCGGCGATCCCCGGCGCCCGGGTCGGCGGCAAGACCGGCACCGCCCAGCACGGCTTCGGCAACACGGGGACCCCGTACGCCTGGTTCATCGCCTGGGCACAGGCCGAGGACTCGGCCCAGCCGGCCGTCGCCGTGGCGGTGGTCGTCGAGGACGCGGAGGCGGCCCGTACGGACATCAGCGGGGGCGGCAGCGCGGCGCCGCTCGCGAAGGCGGTGATGACGGAGGCGCTGCGCCTTGAGGCGGAGGCGCGGCGGTAGCGCCGGGCCCGCGGCTCCGGAGCCCACGGCTGCGGAGCCGCCCCCGGCGCTCGGCGGACGTGTCAGACGATCGGCTTGCGGATCTCCGCGCGGATCTTGGCCGTGGTCTCGGCCAGCGCCGCCAGGTCGATGTCCTCCGGGTCGGTGGGGGCCGCGCCGGCGGCGACCAGGGCCACGGCGGCCGCGGTGTTGTCGTCGCCCCAGGCGCACATGGGGATCGTGGTCGTGCCGAGGGCGTCCTTCGACGTGGTGACCTGGCAGCGGACGGTCACGCCGTACCCTGCGGGGGTGAAGTCCGTGGGGCGGACGACGAGCGTGGAGCCCTTCTCCGTGGCCGCGCCCTTGAGGATGGACCCCCGGGTGAACTCGCCGTTCTTGATGCGTCCGTGCATCCCGGAGACGACGAGGACGGACTCGTCCTTGCCGCTGTACTGCCCGACCGCCGCCTTGGCGTCCTTCACGGTGATGTCGGGGGTGTCCTCGATCTCCTTGCCCTGGGTGTCGGAGAGGTCGGCGACCAGGGTGTACTCACCGGCCAGGAGCGTCTTCGGGACGACGAGTTCATGGGTCGCCTCGGGGAAGGGGCCGGTGACGCCGACGGCGTCGAGCCCGGCCTTCGCCGCGTAACCGACACCGCCGACCAGGACCAGGGAGCCCAGGACGATGGCGACGATCGCCCCGGCCGGCATCTTCTTCCTCGGCGGCGGCCCCATGGGCGGCTGCCCCCAGACCCCGGCGCCCGGCCCGGGGTACTGGGGCGGGACGCCGTGCGGCGGGAAGCCGTGCTGCGGAACGCCTTGCGGAGGGAAGCCCTGGGGCGGAACACCCGGGGGAGGGAAGCCCTGTTGAGGAGAACCCTGTGGGGGGAAGCCCTGCGGAGCCCCGAACGGCCCGGGCTGCTGCGGGGGCGGTACGGGCCCGCCGTACGGTTCGTGGGGAGGCCGGTTCGGCCCGGGCGGCGTGGTCATGACGGGCACGCTACGTCACCGGTACGACATCCACGCTTCCGGGTCGCGCGCTTCCGGTACGACGCGGCGCCCGCCCGTCCCCCGCCGCCTAGGGGGTGTCTTGTCGATCAGGCCGGGCTCGCGACGCCTGGCCTGATCGACAAGACACCCCCCACAGCCCCCCCGCGCCCCCCCCGCTCGCCGCATAGACCGCGGCCCCCCGCGCCGGTTGCACCGCCGCGGA
>NZ_JBVHUJ010000013.1:85528-176182 GCF_055565415.1 Streptomyces sp. NPDC028711 | reverse complement strand
GGTTTCCCGCCCCCCCGCCCCCCCCACCCCGCAGGCTGGGGTGTGTCATTTCTTGCCGGGCCGGCGGCGCTCCTCGTGGCGTGATCGACAAGACACCCCCTACTCCTCCCCCGCGCCCGCCGCGATCGCCTCTTCGACCTCTGCCACCCGCTCCTGTTCCTCCGCCGCGAACCGCTCGCGGTCCAGTGCCTCCGCGATCTCCTCGTCCTGGGTCATCAGCAGGTCGAGGTTGGAGTCGCCGAGCTCGAAGACGCCCATGTCGAGGTAGGCCTTCTGGAGGCGTTCGCCCCAGAGGCCGATGTCCTTGACGCAGGGGACGATCCGGCTGAAGAGGAGCTTGCGGAAGAGGTGCAGGAACTCGCTCTGCTCGCTCAGCTCCTCCGCCTCCTTCCTCGGGATGCCGAAGTTCTCCAGGACCTCGACGCCGCGCAGCCGGTCCCGCATCAGGTAGCAGCCCTCGATGACGAACTCCTCGCGCTCGCGGAGTTCGGCGTCGGTCAGCTGCCGGTAGTAGTCGCGCAGGGCCATCCGGCCGAAGGCCACGTGCCGGGCCTCGTCCTGCATGACGTACGCGAGGATCTGCTTCGGCAGCGGCTTGTCGGTGGTGTCGCGGATCATGCCGAAGGCGGCGAGGGCGAGGCCTTCGATGAGGACCTGCATGCCGAGGTAGGGCATGTCCCAGCGGGAGTCCCGCAGGGTGTCGCCGAGGAGGTCCTGGAGGTTGTCGTTGACCGGGTAGAGCATGCCGATCTTGTCGTGGAGGAAGCGGCCGTAGATCTCGGCGTGCCGGGCCTCGTCCATGGTCTGGGTGGCCGAGTAGAACTTGGCGTCCAGGTCGGGGACGGACTCGACGATCCGGGCGGCGCAGACCATGGCGCCCTGCTCGCCGTGGAGGAACTGGCTGAACTGCCAGGAGGCGTAGTGCCGGCGCAGGTCGCCCTTGTCCTTCTCGGTCATCTTCGCCCAGTGGCGGGTGCCGTAGAGGGACACGGCCTCGTCGGGGGTGCCGAGCGGGTCGTACGGGTCGACCTCCAGGTCCCAGTCGATCCTGGTGGCGCCGTCCCACTGCTTGTCCTTGCCCTTCTGGTAGAGGGCGAGGAGGCGCTCGCGGCCGTCCTCGTACTCCCAGGAGAGACGGGCCGCGCCGGTGGCCGGGACCTGCCAGGTGGGGGTGGCGGGGGCCGTGGTGTAGAGGTCGCGCGTCGACACTGACGCCTCCTTCGGGGGGATCGGGCCGTTCCCGTGGTGCGTTGCGGTGGTGCGAGTGCGGTGAGGGGCCTGCGGTGGTGGCTTGCGCTGTACGAGCACGGTGGTGGGCCTGCGCGGTGCGCGTGCGGTGGTGACGGTGCGCGCGCCGCGGGTCCTCCGGTCAGGCTCACACGGTGGTAGACGAGTCGTCAACAAGTCGCGCGCAAGGGATTGACGGTGTTGCTGACGGGCAGTCTCATAAAGAGCGAACCCCCGGTAACCGCGACGGCGAGCGCAGCGAGGTGCCTCCCCATGACCCCCTTCACCGAGCCCGACTTCGGCCTCCTCCGGGACGCCCTGGGGCCGCTGCGCGACCGTGAACAGGTCGCCGCACGCCTCCTGGAGTCCTCGCGCAGGCACTCCTACGACCCGGACACCGAGCTCGACTGGGACGCGCCCTTCGAGGACGACAAGTGGTTCTGGCCGCCGGAGCTGGTCTCCCTCTACGGCACCCCCCTGTGGCGCCGGATGTCCGAGGAGCAGCGGATCGCGCTCTCGCGCCACGAGGCCGCCTCACTCGCCTCGCTCGGCATCTGGTTCGAGATCATCCTGATGCAGCTGCTCGTCCGGCACATCTACGACAAGTCGCTGACCAGCCATCACGTCAGCTACGCCCTCACCGAGATCGCCGACGAGTGCCGGCACTCGATGATGTTCGCCCGGCTGATCCGGCGGAGCGACACCCCCGCCTACCCGGTGCCGAGGCTCTACCACAACCTCGCACGGATCCTGAAGACCGTCTCCACGACCCCCGGCTCCTTCGCCGCGACCCTGCTCGGCGAGGAGATCCTCGACTGGATGCAGCGCCTGACCTTCCCGGACGAGCGGGTGCAGACCCTCGTCCGCGGGGTGACCCGCATCCATGTGGTCGAGGAGGCCCGCCATGTGCGGTACGCCCGTGAGGAGCTGCGGCGGCAGATGGTGACCGCCCCGCGCTGGGAGCAGGAGCTCACCCGGCTCAGCTGCGGCGAGGCCGCCCGGGTCTTCTCCACCTGCTTCGTCAACCCCGAGGTGTACGAGGCGGTGGGTCTGGACCGGCGCGAGGCCGTCGCCCAGGTGAGGGCGAGCGGACACCGGAGCGAGGTCATGCGCTCGGGAGCCAAGCGGTTGACGGACTTCCTCGACGACATCGGCGTCCTGCGCGGCCCTGGACGCCGGCTGTGGAAGTCCTCCGGACTCCTTGCCTGAGGTGCGGGCCGGAGACGCTTCTCCCCCGGCTCCCGCCACCTGGCCCGTGGGCCGCGCGGCTACGCTGCGGAGCATGACGAGTGCCGCCACTCCCGCGTACCGCAGGCTCAGTGTCGAGGAGCGGCGCGGGCAGCTCCTCGACGCCGCCCAGGAGCTCTTCGCCCACCGGACGCCCGAGGACGTCTCGCTCGACGACGTCGCCGAGGCGGCCGGCGTCTCACGGCCCCTCGTCTACCGCTACTTCCCCGGCGGCAAGCAGCAGCTGTACGAGGCCGCCCTGCGCTCCTCCGCCGACGCCCTGAACCGGTGCTTCACCGAACCTCCGGAGGGGCCGCCCACGGAGCGGCTCGGCCGGGTGCTCGACCGCTATCTGGCCTTCGTCGACGAGCACGACGCCGGGTTCAGCGCACTGCTGCGGGGCGGCAGCGTCGCCGAGACCTCCCGGACCACCGCGATCGTCGACGAGGTGCGGCGGGCCGCCGCCGAGCAGATCCTCGTCCATCTGGGGGTGGGGCGGCCGGGGCCCCGGCTCGGCATGCTGGTGCGGACGTGGATCGCCGCCGTGGAGGCCGCCTCGCTGATCTGGCTCGACGAGGACAAGCGGCCCCCGGCCGGGGAGCTGCGGGACTGGCTCGTCGACCATCTCGTCGCGCTGCTCGCGGCGACCACGGCGAGCGACGAGGAGACGGCGCGGGTCGTGGGGCGGCTGCTCGCCCAGGAGACGCCCGAGGGGCCGGTGGCGCGGCTGGCCCGCCGGGTGATCCCGGTGGTGGGCGAGGCGGCCCACCTGCTGTGACCCCGAGGCGGGGGAGACTGGTGGGGTGAGAAGCGAGAACACCCCCTTCCGTGGCGGCCCCCTCGACGGCCGGGTCCTGCCGATCCTGCTCGGCCCGACCGGCCACCCGCCGAAGTGGTACGAGGTGCCGGTCCCGGCCCATGACGGACGCCCGCCGACGCTGTACGCGTACCGGCGCGAGCCCGCCGGATACACGAAGCGGCTCGGGCTCCAGCGCGGCTGGGTCTACCAGTACGCGCCCGGGGGCCGCGAGCGGCGCGAGCTGAGGTGGCCGTGGTCGAAGCCGGGCGGTGGTACGGCCCGGCCCGAGCACGGCGATGAGCCGAACGGGTGAGGGCGCCGGACGCGCCCTCGCTCATACGGTAATCAGATGAAGTGACACGTCATCATCCCCGTGGAGGTGGTGACGTGTCGCGGAGGCTGCTGCGTACGGTCTGCACGGGGGCGCTCGCCGCGGCGGCGACGTTCACCGGGGTGACGGTTCCGGCGGGCGGCGCGGCACCCGAACCACCGGCCGACCCCTCGGCGGAGGCCCCGATCGCCTGGGCCGACCCGGCGGCGGAGCCCGTGGGACCCGTCGATCCGGACTCGGAGGCGTATGCGTCGGCCGCGCGGGAGGGCCTCAGTGCGGGGACGGATTCGGCAGACGCGGCGGACGCGGCGGATTCGGCGGATCCTGACGACCCGGACGCCACGGCCGGCGCTGCCGACCCGGCCGACCCGGCCGACCCGGCCGACGCCGAGGATCCCGCCGTGCCGGTCCCGGTTCCGGCCCCGGGAGACCCGGAGGCCGCCCGTACCCCCGAGTCACCCGAGTCACCTGAGTCACCTGAGTCACCTGAGTCAGGTGACTCGGCCTCCGCCTCCGACCCCCTCGACGACGGCGCCGCTCTCCCTCCCCCCGGCGGCGACTCCGTCTCGGCCCTGCTCACCCGGCTGCGGACGCTCTACCGGCAGACCGAGGAGGCCACCGAGCGGTTCAACGCGGCCGAGGAGGCGCTGAAGCGTCAGACCGCCGACACCAAGAAGGTCACGGCCCGTCTCACCGCCGCCCGGACCGCCCTGGCGCGGGGGCGCGCGGCGGCCGGGCGGATCGCCCGGGACCAGTACCAGGGCCGGTCCGAACTCTCCTCCTACCTGCGGCTGCTCTTCGCCCCGGACCCCCGCTCGGCCATGGACCAGAGCCATCTGCTGGCCCGGGCCGCACGCGACCGTGCCGCGGCCGTCCCCCGGCTCGTGGCGGCCGAACGGCAGGCGGACGCGCTGGCGGGCGCCTCCCGCAAGGCGCTCGACCGGCAGCAGACCCTCGCCGCCACCCAGCGCACCCGGCGCGACGAGGTACGGGCCCGCCTTGCGGACGTCCAGAAGCTGCTCGCCGCCCTCTCCCCCGAGCAGGTGGCCCGGCTCACCGAGCTGGAGCGGGTACAGACCGCCGGCGCGCAGCGCGAACTGCTCGGCTCCGGCGTCCTCGACGGCCGGCGCACCCCGTCCCGGGCGGGCGCGGCGGCGCTGCGGTTCGCGGTGGGCCAGATCGGCAAGCCGTACGCATGGGGGGCGGAGGGCCCGGAGGCGTACGACTGCTCGGGGCTGACGCAGCAGGCGTGGGCGGCGGCGGGCCGGGAGCTGCCGCGCACCAGCCAGGAGCAGTGGGCGACCCTGCCCCGGGTGCCGCTCGCGGAGCTGCGCCCCGGGGACCTGGTGGTCTACTTCCCGGGCGCCACGCATGTGGCGGTCTACCTCGGGGAGGGCCTCGTGGTGCAGGCGCCGCGTCCGGGCGGGAAGGTGAAGGTCTCCCCGATCGCGGCGAACCCGCTGCTCGGGGCGGTGCGCCCCGACCCGGACGGGGAGGTCCTGGCCTCGTACACCCCGCCGGAGCTTCCGGCGGGAGCGCGGGACGGCGAGGACGCGGGGTACGACCACGGCTGAACGCGCCGGGAGGTGTCTCCGAGAGGCGTCTCCGGCGCGCGTCTCCGGCCGGCGTCCCCGGGTGTCAGTCGAAGAGCGCGATGACGCCGATCACCCAGACCGCCACGAAGGCGACGACCCCGACCAGGCAGCCGGCGCCCGCGAGCACGCCGCCGACCGTCCACGGCTCGGAGGGCGCCTCGTGCGGCTCGTCCAGGTCCTCCCGGTAGGAGGCGGGGTCGTCCCAGTCGACCGGATGCCCCAGGGCCTCGGCACAGGCCGCCCTCGCCGCCGCCAGTCGTTCCTCGGCGAGGGCCGTGGCGGCCCCCGCCTCGGGGCCGCGCCAGGCGAGGGCCTTCATCCGCCGGCCGGGAGAGCCGTACCGAGCCTCGAAGGCGGCGGTCTCCTCGGCGCTCCGGTCCTCTTCGAGGTACATCCAGCGTCCCGCCTCCGCGGCGTCGCCGTAGAGCCGGTACACCTCGGCCAGACGGCGGCGGAGCGTCAGATCCCGGGGGTACGAGGAGACGAGACCGCGCAGACGCTGACGCGCCAGGGGCACACGGCCGGCGGCCAGGTCCTCGTCCACGCGGGCCAGGGTGTTCGACAGGGGCATGGGCACATCATCGGCCATCGGGGCCGGGCGCCTCGCCGGAGGTCACGTCATAGCGTTCGCCATCAGCTCATTGCAATGACCTGAGCTGTGTCGTTGCGTTACCTGCCACAGCCATCGCAACGATTTCACTGCTCTTACCTGCATGAATAGAGATCGTGCGCTACACCTATGTTGCCGATACCGTGAACGCAACGTAGCGTTTCACCCATCAGAAACAGCGAGCCGAAGGAAGAGACCATGCAGAAGTTCGACACCGCCGCCCCGATCTCCGCCGTCCTCGACATCCCCGCCGGGCAGATCCGTTTCATCGCCGCCGACCGCGCCGACACCACCGTCGAGATCCGGCCCGCCCACGCCTCCAAGAGCCGTGACGTGAAGGCGGCCGAGCGGGTCACGGTCGCCTACGCCGACGGTGTCCTGCGGATCGAGGCCCCCGAGGCCAGGAGCCGGGTCCTCGGCCACCCCGGGTCCGTCGAGGTCACCGTCCAGCTGCCCGCCGGCTCCCGTGTCGAGGCCAAGGCGGCCACCGCGGAACTCCGGGGCGTCGGACGGCTCGGCGACGTCACCTTCGAGAGCGCGCAGGGCACGGTCAAGCTCGACGAGACCGCCGGCGCCCGCCTCACCCTCGCCGCCGGGGACATCACCGTCGGCCGGCTGGGCGGCCCCGCGCAGATCAGCACCCTCAAGGGCGACCTGCGCGTCGCCGAGGCCATGCGCGGCACGGTCACCCTGCGCACCGAGGCCGGCGAGATCCAGGTCGGCGCGGCCCGCGGGGTCTCCGCCACCCTCGACGCCGGCACCTCCTACGGCCGGATCCACAACTCCCTGCAGAACGCCGAAGGCCCCGCCGCCGCCCTGAACATCCGCGCCACCACCGCCTACGGCGACATCACCGCCCGCAGCCTCTGACCCGACCCGCCCGTGGCATCCCCGCGACGCACGCAAGGGGCGGCGCACCCCGACATCACGTCGGAGTACGCCGCCCCTCTCACGTCCCCCCGGGACGCGCGCGGTGTCAGCCCGCGGCGACCGAGGCCAGGTAGGCCGCCGCCTTGTCCGGGTCGAAGAAGAAGTTCTCGAAGTCGGCCGGGTCGTCGAAGCCGTTCGCGAAGCGGTCGGCGACGGGCTTGAGCCCGCCGGCGGCGCCGAGCAGGTTCAGGACGTGCTCCGGCGGCGGGGCCAGCATCGCGTTCGTCCACTTGGTGACGTGCTGGGCCGTCTGCCAGTAGCGGTCGAAGGCGCCCTGCATCCACTCCTCGTCGAAGGGCCTGTCACCGTGTTCGACGATCGCGGCGAGGTACGCGGCGGCGCACTTGGACGCCGAGTTGGAGCCCTGGCCGGTGATCGGGTCGTTCGCGACGACGACGTCCGCGACACCGAGGACCAGGCCGCCGCCGGGGAGCCGGCCGATCGGGTTGCGGACGGTCGGCGCGTACCGGCCGGCGAGGGTGCCGCCCGCGTCGGTCAGTTCGACCTTCGTGGCCCGCGCGTACTCCCAGGGCGTGAACCTCTCCATCAGCTCAAGGGTCAGCGACAGGTGCTCCGCCGGGTCCTTGACGCCCTGGAAGACGTCGAGCGGGCCGCCGGGGATGCCCTCCCAGAAGAGGATGTCGGCACGGCCGCCGGTGGTGAGGGTCGGCATGACGAAGAGCTCGCCGACGCCCGGGACGATGTTGCAGCGGACCGCGTCGAAGTCCGGGTGCTCGGGGCGCGGGCCGAGACCGTGGACGTACGCGACGGCGAGGGCGCGCTGCGGCTCGCTGTACGGGGAACGGGACGCGTCCCGGCCGAACATCGAGACCAGCTCGCCCTTGCCCGCCGCGACGAGCACCAGGTCGTAGCTGCGGGAGAAGTAGTCGAGGTCGCCGACGGCCGCGCCGTGGATGACCAGCTGGCCGCCGCGCTGGGCGAAGGTCTCCATCCAGCCGGCCATCTTCACGCGCTGATCGACGGACTGGGCGTACCCGTCGAGCTTCCCGACCCAGTCGATCACCCTGCCGGAGTCGGGGCCGGCGACGGAGACGCCGAGGCCCTCGATGCGCGGGGCCTGGGACGCCCAGAAGTCGAGGCCGAGGTCGCGCTCGTGCTGGAGCGCGGTGTCGAACATGCACTGGGTGGACATGACCCGGCCGGACCGGATCTCGTCCGCCGTCCGGTTCGACATGAGGGTGACCTCGTACCCCGAGGACTGGAGGCCGAGGGCGAGCTGCAGACCGGACTGGCCCGCGCCGACTATGAGTATCTTCCGCATGGGTGGTGCTCCTGGCGTGACGGTCGTGTCGGTAGGACTATTCGGGGGTGGCTTCGAGTGCGTGCGCGACCATCGCGAGCAGGCTCTCGACGACGCTGTACCGCTTGCGCGCGTCCATGATCACCACGGGTACGTGCGGCGGCACGGTCAGGGCCTCCCTGACGTCCTCCGGCTCGAACAGCTCCGTGCCCTCGAAGTGGTTGACGGCCACGATGTACGGAAGCCCACAGCTCTCGAAGTAGTCGAGGGCCGGGAAGCAGTCGGTCAGCCGGCGGGTGTCGGCGAGCACGATCGCGCCGATCGCCCCGCGCACCAGGTCGTCCCACATGAACCAGAAGCGCTGCTGCCCCGGCGTGCCGAAGACGTACAGCACCAGGTCGTTGTCGAGCGTGATCCGGCCGAAGTCCATCGCCACCGTGGTGGTGAGCTTGTCCGGGGTCGCGCTGAGGTCGTCGGTGTCCTCGCTCGCCCGCGTCATCAGGGCCTCGGTCTGGAGCGGGGTGATCTCCGAGACCGCGCGCACGAAGGTGGTCTTGCCGACGCCGAAGCCGCCCGCGACCACGATCTTCGTCGCGATCGGGGCACGGGTGTGGTCGAGCTGCCAGTCCTGCGCGCCGTCCTCCACCGCCGGGCCGGCGGTATCCCGTTCGAACGGATCGGCCTTGGGCTGCGCGGGAATGCCGGCGACCGACGGTGAGTCGGAGACGGCGGAGGCGTCAGAGACGACGGAGTCCACTCAGCACCCTTTCGAGGAGCGCGCGGTCGGGCTGCCCGGTGCCGTGACCGGTCCCGTACACACGGATCTTTCCCTGGTCGGCCAGGTCGCTGAGCAGCACCCGGACGACCCCCAACGGCATCTTCAACAGTGCCGAGATCTCCGCGACCGTCCGCATGCGGCGGCAGATCTCGACGATGGCCCGCATCTCCGGCATCAGACCGCGGGCGCCGGGCCCGCCGTCCGTCAGGACCTTGCGCACGGCGGGCGCCTCTAGCGCCGCCACGAAGGTCTCGACGAGCAGGACGTGGCCGAAGCGGGTACGGCCGCCGGTCAGCGAGTACGGGCGTACGCGCGCCGGGCGCCGCCCGTCTCCCCGTACCGGCAGGCGATGGGCGTGATACGCCGAGGATGCGGACGTCACTGGGTGCTCTCCAACGATTTGCGCAGCTCACTGCGGACTTCGGGGGTGAGTACGTGACCGGCGCGGCCCACGAAGAGCGCCATGTGGTACGCCACCACGCTCATGTCGCAGTCGGGCGTGGCGTGGACGCCGAGCAGCGAACCGTCGCTGATCGACATCACGAAGACGCTGCCCTCCTCCATCGCCACCATCGTCTGCTTGACCCCGCCGCCGTCCATCAGACGGGCGGCGCCGATGGTCAGGCTGCCGATGCCGGAGACGATGGTGGCCAGGTCGGCGCTGGAGCCGCGCGGCCCGTCGGGACGGCCGGCTTCGGCGGCGGCCGTCGTGCTCTGCTGGGTGGCCGGGTCGGACGAGAGCAGCATCAGGCCGTCCGAGGACACGACGGCGACCGAGCGGACGCCGGGCACCTCCTCCACCAGGTTCCCCAGCAGCCATTGCAGGTTGCGGGCTTCCGTGCTCGGTCCGAACGTTCCCGTCGCAGTCAACTGCGTGCCTCCTCGACTGTGTCCCCCGTCATCTCCTCTGTACGTGCAGGCCTTACGTCTTCTGTCCGCGCCGTGTCCATCTCCGCCTCCACGTCGCGGCGCCCGGCCTCGGCGCCCTTGTGGAAGCCGCCGAGCCGGCGGCGCAGGGCCTCGGCGTCCACGCCGCCCTTGCGGGGCGTGGTGGCGCCGCCGGCGCCGGCCTGGCGGACCACCTGCGGGGTGCGCTTGGGCAGGCCCTTGTCCGTGATCCGCTCCCACTGGGCGGGACGCGGCCCGGGAACCGACTGGTCGTCGAACGGCTCCGGGTCGGAGGGGGCGGAGCCGGCCGGGGGCTCGGTGTGCGGCGGCTCGGCGGCGGGGTCTATCGGCTCCGCGTACGGCGCGGGGTCGGTGGCGCGCTCGTGGGCGTCCGGCTCCGGCGGCGGCTCCGGGAGCCGGACCTGGAGCGTGGTCTCCGAGACGGACTCCCCGAGGGGTGCCTCGTACGAGGGCCCGGTCTCTTCGTACGCGGGCTCGGGGGCCGTCTCTTCGTACGCGGGCTCGGGGGCCGTCTCTTCGTACGCGGGCTCGGATGCGTCGTACGCGGGCTCGGGCTCTGCGTACGCGGGCTCGGGAGCCGTCTCTTCGTACGCGGGCTCGGATGCGTCGTACGCGGGCTCGGGCTCTGCGTACGCGGGCTCGGGAGCCATCTCTTCGTACGCGGGCGTATGCGGGGCTTCCCGGGGCGGCTCCGGCGTCGTCGGCTGCGGCTCCCGCTGCTCCTTCGCCGCGTTCACCTCCGCCGCCAGGAACGCCCGTTCCGCCGCCTCCACGAGCGGGTCCCGCGTGCGGGACGGCAGCGTGTTGGAGTTGGCCTCCGCGACCGAGCCGGGCAGCTGGAGCGAGGGCGCCGCGCCCGCCACCCGTACGGGCTCCGTCACCGTGGTCGGCGGGGCGGTCGGCAGCAGGGGTCCCGGCAGGACCACGACGGCCGCCGTGCCGCCCGGCTTCTGCTCCCGCAGCTCGACGCGGACGCCGTGGCGGGCGGCGAGCAGGGCGATGACCCGCATGCCGAGGCCCTCGCCCTCGAAGGCGGCCGGGTCGGCCTCCGCGAGGCGCGCGTTGAGCTCGGCGAGGCGGGAGGCCGTCATGCCGATGCCCGCGTCCTGCACGGAGAGCATCACCTCGCCGGACTCCAGGAGCCAGCCGGAGAGCTGGACCTCGGCGTCGGGCGGCGAGAAGGAGGTCGCGTTCTCCAGGAGCTCCGCGACGAGGTGGCTGAGGTCGTCCGCGGCGAAGCCGGCGACCTGGGCGTGCGGCGGCAGGGACTGGATGGTGACCCGCTCGTACCGCTCGATCTCGCTGACGGCGGCGCGCAGCACGTCGACGAGCGGGACGGGCCCGGCGTGGCCGTGGACGTGTTCGTGCCCGGCGAGGACGAGGAGGTTCTCGCTGTGGCGGCGCATGACGGTCGCCATGTGGTCGAGCTTGAAGAGGGTGGCGAGGCGGTCCGGGTCCTGCTCGCGCTCCTCCAGCTTCTCGATGACGCCGAGCTGCCGCTCGACGAGCCCGAGGCTGCGCAGCGAGAGGTTGACGAAGGTGTGGTGGACGGTGCCCCTGAGCCGTTCGAGCTCGGCGGTGAGGAGGGCGACCCGGCCCTGCAGTTCGGCGCGCTGGGTGGCGAGCTCGGCGCCGAGGGCGTCCTTGGCCGCGGCGAGCTCCGCCTGGCCCTCGGTGAGCCGCTCGGTGTGGGCGGCGAGCCCCGAGAGCTTCCCGTGCAGGGTGTTGAGGGAGCGGACGACCTGGGCGAACTCGTCGTTGCGGCCGGTGAAGCGGACCGGCTCCTCCGTCTGCGGCTCGGGGGCTCCGGCGAGCCGGGCGGCGCCGATGCGGAGCACGGCGAGCGGCCGGGTGAGGGTGCGGGCGACGTACGTGGAGATGCCGACGGCGACGATCAGACAGCCGCCGAGGAAGGCGATGCGCAGTTCGAGGGCGGTGACGTCGTCGTCGCGGAGCGCGCCGAGCCGTTCGACCCGTTCGGTGGCGAGGGCGGACTCGACGCCCCGCATCTGCTCGATACGGGCGGAGAGCGCGGCCTCCAGGCCGGCCCGGTCGGTCTCGCGCTCGGTCTCCGTCAGCCGGGGCTGGTCGGTGAGGGAGGCGAGCGAGCGCTCGGCGCTCTTGACGTCGGGCCCGGTGACGGTGGCGGCGAGGGAGTCGCGGGCGGTGGAGCCGGCGGCCTGGTCGAAGTCGCCGAGGGCGGCGAGTTCGCGGACCCGGGCCTGCTGGGCGGCGGCGGTGAGGACGTCACGGGCCCGCTCGGCCTCGGCGGTGCCCTCGGGGACGTCGGGGACGTAGGTGCCGGTCTCGGGGTCGTAGTGGACGTCCCCGGTGGGCTCGGGCTGCGGTACGGAGAGCGCGGCGAGAAGCAGGCCGCGGGTGGCGGAGGCCTGTTCGACGGCGCGGCCGAGGGCGGCGGGGGCGCGGGTCGCCCCGGTGAGCGCGGCGTCGGAGGCGCGGGCCGGGGCCTTGTCGGCGAGTTCGTCGGCGAGGGCCTGGAGTTTGCCGATGATCTCCGAGTACGCCCGGTGGGCCTCCAGGGCCGTGCCCTTGCCGGTGAGGGCCGCGCGGCGGACGGAGGGGACACCGGCGAGGTCGCGGCGGAGCTCGGCGGAGGCGGCGGGCCGGATCTCGTCGATCTGCCGGTCGACCCGGGTGGACCGGACGCTGGTGACCTGGCGCTTGTCCTCGGCGTCGCCGCTCTGGGCGTCACGGCCCGCGGCGATGTAGGCGACGACCTCGTCGCGCTCGTCGGCGAGGGAGTGGGCCAGGGTGACGGCCTGCCGGTCGAGTTCGGCGAGGGTGACCAGGCGCTGGGAGGCGGTGAGCTCGGTGGAGGCGGCGAGGATCGCGGGAGCTCCGGCGGCGAGGACCGTGACGCCGACGAGGGCGACGCCGGCGACCAGACGGTTGCGGACGCGCTTGGGGCGGCCGGCGGGGGCGCCGGCCGGGGTGGTCACGGCCGGGGTCGCGCCTGGGGCGGTGGCGTCGCCGGTGGGCGCCGCGGCGGCGCCGCCGTCCGGGGTCGTCGTCACACCGGGGGTCTGGCTCCGCGCGCCGTTCTTGCTCCGAGGCCGCTTCATCTGCACCGGTGCTCGCATTCTTGACTCGTCCGCCCACAAAGCAGAGATGACGGCCGGTCACATGGAGCGCCCCCACCCCTGGTACGGCTTCCGACCATTCCAGCGCTTCTGGGAAGGAGGCGCGCATCGGCCGCTCCGCCACCCGAACGAGTGAACAACACTCCTGAGTTGGCGAACAACTTCTCCGGACGGGCCCCGGGGGCTCCGAAGGGCCCCCGGTTGGATCTTCCGCGCGGGCTTTGGCAGGATGCCCGCCCGCAGCTCCGCGGAGGTGCCCGTTCCGCCTCTCGCGCGGCCTTCACCGGCTTGGTACAGGCCATTTCCGGTCATTTGCAGGTCTCGTGAAGGAGCGCGCCGGGCCGGGCACACTGGTCGTCATGCGCAGCGACGTCGCCTCCCTCCCCGGCAGCCCCGAACGCCCCAACGAGGACTGGGTCGCCGCCGCCCTTCCCGCCTCGGGCCGCGGCGGAACCCTCGTCCTCCTCGACGGCGTCACCCCACCCGTCGGGGATGACGGTTGCGTGCACACGGTCCCGTGGTTCACCGCGCGACTGGGCGGGGCTTTGACCGAACTGTCCGCTTCCCGGCCGGACATGCCCCTGTCCGGGATCCTGTCGCTGGCAATCCGGCGCACCGCGGACACCCACCGCGACACCTGTGACCTTTCTCACGTGCGTACGCCACAGTCGACCGTGGTGCTCGCCCGCTGGAACGAGACCTCGGTCGAACACCTCGTACTCTCCGACTCCGCCCTGCTCCTGGAGTCCCCGGACGGGACGGTACGGGCCGTGCTCGACGACCGGCTCGACCGGGTGCCGGACGAGGTCCTGCGTTCCCTGGCGGCGACGGACCGGCTGCGGAACCGGGAGGGCGGCTTCTTCACCGCGGCGGCGGATCCGGCGGTCGCGGAGCGGGCGGTGACCGGGACGAGTCCGCGCGCGGAGGTGCGGGCCCTGGCCGCGCTCACGGACGGGGCGAGTCGCTGGGTGGATCTGTTCGGCGAGGGCGACTGGACGGACTGCTTCGGCGTCCTGCGCAAGGAGGGGCCGCTCGGTCTGCTCCACCGGGTACGGGCCCTGGAGACGGCGGACGGGCGGGCGGGCGGGGTGCGCCGCTGGAAACGTCACGACGACGCGACGGCCGCGTTCGTGGAGCTGCCCGGCGCCTGAGCGGCCGACGGGTCAGCTCTCCGACCGGACGGCTGAGCGGTCGGCGGGTCAGCGGCAGCCGTTCAGCCCTCGAACCGGACGTTGAAGTGGTTCAGGAGCCGGGCGAGTTCGGCGACCTCGGCGCGGTCCCAGTCCGTGAGCTTGCGGACGTACCGCTCGCGCCGGGCGTCGCGTACGCGCCGGAACCGCCGGCGGCCCTCCTCGGTGAGCCGGACGAGCGAGGCGCGGCCGTCGGCGGGGTCGGGGTCGCGGGCGACGAGCCCGAGGTCCTCCAGGGCGCGGAGCTGGCGGCTCATGGTGGCCTTGCCGACCCCGAAGTACGCGGCGAGCTCGGTGGCCCGCTGGGGGCCGGTGTCGTCGAGCCGCACGAACAGACCGTAGGCGGCGGGCTCCAGTTCGGGGTGCACCTCGCGCGCCATCTCACCGGACTGCGCCCGGGCCCGCCGCAGGAACACGGCCAGCTCACGTTCGAGCGCGAGGAACTCGGGGTCGACGGCGCCGGGCGGTGCGACCCCGCCGTCACTTCCCGTACCGCTTCCGTGCACGTCAGCACCTCCCACGCGTTCTCCGGTGACCCTCCGGCAGCTTTCGGGCCGCTGAAAGTTTCTTCCGGCCCCGGCCATCGCCGCAGCTCCTTCAGTATTTCGCAGGCGTAGACCAACGGCGGCATCCAGGCCCTCTTCCGCCACCCGGGTCTACGTGCGTAGCGTCCTCATGACATGTCCACACCAGGGCATGGCATCGCTCACCCACCGAGCCTTTCGGAGGCACGCATGCGTGTGCACAGATCCGGAACGACCCTCGCCGGCGCCGCGCTCGCGGCCCTGGCCCTCCTCCTGCCCCTCGCCGGCCCCGCCGGTGCCGCCCAGGACCCGGGCGGCAAGCCCGTGCGCGGCTCCGCGTACATGGGCATGGGCGTGATCGCGCACGACGGCAAGGGCGCGAAGCCCGTCGGCGACGCGACGACCCTCGCCACCCAGACGGAAGGCGTGGACGTCTCCAGCCACCAGGGGAACGTCGCCTGGTCCACCCTGTGGAACAGCGGCGTCAAGTGGGCCTACGTCAAGGCGACGGAGGGCACCTACTACAAGAACACCTACTTCGCCCAGCAGTACAACGGCTCGTACAACGTCGGCATGATCCGCGGCTCGTACCACTTCGCCACCCCGGACACGACGACCGGCGCCGCCCAGGCCGACTACTTCGTCAACAACGGCGGCGGGTGGTCGAAGGACGGCAGGACCCTGCCGGGCGTGCTCGACATCGAGTGGAACCCGTACGGGGCGACCTGCTACGGCAAGACCCAGGCCGGGATGGTGGCCTGGATCCGCGACTTCGTGAACCGCTACAAGTACCGGACCGGCCGGGACGCCGTCATCTACACGGCGACCAGCTGGTGGACCCAGTGCACCGGCAACTACTCCGGCTTCGGGTCGACCAATCCGCTGTGGGTCGCGCGGTACGCCTCCACGGTGGGCGAACTCCCGGCCGGCTGGCTGTACTACACGATGTGGCAGTACACCTCGTCCGGGCCGACGGTCGGCGACCACAACCACTTCAACGGCGACCTGTCGCGCGTGCAGGCGCTCGCCAACGGCTGACGTCCCCCGCCCCTCCACGGCGGCCTCCGGGTGTGCGGCACCCCGGGGGCCGCTCCGGCTTTTCCGCTCCCCCTCTTGCCTATTGGTATGGACCAATGCGAGTCTCTTCGACGATCGCACGGAACCGAACTCCCGTGCCCTCAGCGCGCGTTGCTCGTCCCGTCCTCCCCCACGCACGAGAGAGAGCCCCCGCATGCCGTCCTCCCGCCGTACCGTCACCGGCGTCGCCGCGCTGTCCGCCGCAGCCGCGTTCGTCACCCTCACGCCCACCACCGCGAGCGCCCACGGAGCCGTCTTCAACCCCGTCAGCCGGGTGGCCGCCTGTTACGCGGAGGGCCCCGAGACGCCCAGGTCGCAGGTGTGCAAGGACCTCGTCGCCGACTCCGGCACCCAGCCGCTCTACGACTGGAACGAGGTCAACATCGCGAACGCCGCCGGGCAGCACCAGTCCCTCATCCCCGACGGCAAGCTCTGCTCGGCGAACCGCGAGAAGTACCGGGCCCTGGACTGGGCCCGCACCGACTGGCCGGCCACGGCGGTCAGCGCGGGCTCCTTCGACTTCAAGGTCCGGGTGACGGCCGCCCACTCCGGCCGGATGACCGTCTACATCACCAAGCCGGGCTTCGACCCGACCCATCCCCTGAAGTGGTCGGACCTCGACGCGACCCCCGTCGCCGTGTACGACACCACCCGCACGGCCACGAACGGCTTCTACGGCTTCACGGGCAACCTGCCCGCCCGTACCGGCCGCCACATCGTCTACAAGGTGTGGCAGCGCAACGACAGCCCCGAGGCCTTCTACAGCTGCTCGGACGTCACCTTCGGCGGCACGGCGGCGCAGCGGGCCCAGGCGCCGACCGAGGCGAAGATCGCGGCGGGCGCGGAGCTGTCCACCGTGAGCCACGCGGGCCACGGCGGCGACGAGCGGGCGCCGGCCCTCTCCGCCGAGGCCGCCGCCACCCCGTCCTCGCCGCTCCCCCCGGCCCTCGCGGGCGCGGGCGCCCTCGCCGCCTTCGGGGCGGGCAGCCTGCTCCTCGGCCGCCGCCGCAGCTCCTCGGGCTCCTAGGAGCCGGAGGGACCGGGCGGGAAGAGGGCGGTGAGCCGGGGAAGCGCCACCCCCTCCGCGCGAGCCCCCCGGGGGTCGCCGCCCTCTTCCCGTGCCCGGGTGAACTCCCCGGCGAAGTCCCCTGAGAACTCGCCGGGGAAGCGTCCGGAGGAGTCGCCCGGGAAGTCCTCGGGGAACTCGTCCGACATGTCCTCCGGCCGGCCGTCCGGCAGTCCGCCCGACGTCCCGCCCGACAGCTCGGCGAGCTCCTCGGCAGCCTCCTCGACCGCGTCGAGGAACTCCTCGCCGTCGTCGTCCTCCTGGCCGGTCAGCTCGTCGTACGCGTCCTGGGCCACGTAGTCGAGCTCCTCCCACTCCAGCCACTCGTCGTCGTCCCACTCGTCCCTGTGCCGCCCCACGAGGGCGCGTACCTCCGGAACGTCGGCCAGCGCGTCCGGGTCGGCGAGGACCGACTCGTACACCTTCCGCCCCTGTCCCACCAGCCAGAGCGTGAAGTAGTGGAAGCCGTCATCGGTGCAGGCGCCGCTCTCGATCCGGTTCGCCGCCCGCCACAACCCGCGCGTGTCGGCCCGCCCGCACGCCTCCTCGAGGCGCACCTGGAAGTGCACGGCCTCGGAGACCGGCCGCCGCGTCAGCTCCTCGCGCAGCCACTCCTGCCGCTCCTCCCGGTCGCCGGGTCGGCGGCTCAACTCGTCGATGAGGGCCCAGAAGGCGTCGTCGTTCATGCGTACGAGCATGACAGCCTCCGGTGACATCCGGATACGCGCACCGGAGCGGGGTGCCCCATGAAGGGACACCCCGCTCCGGTGGACGCGCCGCGCCCCTGCCGTCAGGGCGTCACGCGGCCACCCCCACCGCAACCTTCGCCGGTGCGAGGGCGATCTCCAGGACCTGCCGGACGTCGGTCACCGGGTGGACCTCCAGCTTCTCCAGGATCTCCGCCGGGACGTCGTCCAGGTCGGCCTCGTTCCGCTTGGGGATCACGACGGTCGTGATGCCCGCCCGGTGCGCGGCGAGCAGCTTCTGCTTCACTCCGCCGATCGGGAGGACCCGGCCGGTGAGGGAGACCTCGCCGGTCATGGCCACGTCCGTGCGGACCAGGCGCCCGCTCAGGAGGGAGGCCAGGGCGGTCGTCATGGTGATGCCCGCGCTCGGCCCGTCCTTGGGGACCGCGCCCGCCGGGAAGTGGATGTGCACGCCCCGGTCCTTCAGACCGGTGACGGGCAGCTCCAGTTCCGCGCCGTGCGAGCGGAGGAAGGAGAGCGCGATCTGCGCCGACTCCTTCATCACGTCGCCCAGCTGGCCCGTGAGGGTCAGCCCGGCGGCACCGGTCTCCGGGTCGGCGAGGGAGGCCTCGACGAAGAGGACGTCACCGCCCGCTCCGGTCACGGCGAGCCCGGTGGCGACACCCGGCACCGCGGTGCGGCGCTCCGCCGGGTCCTGGGCCGACTCCGGCACGTGGTGCGGCCGTCCGATCAGCTCCCGCAGGTCGTCAGGGGTGACCGTGAACGGCAGCTCACGGTCCCCGAGTTCGTGCTGGGCCGCGACCTTGCGGAGCAGCCGGGAGAGGGCGCGCTCCAGGGTGCGGACGCCTGCCTCCCGGGTGTACTCGCCGGCCAGCTTGCGCAGGCTCGCCTCCTCCAGGGCGACCTCGCCGGGCTCGAGACCGGCCCGCTCCAGCTGCCGGGGCAGCAGGTGGTCGCGGGCGATGACGACCTTCTCGTCCTCGGTGTAGCCGTCGAGCCTGACCAGCTCCATGCGGTCGAGAAGGGCCTCGGGGATGGCTTCGAGGACGTTGGCCGTGGCGAGGAAGACGACGTCGGAGAGGTCGAGTTCGACCTCCAGGTAGTGGTCGCGGAAGGTGTGGTTCTGCGCCGGGTCGAGGACTTCGAGGAGGGCCGCAGCGGGGTCGCCGCGGAAGTCGGAGCCGACCTTGTCGATCTCGTCGAGGAGGACGACCGGGTTCATGGAGCCGGCCTCCTTGATGGCGCGGACGATACGGCCGGGCAGGGCGCCGACATAGGTCCTGCGGTGGCCGCGGATCTCCGCCTCGTCCCGTACGCCGCCGAGGGCGACGCGGACGAACTCGCGTCCCATCGCGTGGGCGACGGACTCGCCGAGGGAGGTCTTGCCGACGCCGGGCGGGCCGACGAGGGCGAGGACGGCTCCGCCGCGGCGGCCGCCGACCACGCCGAGGCCACGCTCGGAGCGCCGCTTGCGGACGGCGAGGTACTCGGTGATGCGTTCCTTCACGTCGTCGAGGCCCGCGTGCTCGGCGTCGAGGACGGCGCGGGCGCCGCGGATGTCGTACCGGTCCTCGGTCCGCTCGTTCCAGGGGAGTTCGAGGACGGTGTCCAGCCAGGTGCGGATCCAGGAGCCCTCGGGGGACTGGTCGCTGGACCGCTCCAGCTTCTCGACCTCCTTGAGGGCTGCCTCCCTGACCTTCTCGGGCAGGTCGGCGGCCTCCACGCGGGCGCGGTAGTCGTCGGACTCGTCGCCCTCGGCCTCGCCGTTGAGGTCGCGGAGCTCCTTGCGGACGGCTTCGAGCTGGCGGCGGAGCAGGAACTCGCGCTGCTGCTTGTCGACGCCCTCCTGGACGTCCTTGGCGATGGTCTCGGCGACGTCCTGCTCGGCGAGGTGCTCGCGGAGCTGGGCGGTGGCCAGCTTGAGGCGGGCGACCGGGTCGGCGGTCTCCAGGAGCGCGACCTTCTGCTCGACGGTGAGGAAGGGCGAGTAGCCGGAGTTGTCGGCGAGGGCGCCGACGCCGTCGATCTGCTGGACGCGGTCGACGACCTGCCAGGCGCCGCGCTTCTTGAGCCAGCTGGTGGCCAGGGCCTTGTACTCCTTGACCAGGTCGGTGACCTGACCGGGCAGCGGGTCGGGCAGGGTCTCCTCGACGGTGCTGCCCTCGACCCACAGGGCCGCGCCGGGGCCGGTCGTACCGGCGCCGATGCGGACGCGGCCGAGGGCGCGGATCAGCGCGCCGGGGTCGCCGTCGGAGAGGCGGCCGACCTGCTCGACGGTGCCGAGGACGCCGGTCGCGGCGTAGGTGCCGTCGACGCGGGGGACGAGCAGGACCCTGGGCTTGCCGGTGCCGGACCGCGCGGCGGCCTGGGCGGCCTCGACGGCGGCCCGTACGTCGTTGTCGGAGAGGTCGAGGGGCACCACCATTCCGGGCAGCACGACCTCGTCGTCGAGCGGCAGTACGGGCAGTGTGAGCGGCACGGACGGCGTGGACGCAGAAGCCATGATCTCCCCTTCGGCAGTCAAGTTGAGTTATGTGGACTCAATGCATGTGAGCCGGTGAATGTTCCCGGGAGCGCGTTCGCTCTGAGCGATCACCCTCCCCGGCTGGTCACCTTCGGAGATGTAATGCCTCCATGGATATTTCATCTATTACTTCTGCCTGGGTCGCGGGCTGGACGGTCTCCCGGGGGACCCCTGCCGCCGTCACCGAGCCCTGGGGGTACCGGATCGACGTCGGCCTCCCCCGACACGTCGTACGGCACGTCCTGCCCGCCCCCGACGCGGCCTCCGTCGGCGCGCTCTGCGGCCGGCTCACCGCCCCGTACAGCTGGCTCAAGGTCATGGCGGAACCCGAGGACGTCGCACCATGGGTCCCCGACGGGTGGACCGTCCCCGACGACCCGGGATTCATGATGGTCAAGCCGCTGGACCCCGGCGCCCGGCCCGCACCGCCCGAGGGGTACGCCAGGACCACCGAGGTCAAGGACGGCGTCATCCGGGTCCGCGTCCTCGCCCCCGACGGCACGCTCGCCGCGCGCGGCCAGATCGCCCCGACGGGCTCGACCGCCGTCGCCGACCAGATCGAGACCGACCCCGCGCACCGGCGGCGCGGCCTCGGCGCCAACGTCATGCGCACCCTGGAGGCGGCCGCCGCCCAGGCGGGCGCCGGGACCGGAGTGCTCGCCGCGACCACGGACGGCCTCGCGCTGTACGACTCGCTCGGCTGGCGCCACCGGGGGCCGCTCACCGGCATCGTCCGGACGGAGGGCTGACGGCCGCGCCGGGCGCTTCCGGGCCTCCGGCTGCGCGAGAGCCGACCGCCGGACCGCTCGCCGTCCGGCGCGGAGCCGACCGCGGACCGTTCCGCGTCCGGCCGTCCGACTGCGCGGGGAGCACACGAAGGGGCATGCTCGGACCATGGTGCGAGGCGTACGGAAGACAAGGCCCGGGGCCCTGCTGCTGGCGGCGGCCCTGACCGCCGGTGCCGTCGGCGCGAGCGGCTGCGGACCGGAGACCGCGCCCGCGCCGGGCGGCCCGGCATCGGGCGTGAGCGCCCCGCCCGGACCCGCCACCTCGGCCACGCCCCCTTCCCCGGCGACGCCGACGTCCACGCAGGAGCCGACCGGCCCGTCCACCGCCCCACCCGCGCCCACCTCCCCCGCCGGTTCGGCCACGCCCTCCGAGGAGCCGCGCGGGCACGAGGTCCTCGTCGAGGTGGTCGTCAGCGGCGGTCTCGCCGGCGTCCGCAACCAGCTCGTCGTCCGCTACGACGGCACCTGGACCAGCCGCTCCGGCACCAAGCCGCCCCGCACCGGCCGGATGACCCCCGCCGAGACCGCCGAGCTGCGGGCGGCACTCGAAGACCCCGCCTACGCGCGCGTGCCGGCGCGTCCGACCGGCGCCCCGGTCCCCGACGGCTTCCAGTACTCCGTCACCCACCGCCACCGGCTCGTCGTCGTGGCCGACGGCGAGCGCCCGCCCGCACTCCAGCGCGTCTTCGCCGCCCTCCCGGAGGGCGGCCCGCCCACCGGCCCGTGACCGCGTGAACCGTCCGGCCCCCTCCCGGCGATAGAGAAGGCGTGAGACTGTCGCGCCCCACAGGGGGAGGCCCCTCTGGGGGCGACGAGGACGACTCCGCGCTGCTGCGCGCTGTCGCCAGGGGGGACACCGAGGCACTCGCCGTCCTCTACGACCGGCACGCCGGCTGGCTGCACGCCCGGCTCGCCCGGCGCTGCCCCGACGAGGAGACCGTACGGGAGGTCCTCCAGGACACCTTCGTGACCGTCTGGCGCTCGGCCGGCGGCCACCGGGGCCGGGGCGAGGCCGGTGGCTGGCTCTGGGTGATCGCCGCCCGGCGCCTGGTGGACGCCCAGCGCGCCCGGGCCCGCACCGAACGCGCCACCGCCCACGCCGCCACGCCCCCGGAGGCGCCGGCCGCCGTGCCGTCCGCCGAGGACCGGGTCCTGGCGGGCCTGGAGTACGGGGAGGTGGGCGCCGCCCTCGACCGGATCTCGCCCGAGCTCGCCGAGGTCCTGCGGGCCACGGTCGTCGACGGCCTGACGACCCGTGAGACCGCCCGGCTCCTCGGCATACCCGAGGGCACCGTGAAGACCCGCGCCCTGCGCGCCCGCCGCGAGCTGCGCGCCGCGCTCGCGGCCGGGAACCCCGGGGGCCCGCACGCCTTGGGAGGCACCGCATGACGGCATCCCGGCCCGACCACCGATCCGCACCCCGGCCCGACCACCGATCGGCATCCCGGCCCGCGCCCCGGCCCCCCGGGCCGCCCTGGCACGTCACCGACGCCCTGGCGCTGCGGTACGCGGAGGGCACCGCCGCCGAGACGGACGCCTGGTCCCTGGAGAAGCACGTCGAGTCCTGCACGGCCTGCGCGGCCCGCGTCTCGGCCGCCGTACGCGCCGGCGCCGCAGGCCCGGCCCTCGCGGCCGTCCGCACCGAGCTCCTGTCCTCGCTCGGCCACCGCCCCACCCCCGCGGCCGCCGCCGGGAACCCCCTGGGACGGTGGGCGCGGCTCTGGTGGGCCGTCGGGCCCGCCCTGCGCGGATCCTGGGTGGTGGCCGTGGTCCTCGTCGTCGGCGGGGCCTTCGGACTCGCCTACGGCGCCGGGTCGCGGGGGGCGGGGAGCCTGCTGCTCGCCGTCTCCCCCGTCCTTCCGCTCGCCGGTGTCGCCGTCTCGTACGGCCGGCACGCCGACCCCCTGTACGAGATCACCGCCGCCACCCCTTCGGGCGGGCTGCGGCTGCTGCTCACCCGTACCGCCGCCGTGCTCGCCGTGTGCGTACCGCTGCTGACCGCGGGCGGTGCGCTGCTGCCGCCGGTGGCCGGACTTCCGGGGGCCGCCGCCTGGCTGCTTCCCGGTCTCGCGCTGACCCTGGCCGCCCTCGCGCTCGGCTCGTTCGTCGGCTGCCGGGCGGCGGCCCTGACGCTCGGCGGCGGATGGCTGCTCGCCGTGACGGGCCCGCTGCTCGGCGGCCCCGACGCGGAACGCGGCGCGGCCGCGCTCGCGCCCTATTTCTCCGGCTCCGCCGTGCAAGGGGGGTGGGCCGCCGCGGCGCTCGCCTGTGCGGCCCTCCTCGTGCTGCGGCGCCGTTCCTTCGACCACCTGGAGCCCCGGTGAAGCCCTCGCCCGCCGTCGCGGTGACCGGACTGACCGTCCGTCACCGCCGTACCGTCGCCCTCGACCGCCTCGACCTGACCCTGGGGCCCGGCGTGCACGGGCTGCTCGGACCGAACGGAGCCGGGAAGACCTCCCTCATCCGGGTCCTCGCGACCGTCGCCGCGCCCTCCTCCGGCCGGGTGGAACTGCTCGGCGGGGACGCCACGGACCACCGCGACCGCACCGGGATCCGGCGCCGGCTCGGCTATCTGCCGCAGGAGTTCGGCTACTACCCCGCCTTCACCGTGCGGGAGTTCGTCGCGTACGTCGCCTGGCTCAAGGAGCTGCCCGCCGAGCGGGTCCCCGCGGCGGTGGAGCGCGCGGTGCGGCGGGTCGGGCTCGCCGACCGGATCGACGCGAGGATGAAGACGCTGTCGGGCGGCATGGTCCGGCGCGCCGGGATCGCCCAGGCCATCGTGAACGAGCCGGAGCTGCTGCTGCTCGACGAGCCGACGGCGGGCCTCGACCCGGAACAGCGGGTCGACTTCCGTGAGCTGCTCCGGGAGTTGGGCACGGAGACGACGGTGGTGGTCTCCACGCATCTGGTGGAGGACGTGGCCGCCGCGTGCGGCGAGGTCGCCCTCATCGAGGCGGGCCGGCTCGCCTTCCAGGGCACCACGGCCGAACTCACCGCACTCGGCGGGCAGTCGGGCGGACCGGGCGACTCCACGACCCACGCCGTCGAACGCGGCTACACGGCCGCCCTGCGCGCCCACCGCGCACCGGAGGACCAGGCGAAGGGGGCGCTCCGATGACCGGCGCCCCCGTACGCCTCCGACCCGTCCCGGCCCCGTATCCAGGAGGCCGCACGCCCCGTACCCAGGAGACAGCCCGGTGACCGCCACCCTCACCCCGCCCCGTTCCGGCGGATCCACGCCCGCGCGTGCCCCCTCCGCGCTCCGCACCGAGCTGCGGCGCGGTCTCGGGCCCTGGACCGGTGCCGCCGTCGCTCTCACCGTCCTCGTCACGATGTACGGCAAGGCTCCCGGCTGGCAGGGCCGCTGGGCCGACGCCACGAACATGCTGCACGTCGCCACCGGGCTGCTCGCCGGGCCGCTCGCCCTCGCGGCGGGCTGCTGGCAGGGCGGCAGGGACCGGCGGCGCGGCACGACGGACCTGTGGGAGTCCGTGTCCCGTTCCCCGGTGCGCCGCCTCCTGGTCGCCGTCGCCCCGTCCGCGCTCTGGCCCGCCGCCGGGATCCTGCTCGCGGACGCCGTCTGTCTGCTCGCGACCTGGCCGTACGTCTCCGCGGGCCGCCCCTACCTGGAGCTGCTCGCCGCCGACGTGGTGGCCGTCGCGGCCCTCGGCGCGGTCGGGCATGTCGTCGGGCGGGTCGTCCGCTGGCGGCTGACCGCACCGCTCCTGGGGATCCTCGGGTACGTCCTCCTCGGCCTCGGCGCCTACACGGAGGGTCCGGCGCGCTGGCTCGGCCCGGCCGGCGAGCACCAGTTCTTCTGGGACCGGCCGGTGTGGTGGTTCGGGCCGGTGTCGATGGCGTGGACGGCGGGGATCGCGCTCGCCGTACTCCTGGCGTACGGGCTGCGCCCCGCCCGGCTGCGGCCGCTCGCCCTGGTCCCGCTCGCCGTGGCGGTCGCGGCCGCCGGCCTGATCCTGCGCCTTCCGGTGGACGAGGGGCCGTGGCGCCATGACCCGGCCCTGTCCCGGCAGGTGTGCGACGACGGCACCCCGCAGGTGTGTCTGACGGCCGTGGACGAGGGGCTGCTGCCGGACGTGTCGGCGGCGCTCGCCCCGCTGAACGCCCGCCTCAAGGGCCTGCCCGGCGCCCCGGTCCGCTGGGTGAGCGGACTCGGTGACACCCGTCCCGGTGACGTCGCGCTGCCCGACACCGACCAGGAGGCGGTGCGCGGCCGGCTCACACGCCCCGACCTGTATCTGAACTCGGCCGTGAACTGGCTGTTCTCGGACAGCTGCCAACCGGGCGACGGCACGGGCCCGAACGCCGAGCGGGCGAGCGTCATCCACCTCGCCGTCTCCGAGTGGCTGGCGCCCACCCCGGACGACTACGGCGTCGACCCCACCGCCGCCCAGCCGTACATCGACCGGCTCAAGGCCAAGTCCCCCGCCGCCCAGCGCGACTACCTCGCCCGCTATCTGGCGGCGGACGGCTGCCGCCCGGACGAGGTGCCGGTCCCGTGAGGCTCTATCTGCGCTCCCGTGCCCTGCCCACCGCGTTCGCCGCCCTCGCCGGCACGGCGGCGGCCGCCGCCGGGTCGGCCCGGTGGCTGGAGTCGCTGCCCGACTTCGACCACACGGCCCGGCTGCCGGTCGTCGTCCTCGGCCCGCTGCTCGCGGCGGCGGCGGTCGGCGCGAGCCTGCACACCCCGAGCGACGAGCTGGACCGCACGGCGGTCAAGCCGTGGTGGCCGCGACGCCTCGCCCACGTCCTCGTCCCGGCCCTGGTCGCCGCCGCCCTGCTCGCCCTCGCGCTGCCGGGCCACGCGGAGGCGTACGGGGCGCCCGCCGCCGTACGGAACACACTGGGGCTCATGGGGATGGCGGCGGGCGCCGCCGCCGTCGTCGGTGCCCGGCTGAGCTGGCTGCCGCCCGTCTTCTTCGTGGGCGTGGTCTATCTCGCGGCCCCGTCCGAGCCGGGCGGTGCGGCGCAGTGGTGGGCCTGGGTGATGCAGCCGGGTCCGCAGGCCGGCGCGTGGACGGTGGCGGTCGCCGCGTTCGTCATCGGCACGGGCGGGTACGCGTGGCGGGGAGCGCGGCACGTGACCGGCGAGTCCTGAGGCCCCGTGGTGTCGGGGCCCTGGGCGTAACGCCGTGACTCCCTAAGGCGTTTGTCCTGGTCGGCCCTGCCCGCGAGAATGGCGGGCCGTTGCCGAGACGACGAGAACGGAGTGACGAACGATGTCAGGTCCCGTGACCCTCGACCGCCGCGAAGGACCGTACGGAGAGGTCGTGCTGCGGCGCCGCGCCGAGCACTACGAGATCATCGCCAACGGCACCTTCCTGATGGACACCTCCGACGGGCGCTCCGAGCGGCTCCTGATCGACGCGGCGCGGGACGCCCTGCCCGAGGAGGTCCGGGCCGGCGCCTCCGTCCTGGTCGGCGGTCTCGGGGTCGGTTTCTCCCTCGCGCACGCCGCCGAGGACCCCCGCTGGGGCCGGATCGCCGTCGCCGAGCGTGAGGAGGCGATCATCGAGTGGCACCGGCAGGGACCCCTCGCCGCGATCTCCGGGAGGGCGCTCGCCGATCCGAGGACGGTGATCCTGCACACGGACCTCGTGGAGTACCTCCACACCTCCACGGACACCTACGACGCCCTCTGTCTCGACATCGACAACGGCCCCGACTGGACGGTCACCGAGGGCAACGAATCCCTGTACGGGGCCGAGGGATTGGCCCTGTGCGCGGCCCGGCTGAACCCGGGCGGAGTGCTCGCCGTATGGTCCGCCCGGCCGTCCGCCGATTTCGAAGAGTCGTTGCGGAATGCCGGATTCAGCGCGGTACGGACGGAAGAGATCCCCGTTGCCCGGGGCGTCCCCGACGCGGTCCACCTCGCCGTCCGTCCCGGATAGCCGCTGAACAGCTCCTGGATAGCCGGGACGCCACCGGTACCTCTAGGCTGCTGAGCCGACATCGGCGACGCGAGGCGGGGCAATGGAGCAGACACACACCACTCACCACGGTGCGGCGGCCACTCCGGGGGCTCAGCGACGTGTCCTGGTGGTCGAGGACGACGCCACGATCGTGGAGGCGATCTCCGCGCGGCTGCGGGCCGAGGGCTTTCTCGTGCAGACCGCGACCGACGGTCCCGCGGCCGTCGAGGCGGCCGAGGCCTGGCAGCCGGACCTGATGGTCCTGGACGTCATGCTGCCCGGTTTCGACGGTCTCGAGGTGTGCCGCCGGGTCCAGGCCCAGCGCCCCGTCCCGGTCCTCATGCTGACCGCCCGCGACGACGAGACCGACATGCTGGTCGGCCTCGGCGTGGGCGCGGACGACTACATGACCAAGCCGTTCTCGATGCGGGAGCTGGCGGCCCGGGTGCATGTGCTGCTGCGCCGGGTGGAGCGGGCCGCGCTCGCGGCCGTCACCCCCCGCAGCGGCATCCTCCGCCTGGGCGAACTGGAGATCGACCACGCGCAGCGCCGGGTCCGGGTGCGCTCCGAGGACGTCCACCTGACGCCGACCGAGTTCGACCTGCTCGTCTGCCTGGCGGGCACGCCCCGGGCGGTCCTCTCCCGCGAACAGCTCCTCGCCGAGGTGTGGGACTGGGCGGACGCCTCGGGCACGAGGACCGTGGACAGCCACATCAAGGCGCTGCGCCGGAAGATCGGGGCCGAGCGGATCCGTACGGTCCACGGCGTCGGGTACGCGCTGGAGACCCCGGCGCTGTGAGCCGGCGGAGGCCCGGGGGACCGCAGGGGCAGCGGGAACGGCGTGAGCGCCAGGTGCGGCAGGGTGGGCCGGAGGCCCGCAGGCCGCGCCGGATCGTGATCTCGATCAAGACCAAGCTGGGCGCCCTGGTCGTCGGGGCGGTCCTGCTGACCTCCTGTCTGGCCCTGGTCGCGATCCGCACCTCCACGGAGTTCCGGTACATCACGATCTTCGCGATGATCGCGACCCTGCTGATCACCCAGTTCGTGGCCCAGTCCCTGACGGCGCCGCTCGACGAGATGACGACGGTGGCCGGGACGATCTCGCGCGGCGACTTCAGCCGCCGGGTGCGGGGCGCGGACCGGCGGGACGAGCTGGGCGACCTCGCCTCGACGATCAACCGCATGGCGGACGACCTGGAGGCCGTCGACCGGCACCGCAAGGAGCTGGTCGCCAACGTCTCGCACGAGCTGCGCACCCCGATCGCCGCGCTCAGGGCCGTACTGGAGAACGTCGTGGACGGGGTGTCCGAGCCGGATCCGGAGACGATGCGGTCGGCGCTCAAGCAGACCGAACGCCTTGGCCGGCTGGTGGAGACGCTGCTGGATCTGTCACGTCTTGACAACGGTGTCGTCGCGCTGAGGGCGAGCCGCTTCGAGGTCTGGCCGTATCTGTCGGGGGTGCTGCGGGAGGCGAACCTGGCCGCCTCGCAGCGGGGCCTCTCGTCGACCTCCGGGCTCCACAACCGCACGGACGTGCATCTGCACCTGGACGTGTCGCCGCCCGAGCTGGTGGCGCACGCGGACGCGGAGCGACTGCACCAGGTGATGGCGAACCTCATCGACAACGCGGTGAAGCACTCGCCGCCGCACGGCCGTGTCACGGTCAGGGCCCGGCGCGGCCCGTACCCGGACTCCCTCGAGCTGGTCGTCGAGGACGAGGGTCCCGGCATCCCGGAGTCGGAGCGGCACAAGGTCTTCGAGCGCTTCAACCGGGGCGCGGCGCCGCTCCGGCAGGGGCCGGGCAGCGACGGCGGCACGGGTCTCGGTCTCGCGATCGCCCGCTGGGCGGTGGATCTGCACGGCGGCGGGATCGGTGTGGCCGAATCCTCACGTGGCTGCCGCATCAGAGTCACTCTTCCGGGCAGGATTCCCTCAAGAGATTGACGTAGGGTTCGAACCGGAAGAGCGCGTTCTGCGTGTACGTGAGCAGGACCTGCGTGCACATGAGCGGGGCACGATCAGGGGTGCGGCCGAAACGGGCCGTGCCTGCGCTTCTCCGTACCCTCACACATGCGGAACCACGCTTGTTTCCCGCCATTCACGGCCCCGAAACACCTCGTCAAGTGTGACTTGCGCGACGTTGGAGCGCCCGGCCTGCACCTCTCGGCCGGACAGGCGTAGCCTTTATTTCCGCTGTCCATCACCTTGTGAAGCGGAAGAGGGCGGTTGCCGCCGTGTCGTCTCAGTCCCCCAGTACCCCGAGCTCCCCGACCGACCAAGACGGGCAGGGAAAGAACCCTGCGACCGCCTTCGGTGCCAATGAGTGGCTCGTCGACGAGATCTACCAGCAGTACCTCCAGGACCCGAATTCGGTCGATCGTGCCTGGTGGGACTTCTTCGCCGACTACAAGCCGGGAGCGTCGGACACCCCGGCCGCTCCGGCACCCACCACGCAGAGCGCGCCCGCCGCGCAGCAGGCGGGCCCCGCACAGGCCGCGCCTGCCGCTCCGGCGGCGGTTCCCGCTCCCGCGCCCGCTCCGGTCGCGGCTGCTCCGGCCCCCGCGCCCGCTCCGGCTCCCGTGAAGCCCGCCGCGGCCCCGGCCGCGCCGGCGGCCGCGAAGCCTGCCGCCGCCCCGGCCAAGCCCGCGGCCGCTCCTGCGGCCGAGGCCCCCGCCGGCCCCGAGCTGATCACGCTGCGCGGTCCCGCCGCCGCGGTCGCGAAGAACATGAACGCCTCCCTGGAGGTGCCGACGGCCACGTCCGTCCGCGCCGTCCCGGTGAAGCTGCTCTTCGACAACCGGATCGTGATCAACAACCACCTGAAGCGCGCCCGGGGCGGGAAGATCTCCTTCACGCACCTCATCGGCTACGCGATGGTGCAGGCGATCAAGGCCATGCCGTCGATGAACTACTCCTTCGCGGAGAAGGACGGCAAGCCGACCCTGGTCAAGCCGGAGCACATCAACTTCGGTCTCGCGATCGACCTGGTGAAGCCCAACGGCGACCGCCAGCTCGTCGTCGCGGGCATCAAGAAGGCCGAGACGCTCAACTTCTTCGAGTTCTGGCAGGCGTACGAGGACATCGTCAAGCGCGCCCGCGTGGGCAAGCTGACGATGGAGGACTTCACCGGCGTCACGGTCTCCCTGACCAACCCCGGCGGCCTCGGCACCGTCCACTCCGTGCCGCGTCTGATGCCCGGACAGTCGGTCATCATGGGCGTCGGCTCGATGGACTACCCGGCCGAGTTCCAGGGCACCTCCCAGGACACCCTGAACAAGCTGGGCATCTCGAAGGTCATGACCCTGACCTCGACGTACGACCACCGTGTCATCCAGGGCGCCGCCTCCGGCGAGTTCCTGCGCGTCGTCGCCAACTACCTCCTCGGCGAGCAGGGCTTCTACGACGACATCTTCAAGGCCCTGCGCATCCCCTACGAGCCGGTCCGCTGGCTCAAGGACATCGACGCGTCGCACGACGACGACGTCACCAAGGCCGCGCGCGTCTTCGAGCTCATCCACTCCTACCGGGTCCGCGGCCACGTCATGGCCGACACCGACCCGCTGGAGTACAAGCAGCGCAAGCACCCCGACCTGGACATCACCGAGCACGGCCTCACCCTGTGGGACCTGGAGCGGGAGTTCGCGGTCGGCGGCTTCGCCGGCAAGTCGATGATGAAGCTCCGCGACATCCTCGGCGTGCTCCGCGACTCGTACTGCCGCACCACCGGCGTCGAGTTCATGCACATCCAGGACCCGAAGCAGCGCAAGTGGATCCAGGACCGCGTCGAGCGCCCGCACTCCCGCGTGGAGCGCGAGGAGCAGCTGCGGATCCTGCGCCGGCTGAACGCGGCGGAGGCCTTCGAGACCTTCCTGCAGACGAAGTACGTCGGCCAGAAGCGCTTCTCCCTGGAGGGCGGCGAGTCCGTCATCCCGCTGCTCGACGCGGTCATCGACTCGGCCGCCGAGTCGCGCCTCGACGAGGTCGTCATCGGCATGGCCCACCGCGGCCGGCTGAACGTCCTGGCGAACATCGTCGGCAAGTCGTACGCGCAGATCTTCCGCGAGTTCGAGGGCAACCTCGACCCGAAGTCGATGCACGGCTCCGGCGACGTCAAGTACCACCTGGGCGCCGAGGGCACCTTCACCGGTCTCGACGGCGAGCAGATCACGGTCTCCCTGGCCGCGAACCCCTCGCACCTGGAGGCGGTCGACCCGGTCCTGGAAGGCATCGTCCGCGCCAAGCAGGACGTCATCAACAAGGGCGGCACGGACTTCACCGTCCTCCCCGTCGCCCTGCACGGTGACGCGGCCTTCGCCGGCCAGGGTGTCGTCGCCGAGACGCTGAACATGTCCCAGCTGCGCGGCTACCGCACCGGTGGCACGGTCCACATCGTCATCAACAACCAGGTCGGCTTCACCGCCGCCCCGGAGTCCTCGCGTTCCTCGATGTACGCGACCGACGTGGCCCGCATGATCGAGGCGCCGATCTTCCACGTGAACGGCGACGACCCGGAGGCCGTGGTCCGCGTCGCGCGGCTCGCCTTCGAGTTCCGCCAGACGTTCAACAAGGACGTCGTGATCGACCTCATCTGCTACCGCCGCCGCGGTCACAACGAGGGCGACAACCCGCAGTTCACCAACCCGCAGATGTACAACCTGATCGACAAGAAGCGTTCGGTGCGCAAGCTGTACACCGAGTCGCTCATCGGTCGCGGTGACATCACCCTCGAAGAGGCGGAGCAGGCGCTCCAGGACTTCCAGGGGCAGCTGGAGAAGGTGTTCGCGGAGGTCCGCGAGGCCACCGCGGCCCCGGCCGCGGCGACCGTGCCGGACGCCAAGGCCGCCTTCCCGGTCGGCGTCACCACCGCGGTCTCCCAGGAGGTCGTGAAGCGGATCGCCGAGTCGCAGGTCAGCATCCCGGAGCGGATCACGGTCCACCCGCGGCTGCTTCCGCAGATGCAGCGCCGTGCCGCCTCCATCGACGACGGCACCATCGACTGGGGCTTCGGCGAGACCCTCGCCATCGGCTCCCTCCTCATGGAGGGCACCCCGGTCCGGCTCTCGGGTCAGGACTCCCGCCGCGGCACCTTCGGCCAGCGGCACGCGGTCCTGGTGGACCAGGAGACCGGCGAGGACTACACCCCGCTGCTCTACCTGACCGACGACCAGGCCCACTACAACGTCTACGACTCGCTGCTCAGCGAGTACGCGGCGATGGGCTTCGAGTACGGCTACTCGCTGGCCCGTCCGGACTCCCTGGTCATCTGGGAGGCCCAGTTCGGTGACTTCGTCAACGGCGCGCAGACCGTCGTCGACGAGTTCATCTCCTCGGCCGAGCAGAAGTGGGGCCAGACCTCCGGCGTCACGCTGCTCCTGCCGCACGGCTACGAGGGCCAGGGCCCGGACCACTCGTCCGCGCGCCCGGAGCGCTTCCTCCAGATGTGCGCCCAGGACAACATGACGGTCGCCATGCCGACGCTGCCGTCGAACTACTTCCACCTGCTGCGCTGGCAGGTCCACAACCCGCACCACAAGCCGCTCATCGTCTTCACCCCGAAGTCGATGCTGCGTCTGAAGGCCGCGGCGTCCAAGGTGGAGGAGTTCACCACCGGCGGCTTCCGCCCGGTGATCGGCGACGCTTCGGTGAACGCCGCCGACGTCCGCAAGGTCGTCTTCTGCGCCGGCAAGGTCTACTACGACCTGGAGGCCGAGCGTCAGAAGCGCGGTGACACGGAGACCGCGATCATCCGTCTGGAGCGTCTGTACCCGCTGCCGGGTGCCGAGCTCCAGGCCGAGATCGCCAAGTACCCGAACGCGGCGAAGTACATCTGGGCGCAGGAGGAGCCGGCGAACCAGGGTGCCTGGCCGTTCATCGCGCTCAACCTGATCGACCACCTGGACCTGGCGGTCGGCGCGGACATCCCGGCGGGCGAGCGCCTGCGCCGGATCTCGCGTCCGCACTCCTCGTCCCCGGCGGTCGGCTCGGCCAAGCGCCACCAGGCGGAGCAGCAGCAGCTGGTCAACGAGGTCTTCGACGCCTGACCTGTCTCTCCGTCCTCGTACGGAAGGAGGCCCGGCACCCCCTGTGGGGTGCCGGGCCTCCGGCGTTCCGTCCCGCCGTACGTCAGAGGTTGGCCTCGAAGTCCCAGTACGGGCGGTTGCGCTGGCGGGCCGAGAGGGTGTGGGGGTGCTGGGCGCCGAGGGTCCTGGTGAGGGTGAGCAGGGCGTCCTCCTCCAGCTTCCCTGCCTCGTCGGTCTCGCGGAGGCCGCGCAGGTCGGTGGCGAGCGCGACCTGGCAGGAGAGGGTCAGGGGGTGCTCGTTCCCCATGACGTGCCGGGCCCGGCGCAGGGTGTCGCGGCTGAGCTCGGCGGCTTCGACGACCCTGCCGTTGAAGTTGCGGGCGGCGGTGGTGTTGAGGGCGCAGCCGAGCACCCAGGGGTGGTCGGCGCCGAGGGTGGCGGTGAGTCCGGCGAGCGCGGACTCCAGCATCGTGAGGGCCGAGGCCCGGTCGCCGGAGGCCTGCATCACGAGGGCGGTGTTGGCGAGGACGCCGGTGGAGACGGGGTGGGCGGGGCCGAGGAGGGCGCGGTAGCCGGCCTCCGCCTCGGTGATGAGTTCCCTCGCCAGGTCGAGGTCGCCGTGCTCGCGGAGGAAGTTGGCGTAGTTGGTGACGGCCGAGAGCGTCAGGTAGTGGTCGCGGCCGTAGGCCTGCTCCAGGTGGTCGAGGACGGAGGCCATCATCGTGCCGATGTCCTCCTTGAAGCCTCCCTCGCGGCGGCGGCAGAGCGCGAGCTGGCTGCGCGCGTACAGGGTGTGGAGGTGCTGCGGCCCGAGGATCTTCACGTGCAGCTTGACGTTGGCCTCCTGGCGGCCGAGCGCCTCGCGGTAGCGGCCGAGCAGGCGGAGGTCCTGGGCGACGGCGTTGTTGGAGCTGAGCGTGGAGGCGTGGTGGAGGCGCAGGACGCTCTCGCAGCGGGCGAGGGTGTCGGTGTCCTGTTCGTACGCCTCCTGGTAGCGGCCCAGCATCCGCAGCACCACGCCGAGGTTGTGGCGGGCGACGAGGGTGAGGAACTGGGTCTCGCCGAGCAGGGCCCTGGCCTCGGCGAGGGCTTCCCGCTGGAGCTGCTCCGACTCCTTGTACTGGCCGAGGAAGCGGAGGTCGCGGGCGATGGAGATCTTGGTCTGGAGTTCGCCGAGCCGGTCGGTGCCCTCGGCGGCGGTCAGCCGCTCGCGCTGGGCGAGGTCGAGGTCGTACGCCTCGCGGAACCGGCCGTAGCGGCGCAGGATGTCGCCTTCCAGGGTGGTGAGTTCCTGCATGTGCGGGGCGAGCGGCTCCATGAAGGACGTCCACTCGTCGCGGATGCGTCCGGCGAGCCGGATGCCCGCCGTGTACTCGCCGCTGCGGTCGCAGAAGCGCAGGCAGTTGAGGACGGCGACCTGGATGCGCGGGTCGGTGCTGCGGAGGGCTCCCGAGGGTTCCAGGTGGGGCAGGAGTTCGGAGTAGCGGGGCCAGTGCCTGCTGTCCGTGGGGTTGCCGGGGTCGGCCTCGGCGAGGAGGGTGCGGACGGCCTTGCGGTGGGCGTCGCGGTGCTCCCCGTCGGTGAGCCGGGCGACGATGTCGTGCACCAGGCGGTGCATGTGGATCGACTCCTGGTGGGGCCCGACCTCGTCGGTGGTCATGGGGCCGCGGGTCTCACGGGTGAGCACCGAGTAGTTGACGAGGGTGTCGAGCGCGCGCGTCCAGGCGGGCAGGTCGGTGGCCATCCAGCGGAGGTCCTCGGGCAGCTGCGCCTGCGGGTAGGCGCGGACGATGCCGAGGGGGATGCGGCCGGGGGCGAAGGAGGCGCACAGGCTGAGGATGTCGATGGCCTGGGGCTGGGCGCGGCGGAGCCGGTTGATCAGTATCGACCAGGAGGTGAGGGAGGCGTTGGGCATGCCGTCGCCCGCCGAGGGCTCGTCGACGGTGGAGAGCCGGCCGTCGCGGACCATGCGGAGGTATTCGGGGGCCTCCATGCCGGACTCGCCGAGCCAGGCGGCGGCCTGGACGAGCGGCAGGGGTACGTCTCCGAACTCGGCGGCGACCTCGTCGGCCTCGGCCGCGTTGATGTGCGGGGCGCGGCGCATCAGGTAGCCGGTGGACTCGGCGCGGTCGAAGCCGGGGATCTCCAGGACGTCGGTGTGTTCGCGCCAGCCGCGGTTGCGGGAGGTGATGAGGACGTGGCCGGGGCCCTGCGGGAGCATGACGTCGATGCCGTCGGTGTCGTCCCAGCCGTCGAAGACGACGAGCCAGCGGGGGTGCGGGTCGCCGCGGCGGAGGGCTTCGCGGACGGCGCGGATGCGTTCGCCGGGTTCGCTGCCGGTGGGCAGGGAGAGTTCGGCGGCGAGTTCGCCGAGGCGGTCGCGCTGGATGTTGCGGTCGTCGGAGTTGACCCACCAGATGACGTCGTAGTCGGGGCTGAAGCGGTGGGCGTACTCGGCGGCGATCTGGGTCTTGCCGATGCCGGACATGCCGAGCAGGGTGCACGCGGCGTTGCCGCGTTCGGCGTCCATGAGCCGTTCCTGGAGCTCGGTGAGGAGGTCGTCGCGGCCGGTGAAGCGGGGGTTGCGGCGGGGGACGTCGCCCCAGACCTCGGGCGGGGTGTCGGGGTAGCGGGCGAGGGAGCCCGCCGGGATGCGGCGGCCCGCGTTCCTGCGGGGTTCGATCGCGAGCCTGCTGAGGAGCCGGGCCTCGGCCTCCTCCTCGCCGACGCCCCAGAGGCTGACGGGTTCGAGGACGGCCGTGGAGGGGAGCAGGGTGCGGTTGGTGAGGTTGACGGCGGCGAACCGTTCGGCGTGGGCGGCGACGAAGCCGCGCAGGACGTCGTTCCATTCGCCGGCCGGCCGGGGGCCGAGTTCGAAGAACCAGTCGTTGAGGACGAGGAGGACCTGTCCGCGCGCGAGGAGCAGGTCGCCGAGGGAGTCCTCCAGGGGGACCTCGCGGGGCGGGTCCCAGCGCTGGAGCGTGGCGCGCACGCCGTGCGCCTCCAGGCGCTGGTTGATCCAGGCCGCCCAGGGCCGGTGGTATCCGGGGAAGACCACCAGGACGTGTTCGGGCGCGGCCCTGCCCCCGTGGCTCTCCGCGCCTCCGCCCGACCGCTGTTCCGCCATCTGTACGTCTCCCGTCCCGCTCACGCGCAACGCAGTGTCATGTGCCGTGGGCACAGTGTTACCCACGGCGCCTGGGGCTCGCGCCGAGGCTCGCATGGAGCTGCCTCATTTGCCGGGCGAACTCCCGCCCCTCATTGGTCAGTTCATCGGATTCAAGCAGCATCGCCAGGGCTTCGCCCACCTGATCGTGGACATGGTCGAACTGCTGCCCGGCCCGCGTGCTCCACGCTCCGGGCACCCCGGGGGCGTCCCTCGCCCTCCGCCACAGATCGGCCAACGCCAGGTGCGCGTACGCCCCTTGGAAGACTCCGGCGACCGGACGCGCGTCGCTGCGCCAGCCGACCCGGTACACCGCGGCACGGCCGGGGCGGTAGAGCGGGACGAGTTCGTGGAGCGTGGAGAGCTTGCTGTGGTGCAGCTCGTGGACGAGCGTCTCGGCCATGTCGAAGGCGCCGGCCGACGGTGTCATGAGGACGGCTCCGGGGGCGACGCTGAGGGTGGCGCCGACGGAGCGCGGTCCCTGCGGGCGCAGCGGTACCAGTGCGCCGACGGTCCGACCGACCTCCGCGGCCCGCTCCCGGTCGGTCCGCCGCAGCAGTTCGCGGGCGGCGCGCCAGTGCCCGAACCAGGCGGCGTGGTCGATGTCGGGCCGCTCGGCCGCCATCCGGGCCGGGGTCCCGACCCCGCCGGGCGGCACCCGGTACGGATCCAGGTCCTCCAGGCGGGCCGCCCCGCCGGACAGACCGCGCAGGCCGCGCCAGCCGGGGCCGCTGCCGGTCACGGCTCCGGTGCGGTGGTCGGTGAGCCGGAGGAGCGCCGCCGGGGCCCCCGGGGTGCCGTCGGCGTGGACCCGTACGACCTGGGAACGGGAGGTCAGCCGGACCGGTCCCGCGGCCAGCAGGACGCTCCCGGCGCCCGGCAGCGAGAGCACCCCGGCGGGGGCCTGGACGACGAGGTCGAGCGGGCGGCCGGCCCGGAGGGCGGCGGTGGCGGCGACGAGGCCCAGGCGGGTCAGGTGCCGGTCGAGGGCGGGGCCCACGGGCTCGGTGAGGGCGGCGGCGAGCCAGGCCCCGGTGGTCGGGTAGTCGAGGACGGTGCGGACGGCCCGGGGGGCGGCGCGCTCCGTCCGCTCGAGGAGGCGCCAGGCGGTCTCGAAGCCACGGAGGGTCTCGGGAGCGACCTCGTCACGATCACGCCGCACCCGTACGAGGAGGGCCTTGAGCAGCAGCAGCCGGCGGGCGTGCGCGCCTGACCGCAGGAAGGCCGCGCCGGCGGGGGCGGGCCGGGTGGCCGCGAGCGCGGCGAAGGCCGCGGGCCGCGGCGGCGCGGCGATCACTCCCGACTCCGGGGCACGGCCGGGGGCATGGCCCGGCTCCGGGGCGCGGCCGGGGACGCGACCCGGCTCCAGGCCGCGTCCCGGGGCGTGGCCCAGCTCCGGGACGCGGCCGGGGGCGTGCGTCCGGCGAACACGGCTGGAAACGAGTGGTCGACCCGGGTGCGGGGCGCGGCGCGCCGGGCGGTTCGGGGCGCTCGTACGTCAGTCGACGAACGCGTCCTCGGGCCAGGAGACGACCAGATCAGAGGGATCGCGCAGTACTCTCTCGACCGCCGCGCCGAGGACGGCGTCGTCCGTGACGCGCAAGGTCCGCAGATCAACGGCCGCGAGATCGGGCAGATGCGGAGACCTGCCGGCCCTCCGGCCGGCACCGGTCGCCCACTCCGTACGCTCGAACACTCTCGGCTCCTCCTCACCGACGCTGTCCCCCACGGTCGTAGCGGCGCAGCGGTTCTTCCCGACGCCGGGAGACCGGAAACCCTTTCGATTCAACTGCGCCCATGCGCGCCCCCGTTATCAGCCGATCCTCGGCAGCTCATCCGGTGGTACCGCTCCAGGCCCACCAGGGCGGTGCGATCCTGCGCCGGTCCTCGGCGGAGAGCCTCCCGTGGCCATCTCCCGCCACTCCTTCCACCTCCCTCAGCAGGGCTCTGGTCCGTTCCACGTCCGCCCAGTCCACCTCCACGAGGTGCCCGGTCAGCCGCCGCCACCGCTCGGTGGCGGCGAGCAGCGCGGTCCTGGCCCCGGCCGGCCGGCCCATCAGCCACAGGACGGCTCCCTGGGCGTGCGACGCGCGGGCGCCGGTGACCGTGCCCGGAGTGTCTCCGTCGGCGGTACGGGACTCCTCGCCGGCGTTGCGGTAGGCGGTGAGCGCGTCACCGATCAGCCCGTCCCGCGCCGTCTCGGCCAGTTCGAGCCGCACCCGGCCCAGTTGCAGCCACACCTCGGCCCGGTCCGCCGGGTCTTCGGTGCCCCGGAGGGCGTGTTCGAGCAGATGGCGGCTCTCGAAGAGGTCGGGGAGGAATCCGGCGCGGTGGAAGCGGAGGGCGAGGACGCTGCCGATGAGGGTCCGCGCCCTGGCCCGTTCGGGCGCCCCGGCGGGCAGCCGGGTGAGGGCCTCGCGCAGCACGCCTTCGGCCCGGTCGACGGGGGCCGTACCGGCGCCGGCCGCGGCGCGCCGAAGCAGCGATCCGCCCCAGGTGAGCAGCAGCGGGCCGCGCTGCGCGCTGTCGGCGGGGGCGAGCAGGGTGGCCTCCTCGTACGCGGCGTCGGCGGCGGCCCCGTCGCCCTCCGTGTCGTACAGCCGGGCACGCGCGGTGATGAAGCGCAGCCGCAGGGAGCGGCCGTCGCCGAGGAGGGGCTCGGCGCGGTCGAGCACGGGGCCGATCCTGGCCGGTTCCGCCTCGGCGAGGCGGAGGGCGTCGGCGAGGTCGAGCAGGGCGGCGGCGCTCTCGTGGAGGGTGAGGGCGGCGGTGAGCTCGCCCGCCGCCGCGGCGCCGTCGCCGCGGGCGAGGAGCAGGCGCCCACGGCGGAGATGGAGGGTGTGGCGGGCGGTCTCGGGCCACCGGTCGGCGTCCTCGGCGAGGGCGGTGAGGGCCGCGTCGAGATGGCCGGTGTCGTCGGTCTCGCGCCACAGCGCGTGATGGACGACGGCGAGTTCCAGCCGGACGTCGGCCCAGGCCTCGTCGCCGGGCGGCGCGAGTTCACCGGCCCGTACGAGGGTGTCGGCGGCCTGACCGAGGAGCTCCGGGCGGCGGCCGGTGCGCCGGGCGGCGGCGGTGCCCGCCTCGGCGTACAGGGCGCGGGCGAGGACGATCCGGGCCTCGACGGGTTCGTCGGGGAGCGCCGCCTCGGCGCGCTCGCGGGCGCCGGCGAGGAGGGCCGGGTCGGACTGGCCGCGGCCCTGCGCGAGGAGGCGGCGGGCCTCGGTGAGCGGGTCGGGGGTGATGAGGTCGGGGTGGTAGAAGCGGAGGACGCGCGCGGGGATGCGGGCGAAGAGCTCGGTCTCGGCGCCGTCGGGGCCGAGGGGTTCGTCGGTCTCGTAGGTCGCGTCCTCGGCGCTGTCGGACCGGTGGGTCTCGTGAGTCGCGTGGGTCCCGTGGCGTGGTTCGCGGGGGCCTCTGGTGGCGTCCCGGCCGGGATCGGCCGAGGTCCCGGTCCCTCCCGCTCCCGCTCCCGCTCCCGCGAGCCGGGCGGCGGCGAGCGCCGGGAAGTTGCGCATGCCCTGGCCGAAATTGCGCTCCACATAGGCGGAGCAGTGTTTGAGGACGAGGGCGGCGGCGCTGGGGTCGAGCGAGCCGAGGAAGTGCTGCTGGATGCCGGGCGGATAGCTGAAACAGGGGTACGGGGTGGGGCCGGGCAGCCGTCGCAGGAGCCCGCTGAGCAGGACCTCGGCCAGCTCCATGGGGCCGGTGTCCGGCAGCATGGCGCGCTGCACGAGCTGCATGACGGGCAGCGTCAGGGGGGCCGCCGCGAGGTGGACGGCGAGGCGGAGCGCGCCGGGTGACGCTCCGGCGCGGAAGGCGCGCAGGAGCTCGTCGTCGCCCCGGGGCGCGCGGGGCGTGCGGGACGCGCGCGCGTCGACCGGCGCGGGGCCGAGCCAGGCGGCCCAGCCGCGTACGGCGTTGCCACCGTGCCCCGTGTGGAGCCGGGTCCAGGAGGCGAAGGCCTCGGGGGTCGGGGTGAGCACGGGGACGGCGCGGCGGCCGGGGGTCCGGGGTCCCCAGGGTTCGTCGTCGGAGCGGAAGACGGTGTGACCGCCGGGGGTTGCGGAACGCTGGAAGGTGCCCGGTTCGGCGGGGAGCGCGGTACGGGGCCAGAGCCGGGGCGGCAGGGGCTGGACGAGGGCGAGCGGTGAGTGGCGGGGCCACTGGCGGAGGAAGCGCTGGGCGGCGCCGCGCTGCCAGAGGGGTCCGACGCAGTCGCTGACGACGAGGGTGAGACGGCGGCCGGTGGGGTCGTGCAGCTGGTCGACGGGTCGCAGTCGGGGCCTGCCGTCGGCGCCGGAGGTGGTGGTGACGAGCGGGGGGCCTTCCCCTGTGTCGTACAGGCGGTGGACCTGGACGTCCCGGAAGGCGCCGGACTGCTGGCAGGCCTGGCGGAGTTCCTCGACCATCCGGCTCCAGACGACCATGGCGGGGCCGGTGTCCATGAGGAGCTGGATGTCGGGGCGGCGACCTGCGGCGGGGCGCAGGACGGGGGTGAGGATGCCGGCGGCGGCGCTGCGTTCGGCGGTGGCCTCCTCGTCGAGGGTGCCCTCGCCGGGGCGGTGCGGCGCGAGGGCGTAGCCGCGCAGGGGGCGGAGGGCTTTCTGGAGGCTGAGGAGGCCGGGCAGGGCGTTGGCGCCGGGGGCGCGGACGGGCAGGGTCGCGCCCCGCTCCGTACGCCCTGTTCCACCGCCGTCCGGGACGCCGTCCGCTCCGGCGGCTCCACGGGTCCCGATGACCATGTGCAGGGAGACGGACTCGCGCGCGCCGGGCCCCGGCGGCCCGCCCGCGGCTCCTTCCGCTCCCCCGCCGTCACCTGCGGCACCGGCTTCCCCGGCGCCGCTCCCGCTCGGGCCCGGATGCCCGTCGGAGCGGCGCGAACCGTCGGAGGCGTCCTCGGCCGTCTCCGACGACGGGTCGCTCTCCGGGCTCCGCTGTCCTTCCGGCTCGCGCGGGGCGGGGCCGGGGAGCCACTGGGCCAGCCAGAGCGCGTCGGCGACGTCCTCGGCGGTGGGGTCCTGTCCGCCGTCCCGCAGTCTGCGGGTGAGTTCTTCCAGATGCATCCGGTGCATCCGACCGTCACCTCGGCTGATCGAGCGGTTGCATGAGCATGTCGGCGATGCGTTCCCTGGTGACCCGTTCGGCGCGGGAGGCGTGCTGGGTCAGATAGAGGGCGTTGAGCAGCTGGTCGGTGGCGATCACCTCGCCGGGCTCGCGGTTGAGGAAGCGCTGGACGAGCCCCTGTTCCCCGTCGCCCGCGGCGGCCTCGGTGCCGAGGTGGGCCTCGATCATGGCGCGGAGCTGCTCCTCGCCGGGCGGTTCGAGCTCCAGGCGGATGCAGCGGCGCAACAGGGCGGCGGGGAAGTCCCGTTCGCCGTTGGAGGTGAGCACGATGAAGGGGAAGGTGGTGCAGCGGACCCGGCCGCCGAACACCCGCACCTTGCGGCCGTCGTCGCTGAGCACCTCCACGACGGGCTCGCGGTCGGCGAGCCGCTCCAGCTCGGGAATGGCGAACTCGCCCTCCTCCAGGGCGTTCAGGAGGTCGTTCGGAAGGTCGAGGTCGCTCTTGTCGAGCTCGTCGATGAGCAGCACCCGGGGCTGCTCGGAGGGGAGCAGCGCGGTGCCGAGCGGTCCGAGCCGGATGTACGAGCCGATGCCGGCCGGGGCCGCGGCGGCGGAGCCGGGCGATCCGGCCTGGGCGCGCTCCAGCTGGACGTCCTGGAGCCGGCCGATGGCGTCGTACCGGTAGAGCCCGTCCTGGAGGGTCGTGCGGCTGACGATCGGCCAGCGCAGCACCCGACCGAGGCGCAGTTCGTGGGCGACGGCGTGGGCGAGGGTGGACTTGCCGGTGCCGGGGTTGCCGGTGACGAGGAGCGGGCGCCGCAGGTACAGGGCGGCGTTGACGGCGTCCGTCTCGGCGGGCCTGGGGTGGTGGTTCTGGACGAGTCTGCGCTTGACGCCGAGCCGCCGGTCGGAGCCGGCCAGGGTGTCGTCCGCGCTGCCCGTCGAGAAGTCCCGCCAGGGCGGCGGGGCGGGCAGCCGCTGTATCTCGTCGTGCGGAGAACCGGCACCACGGTAGATCCGCCAATCGTTCACGATGGACTCCTCCTGGCTGTGGTGTCGATGCCGGGTCCGTCGACGGTACCGCCCGCGGGCGGGGCCTGCCGATGGCGTAACCGGACGGATCGCGGCGGCGGCGTCCCGGTGGCCGCTCCGGTCACTGCTCCCCCTCCCCGAGCAGGGGCGGGGCCTCCAGGCGCCCGCCGTGCGGCGGCCGGTCGGGCGGGTCGAGCAGCACGGCGATGCCCTCGGCCCACGCGTACGCGGCCCGCGCCTCGGGTCCGGCCGCCGGGTCCGTGGCGCGGGTGCGCAGGGAGCGGACGGGTCCGCGTACGTCCCAGGCGGTGAGGGCGGTGGCGAGCAGCCGGTCGGCCCGCTCGTGGAACTCCGCGCAGTCGGTGTGGTCGTGGGCGCCGGTACGCCAGAGGGCGAGCGGATGGCCCGCGGCGAGGGCCGCGTTCATCGCCATCAGCCCGTCGCCGCTCCCCACGTGCCCGCAGTACACGGGGACGGCGCCGGCCTCGGCCTCACGGAGCCGGTCGTACGTCTCCGCCCAGGTCTCCCGACGCACGCGCGGGGTGTGGGCGTCCGGCCCTGCGGCCGCCACCTCGGCGCGCAGCGGGGTGGCGCGGAGCGGGCCGCGCTCGTCCGCGTCCCAGCGCTCGCGCCATTCGGGGGCCGGTTCCCGTGCGTGGCGGCGGGCGTCGCGGATGACGACGATCCTGCGCTGGCCGAGCGTGGTCGCCCAGGCGTCCTCGGGGCCCTGCGGGGGTTCGAGCCGCCAGGTGTCGAGGGGCTCGTCGAAGAGCTCGCGCGGCAGCACCGCCTCCACGGCGGCCAGGTGCGGTCCGCTGTCGCCGCGCCGCAGGGCGTCGGCGAGCGGTTCGCGGAGGGTCTCCCTGAGACGGGCCCGCTCGACGCCCCGGTCGTCGCAGTGGAGCGGGCTGACGGTGTGTCCGTCGAGGAGAAGCTTGACCCGCCACGGGTAACGCCGGTCGTAGCGGGGGGTGTCGATCTCCAGGAGGACGTCGGCACGCGCGCGTGGTTCGCGTACGGAGAGCGGCGCGGGCCTGCCGGGGGTGACGAGCCGGTCGATCTCGCGCCGGAGGTGCCGGTCGGCGTCGCCCGACTCGTCGACGATCCAGCGGGTGAGCGCCGTGGTGTCGGCCCGGTCTCCGTACCGTCCGCCGACGTGCCGGACGACATGGGCCGCGTACAGGAGCACCGCGTCCAGGTCGAGGTCGCGGACGCCGTCCCTGCGGGGCGCCCGCAGGCCGCGCAGGAGCCCGGCGCCCTCGCTCCAGGTCCGCGGGTCGTCCTCCAGGGCGTCCGGCAGGTCGTCGTCCCTGATCCAGGCCTTGACCTGGTCGATCAGGTCCATGATCTCGCCGGGCGCGGTGGGCGCGGGCAGTTCGGCGAAGTGCCCGTACAGCTGGGTGCGGAGGCCGGGGCTCACGCCCTGGGCGCCGGACAGTTTCCGCTGGGTGCGGGTCCAGTCGGGCCGGTCGTCGAGCGAGCGGTAGCGGGCCAGGTGGTACCGGTCGTGGGCGCGCAGCGCCTCGCCCATGGCCTCGCCGCCGGGGAGGTCGTGCAGCCCGCGCAGGGCGGTGACGGGGACGACCGCCCCGCCGTCGCGCCCACGGCCCTTGTTGAGGCCGACGACGGCCCCCTGCTGATGGTCGACGACGGGCCCGCCCGAGCAGCCTTCGACGGGCATGACCCAGTCGGTGATGAGCGCCTTCCCGTCGCTGCCGATCAGGGTGCCGTGGACGTGCCGGACGCCGAGCTCGCCGGTCTCCCGTGACCAGCCGTGCAGTCCGACGGCGGTCGGCGGGACGGGCGGGCGCTCGCTGAGGCGCACGCAGGACGCCTTCTGCGCGCCGGACACCCTGATGAGCGCGAGGTCGGGGAAGGCCCACCGGTCCGGCGGGTCGTCGGGCCGGTCGGGGCGCGGCAGGGCGAGCACGACGGTGCCGGTGGTCTCCCGGGTGGTCTTGCCGTCCTCCCAGGTGACGCCGACGGCGGGCTCCCTCCTCCACACCGCGCTTCCCCCCTCGGCCACGACATGGGCGCAGGTCAGCACCCAGCCGGGGGCGATGAAGAAGCCGGTGCCCCAGTACCGGTCGCCGTGCGGGTCATACCCGCAGCCGGGGGCGGCGATGCGTACGAGTGCGGGGCGCACGAGAGCGTCGAAGGCGCTCATGCGCGCTCATCGGCCCCCGGGCGGGTGTGGGGGGCTCTGTGGGGGGTGTCCTGGCGCTGGTCCTGCTCGGCCTGGTTCTGTGCGAGCGCGGGATCGGCCGCGGGCGCCGGTGTCGCCGCCGGGTCCGCCGCCGGGTCCGTCGCGGGGTCCGTCGCGGGTATGGGGCCCGGTTCGGTCCAGGTGAGGGAGACGTTCACGGAGGCCTTGCCCGAGCCGTCCGCGAGGACCCCGATGACCTTGCCCGACTGCGCCGACAGTTCGATGCCGAAGCTGACGGCGACCTCTACGGAGCCCTGCGGGTCGAGTCCGGCGCGCAGCGAGCCGACCACCCCGCGCACCACGTCCGTGAGCCCGCCGGCCATCGAGACCACCCGGTCCCTGACGCCGGTGTCCTGGAACCCTCCGCCCCTGCCGAGTTCCTGCACGTCACTGACCCGGGCCCACACGGGCGTGCCGTCGTCCAGCCGAATACGAGCGATCCCGTGTGTCACAGCGCCCCCGGTCCCCGAAACGATGATGAGGAAGGCTAGTCGGTGGGACTGACGGGCGACAGGGGACGGGAGAGGTACGGCCTATCCTGATCGCATGTACTTCACCGACCGTGGCATCGAGGAACTGGAGAAGCGGCGAGGCGAGGAGGAGGTCACCTTCGAGTGGCTCGCCGAGCAGCTGCGGACGTTCGTCGACCTCAACCCCGACTTCGAGGTGCCGGTCGAGCGCCTCGCGACCTGGCTGGCCCGTCTGGACGACGACGAGGACGAGGACGAGTAGAGCGCACCCGCGCGGGGCCGGGTTTCGTTCCGCACGCGCGCGCGACCGGGCTCCCGGGCGCGCGCGTCGGTGACGTTGCTGCCGGAGTGCGCGCGTCGGCGACGTGGCTCCCGGGACCCGCGCGTCGGCGAGGTTTCCGCCACCTCGCCGGCGCCCGCGTCAGGAGGGCCTCCCCCACCCCGCACCCGGTCCCGTCCGCGTACGCGCAGCCGCCCCGTCAGACCACCCGTAGCCGGTCACGGGCGAGGGCGAGCGCGCCGTACGCGACGAGCAGTGCCCCGGCCGTCGCCCAGCCGCCGTCGCGCCGGCCGATGCCCCAGAGCAGCAGCGGCAGCCCCGCCGCGAGTTGGACCCCGCCCAGCACGCGCGCGTTGGAGCCTCCCCGCACCCGCGCCTCGGGACCGCGCGCGTACGTCCCGAAGGGTCCGCCCTCCGCCGCCTCCGGTTCGGCGCGTACGGCCTCCTGCCGGTCGGGGCGTTCGAGCTGCTCGGCGCCCTGGGCAAGGGCGACGGAGCGGAGCCGGTCGGCGCTCTCGCCGGCGAGGAGCCCGGTCGGCAGGGCGAGCCCGGTGCGGGTGAGGACGGCGACGATGCCGACGAGCCGGCTGCGGGCGTCGGCTTCCGGGTCGGGCACGGTGAGCGGTTCCAGGGCCTGTACGTCCAGGACGGGGTCGAGGGCGAGCCGGGCGGCGAAGGTGCGCATGGCCTCGTCCTCGCCGACGGGCGTGCCGTCCGCGAGCCAGGTGTAGCCGACCGGACGCCGGAAGCCGGCGGCGAGCGTGAGGCCGGCCCCGTCCCCGTCCGCGACGACGGGCCAGGTGGCGGCCGAGACGGCGAGGGCCGTGGCCCAGCCGGTGACGACCTGTTCGACGGCCTCCCCTCCGGGGAGCCAGGGCTTCCCCTCCGGTACGAGGACGCTCCAGCCGTCGCCCGCCGGGGCGAGGAGCAGCCGTTCGCCGAGCAGCCGGGCCGGCCGCCGCACCGCCGGTGGATCGGCACGGCAGAGCAGCAGCGCCCCGGCGGCGCCCGGTCCGGATGTCGCGTTCATGGAGCCCACGCTAGGCCAATTTGTCCGTGTACGACGGTGATTGCACACCCTGTCAGGGAAGAGTCAGGGTTGACTTCACTTGGCCGCGATATATCGTGTGTATCGCAAGACGCGATATGTTGCGTTGCCGAAACGGGAGGTCAGCACCATGACAGAGTGGTCCGTCACCGAGCCGACGAAGCTGGCGCCGGCCGACCCCGTGACCCGCCTCCAGATCCGCGTCGTCAACGGCACGGTGAACGTGGTGGGGACGGACGAGAGTTCCGCCCGGGTGGAGATCGCCGAGATCGAGGGCCCGCCGCTGACCGTGACGCAGGACGGCTCCGCCCTGATCGTGGGCTACGACGACCTGCAGTGGAAGAACATCCTCAAGTGGCTCGACCGCAAGGAGTTCCGGCGCCGGGTCGTCGTCTCCGTCACCGTCCCCGCGGGCGTCGACGTCGAGGTGGGAGTGGTCGGGGCCGAGGCCGTCGTCACCGGCATCCGGGGGCGTACGGAGGTGCGCGGCGTCACGGGCGACACCACGCTCCTCGGGCTCTCCGGACCGGTCCGCGCCGAGAGCGTCTCGGGGAATCTGGAGGCCCAGTCGGTCACGGGCTCCCTCCGGGTCAACTCCGTGACGGGGGACGTGACGGTGATCGAGGGCGCGAGCGCCTCCGTGCGGGCCGAGACGGTCAGCGGCGACATGGTCATCGACCTCGACGGCGCCGGCCGGGAAGGGCCGCCCGCGGACATCCGGCTCAGCAGCGTCTCCGGTGAGGTCGCCATCAGACTCCCGCACCCGGCCGACGCCCGGGTCGAGGCGAGCACCACGAGCGGCTCCGTGTCGAACGCGTTCGAGGATCTGCGCGTGGGCGGCCAGTGGGGCGCCAAGTCCGTGACCGGCACCCTCGGTGCGGGCCGGGGCACCCTCAAGGCGACCACCGTCTCCGGCTCCATCGCCCTGCTCCGGCGCCCCGAGCCGGACGGGGACACCGACTCCACCCCCTCCCCCGCCCCCTCCGCGACCGGAAAGGTGCTCTGACATGCCGCCCGTCTTCGCGCACGGCCGCCTCCGTCTCTATCTGCTCAAGCTGCTCGACGAGGCCCCGCGCCACGGCTACGAGGTGATCCGCCTCCTGGAGGAGCGCTTCCAGGGGCTCTACGCACCCTCCGCGGGCACGGTCTACCCGCGGCTCGCCAAGCTGGAGGCCGAGGGCCTCGTCACCCACGCCAGCGAGGGTGGCCGGAAGGTGTACTCGATCACCGACGCGGGCCGCGCCGAGCTGGCCGGTCGCGGCGCCGAACTGGACGACCTGGAGCGGGAGATCCGCGAGTCGGTGTCGGAGCTGGCGGCGGAGATCCGCGACGACGTCCGTGGCGCGGCCGGCCGGGTGCGCAGCGAGATGCGCGCGGCGGCCGGCCGGACCAGAGCGGCGGAGTCCTCCTCGTTCGCCGACGCCAAGGAGGAGCTGCGCCGGGTCGGTCAGGAGTGGAAGGAGCAGGCCCGTCAGGCCCGCGCCGAGGCGAAGTCCGCCCGCCACCAGGCCAGGGAGTTCCAGCGGATCGCCCAGCAGGTGCAGGAGGAGGTCCAGGACCGGTTCTCGCGGGGCGACTGGCCGAAGGGGGTCTGGGAGGGCCTCTCGGGCATCACGGCCCAGCTCGGCGACCTCGTGACGGGCACGACGCACCCGAAGGCCGCCGGCCAGGAGCCGCCGTCCGCGACCGCCCCGGCCGGCGAGGCGCCGGAGTGGGCGCGGGACACGGCGGGTTCGGGCGACCCGGCCCGTGACCTCGACCGGCTCCTCGACCGCTTCCGCGACGAGATCCGTGACGCGGCCCGCGACCACGGGGTGACCCAGGACCAACTGACCGAGGCGCGCGACCAGTTGTCCACGGCGGCGATGCGCATCACGGGCCTGCTGCGGTCACGGCCCAGAGCATAGGAGGACGACCGGGCGGCCGCCGGGCCTGAGCCCCGGGCCGCGCCGGGCCTCAGCGCCGACCCTCGGTCCCCGGGCTGCGCCGGGTCGCACCGCCGGGGCTCAGCCCCGGGTGACGGTGACCGTCACCCGGGCGCCCGGGGCGGCGAGGACCCAGGCCTTGCCGCCGGTCTTGCCGCCGGCTTTGCGGAGCACAAGCGCTCCGCCCCCGGTCTTCACGTGCCAGGTGCCGGCCGGCAGGGAGAGCTCGGTGATCCGGGGGCCGCGCCGCCCGGCGGAGTCGTACGACAGGCGGTAGGTCCCCGTCCCCTGGTCGTACGCGGCGGAGCGGACCGTGCCGGCGACCGCCTCCGCGTACGGCTCGGCGGTCAGCTCCTTGTTCGTACGGAAGGTTCCGGCGCCGTCCACGGCGCAGTAGCCGCCGCCGTAGCACCAGACATAGCCCGCCCAGCCGGAGCCGTAGCGGCCGAGGGAGGCCATCGCCTCGCGGTAGAAGCGGTTCATGTTCGGCAGGGAGTTGTTGAGCGGCCCCCACTCGCCCACCACCACGGGCACCTTGTACTCCTTGGGGTACAGGGTGACGGCCTGCTCATAGCTCTCGATCCAGCCGGCGGCGGGGTCGTAGTCGGCTCCGGCCTCCATGCCGGTGTTGTAGAAGTGCGGTGCGTAGACGATCTTCGGGTCGTCGATCCGCCCGAGCCCGGTGGGCACGCCCTCGCCCACGATGGGGGTCGGCTCGACGAAGATCCAGGTGGACGGGTCGACCGACCGGACGGCGTCCGCCAGGCGGTTGTACAGAGGGGTGAGCTGGTCCCGCTCGATGCGCCGGGCCGCGGTGGCCAGGTCCTCGCCCTCCCGGAGCTCGCCCATCGGCTCGTTGATCAGGTCGTAGCCGATGACGGCCGGGTGGTCCTCGAAGCGGTCGGCGAGCACCCGCCACATGCGGGCCTGGGCGAGCCGCAGGTCCTCGTCCTCGTAGAGGTGGGTGAAGGCCCGCTGGACGGCGGGTTCGAAGTACTCGGAGAACCAGTCGTCCGGGCGCGGAGTGAAGGGCAGTCCATCGGTCCTGGTCGCCCACGCGGGCACGCCGCGGTGGCCGAAGGCGGGTCCGAAGACGTCCTGGTGGGCGTCGATGAGGACCTTGACGTCGTGCTTCCCGGCCCAGTCCAGGATCCGTTCGATCTTCCGCAGATAGCCCTGGCTGTACTGACCGGGCCGGGGCTCCAGGTCGTCCCAGAAGACAAGGAGGCGGGCGAAGTTGAACCCTCTGGCCCGCATGTCGCGGAAATGCCGCTCGGTGATCGCGGTGAGGGCGGCGTCACCGCGGTTCACCTTGTCCTCGACGTTCCAGCCGCGCAGGGTGAGGACGCGGCCGTGTTCGTCGGTGAGGGCGGGTATCCGGTCACCGCCCGGGCTCTCGGCGTGGGCGACGCCGGTCGGGGCGAGCAGCGCGGCGAGGACGGCGCCCGCGGCAAGGGTGGTTCGCGACGTTCGCAACAAGGAGGACCTCCGGCACGAGGAAGTGAGAGATGTTCACGTTTCGCGTGCCAGAGATCCCATCAGCAAGACTGACGAGTCATCAAGAGGTTCGTCAGGAGGTCTTCAGGACGATCTTTCCGAACAGTTCGCCGGAGGCCATCCGCTCGAAGCCCTCGCGCGCCCGGTCGAGCGGCAGGATCTCGTCGACCACCGGCCGGACGCCCGTCGCCGCGCAGAAGGACAGCAGGTCCTCCAGCTCGTCCTTGGAGCCCATGGTCGAACCGACCACCTTCAGCTCCAGGAAGAAGATCCGGGTCAGCTCGGCGTGCGCGGGCCGGTCGCCGCTCGTGGCGCCCGAGATGACGAGGGTGCCGCCCGGCCGCAGCGACTTGACCGAGTGGGACCAGGTGGCGGCGCCCACGGTCTCGATGACCGCGTCCACCCGCTGCGGGAGCCGCGCGCCGGGCTCGTAGGCCTCGACGGCCCCGAGCTCGACGGCCCGCTTGCGCTTCGCCTCGTCGCGGCTGGTGGCGAAGACCCGCAGGCCGGCCGCCTTGCCGAGGGCGATCGCGGCGGTGGCGACTCCGCCGCCCGCGCCCTGGACGAGCACCGAGTCCCCGGGCCGTACCCCGGCGTTGGTGAAGAGCATCCGGTACGCGGTCAGCCAGGCCGTGGGCAGGCAGGCGGCCTCCTCGAAGGAGAGCTCCTTCGGCTTGGGCAGCACGTTCCAGCGGGGCACGGTCACCCGCTCGGCGAAGGTGCCCTGGTAGCGCTCGGTGAGGATGGACCGGGGCTCGTCGGGCCCGACGCCGTGACCCGTCTGGCCGATCACGGAGTGCAGGACGACCTCGTTGCCGTCCTCGTCGATGCCGGCGGCGTCGCAGCCGAGGATCATCGGCAGCTTCTCCTCGGGCAGCCCGACCCCGCGCAGCGACCACAGGTCGTGGTGGTTGAGCGAGGCGGCCTTGACGGTGACGGTGGTCCAGCCGGGCCGCGCCTCGGGCTCGGGGCGTTCGCCCAATTCGAGGCCGTTCAAGGGCTGGTCGCGGTCGATTCGGGCAGCGTAGGCAGCGAACATGGCCCCGACCCTAGGCCGCAGCGGACGGCGAGGGGAACCACGCCCCGGTGTGACCCGCGTCGCCCACGAACCCGCCCCGCCGTGCACGGAAAGGCCCCGCCCCGCCGTGCACGGAGAGGCCCGCCCCGCCGCCGTACGCACAGGGCCGCCCCGCCGTACACGAACGACCCCCGCCCCCCCCATGCGCGGAGGCCCCCGTCCCGGCGTACGCGAAAGGGCCCCGTCCCGGCGTGCGGAACAGGGCCCTTTCGGCGTACCGGCGGACGTGCCGGCGGGTGACACTCCGGGGTGCGCGCGTCAGCGGCGGGCGACACCCTCGGCGCGGGCGGCCGCGGCGACCGCGGCCGCGACGGCCGGGGCGACCCGCTCGTCGAACGGCGACGGGATGACGCAGTCGGCGGCGAGCTGGTCGCTCACCACGTCCGCGATCGCGTTGGCCGCGGCGATCTTCATGCCCTCGGTGATCCGGGAGGCCCGGACCTGGAGCGCGCCGGCGAAGATGCCGGGGAACGCGAGGACGTTGTTGATCTGGTTCGGGTAGTCCGAACGGCCGGTCGCCACGACGGCCGCGTACTTGTGCGCGACGTCGGGGTGGACCTCGGGGTTCGGGTTGGCCATGGCGAACACGAAGGCGTTCGGAGCCATGGACGCGACGGCGGCCTCGGGGACCGTACCGCCGGAGACGCCGATGAAGACGTCCGCGCCGGCCAGGGCGCTCTCCAGGGAGCCGACGAGCCCGGCCTTGTTGGTGAGCTCGGCGAGTTCGCGCTTGACGTCCGTGAGGTCCTCGCGGTCGCGGCTGACGATGCCCTTGCGGTCGGCGACGGCCACGTCTCCGAGCCCCGCCTCCAGGAGGAACTTGGCGATGGCGACGCCGGCCGCACCCGCGCCGGAGATGACCGCGCGCAGGTCGCCCAGGGTCCGGCCGGTCAGCTTCGCCGCGTTACGGAGGGCGGCGAGGGTGACGATCGCGGTGCCGTGCTGGTCGTCGTGGAAGACGGGGATGTCGAGGCGCTCCTGGAGCTTCCGCTCGATCTCGAAGCACCGCGGCGCCGAGATGTCCTCCAGGTTCACGCCACCGAAGGACGGGGCGAGCCGGACGACGGTCTCGACGATCTCGTCGGCGTCGGTGGTGGCGAGGGCGATCGGGACCGCGTCCACGCCGCCGAACTGCTTGAAGAGGATGGCCTTCCCCTCCATGACCGGGAGGGAGGCCTCCGGGCCGATGTCACCGAGGCCGAGCACCGCCGTACCGTCGGTCACGACGGCCACGACCTGGGACTTCCAGGTGTAGTCGTTGACCAGCTCGGGCTGCTCGGCGATCGCGGTGCACACCTTGGCGACGCCGGGCGTGTACGCGAGGGACAGGTCGTCCCTGTCCCGCACGGGGACGGTGGCCTGAATGGCCATCTTGCCGCCCCGGTGAAGGGCGAAGACAGGATCGAAGGGCTCCTCCGGAGCCCCTTCCGTACCACTGTCGTTGCGAGGATTGACGATCTCCGCTGCCATTGGGTTGAACCCCTTAAGTCTGTTTCATTTGAGGGTGGCCACTCCCGGTTGAGGAGGGGTGGGGAGGCACCGCGGCCGCCGTGTCTGGCAGCCGCGCGGGCGCGCCGCACAACGCGCCCTGAGCCCCGGATGAGGGGTGTAAGGATCCTTCTTACCGGACGGACGGCACCGCAGACGAGTCCATATCCGCTCGGTGACGCGACTCATACCGAGTGCATTCGGACACGGACGGAGAACGACACGTCACCCCATGTCCCGATAGATGCATTCCCCACCCGATTGGCGGCCTTCCGCTCGTCCGAATGGCGAGATACACAGGAGATTTTTCGGTGGCGGGGAAGGGATCCCGAAGAAGATCCGGCCCTGATGTACCGGCCTGTCGGCATTCGGCCGTCACCCGTTACCCGATTTTGACATCCGCAGCCGTCGGTTTGGGGCGGTCCGAATGGCAAGATGCCGTAATCACACGAGGTCACGACACTCGAAGAGGTGTACGTGACCACCTGGCAACTCCCTCACACGCCGGAGGAACCCGATCATGACCGCACGCACCACGCGCTGTACGACCGCCAAGACCCGCACGTCCCGTCTTGCCGCGGTCGCCGCCGTCGCGGTCGCCGGCTCCATGCTGCTGACCGCCTGCGGTGACCAGACCGAGGGCGGCTCCGCGACTCCGACGAAGAGCGGCGGCCCCGCGAACGCCGCCCCGCTCTTCTCGAAGCTCCCCGCCGACATCCAGAAGGCCGGTGTCATCAAGGTCGGCACCGACGCCTCGTACGCCCCGATGGAGTTCACGGAGGGCGGCAAGATCGTCGGTGTCGACCCCGACATCGCCGCGGCTCTGAGCAAGCAGCTCGGCGTCGAGTTCAAGTTCACGTCCGGCACCTTCGACGGTCTGATCACCTCGATCTACACGGGCCGCCAGGACCTGATCATGTCCTCGATGACGGACAACAAGAAGCGCCAGGAGGGCCTGGACGACAACGGGAAGAAGATCGGCAAGGGCATCGACTTCGTCGACTACTTCAGCTCCGGCGTCTCCCTCCTGGTCAAGAAGGGCAACCCGCAGGGCGTCAACTCCCTCGACGACCTCTGCGGCAAGACGGTGGCCGTCCAGCGCGGCACGATCTACGAGGACACCTTCAAGGCCCAGGCCACGAAGTGCGGCGACAAGAAGCTGACGATCCAGGCCTTCGACACCGACGCGGAGGCCCAGACCCGCGTCAAGGCCGGCGGCGCCGTGGCCGACCTGAACGACTACCCGGTGGCCGCGTACATCGCGAAGACCTCGGGCGGCGGCAACGACTTCGAGGTCGTCGGCAGCCAGAGCGACGTCGGCCTCTTCGGCATCGGCGTCTCGAAGGACAAGCCGCAGCTGCGCGACGCCGTCAAGGAGGCGCTCGACGCGATCATCAAGGACGGCACCTACGCCGAGGCCCTGAAGAAGTGGAACGTCGAGGACAGCGCCGTCAAGTCGGCCACCGTCAACGCCGGCAAGTGACCTCCCCGCTCCACTGAAGGGCAGTCGTCGTGACTGACAAGATCAGCAAGGACCCGGCCGCCGCTCCGGCCGGGCCCGGCGCCTCGGGCACTCCGTACGAGGCGATCAAGGCCATCCCCGTGCGGCACTACGGGCGCTGGATCAGCGCCGTCGTGGTCGTCGTACTGCTCGGCTGGCTCGCCTACGCCTTCTCCCAGGGCAACATCATCTGGGACACGGTGTGGGACAAGGTGTTCGACACCTCGGTCATCAGCGGCCTGTGGAACACCATCATCATCAGCGTCGCGTCCATGGCCCTCGGCCTGGTCCTCGGCGTCGTCTTCGCCGTGATGCGGCTCTCCAAGAACCCGGTGACAGGCGCGGTCGCCTGGCTCTACATCTGGTTCTTCCGCGGCACCCCGGTGTACGTCCAGCTGCTCGTGTGGTTCAACCTGTCGCTGATCTTCCAGTACATCGACCTCGGGCCGATCTACAAGAACGAGACCGTCGACGTCATGACGCCGTTCATGGTGGCGCTGCTCGGCCTCGGCCTCAACGAGGGCGCCTACATGGCGGAGATCGTCCGCGCGGGCATCCAGTCGGTCGACGAGGGCCAGACCGAGGCGGCGCACGCGCTCGGCATGTCCCAGACGAAGACCATGGGCCGCATCGTTCTTCCGCAGGCCATGCGGGTGATCGTGCCGCCGACGGGCAACGAGTTCATCAACATGTTGAAAACCTCGTCGCTGGTCTCGGCCGTGCAGTACACCGAACTCCTCCGGGCGTCCTCGAACATCGGCAGCACGGCCGGTGCCGTGATGGAGATGCTCTTCGTCGCCTCCATCTGGTACCTCGCGCTGACCAGCGTGTTCAGCGTCGGCCAGTACTACCTGGAGCGCCGCTTCGCCCGCGGTTCGACCCGTAACCTGCCGCCCACCCCGTGGCAGCGGGTCAAGGCGAACCTGACCACGTTCAAGCGTTCCCCGGAGGCAGCGGCATGACCGGCCAGCCCATGGTCAAGGCGGAGGGCGTCCACAAGTCGTACGGCGCCGCCCACATCCTCCGTGGCATCGACCTCGAAGTGCAGAACGGCGAGGTCTTCTGCCTCGTCGGCCCGTCCGGCTCCGGCAAGTCGACCTTCCTCCGGTGCATCAACCACCTGGAGCGGATCGACGGCGGCCGGCTCTCTGTCGACGGCCATCTGGTCGGCTACCGGCAGAAGGGCGACAAGCTCTACGAGCTGAAGGACAGCGAGGTCGCGGTCCAGCGCCGTGACATCGGCATGGTCTTCCAGCGCTTCAACCTCTTCCCCCACATGACGGCCCTGGGCAACGTCATGGAGGCCCCGATCCAGGTCAAGGGCGAGTCCAAGGCAGTGGCGCGCGAGCGCGCCGAGCGCCTGCTCGACCGGGTCGGCCTGCGGGACAAGATGGGGAACTACCCGTCGCAGCTCTCCGGCGGCCAGCAGCAGCGCGTCGCCATCGCCCGTGCGCTGGCGATGGAGCCGAAGCTGATGCTCTTCGACGAGCCGACCTCGGCGCTCGACCCGGAGCTGGTGGGTGACGTCCTCGACGTCATGCGGGACCTCGCCGAGTCGGGCATGACGATGATCGTCGTCACGCACGAGATGGGCTTCGCCCGCGAGGTCGGCGACTCGCTGGTCTTCATGGACGGCGGCGTGGTGGTCGAGTCGGGCAACCCGCGGGACGTCCTGGGCAACCCGCAGCACGACCGGACGAAGGCGTTCCTGTCGAAGGTGCTGTAGGGCGCACGGCATGAGAAGAGGGGCGGTACGGGTCACCCGTACCGCCCCTCTCCCGTGTCCTGGCTACTTGACGGCGAGGAGAAGGGTGTCGGAGGGCGAGGCCCAGACGGCCCTCGCCTCGCCGAAGCCGGCGGCGAGCAGGGTGTCGGCGTGCCAGCGCGGGGAGGGCATGTCGCCGTCGGCGTGCTCGCCGTAGATCTCGAAGCGGCGGGCGGTGGGCTCGGCGAGGACGGGGTCCTTGGCGGCGAGGGCCCACCATTCGGCCCAGTCGAGGACCCCGGTCGCCTTCTCCCGGTCCATCCGGGCATGCCGCCGGGCGCGCTCGGCGGCGTTGATGCGGGGCGTGGTCGCGTCGATCATGTGGTCGGCGTTCATGAACACGCCGCCGTCGCGGACGAGGCCGGCGACCTGGCCGTAGAGAGCCGTCAGGGGCTCGCTGTGCAGCCAGTGGAGCGCGGTGGCGGTGAGGACGGCGTCGTACGAGTCGTGGGGCAGCCGGGCGGCCCACGCGGGGTCCTTGAGGTCGGCGGTCACGAAGGTGACGCGGGCGTCGCCGGCGAAGTATCCCTCGGCGATGGCCAGGAGGGCGGGGTCGAGGTCGACACCGGTGCTGGTCGCCTCCGGGAACCTCTTGAGGAGCCGATCCGTGATACTTCCCGTACCGCACGCGAGGTCGAGGACGCGGGGCCTGGGCCCCACCAAGGCCTCGACCATGTCGAGCATCACCCGGAACCGCTCCTCACGGTCCGGCATGTACCACTCCTGCTGACGGTCCCAGCTCTCCTGCCAGCCCGCCCAGTCGGTTCCGGTCATCGCCGCTCCTCCCCCTCGCGTAATACCCTGACAGGGACAACAGTCGTTACCCCTTACCGACCATGACACTAGACCGCCGGAGTAAGGACTACAAGTGGAACTGGCCTATTACTCGGATTACGCCGTGCGTCTGGTCAACACCGAGGAGCCGACCCGCAACAAGGACGCCCTCACCTCCGTCGAGGTCATCCGCGAGCTCTTCGGCCCCGCCACCCAGATGGCCCGCCGGGCCACCGACTCCGACGTGACCCGCTTCCGCGCCGTGCGCGCCCGGCTGCGGGCGGTCTTCACCGCGGCCGACGAGGGCGACCACACGGGAGCCGTGGACCTGCTGAACTCCCTCCTCCTTGAGTTCCCCGTCAGCCCGCAGATCTCCGGCCACGACATCCTCGACGAGGACGGCCGGCCGCGGTGGCACATGCACCTCGCCGACCACCCCTCGAACGCGACCGCGGGATACGCGGCCATCGCGGCGATGGGCCTCGCCTTCCACCTGACGGAGTTCGGCGCCGACCGGCTCGGCCTCTGCCAGGCACCGCCCTGCCGCAACGCCTACCTCGACACCTCCACCAACCGCTCCCGCCGCTACTGCTCCGACCGCTGCGCGACCCGCGCCAACGTGGCCGCCTACCGGGCCCGCAAGCGCCTGGAGGCCACGGGCCTGACCGCCGAGAGCAGCCAGGAGAGCATCACCACCGGCGACCGCTGACGCCCCGGCGTCACCGGCCGGTAGCGGGCCCGCACCCGCCCGAGAACGAGCTCGGGCGGTACGGCTCCGAAAACCCGGCTGTCCCCCTCGGCGTCCGGGTTGTCCCCGAGCACCCACCAGCCGCCGTCCCGTCGCTCGATCAGCCGCTTCACGATGAGCAGATCCTGCTGGAGCGGATGCCGCAGCACGGCCACACACCCGGCCCGCAACCGCGCCCCGTACTGCACGAGCAACTGGTCACCGTGGAGCAGCGTGGGCACCATCGACACCCCCGTCACCTCGGCGAGCCCGAACGGAGCCCCGGCTTCCGCCACCCGCTCCCGCCCCGATTCCCTCATCCGGCACCTCCCGGTCCGCTCGTCCACTCGTACACGAGTCCCATGGTGACCCTGGACTTTTGACCTAAGCCCCAGGGGGCGCCCGCGAAATCGCCCTTCTCACCGAGTAATGTCCCACCTGAGAAGACGATCACGAGGAAGGACGGCACCATGCTCTCCCGCCTGTTTGCCCCCAAGGTGAAGGTCAGCGCCCACTGCGACCTCCCGTGCGGCGTGTACGACCCGGCCCAGGCCCGCATCGAGGCCGAGTCGGTCAAGGCTGTCCAGGAGAAGTACCTGGCGAACGAGGACGCGCACTTCCGCGCCCGCGCCACGGTCATCAAGGAGCAGCGCGCGGAGCTCGCCAAGCACCACGTGTCGGTGCTCTGGAGCGACTACTTCAAGGCCCCGCACTTCGAGAAGTACCCCGAGCTCAACCAGCTGGTCAACGACACCCTGAAGGCCCTCTCGGCCGCCAAGGCGTCGACGGACCCGAAGACGGGCGAAAAGGCGCTGGAGCTCATCGCCGAGATCGACCGCATCTTCTGGGAGACGAAGAAGGCTTGATCTCTGGTCAGGCGTTCTGACCTGCGGTTTCGCAGGTCACGTCGCCTACCTGTCCGCACCCGGTCCGCAGGCCGCCGAGCACGGCGTCCATGACGGCCCGGGTGCGGTCTGCTTCCCCCGGCCACAGGTGCGCGTAGATCCGCAAGGTGATGACGGCGGACGCGTGCCCGAGGACGAGCTGCACCTGCTTGACGCTCGCGCCGCCGGCGATGAGCGCGGAGGCGAGACCGCCGGCCAGAACCCCCGACGCCTCCTGGCCGAAGTGGGCAGCCAGCGGGAACTCGACAGCGCCGAGCACCCCGCCGATGTCCTCAACTGACGCATCACCGCGCTCAACTGAACCGGCGGACGCAAGCAGCTCGCAGCCGAAGCACTATCAGCGGAACGCCATCCATGTCCGCCACGCCGCGCCCTTCGGCCACACCAGCCGCGAGGCCCGAACAGCGCAGTCGGCACCGCTGACCCCGGCCCGATACCCCGCCACGCCTCGTGGCAGGGCATCGGGCCCGGCTCAGCGGCAGAGCTTCATGATCGTGTCGTCGAAGTCAGGAATCTCCTGTGTGGCCTGCGCGATGATCGCCGCTGCCGACGCTCGGCGGTCCGGAGCGAATTGCTCCGCGATAGCCGCCAGGTCGCGATTGACCTGGGGAGCCCAATCCGGCTCGGGCTCATACGAGGTGGCTGCTTCCCACGGGCCGAAGCCGTCAGCCAGCAGCCACAGGAAGGCGCCCAAGTCGCGAGCGACAACGCCGGCCTCTCCTTCGGAGCCCAGAAAAACAACGGGCTGCTCCACCAGCTCCCGACGGGGACGAACCAGCCAGAATGCCGCGTACCCGCCTGTGCCGTCCTGGCCGAACACGCGGAAGCCGTCGCCGTTCAGCTCGCCGTTGCCTGTCCATGCGCGGAACCACTCGGTGGTCTCATCAGCAGTCAGAAAGGACTCGTAGGGTTCGAAGTCGACCCCGTCCGCGCCAATGCACTCGAGCCGGACCGCCATGGCAGCGGCGAGCGGGGAGGGGAACTGGCGATCTCCGTTCGCAATCATGCGGGGAGAGTAGCGATCGGTTTGGGCTTGGCAGCACCACCTGATCCATATCCACACCAGCCGAGACGAGGTTGAACGGCAAGGTCAGCCATCGTCGTCCACGCCTCCCCGCAGTCCCCCACTCATCGAGGGCGGAGTAGATCACTGCGATCGCGCACCGGCGCAAAGCCGTTCAGGTCGAAGCCGTCGACGTCATCGCCGACGAGCTTGGTGACTTGCCTTGCCCACATAGATGCGTGGTGAGCCAAGGCAAGCGACTCCACCCAGCCCTCGATAGTCGCGTGGAGGGGCGCCCATTCATCTCCCTGGATACCGAACTCACCAGATGGACTGACCATGAATGAGTAGGGGACTGCGGTCCGCTGCATCCCGGCTTCGAACCACCACCCTGCGGAGTCCGCTTCGGGCGAGTCCGGATCGAGGTACTTGGGGCCTCCGTCGTACTGCGGTGCGGGTGGCAAGAGCAGACCGCCCCATCGCTCTTGGTAGGCCGCCATTCGATCGATCACCACTGCTGGGATGCCCCGCTCAAGCCACCACTGCCTGTGCCCCTCGACTGGGCGAACGTCGACCTTGACGCCATGCACGGAGACAAAGGATCGCGCTCGTCGGGTCAGGCCGTCGGGCACATCGTTGATGAGGTGCAGATTCACCGGAGGGACGCTACCCAGTAGCCGTGGGGAGAGCATGCCGGGGCCAGCATCCGTATCCAGAAGCGGCCCTCCCCCGGTCCATGGCCCTATTCCGCACGTCCGGATATCCGAAGCTGCCGATAGACGCCATCGGACAAGCCCGCGCCTCCGCGGTCGGCCCATCACCACCTACCCGGCCGGATACAGACCAGCCGGTCTTCCGGTATCCGCACGCACTGCAACATCGCAGTGCAATAGTTCTGCGACCTGATCAACACACCCCAACCCGCCACACTTCGGAGCCATCATGCGTAAGCCCGTCCTGTCCGCTGCCGCCCTCGTCATCGTCTTCGCGGCCACGACGGCATGCGGGTCAGGGAGCGATCAGAAGAACGACCAGCCGAAGAACGCCACCACTGCAACCGCTGGCGTCCCGACCAAGCCGACAGCGAAGGAGCTCACCGCCAGCGACGCCTTCAAGGCCCTTTCCGGCAAGGTCCCGTCCGCCAAGCTCTCGGGCGTCGTCACCGAGGACAACGACCCGAACCATCTCCTCGGCCGTCCCCACCAGTACACCAGCAAGGTCACGTTCACGGACTCCCGCATCAAGGTCGACGACGTTGCCGGCGCGGAACCCGGCAGCGTCGGGCTCGGCGGAGCGATCGAGGTATTCGCGACCGCAGCCGACTCCCAGGCCCGCGCCGACTACATCCAGAACGTCACCAAGGGCATGCCCATGCTCGCCGAGTACGACTTTGTCAGCGGCACCGTGCTCATCCGCGTCAGCCACTACCTCACCCCGACCCAGGCCGCCGACTACAAGGCCGCTGCCGCCGCCCTCGGGTAGGCGCCACCACGCCGGCGGACCTGCCATTCGCTCCCCTTCGGGCGGACACTGCAGGGAGCCCGAACGGCGCCGAGGTCGTCGCAGTCCGTCGCAGCGAATGCGCGATGAGGCAGCGGACTGCCACAGCGTCCTGGCATGTGCGGCCGTACCGCTCACTACGCTGGCAGAGGTGAACACGCCGTCGACGCCGCGACTGACCCTGGATGCCGCCCGTGCCCTTCAGGGCATGCTCCGAACCGAGATCGGGCCAGGGCTCACCGAGCGAGAGCTCGAAGCGGTCGAGACACGGTTCGGCTTCACCTTCTCGGCAGATCACAGGGTCTTCCTCGCCGCCGGGCTCCCGCACGGCTCGTCGCGGTGGCCCGACTGGCGCAACGGCGACCCCGAGGACCTGGCCGGGCAGCTGGCGTGGCCAGTGGAAGGGGTGCTCTTCGACGTGGAGCACAACGGGTTCTGGCATCCCGCCTGGCCGTCGAGGCCGGCGGAGACATCCGAAGCACTGCGCGTCGCCAGGGCCAAGCTGGAGAGCGCACCGCAGCTGGTCCCGGTCTACGGACACCGCTACCTGCCGGGCACGGCGGGCGAGCACGGGCATCCCGTCCTGTCCGTCTGGCAGACCGACATCATCATTTACGGGAACGACCTCACCGACTACATCCACCACGAATTCGTCGGCAGATCGAGCGGCCTCCTCGCCCGTACGACAGTCGACTTCTGGTCGTACTTCGTCGAGAGCGGCCCGGGCATCGACGTCACCGCGCCCACGCCCTTCACGCCGTACGCCACGAGCGCACAGGAGGTCGTCGCTTGCCTCCGGATGCTGGCCCTGGAGCGTCTGATCGGCCGTCGGCACCACCCGGAGCAGCTCATCGAAGCCGGCCTCACGGCCCTGGTCCTCGACGTCGAGACGGAGTCCCTCCCCCTCCTCGCCGGCCTGTCGCGCTCCGAGCGCGAGCAAGCCGACGCCCTATTCGACCAGGTGCTGGACGAACTCGGCCTGCTCCAGGACCTCCCGGCCGACACCACCGACCTCCCGTGGGAAGCGGCCCGCTGGGAACTCGTCCGCTGGTGGCTCCAGCTGATCGTGAACGGCAGCCTGGACTCCGGAGCCGGCGGCGACCTGATCACGTACGAAGGGTGGGGCGCACTGGCCCGGCCGCAGTCGCTCAGGCCGCTGGTCGACAAGACCAACGCCTACAACGACTGGGCAGCGACCCGACGCGGCGACCGGGACCAGCTGGCGGAAGCGATCGCCGAGGAGGCAGGACGCCTGCTTGCTGGGCCCTGGCCTCCACTGGGCTGATCTCACCAGCGACAGACGAGGATGCCGCCAAGGCAGGTGATCTCGTACGCGCCATTGCGGGCAATGTCGTCGGCGACGAGGGCCCGGGCCCGGTCGATCGTCGCGTCGAAGGGCACGTCGTGCTGGTCTGACCAGGCTCGATACGAGGCCATGTGGGCGATGACGGGCTCGGGGTCGCGGACCGTGATGGTCCCTGGCAGCTCGACAACCTCGACCCGCCTGAACTCCTCCCCAAGGAAGGCCGGGGCCTTCTCCAGGGAGAAGCGGGCGCTGAGCGAGATGCGGGCCGGGCCTCGGTCGATGCCGAGGACGTCGCCGGCGGCCCGCTGCCAGAGGTCGTCGAGTTCGGCCTTGTCGCGGTCGCCATTTGTGGAGGCGACCACCACCCCGTCACGGGCCACGACCCTGGCCAGCTCCCTGACCGCCTGGGGGATGTCGGGCACGTGGTACAGCATGTGAAGCGCGAGAGCGGCGTCGACGCTACCCACCGCCAGCGGAAGCCGCGTGGCATCCGCCACGGCGACCGAGCCAGGGACGCTGGCAAGGATGCCGGGCGCGATGTCGAGGCCGAGCAGGGACAGGTCCGGGCGGTCCTGGCGGAGCCGCTGGGTGAACTTGCCGTTGCCGCAGCCGATGTCGACTACTCGCCCGCGTACGTCGCCCAGCCGTTCGGCGACGAGGCCGGGCAGGTCGTACCGGGGCGTCTGCCACTGGTAGAGCGACTGCCGGGCGGCCAGGTCCCGGTCTCCGTTGTAGGCGCTACCCGCCAGGCGGGCCCGGTCGGTGACGGCGGCGTCGTGGGCGGCGGACAGGTCGGTCACGTCGGCAACTCCGGAGGGTGGGCGGCGGGCAGGGACGCACGGACGGCCGTGTGCTGGAGTCGTTCGCGCAGGTGCACCGCCTGCGCGGCTCCACCGTACTGCGGCCCTCCCAGCTCTCGCCCGAGAACGGTGAGCCGATGCACGATGCTGGCCGACATGCGCTCCGGCGAGGACTGGAGCACGAAGCCGAGCATCTCCTCCGCGCCGTCCAGGTCGCCCAGGAGCAGGTGCCCGCTGGCGAGGTCGAGGTGCGCGGCGAACAGGTCACCGACCGACTGATCGTCTCCGTCCGCGCTGCGATAGAGGCGGATCGCCGTCTCCGCGCTGACGATGGCCCGCTGGACGTGCTCCTGCCCACCCACGACCAGGAGGGTCGTTCCGGCGTACGCGAACTGCTTGGCCGCAGGGAAGTCGAAGACTCCCAGCACCTCGTCCCGACCCGAGATCGCCTCGCGCGATCTTTCGGCATCCGACAGGGCAGCGAGCGCACCTGCCGAGTCTCCGACTATCGCCAACGCCCGTGCCTCCAGGCTCGCCAGCCGTGCGCCGATGCTGCCGCCCGCTCTGTGCCGCCGGCCGGCCTGCGCCAGCCGGGCCGCCTGCTCGTACCGCCCGGTCCAGTACGCGATCAACGACTCCACAGCCCTTACCCAGGCCAGCATCCCCTCGTGCCCGGCCGCCTCGGCGCAGGCGCGTGCGGTACGGGCGTGGGTGGCGGCGGAGTCGTAGTGGCCGAGGTCGAGGCAGACGTGCGCGGACAGGCCACAGAGGCGAGAGGCAGAGAGGTAGAGGTCGGTGGTCTGCCGGGGGCGCTGGCGCCCGCGCAGCAGCTCGAACACCCCGTCCCGTAACCGCTTGATCTCGACGTACTGCTCCATCAACGGGTGGCTGACGTACGTACGGGCGAGGCGGCCGACGTCGGCCTCCAGTTGCTCCACGACGAACTCGTCGGCGTTCCGCTGCGCAATGAACCGGGTGAACTCGGCCGACCGAACCGCGTCGTCAGACGTCGGAGTGCTCCGGGTCACCGAGTACCCCGACTTCAAAGCCCTCCTCGACGGCGAGGGCCCGGCAAACGTCAACCCGACCGCCACCCGCGACCAGCAGCTCGCCAACATCCGCACGATCTACGGCCCCGAGAAGGAAGCCCTCGGCGCCCTCGCCATCGCGATCGAGCGCATGCCCTGACCATTTCCGGTCTTACGAGATCGCCTGCTCGCCGCCACCATCAGCCGGGAGGCAACACACGCCGAGATCCGCCTCAGTGGCGGAATCATGGAAGGGGACGAAGTGACCAGCTCGGTTCCGTGGCAAGAGCGCCTGTCCACCGGTACGGAAGCAGTCCAGGACGACGTAGTCGGCTGGTACCAGAGCACCCGTGAGGGCAGGGCCTACGTGCCCAACATGGTCTGGGGCACCCTCCAGACCGAGGCTTACGCCACGGTGATCCTCGGCCAGGTCGTCGAGTTCCTCGGCATCCCGAACGACGTGCCGGCCGGAGTCGCCAAGCGCATGAAGCGGCAGCAGGTGCTCTACGACGGCGAGCATCACTACGACGTCATCCTCGGGGAGCAAGCTCTCTACACGAACATCGGCGGACCCAAGGTCATGCGCGGTCAAATCGAGCGCCTCATCGACGAAGCTGGCCTGCCCTCGCTCCGGCTCGGGATCCTGCCCTCCACAGCGCGGGTGAACCTGTTCCCCGTTCACGGCTTCAACATCTACGGCGCGAGCAACGACGCCAGGGCTCACGTCGAACTCGTCTCCTCCGCCTTGGATGTCACCAAGCCGAGCGAACTCGCCCTCTACGAGAAAGCTTTCGCACTGCTGCGTACCACAGCCGTCCACGGCGCTGCCGCCGAGACCCTCCTACGAAAGGCTCACGCCCACTGGAGGAGCATCCCCGCACGAGAGTGACCGACTACGCACCGCCGACATCGCACACATGAGCCACGTCCTCCGAGGTCAACTGGGCCCCACCCAAGGGACCGCCTCCCTTGTCGAGGAACCGTCTCTTATGACAAGGGAGCGTGTTCCAGCCAGACCACGCTCCGAGAACGTCGAGTTTCCCAAACACGGGCACACGCGGGTTCTCAAGGCGCAACCATCGGCGTGAGGGGAGCCACCATCGGCTGCTAAGTGTCTTCGTGGGAGGTCGTCCGCATGCTCGACGAAGCGGCCGTAGCCGTCGCTATGGGTGCCGCCAGCAACGTTGTCGCCTATCTTCTGCAGGGACGAGCAGATGCTCTTCGCGCTCGGCTCGGTGTGGTCTTCCAGCGTGGAACTGCAGAGCAGCGGTCCACCGCGTTGCAGGCGGTGGAGGATGATTCCGTTGCCTTGGCGCAGCACACCGTGACAGAGGCGGAGGCCACCGCCCGGTGGACGGGCTTCTTGACTGCCTACCTTGCTGCCTACCCGGAGGCTCGGACAGACCTTGAGGCCCTGGCCTCAGCTGCCCCACCGGCCACCAGAACGATCAACATCGGATCCCAGCACAACCATGGATCCGGAACCTTCATCGGTGGTGACAACCACGGCGGCGTCACCGTGACCAACGGCGCCGACTAGTGGATACATCCGACTCTGGTCAAGACTCCCTCCGGGAACAGCACAATCATGGGTCCGGGACGTTCATCGCTGGTGACAACCACGGCGGCATCCACTTTGAGATGCTCGATGCGAATACCAAGGCTCTGCTCGCCAAGATGACCGAACAGAGCCCCCCTTTGGCCAGACTGCTCACCAGGGCCCTCGAAGATGGCGTCATTTCCCCGGATATCGTGAACTCCCTAGCCAGTGCAGCCAGAAGTATCAACGAGGACGTCGCCCAGCAACTGGGATACGCCGCGAGAAACATCAACGAAGACGTCGCCGGCCTACTGGGCTACGCCGCTCGCAGCATCAACGAAGACGTTGCTCAATCTCTCGCGCAAACGGGCGAGAAGATCAATCCAGTCGTGGCTCAGCAATTATCCGACGCGGCATACGCGCTGAGCAAAATCGACAATCGATTCGACTCCACCGACCTGGAAAGCGTCGCTACAAGATTCGAGGGATTCAAGGATTCCTTGAATGAGGCCGTCACTCGGTTGGATCGCCTCCAGAACGACAACCGTCTGTCTCACGCCACCGGCATGTTAGGCGATGCAGCGGAGAGAATGGAACGTCTAGTCACACCGCCCCCGCCGGAGATCATCGTCGACCGGAAGGCGCAGTTCTACTCGTTCCTATGGGGAGTCGGAGCTGGAGCAATCGCGGCCCTCTACCTATTTAATCGGTAGCCCATTCAAGCGAGTCAGCGCGACCGCAACACTTCCACCTTTCGCACCACTCCCTCAAACCAACCACAAAGAATTTCAGGATATCCCTGCCGCACCAACAGAGATCTTCGCATTGGAGGCCGTATTCAGGCGGGCTTTTCGGGCTCGACTGAAAACACGGAGGCCAAAGGGGCTCCATCCATAAAGAGAGGAAAGCCCCTCCGCCAGAGAAGCTGTGAACGCCGAGAGCACGCTCAGGGTGCGGGCTATCAGGACCGGCAGCCAAGCCGCGAGTCCCCCTTTGCCCTGCTTGGCAGTGACAGCGCATGAATCAGACCACAACTCAAAGACCTGAGTTGCCCTTGCAGTAAAAGCAGCAACGCACGCCAGGAAAGCGTATAGAAAGAAGACACCACCCAAAACCCGTGCTGCGATCCCGGGAGCTGGACTACCGGCTGACCACGGCCAACCCATTGCTAGACGAAAGGCCGCCACGCCCGAGCACGCTCCAAGGAAGCTGGCTTCAAGGAGTGCACTCCAAACGCTCTCGTAATCATCGACCTCGCCGTCGTCCCGTTCAGGCTCACGCGGAGATTCGCCTGACGCTGGAGGCGGCTTCCCCTCTGACCGGAGGAAGATGTTCCAGACGTCACCTTTGACGTCTCCACCCACAAACACCCCCGTCCCATGATTGTGCTGCTCACGGGCTTGGCTATCCGACATCCGATTACTCGCTCGCCGTGTTCAAGGTCCACCCGCCTGGGCGAAAGAATCATGGAAGGAGAGCTCCCCTTGATGTGCTCGTCCCCGAACCTACCGCCCTCACCAGGCGAGTGTGGGGCGATCCTGGCAAGTGGAAGTCAGCAGCCTGCACCAGTCCCCACACAGTCCGCAGGACACCCGATCAAGACCGTCGCACCCCATCGCCAGCCAACAAAGGCCAGGTCAGCGACCTGCGGCCACCATCGCCGCAGGCCACCGGCCCGGCCCATTACTAGGAGACGAAGAAGGCCTGATCAAGGCCTCTCCCGCCCCCTGCTCCGGCCCAGGACGGAGGGCAAACCGAACGGCCCGCCCGGTCACCCCGGCGCGGGCCGCTCGCGTATGTCCGTCACGCACTTCGGTTCTACTCGTAGACGCCGGCCGCACGGAGTGCTCGGGCCATGAAGGTCCAGTCGCCGTCGGTCGGGATCTGTTCTCCCGCGTGGCGGTACGCGCCCGGAGAGTCGTGCACCCATGCGGCGAGCGCCTCGAGAAAGCCGTCCAGGGTGTTGTTCTCCCACTCGTGACCGCGGGCACGAAACTCCTGGTGCAGGCCGAGGAGGAAGGAGACCAGCTCTTCACGACTGCGCGGTTCCGGAGACATCGCGCCAAGGTACCCAGCGTGATCACGCAGGGTCCAGCGCCATCACCAGCTCAGCGCCGCACCCCGACTCCCGAAACGGCGGTCACACCACGACGGCCCCTGTGAGCCGGCGTCCGACAGCGTCCAGCATCTGACCGAGCAGGTGGAGTGCTCGTGCACGAGTGGGCGCTCCGCGTGCGGTGCCCGTCCAGTAGGAGTCCGTCAGCCTCTCGACCGTGGCAAGGGTGCGCCGGTCGTCGCGGGCGGCCAGCACTAAAGCGAATCGCACGTAGTCACCGACGTCGGTGCCTCGAGGGTGCTGCTCGACAAAGCCTTGAAGCCGTGAGGTCAGGGCAGGCAGTGTGCGGACCGTTGGGAAGACGACGGCGAGGCCGGCCAGCACCAGACGGACGGCAGGACACTCCATCGCCCATCGGGCAAGCAGCTCCGGGATGAAGGACCGGACGGCGTCTCGTGCCCTGTCCTCGCTGTCCGGATCGGCACGTGGCGGGATGTCCGGCCAGCACCGGGCGAGGTGGCGGTCTGCAACAGTGGCGATCTCGAACAGCAGAACCACGGTCCGGAAGCGGAGCTGGGGAGGTACCCGGTCGTCGACGGACAAGGCTGCGAGCAGTGCGACACCCTCAGCGGTGTACGGATCGCAGGTGTCCTGGTGGAGGATCGCGTTGGAGAAGTCGCCGAGGAAGAACTCGTCGCTGTCCCAGTACGGATCCGCCGAGGCTTCGAACAGCATCGCTGCCTGCGGCGGCAGCGGGTCTGAGAGACGGTCGGCGATGACGTCACGAAACGTCCGACGGATCGGCGGACCGAAGACTCGACCGCTCCGCCACGCCTCGCGAAGGTCGGTCACGGTCGCCTCATCCGGCAGAGGTTCGGGATGGCTCGCATGCTCGCTCACGGCGCGATCGTCGCGGGGGCCAGGTGGCCGCGCGGCGGCCCCTCGTGGCCCCTACTCCCCCACACCCAGCGTGTAGCGGCGCTTCTCCTTGGACGTGGCGCCCAGGCGGTCGTAGAAGCGGATCGCGTTCTCGTTCCACTCCGGGGTCTGCCACTGGATCTCGTCGAGGCCCAGGGCGCGGGCTTCCTCGCGGATCGCGGATATCAGGAGGGGGCCCAGGCCGTGGCCGCGGGAGGTTTCGGTGAGGTAGAGGCAGTCCATGTGGAGGTACTCCGTGCCGTCCCAGGTGGAGAGCTCCGGTGCGCAGGTGGCGTAGCCCGCGAGGGTGCCGTCGGGGAGGGCGGCGACCAGGCAGCGGAGGCGGGGCCGTGCCGGGCCGAAGAGGAGGCGGGTGAGGCGGTCGGCGAGGCCGGGGGCCGGGGGTGACGCCTTCTCGTACGCCGCGTGCTCGGCGATGAGTTCGACGACCCGCGCCATGTCCTCGGGGCGTGCGTGACGTACCTCGCGTTCGTTCATACGGCCATCATGCACGGTCCCACCGACAGCCCCGCCGCCGTTCCCTGGCGACGGAGCCACTCGCGGTACGGGGCGGCGCGCAGGGCCACCTCCCGGTAGGCCGCCGCGAGTTCGGCGTACAGCGTGTCCAGGGGCGCTCCTGGGCGCGCGTACAGCAGGAGTCGGACCGCCAGCGGGTCGCCCCGTAACGGGCGGACGGCCATGTCCTCGCGCGGGACCGAGGTCGGCTGGCAGGGGGCCACGGCCTCGCCGAGGACGATGAGGGAGGCGGCCGTGTGGTAGTCGCCGTGCAGCAGCGGCGGGTCGATGCCGGCGGCGTCCAGGACCCGGCGGAGGCCGTCCCATTCGCCGTCCACGGTCGGGTCGACCATCCAGTGGTCGGTGGCCAGGTCGGCGAGGTCCACCACGGGCCGGCCGGCGGCCGGGTGGTCGCGGGCCAGGGAGACGAACTGGGGTTCGCGGGCGACGAGGACCCGTCGGTCCAGGCCCTCGGGGACCCGCAGCGGGCAGCCTTCCACCTCGTGGACGAAGGCCACGTCGAGCCGGCCCGCGGCGACCGCGCGCAGCAGCGCGTTCGCCGAGACGTCCATGCGGAGGCCGATGTCGATGCCGGGCAGCCGCTGCCGGAGCCGGCGGAGCCAGCCGGGGAGCGCCCGGCTGGCGGTGGAGCCGACGCCGAGCCCGGGCCCGTCGGTGCGGGCCGCCGCGGCCCGGGTCTCGGTGACGAGGGCGGCCATGTCGGCGACGAGGGGGCGGGCCCGGCTGAGCAGGGAGCGGCCGAGCGGGGTGGGCCGGCAGCCGGTGCGGCCGCGGGAGAAGAGTTCGGCGCCCAGGGAGTTCTCGATGCGGCGCAGCTGGGTGGTCAACGAGGGCTGGCTCATGCCCAGTTGCCTGGCCGCCTTGTGCAGGCTGCCCGTGTCCGCGATCGCGCAGAGCGCGCGCAGGTGTCTCACCTCCAGCTCCATGCCCCGAGGGTAGGGCGGCTCCCCGAGTCGCACCAGACGCCCGGAGTCACTCGATTCCCTTGGTTCTGAAGGGAGTTGGGGCCCCGTTGTGGTGATGCGGTGGGGTTATCGGCGGTTGGCATCATCCCCGGAGGCCGGGGCTCACCCCAGACTCTCCCCAGTCCCCTAGAGGAGGAGCCCCCCATGCGCCACCCCAAGGTCCTCACCTCCGTACTGACCGCCACCCTCGGTCTCGGTCTCGCCGCCTCCCTCGGAGTCGCCCCTGCGGCGGCCGTGAGCTCCGACCGGACGGGCAACGCCGCTGTGGCGTACGCCGGTTCGGCGGAGGAGGCCAAGGCCAATCAGGCCTTCTTCGAGGCCGTCGTGAAGTCGGTCGCGAAGAAGCGGGCCGCCAACCCCGACGCGCTCGCCGTCACCGTCGTCTACAGCGCCGCCAACGCGCCGACCTTCCGCACCCAGATCGCGCGTTCCACCCAGATATGGAACAGCTCGGTGGTGAACGTCCGGCTCGTCGAGGGCAGCAACCCGGACTTCCGCTACTACGAGGGCAACGACTCCCGTGGCTCGTACGCGAGCACCGACGGCCACGGCAGCGGCTACATCTTCCTCGACTACCGGCAGAACCAGCAGTACAACTCGACCCGGGTGACCGCCCATGAGACCGGGCACGTCCTGGGTCTTCCAGACCATTACAGCGGTCCGTGCAGCGAGCTGATGTCGGGCGGTGGCCCTGGTACGTCCTGCCAGAACGCCCAGCCGAACGCCCAGGAGCGTTCGCGCGTCGACCAGTTGTGGCGCTACGGTCTCGCCTCCGCCTTCAAGGGCTGAGCGGCCGGACCGTGAGAGACGGCGGCGGCGCCCCCTCCCCGGGGCGTCGCCGCCGTCCTCGCGCTCAGGCCGCCTGGAGCAGCCGGCGGGAGAAGTCCGCGCCGGGCGGGAGCTGCCGCCGGACCCGTTCGAGGGCTCCGTCGAAGTCGCCGCCGGCCACGCACGACTCGAAGGCGGCGCCTCCGCAGTGCAGGGTCAGGCTGAGATCCGCGCGCTCGCCCAGCGTCAGCAGACAGCTCAGGGTGGCCTGCTGGGTGGCGCCGTCCACGACGACGGGGAGGGGCAGGTCCCACTCCAGGACGCAGCCGGTGAGCGGCTGCCCGCCCTCGTCGGCCGCGCTGAGCGCGGCGAAACCTTCGCCCGTGTACTCGACCCCCCTGATCCGGGTGGCGACGCGCCGCCCGTCGGCCGTGATGACGATCGCTTCCGCGCCGCTGCGGTCCCGGTACCAGCCGGTCCAGACTTCTGTCGACTCCGATGACATGCGCGGACTGTAGCGGTATGACCGGCTCCGGCGCGCGCCCGGTCACCCAGAGGCCGGACTTCTCCCGATCTCGTCGTTCTTGCCGGTCACGGGCGTGCTCGTGGCTTCCGCACCCTCGTTGAGGGGGCATGCGGGGTTGCGGCACGGCTGTACTTCCCACTCCGGCACCCAGGCCCCGAGGACCTTGTGCCGGGTGGCCACGGTGGCACGGGGACTGCCGCAGGCCGGGCACGGATGCTCGGCCCGGGGGTCCCGCGTCGTGCGAGGCGCCTCTTCACCCATGCCTCCAGGGTAGGGCGCCCCGCACGGAAGTGCTTCCCGCCGCTACCGCTTCCTGGTGTACGTACGGACGAGCACGCCGTTGTCGAAGGTGCGCACCGCGCCGAGCTCGAAGTCGCGGGGCTCGAAACCGGCGCCGAACATCGGCATGCCACTGCCGTAGACCTGCGGATACGTCTTGATGATCAGCTCGTCGATCTCCTCGATGAGCTCGCCGGCGATGGTGGAGCCGCCGCAGAGCCAGATGCCGAGGGGGCTGTCCTCGGCCTTGAGCTCGCGGACGCGGCCGACCAGGTCGTCGGCGATCAGCTCGACGGCGGGGTCGGGCGACTCGGCGAGCGAGCGGCTGGCGACGAACTCCCGCAGGTGGCTGTAGGGGCTGGTGACGCCGATGTCGAGGGCGAGCTGGTACGAGCCGAGCCCCTGGATGACGGTGTCGAAGTACTTGCCCTCGGCGTCGATGCCGAGAGCCTCCCGGCCCTGCGTCGGGATGGTCTCCGGGAATTCGGCGCCCATCCACTGCAGGTAGGGCCCGTCGGAGTACTTGAACATCGACGTGGCATCGCCCTGGGGGTCGCCGATGAAGCCGTCGATGGTGCAGGCGATGTAGTACGTGAGCTTGCGCAAGCCGGTCCTCTTCTGCTTCGGAGCGTGACTGCAGTCGCAACCACGACGGCTATAGTGCTTCACCTGTAGTGGTTACGCAAGCCCTCTTGCCGAAAATCCGATGGTCGAAAATCCGAAGGAGCCCGACATGGCGAGAAACCCGGAACGCCGTACGGCACTGCTCGACGCCGCGATCGAGGTGCTCGCCGACGAGGGTGCCCGGGGGCTGACCTTCCGCGCGGTCGACGCCCGGGCGGGAGTCCCGACGGGCACCTCGTCCAACTACTTCCGCGACCGGGACCAGGTGCTCTCCCAGGTCGCCGACCGGATCTTCGTACGGCTCACCCCCGAGCCCGGCGTCATCGACGCCGCTCTGCTGCCGGCGCCGAGCCGAGCCCTGGTCGTCGAGCTGATGCGTCAGCTCGCCCAGCGGCTCGCGGCTGAACGCACCTGCTACCTCGGCCTCTTCGAGCTGCGCCTCGAAGCCGTCCGCCGCCCCGAGCTGCGGACCCAGCTCACCAAGGTGCTCCGCGCCGACCTGGACGAGAACATCCGGCTGCACCTGGCCTCCGGGATGCCCGGGGACGCGGACGCGGTCCGGCTGCTCTACTTCGCCCTCACGGGGCTGCTGCTCGACCACTTCACGGTCCCGGGCCTCCACGGCGACCGGGACCTGGACGAGCTGATCGAGACCGTGGTCACCCGGATCGTCCCCGACGCCTGATCACCCGCTCCGGGGCTCAGCGCGTACGGCGGGTGACGAACTCCGCGAGGGCGAGCAGGTCACCCGCGGCCTCCAGGTCCGGGACCGCCTGTGCCAGATACTCGACGGCGCGGCCCATGCGCTCGGCCGCCTGCGCCTGGGCCCAGTCGCGCCCGCCGGCCCGCTCGACCGCGTCCGCCGCCGCCAGGACCGCGGCCGGGTCGAGGACCGGACGGGAGTACAGCTCGGCCAGCTCCTCCCCCGCCCGGGTGCCCGAGGCGAGCGCCGCCACCACCGGGAGCGACTTCTTGTGGGCGACGAGGTCGGCCCCCGCCGGCTTGCCCGTACGGTCCGGGTCGCCCCAGATCCCGATGAGGTCGTCGATCAGCTGGAACGCGAGACCGGCCTCCCGGCCGAAGGCGTCCATCGCCGCGACCTCCTCGTCCCCCGCGCCCGCGTAGAGCGCGCCGAGGGCGCAGGAACAACCCAGGAGGGCGCCCGTCTTGGCGGTCGCCATCGCCAGGCACTCGTCGAGGGACACCTCACGGGGTCCGCGCTGCTCGAAGGCGCAGTCCGCCTGCTGTCCCGCGCACAGCTCGATGATGCAGGCCGCCAGACGCGCGGAGGCCGCCGCCGAGGCGGGATGCGGGTCCTCGGCGAGCAGCCGCAGCGCGAGCGCGCTCATCGCGTCACCGGCGATCAGCGCGTCCGGGACGCCGAAGACGGTCCAGGCGGTGGGCCGGTGTCTCCGGGTCACGTCCTCGTCGACGATGTCGTCGTGGAGCAGCGTGAAGTTGTGCGCGAGCTCCACGGCGGCGGCGGCCTTCACGGCCTGGGCCTCCTCGGCGCCGAGCGCGCGGGCCGCCGCGAGGACCAGGGCAGGCCGTATCGCCTTGCCCGCCTGCTCGGTGGCGGGTGTGCCGTCGGCGTGCTCCCAGCCGAAGTGGTACATCGCGACCCGCCGCATGGAACCGGGCAGGGTCTCGACGGTCGAGCGCAGTTGGGGATTGACGACCGTCCGCGTCCGGTCCAGGAGCACCACGGCCCCCTGACCGTCGGTGACGGCATCCGCGCTGGTCATGGTCACGGTCACTTCCTTCGTATCCTCCGTGGCGATGCTCCGGCGACGAGCCGGGAGCGCCCGGGGGCGGGAGGGTTCGGTTCCCGCCCCCGGGCGTCGTCGGCTCAGCGCCAGCGGCTGACCTCGACGTTCTCCAGGACACCGAGCGCGTCGGGGACGAGGATCGCCGCCGAGTAGTAGGCCGTGACCAGGTAGGAGATGATCGCCTGCTCGTCGATGCCCATGAAGCGGACGGAGAGGCTGGGCTCGATCTCGTCGGGGATGCCGGTCTGGTGCAGACCGATGACGCCCTGGTCGGCCTCGCCGGTACGCATGCAGATGATCGAGGTGGTGCGGGCGTCCGAGACCGGGATCTTGTTGCACGGGTAGATCGGCACACCGCGCCAGGTCGGGATGCGGTTGCCGTTGACGTCGATCGTCTCGGGCACGAGACCGCGCTTGTTGAGCTCGCGGCCGAAGGCGGCGATGGCGCGCGGGTGGGCGAGGAACATCTTGGAGCCGCGGCGGCGGGAGAGCAGCTCGTCCATGTCGTCGGGGCTGGGGGCGCCGTCGTGGGGCTGGAGCCGCTGCCCGTAGTCGCAGTTGGAGAGGAGGCCGAACTCCTTGTTGTTGACCAGCTCGTACTCCTGGCGCTCGCGGAGCGCCTCGACCGTGAGCCGCAACTGCTGCTCGGTCTGGTTCATCGGCTGGTTGTAGAGGTCGGCGACGCGGCTGTGGACCTTCAGCACGGTCTGGGCGACGCTCAGCTCGTACTCGCGGGGCGAGGCGTCGTAGTCGACGTACGTGTGCGGGACGAGGGCCTCGCCGACGTGGCCCGCGGAGAGGTCGATCTCGGCCTCGCCGTAGTTGTTGGTCCGCTGGTGGGGCAGCGCGGCCACGGTCGCGAGGTGGGCGGCGAGCGAACCGGCCCGCTCCGCGAGGTTGCGGACGTCGTCCCGGGTGAGTTCGAGGACCGTACAGGCCGTGGCGGCGCGGGCGCTCCACTCCCAGGTGGCCTCCGGATCGACGAGAGCGATGTCGCCGAAGTGGGCACCGTCGGCGAGGACGCCGAGGACGGTCTCGTCGCCGTACGGCCCCTCACCGACCTGTTCGATCCTGCCGTGCGCGAGGAGGTGGACGCGGTCGGTCGGCTCGCCCGCGACGGCGATCACCTCGCCGGCCGCGTACTCCCGCTGGCGGCAGCGGGACGCGAGCTCGGCCAGGGCCTCCTCGTCCTCGTAGCCGCGCAGGACGGAGAGTTCGCCGAGTTCGGCGGGGATGACCGCGACGCGCTCTCCGGTCTGGACGAAGGTGACCTTGCCGTCACCGACGGAGTAGCTGAGCCTCCGGTTCACCCGGTACGTACCGCCCTGCACCTGGACCCACGGCAGCGCCCGCAGCAGCCACCGTGAGGTGATCTCCTGCATCTGCGGCGCCGACTTCGTGGTCGTGGCGAGGTTCCGCGCGGCGGCGGTACCGAGACTCTGCTGCGGGGCCTGCTGCTCCGCGCGGACCTCGTCGCCAACCGAACCAACGGACATGGAACTCCCTCTCGTATGACTGAGTTGCGATACGAAGCCTTTCAGCACGGAGCGTGTCGGCGCCATTACACATTCGAGTGGGACTGTTCGACGATCTTCGGGGCATGTCACGTGATTTCCATCCGAACAGCGGAGCCCCACCCGTCACGGCGGGCGGTGTCCGGATCGGCTCGCACGCGGCTCGAACGGATGGCAGCGGAGTAGTGGACTCCGGTACTCCGGAAGCTCACCCCGTTCTCCGGAGGGAGTCGGTCATGTCCACACCCATGTCCGCGAGCAGGTTCCGCAGCGCGCTGCGCGACGAGGGCCTCGCGATCGTCGAGGTCGGCGACTGGTCCACCCACAACCGCAACCACAAGGGGCCCTGGGGCCCGGTGCACGGCGTGATGATCCACCACACCGTGACCCGCGGCACGGCGAACACCGTCCGGATCTGCCGGGACGGCTACGAGGCCCTCCCCGGGCCGCTCTGTCACGGCGTGATCGCCAAGGACGGCAAGGTCCACCTGGTCGGCTACGGGCGGGCGAACCACGCGGGGCTCGGTGACGACGAGGTGCTCCGCGCGGTCATCGCCGAGCGGGGCCTGCCCCGGGACGACGAGGCCACCACGGACGGCAACCGCCACTTCTACGGCTTCGAGTGCGAGAACCTCGGGAACGGCGAGGACCCGTGGCCGAAGGTCCAGCTGGAGGCCATCGCGAAGGCGGCGGCCGCCGTGTGCCGGGTGCACGGCTGGACGCACCGCTCGGTCATCGGGCACCTGGAGTGGCAGCCGGGGAAGGTCGACCCGCGCGGTTTCACCATGGGCTCGATGCGGGAGCGGATCGCCGACCTCCTGCGCTGAGCGGGCCGGCCGGCACGGACAATGGCCGGGTGAACGCGTTCGACCTGTCCCGTCTGCGGCCCCGGCTCCCCTCGCCCCTGGAGCCGGTGGAAGACGAGCGCTTCGCCCGCCGCGGGCTCACGCTGCTGCTCAAGCGCGAGGACCTCATCCACCCCGATCTGCCGGGCAACAAGTGGCGCAAGCTCGCCCTCAACCTGGGCGCGGCCGGCGGGCGTCCCGTGCTCACCTTCGGCGGCGCCTACTCCAACCACCTGCGGGCGACGGCCGCCGCGGGCCGGCTGCTCGGCTTCCCCACGGTCGGCGTCGTCCGCGGCGACGAGCTGGCCGGGCGCCCGCTCAACCCCTCCCTGGCGCGGTGCGCGGCGGACGGGATGCGTCTGGAGTTCGTCGACCGGGCCACGTACCGCGCGAAGAACGACCCGGCGGTCCTCGCGGCGCTCCTGGGACGGGCCCCCGCGGGCGCGTACGTGGTCCCGGAGGGCGGCAGCAACGCGCTCGCCGTCCAGGGCTGCGTGGAGCTGGGCCGTGAGCTCGCCGGGGCGGCGGACACCGTCGCCGTCGCCTGCGGCACGGGCGGCACCCTCGCGGGCCTCGCGGCCGGCCTCTCCCCCGGGCAGCGGGCCCTTGGCGTCCCGGTCCTCAAAGGCGGTTTCCTGGGCGGGGAGGTCCGCGCCCTCCAGGAGGCGGCGTTCGGAGGGCCGCGCGGGGAGTGGACCCTGGACGACCGCTTCCACGGCGGGGGGTACGCGCGCACGTCCCCCGCTCTGGAGGCCTTCGCACAGGACTTCGAGACGCGGCATGGACTCGCCATCGAGCGGCTGTATGTGGCCAAAATGCTCCACGGCCTGACGGTCCTCGCGGAGGAGGGCGCGTTCCCGGCGGGCACCCGGCTCGCGGCGGTGGTGACGGGCGCCCCCGACGCGCCCCCGCACCCCTGACCCCGCGCGCGGTTCTCACCCGTCCGGCTCCTCGCGGTAGGCCGCCGCCTCCTCCAGATCGAGGCGGCGGAGCAGGGTCCGCATCATCTCGTCGTCGATCCGCCGCGCGTCGCGCAGCCGTACGAAGACCTCCCGCTCGGCGTCGATCATCTCGCGCGAGAGCCGCCGGTAGGTGTCGTCCGCCGTCTCCCCCGTGGCCTCGTTGACCGCTCCGAGCCGCTCCCAGACCGCGTTGCGGCGACGCTCGAGAACCGTGCGCAGCCGGTCGGCGAGGGGCTGCGGAAGGGCGTTGCGCTCGTCGGCGAGGAGGGCGTCGAGGCGCTCCTCGGCGGCCCGCGACGCCTCGCTCTGCGCCTGCGCCTCGGCGAGGGTCTCCGCGTACCTGTCCCGCCCGGGCAGCTTCAGGAGCCGGATGAGGGGCGGCAGGGTGAGGCCCTGCACCACCAGGGTGCCGATGACGGTGGTGAAGGTGAGGAAGAGGACGAGGTTGCGGGCGGGGAACTCCTCCCCGTCGACGACCACGGGGATGGAGAAGGCGATGGCGAGGGACACCACGCCGCGCATACCGGCCCAGCCGACGATGAGCGGCGCCCTCCAGTCCACTCCGGGTTCCCGTTCCCTGACCCCGGCGGAGAGCCGGCGGGGCAGGAAGGTCGCCGGATAGACCCAGACGAAGCGGACGACGACCACGGCCACGAAGACCCCGACGGCGTACCAGACCGCCTCCCCGATGCCGTACCGCCCGAGGCCCTGCACGACGTACGGCAGTTGGAGGCCGATCAGGGCGAAGACGGCGGATTCCAGGACGAAGGCGACCATCTTCCAGACCGCCTCCTCCTGGAGCCGGGTCGCGAAGTCGACCTGCCAGGCCCGGTGGCCGAGGAAGAGGCCGACCACGACGACGGCGAGGACGCCGGAGGCGCCGACCTCCTCGGCCGCCGCGTAGGCGGTGAAGGGGATGAGGAGGGAGAGCGTGTTCTGGAGGAGGGAGTCGCCCAGGCTCCGGCGGAGCCAGTGGATCGGGACCATCAGGACCAGGCCGACACCGATGCCGCCGACCGCCGCGAGCGCGAACTCCCCGATGCCGCCCGCCCAGCTCACGCCCTCGCCGAGGGCCGCCGCGAGGGCGACCTTGTACGCGGTGATGGCGGTGGCGTCGTTCACCAGGGACTCGCCCTGGAGGATCGTGGTGATCCGGTGGGGCAGGCCGAGCTTGCGGGCGATGGCCGTCGCGGCGACGGCGTCGGGCGGGGCGATCACCGCGCCGAGCACGAGGGCGGCGGTGAGCGGCAGATCGGGCACGAGGACGTACGCGAGCCAGCCCACGGCCACGGTGGCGAAGAGGACGTACCCGACGGAGAGCAGGGCGACGGGCCGGATGTTGGCCCGCAGGTCGAGGTACGAGGAGTCGACGGCGGCCGTGTAGAGGAGCGGCGGCAGGATCAGCGGCAGCACGATGTGCGGGTCGAGCGTGTAGTCGGGCACCCCGGGGACGTACGACGCGACGAGGCCGACGGCCACGAGGAGCAGCGGGGCCGGCACCGGGGTCCTGCGGGCGAGTCCCGCGATCGCGGCGCTCGCCGCCACCAGTGCCACCAGCTGCAGTGCGTCCATGCCCGTCCCCGTCTTGAGCCGCAACGTAACCTGGCCATCATGAGCGAGTGCCCGCACCTTGCCGAAATGCCGCGCCCCGAACCGGCGCCGCTGGCCGACACCTGCCCCGAGTGCCTGGCGGACGGTACGCATCCGGTCCAGCTGCGGCTCTGTCTGAGCTGCGGGCACGTGGGCTGCTGCGACTCCTCGGCGGGGCGGCACGCGACGGGGCACTTCTCCTCGACCGGACACCCGCTGATGCGGACCTTCGAGCCGGGCGAGGCCTGGCGCTGGTGCTTCGTGGACGGCGCGATCGTCTGAGCGGCGTTCGCGCGGCACTTGTCCCGGATTGTCGGACCGGTTCGCTCCTCCGACCGTACGACCGTCCGGCGATTCGGCCGTCCGGCGATTCGCCCGCGCCCCGGCTGGGTACGTCACCCCTCCGCCGGTCGCTCGGTTCCGGCCCCGCAGACCCCTACCCACCGTCCGCATCCATGGGCCTACCATGGGTGATGACCGGTGGCCGGGGGGTCGACGGGGCGGGAGGCTCGCGGCGACACGGCGGGACGGATCGCGATAGCGTCACGGCGGACCGCGCAGCCCCCTGCGTACCGCCCGGTTCGGGGGCCTCTCCCCCCGAGCCCCGAATGAGCTTGTGCCACCTTGGAGGTGAGGGTGTCCCAGATCGCAGGCGAGCCCGGGACCCAGGACTTCGTGGAAGTCCGGCTGCCCGCTGCGGGTGCCTATCTGTCCGTGCTGCGTACGGCCACGGCCGGCCTCGCGGCGCGCTTGGACTTCACCCTCGACGAGATCGAGGACTTGCGGATCGCGGTCGACGAGGCCTGCGCCATCCTGCTCCAGCAGGCCGTGCCGGGATCCGTACTCAGCTGTGTCTTCCGGCTGGTCGACGACTCCCTCGATGTGACCGTCTCCGCGCCGACCACCGACGGCCGCGCGCCCGAGCGGGACACCTTCGCCTGGACGGTGCTCTCGGCACTGGCCGGGAAGGTGGAGTCGTCGGTGGCCGATGACCGTACGGTCTCGATCAGCCTGTACAAACAGCGCGGCGCGGGGCCAGGCCCGGCGTGAGGAGCGGGGACGCGACGGCCGGCATCCCTGAGCAGCAGGCGCGGCCGCATGAGGTCGCTACGGAGCAGGCGGACCAGATGAGCGAGCACGAGCAGCACCACGAGGTTCCCGAGACACCCGAGACACCAGGCGTCTCCGCGGCCCCCCGGGGCCCCGCGGGTGCGGACGGCTCTCCCGTGGCCTCCGGGGCCCATGGGGCTGCCGGGGCTGCCCAGGCGCTGGGATCTCAGGAGTCGGAAGGGTCATCGGCAGGGTCGGAAGGGCTGTCCGAGGCCGAGGCGGCGGCGAAGGCCGCATCGGACGGCGAAGAGGCCGACGCCGAGGCCGGCGAGGCACCGGACGCCGTCCACGTCGTCCCGGACCCGCATGACCGGAGCGGCGCCCGCGCCCTCTTCGTCACGCTGCGCGAGCTGCCGGAGGGTTCCCCGGAGAAGGCGGAACTGCGCAACCGGCTGGTACGGATGCATCTGCCGCTGGTGGAGCACCTGGCCCGGCGCTTCCGCAACCGTGGGGAGCCGCTCGACGACCTGACCCAGGTGGCGACGATCGGCCTGATCAAGTCGGTGGACCGGTTCGACCCGGAGCGCGGCGTCGAGTTCTCGACGTATGCGACCCCCACGGTCGTCGGTGAGATCAAGCGCCACTTCCGCGACAAGGGCTGGGCGGTACGGGTGCCGCGGCGGCTCCAGGAGCTGCGGCTCTCGCTGACCACGGCGACGGCGGAGCTCTCCCAGCAGCACGGCCGCTCACCGACCGTGCACGAGCTGGCCGAGCGGCTCGGGATCTCGGAGGAGGAGGTCCTCGAAGGGCTGGAGTCGGCGAACGCCTACTCGACGCTCTCCCTGGACGTCCCCGACACGGACGACGAGTCCCCGGCGGTGGCGGACACCCTCGGCGCGGAGGACGAGGCCCTGGAGGGGGTCGAGTACCGGGAGTCGCTCAAGCCGCTCCTGGAGGACCTGCCGCCCCGGGAGAAGCGGATCCTGCTGCTGCGCTTCTTCGGGAACATGACCCAGTCGCAGATCGCGCAGGAGGTGGGCATCTCGCAGATGCACGTCTCCCGGCTGCTCGCCCGGACCCTGGCGCAGCTGCGCGAGAAGCTCCTGGTGGAGGAGTAACCCTCGTCAGGCCTCCTGGCCGGGGCGCCGGATGCCGAGCGCCTCGGTCGTGGCCGGGTTCACCAGGAGGACGAGCCCGGCGACGGCCAGGACGCCGAGGACGACACCGGCCGGGATCATCGCGCTGTCCGCCTGGACCATCTGCCAGGCGACCGGCAGGGCGAGGATCTGGGTGATCACGGCCGGGCCGCGGCTCCAGGAGCGGCGCAGCCAGAGGCCGCGGGCGGCGGCGAGCGGGATCAGACCGAGTGCGACGAGCGTCACGGCGCCCGTCAGGGCACCGGTGAGGTCGCCGGACGTCCGGGTCAGCGCGTCCACCAGCATGTAGACACCGCCGGCGAAGAGTCCGAGGGCCTCGACACCGGTCACGGCCGCCGCGGCGGCGAGACGGGCGGGGCGGGGGGTCTGCTCCGTGCTGCTGCTCATAGAAGGCAGGGTATCGGGGAGCCGCCGGAACCGGCCGCCGGGCTTGTACGGGACAGGGCTCGGAAGGACAGGCGGCGCGGGTCCCGCCAGGCCCGGTCGCCGGGTCCCGCGGAGCGGACGGGGGTGGGACCGGTACCGCCGGGTAGGTACGCTGAAGCTCATGCGCGCACTTCTCGTGGTCAATCCGGCAGCCACCACCACCAGTGCCCGCACCCGTGACGTGCTCATCCACGCGCTCGCGAGCGAGATGAAGCTGGAGGCGGTCACCACCGAGTACCGCGGGCACGCGCGGGATCTCGGCCGGCGGGCCGCCGAGGCCGGGAACATCGACCTCGTGGTGGCCCTCGGCGGAGACGGCACGGTGAACGAGGTCGTCAACGGCCTGCTGCACGGCGGACCCGACCCCGACCGCCTGCCCGGCCTCGCGGTGGTCCCCGGCGGCTCGACCAACGTGTTCGCCCGTGCCCTCGGACTGCCGAACGACGCCGTGGAGGCGACCGGCGCCCTGCTCGACGCGCTCCGTGAGCGGCGGGCACGCACAGTGAGCCTCGGGCTCGCCTCGGGGACGCCCGGCACGGAGGACGAGTCGGTGCCGTCCCGCTGGTTCACCTTCTGCGCCGGTCTCGGATTCGACGCCGGCGTCATCGGCCGGGTCGAACAGCAGCGGGAGCGCGGGAAGAGATCCACGCACGCCCTCTATCTGCGCCAGGTGCTGCGCCAGTTCCTCGAGGAACCGAACCGCCGGCGCGGCACGATCACCCTGGAGCGCCCCGGCGCCGAGCCGGTCGAGGACCTGGTCCTCTCCATAATCTGCAACACCTCCCCCTGGACCTACCTGGGCAATCGTCCGGTGTACGCGTCCCCGGAGGCGTCCTTCGAGACCGCGCTCGACGTGCTCGGGCTGCGCCGTCTCTCCACCCCGGCGGTGGCCCGTTACGCCACCCAGCTACTCACCTCGACCCCCGAGCGGGGCCCGCGCGGCAAGCATGCGACGACTCTGCACGACCTGACCGACTTCACCTTGCATTCGAAGGTTCCGCTCCCCCTCCAGATGGACGGAGACCACCTCGGACTGCGTAGAAGCGTGACGTTCACAGGCGTACGCCGTGCACTGCGTGTGATTGTGTGAGTGGAAGGGGCGAAAGTCCTTTCACTCGAACGTTTAGGCGCGCATCCACCCCTTAGAAGTACGGCTGTGACCTAGCCGACACCGAGGAATCAAAAAAAACTTTCCTGAAGGGGTTGTATCCGTTGCCGGGGTTTGGGAGTCTCTTCTTGGCGATCGGGACGGCCCGCAACACCGGCCTCCACTGAGAGCCAGAACCCCTCCTCAGTCCAAGGACCACACCAGTTGATCTGGCAGTCGGCCCTTCCCTTGCGGGGGGATTCGTGAAAGCGTTCACATTCACAAGCAAGCACACCAAGAGAGGTAGCAGCCATGGACTGGCGTCACAACGCCGTTTGTCGTGAGGAAGACCCCGAGCTGTTCTTCCCCATCGGCAACACCGGTCCTGCGCTGCTGCAGATCGAGGAAGCCAAGGCCGTCTGCCGCCGCTGCCCCGTCATGGAGCAGTGCCTGCAGTGGGCGCTCGAGTCCGGCCAGGACTCCGGCGTCTGGGGTGGCCTCAGCGAGGACGAGCGCCGCGCGATGAAGCGCCGCGCCGCTCGCAACCGGGCGCGTAACGCCAGCGCCTGACGCCCACCGACAGCCTGAGGCCGGCGGCGCATACATCGCGTACGCAATCACCGCCCTTGAGCCGCAGCGCGCAGCAGTAACCCACAGCATTCGAGCCCCGGACCGACTCCTTCGGTCCGGGGCTCGCTGCTGTTCACCGCCGTGCGATCACTTCTGCGGCTGTACGGGGATGTCGAGGACCACCTTCGTGCCGCGCTCGGTGCCCGGCAGCATGTCGAAGGAGCCGCCCAACTCCCCCTCCACCAGGGTCCGTACGATCTGGAGGCCGAGGTTGCCGGCCCGCTGCGGGTCGAAGCCCTCGGGCAGTCCCCGGCCGTCGTCCTGCACCGTGATCAGGAGCCGGGCGTCGGTCCTGGCCTCGCCGCGCACGGCGGCGACCTCGACGGTGCCTTCGTCGCCGGGGGCGAACGCGTGCTCCAGAGCGTTCTGCAGGACCTCGGTGAGGACCATGGAGAGCGGGGTCGCGACCTCGGCGTCGAGAATGCCGAAGCGGCCGTTGCGCCGGCAGGTGACCCGGCCCGGGGAGATCTCGGCGACCATCGCGATCACCCGGTCGGCGATCTCGTCGAACTCCACCCGTTCGTCCAGGTTCTGAGACAGCGTCTCATGGACGATGGCGATCGAACCGACGCGCCGTACGGCCTCGTTGAGAGCTTCGCGGCCCTGGTCGGAGTCCATCCGGCGGGCCTGGAGGCGCAACAGGGCCGCCACCGTCTGGAGGTTGTTCTTCACCCGGTGGTGGATCTCCCGGATGGTGGCGTCCTTGGTGATCAACTCTCGCTCGCGGCGGCGCAGTTCGGTGACGTCCCGGAGGAGGACGAGCGAACCGATGCGGGTGCCCTTCGGCTTGAGCGGGATCGCCCGCAGCTGGATCACCCCGCCGTTGCCCTCGACCTCGAACTCGCGCGGTGCGTAGCCGGAGGCGAGCGTGACCAGGGCCTCGTCCACGGGGCCCCGGGAGGGCGCGAGTTCGGCGGTGATCTGCCCGAGGTGCTGGCCGACGAGGTCGGCGGCGAGACCGAGCCGGTGGTACGCGGACAGGGCGTTGGGCGAGGCGTACTGGACGATGCCCTCGGCGTCCAGCCGGACGAGTCCGTCGCCGGCCCGGGGCGAGGAGTCCATGTCGACCTGCTCGCCGGGGAACGGGAAGCTCCCGGCCGCGATCATCTGGGCGAGGTCGGAGGCCGACTGGAGGTAGGTGAGTTCGAGCCGGGAGGGGGTGCGGACCGTCAGCAGATTGGTGTTGCGGGCGATGACGCCGAGGACCCGGCCCTCGCGGCGTACGGGGATGGACTCGACCCGGACCGGAACCTCCTCGCGCCACTCCGGGTCGCCCTCGCGGACGATCCTGCCCTCGTCCAGCGCGGCGTCGAGCAGCGGACGGCGGCCGCGCGGCACCAGATGGCCGACCATGTCGTCCTGGTACGAGGTCGGACCGGTGTTGGGCCGCATCTGGGCGACGGAGACGTACCGCGTGCCGTCGAGGGTCGGGACCCAGAGGACGAGGTCGGCGAAGGAGAGGTCGGAGAGCAGCTGCCACTCCGACACCAGCAGGTGGAGCCACTCAAGGTCGGAGTCGCTCAGGGCTGTGTGCTGGCGCACGAGGTCGTTCATGGAGGGCACGGTGCGAGCGTACCCGCGGAATAAAGGGGCGGTGAACCTGGATCTCTGCGGCTTCGTGCTGGAGGATGGGCCAGGAAGCACCGCGTTCCTGTGGATGGACAGACAAGAATGGTCTAGTCCACAATGAACGCTGCAGAGCCTCCATCCTCCCCGCACAGGAGGATGGAACGAGGTACCCGACGCTCTCTGCCCTGACTGCGTCGAGACCTCCCACGACGGCCGAGGGACCGCACACCCCCGGCCGGAGCAACTCCGGGCTGCGGTGCCGGGCGGGCTGAGGGTCCCGTCAGGCGCCGCGGCCCGCGGGTGTTTCCGGGGCCGTTTCCATGTGGACGTGCGCGGGGGCCTGGGGCCATGCCCGCATCGCCGCCTCGGCCACGGCCGCCAGCTCCCCCGCCGTCGCCCCGTCGCGGGCCTGCTGGGACATACCCTGGAGGACGGCGCCGCTGAAGCGGGCCAGTGCGTGGGCGTCGGTATCGGCGGGCAGCTCACCCGCCTCGACGTCCCGGCGGATGCGGGCCTCGAACGACTCCAGATTGCTGTTTCTGCGCGCTCTCAGGGACTCCTCGACCTCGGGGGTCGAGCAGTTGGTCGCGGCGGAGATCATCAGGCAGCCGCGGGGGTGGCCGGGCTCCGTGAAGAGCTCGGCGGCCTCGCTCAGGAGCCGGCCGATGGCGCCGCGGGCGGTGCGCTCCTCCGCGAAGGCACGGCCGCCGTACGCGCCGTACGAGCCGGCGTACGCCTCGACGACCTCCTCGAACAGCGTCTTCTTGTCTCCGAAGGCGGCGTAGAGGCTGGGCGCGCTGATGCCCATGGCGCGGGTGAGATCGGAGACGGAGGTCGTCTCGTAGCCGTGCTCCCAGAAGGCCATCGTGGCCTGCTCCAGGGCCGTGAGCCGGTCGAAGGAGCGGGGGCGGCCTCGCGGTGTCGTCACCATGGAGTGAATTCTATAGCGTCCATTACGGAAGTGGGGTACGGTCTTTTCATAGCGACCGCTACAGAAATGAGGGGGGCGTCGTCATGGGCGTGCTCGAGGGCAGTACCGCAGTGAAGACCGTGGCCGTGGAGAACACGGCCGTGGAGGCCGTGACCGTGGAGAACACGGCTGTGGAGAACGCGACGGCCGGGAGGCTGGCCGGGAAGACGGCCCTGGTGACGGGCGCGAGCCGGGGCATCGGTCGGGGGATCGCCGAGCGACTCGGTCGCGAGGGGGCCCGGGTCGCGGTGCACTACGGGAGCAACGAGGCCGCGGCGAAGGAGACGGTCGCGGCGATCGAGGAGGCGGGCGGCGAGGCGTTCACGCTCGGCCAGGAGCTGGGGGTCCCCGGGGACGCGGCGGCCCTCTGGGAGGCGTTCGACACGGCCGTCGGCGGCGCAGGCCTGGACATTCTGGTGAACAACGCGGGGATCGGGGCCTCGCAGCCCTTCGCGGCGCTCGCCGAGGAGGAGTACGACCGGGTCTTCGCGATCAACACGAAGGCGCCGTTCTTCCTGGCTCAGCTGGGCGCGGAGCGGCTGCGGGACGGCGGCCGGATCATCAACGTCTCCACGGGACTGACCAAGGCGGCCCTCATGCCGGAGCTGATCGCGTACTCGATGTCGAAGGCCGCGCTCGACGTCTTCACCCGGGACCTGTCGAAGGTCCTCGGGCCGCGCCGGATCACGGTCAACGCGGTGGCGCCGGGGATCGTGGACACGGACATCAACGCGAGCTGGCTGCGGGGCAGCGAGGAGGCCTGGGCGGGAGCGGCGGCTCTCTCGGCGCTGGGCGCGGTCGGCACCCCGGCGGACATAGCGGACGTGGTGGCCTTCCTCGCCTCCGACGACGCCCGCTGGGTGACGGGCCACTGGATCGACGCGACGGGCGGCTCACTGACCTGAGGCCGAGTCGGAGGCAGAGGAGGCGTCCGGCCTGGACCAGGGGGTGCCGCAGGCGGGGGCCGGCACGGGCCCCGGGGGCGGCGGAAGTGGGGCCCGGCAGGGCCCCTGGGGTTCGAGTGGCTGGGGGGACAGGGGCGGTCGACGATGGAGACGGGCGGGGGCGTCCGGGGGGCGGAACGGCATGAGGGGAAGGCCCCTCCTCTGCTAGATTTGCCCTTAGATTGGTCTATACCACACGACCCCTCACCAGCCCCTCACCAGATCGGCAGGCACAGCGTGGAAGTTGTCATCGTCAAGGACGCCAAGGCGGGCGGCGAGCTCATCGCGGACGGCATCGCCGACCTCCTGCGCCGCAAGCCCGACGCGCTGCTCGGCGTTGCCACGGGCTCGACTCCGCTGCCCATCTACGACGCCCTGATCGCCCAGGTCACGGCCGGATCCGTGGACGCCTCGCGGGCCCGGATCGCCCAGCTGGACGAGTACGTCGGCCTGCCCGCGGGCCACCCGGAGTCGTACCGCTCCACCGTGCTCCGCCAGGTCGTCGAGCCGCTCGGGCTCTCCCCCGAGGCGTTCATGGGCCCTGACGGCTCGGCCGAGGACGTCCAGGCGGCCTGCGAGGCGTACGACAAGGCGCTGGCCGCGGCCGGTGGCGTGGACCTGCAGATCCTCGGCATCGGCACCGACGGGCACATCGGCTTCAACGAGCCCTGCTCCTCGCTCGCCTCCCGCACCCGCATCAAGACGCTCACCGAGCAGACCCGCGTGGACAACGCACGGTTCTTTGACAACGACATAGAGCAGGTGCCGCACCACGTCATCACCCAGGGCATCGGCACCATCCTGGAGGCCCGCCACCTGGTGCTGCTCGCCACCGGTGAGGGCAAGGCCGAGGCCGTGGCGCAGACCGTCGAGGGGCCGGTGGCGGCACTCGTGCCGGCGTCCGCGCTCCAGCTGCACCCGCACGCGACGGTCGTGGTGGACGAGGCCGCCGCGTCCAAGCTGAAGCTCGCGGACTACTTCCGCCACACCTTCGCTGCCAAGCCCGCCTGGCAGGGCATCTGAACCGACCGGATCCCCCGGCGTACGGCGAAGGGGCCCGGCACCTGTTCAGGTGCCGGGCCCCTTCCCGTAGGGGTACCGCGGTGTCAGCCGCCGGTTCCGACGACCGCCTCCGCGGCCGCGCGGCCGCAGACGCGGGCCGCGCCGTGCGTGGCGATGTGGAGGGCCCCGCGGGGCTCCGCCTCGTTGAGGCCCATCTCGACGACGACGGTGTCGGGGCGGGCCGCGACCAGGCCGTCGAGGGCCTCGGTCATCCAGGGGTGCCGGTGGGCGTCGCGTACCACCGCCACGATCCGCCGCTCCCCCGCTGCGGCCAGGACGGCGTCGGCGGAGGGCTCGTCATAGGAACCGGTCTCCGTACCGGGGAGCAGACGCTCCAGCTCGGCCGCGATGCCCCAGGGCGTCTCGTCGCCGACCGCGAAGTTCGCGACCGGGGTGAAGGAGGCCACGTAGGGAGCGCTGGTCATCGGCGTGTACGGCCGCTCCCCCCGGGTCACCTTGAGGGCCCTGCGGGCCGCCACGAGTCCGATGTCGGCGCCGGGCGCGGTCCCCTCCTGCACTGCCGCGCCCGGCACCGTCTCAGCCCCGCCCCTCGCCCGGTGCGCCTGGGTCCAGGCCGCCAGCGCGCGTACGCGCGCCGCGGCGTCGGCCAGCCGCTCCTCGGGCAGTTCACCGGTCCGTACCGCGGTGACGAGCGCGTCGCGCAGCCGCAGCACGGTGTCCTCGTCGCACAGCCCGCCGCCGACGCAGATGGCGTCGGCGCCCGCGGCGATGGCGAGGACGGATCCGCGCTCGATGCCGTACGTCGCCGCGACGGCCTGCATCTCCATGCCGTCGGTGACGATCAGCCCCTCGAAGCCGAGTTCCTGGCGGAGCAGACCGGTGAGGATCTGCGGGCTCAGGGTGGCCGGCCGGTGGGGGTCGAGCGCGGAGAGCAGGATATGCGCGCTCATGACCGCTTTGGTACCCGCGGCGACGGCGGCGCGGAAAGGTACCAGCTCACGGGCGTGCAGTGTGGCGAGGTCCACATCGATCCGGGGCAGCGCGTCGTGGGAGTCGACGTTCGTGTCGCCGTGTCCGGGGAAGTGCTTCGTGCAGGCCGCGACGCCGGCGCCCTGGAGGCCGTCGACGTAGGCCACGGTGTGCCGGGCGACCAGGTCGGGGTCGGGCCCGAAGGAGCGGACGCCGATGACCGGGTTCTCGGCGTTGGAGTTGACGTCGGCGGAGGGCGCCCAGTTGAGGTCGACACCACAGCGCGCGAGCCGGCGGCCGAGCTCGCGGGCCACGGCCCGGGTGAGCTCGACGTCGTCGACGCTGCCAAGGGCGTAGTTGCCCGGGAAGGAGGAGCCCTGCTTGACCTCGAGGCGGGTGACGTCGCCGCCCTCCTCGTCGATGGCGACGAGGACGTCGTCCCGCTCTGCCCTCAGCTGTGCGGTGAGCGCGGTGAGCTGCTCGGGGGTGACGATGTTCCGGCCGAAGAGGCCGACCGACGACAGGCCCTCGCCGATGCGGCGGAGCAGCCAGTCGGGCGCGGTGGTGCCGACGAAGCCGGGCTGGAGCACCGTGAGCGCGTCACGGGTCAGGGTGTCCGTGGCGTGTACGAGTGTGGTCATGGGGGAGCCCTTATCCCTTCACCGCGCCGGCGGTCATGCCGCCGACGGCCTTGCGCTGGAGGAAGAGGAAGACGACGAGCACGGGGAGGGCGAAGAGCGTGGAGGCGGCCATGGTGGCGCCCCAGTCGTCGCCGAACGCGGTCTGGAACTGGGTGAGCCAGAGCGTCAGGGTCTGCGACTCCTTCTCCTTGTTCAGCATGAGGATCATGGCGAACTCGTTCCAGGCGGTGATGAAGCCGAAGAGCGAAGTCGACATCAGGCCGGGGGCGAGCAGCGGGAAGATCACCTTGCGGAACGCCTGGGCGCGGGTGCAGCCGTCGATCTGCGCGGCCTCCTCCAGTTCGACCGGGACGGCGGCGATGAAGCCGCGCAGGGTCCAGATCGTGAAGGGGAGGACCATGACGAAGTAGATGAGTGTGAGCGTCGGGATGCTGTTCAGCATGTCGTTCTCACGGGAGATCATGTACATCGCGATGACCATGACCTCCCAGGGGGCCATCTGCGCCATCATCACGATGAGGACGATGCCCTTGCGTCCCTTGAACTTCAGGCGGGCGATCGCGAAGCTCGCGGCCAGGGCGACGAGGAGCGCGAGCAGCACGGCACCGAGGGTGACCATGAGGCTGTTGCCGACGTAGGTCCAGAAGAGGTCGACCTCGGTCGCCGTTGTGTAGTTCTCGAGCGTCGGCGTGAAGACGAAGACGGGGTCCTTCGTCATGATCTCGTGCTGCGGCTTCAGCGAGGACGAGAACATCCAGTAGACGGGGAAGACGAACACCACCGCGATCAGGAGGGCGCTGAGGTTCTTGGCGACCGCGCCGACCGTGAGCGGCTTCCTGGTGCGCAGCTTCTGCGGAGTCCGGGTGGTGGTGCTCACAGCTCCTCCTCCTGCTTCAGGATCAGGCGGAAGTAGAAGGACATGACCGCGACGAGCATCACGATCGTCAGGATGGAGATGGCGGCGGCCACACCGTAGTGGAACTGGCCGACGCCCTCGATGTAGGCGTAGACGGGGAGGGTCTCGGAGCCGCGGTCGGGGCCGCCCTGGTTCATGGCGTAGACCTGGGCGAACGCCTTGAAGATCCAGATGATCTCCAGGAACGTGGTGATCATGAAGAAGGACTTCAGGTTCGGGAAGACCACGGCCCAGAAGGTCCGCCAGCCGCTGGCGCCGTCCATCTTGGCGGCCTCGTACAGCTCGGACCCGATGGTGGTCAGGCCGGCGTACATGTTGAGGGCGACGAAGGGGACGGAGCCCCAGACGAGCAGGAGCAGGATGATGACGAGGGCGGAGAAGCCGGTCTCGAACCAGTTGTGCTGCTCGTAGCCGGAGAAGCCGAGGGTGCGCATCACCCAGTTCGCGACACCGAACTGCTCGTCGAAGAGCCAGCGGAAGACGGTGACGGAGGCGACGATCGGCATGGCCCAGGCGAACATCAGGGACAGCGAGAGGACCAGCCGCATCTTCTTGCCGAGGCGGTTGAGCAGCAGGCCAATGCCCGTGCCGATCGCCATGATGAGGGCGACGTTGACGGCCGTGAAGACGACGCTGCGGAGGGCGACGGACCAGAAGTGGGAGTCTCCGAGGAGCTCGGTGTAGTTCTGGAAGCCGATCCAGACCGTCTCGCGGGTGATGAACTCCTTCCGGTTGAGCTGCTGGAAGGAGAGGAGCAGGTTGCGGATCAGCGGGTAGAGCAGCAGCACGGCCATGGACAGCAGGGCCGGTGCGACGAGCAGGTACGGCAGCAGCCCGCCGGGCAGGGAGCGTCTGCCGCGTGGAGGCTGAAGGACTTCCTTCGGGCCCGAAGAGGGTGGCGGAGTCTGAGACTTCCCTGCCGCCCTTCCGGGCGCGTCCTGAGGATCGGCGGTCGCCGTCCCCTGGGAGTCCACGGTCATGGTCTTATTCCTCGCGGTTCTGGGGCTCCCGCGCCCACCGGGGCGCGGCCCGGGGGAGCGGGCCGCTGATCACTGCATCACCGCATCGCTGCATCACTGCATCGCTGCGCAACGCCCGGTGGTGGGGGGGGGGGGGGGGGGGGCGGCCCCCCCCCCGGGGGGGGGGGGGGGGGGGGGGGGGGGGGGGGTTTTTTTTTTGGGGGGGGGCGCGCGCGCCCCGGGGGGCGGGCACCACAGGG
>NZ_JBVHUJ010000013.1:0-85523 GCF_055565415.1 Streptomyces sp. NPDC028711 | reverse complement strand
CGTACCCCCCCCCCCCCCCCCCCCCCCCCCCCCCCCCCCCCCCCCCCCCCCCCCCCCCCCACCCCCCCCCCCCCCCCCCCCCGCCCCCCCCCCCCCCCCCGGGGGCGCCCCCCCCCCCCCCCCCCCCCCCCACCACCGGGCTACGGATTACTGCTGGTTGAGGCGCTCGTTGATGATCTTGTCGGCCGCCTCGCCGGCCGCCTTGGCGTCCTCACCCTTGAGGACCTTGGTCATGTAGTCCTTGATCGGGTTCGGCACGGTCTCGACGTTCGCCCAACCCGGGGTCACCGGGGTGACCTTGCCGGAGGCGGACGAGATGGCCATGGCCTCGGCGAAGGAGCCCGCGGCCGGCTTGAACTGCGCGGCGTCGGAGTTGGGAAGCAGCGCGCCCTCGGTGGCGGCGGCGTACTTCGTCATGAACTCCTTGCCGGCGGCGAGGGCCAGCCACTCCTTCGCGAGGTCCTTGTTCGGGGAGCGCTCGGCGATGGCGAGGTTGGAGCCGCCGAGGAAGACGGAGCCCGGCTTGTCGGCGGTCTTGCCCGGGATCGGGAAGTAACCGAAGTCGGCGGTCTTGCCGGCCTTCTTCATGGCGTCGATCGCGCCGCCGGCCTCCCAGCCGAGACCGATCCAGGACGCCACGCCGCCCTTGGGGACGATGTCGGTGGACTGCTGCGGGGTCGCCTCGTCCTTGTCCTTCGGAGCGGTGGAGTAGGACGCCAGCTCCTTGTAGAAGTTCATGGCGGCCGCGGCCTCGGGGGAGGCCAGGTTGCCCTTCCACTTCTCGCCGTCCTTGACCGCGAGGTCGCTGCCCTCGTCCCAGATGAGGCCGGCGAGGACGTACCAGGACTGACCCGGCAGGTAGATCGCCTGCGACTTGGGGTCGGAGGCCTTGAGCTTCTTCAGGCCCGCGATCCACTCGGCGCGGGTCTTCGGCGGGGTGACACCGGCCTTCTTGAAGGCGGCCTTGTCGTAGACGACGACGCGGTTGGCGGCGTACCACGGGGCGGAGTAGAGCTTGCCGTCCAGCTCGCTGGAGGCGACCATGCCCTTGTTCCAGCCGTCGTAGCCGAGCTTGGCCTTGTCACCCGTCAGGTCGGCGAGGCCGCCGGTGACCGCGTAGCCGGCGGTCTGGGTGTTGCCGAGCTCGAGGACGTCCGGCGGGGTGTCCTCGGAGAGGGCGGTGGTGACCTTCTCCTGGATGCCGTTCCAGATCTGCTTCTCGACCTTGACCTTGACGCCGGGGTGCTTGGCCTCGAACGCCTTGTTCACCTCGGCCATCCACGGGTCCGGAGCGGATCCGTCCATGACCCAGACGGTCAGGGTCTTGTCGCCCCCGGCCGACGCCTTGGCGCCGTCCTTGCCCTTGTCGCTCTCGGAACCGCACGCAGCGATAGAGACCATCATGCCTGCGACGCCGATCGCCGCGATGAGCTTGCGCTTCACGCCACCCTCCTCAGGGATGCCTGCAACCCCTGCCCACCGCGCGAAGACATACCTCAGGTAGTGCTCGTGGGGCTGGGACCTGGTCTTTAATGGTTTAGACCAGTACCCGGAGCTTGGCCTAGACCTTTAGGGGTGTCAAGGGTGTATAAGAAGGGCAGTCGCGTCCGTTATCGGACCGACACCTGAGGGAGGGCGACGACCCGTGACCGGTCCGTGCCACCATGTGAGCCGCTACAGACGGAGGAGCCGGTGACGGCAGCAGCACAGGAGTCGGGAAGGCAGGCCATGGCCACGGACGCGGGCAGCACGGAGACAGAGGGCGGGGCACCCACCCGCACCGCGCGCGTGCCCAAGTACTACCGACTGAAGCGGCATTTGCTCGACATGACGGAGACCCTGCCGCCCGGCACACCGGTCCCGCCGGAGCGGACGCTCGCCGCCGAGTTCGACACCTCGCGCACCACCGTGCGCCAGGCCCTGCAGGAGCTGGTCGTCGAGGGCCGCCTCGAGCGCATCCAGGGCAAGGGCACGTTCGTGGCCAAGCCCAAGGTCTCGCAGGCCCTGCAGCTCACCTCCTACACGGAGGACATGCGCGCCCAGGGTCTGGAACCCACCTCGCAGCTCCTCGACATCGGGTACGTCACCGCCGACGACACCCTCGCCGGGCTGCTCGACATCTCGGCCGGCGGCCGGGTGCTCCGCATCGAGCGCCTGCGGCTCGCGAGCGGCGAGCCGATGGCGATCGAGACCACCCACCTGTCGGCGAAGCGCTTCCCCGCGCTGCGCCGCTCGCTGGTCAAGTACACCTCGCTGTACACCGCGCTCGCCGAGGTCTACGACGTGCACCTCGCCGAGGCCGAGGAGACCATCGAGACCTCCCTCGCCACCCCGCGCGAGGCCGGTCTGCTCGGTACGGACGTCGGTCTGCCGATGCTGATGCTCTCCCGCCACTCCGTCGACGCCCAGGGCGAGCCGGTCGAGTGGGTTCGGTCCGTCTACCGCGGCGACCGGTACAAGTTCGTGGCGCGCCTCAAGCGCCCCAACGGCTGAGCGGACGGTCCGCACGCCGGACCGCAGCGGGACGAGGGGGGTCGCCGAAGGATCGGCGGCCCCCCTCGTCCGTGTTCCAGGGGCCCAGGCACCTCGACCCCCGGCCCCCTCGTCCGTGTTCCACGGGCCCACGCGCCTCGGCCCCCCCTTGTCCCGCGTTCCACGACTCCACGCGCCCCGGCACCTTGTGCACGGCAGCAACGTGACAGCACCCGCGAACCCGCTGGTGAGCCCGGCTCCCGGCGGTGGCCCCCGGGGTGGCGCCTAACGACCGGGCGGTTGCTGCCAGTGGCCGGCCGCTGACAGCACCTCCTCGTTCGAGCATGCTGGAACGTGTCGAAAGGGCCCCGCCAAGGGCAATCGGCACATTCCACCGAATCCCGAACTCGCCAGAGGTGTCTCCGTCATGCGCTCTTCCGCCCGCCGTCTCGTCCTCGCCGCCGCCCCGCTCGCCGTCCTCGGCGCGATCCTCGCCACCGCCGGACCGTCCGCCGGCGCCGCCGCGGGACCGGACGCCACGCCGCCGGCGCGGGTCCTCGCCACCGCCCCGGTCACCTACGCGGCCACCGACCCGGTCTCCGACCCGGCGGCCGCGCCGACGGTGGCGCCCACTCCGTCCGCCGACTCCACCGACGGCTTCTCGTGGGGCTGACCGTCCCGCTCCGCACCCCACGAGACCGCCCTCTCTCCCCGCAGGACCCGCCATCTTCCTCATCGGCATCTCGATGTCCGCGTCCGCCGCGGCGGACAGCGGACACCCCACCCCCAGCGGCGTCCTCGCGGCGCTTTACCGGTCCGTCGAGCCGACGGACCCCGTCGAGACCGCTCGTGCGCTGGTCACGGACCACTCCGTCCGGGTCGCGCTGTGCCTCGACTGCCCCGACGAACTCGAGGCGGTCGGACGCGCGCTGGGCATCTGCCTCCGCATGCTGGGGCGCACTCCCGCACTCGACGGCTACGGCATCGCCGACTGCAGACTCCTGTGAACCCTCCCGAACGGGGAATTCAGCCGTGTTCGTCCATATCCTGGGCCCCCTCCGCGCCACCGTCGACGACCGCCCGGTGCCCCTCGGCGGCCGACGGACCCAGACCGTCCTGGCCGCCCTCGCGCTGGAGGTCGACTGGGCCGTCTCCGTCGAAGGCCTCGTCGAAACCGTCTGGGGCCCCCACCCCCCTGCCAGTGCCCGCACCCAGATCCGCATCTGTGTCTCCACCCTGCGCCGCGCCTTCGCCGCCGCCGGTGCCCCCGAGCTCATCGAGACCCATTCGTACGGCTACCGGCTGCGCCTCGGGCCCCACGACCTGGACGCCGCGGTGTTCGAGACCGGCGTGGAGCGCGCACGGGTCCTGGCCGGGAGCGGCCGCCGGGCCGAGGCCGTCCTGGAACTGCGCAACGCGCTCGCCCTGTGGAACGGCCCCGCGCTCGCCGGGCAGTCCAGCCGGGCCCTGGATCCCGGTATCCGGCGCCTCGAGGAACTGCGGATCCGGGCGATCGAGGAACGGCTCGGTCTCGAACTGGACCTCGGCCGGCACGAGGACGTCATCGGCGAGCTGATGGCCCTGACGGCGACGTACCCCTTCCGGGAGCAGCTGCACGCCCAGCTGATGCTGGCCCTGCACCGCGCCGGCCGGACGGCCGAGGCGCTGGCGGCGTACCGGCGCGTGCGGCTGACCCTCGTCGAGGAGCTGGGGATCGAGCCCGGCCCGAAGCTCGGCGCCCTGGAGCGGTCGATCCTGCTCGGCGAGTGCCTCTCCGCCTGACCGCTCGCCGCGCCCCCGGACGCCCGTCCCTCCGCCCGAAGCGTCTCCGCGCCGCCGCTCATACGGTGATCCGCAGCTCCTGGAGCCGGTGCTCGGACACGCCGTCGGTCGGCAGGAACCGGTAGCGGTGCACGCGGGTGGCGCCCTTGGTGAAGGCCCAGTCCATCCGGAAGAACGGCAGGTCCTGGTTGAAGACGTTGTCCCCGAACTCCCCCAGGGCCGCGAACTTCCAGCTCAGCGGCAGGAAGTCCTGGTTCGCGCGGGTGGCGTCCTCGGCCACCCCGCGCACGCCGTCGAGGGAGCGCATGGAGTCGGTGGCGTTGAAGTCGCCGGCGATCAGCACCGGGTGGGGATTGGCGGCCACGTCGCGCTCCAGGCCGCGGAACTCCTCCTGCCGCCAGGCGTGCTTGCGGCGCAGGTACGGGTCGTGGTCGAAGTCCGAGAGGAGGTTCAGGTTGTCGAGCGCCAGCGGCACGGTGATGTGCACGTTGTACGCGCTCAGCACCCGGCCGCGGACCGCGAGGTCGGTGCGGAGCACCTTCTCCCGCGCGAACTCCTGCCCGAAGTCGGGCTTCCTGCCGTACGTGAGCCGTGGTCCGGGCCCCACGGGCGTCTGGGACAGGATCGGGAAGCGGGAGATCGTGAGCAGCTCGCTGCGGCGGGCGATGTGGTATCCGGGGAACTGGCGGCGCAGTTCGGCGTCGTCGTCGAGCCTCCAGTAGCCGTCCTCGCCGAGACCGGGGGTCCAGCCCACGTGTTCCTGGAGGAGGTAGACGTCGGCGTCGCGGGCGTGGAGGAGGGCGAACAGCCGGTCGGTGCTGGTCGCCATGGCCCAGTACTGGGTGTTGAGCGAGACCACCCGCAGGGCGTCCGGTGGCACGGGGCCCGGATCGCGCCAGAGCGCGGGCCAGTTGAAGCCGGAGCCGGTGGTCAGGGCGAGCGCGAGGGCAAGGCCCGAGACGCCGGCGGCGAGCCGTCGGCGGCGTCCGCAGGCGGCGGCGCCGGCCACCAGGAGGACCAGCGGGATGCCGGTCAGGAACAGGGGCGGTGCGACGTCCAGGATGAGGGACCAGTGCCACCGGCCGCTCACCAGCCACCGGACCACGGCGTACAGCAGCCAGAGGACGGCGAGGCCGAGGACGGTCCGGCCGTACCAGAGGCGGATTCGGCGAGCGGCCCGGCGGCCGCGGCCGGCCGGCCCTTCGCCGGCCGGGGCATGCGGGGTGGCCAGAGCCCCGGCCACGGGCGCGGGCGCGGCCTGTGCGGTGGTCATGCGAGGCTCCCCCGCGGCTCGTACATCCGTCGGAAGCGCGCGCTCGCCGCGTACTGCGCAAGGCCGGCCGCGAGACCGGCCATGACGGCGGTGTTCACGAGCGCCTGGGCGCCGGTGAAGAAGGCCCCGAAGAGCAGCCCCCGTTCACGGAGCACGAAGCGGTACTGCCCCAGGTCCGCGAGGACCGACCCGGTGAGCGCGGCCAGCGAGACCGCGAACCCGGCCGGGTGCAGCGGGCCGAACGGCAGGGCCGCGACGGCGAGGCCGCCCAGGGCGGAGGCAACGGCCCGGCCCCCGGTCTCCATGCCCTGCATGGCCCGGCCCCGGTCGAAGTAGAAGGGCACCCGGAGGCGGCTGCGGACGAACGCCTTGCGCAGCAGGGGCCGCATCCGGTTCTCGTCGGAGAGCCGGCCCCTGATCCGGGACGTGAGGAGCATGGGCCACCGGGCGGCGAGGCGTTCCGCGTGGTCGATCTCCTCGGTCTGCCGCAGCGCCGTGTTGAACCATCCTGCTTCCATGAAGGCGGACCTGCGGACCGCTCCGAGGGCGTAGAAGCCGCCGCTGACGAGGCCTTCGGCGCTCTTGCGCCAGTAGTGGTACTGGAGGATGCGGTACTGGCCGACCGGGCCCTCCTCGAACAGCGGCTCCTTGTCGGGTATGCCGAACACCGCGCCGTACGTGGGGTTCTCTTCGAAGAGCGCGACGGCCTGCGCGACCGCCTCCGGGTGCATGGTCAGGTCGGCGTCGAGGAAGAAGACGATCTCGCCTTTGGAGCGGCGGACGCCCTCGTTGCGGGAGGCGCCGGGTCCTCCGTTCTCCCGGACGCGGACGAGCTCGACCGGGTGGCCGGCGGCGATCTCGGCGCAGCCGTCGGTGCTGGCGTCGTCGACGACGATCACTTCGATGTGGGGGTACGTCTGCTCGCGTACGGACCGCAGGCAGAGGTCGATGGTGGGCCGGTCGTTGTACATCGGGACGACGACCGACACGAGGGGTGCGGACATGGGATTCCTCGGTGGTGGTGGAGGGGGTGGGTCAGGTGGCGAGGTGCGGGACGAGGAGCGCGCCCCAGACGGCGGAGTTGACGACCATCACCCGGTCGCGCATCAGGGTCTTGACGGGCTCTCCCCCGCCGCCGTCGACGATCACGATCTGGAGGTAGCGGAAGAGGGCGAAGAGCGCGCAGACCACGGTGAGCAGGGCGTACTGCCCGAAGCCCGATTCGGTGCGCAGATAGAGCAGGTACCCGAACAGGGTCAGGGCCGAGCAGAGGACCAGGACCAGGTCGAGGAAGTGGGCCGAGTAGCCGACGAGCGCCGGCCGGTGCCCGGTGCCGGAGACGCTCAGCTCATGGCGCCGCTTGCCGAGGATCAGGACCAGGCAGGACGTGAGCACCGTGAGCACCAGCCACATCTCGACCGGGCGGTGGGCGGCTTCGTAACCGCCGAGGAGGCGGAGCACGAAGCCGGTGGCGACGACGAAGACGTCCAGGAGCGGAAGGTGCTTGAGCTTCCAGCTGTACGCGCCGTTCACGGCCAGGTACAGCAGGACGATCAGGGTCGAACCGCCTCCCAGGGCGAACAGGGCGGGGGCGAGCAGGGCGCCGAGCACGAGGGCCGTGGTGGCGGCGGAGGCCATGCTCATCCGCCCCGAGGCGAGCGGACGGTGGCGCTTGACGGGGTGCCGCCTGTCCCGCTCCACGTCGGCGATGTCGTTCAGGACGTAGACGAGGGACGAGGCGAGGATGAAGGCGCCCAGGGCGAGGGCGACCCGGGCCAGGGTCGTGGCGTCGACGCCGCCGCCGAGCAGCGCCAGGGGCACCACGAGCAGGTTCTTGGGCCACTGGCCGGGTCTGAGCAGGGCGATCGGCGCGGGCAGCCGCCCTGGCCGTACCGGCGCCGGGGCACTGGTGTGTCCGGTGAGCTGGGTCATGGCACGGCCTCTCAGAAGAAGATCTTCGCGGTGGACAGCAGGCCCTGGCTCCACGGGTCACGGCTCGTGCGGCCGGTGGCCCCCGCCTTCGGGGCGGTGTGGCGGGCGGTGCGCCACCACGCGTAGGTGCGCAGGACGGCTTCCGCGTTCGACAGGCGCGGGGTGAAGCCGAGTTGTGCCTTCGCCTTGTCGATGCTGACGTAGGAGTCGTCCATCAGCTTGTGGAGCAGTCGGCCGTAGACCGGCGAGAGCTTGGCCCGCTGGAGGACGTTGAGCAGGGTCAGGGCGGGGCGGGCGGGCAGTCCGATGACCCGCTTGCCGTGGCCGGCGGCGTCGAGGACCGCCTGGAAGTCCTCCCGGAGGGTGCCGAACTCGGCCGCCGCGAGGTTGTAGGTGTCGTTCGCGACGTCGTCGGGTGCGGTGAGGACGGTGACGACGGCGTCGACGAGGTCGTCGACGGCGAACATCTGGATCCGTACGTCGCCCTTGCCGAGGACGGGGAAGTTGCGTCCCTCCTCGGCCCATTCGAAGAGCATCGAGAACAGGCCCATGCGGCCGGGGCCGACGAAGGTCTTGGGGCGGAGGATGGGGACGCACATGCCCTCGGCGCGGTACCGCTCGGCTATCTCCTCGGCCGAGGCCTTGGCGCGGCTGTAGCAGTCGACCGGCTCGCGGGGGTACTCCTCGGGCGTGGGCACGATCGTGGGCAGGCCGTAGACGGCGGTCGAGGAGATGTGCACGACGCGGGGGGTGCCGGCGGCGCTCGCCGCTTCGAAGACGTTCCGGGTGCCGCCGATGATGATGGAGCGGATCTGCTCGTCGGGGTAGCTGGGCAGGGCGGCCGCCGCGTGGACGAGGACGTCGGCGCCGTCGAGGGCCCGGTCCATGAGCTCGCGGTCGCGGATGTCGCCGGTCAGTACGACGCCGGGTCCTGGCCTGAGGTCGACGCCGCGTACTTCGTGGCCCTCGGAGAGGAGCCGTTCGGCCAGGCGGGAGCCGAGCATGCCGGCCGCGCCGGTGATCGTGATCACCACTGGGAGCTCACCTTCTGCTTGATGAATCGGGCCACGAGGCCGGTCAGACCGCGGCCGAGGACGTCGTCGAGGGCGTCGATCGCGCGCTCGGCCTCCTCGGGTTCGGTGACCAGGGAGGGGCCGATGATGAGGGGGTTGTCGCCGTTGAGCGTGTAGTACGTGAAGATGCCGTGGTCCTCGTAGAGCGCGTTGATCACCGCGCAGGTCACGAGCTTGGTCTTGAACCGGGGGTCGCGGGCCATCCCGCCGGGTGCGAGCTTCGCGACCAGGTCGAGGATGCGGGGGCCGCCCTCGATGAAGACGCCCCAGAGGGCTCCGGCGCCGGCCACCCGGCCGATCTCGTCGGGATACCTCTCGGCGAGCCGTTCCAGGCCGGGTTCGAGTACGGCTCCGAGGGCACGGGCCCGCGCCGGGTAGTCGTCCTCCACCGCGATGTTGACGGCTTCGAGGGCGGTGGCGCATTCCTCGCCGAAGCCGTAGTAGGTGGTGGAGGTGGAGTTCATCAGCGAGTCGCCGAGGTTGTCGTACGCCTTGCGGAAGATCGGCTCGCGGGCGACGAAGGCGGAGATGGACGACTTCCCGCCACCGAAGGACTTGGAGGTGGTGAGCACGTCGGGGATCAGGCCCGGGTAGCGCATGAAGTGGAAGAGGCTGCCGGTCTTGCCCCAGCCCGTGTAGATCTCGTCGAAGATCAGCACGATCTTCTCGCGGTCGCAGATCTCGCGCAGACCGCGCAGGAACTCCTCCGAGCACCACTGGATGGTGGAGGCGCTGAAGGGCTCGATGAGAAGGGCGTAGACGTCGCCCCGGTGGGCGGCGACGACCCTGCGGACGGAGTCGAGGTCTCCGTACCGGAAGGTGTCCACGCCGGGGATGGTGGGGAAGCCGAACTGGGCCTGGCCGGTCAGACCGCCCGAGCCGAGGAGCTTGCCGTGGAAGGCGCAGTCCGCGCGCAGCACGGTGTTCCGCTTGCCGCTGTGGTACTTGTACGCGAGTTTCACCGCGCCCTCGACGGCCTCGGCGCCCGAGTTCGGCAGGAACGCCATGTTCAGGTCGCCGGGCAGGACTTCGGCCAGGTTGTGGCCGAGGGCGGCGAGGTAGGGCGAGAAGTAGGTCTTGTGCACCTCCATGCGCCGGTCGCGGGCGAAGCGCTCCCGGGCGGCGAGGATGCGGGGGTGGTTGTGGCCGTGGTTGAGGACGCCGACGCCTCCGGTCAGGTCGAGGATCCGCCGGCCGTCGTCGAGGGTGAGGTAGGCGCCCTCGGCGCTGCGGACGAGCTCGCGTCCGAAGCCGAACGAGGTCATGAGGGAGACCTGGCTCTTGTTCACGTAACGGCGGTAGAGGTCGTGGACCTCGTCGACCTGGAACTTCTCGGCGTCGTCAAGGGTGTACACGGGCTTGGTCTCCCATCGGGGCGGTGGTGTGGGTGATCGGGGCGGCGCGGCGAGAGGCTGAGGCTGTACTCGCTCCCGCGGAAGCGGCCTGTCGGGCCGACCTGGTCCGTGACCAGGCCAGGACGACGGTGGAGCTGGCGAGTTCGGCGACGACGCACACCAGTCGGCTGGCGATCGCGGCGGCGGCTGCCAGGCCGCCGGGCAGGACGGTGGAGAGGGCGGCGGTGAGGGTCAGCTCGCGCACGCCCCAGCCGTCGGGGACGATCAGCGCCAGGCTGCTGATCGCGGTGGCCAGGGCGAAACCGCCGACCGCCGCGCCGAGCCCCGCCAAGGGCGGTGCTCCGACGGCCAGGAGCAGGAACCACAGGTGGAGTCCCGAGGCGGTCCAGGAGGCGAGGGCGAGCAGCACGGCCTTGCGGACCGCGCGGTCCGGCGGGGGGACGACCGGCCGCTTCACCAGCCGGGCGACGGCGGTGACGGGCCGGGTGATCAGCGCGGGCCTGACGACGCCGGCGAGGAAGAGGAGCGCGGGCGGGCAGAGCCACATCCAGTGGCCGGGCAGCGCGGCGGGGGCCGCGACGAGGCCGACGGCGGCACCGGTGAGCAGGGTCAGGGCGAGGCTCAGCACATAGGCGGAGGTCATCTGGGCACCGGGGACACCGGCCTCCCGGCCGTGCGCCACATGGGTGATGACCCCCCAGACCCGGCCGGGCACGTACTTGCTGAGCTGGCCCAGGAAGTAGATCTTCGCCGCGCGCAGGCCGCGGATGGGGTGGTCGCCGGGGATGAGCACGCGCCAGGCGTGCACGGCGAGGACCAGGCCGGTGACGTTGGCGAGGACCGAGGCGGCGATCAGGGGGACGGCGTCGGCGTGGGCGAACGCCTCCACCACCTTGGGGCCTTCTCCCCGCAGGAGGAGGTAGACCCCGATCAGGGCGGCCACCACGACGACCGGGGTGAGGAGTCTGCGCAGCCACACGGTCATCGCGCCGCCGCCCGTTCGGGGGTGCGCCGGTCACCGGTGCGGGGCCGGGCGGAGGTGAGCGCGCGGAGTGCGCCCCGCGCGGCGCCGGCGAGGAGCGCCGCGTGGTTGGCGAGGTGGACTCCGGCGAAGAAGGGGACGAAGGAGACACCCTTGCGGCGGGCCGCGAAGCCGAGCAGACCGAGGTTGGCCAGGCAGAAGGTGAGCAGTCCGGCCACCGGCAGGGCCCCGAGGAGGGGTACGGCCGGGGGCGGGGCGGACAGGAGGAGCGCGAGGAACGGCAGCGGCAGGGAGCCGAGGCAGAGGGCCGCGGCGAGGACGGACGCGGGACTGTTGGCCGTCAGGTTGCTCCGCCCGCCGGCGCGGGCGGAGAGCAGGGCGGGCACGAGCAGGAGGGCCCGGCGGTACGTCTCCGAGAGCAGCGGGACGAGCCGGTGCTCCTCGTCGTGGCGCGCCATCACCCGTTCGGTGAGGACGATCCGGTAGTGCGGCGCGAGCCGGTCGCTGAACTCCAGGTCCTCCGAGTCGCGCAGCCGCTCGTCGAAGCCGCCGAGGCGGTCGAAGACCGTGCGCGGCACGGCGGCCTGGGCGAAGAACGCGGTCTCCACCACTCCGGCACCCCGGGCTCGCCACCAGTACGCGTGCAGCGTCTTGTACCACTCGACGGGTCCGTCGTCGAAGAGCGGCTCGGGCGCGATGACACCGTGCACACAGCCGCAGGAGGGGTCGTCGCGCAGGATCTCGAGGGCGTTGGCGACCGAGTCCGGGGTGAGCGCCTCGTCGGAGTCGAGGAAGAACAGGACGTCGCCGGTGGCGGCGGCGATGCCCGCGTTCCTGGCGGCGGAGACACCGCGGTTGCCCTCGCCGCCGATCAGGACGCACGGGTGGGTCCGGGCGATCTCGGCGGTCCGGTCGGTGCTGCCGTCGTCGACGACGATGACCTCGTGGACGGGGTGGGTCTGGGCGAGGACGGATCTCAGACAGGCGTCCAGGGTGCGTGCGGAGTTGTAGGCCGGTATGACGACCGACACGGTTTGCGTCATGGGAGGAGCACACCGGGTCCGCGTATGGAACGGATATCGATCACGTATCGCGGGTTCTCGCAGGGCGAGACGGTGAACGGAGCCGGGAAAAAAGGGAGTTGGACGCTGCTAGCGTCCCCGGTCGTGAACCTTCCCCTGAGCCCCGGCGCCCCTGCCGAGACCCCCGACCGCGCCCCCGGGTCCGCCCCGGCGGAGCCCGTACGCACCCCGGACCGGCCACCGCGCGGGATGCCCCGCGCCACCCGGCTCCTGGTCGGCGCGACGGTGGCCTGGGCGCTCTTCGTCGCCCTCGGGCAGCTCCTCAGCGGACGGTGGTGGCTGTGGCTGCTGCCGGATCTGGTGCCGCCGCCGGCCTTCGTCGCGGTGCCCGTCGTCCTGTCCGGCCTGGCATACGCCGTCACCCGCGGGCGCGCCCGGCGGTGGCTGCTCCCGGCCCTCGCGGTGCTCCTGGTGGCGGGGGCCGGGAGGGCGGGGCTCCACTGGGGGGCGCTGGTCCCCGGCGGCGGCCCCGGCCCTGCCCCCGCGCACGCGCTCAAGGTCTTCTCGTGGAACACGCTCTACTGGGACACGACCGACGACCCGGACGCGTTCCACCGCTTCCTGCGGTCCAAGGACGCCGATGTCTACCTGCTCCAGGAACATCTGGGCTGGGAGGACGGCACGCCCCGGAAGATCGACCGGCTCGACCGGCTGCGGGCGGAGTTCCCCGGCTACCACCTCGTGGCGCGGGGGGAACTGGTCACCCTCTCGCGCCATCCGGTCGTGGCCGCTCCCCCGGTCGGTCCCGGCCGGGCGCCGGCGGGCTCCGCGTCCTGGCGGGAGCGGTTCGAGTGGAACAAGGTGCTGCGCACCGACGTGGACGTGGCCGGCACGGTGGTGTCGTTCTACAACGTGCACGTCCCGGTGCAGCTGGACATCGAGCGCAGCTGGCTGAGTCCCGGCTTCTACGGAGTGGTCCGCGACACCGATCCCGTACGCAAGGAGCACTACGCGGCGCTGCTGAGCGACGCCCGCGCGAATCCGCATCCGCTCCTGATCTCGGGGGACTTCAACACGACCCCGGCGATGGGTGATCTGGAGGGGCTGCGGGAGGCGTTCCGGGACGCGCTGCCGGCCTCGTCGTCCTTCCTGCCGGGCACCTGGGGCATCGGCGGCCTTCCGCTGTGGCGGCTGGACTGGACGTTCACGGACGAGGGCCTGCGGGTGCACCGGTACGCACTGGTCTCCGCAGCGGGCCTCTCCGACCACAGGGGGCAGGAGCTGCTGGTCTCGCCGACGGAGGGAGGGGGGCCGGGGACGGGGGCTGGGGCCGGGAGCCAAAAAGCCGACCCCGGACCACCCCAGACCGGCCCCGGACCGACCCGGGACCCGCCCGCGGCCCGCCGCCCCGGCTCCCTCAGGCCCCCGCCTCGTCCAGCCGTCGCCGCTGGTCGGGGTCGAGGGTCAGGGCGAGCGCGCCCATGGCCTCTTCCACCTGCTCGACCCGGCTCGCCCCGACGACGGGCAGCACGGACGGTTCGCCGTCGAGGAGCCAGGCGAGCACCACCTGGTTGACGGTGGCGCCGAGTTCTCCGGCGACCTCGTGCAGCGCCGCGAGCCGCGGGGCGGTGCCGGGGTGGTCGTAGGCGTCGGGGAGTCCGACCTCGGGGCGGGTGTAGCCGCCGGAGAGCAGCGCGCTGTAGGCCCAGAGCGTCAGATCGCCCTCGCTGCGCGTGTAGTCGAGGAGTTCCCGGGTGACGTGGACGTGCGCCGTGGAGGGGAGGGCCTTGTCGAAGCGGGGCTGGAGGTAGGAGTGGCGGTACTGGAGGTGGGTGAAGCGCGGGCGGTCGCCGGCGAGGGCGCGGGCGCGCTCGACCCGCCAGACGGCGTGGTTGCTGACGCCGAGTTCGCCCGCCTTGCCCTCGTCGACGAGGTCGGCGAGGGTCTCGACGGTCTCGGCGAGCGGCACCGCGCGGTCCTCCACGTGGGCCCAGAAGACGTCGACCCGGTCGACGCCGAGCCGGCGCAGGCTGTCGTCGAGGGCGTTCCTGACCGCCTTCTCGGAGAGCCCCTCGACCTCGGCGGCTCCGGGGGCGGCGGGCCGGGCGCCGCACTTGGTGGAGAGGACGAGGCCGTCGCGGTTGCCGCGCGCGGCGAGCCAGCGGCCGAGGGTCGCCTCGCTCTCGTCGCCCGTACCGCCCTCGACCCAGTACGCGTAGTTGTTCGCGGTGTCGATCACGGTGCCGCCGAGTTCGGTGAACCGGTCGAGCACGGCGAACGAGGTGGCCTCGTCGACCGACGTGCCGAACGGCAGGGCGCCGAGTGCGAGGGTGCGCTGGGGGATCGCCATGGATACAGTCCTCCTCGAAGTTGCTTGGACTAGACCATCTTGGATCAAGGAACTCCGTTCGCGCAGGGGATCGGCCGGACAGGAACCGGCCGAACACCGGGGATTGCCAAGCGAGTTCGATTGGTCTAGTCCTGAAGCCGACCGCGGCCTACCATCGCAGAAGCCTCACGGTCAGGCACGCACGGTGAACGCCACGATGGGACTATTCGGGGGGAAGACGCCTTGCTCGAGGCGCTGGGGATAGAGAAGTCCGCGGAGACCGTCTACCGGCTCATGCTCGAACACCCCGACGACGGGGTGGCGGACATGGCCCGCCGGCTCGACTGGTCGGAGCAACAGGTCCGCGAAGCCCTGGGCCGGCTCACGGAGGCGCGGCTCGTCTCCATGGAGGACGGATCGGGGGAGGCCCTCCCGTTCGACCCCGAGGTCGGCTTCTCCTTCCTCCTCTCCCGGGCCGAGGCCGAGCTGAGCCGGCGGCGGCGCGAGGTCGAGCGCGCCGAGCGGGCGGTGGCCGACATCCTCGCCACGTACACCGACCGGAGCGACGGCGCGCCGCGGCACGACGTGGTGCACCGCGTCGTGGGCCTCGACAACGTCCGCGAACGCCTTGAGGACCTGGCCGCGAGCGCCCGCACCGAGTGCCTCTCGCTCCTGCCGGGTGGGGCGCAGCTCCCCGACACGATGGACGCGAGCCAGCCGCTCGACCAGCTCGCCCTGGAACGCGGTGTGCGGATCCGGTCGATCTACCAGGAGAGCTTCCGCAACGACCCGCCGACCGTCGACTACGTCCGCTGGTACTGCGAACTCGGCGGCGAGGCACGGACCGTACCCGTGGTCCCCATGCTCATGGTGATCGTCGACCGCGAGGCCGCGCTCGTCCCGGTCGACCCGGAGGACGGGCGCGCCGGCGCCCTCGAAGTCCGCAGCCCCGGCCTCGTCCACGCGCTCATGGTGCTCTTCGACCGCCTGTGGGACACCGGGACCCCGTTCGGCGAGACCCCCCGCCGCGACGAGCACGACCTCTCCCCGCAGGAACGGGAGTTGCTCATGCTGCTCGGCATCGGCTGCACGGACGACATCGCCGCCCGCCGCCTCGGGATCTCCCTGCGGACCGTGCGCCGGATGAGCTCGGAGCTGATGAACCGGCTCGGCGCGCGCAGCCGTTTCGAGGCGGGCGTACGGGCCACCAAGGAAGGCTGGCTCTGACCGCGCGGCCGGGAGCGGTCCCACGAGTCACTTCCGTTATACGGACAGGGGTTCCATGGAGCGGAGCCGTCCCCTAGATTTCCCCACCATTACGAGGTGATCAGCGAGGGGACGGGAATCGCCATGCCAGACGCGTCAGACACGCCGGAAGCGACACAAGGGAAACAACCCACCATCACACCCATGCGGGTGGTGATCGGACTCTGTCTGTTCGCCCCGTTCGTGGCGATGCTCTGGGTGAGTTCGTACGCGAAGACGGAACCGTTCCTCGCCGGCATCCCGTTCTTCTACTGGTACCAGATGCTCTGGGTGCTGATCTCCACCGTGCTCACCATGGTCGCCTACCAGCTGTGGAAGATCGACCAGCGCGCCCGCAAGGGAGGTGACGCGCGATGAAGGACGTCACCGGTGTGAACGGCGTCGCGCTCGCCGTCTTCATCTTCTTCTTCCTGGCCGTCACGGTCATGGGCTTCCTCGCCTCGCGCTGGCGCAAGGCCGAGAACGAGAACAGCCTCGACGAATGGGGCCTGGGCGGCCGGTCGTTCGGCACCTGGGTCACCTGGTTCCTGCTCGGCGGCGACCTCTACACCGCGTACACCTTCGTCGCCGTCCCGGCGGCCATCTACGCGGCGGGCGCGGCCGGCTTCTTCGCCGTGCCGTACACGATCCTGGTCTACCCGCTGATCTTCACCTTCCTGCCGCGCCTCTGGTCGGTCTCGCACAAGCACGGATACGTCACCACCTCCGACTTCGTGCGCGGCCGCTTCGGCTCCAAGGGCCTCTCGCTCGCGGTGGCGGTCACCGGCATCCTCGCCACCATGCCGTACATCGCGCTCCAGCTCGTCGGCATCCAGGCCGTCCTGGACGTGATGGGCGTCGGCGGCGGCGAGACCACCCACTGGTTCATCAAGGACCTGCCGCTGCTCATCGCCTTCGGCGTCCTCGCGGCGTACACGTACTCCTCGGGCCTGCGCGCGCCCGCGCTCATCGCCTTCGTCAAGGACACCCTGATCTACATCGTCATCGCGGTGGCGATCATCTACATCCCGATCAAGCTGGGCGGCTTCGACGAGATCTTCGCCAAGGCGGGCGAGGCGTACGCGCAGACCAACCCGGCCACCGACAAGCCGCGCGGCTCGCTCGTCCCCGGCGAGGCCGGCCAGTGGACGTACGCGACCCTCGCCCTCGGCTCGGCGCTCGCGCTCTTCATGTACCCGCACTCCATCACGGCGACCCTGTCGTCCCGGAGCCGCGAGGTCATCCGCCGCAACACCACGATCCTGCCGCTGTACTCCCTGATGCTGGGCCTGCTCGCGCTGCTCGGCTTCATGGCGATCGCCGCCGGCATCCAGGTGAAGAACGGCCAGCTCGCCATCCCGCAGCTCTTCGAGACGATGTTCCCCGACTGGTTCGCGGGCGTCGCGTTCGCCGCGATCGGCATCGGCGCGCTCGTCCCGGCCGCGATCATGTCGATCGCCGCGGCCAACCTCTTCACCCGCAACATCTACAAGGACTTCATCAAGAAGGACGCGACCCCGGCGCAGGAGACCAAGGTCTCCAAGATCGTCTCGCTCCTGGTGAAGGTGGGCGCGCTCGCCTTCGTCCTCACCATGGACAAGACCGTCGCGATCAACTTCCAGCTGCTCGGCGGCATCTGGATCCTGCAGACCTTCCCGGCCCTCGTCGGCGGTCTCTTCACCCGCTGGTTCCACCGCTGGGCGCTGCTCGCCGGCTGGGCCGTCGGCATGGTCTACGGCACGGTCGCCGCGTACGGCGTCGCCAGCCCGACCCAGAAGCACTTCGGCGGCTCCTCCGCCGAGATCCCGGGCATCGGCGAGATCGGCTACATCGGCCTCACCGCCTTCGTCCTGAACCTCGTCGTCACGGTCGTCCTCACCTTCGTCCTCAAGGCCGTCAAGGCTCCCGAGGGCATCGACGAGACCTCCCCGTCCGACTACACGGCGGACGCCGGTGACGCCGGCGTGCGGACCGAGCTCCCGAAGGTCGGCGCCGAGACGCACTGACCCTCCCGTACGGCCGCGCGCGGCGGGCCCGGGATCTCCACCAGGAGACCCCGGGCTCTTCGCGTCCCCGGCGAGGCACACTTTCCTCATGGACTTCACGATCAGGGCGGTACGGCCCGAGGAGTACGAGACCCTCGGCGAACTCACCGCGGGCACCTATCTGAACGACGGACTGCTGAAGTACGGGGCGCAGGACTTCTACCTGGAGGTGCTCCGGGACACCGCACGGCGGGCCCGCGAGAGCGAGGTGCTCGTCGCCGAGGACGCCGAGGGACGCCTTCTCGGCGGGGTGACCTTCGCCACCGGCAACACCCCCTGGGCGGACATCGCGGTCGACGGCGAGGCCGAGTTCCGGATGCTCGCCGTCACCCGGGAGGCCCGCGGCCGGGGCGTCGGAGAGGCCCTCGTACAGGCCTGCGTCGACCGCGCGCGGGCCCTCCCGGGGTGCCGGCGGCTCGTGCTCTCCACGGACGCCACGATGGTCGCCGCGCACCGGATCTACGACCGCCTCGGCTTCGTCCGCACCCCCCACCGGGACTGGGAACCGATCCCCGACCACTCGCTGCGCACCTACGCCTTGGAGTTCTGAGCCGAGGGCGACACACAACATGTGGGGGGTGCCGCGAGCGGCGCCCCCCACATGTATGCTCATGCTCGCTGTCGACGCAGGGGAATCCGGCGCGAATCCGGAACTGTCCCGCAACGGTGTGCTTCCTACGGATACGACCCGTCCGTACGAGGTGAGTCCGAGCACCTGCCGCAGCGCACCCGGTCCGACCGTTCCGGGTGCCACTGACGTCCGGGCCTCGCGGAGTGGGCCGGTGGAAGCGTCGCGTCCGGCGTTACGGACGCCCGCGTGCCCGCCTTCCCCCGCCGCGGCCCCGAGCCGAGCGAGGGAGAGCCCCCACGTGACCATCGCGCCCGCCGATCCGGCTTCCGCCGAGGTTTCCGCGGTCGAGAGCGACGGACCCGGGACCGTACTGCTGCGGACCCTGACCGACCTCACCGCCGATCTCCCCGACACCGACCCCGGCAAGGTCGCCGCCGCCGCACTCCGCGGCCGCAGCGCCGCGTCGGACGAGGCGGAGCTGCGCGAGCTGGCCACCGAGGCGGCCGCGGGCCTGATCGCGGAGGACCCGGCGTACTCCCGGCTCGCCGCCCGGCTCCTGACGGTCACCATCGCCGACGAGGCGGCCGGCCAGGGCGCGGTCTCCTTCTCCGCCTCCGTCGCCACCGGGCACCGCGAGGGCCTGATCGCCGACCGCACCGCCGCGTTCGTCGCCCTGCACGCGGCCCGGCTCGACGCGACCGTGGACACGGCCGCCGACGACCGCTTCGGCTACTTCGGCCTGCGCACCCTCTACTCCCGCTACCTGCTGCGCCACCCGATCACCCGCAAGGTCATCGAGAGCCCGCAGCACTTCATGCTGCGCGTCGCCTGCGGTCTCGCCGAGGACGAATCGGTCCGCGCGCTCGACGAAGTGACCGCGCTGTACGGCCTGATGAGCCGCCTGGACTACCTCCCGTCCTCCCCCACGCTCTTCAACTCCGGCACCCGCCACCCGCAGATGTCCTCCTGCTACCTCCTGGACTCCCCGCAGGACGAGCTGGACTCCATCTACGACCGCTACCACCAGGTGGCGCGCCTCTCCAAGCACGCGGGCGGCATCGGCCTCTCGTACTCCCGCATCAGGGCCCGCGGTTCGCTGATCCGCGGCACCAACGGGCACTCCAACGGCATCGTGCCGTTCCTGAAGACCCTCGACGCCTCCGTCGCCGCCGTGAACCAGGGCGGCCGCCGCAAGGGCGCCGCCGCCGTCTACCTGGAGACGTGGCACGCGGACATCGAGGAGTTCCTGGAGCTCCGCGACAACACCGGCGAGGACCAGCGCCGTACGCACAACCTGAACCTGGCGCACTGGATCCCGGACGAGTTCATGCGCCGGGTCAACGCCGACGCCGACTGGTCGTTGTTCTCCCCGGCGGACGTGCCCGAGCTTGTCGACCTGTGGGGCGAGGAGTTCGACGCCGCCTACCACAAGGCCGAGGCCGCGGGCCTGGCCCGCAAGACGATGCCGGCCCGCGACCTGTACGGCCGCATGATGCGGACCCTGGCCCAGACCGGCAACGGCTGGATGACGTTCAAGGACGCCTCCAACCGGACGGCCAACCAGACCGCCGAACCCGGCACCGTCGTCCACTCCTCGAACCTCTGCACCGAGATCATCGAGGTCACGAACGACGGCGAGACGGCGGTCTGCAACCTCGGCTCGGTCAACCTGGGCGCGTTCGTCGTGGGCTCGGACATCGACTGGGAGCGCCTCGACGCGACCGTCCGCACGGCCGTCACCTTCCTCGACCGGGTCGTCGACATCAACTTCTACCCGACCGAGCAGGCGGGCCGCTCCAACGCCCGCTGGCGGCCGGTGGGCCTGGGCGCGATGGGCCTCCAGGACGTCTTCTTCCAGCTGAAGCTGCCGTTCGACTCGGCGGAGGCCCGCGCCCTGTCGACGCGGATCGCCGAGCGCATCATGCTGGCGGCCTACGAGGCGTCGGCCGACCTCGCCGAGCGCAACGGCCCGCTGCCGGCCTGGGACAAGACCCGCACGGCCCGCGGCGTCCTGCACCCCGACCACTACGACGTCGAGCTGAACTGGCCGGAGCGGTGGGCGGCACTGCGCGCCCGCATCGCGTCGACCGGCATGCGCAACAGCCTCCTCCTCGCCATCGCCCCGACCGCGACGATCGCCTCGATCGCCGGTGTGTACGAGTGCATCGAGCCGCAGGTCTCCAACCTGTTCAAGCGCGAGACGCTGTCGGGCGAGTTCCTCCAGGTCAACTCGTACCTGGTGGACGAGCTGAAGAGGCTCGGCGTGTGGGACGCCCAGACCCGCGAGGCGCTGCGCGACGCCAACGGCTCGGTGGCCGGCTTCACCTGGGTCCCCGCCGAGGTGCGCGAGCTGTACCGGACGGCGTGGGAGATCCCGCAGCGCGGCCTGATCGACATGGCCGCCGCCCGTACGCCGTTCCTCGACCAGAGCCAGTCCCTGAACCTGTTCCTCGAGACGCCGACGATCGGCAAGCTGTCGTCGATGTACGCGTACGCCTGGAAACAGGGCCTGAAGACGACGTACTACCTGCGCTCCCGCCCGGCGACCCGGATCGCCCGCGCGGCCCAGGCGTCGGCCGTGGCCGCGCCGATCCCCGTACAGCAGGCGACCCCCGACGCGGACGCCCTCGCCTGCTCCCTCGAAAACCCCGAGTCCTGCGAGGCCTGCCAGTAATGAGCACCAGTGAGAACAAGAACCTCCTCGACCCGGGCTTCGAGCTGACCCTCCGTCCGATGCGCTACCCGGACTTCTACGAGCGCTACCGGGACGCCATCAAGAACACCTGGACCGTGGAGGAGGTCGACCTCCACTCGGACGTCGCCGACCTCGCCAAGCTCACCCCCGGTGAGCAGCACATGATCGGCCGCCTTGTCGCGTTCTTCGCGACGGGCGACTCGATCGTGTCGAACAACCTGGTCCTGACGCTCTACAAGCACATCAACTCCCCGGAGGCGCGCCTGTACCTGTCGCGCCAGCTGTTCGAGGAGGCCGTGCACGTCCAGTTCTATCTGACGCTGCTCGACACGTACCTGCCCGACCCGGACGACCGCGCGGCGGCGTTCGACGCGGTCGAGGAGATCCCCTCGATCCGCGAGAAGGCGCAGTTCTGCTTCAAGTGGATCAACGAGGTCGAGAAGCTGGACCGCCTGGAGACCCAGGCCGACCGCCGCCGCTTCCTCCTGAACCTGATCTGCTTCGCCGCGTGCATCGAGGGCCTGTTCTTCTACGGCGCCTTCGCCTACGTCTACTGGTTCCGCTCCCGCGGCCTGCTGCACGGTCTCGCGACCGGCACCAACTGGGTCTTCCGGGACGAGACGATGCACATGAACTTCGCCTTCGAGGTCGTGGACACCGTCCGCAAGGAGGAGCCGGAGCTCTTCGACGACGCGCTTCAGGAGCAGGTCACCGACATGCTGAGGGAGGCCGTCGAGGCGGAGCTGCAGTTCGGCCGTGACCTGTGCGGCGACGGCCTGCCGGGCATGAACACCGAGTCGATGCGCGAGTACCTCCAGTGCGTCGCCGACCAGCGCCTCCAGCGCCTCGGCTTCGCCCCGGTGTACGGCTCGGCGAACCCGTTCGCGTTCATGGAGCTCCAGGGCGTCCAGGAGCTCACCAACTTCTTCGAGCGCCGCCCGTCCGCCTACCAGGTGGCGGTCGAGGGCTCGGTGGACCTGGACGAGGACTTCTAGTCCGTACGGCGAAGGGCCCCGCACTCCTCGGAGTGCGGGGCCCTTCGGCATGCGTACCGGAGATCAGGCGTTCGGCACCGTCTCGTAGCGGGGGGTGCCCTCTTCCATCTGGCGGAGGGCGTCCTTGCGGTCGCGCTTGGAGAGGCGGTCGATGTACAGGTAGCCGTACAGGTGGTCCGTCTCGTGCTGGAGGCAGCGGGCGAAGTAGCCGGTGCCGCGCACCTTGATCGGGTTGCCCTGGGCGTCCTGGCCGTGGACCTCCGCGTAGTCGGGGCGGGCCAGCTCGGCGTAGGCGGTCGGCACCGAGAGGCAGCCCTCGTTGGACTCGTCCAGGACGCGGAGCTCCGCCGGGAGCTCCTGGAGGACCGGGTTGACGACGACGCCGGTGTGCCGGACGCCCTCGTCGTCGGGGCAGTCGTAGACGAAGACCTTGAGGTCCACGCCGATCTGGTTGGCGGCCAGGCCCACGCCCTCGGCGGCCTTCTGGCTGGCGAACATGTCGTCGATCAGGGACGCGAGCTCGTCGTCGAACTCGGTGACGTCCTTGCACTCCTTGTGGAGCACCGGGTTGCCGACGACGGTGATGGGGCGCGCCGTGCCACGCTCGCGGTACGCGAGCTCACGCGCCTCGCAGTCCTCCGTGTCCACGACGAAGCCGTCGTTGATCTGCGTCTGCTCGTCCGTCTCCTGCTGCGCCATGTCCGGCCGCGCCCTTCTGAAAACCCGATTCCGTCGGAGGACAGCCTACGGGCCCGTGACAGGAGCCTCAGCAGACCTCTTCGAGATCCCTCCACTCGCGGCTGTCGGGGCTGTCCGCCACCCAGCCGTCGAGGAGGCCGCGCACCAGGCCCGCCGGGGCGGCGAGGCCGCACTCGCGCTCGGGCACCCACAGCTCGCCCGGCGAGCGGTGGCCGAGCGGCCCGGGGTGTCCCGGTTCGCTGTGGTCGTGGGGGTCGGAGTGCTCGCCCTCGCCCTCGGCGCTGGGCATGGTCGACTCGGAGCAGGCGCGGCAGAGCAGCCGCACGGAGGACGACCAGTCCTCGGCGGCGAAGCCCGCCTCCGCGGCGAGCTGCTCCAGGGCGTCCCGGTCGGCCTCGGTGGCCGCTTCCAGGAGGACCACCCAGGTGGGGACGGGTGAGGGCGCCCAGAGCTCGATCTCGTCGAAAACCGGGTAGGAGGGGCCCGCGGCGGTGGTCCGCTCGCCGTTCGGCACGCCGTCGTGGAGGACGACCTCGCCCCAGCGGCGTCCGGAGGACGGCAGCGGGATGGAGAGGACCTCGATGCGGGCGGGGTCGAGCCTGCGGCCCCACACGACCTCGGCCTCGCCCTCGGGCGAGAGCCGGACGGCGGCGCTGCCCAGCTCCATCCCGGCGGGCTCGCCGGTGCCCGAGGCGGCGCCGGGCACCTTGAGGCCGTAGGCCTGCCAGGCGCGGCGGGCCAGCGGCCAGTCCTGGAGCGCGGTGGCGGCGATCCCGACGTTCCACCAGTCGGGGGCGCCGGTCTCCTTGTCGAGCAGCGCGACCGCGCGGAGCCCGGCGGCCCGCGCCTGCTCCCAGTCGTGCCGGAACTTGTGCAGCAGCGCCAGGTTGAACCAGGACTCCGAGAGCCAGGGCTCCAGATCCGCCGCGCGCGTCAGCAGCGTCCCCGCGTCCTCGTACCGGCCGTCGCCGATCAGCGTGAACGCGCGGTCGGTGGCCTGCCGCCACGAGGCGGAGGGCCGATGCCGTACCTTCCCGAAGATCTTCACGATTCCCGCCTGCCGGTCGCTTCACCCTCTTGTTCGCATCCAACCATGCCCGGTCGGACGCGCGCTTATTACCCATGGGTTACCCAGTGGCGACGGAGGTCACCCCAGCCGCTCCGCCCCGTGCCAGGACTCTGGCCAGGCATTCGACGACATCCGGGTGATAGTCGCGGGCGGTGCCGAGCCTGAGCCGCTCCAGGGCGTCGAGGGCGGCGCCCGCGCTCTCGCCGCCCGCGAGGTCGTCGTAGGCGTTCACGGCCCGGACGATGCGGGCGGGCAGCGGCTGCTCGCGGTACGGATCGGCCTGCCGCTCCACGATGACGGCGACGGCGGCGGGGACGCCGGTCCTGCGCACGACCTCGCCGCCGAGCAGCGCGATCCGGCGCTGCTCGTCCGCCGGGAGGAGGGCGGTGGCGCCGTCGGCGACCGGGTCGACGAGGGAGAGCTGTCCGATGTCGTGCATGAGCGCCGCGTGTTCGAGGACGGTCAGCTCGGCCCCGGAGAGGCCGAGATCGCGTCCGACGGCGGCGCTGAGGGCGGCGACCCGGCGGGCGTGGCCGGGCGGGGTGCAGCCGGCGATCTCGGTGGCGCGGGCGAGGGAGGCGATGGTCTGCCGGTTGACGGTGCGGACGGCCGCGTACCGCCGGAAGGAGACCTGGGTGAGGAGCAGCGGTACGGCGAGCACGGGCAGCGCCCAGAGCCCGGCGGCGGCCACGCCGAGCGCCATGACGGCGCCGGTGGCGCAGACGGCGGAGCCGATGCCGAGGAGGGCCCGCAGTTCGTCGCGGAGGAGGGGGCCGTACGGGAAGCCGGTGCGGGCGCGGAGCAGGAGCGAGGCGAGCACGGCGTCGCAGAGGGCGGTCAGGACGAGCAGGAGCACGAGGAAGAGGGCGTACGGCGGGCCGTGGCCGAGGTGGTCGACGACGGCTCCGGCGTTGTAGAGGGGCTGGAAGCAGAGCGCGGTGAAGCCGACGGTGAGGACGCGGCGGGCGAGGTGGTCGAGGCCGGGACCACGGCCCCTGGCGATGTGGGGGACGATCCCGGCGAGCCCCGCGGCGACGACGACGGCGACGATCTGGAGGACGCCGTGGGTGGTGGCGGTGCCGGCGCTGGCTCCGAGGAGGGCGTAGGCGAGGGCTCCGGCGGCGCCGAGCGGGGCGGGTTCCCGTTCGTCGGGGGCGGCACCCCAGCGGGCGAGCTCGCCGAGGAGGACGACGGTGCCGAAGGCGAGGGCGTTGCCGGGTTCGGCGACGCCGTACCAGAGGGTGGAGCCGAAGCCGGCGAGGCTGAGCAGCAGGGCGGCTCCGTGGACGGCGCCGACGGTGACGGCCCCGGGCCTCATGCGCGCTCCTTCGACCGGGCGGGCAGGGCGGCGGGGTCCGCTGCGCGCGGCGTGGGGAGCTGGTCCGGCCGCTGGGGTGTCCCGGTCGTCTCGTCGGCGGTGACGGCGGGCTGCCAGCCGTGCCGTTCGAGGGCGCGGACCAGCGCGCCGACCATCCGGGGGTCGAAGTGGGTGCCGGCGCACCGCTCCAGCTCGGCGACGGCGGTCGGCACGGGCCGGGCGCGGCTGTAGGAGCGGGTGGAGGTCATGGCGTCGAAGGCGTCGGCGACGGCAACGACCCGGGCGCACTCGGGGATGTCGTCGCCGTGCAGCCCGTACGGGTAGCCGCTGCCGTCCATGCGTTCGTGGTGGTGGAGGATCGCGTCCCGTGCCTCGCCGAGGAAGCCGATGCCCCGGACCATCTCGTGGCCGTACTCGGGGTGGAGTTCGATGATCCGGCGTTCCTCCGGGGTGAGCGGTCCGTCCTTGCGGAGGACCCGGGTGGGGACGCCCAGTTTGCCGACGTCGTGGAGGATGCCGGCGAACCGTACGACGTCGAGTCTGTCGTCGGTCATGCCCAGCTCACGGGCGATCAGGACGGAGGCGTGGCCGACGCGTTCGCTGTGGCCGCGGGTGTAGCGGTCCTTGATGTCGACGGCCTGGACGAGCGCGCGGATGGTGGCCTGGTGGGCGGCCCGTTCGCGGTGGTACTGGGCGAAGACCCAGCAGGAGATGTACATGGGGAGGAGCACGAAGAGCGCCGAGACCGGTCCGTAGGTGCTGCGCCAGAGGACGGCCATCATGAGTCCGGCGAGCCCGTGGACGGCGTGCGGGGCGAGTGCCCGGCCGAGCAGGCCGCGCCAGGCGGCGCGGGGCGGGAGTCCGTCGGCGGTGGCCCGGATGCCGCCGTCGAGTGCGGTCAGGGCCAGGCAGAAGGTGAGCGCGGCGGCGCCCGCGGGGAGCAGCGCGTAGGGGAAGTCGGGGGCGTCGGGGCCGTGTCCGAGGGCGTCGGCGGAGTTCAGGGCCGCGGCGGCGTGGGCGGCGGCCCAGAGGGCGAGGGCGGTGGCGGCTGCCCGCCAGGCGCGGCGGGGTGCGGCCGGGGGTTCGTCGACGCGGGCGAGGAGGCTGCCGGGCAGGGCGGTGAGCGCGGCGGCGGCGGGCGGCAGGAGCAGGGCGGCGGCGAGGAGTACGGGGAAGAAGGAGCCGGTGCCCATGGGGAGGGCGCCGCCGAGGGCGCGGCCCAGGAGCGGGCAGCCGGCGGGCAGTTCGCAGAGCGCGTACAGGGCGGCGAGGAGGGCGACCGTGACCCAGGGGGTGGACGCGCCGGGGTGCAGGGCGGGCAGGACGCAGGCCCCGGCGCCGAGCAGAGCGCAGCCGATGTACACGCGGGCAGCTCGCGGAATGACCTTCACGCCCATCACGCCCGCCACGCTAGCGAGTGGGGCGTCCGGGGGCGGCGCTGTGGCGCTGATTCGCACCATCGGGTGATACAAGCTGACTTACGGCCGAGGCCGCCGCGTTCGTGCCGCGACGGCCTCGTTCCCTCTGCCGGAGGGGTCTACTCCTGGGGAGCCGGAGTCTGGGCCTGAGCCTGCGCGGGCGCCGGCGTCGTCGGCACGGTCACCGTGATGTCCTGCTCGGGCACCGCGTGCCCGGAGCGGATGAGGTCGATCCGGCCCATGACCTTGGCGCGCAGGTCGGTGGGGACGTCGTCACTGCCGCAGCAGCGCTTGACGAGCTTCTTCACCGCCTGCTCGAGTCCGTACTTCTCCAGGCACGGGGAGCACTCCTCGAAGTGCACCTCGAACTTGTTGCAGTCGCTGTCGGGCATCTCATGGTCGAGGAACTCGTAGAGATGATCCAGGACCTCTGAGCAATCCGTCTCGTGCGGCTCTCCGCAGCTCATGAGCCCGAGCCTTTCAGATCGTTCGACGACTCTCCGGCGCCCGCGGGTACCAGCCCGCGGTCGCGGGCGTAGTCCTCGAGCATGCCGCGCAGCTGGCGGCGGCCCCGGTGCAGTCGGGACATCACCGTACCGATGGGTGTCCCCATGATGTCCGCGATCTCCTTGTACGCAAAGCCCTCGACATCGGCGAGATAGACGGCGATGCGGAACTCCTCGGGAATCGCCTGGAGCGCTTCCTTGACGTCGGAGTCCGGGAGGTGGTCGAGGGCCTGCGACTCGGCGGAGCGCAGTCCGGTCGACATGTGCGACTCGGCGCGGGCGAGCTGCCAGTCCTCGATCTCCTCGGCGGCGCTGCGCTGGGGCTCGCGCTGCTTCTTGCGGTACGAGTTGATGAAGGTGTTCGTGAGGATGCGGTACAGCCACGCCTTGAGGTTCGTGCCCTCGCGGAACTGGTGGAAGGATCCGTACGCCTTGGCGTAGGTCTCCTGCACCAGGTCCTCCGCGTCCGCGGGGTTGCGCGTCATGCGCAGCGCGGCCGAGTACATCTGGTCGAGGTAGCCGAGGGCGTCCCGCTCGAAGCGCGCGTTGCGCTCCTCGGTCGTCTCCTCGGGGCCGTCGTCGGTCCCTGTGTCGGTCCCAGTGACCGGACCCACCTCCTCCAGCGCGGCGGCGAGCCCGAGGGCGGACCCGCTCGTTTCGGAGGATAGACGAGGAACCGCTCCGCCCGCCGCCCGAATCTGGGCACCCTTGGGGGCGGGCAGCACTGTCCAGTCGAGGTCAGCGCCCTGCGCACGCTCCGGGCAGATGGTCGAACCCATACGACGGACACCTCTTCCTTTGCTCTCACACCGACGCTCTGTGACAACAGCGGTCACGGGCTCGACATTCCCGGTACGGCGAGCGGTTCAGCGCAGGCCGGTGATCCACGCGGTGACGCCGTCCACGAGGGCGGCGAGGGCCTCGTCCTGGCCGAGGGCCGCGCGCCTGGGCACGGCGAAGCCGTGGTCGCCGCCCGGTACCTCGACGAGCTCGTACGGGCCGTCCGGGAACTCGTCGGGCCGACCGAAGGGGTCGTTGCCGCCCTGGACGACGAGCGTCGGCAGTCCGGTGCCGAGGAGCTCGTCGGCGCGGGACTTCTCCGGCTTGCCCGGAGGGTGCAGCGGGAAGCTCAGGGCGAGGACGGCGAGGGCGCCGAGCTCCCGGCCGGTGCGGCAGGCGACGCGGGCGCCGGCGCTGCGGCCGCCGGCGATCACGGGGAGGCCGGGCCGCGCGAGGGCGGGCCAGAGGCCGCGCCAGCCGGTGTCCAGGGTCTTCGGCGCGGGCGCGACCTTCTTGCCGGCGACCCGCCAGGGCTGCTCGACGAGGGCGACGGTCACGCCCCGCGCGGGCAGCGCGCCGGCCAGGGCCTGGAGGTCGCGGGCCTCGACGCCGCCGCCGGCTCCGTGGCCGAGGGCGAGGACGGCCCAGGGCTTCGTCCCCTCGCACCAGGTGACGCGGGCCTCGCCGGCGTCGGTGGAAACGGTCTCGTACTGTGTCACGTCGGTCACGGACCCATCCTGCCGCGATCGCACCCGGGACGGCGGTTTCGGAACAGCGCCCCGCCCGGTCAGAACAGCGTCGCGATCTCCGGGCCCTCCAGTTCCTTCAGCAGCTCGGGCCCGTTGTTACGGACGTTGCTGACCGCGGTCGCCACCGGGTAGGCCCGCATCAGTCCCCCGGGCGGCGGGGCGAGCAGTCCGCGCAGTTCCTCCGGTTCGGTGCGCGCCGGGTCGAGCCAGGCGTCCCAGCGTTCCTCGGTGAGCATCAGCGGCATCCGGGGGTGGATGTCGGCGAGCGAGTGCGGGCCCTCGGCCGGGGAGACGCCGAGCGGCCCGGTCTCCGCCTCGGTGGTGATCACGGAGCAGGTCACCCACCACGCGGAGGGGTGGTTGTCGGGGAGGGTCCGGTCGCGCCAGAACTCGTAGAGCCCGGCCATCGCGAAGACGGAGCCGTCGGCCGGGGTCACGAAGTACGGCTGCTTCCTGGGCCGCTTCTTCTTCCCCTCGACCTCCAGGTCGCGCTCCCCCGCCCCGGTGACCCACTCGTAGTAGCCGTCGGCGGGCAGGATGCACCGGCGGGCGGCGAAGGCCCGCTTGAAGGAGGGCTTCTCGTCCAGGGTCTCCGCGCGCGCGTTGATCATGCGGGCGGCGCCCTCCGGCGACTTCGCCCAGGACGGTACGAGGCCCCACTTCAGCGCGCGCAGCTGGCGAACCGGACGGGGTGATCCGGCGTCCTTCAGAGGACGCTCCAGAACGGCCCAGACCTCTTTGGTGGGGGCCACGTTCCAGTCGGGGGCCAGGGTCTCCTCCGGCTCCCACTTCTCCACGCCGAAGACGTCGACGAGGTCCTCGGGCCGCCGACTCGCTGCATACCGTCCGCACATACGTGCCAGACTGCCACGATCCCCGACCCCCCGAGGAGCGGCCCGAACGATGGACCTCTCGCTGGACCTCTTCAGCCCGCAGGACGCCCCGGCCGAGTGGCTGGTGATCGCCACCGGTGTCGCCGCGCTCGCCGTCACCGTGCCCCGCCGCGTCTGGCTGCTCGCCCGCAACGCGATCACCATCGCCCACGAGGGCGGCCACGGGCTCCTCGCCCTCGCGACCGGGCGGCGCCTCGAAGCGATCCGGCTGCACTCGGACACCAGCGGTCTCACCGTGAGCCGGGGCCGCCCGACCGGGCTCGGAGTGGTCCTCACCCTGGCCGCCGGCTATCCCGCGGGCCCGCTGCTCGGCCTCGGCGGCGCCGCCCTGCTCGGCGTCCACCGGGTCACCCTGCTGCTGTGGGTCGCGACCGCCCTGCTCCTCGCGATGCTGGTGATGGTCCGCAACGCGTACGGGGTCCTCACCGTCGTCCTGACGGGCGCGACCTTCCTCCTCGTCTCCTGGCTGACCGCCCCCGAGGTCCAGTCGGTCTTCGCCTACGCGGTGGTGTGGTTCCTGCTCCTCGGCGGCGTCCGGCCGGTCTTCGAGCTCCAGTCGAAACGGCGCCGCGGTGGTGCCCCCGACTCGGACGCGGACCAGCTGTCGCGGCTCACCCATGTGCCCGCCGGCGTGTGGCTGTTCTTCTTCCACGCGGTGTCGATCTCGGCCCTGATCGGCGGCGGTCGCTGGCTCCTGGGCTACTGACTCCCCCGTACAGTGAGTTCCATGACCGCAGCTGCTTCCGCGCACACCGACCCGTCCACCGACCTCTGGCCCGCTCCGTACGCCCGCGGCGCCGTCGACGCGACCGTCACCGTGCCCGGCTCGAAGTCGGTCACCAACCGGGCCCTCGTCCTCGCCGCGCTGGCCTCCGAGCCCGGCTGGGTGCGCCGCCCGCTGCGCTCCCGTGACACCCTCCTGATGGCCGAGGCGCTCCGTTCCCTCGGCGTGCGGATCGACGAGACCGTGTCGTCCAGCTCCTCCGTCGGGGGCGGCCCCGAGGACTCCGGCGAGGCCTGGCGGATCATCCCGTCCCCGCCGCACGGCCCCGCGACCGTCGACGTCGGCAACGCCGGCACGGTCATGCGCTTCCTGCCCCCGGTCGCGGCGCTCGCCGACGGCCCGGTGCGCTTCGACGGCGACCCGCGGTCCCACGAGCGCCCGCTGCACGGCGTGATCGACGCGCTGCGCGCGCTCGGCGCCCGTATCGACGACGACGGCCGGGGCGCGCTGCCCCTGACCGTGCACGGCGCCGGCGGTCTGGACGGCGGCACGGTCGAGATCGACGCCTCCTCGTCCTCCCAGTTCGTCAGCGCGCTGCTGCTTTCCGGTGCCCGCTTCAACCAGGGCGTCGAGGTGCGGCACGTGGGGACGCGGCTTCCCTCGCTGCCGCACATCCGGATGACCGTCGACATGCTGCGCGCGGTCGGTGCCCAGGTCGACGAGCCGGAGCACGGCGGCGCGCCGGACGTGTGGCGGGTGTCGCCGTCGGCGCTGCGCGGCCGGGACCTGGTCGTGGAGCCCGACCTGTCGAACGCGCAGCCGTTCCTGGCGGCCGCCCTGGTGACCGGTGGCCGGGTGACGGTCCCGGACTGGCCCGCGCGGACCACCCAGCCCGGTGACGCGCTGCGGGAGATCTTCACCGAGATGGGTGGTTCCTGCGAGCTGACCGACGCGGGTCTGACGTTCACCGGCACGGGCCGGATCCACGGCATCGACGTGGACCTGGGCGAGGTCGGTGAGCTGACGCCGGGCATCGCTGCGGTCGCGGCCCTCGCCGACTCGCCTTCCACGCTGCGCGGGGTCGCTCATCTGCGGCTGCACGAGACGGACCGGCTCGCGGCGCTCACCAAGGAGATCAACGAGCTCGGCGGTGACGTCACCGAGACCGAGGACGGTCTCCACATCCGCCCGCGCCCGCTGCACGGCGGCGTCTTCCACACGTACCACGACCACCGCATGGCGACGGCCGGCGCGATCATCGGCCTCGCGGTCGAGGGCGTCGAGATCGAGGACGTGGCGACGACGGCGAAGACCTTGCCCGACTTCCCGACGATGTGGACCGAAATGCTCGGGGTCTGAACCATGCGGCGTTACGGCAAGCACACCGACGAGGACGACATCCGCCAGCGGCCCAACCGCAAGGGCACCCGTCCCCGGACGACCCTCCGCCCGAAGCACGAGGACGCCGTCGAGGGCATGGTCCTCACCGTGGACCGCGGCCGGCTGACCTGTCTGGTCGACGACCGGTTCGTGACGGCGATGAAGGCGCGCGAGCTGGGCCGCAAGGCCGCCGTGGTCGGCGACCGGGTCTCGATCGTCGGCGATCTGTCGGGCGAGAAGGACACCCTGGCCCGGATCGTGCGGATCGGTGAGCGCAGCTCGGTACTGCGCCGAACGGCCGATGACGACGACCCGTACGAGCGGGTGGTCGTCGCCAACGCGGACCAGCTGGCGATCGTCACCGCGCTCGCCGACCCGGAGCCGCGCCCCCGGCTGATCGACCGCTGCCTGGTCGCCGCGTACGACGGCGGGCTCACCCCGCTGCTCGTCCTCACGAAGTCGGACCTGGCGCCGCCGGACGCGCTCCTGGAGATGTACGGCGCGCTCGGTGTGCCGTACGTGGTGACGACCCGCGACGAGTTCGTCGACGGGGTGGCTGCCGAGCGGGTGCACGAGCACCTGAAGGGGCGGACGACCGCGTTCGTCGGGCACTCCGGTGTCGGCAAGACGACGCTGGTCAACGCCCTGGTGCCGGCGGACCGGCGGCGGACCACGGGCGTGGTCAACGCGGTCACGGGCCGCGGTCGGCACACCACCACCTCGGCGCTCGCGCTGCCGCTGAACGACAAGGAGGGCGGCTGGGTCATCGACACCCCGGGCGTGCGCTCCTTCGGCCTGCACCACGTCGATCCGTCCCGGGTGATCCTGGCGTTCCCCGATCTCGTGCCGGGTACGGAGGGCTGCCCGCGCGCGTGCGGCCACGACGAGCCGGACTGCGCGCTCGACGCGTGGGTGGCGGAGGGGCACGCCGATCCGGCGCGGCTCGAATCGCTGCGGCGGCTCCTCTCGACGCGGGAGCGACGCGAGGGCGACTGAGTCGTCCGCGTTTACGGCCGACCGCGACCGGTAAGTGCATAATCGCACCAAGTGCGACGAAGCAGTCACCGACGGCGTGGGAGGCACTGACGATGGCGTGGCTGCTGGTGGTGGTCGCAGGCTTCCTGGAGACCGGTTTCGCGGTCTGTCTGAAGCTCTCGCACGGATTCACCCGGTTGTGGCCGACGATCGCCTTCGCGATCTTCGCCATGGGGAGCTTCGGCCTCCTCACGCTCGCGCTGCGGAAGCTCGACGTGGGTCCGGCGTACGCGGTGTGGACGGGGATCGGCGCGGCCGGGACGGCGATCTACGGCATGGTCTTCCTCGGCGACCTGGTCTCCACGCTCAAGATCATCTCGATCAGCCTGGTGATCCTCGGAGTCATCGGACTCCAGCTCTCCGGCTCCTCGCACTGACCGTCGGTCCCCGCCCGCGGGTCGTACGGGACGGCGGGGGCCACGACATGGCTGAGGGCGAGCCGGACGGCGAGTTCGCAGCCCGCCGCCCACCGTTCGCCCGCGCAGGCCGCGGTCGCCGCCACCAGCTCGCCCGGCGCGGGCGGGCCCTCGTCGGCGCGGCGCTGGGCGGGTACGGCCGCCGGGCGGGCGCCGGGTCTGGCGGGCCGGGGCGCCGGGAGGCGCGCGTCCCAGGCGCCGGTGAGCAGGGCCCGGAGGACGGGCCGTGTGGCGGCCCTGGTCACGATCCACTCGGCGACGGCGATCAGGTTCCGCTCGGGCGGTGCCGGGGCGGCGAGCAGCTCCCGGACGCCCTGGAGATAGGCGTCGGCCTCCCGCCGTACCAGGGCGCGGGCGAGCCCCTCCTTGCTGCCGAACTCGTTGTAGAGGGTCTGCCGGGAGACCCGGGCGGCCGCGGCGAGGTCGGCCATCCGCACGGCGGACCAGGGCCGGTGCGCGAGCGCGGCGAGGGCGGCGTCGAGCAGGGCCTCGCGGGCGGTCGCCATCGGCACCTCCGGGAGGGAACGGTTCTCCGCCCAGCGTCGGCAGCCGTTCACGCCCTGTCAAGGGCGCCGGTGGACGGTTCTCCGGTCGGGGTTCGCACGGGGATAGAGTGCCGACCATGGCCGATTACCACGATGATCTGCGTCTCGCCCACGTCCTCGCGGATGCCGCCGACGCGGCCACCATGGACCGTTTCCAGGCGCTCGACCTCAAGGTCGAGACGAAGCCGGACATGACTCCGGTGAGCGAGGCCGACAAGGCGGCCGAGGAGCTGATCCGGGGACAGCTCCAGCGGGCCAGGCCGCGGGACGCGATCCTGGGCGAGGAGTACGGCGTGGAGGGCTCGGGCCCGCGCCGCTGGGTGATCGACCCGATCGACGGCACGAAGAACTATGTGCGCGGGGTGCCGGTCTGGGCGACCCTGATCGCGCTGATGGAGGCCGGCGAGACCGGCTTCCAGCCGGTGGTCGGCGTGGTGTCGGCCCCGGCGCTCGGCCGGCGCTGGTGGGCGGCGAAGGGCCTGGGGGCGTACACCGGGCGCAGTCTGGCCTCGGCGACCCGGATCGGGGTCTCGAAGGTCGCCTCCCTCGAGGACGCCTCCTTCGCGTACTCCTCGCTGAGCGGCTGGGAGGAGCAGGGCCGGCTCGAGGGTTTCCTGGACCTCACGCGCGCGTGCTGGCGGACCCGGGCGTACGGCGACTTCTGGCCGTACATGATGGTCGCCGAGGGTTCCGTGGACATCTGCGCGGAGCCGGAGCTCTCGCTGTGGGACATGGCCGCGGTGGCGGTCGTGGTGCAGGAGGCCGGCGGTACGTACACGGGGCTCGACGGCCGGCACGGCCCGCACAGCGGCAACGCGGCCGCGTCGAACGGGCTGCTCCACGGTGAGCTGCTGAGCTACCTCAACCAGGAGAACGCGGAGGGCTGAGCGCCGCCGACACCACCGGGGCGCGCCTCGCGCGCCCCCTTGTCAGACCCCGCGCGCGGTGCCACGCTCAGCATCATTCCCCTTGTGAACTTGTGAACCGATTCCCATGGGGCGGTTCACCAAGGAGGTGGCTCCGTCCATGCTCGTTCGTGACGCCATGAGTTCGGTCGTCCTCACCATCGGCCCGGCCCACACCCTCCGGCAGGCGGCCCGGCTGATGTCGGCGCGCCGCGTCGGCGCCGCCGTCGTCCTCGACACCGACGCCGGCGGGCTCGGCATCCTCACCGAGCGCGACATCCTCAACTCCCTCGCCGTCGACCAGGATCCCGACGTCGAGACGGCGGGCTCCCACACCACCCGCGACGTCGTCTTCGCCGCGCCCACCTGGACCCTCTCGGAGGCGGCCGAGGCCATGACCCACGGCGGCTTCCGCCACCTCGTCGTCCTCGACGACCGGGGGCCCGTCGGCATCGTCTCCGTACGCGACATCATCCGCTGCTGGATCCCGGCGCACAGCGTGGCCGGCTGAGGCGCCCGCGCGGGCACGCGGAAGCGGGCCGGATCCCGTACGGAAATCCGGCCCGCTCCCCCTACGGCAAGCGCCCTCAGCCGCGCAGGGCCTGGACCGCGGCCTCCAGCCGCTTGCCGAAGTCACCGTCCGCCTGGCGGAAGTTGTTGATGGCCCGCTCGGCGATGTCGTCACGCGAGACCTTGGCGATGAAGCCCGCCAGGTTCTCGACGAGACGGCCCTTCTCGTCCTCCGACATCAGGCGGTAGAGGTTGCCCGCCTGCACGAAGTCGTTGTCCTCGGAGTGGATCGGCGCCGCCTGGTCGCCGGTGACGCCGGTGACCGGGAGCGGCTGCCACAGCGGACGGTCCGTCTGGAACGGGCCGCCGAAGCTGTTCGGCTCGTAGTTCTTCGCGCCCTTGTGGCGGCCGTCGTAGAGGAAGCCGTCACGGGAGTTGGTGCGCGCCTCGGTGGCGTGCGGGCGGTTCACCGGCAGGTGGTCGGCGTTGATGCCGACGCGGTAGCGGTGGGCGTCGCCGTAGGCGAAGAGCCGGCCCTGGAGCATCTTGTCCGGGGACGGGCCGATGCCGGGCACGAAGTGCGCCGGGCTGAAGATGGACTGCTCGACCTCGGCGAAGACGTTCTCCGGGTTGCGGTTGAGCTCCAGCTTGCCGATCTCGATCGGCGGGTAGTCCTCGTGCGGCCACACCTTGGTGAGGTCGAACGGGTTGAAGCGGTAGTTCGCCGCGTCGGCCGCGGGCATGATCTGGACCTGCACGGTCCAGGTCGGGAAGTCGCCGCGCTCGATGGCCTCGCGCAGGTCGCGCTGGTGCGAGTCCGGGTCCTCGCCGGCGAGGCGGTTGGCCTCGGCCTGGGTGAGGTTCTTGATGCCCTGGTCGGTCTTGAAGTGGTACTTGACCCAGAAGACCTCGCCGGCCTCGTTGTTCCACTGGAACGTGTGCGAGCCGTAGCCGTTCATGTGGCGGTACGAGGCGGGGATGCCGCGGTCGCCGAAGAGCCAGGTCACCTGGTGGGTCGACTCCGGGGAGAGGCCCCAGAAGTCCCAGACGTTGTCCGCCTCCTGCGAGCCCGTGTACGGGTCGCGCTTCTGGGTGTGGATGAAGTCGGGGAACTTGATGGCGTCCTTGATGAAGAACACCGGGGTGTTGTTGCCGACGAGGTCGTAGTTGCCCTCTTCGGTGTAGAACTTCAGCGCCCAGCCGCGGGGGTCGCGCACCGCGTCCGCCGCGCCGAGGTTGCCCGCGACGGTGGAGAAGCGCAGGAAGGTCTCGGTCTCCTTGCCGACCTCGGAGAGGAACGCGGCACGCGTCCACTGCGAGACGTCACGGGTGAGCGTGAAGGTGCCGTAGGCGCCCGCACCGCGGGCGTGGACCACGCGCTCCGGGATGCGCTCACGGTTGAAGTGGGCGAGCTTCTCGAGGAGGAGCTGGTCCTGCACGAGGACCGGACCGCCGACGCCCGCCGTCTCGCTGTTCTGGTTGTCGGCGACCGGCGCGCCGGCCTCCGTGGTGAGCGGTCCCTGCGTCACGTGCGCCTCCTGCGTCATTCCTGCGTGTCCTGTCCTTCGGCCGAGCCCGGTGGGCCTCTTGGCCGATGCCGTTTCAGATCCTACGATAGACATTGTCTAAGTCAAGTGAACTTCCAAAGTCACACCCGTTCGGGATCAAGGTCCCGCGACTGTTAGGCTGGCCCTCATGAGTGACCTGTTGGAACGACTGCGCGGACGCGGCTGGCGGATGACCGCGCAGCGGCGTGTCGTGGCCGAGGTCCTCGACGGGGACCATGTGCACCTGACCGCCGACGAGGTCCACGCGCGCGCCGTGTCGCGACTGCCCGAGATCTCGCGTGCGACCGTCTACAACACGCTGGGCGAGATGGTCACCCTCGGCGAGGTCATGGAGGTCGCGACCGACGGACGCGCCAAGCGGTACGACCCCAACGCCCACCGGCCGCACCAGCACCTCGTCTGCGGGCGCTGCGGCGCGATCCGCGACGTCCACCCGGGCGGCGACCCGCTGGCGGACCTGCCGGACACCGAGCGCTTCGGTTTCACGATCTCGAACGTCGAGGTCACGTACCGGGGCATCTGCCCGAGCTGCGCGACGACCGCCTGAGCGACGACCGCCTGAGCGACAGACACAGAAAGCCCCCGCCGGTGCGGGGGCTTTCTGCGTGGTTGCGGCGTTGCGCGAGGGAAGAGCACATTCCCTGGAACAACGACGGAACAACGACGAAGGCCCGGATCCGATCGGAATCGGATCCGGGCCTTCGTTGCTACTGAGTAGCGGGGACAGGATTTGAACCTGCGACCTCTGGGTTATGAGCCCAGCGAGCTACCGAGCTGCTCCACCCCGCGTCGGTAAACCTGACTCTACGGGACCCCCGTCACCAGCGCAAATCCGTTAACGCGGGGGGTGCGGCGGACGCGCTACGCCGTCAGCTCCTGGTGCAGCGCCTCGCTCAGCCGGGCCGCCCGCTCGGCGACCTCCGCCGGCCCGAGCTCCACCGCGCGGGCACACCAGCGGCGCCCCTCGGTGAGCTCCCCGCGGCGCGCCGCGAGCAGCGCGAGCCGGAGGGCGGCGCGGCCGTGCCCGGCCCGGGCGGCCCTGGTCCACCAGAGGGCGGCCTCCCGCTCACTGCCCTCGCGGGCGAGGAGCAGCCCCAGGTTGAAGGCGCCGTTGCGGCTGCCCGCCTCCGCCGCCTCCCGGTACCAGCGGTCGGCCTCCGCCAGGTCGCCGCGCCCGGCGGCGAGCATGCCGACCCGCACCTGGGCACGCCGGTGCCCCTGCTGGGCGGCCCGCTCGTACCACTCCTCGCACTCGGTCTTCTCCTCCCGGGACGCGCCGAGGACGGCGGGGCCGGGGTCGGGGCGACGCGCGTCGAGCACCGAGGCGAGCCGGAAGGCGGCCTCGGCGCTGCCGCCGCCGGCCGCGCAGCGCAGGTGCCGCTCGGCGGTCCGCTCGTCGCCGTCGCGGAGGGCTGCGATGCCGACCTGGAGGGCGGCCTCGGTGTGCCCCGCGGCGGCGGCCCGCTCGTACCAGACGAGGGCCGTACGGTCGTCGTCACGGCCGGCGTGGAGGATCCCCAGGTTGAAGGCGGCGTCCACGCTGCCCGCCTCGGCGGCCTTGGAGAACCAGGGCTCCGCGCCGTTGGCGTCGCCTGCCTGGAGGAGCAGCACGGCGAGCGCGTTGGCGGCCTCGCGGTGGCCCGCGTAGGCGGCGCGCCGGTACCACTGCTCGGCCTGCGGGATGCGGTCCTGGGCGGCACAGAGCAGCCCGAGGTTGTACGCGCCGTTCACGTCGCCCGCGTCCATGGCGGCCCGGTACCAGCGCTCGGCGGTCTGCTGCTCGCCCCTGGCGGCGTGCAGGGCGCCGAGGGCGTTGGCGGCATTGCCGTCGCCGTCCTGGGCGGCCCGCAGCCACCACACGGCGGCGCTCTCCTCGTCGCCCGCGTCGCGGAGCAGGAAGCCGAGCGCGCAGGCGGCCTTGGCCTCGCCCTCCTTGGCGGAGCTGAGGTACCAGCGGCCGGCCTCCTTGAGCTCGCCCCGCTGCTCCAGGATCGCGCCGAGGTGCAGCGCGGCCCGCCGGTGGCCGCGCGCGGCGGCCTGCCGGAACCACTGCTCGGCCTCGGTCGGCTCTCCCCCGGGCTCGCCGACGGCACGCCCGGCAGCGGCGCCCGTGGCGCTCGCGCCGGTGGGCACGAGGGCGCCCGTGCCGGGCACCCTGAGCCGGGTGCCGGTGTCGTGGGGTCCGCGGGTCGTCTCGGTGGCGCGGCGCTCCAGGGCGAGGGCGAGCCGGTACGCGGCCTCGCGGTGGCCCTGTTCGGCGGCGGCGCGCAGCCAGCGCTCGGCGCCGACGTCGCTGCGGTGCTCCAGGAGGTCGGCGAGGGCGTACGCGCCGAGGGCGTGGCCCTGCTCGGCGGCCTGGCGCAGCCAGTACTCGGCGGCCGGCTCGTCGCCGCGCTCGCGGTGGTGGCGGCCGAGGGCGTGGGCGGCGGGCGCGGAGCCCGCGACGGCGGCGACCCGCCACCAGCCGGCGGCCTCCTCGGTGTACCCGCGCTGGTGCAGCAGGACCCCGAGGTTGTTGGCGGCGGCCCGGTCGCCCTCGGCGGTGGCGCCGCGCAGATAGGGCTCGGCGCCGTCGAGGTCTCCGCGGCGCAGCAGCAGCGCGCCGAGGGCGCTCATCGAGGCGAGGTCGCCGTGCTCGGCGGCCCGTCGGTGGCGGGCCTCGCTCTCGGTCTCGTTCTCGGTGTCGGCATCGGTCTCGGCGGTGGTGTCGACGGCCGCATCGACGGCCCCTACTGCCTCGATGATCTCGTCCGCGGCGTTCCTGGCGTGCCGCTGCACAAACCGCCCTGTCTCCAACAGAGTTGCCCTGTCCCCCATAAATACCATCGTCGCACCACCCGCAACCCGAGCACACCTGGTATACCGCAGCCAGTGAGGTCACTCAGCGTTTTGTCGACATGCCCACAGAGAGACAAGTCAAACACGACTCACGCCAACTCGCCCCCTCCCTACCGCTCTTCGGACCCCCCGTGCACGCCGACACACGACGAGGGCCCGGATCCTTATGGATCCGGGCCCTCATCCTCTGAGTAGCGGGGACAGGATTTGAACCTGCGACCTCTGGGTTATGAGCCCAGCGAGCTACCGAGCTGCTCCACCCCGCGTCGGTGAACCAACAGTACCACGGACGCGGGATGGAAAACCTCAGGTCAGCCGCTTGATCCCGTCGCCTTCAGCTTCGCTCCGGCCTCCGCTGCCCGCTGGAGGGCCGCCTGGAGCTCGTCCTGCGCCTTGCCGTACGCGGCCCAGTCGCCCTTCGCCAGGGCCGCCTCGCCCTCGTCGTACGCCTTCTGGGCGTCGGCGATGGCCTTCTTGAGCGCGGCGTCGTTGGTGACCGGCTGCTCGGGGGTGCCCGGCGGGTCCGTGGGCGACGTGGGCGGAGCCGTGGGGGCGTCCACTCCGAAGACCGCGTTGAGCGCCCCGGTGAGGGTGTCCTCGAACACCGTGGTGTCCTTGGTCGTGTCACCGTCCGGCTGGTCCGCGTCCACGTACGACACGGCGACCTTCTTCAGGAGCGGGTAGAGCGCGTTGCGTCCCTGGGCGTACACCGGCTCCACGTACAGGAAGCCGCCGTCGAGCGGGACGGTCAGCAGGTTGCCGTACTGGATGTCGGAGTCGGCGCCCTTCATGTCCCGGACGAACGTGGCGACCGCGGGCAGACCGTTGAGCTTGCTCTGCACCTGCGCCGGACCCGGCACGTCCTCGGTGACCCGCAGCAGCCTCAGCCGGCCGTACTCCTTGCTGGTGGCGTCGGCGTCGACCGCCATGAAGCCGCCCAGGTTGGGGCGTCCGTTCGGCGTGAACGTCGTCGTCAGCGAGAAGCGCTGCGCCGTGTCCCCGGGCATCTTCATGCTCAGGTAGTACGGCGGGACCGCGTTGCCCTCCTTGTTGGTCGGGTCGTCCGGCACCTGCCAGGCGTCCGAGCCGCTGTAGAACTGCGCGGGGTCGGTCACGTGGTAGCGGGTCAGCAGCTCGCGCTGGACCTTGAACATGTCCTGCGGGTACCGCAGGTGCTCCAGGAGGTCGCCCTTGATCTCGGCCTTCGGCTTGACGGTGTCCGGGAAGGCCTTCATCCAGGTCTTCAGGACCGGGTCCGCGGTGTCCCACTCGTAGAGGGTCACCTTGCCGTCGTAGGCGTCGACGGTGGCCTTCACCGAGTTCCGGATGTAGTTGACCTGGTTCTGCTGGGCGACGACCGTGCGCTGCTGGTTGCCGACGGTCAGCGAGTCGGCCGTGGTGTCGCCGAGCGTGGTGCGCGAGGCGTACGGGTAGCCGTTGGTCGTCGTGTAGGCGTCGATGATCCACTGGATCCGGCCCTCGACGACGGCCGGGTAGGCGTCGCCGTCGATGGTCAGCCAGGGCGCGACGGCCTCGACGCGCTCCTTCGGGGTGCGGTTGTAGAGGATCCGCGAACCGTCGCCGATGGCCCCCGAGTAGAGGATCTGCGGCTCACTGAAGGCCACCGCGTACGCGGCGCGGTTGAAGGCGCTGGAGAGGCTGACGCCGCTCTTCTCCTTGTAGCTGGTGGTCTTCTCGCCGTTCTCCTCGTAGTCGAGCTCCTTCTGCGGGCCGCCCACGATCGAGTACTGGTCGGTCTTCTCGCCGTAGTAGATCCGCTGCTCGTACGGGCCGAGCGTCCCCTTGGTCGGCAGGCCGGCCTCGGTGAAGACCGGGGAGCCATTGGCGTCCGTCTGCGTACCCGAGGCCATGATCGCCCCGTAGCCGTGGGTGTACGTGAAGTGGTCGTTGATCCAGTTGCGCTTCGGGATGCCCCTGATGTTGAGCTCGCGCAGACCGACGACGGTGTCCTTGCCCTGGTAGCGGTCCACGTCCAGGGTCGTCGGGAACTGGTAGTACTTCCGCTTCTGCTCCAGCTGCTGGAACGTCGGCGACACGATGTTCGGGTCGAGGACGCGGTAGCTGGCGGCCCCGTCCGCGTTCGCCCGCAGCTGGTCCTTGGCCTTCACCGTCGACTTGCCCGAGTAGTTCTCGGGCTTCGTCGCGTCGATCGCGTACGCCTTGCGGGTCGCGTCGATGTTCTTCTGGATGTACGGCGCTTCCTTGGCCTGCTCGTTCGGCTGGACCTGGAACTTCTGCACGATGGCCGGGTACAGGCCGCCGATCAGGATCGCGGAGAGCACCATCAGGCCGAAGCCGATCACCGGCAGCTGCCAGGTGCGGCGCCAGAGCGTCGCGAAGAACAGCACGGCGCAGATCGCCGCGATGCAGAACAGGATGGTCTTCGCCGGCAGGTACGCGTTGGCGTCGACGTACCGCAGGCCCGTCCAGTTCCCGGTGGCCTTGAAGTCGCTGGACTTCACGGCCAGGCCGTACCGGTCGAGCCAGTACGCCACGGCCTTCAGCGACACGAAGACGCCGAGCAGCACGGACAGGTGCCCGGTGGCGGCGGCGGTGGCCCGCGCGCCCGGGCTGGTGATCCGCAGACCGCCGTACAGGTAGTGCGTGAGCGCGGCGGCGATCAGCGACAGGACGGCGGCGGCGAAGCCGAAGGCGAGCAGGAAGCGGTACCAGGGCAGGTCGAAGGCGTAGAACGCCACGTCGAGCCCGAACTGCGGGTCCTTCTCGCCGAACTTCACGCCGTTGACCCACATCAGCCAGGTGCGCCACTGGCCGGACGCGGAGGCACCGGCGATCAGCGCCACCAGGGCGGTGACCGCGAGCAGCACCCACTTCTTGAACGGTGCGAGGCCCATCCGGTACCGGTCGAGGCTCTGCTGCTCCAGCGACATCGCGCTGAGCGGCGGCCGCAGCCGGTACGCCAGCCAGATGTTCAGGCCGACGGCGAGGCCCATGAGCAGACCGAAGACCGCGAAGAGGCCGATCTTGGTCCACAGGGTGGTGGTGAACACGGACGAGTACTGGACCGAGCGGTACCAGAGCCAGTCCGTCCAGAACCCGGCGAACATCACGAACGCCATGGCCAGAACGGCCAGCACCCCGACGGTCATGAGCAAGGTACGGGCCCGCCGGGACGGCCGGCCGACTCTCATCCTCGGCCCGGACGGGCTACCGCCGCGGTCCGGCATCTGGAAAGCCAACGTGCGCCCCTCGATGTTGATGCGTCTGAAAGCAGGCCCCGCGATCGTAGAGCCCACTGGTGCAACTTACTGAGGCTTTACCTAGTTCCCGTGTTCCGGGGAAGAGGAGGCAGGATATTGGTCATGTCCAACGTTTCCCCCTCCGGCCCGGCGATGGCCGCGAGCCCCCTCACCCGCGCGGTGCTCGAGATCGACGAGTACGCGGCGGGCCTCGGCTGGGATCAGCCGGCCCGTCTCTTCGCCCTTGTCGACACCGCCCGCCTGCGTGCCAAGGAACCCGCGCTCGCCTCCCAGCTGGGCCTGGGTGACGACGCCACCGCCTACACCCCGATCGAGCAGGACAAGCTGCCGCGCGGAAAGCCCCTCGACGAGTTCCTCGGCACGATCGCCTGGCCCGCGGGCGTGGCCGGCTGCGCCATGACGGTGGAGCGGCTCATGCTGCCCCCGTCGGCGGAGGCCCAGGTCCCGCAGGGCCTCAACGAGAAGCAGCTCGCCAAGTGGGTGGCCGCCCACCCGGACCGTCAGGAGGTACGCATGACCGTGGCCGTGCTGCGCGGCGGCGCGCGCGAGGCGGCGATCCGGCTGCGCGAGAAGGACACCGCGACCGAGGTCCTGACCGGCCCCGACCTGGTGCCGGGCCTCGCCGAGGCACTGGCGGCGACCTTCGAATCCTGATCCGCCCCCCGTACGGGAAGGGGCGTCCGGTCGTGTCGACCGGACGCCCCTTCGACGTATCGGCACGCGCGTGTTCAGTTCTTCGGGCTCTTCGAGCAGCTCGGCAGGGACGCCGTGTCGCCCTCGCGGAGCTTCTCCAGGGACTTCGTGGCGTCGTCGATGGTGTCGACCTTGACGAGGGTGAGCCCCTCGGGGGTGTCCGAGACGGCGGTCGCGCAGTTGTCGGCCGGGGTGAGGAAGTACTCCGCTCCGGCGTTCCGCGCGCCGACCAGCTTCATCTGGATACCGCCGATCGGGCCGACCTCGCCCGCGTCGTCGATGGTGCCGGTGCCGGCGACGAACCGGCCGCCGGTGAGGCTCTCCGGGGTGAGCTTGTCGACGATGCCGAGGGCGAACATCAGCCCGGCGCTGGGCCCGCCGACGTCCGCCAGGTTGATGTCGATCGTGAACGGGAAGACGTGGTCGGTACCGGCCTGGATGCCGACGACGGCCCGGTCGCCCTCCTCGGACGTCGTGGTCGTGATGACCACCTTCTTCGTGACGGTCGGCTCCCTGCGCGCCTTCTCGGCCGCGGCCGCCTCCTTGGCGGGCACGATCGTGAACTCGACGTCCTGGCCCGGCTCGCGCTTCGTGACCTGCTTGGCGACATCGGCCTGCGCGGCGATCGGCACCCCGTCGACGGCCTTGATCACGTCACCGGCGTGCAGCTTGCCCTCGGAGGGCGAGCCCTTGACCACGGTGCCCACGACGACCCGGGAGACCACCGGGATCCCCAGCTCCCTCAGGGCGGCCACCTTGGCGCTCTCCTGGGACTGGCTGAACTCCTCGGCGTTCTCCTGGCTCGACTGCTCCTCGGTCTTGCCGTCCGGGTAGAGCGTGTCGTGCGGCACCACCACGTTGTCGTGGGCCAGCCAGCCGTAGACGGCCTCGACGGCGTTCATCTTGTAGTCCGCGCTGGTGACCCGGACCGTCGTCATGTTCAGGTGCCCGTCGGTCGGGTACGTCTTGCGTCCCGAGATCTGCAGGACGGGCTCTCCCCTGGCGTCTCCGAGGGTGTTGACCGTGGGGCCCGGGCTCATCTCCGCGTACGGCACCGGGATCAGAACGCCCGCGATGAGCAGACAGATCAGGACCAGGGTGGAGGCGAGCATCGTCGCGGTGCGGCGTGGCATGGAACGACAGTACGGGACTCGTCTGTGGGTGCACCCGTGGGGCGGGTCCGTACGAGGCGGGCCGTCAGCTCGACGGCGAGGTGGTGACACCGCCGGCCGCGGCGGCCGGTTCGAGGTCCGTGCGAGCGGAGAGGGGGGTCGTGGCGTGGGCGCGTTCCATCGCGTCCCGGAAGCGTGCGTAACCGGCGAGCTCCGCCACGTCACCTATGGTCTTGTTCCTCTGCGCCCAGCTTCCCCATATCGCCGCGCCGACGACTGCGAAAAGCGGAATCAGCAACCAGGCCAGCGCTGCCATCCCGACCTCCCATCCCCAGTGAGCTGCTCAGCAGACTCTGTCATCCGTGAGGTCAACGCTCGCGCTTGGGGGCCGGTTACGCAAATCGGGCGTTCGGCTACGGGGTGTCGGCGCGTCGGCTTGCGTGGATGGTGGACGCTCAGCAGGCGCCGACCCTCCCCCAGCCTCCGGCCGGGGGGACCCCCGAACAGGGGGCGGAGGCTCAGCAGGCGCCGACCCACTCTTCGGTGCCGTCGGAGAACGTCTGGTGCTTCCAGATCGGGACCTCGTGCTTGAGGTCGTCGATGAGCTTGCGGCAGGCCTCGAAGGCCTCCCCACGATGCGGGCAGGAGACGGCGACGACGACCGCCAGGTCGCCCACACGGAGGTCGCCCACGCGGTGGACGGCGGCAAGCGCGCGGACCGGGTAGTCGGCGACGACCTTCTCCGCGACCCGGCGCAGCTCCGCCTCCGCCGTGGGGTGGCAGGAGTAGCCGAGGGCGTCGACGTCCGCGCCGCCGTCGTGGTTGCGCACGGTGCCCACGAAGAGCGTCGTGCCGCCGGAGGCGTCGTCCCCGACCGCCCGGAAGACCTCGTCGAGGGAGAGCGGGGTCTCCCGGATCGCGAGGAGCTTGATGGGGTCGGCGGCGGCCTGCTCGCCGGGGTGGTCAAACGTCGGTGCCATGGCCCCATCGTGCCGCACGCGCGCGAGATACCGGAATAGCGGTTTCGACCGGCGGTCGGCGGCCGCCGTAGGAGGGTCCTACAGACCGCGCGGGCCCGGCCCCGCCCGTCGATCCCGCGCGGGTCCGGCCCCCGCCCGTCAGATCCCGCGCCGCTTCCGCATCTGCCGGACGAGCGCCGCCGTGCCGAGCAGCGCCACCGTCGCTCCCGCCGCACCGGCCGCCGTGGCGTCCTTGCGGCCCAGGCGGCGGCCGGCGACCGTGTGGCGGCCCTCGACCTCGTCGAGGAGCGCGGTGAGGACCTCCTCGTTCGTCCACTTCGGCCGCCAGCCGGCGTCGTGCAGCCGTCCGACGCTCACCACCCAGGGGTGCATGGTGTACGCGAGGTCGCCGGCCGGGGACGGGGTGAGGCCGATGCGGTGGAGGCGGGCCGCCGCGCCGAGGGCGACGGCGGAGGGCAGCTCCATGCGCCGGATGCCGGAGAGCTCCTCGACCTCCTCCTGTTCCAGCCAGCCCTCGCAGCCGACGGCGAGCTCCCCTTCGACCTTTTCGAGCGCCGCGTACTCCAGGGCGCTGACCAGGTCGTCGACGTGGCAGAACTGCCAGGTGGGCCGGGAACCGGCGACGACGAGCAACCGGGGCGACTCGAAGTAGCGGGTCAGCGCCGTGTCCGTACCCCCGACGAGGACGGCCGGGCGGACGACGGTGACGTGGAGGCCGGGGTGCGCGCGGGGCGCCCGGCGGCCGAGGCGCTCGATCTCCAGCATGTCGCCCACGCCGGTGGCCTCGGCCGTGGCCCTGAGCTCGGCGTCCTCGGAGAGCGGGATGTCGTTGTCGGGCAGGGCGCCGTAGACCATCGCGGAGGTGCAGAGGACCACCCGGTGGACACCGGCGGCCGCCGCGGCGGTCAGGACGGTCTGCGTGCCGCGCACGTTGTAGGCCGTCCGGGCGGCGGGATCGGTCTCCAGGTCGAGATCGACGGCGAGGTGCACGACGACGTCCGCGCCGCGCAGCTTCTCGGCGATGGCCGGGTCGCGCACGTCGAGGATGTGCCACTGCGCCTCGGCGACCTCGCCCCGGCGCTCGTCGATGGCGACGACCTTCTTGATCTCGTCGGAGGCGGCGAGGCGCCTGGTCAGCAGGTCACCGACGCCGGACGCGGCACCGGTGACCGCGACGACGGGCCCGCGCGCGGCTGACCGGGTTGAGAGGTTTCGCGCTCCGCGAACCTGAGGATCTGGGGAACTCACCGGGCGTCTCCAGCGGTTGTCTTCAGTACGTACACGCATGACGCGTACGGACCAGGTGGCGTCCATCCTGCCGCAGGGCACGGCCCGGCGGAGCACCGAGCCCATTTCCGGCCCGGATGTCGGGTGGTGTCCCGCCGACCGGGCCGGACCGGGGCCGCGAGCCCGGCCCGGTCGGAGGGACACCACCTACGCTGGTGGTGTGTAAGGGGCAGTCGCCGTCGGCAGGAGCCGGCGGCCCGAAGAGCCGAGGAAACCTGTGAGTGACACCCCATTCGGATTCGGCCTTCCGCCGGAGGAGCCGGAGGACGGCGACGAGGGCAAGAAGAAGGACCCCGCCGGAGGTGGCCAGGGGTCCGGTGGCCAGGGCGGCAACCCGTTCGGGGCGAACCCGTTCGGCTTCGGCGGGCTGCCCGGCATGGGCGGGCCGGGGGGCGCGGACAATCCGTTCGCGGCGATGTTCGGCTCGCTCAACCCCAACGACCTGGGTGCGGCCTTCCAGCAGCTCGGCCAGATGCTGAGCTACGAGGGCGGTCCCGTCAACTGGGACATGGCCAAGCAGATCGCGCGCCAGGTGGTGGCCCAGGGCACCGCCGACGGCACCAAGGACGCCAGCGTGGGTCCGGCCGAGAAGTCCGCGGTCGAGGAGGCCGTGCGCCTCGCCGACCTGTGGCTCGACCAGGTGACCTCGCTGCCCTCCGGGGCGAACACGGCGGTGGCGTGGAGCCGCGCGGAGTGGGTCGAGGCGACGCTGCCCGCGTGGCAGCAGCTCGTGGACCCGGTCGCGGAGCGCGTCGGCGCGGCGATGGGCGATGTCCTGCCGGAGGAGATGCAGGCCATGGCGGGCCCGCTGATCGGCATGATGCGCTCCATGGGCGGCGCCATGTTCGGCCAGCAGATCGGGCAGGCCGTCGGCGCGCTCGCCGGTGAGGTCGTCGGGTCGACGGACGTCGGGCTGCCGCTCGGTCCGCCCAACCGGGCCGCGCTGCTGCCGCTGAACATCGAGGCCTTCGGCAAGGACCTCGGCGTGCCCTTCGACGAGGTGCGGCTCTACCTGGCCCTGCGCGAGGCCGCCCACCAGCGTCTCTTCGCGCACGTGCCGTGGCTGCGGGCGCACCTGTTCGGCGCGGTCGAGGGGTACGCGCGCGGGATCAAGGTCGACACCTCGAAGCTGGAGGAGGCGGTGGGCCAGCTCGACCCGACGCAGCCGGAGCAGCTTCAGGAGGCGCTCCAGCAGGGCATGTTCCAGCCGGAGGACACCCCGCAGCAGAAGGCGGCCCTCGCCCGTCTGGAGACGGCGCTCGCCCTCGTCGAGGGCTGGGTGGACGCGGTGGTCCACGAGGCCGCGAAGTCGCGGCTGACCTCGGCGGACGCGCTGCGCGAGACGCTGCGCCGGCGCCGTGCGTCGGGCGGTCCCGCCGAGCAGACCTTCGCGACCCTGATCGGTCTCGAACTGCGTCCGCGCCGACTGCGGGACGCGGCGCGACTGTGGGCCTCGCTGACGGACGCGCGGGGGGTCGACGGCCGGGACGGGCTGTGGGAGCACCCGGACATGCTGCCGACGGCGACCGACCTGGACGACCCGGACGGCTTCGTGCACCGCGAGCACCTGGACTTCTCGGAGCTGGACAAGATGCTCGGCGAGGCGGCGAAGGGCGATGCCCCGGAGGACGGGGACGGCAAGGAGTGAGCCTCCACGACGACGCGGTCCTCGTACTGAAGGAGTACGGGGGCCAGGAGGAGCTGCGGCAGCTCTATCTGGAGCATCTGGACGCCCATCCCGACGGCATGTACAAGCCGTGCGGTGCCGGTCATCTCACGAGCAGCGCGCTCGTGATCGACCCGTCCCGGGCCCGGGTGCTCCTCACCCTGCACAGGAAGCTGGGCATGTGGCTGCAGATGGGCGGCCACTGCGAGCAGGGCGACGCGACGGTGGAGGCGGCGGCGCTGCGCGAGGCGACGGAGGAGTCGGGGATCGCGGGTCTGAGCCTGCTTCCGGGCGGTCCTGTGCGGCTCGACCGGCACCCGATCCCGGCGCCCTGTCACTGGCATCTGGACGTGCAGTACGCGGCGCTCGCGCCGGCCGACGCGGTGGCGGCGATCAGCGAGGAGTCGCTGGATCTGCGCTGGTTCGCGTACGAGGAGGTGGCGGGCGTGGCGGACACGTCCGTGGTCCGTCTCCTGGAGAGCACGCTCGCCCGTCTGTAGCGGGACAGCGGGACATGAGGAAGGGGCGGTCGCCCGGGCGACCGCCCCTCATCCGTGTCCGGTGCTCTGTGTCCGGTGCTCAGTTCCAGGCGTTGTTCTGGTTCTGGGCGTGGGAGCCGTGCTGGCCCGCGCCGAACTGGGCGGCGATGCCCTGGCCGATGGCCGCGTGCTGCGGGGGCATGACCTCGCTGGGCTGGACGAGCGCGAAGCCCTGGCCGAGGAAGCTGAGTTCCCAGCCCTCGCCCGTGTCACCGCGACGGCGACGGACGCTGGAGTTGGTCGTCTGCGCCTGCATCTGGACGCGCAGCGAGGTGGACCAGGCGACGATCGCGTCCGCGTCGACGTTGACGTACTTGTCGGGCGTGACGTGCATCATCAGCGGCTGCCCCGAGGTCATCAGGGCGACCTTGCCGCGGCCGGAGATGTTGAGCTGGTACTTGCCGGAGCCGGAGATGCCGTACTGGCTGTCGACGGCGATGACCTCGGTGTTGAGGGTCGAGTCGAGCGCCAGGACGTAGGCGCTGTCGACGGTCAGGCCCTCCTGCTCGACCTCCACGACGTGGACGTACTGGGCGAGGTTGGCGAAGTAGACCGTGCCCTGGCCGGAGCAGCGCATCAGGTCGAGGCCCTCACCGGTGCGGGCCTGGGCCCGCCGCTGGCTCGGGGTCTTGTACTCGCCGTCGAAGTCGAGGAGTCCCTGGTACGCCACCATGGCGCCCTTGCGGGCGAGGACGTCGTCCTGCCCGGTGAGGCTGACCCGCAGGAGCTGCGGGTTCTGGAGGACGTACCGCTCCTGGCTCTGCTGTTCGGCGTGGTTGAAAAGCGGGCTCTGCATGGTGTGTTCTCGCTCCCCCTCAGCCCCGGACCCGCAGGCGGTCGGTGCTGTCCTCGCTCGGCTGTACGACGACGATGCCCTGGCCCGAGAAGGCCATCTGGTAGGCCTCGCCGCTGCCCCGCCCGATGAGGGAGGAGGCCTTGAAGCTGCGCTTGCCCTTGACCTTGAGCGACGGCGACCAGGCGACGAGCGCGTCGGGGTCGACGTAGGTCTCGTCGTCGCCGCGGCCGCAGTCGACGACGATCGGCGTGCCGCGCGAGGTCAGCGCGACCCAGCCGGTTCCGGCGATCTCCACGTTGAACAGGCCCTGGCCGGCGAACTTGGCGAGGCCCTTGACCTGCTCGACGCCCCACTGGAGGTGGGCGTCGAAGGCGAGCACGTTGGTGCCGTTGACGGAGATCGAGTCGTTCTGGAGGTTGATCACGACGACGTCGGCGCCGTAGTCGGCGAGGTAGAGCAGTCCGTCGCCGGAGCACTTCATGATCGGCGCGCCCTCGCCGGTGGCCCACTGCTTGGCCACCTGGCGGGCGGCGGGCGGGTTGGGCTCGTAGGTGATGAATCCCTCGTAGGAGACCATCGAGCCGGTCCTGGCGTAGAGGTCCTGGCCGGAGGCCATGGCCACCTTGAGCATGGTGCGGCCGTGGTTCTCCATCCGGGCCGCGACGGGGGTCGGGGCGTAGCCCGCGAGTTGCTGGTTCATGACTTCGGGCTCCCTCAGACCTCGTAGGGCTGGACGACGATGAAGTTGCCGGGGGCTCCCCGGAACTGGAGGTTCACGGTCTCCCCGCTGTGGCCGGGGTAGGCGTTGCGCCGGAGCCGGACCTGGCTGGAGAGGATGACCTGGGACGCGGACGACCAGGCGACGACGGCGTTGCAGTCGGCGAAGGTCGTCGGCGTGACGGGCAGCACCACGGGGACGCCGTGGGTCTTCACGACGACGGTGCCGGTGCCCTGGAACTGCATGGTGAACAGGGCTCCGCCGGGGATGCCGTGGCCCTCGATGCGCCGGACCTCGTACTGGAGGGACTCGTCGAACGCGAGGACGTTCTCGGCGGAGACGCAGATGCCGTCGCCCTGGAGCTCGATCGGGTGCAGATGGGCACCTTCCTCGGCGAGGAAGAGCTGACCGCGACCGGTGCAGCGCATCAGCTGCATCTCCTGACCGGTGGCGTTGCCGACGATCCGGCCCGCGAAGCCCGCGCCCTTGTGGGAGAAGTCGACCTTGCCCTGGTACATGACCATGGAGCCCTGCCGGGCGAGGACGGGCGTGCCGCCCATGGCGAGGTCGACCCGCATGAGCTGCTGGTTCTGCGGGGTCCAGCGGGCGCCGGTGGCGGTCTCCTTGTACGGCGCGAGAGCGGCCGCGAGTCCGGGGCCGGTCGCCGGCACGCCCTGGGGCACGCCGTGCGGGACGCCGGGCTGCTGGCCGTACGGCGCCTGCTGCCCGTACGGCTGCTGCTGCCCGTACGGAGCCGGGGCGGCCTGGCCGTACGGCACCTGGCCCTGGCCCGGGACCTGGCCGGGGTACTGGCCGGGCGGCTGGCCCGGAACCTGGCCGTACGGGGACGGCTGAGGCGGCTGGGGCGGCTGCCCGTACGGCCCGGGGGCCGCCGGGGCGGGAGCGGGCGGCGGAACCGGCGCGGGAGCCATCGGCGCCACCATCGTGGGCGCCGTGTGCACCGGCTGCGCCGGGGCGGGCGGCGGCGTGGGCGCCTGCGGGGCGGGCGGCCCGCCGAACGCGGGAGCCGGTGCGGGTGCCTGAGGCGCGCCGAAGCCGGGCGCCGGGGCCGCGGGTGCGCCGAAGGCCGGAGGCGCCGCCGCCTGCGGCGGCGGGGCGAACCCGGGAGCCGCGGCCTGCTGCTGCGCCGCCGGCTCCTCCTCGGCGACCTCGCCGCCGAAGTTCCGCAGGAGCGCGTCGAGGCCACCGTCGAAGCCCTGGCCGACGGCGGCGAACCGCCACACGTCCTTGAGGTAGAAGTCGCCGAGCATCACGGCGCGCTCGGTGCTGAACTCCGCGCCCGTGAAGGAGTATCGGGCGACCTCCTCGCCGCCCGCCACGATGCGCAGGTGACCGGGGCCGACCTGGGACATCTGGCCGGCGCCGTCGATCGTCGCGGTGAACGACAGCTTGTGGATGTTGGCGGGGATGCGGTCGAGGGTGACCCGGAACGACTCGGTGTCGCCGGACTGGGCACCGAGCAGCTGGACGGACTCCTCCGGAGTCTTCGGCTGGTTGAAGAAGACGAAGTAGCGGTCGTCGGAGAGCCGCTCTTCCGCGTCGAGACCGAAACAGCTGATGTCGAAGGTCAGCCCGGGCGCCGCGATCTGCACGCCCACGTACAGATCGGTTCCCGCGGTGAGATCACTGATCTTGGCCTTGTGGCCGCGTTGGAATTCCCTGGCCATGCGTAACGACCGTCCCCCATCCCGAATGGCGATTGCTCGCGCCAGGCTAGCCGCTGTGTACGACATTGAGACAGGGCAGGTCGTTTTCGGTACGGAATCGGGAAACCCGCTCACGCGCGCGTACCGGCTCCGTCACTCCTCGCGAGCGGCGGGAAGGTGCGGCAGGCGCTCGGCGGCGACCACGCCCTCCAGGTAACCGCGCGCCCGCTCGGTGCGGGGATACGCCTCGAGGAGCCGCCAGAAGCCGGGCCCGTGGCCGGGGACGAGCAGATGGGCCAGCTCGTGGAGGAGGACGTAGTCGACGACGTACTCGGGCATGCCCTGGAGCCGGTGGGAGAGGCGGATGCTGCCCTCGGAGGGGGTGCAGGAGCCCCAGCGGGTGTTCTGGTTGGTGACCCAGCGCACGGAGCGGGGGCGTGCCCGGCCGCCGAAGTACTGCTCCGACAGACGCAGCGCCCGCTCGGTCAGCTCACGGTCCCCGAGGACGCTCCGGCTCTCCTTCGCGGCGAGCTTGTCCAGCATGACGCCGACCCAGCGGCGCTCCTCCGCCTCGGACATCCGTGCCGGGATGAGCACCACGGTCCGGTCGCCCTCGCGGTAGGCCGAGACGGTTCTGCTCCGCCGCGGGCTTCTGCGGACCTCGACCGCGCTCGTCCCGGCACCGGGGTGCGGGGAGTCGGTCACGCTGCGCTGTGGGTCGGCGGGCACGGCCCCGACGTTACCCGCTGCCGGCGGGGGAAGTCCCACCCGAGGAGGGGTTTCGCGGGCGATCCGCGCCCGCTCCACACCATTCGAATGACTAATCCCCTCGCCTGTGGACAACTTTCGGCGGCCCTCACGTCGACGGGGCATTCTCGCCTCGGGACGGCGAATGGACCGTCGACGATCTCGACGTCGTCGATCTTGAATGCGGATCGGGACGGGAGCGGGGGGGCGAGGGAAATGCATCCGATGGTGAAACCCGCGCTGCGGCGGACCTGGCGGGGTCTCCGCTGCGTCCAGTTCGGGGTCACCCCCGCTCACGCGGTGGTGCTCGACCCCGTCGACCAGGACACGGAAGCCCTGCTCGGACTGCTCGACGGCACCCGTGGGACGGAACTGCTGCGCGCCGAGGCGCGGGAGCGGGGCCTGCCGGACGGACGCCTGGACGCGCTCCTCGGCCGGCTGGAGTCGGCCGGACTGCTCGCCGACGCGGGCACCGGGCGGCCGGGGAGAGCGGGACCGGCGGCCGGCGCGGTGGATCCCGCGCTCGATCCGCTCCGCGCCGACCTCGCCTCCCTCTCCGTGGTGCATCCCGGGCCGGATCAGGCGGCACGGATCCTGGCGGCCCGGCGGGCCCTGCGCGTCCAGGTCCGGGGCGCCGGGCGGGTGGGGGCGACGGTGGCGGCGCTCCTGGCCGCCGCGGGCGTGGGCGAGGTCGAGGTACGCGACTCGGGCCGGGTCGAACCCTGGGAGACGGCCCCCGGCGGACTGCCGGCCGAGTCCGTCGGCGAGCGCCGGGCGACCGCGGCCCGGCGCCTGGTCGGCCGCTGGCGGACCCGCCGTACCGCACCGGGTCCGTCGAGAGCACCGGCACCGGGCGGCGGGAGCGGACCGGCGCGGGGGCGGGTCGGATCGGGTGAGGGTTCCGGCGGCCTCGGTCTTTCACTCGTCGTGGTGACGCCGAGGGACGGTCTCGGCGCATACGTCCCCGATCCGCTCCCGGCCGAGCGGTGGGTCGCCACCGGTACCCCGCACCTGTACGCCGGGGTGCTCGAAGCGACGGGGACGGTCGGTCCGCTCGTCCTGCCGGGCGGCACCGCCTGCGCGCGGTGTCTCCAGGAGGGGCGGACCGACCGGGAGCCGGTCTGGCCCCGGCTGCTCGCCCAGTGGCGCTCCGGCGCCCCCCACCCGCTGCCCGCCTGCGACGTGGGTCTGGCGACGGCGGTCGCGGGGCTCGCCGCCGCGCACGCGCTGGCCTTTCTGGACGGGGATCTCCCGGCGAGCACGGGCACCCGATGGTCGGTGTCGCTGCCGTCGCTGGAGTGGCGCGCGGAGCGGCTCGGCCCGCACCCGGCGTGCCCCTGCGGGGCGGCGCGCGCACGAGAGGGGGAGCGCGTCTCGGCAGCCGGAAGGGCGCAGGACACAATGGCGGGGTAACGGCCCTACGCAGCAGGACAATCTGGGTTTTGGAGGGGCGTATGTCTGATCTTCCCCGGAAGGCGGTCACCCGGACCGCCAAGTTGGCCGCGTTGCCACTGGGCTTCGCGGGCCGGGCCACCTGGGGCCTGGGCAAGCGGATCGGCGGCAGGTCGGCGGAGATCGTCGCCCGCGAGCTCCAGCAGCGCACGGCCGAGCAGTTGTTCAAGGTGCTCGGTGAGCTCAAGGGCGGGGCCATGAAGCTCGGTCAGGCGCTGTCCGTCTTCGAGTCCGCGCTGCCGGAGGACGTGGCCGGGCCGTACCGGGCGGCGCTGACGAAGCTTCAGGAGGCGGCGCCCCCGATGCCGACGCGGACCGTGCACACCGTTCTCGAGGAGCGGCTGGGGTCCGAATGGCGGGAGCTCTTCCTGGAGTTCGAGGACAAGCCGGCGGCGGCGGCCTCGATCGGGCAGGTGCACCGGGCCGTCTGGCACGACGGTCGCGAGGTCGCGGTCAAGGTGCAGTACCCGGGCGCCGGGGAGGCGCTGCTCTCCGACCTGACGCAGCTGAGCCGCTTCGCCCGGCTGTTGGGTCCGCTCGTGCCGGGCATGGACATCAAGCCGCTGATCGCCGAGATGCGGGACCGGGTCTCCGAGGAGCTGGACTACGGCCTGGAGGCGGAGGCCCAGCGGAGGCACGCGGAGGAGTTCGCCGACGACCCCGACGTGGTGGTGCCCGCGGTGGTGCACCAGTCGGAGCAGATCCTCGTGACCGAGTGGATGGACGGGTTGCCGCTCTCCGAGGTGATCGCGGACGGAACGGAGGAGCAGCGCGACCGGGCGGGCCAGTTGTTGGCCCGCTTCCTCTTCTCGGGTCCCGCGCGCACCGGGCTGCTGCACGCCGATCCGCATCCGGGGAACTTCCGTCTGCTGCCCGGCTCCGGCGAGGACGACGGGCCGGAGGACTGGCGGCTCGGAGTGCTCGACTTCGGCACCGTGGACCGGCTGCCGGGCGGACTGCCCGAGACGATCGGCACCTGTCTGCGGATGGCGCTCGCCGGTGAGGCCGAGACCGTCTACGAACTGCTCCGCGCGGACGGCTTCGTCAAGGATTCCGTCGCACTCGACCCGGAGACGGTCCTGGAGTACCTGCTGCCGATCATCGAGCCGGCCGAGGCGGAGTCGTTCGTCTTCACCCGCGCCTGGCTGCGCAGCCAGGCGGCCCGGATCGCCGATCCCCGTTCGCCCGCACACCAGTTGGGCAAGCAGCTCAACCTGCCTCCCGCGTATCTGCTGATACACCGGGTGACGCTGAGCACCATCGGGGTGCTGTGCCAGCTCAACGCGACGGTGCGACTGCGGGACGAACTGGAGGAGTGGCTGCCGGGCTTCGTGGCACCCGCCGCCGACTGACACGGAGACCGGAGACGGCAGACCGGCGGCCGGGAGAACGGCGGCCGGGCACCCCCGGCCGGAGACCGGCGGTCGGCGGCATCACCACCAGGAGGAGTCGAGACGGCCCTCGATGGCGCGGATGTTGGCGCGGGCGCAGTCCTCGCAGAAGTACGTGCGCCGGCCGTTCTCCACCGAACAGGTCCAGGTCAGCGGCAGGGTGTCGGTGGTCTTGCCGCAGCGCGCGCAGGCGAGGGGTCCCTCGGGGGTACGGGCGTCGTTCATCTTCGTGACGATAACCCGGCAGGGCGCCGCGGCCCCGACAACGCACCGCGGGGGCCGGTCCCTCAGGACCGGCCCCCGCGGCGGCGCCCCTGGGGGGCGCGGGATCACTCAGTGCATGACGGCCATGGCCAGCGCGCGGCGGGCGCGCAGCGAGACGCGCTCGGCGCGGCGCTGCATGCGTCGGGCGGCGACCAGGCGCACGGCCTGGCGTTCCGCGTCGACCTCACGCTGTCGCTCGTGCATATGGGCACGGGCCAGGGCTTCTGGGATGAGTTGCATTTCACGGGTCCTGTTCTGACGCGCGGTGGGCGCGGCGGAGGGGGAGAAGACTGAGGTCGCGAAGCCGGCGGGCTCGCTGGTGGAAGAGGTCATCGGGGCCTGCTTCTGGGGATCGTGCGTGAGGGGGCGGTCGATGGTTCCGGTGGCGCTCATGCCGCGACCGGGTTCTTGCGCGGGCGGCCACGCGGCCGCTTGCGGGCCACGACCACGCCCTGGACGAAGAGCTCGCCGCCCCAGACACCCCAGGGCTCGCGGCGCTCCTTGGCACCGGCCAGGCAGGCCGCCACGAGCGGGCACGTCCGGCAGAGGGACTTCGCGTACTCGACGTCGGCCGGGGACTCCGCGAAGAAGACCTCGGGGTCGTAGGCGCGACAGGGAACGGGTACGCCGAGGTTCTCGATGGCGTCGTCGAGCGCGGTGAGCGCGGTGAGGGGGGTCAAAGCGGGGTCCTCCGTGAGGCCGGGCAGGGGGATCGAATCGGAAGGCGGTACGGACGGGGCGTGCGCTTCGAGTTGCACGGTGGTCTTTCCTCGTCTGGTCGTTCCGGCCTGTTGGCCGGGGTTTCGGCTGGTACCGGGTGTGTCTGTCCCGAGGCGCCTTCACGCCGTCGTCCCCGTTCGGGGACAAACAGAAGGGCCGCGGATCCCGGGTGGGGTTCCGCGGCCCTGAAGGCGCCGGTCTGATCATGGATCAGACTGGATCACTCCAGGGTTCGAGCCCACGGAAGGCCCACATCATGTGGTGGTGCTTGGTCGTCTGCTGCTGGTTTCCGGCACCGGTCGCCGCAATGCCATAGGCCGTGGCCTTGCCTGCTGCTACTGCTTCCAGTGCCTTGGTCGGTCGCTCGTCGCGCCGCTCGATGGCGGCCTTGCCGAGACCGGAGAGACCGGTGACGGGCAGGGCAGCGGCGGGCAGGGCGGCGACGGACAGACCGGTGCCGAGGAAGGCGGAGGCGGAGAGGCCGAGCGTGCAGGCGGAGACGACCGAGAGATCGGTCATTTTGGCGGTGCTGGCAAAGCTGACGGTGCTGACGAAGCGGGCGGTGTTGCCGGCCTGAATCGTGGTGCTGATCACTGGAATCGCCTCCTCTCGGCGTCTCGGAGGGCTCGGGTGTGAGCCGGACCCTCATGTTTATTTGGACAAGTACAGCACGAACACAGGGCTTCGAAGAAGCCGCTGTTTCCGTGGTTAAGAACCTATGGGGCTTGACGGGGCAGGCGCAAACTATTTTTCCGACGAGTTTTCCTCAGCCCTCGCCCTCTCCCGCCCCACCATCCCCACCTGCGCAGATGGCCAGGACGTCGTCCCCGAAGCGGTCCAGCTTGCGGGCGCCGACGCCGGAGATCGAGGAGAGCTCCCCGCCGGTCGCGGGGACCCGCTCGGCGATGGCCATCAGCGTCTTGTCGGTGAACACGCAATACGCGGGCTGGCCGAGCTCCCTGGCCTGTTCCGAGCGCCAGTCGCGCAGCCGCTCGTAGAGCGCCTCGTCCATGTCCGAGGGGCAGTCCTCGCAGCGCATGAGCTTCATCGCGCCCGCCTCGGTGAGGGTGGTCCCGCAGACCCGGCACCGGACGGGGCCGCGCTGCTTGCGCCAGCCGCTCGTGGCGCCACCCCGCTCGATCGAGCCGGTACCGCCGGTGACGGTGGAGCCGAGGGAGCCGGAGCCGGGCCGCAGCCCCTTGAGGAAGCGGCTGGGGCGCCGGGAGGCCCGGCCGCCCGGGGAGCGGGCGAGCGCCCAGGACAGCGTGAGGTGGAGGCGCGCGCGGGTGACGCCGACGTACAGCAGGCGCCGCTCCTCCTCGACCTGCTCGTCGGTCTTGGCGTACGTGATGGGCATCATGCCCTCGGTGAGGCCGACCAGGAAGACGGCGTCCCATTCGAGGCCCTTGGCGGCGTGCAGCGAGGCGAGGGTGACGCCCTGGACGGTGGGGGCGTGCTGGGCGGCGGCCCGCTCGTCGAGTTCGCCGACCAGGTCCGAGAGGGTGGCGCCTGGCTTGGCGCGGGCGAAGTCCTCGGCCAGTCGGACCAGGGCGGCGAGGGACTCCCAGCGGTCCCGGACGGCGCCGGAGCCCGCGGGCGGCTCGCTGGTCCAGCCCTTGGTGGAGAGGACGGCCCTGACCTGCGAGGGCAGGTCGTCGGCGTCGTCGAGGAGGGAGTCGTTGCCCCCGGCGCGGGCGGCGCCGCGCAGGGCGATGCCCGCCTCCCGTACCTCCTGGCGCTCGAAGAAGCGCTCGGCGCCGCGGAGCTGGTAGGGCACTCCGGCGTCGGCGAGGGCCTGCTCGTAGACCTCGGACTGGGCGTTGATCCGGTAGAGGACGGCGATCTCGCCGGCCGGGACTCCGGCGGCGATGAGGTCGCGGATGCGGCGGGCGGTGCCCTCGGCCTCGGTCGGCTCGTCGGCGTACTCCGTGTAGACGGGCTCGGGGCCGGGGTCGCGCTGGGAGATCAGCTCCAGGCGGTGCTCCGCGGCCCGGCCGCGGGCCTGGCTGAGCAGCCCGTTGGCCAGGTGGACGACCTGCGGGGTGGAGCGGTAGTCGCGGACGAGCTTGACGACGGTGGCGCCCGGGTGCCGGGTGCGGAAGTTCAGCAGGTGGTCGGGGGTGGCGCCGGTGAAGGAGTAGATGGTCTGGCTGGCGTCGCCGACGACGCAGAGGTTGTCCCGGTCGCCGAGCCACAGGTCGAGCAGCCGCTGCTGGAGCGGGGAGACGTCCTGGTACTCGTCCACCACGAAGTGCTGGTACTGGCCGCGGATCTGGTCGGCGATGTCGTGCCGGTCCTGGAGGATGCCGACGGTGAGCAGCAGCACGTCCTCGAAGTCGATCACCGAGCGGTCGCGCTTCAGCTGCTCGTACATGGCATAGATCTGGCCAATTTCGGCCGGGTCCCGGGGGGCGTCCCTGAGGGACTTGGCGACGACGGCCGGGTAGTCGGCGGGGACGGTCTGGGTGACCTTGGCCCACTCGATCTCCCCCGTGACGTCCCGCAGCTCGTTCCGGTCGAGCCGGACCCGGCAGCGGGCCGCCGCCTCGGCGACCAGCTGGACCTTCCGCTCCAGGAGCCGGGGCAGATCGCCACCGACGGCTTTCGGCCAGAAGAACTGGAGCTGGCGGAGGGCCGCCGAGTGGAACGTACGCGCCTGGACACCGCCCGCGCCGAGCTCGCGGAGCCGGCCGCGCATCTCGCCGGCGGCGCGGTTGGTGAAGGTGACGGCCAGCACACTGCCGGGCTGGAGTATGCCCGCCCGCACCCCGTACGCGATGCGGTGGGTGATGGCCCGCGTCTTGCCCGTGCCGGCTCCCGCCAGCACGCACACCGGGCCGGTCAGGGCCAGGGCGACCTCGCGCTGCTCGGGGTCGAGCCCGTCGAGCACCGCGTCGGCCGTCTCCGGGACCTGCGGGAAGAGAGTGGAGTGCGTTGCTGCTGTCACCCCCCAATGCTGCCAGGTCGCGCGCGATCGGTGCCGATGCTTGTCCACAGGTGCGTGGGCCCGGTCATACGAATGCCGGGAATGGGGCGGCCGGGGCGTACGTTCTCCTTCTCGGCACCCGTCCGCGAACAAGAGGAGCGCCAGGCCATGCAGGGCACTGTGACGATGTACAGCACCACGTGGTGCGGCTACTGCCGTCGGCTGAAGAGCCAGATGGACCGCGAGGGCATCGCGTACACCGAGATCAACATCGAGCAGGACCCCGCGTCGGCGGCGTTCGTCGAGAAGGCCAACGGCGGCAACCAGACCGTGCCGACCGTCCTGATCGTCTCCCCGCAGGGCAGCGAGTCGGTCATGACCAACCCCTCTCTCGCCCAGGTCAAGCAGGCGCTGAGCGTCTGAACCCCGGCCTCCGCGACAGCGAGCCCCCGACCACGACGGCCGGGGGCTCCGCTGTGTCCGGGAGTGACGGACGCCGCTGTGGCCCCACCCGGCGGGGCCGGTGTCACTCCCTCGTCCACGGCCGGAGTTTCTCGGGGTTGAGCACGGCCCAGATCCGTCGGATCCGGCCGTCCGCGATGTCGAACGCGTACACCGACAGGACGGCGCCGTCCAGGTGGGCCGCCAGACCGGGCTGACCGTTGACCGTGCACTCCCGGACCGCGAGGCGGCCGGGGAGGGTCCGGTCGGCGAAGAAGCGGGCGATCCGCTCGGCGCCCTCGATCGGGTGGAGCAGCGCCGTGACGACTCCGCCACCGTCCCCGACGGCCGTGGCGTCGGGGTCGAGCAGGCCGATGAGGGCGGTGATGTCCTTGGCCTGCCACGCCAGCCTGAAATCCCTGACGACACGGGCCCGCTGGGCGGTCGGCGACAGGGGAGCCCGCGAGGCGTCGACGCGGCGGCGGGCCGAGGACGCCAGCTGGCGGCAGGCCGCCGGGGTGCGGCCGACGATGTCGGCCACCTCGGAGAAGGAGTAGCGGAAGACGTCGTGGAGGACGAACGCCACGCGCTCCGCCGGGGTCATCGCCTCGAGCACGACGAGGAAGGCCATACCGACCGACTCGTCGAGCGTGACCCGGTCGGCCGGATCGGCCGTGCTGTCGTCCATCGCGCCGGCGGACCACTCGCTGCGCGCGGGCAGCGGCTCGGGAACCCATTCCCCCACATAGCGCTCCCGCCGCGCCCGTGCCGAACGCAGCACGTCGAGGCAGATGCGGCCGGCGACCTTGGTCAGCCACCCCCTGGGGGACGCCACCGCCTCCTGCTGCCGCCGGGACATCGCGTACCAGCGGGCGTACGTCTCCTGGACGACGTCCTCGGCCTCGGCCAGGGAGCCCAGCATCCGGTAGGCGAGGTTGATCAGCCGGCGGCGTTCACCCGTGAGCGCGCTCGCCATCGGGTCGATTCGGCCGTCCTGCGGCGCGGTCGGGCTGGGCGTCATGGTCGTGCGGCTCCCTCGGTCGGCTCTTCCCTCACCCCTAGGACGAGACAGCGCCCCGGAATGTGAGAGCGGCGCCCCGCCTCACATTCCGCCGGGCCGCCTCGTCCTACCGAAGGAGACAGGCGGAGGTGCCGCGCCCCGCCGCACACGTTCCTCGGCACATCACCACCGAAGGAGTACGCGATGACCACCCACGAGTCCGAGATCCGGGCGCTTCTGGCGAGCCGCGCCGACGCCCAGCAGACCAAGGACATCGATCGGCTCATGTCGTTCTACGCCGCCGACGCCGTCTACTTCGACGTCGTCCCCCCGCTGCGGTTCACGGGAACCGACGAGATCCGGCGCAACTTCCTGCGCTGGTTCGACGGATACGTCGGCCCCATCAGCCTGGAGACGCACGACCTCACCCTCGCGACCAAGGGGGACACCGCGTTCGCGCACATGCTCCACCGGGACTCGGGCGAGCGTAAGGGTGGGATCCAGGCCTCGATATGGGTACGGGAGAGCGTCTGCCTCCAGCGGTCGGACGGGACGTGGTCGATCACGCACGAGCACGTCTCGATCCCGATCGACCCGGCGACCATGACGGTCTGGCTCCCGTCCGACAAGGACCAGCTCGCCTGACGCCCCGGCCGGGACGGCGGCTCCCCGGAACCTTCGCGGCGCGGGTCGACCGTCCCGCCGAGCCCCCGACCGCCCGGTCGGGGGCTCGGCGGGCCCGGTCAGAGCACGTCGCCCGGCTTCGGCAGCGGCTTGCCGTACCAGCGTTCGATCAGGCGGGAGGCGATCGAGATGCCGTACGGGGGCAGCACCTCGCCCGACTCGAAGGCGGCGGTCAGGTCCTCGCGGGAGAACCAGCGGGCCTCCTGGATCTCCTCGCCGTCCACGGTGATCTCCGAGGAGGTCGCGCGGGCGAAGAAGCCCAGCATGAGGCTGGACGGGAAGGGCCAGGGCTGGCTGGCGATGTACTCGACCTCGCCGACCGTGACGCCGGCCTCCTCGAAGACCTCACGGACGACCGACTGCTCGATGGACTCGCCGGGCTCGACGAAGCCGGCGAGGGTCGAGAAGCGGCCCTCCGGCCAGTGGACCTGGCGGCCGAGGAGGATGCGGTCCTCCTCGTCCATGACGGCCATGATCACGGCCGGGTCGGTGCGCGGGTAGTGCTCGGCGCCGCAGGCCTGGCAGCGGCGGATGTGTCCGGCCGCCGCGATGACCGTGCGCTCGCCGCAGCGCGAGCAGAAGCGGTGGAGGCGCTGCCAGTTCTCCAGGGCCACCGCGTGCACCATGAGGCCCGCGTCCCGGTCCGAGAGCAGCAGCCCGGCCTCACGGAGGCCCGCAGGGCGGGCGGACTGGTCCATGCGGCCCGGCAGGGAGTCCTTCTGGAGCGCGAAGTACGAGACGCCGTCGGCGCCCGTGCCCAGGAAGTAGCGATGGGTCTCGGTGACCGGGGCCTCGAACGCGGGGGTCATGACGAGCGCGGTGGTGCCGTCGGGCAGGTCGTCGATCAGCACCTGTCCTCCGGAGACCACGAACACGCGGGTGGTGGGGTGGCTCCAGGCCGCTGCCAGCCACGCCTCGTCGAGGCGGTGGTGCGCGGCGCGGTCGATGCCGCTCGGGGCGGTGAGCGAGATCGGGCGGTCCGCCGGCGCGTTCTTCAGGGCTGACACGTTGTTCAAGGTGCTCACAGGTGCTTCCAACTCCCCCGGTTCGGTATGTGGGTTCAGCGCTCGACGGCGTGGAGGGCCTGGAGGGCGGCAGGCAGGTCGCCCCACAGGTGAGCGGTCGTCTCGACGCCCTTCATGAGGAGATCGAGTTCGATCTTCTCGTTCGGGGCGTGCCAGCCGTCGGACGGGACGGAGATGCCGAGGAACAGGACGGGTGCCCCGAGCACGTCCTGGAGGTCGGCGGCCGGTCCCGAGCCGCCCTCGCGGGTGTAGCGGACCTTGGCGCCGTCGAAGGCCCGGCTCATGGCCCCGGCGACCGCCGTGAGCGCGGGGTGGTCGAGCGGGGTGAGGCAGGGGCGGGTCGGGGCGCCGAAGACGATGTCGTACCGGATGCCGGCGGGGACGAGACCGGCGAGCCAGTCCCGTACCGCGAGCTCGATCTTGTCCGGGTCCTGCCCGGCGACGAGCCGGAACGACAGCTTGAGCTGGGCGGAGGCGGGGACGATCGTCTTGCCGCCGGGGCCCTGGTAGCCGCCGCCGATGCCGTTGACCTCTGCGGTGGGGCGGGCCCAGACCCGCTCCAGGGTGGAGAAACCCGCTTCGCCGAGGGTGCCGTGCGACTTCGCCGTACGCAGCCAGGCCGCCTCGTCGAAGGGCAGCTCGGCGACGAGGGCGCGCTCGGCGTCGGTGAGCTCCGTCACGCCCTCGTAGAAGCCGGGGATCGCGACGCGCTCCTGCTCGTCGTGGAGGGCGGCGACGATCCGCCCGGCGACGGTGGCCGGGTTCGGGACGGCGCCGCCGAAGGAGCCGGAGTGGATGTCCTGGTCGGGGCCGTACAGCTCGATCTCGCAGTCGGCGACTCCGCGCATGCCCGTGCAGACGGTGGGCGTGGTCTCGGACCACATGCCGGTGTCGGAGACGATCACGGCGTCGGCGGCGAGCCGCCCGGCGTGCGTCTCGACGAGCTCGCGGAAGTGCGGGGAGCCGGACTCCTCCTCGCCCTCGACGATCAGCTTGAGGTTGACGGCGGGAGTCGTACGGCCGGTGGCGGCGAGGTGGGCGCGGACGCCGAGGGTGTGGAAGAACACCTGCCCCTTGTCGTCGGCCGCTCCGCGCGCGTACATCCGGCCGTCGACGACCGTCGGCTCGAAGGGGTCCGTGTGCCAGCCGTCCTCGCGGTCCGCGGGCTGCACGTCGTGGTGGCCGTAGACGAGGACCGTCGGGGCGTCCGGGTCTCCGGAGGGCCACTCGGCGAAGACGGCGGGGGCACCGGCGGTCTCCCAGACCTCGACGGTGGTGAAACCGGTCTCGGTGAGCTTCGCGGCGAGCCACTCGGCGCTGCGCCGTACGTCCCCGGCCCGGTCCGGCCGCGCCGACACGGAGGGGATGCGCAGCCACTCGGTGAGGTCGCCGAGGAAGGCGGCACGGTGCTGCTCGATGTACGCGCGTACGGCGTGGACGGCGCTGTCCGGGGTCTCGCTCATGTCCCCGAGCCTATCCGGCGTCCGGGGGTGCTCCGCCAAGCAGGATGGCCTCAAGGTCGGCACGGACCGGCAGGCGAGCGGGGCGGGCCACCTCACCCGTACGGACGTAGACGAAGGCGGCGGCGACGTCCTCGGGCGGGAGGCCGTGCTGCTCGGCCCAGGCGAGCCGGTAGAGGGCGAGCTGGAGGGGGTCGGCGGTGCGCACCCGGCTGGTCTTCCAGTCGACGATCTCGTACGCGCCGGATTCCGGGTCCCGGTAGACGGCGTCGATCCGGCCCCGGACGACCCGGCCCGCGAGCGAGAGGTGCACGGGGACCTCGACGCGGTACGGGGTGCGGTGGGCGTACGGGGTGCGGGCGAAGGCCTCCTTGAGCTCGTCGAGGTCCCGCTCGTCGAGGATCTCGGGCTCACCCGCGAAGTCCTCGCCGCCCGGCAGCTCCTCCGGGCCGAGGAACGGCAGGGGCAGCTCCTCGAAACGGGACTCCACCCACGCGTGGAACCGGGTGCCCCGGCGGGCGGCCGGCTGCGGCGCCTTGGGCATGGGCCGGGCCAGCTCCTGGGCGAAGCCTTCGGGGTCGGCGGCGAGGCGCAGGACCTGGGAGGCGGAGAGGTACGCGGGGAGCAGGACGTCACGGGTGGTCGCGCGGGCACGGCGGAGTTCGGTGGTGAGGGCGGTGAGGTCGCGGTCCCAGGAGGCGAGGGTTCTCTCGTCTTCGGGGGTGAGGTCGCCGTACGGCTCCGAGGGCGGGGCCTCGGGCTCCCTCGGTGCGGGGACCGCGTCCGCGTGGGTGTCCTTGGGGAGGGTCTCCTCGTCCTCCTCCCAGACAGGCTCCTCGTCTTCGGGCCAGGGGTCCTCCGGGTGGGGGTCCTGGGGGTCGGGCGCCGCGCGGTGGGTGTTGTGCCCACCCGTCCCGCCCTGCGGGACGATTGCCCACAACGCGGCCAGGACGTCGTCTGCCGCCTTGCGACGGAGTCGGAGCGCATCCTGGTCGAGCGGGAGCGGCCAGACCTCGTCCCCGGTCGTCTCCGTCAGGCACGGGTTCTCCGCGTCCTTCTCCGGTTCCTCCGTCCAGGCCTCGATCTCGCCGTGGCCCGCCGCGCAGTGGTCGTACAGGGCCTGGAGGAAGTCCGAGGGGCCCCGGGGCTTCTTCTGGGAGGGGCCCCACCAGTGGCCGGAGCCGAGCAGGAGGGAGCGGGGGCGGGTGAAGGTGACGTAGCCGAGGCGGAGCTCCTCGGTGTGCTGGTGGTCCCGCATCTCGTTCTTGAACGCGGTGAGCGACTTGGCGTTCCAGGTGTCGATGTCCGGCAGCGTCGCCGCGTCGCCGCGCAGGGCGTGCGGGAGCACCTGAGGCTGGGAGGTCCACGACTCGCGGGCGCGTGCGCTGGGGAACTGGCCGCTGACCAGGCCGGGGACGGCGACGACGTCCCACTCCAGACCCTTGGACTTGTGGGCGGTGAGGACCTTGACGGTGTTCTCGCCGCCCGGGAGCGCGTTGTCGAGGCCCTTCTCGAACTGGACGGCCGTGCGCAGGAAGCCGAGGAACGCGAGCAGGCTCGCCTCGCCGTCGAGGGAGGCGAAGCCGGCGGCGATGTCGAGGAAGTGGCCGAGGGTCTCGCGGCGGCGGGCGGCGAGCGCCTGGGGGGAGGCGGACAGCTCGACCTCCAGACCGGTGGCCGTGAGCACCCGGTGCAGCACGTCCATGAGGGGGTCGGCGAGCGAGCCGCGCAGGGCGCGCAGTTCGGTGGCGAGGCGGGCGAAGCGGACCCGGGCTTCGGGGGAGAACGCCAGGCCGTCGTCGGTGGCGCCGCCGGAGTCGAGGAAGGTGTCGAGGGCGTCGGCGAGGGAGATGACCTCGGCCGGGTCGACGCCCTCGACGGCGGCGGCGAGCCGCTGCTCGGGGTCCGGGTCCTCTCCGCCCCGGTGGACCAGGAGGCGGGCGCGGCGTCCGAGGAGGGCGAGGTCGCGGGGGCCGATCCGCCACCGCGGGCCGGTGAGGAGCCGGACGAGGGAGGCGTTGGCCCCGGGGTCCTGGAGGACCTCGCAGACGGCGACGAGGTCGGCGATCTCGGGAAGGTGGAGGAGGCCGGAGAGGCCGACGACCTCGACGGGCACCTCCCGGGCGACGAGGGCGGCGTGGATGGCGGGGAAGTCGGTGGCGGTCCGGCAGAGGACGGCGATCTCGCCGGGTTCGCGGCCGGTGCGGACGAGGTGGGCGAGGGAGTCGGCAAGCCAGTCGATCTCCTCGGCGTGGGTGGGGAGGAGGGCGATGCGGACGCTGCCGTCGGCCTCGGCACCCGGTGCGGGGCGCAGCGCCTCCACGCCCGCGTGCATGGCGCGCAGGGGGGCGGCGAGGCCGTTGGCGAGGTCGAGGAGCCGGCCGCCGCTGCGCCGGTTCTCGGAGAGTGAGTAGCGGCTGGCGGGGCTGCCGTCCCGGTGCGGGAAGTGCTCGGGGAAGTCGTCCAGGTTCGCGACGGAGGCGCCGCGCCAGCCGTAGATGGCCTGGCAGGGGTCGCCGACGGCGGTCACCGCGTGCCCCGTGGCCGGGCCCCGGGTGCCCTGGCCGAAGAGGCCGGAGAGCAGCAGCCGCTGGGCGACGGACGTGTCCTGGTACTCGTCGAGGAGGACGACCCGGAACTCCTCGCGGAGGATCTCGCCGACCTCGGGGCGGGTGGTGGCCAGCTCGGCGGAGCGGGCGATCTGGTCGCCGAAGTCGAGCAGGTCGCGGGAGCGTTTGGCGGCGCGGTAGCGGACGACGAGGTCGAGGAGCTCCCGGCGGGCGGTGGCGGCCTCGGGGATCTTGCGCAGTTCGGCGTTGCTGAGCTTGGCGCCGGCGAGGGCGGTGAGCAGCTCGGAGTCGTACGCCTGGAGCTCTTCGGGCCGTACGAGGTGTTCGGCGAGCTCGGCGTCGAGGGCGAGCAGGTCGGTGATGAGGGTCGGGAAGGACCGGGTGAGGGCCGGGTACGGACCGGGGGCCTCGCGCAGGACGCGGGCGGCGAGCTGGTAGCGCGTGGCGTCGGCGAGGAGCCGGGAGGTGGGTTCGAGGCCGATGCGGAGGCCGTGGTCGGTGAGGAGCTGTCCGGCGAACGCGTGGTACGTGGAGATGCGGGGCTCGCCCGGAACGTCATAGGGGTCGGCGGGCACCGCCGTCGCTGAGGAGTGGGGGGCGGGGTGGATGGCGTCGGGGTCGGTGACTCCGGCGCGGACGAGGGCGGTGCGGACGCGCTCGGCGAGCTCTCCGGCGGCCTTGTTGGTGAAGGTGAGACCGAGGACCTGTTCGGGGGCCACCTGGCCGGTGCCGACGAGCCAGACGACCCGGGCGGCCATCACCGTCGTCTTGCCGGAGCCGGCTCCGGCCACGACGACCTGCGGAGCGAGCGGCGCGGTGATGCAGGCCGTCTGCTCCGGGGTGAAGGGGATGCCGAGGAGCTCCTTGAGCTGCTCCGGGTCGGTGATGCGTGCGGTCACCTCAAAGAGGCTAACGGGGACCACCGACAGCGCGGTCCGGTACGCCCCCCGGCGGTGGCGCACGTCACGCGGGCGTCGTGCGGGTGGCACCTCTCACGCGGGCGTACCGCGCTCCAGCTTGGAGAGGTCGACCGTCTCGTCGGCGGGCGGGACGACCACGTCGACGGGCTTGTCGTAGTCGGAGAGCGTCATCGAGCCGGGCTCGTCGCCGCCCGCCTTGACCATCTTCAGGATGTACGGCTTGCCCTCCTGGGACACGGACACGGTGGTGGTCTCCCCGCCGGCCTTCTTCTTGACCAGGGTCGCGACCGGAGTGCCGTCGACCTCGGCGTCGGGGCCCCTGGTCAGTCCGGTGCGCTCCTCCTTGTCCTTGTCGAGGTCGGAGAGGAGTTCCTTCAGGTCGCAGAAGCCGCCGATGTCGCCGCTGCCGGGCTGCCCCGGGGCGATCTTCAGCCAGCGGCCCTTGATCAGCTCGATCGTGACGTCGATCTGTGCCTGGGACATCCCCTGGGAGGCCATGGAGACGCGCCAGAAGGTCTCGTCGCCCTTCATGTACGTGATCCGGTCGGCCTGCCGGAGCTCGGCCGTGCCGCCCTTGATCTTCATCACGCCGGTGCATTCGTCGCGGTCGTTGAGGGCGAGGTCGATGTCGAGCGGCTGCCCGTCCGTGACGACCCGGCCGGCCATGCGGAGCGAGGTCGCCGACTGGGTCGCCGTGACGGCCCTGTCGCCGATCTCGTCGGCCGTGAGGCCCTCGAACGGATCGGGGGACGGCGCCGAGACCACGACAGCGGCGGCCGGAGGGCCGGCCGTCGCCCAGGCCGCCACCGGCGCGGGACCCGCGACGACGGCCACCACGCAGACCACGGACGCGGCGCGGAGCTTTCGGTGGGACGCCATGAGAGCCTCCTCGCGGATTCCCCGACCCCTGTCCCACCAGGGTCGCCCCGCGCGCGCGTGGCCGCTACTCCGCGCCCCCGCCGGTCCCGCCCGGTCCCGCCGGGGTCAGTCGACGACCTGGCGGCCCTCCGGCCGGGCGCTGCACGAGGACCGGAACGAGCAGGTCGTGCAGTGCTGTCCCGTGGTGGGCGTGAAGCGCTCGTCGAGGACCCGGCCCGCGGCGTTGGCGAGCAGCTCACCGACCCACTCCCCCGCAAGCGGCTCCTGCGCCTGGACCTTCGGGAGGGCGTCCCCACCCTCCTTCTGCGGGGCGCTCTGCCGCAGCTGGACGAGTTCGGCGCCGCCCGGTTCCGGGCGGCGGCCGTCGAAGACCTCGTCGAGGGCGCCCTCGCGGACCGCGAGCTGGTAGACGGCGAGCTGCGGGTGGTGGGCGACCTCGTCGCGGGTGGGCGCCGACTTGCCGGTCTTGAAGTCGACGACGTACGCCCGGCCCTGTTCGTCGGTCTCGACCCGGTCCATGGAGCCGCGGATGCGGACCTCGTACGCGCCCGCCTCCAGGGTCACGTCGAAGTCGTGCTCCGAGGCGGCGGGGGTGCGGCCGCCGCGGTCCATGACGTGCCAGCTCAGGAAGCGTTCCAGGGCCACGCGCGCGTGCTGCTTCTCCTGGGCCGACTTCCAGGGGGCGTCGAAGGCGAGGGCGTCCCAGACGGAGTCCAGGCGGGCCATGAGGACGTCGAGGTCGGCGGGGGTACGGCCGGAGGCGACCTCGTCGGCGAGGACGTGGACGACGTTGCCGAAGCCCTGGGCGGCGGTGGCGGGGGCTGCGGCCTTGACCTCGCGGCCCAGGAACCACTGGAGGGAGCAGGTGGTGACCAGGTTCTCCAGGGAGCTCGGCGAGAGGGCCAGGGGCCGGTCGCGCTCGCGCAGCGGCACCGTGCTGAGCGTCGGCTCGAACAGACCCCACCAGCGGTCCGGGTGCGCGGCGGGGACGAGCGGCTGCCCGTCCTCGTCGGTGAGCGCGGCGAGCCGGGCGAGACGGTGGGCGGCGGCGTCGCGGAGCGCGGGCGAGGCGTCGGGGTCGACGGTGGTGGCGCGCAGCTCGGCGACCAGGGCGGAGACGGCGAGGGGGCGGCGGGGGCGGCCGGGGACGTCCTTCGGTTCGGCGCCGAGCTCGGTGAGGAAACGGGAGGGCTGGTCGCCGTCCTCGGCCGCGGCCTTCACGGCGGTGACGACGAGCCGGTCCCGCGCGCGCGTGGCGGCCACGTAGAAGAGGCGGCGTTCCTCGGCGAGGAGGGCGCCGGGGGTGAGGGGCTCGGCGAGGCCGTCGCGGCCGATGCGGTCGGCTTCGAGGAGGGAGCCGCGGCGGCGCAGGTCGGGCCAGAGGCCCTCCTGGACGCCGGCGACGACGACGAGGCTCCATTCGAGGCCCTTGGAGCGGTGGGCGGTCATCAGGCGGACGGAGTCGGGGCGGGTGTGGCGGCGGGTGAGGGTGTCCGCGGCGATGTCCTGGGCGTCGAGCTCTTCGAGGAAGTTGAGGACACCGCGGCCGCCGACGCGTTCCTCGGCGCGGGCGGCGGTCTCGAAGAGGGCGCAGACGGCGTCGAGGTCGCGGTCGGCGTTGCGGCCGGCGGGGCCGCCGCGGAGGGCTGCGCGCTCCAGACGGCCGGGCCAGGGGGTGCCGTTCCAGAGCACCCAGAGGGCCTCCTCGGCGGTACCGCCCGCGGCGAGCAGCGTCCGGGTCTCCTGGAGGAGCCGCCCGAGCCGCTGGGCGCCCCGGGCGTACGCCGGATCGTGCGCGACCAGGCGCTCGGGCTGCGCGAGGGCGCGGGCGAGGAGGACGTCGGAGGGGGGCGGGACCTTGTTGCCCGCGGCGCGCTCCTCGTCGCGGAGGGCGCGGCCCAGGCGGCGGAGATCGGCGGGGTCGACGCCGGCGAGGGGGGAGGCGAGGAGTTCCAGGGCGGTCTCGACGGCGAGCCAGTCGGCCCCTTCGGTCCCGGGCGCGCCCGTGCCGGGGGTGCCGTCCGGTGCGGGCTCGGCGTCCGGGGTCGGGGCGGGCTCGGCGTCCGGGGTCGGGGCGGGCTCGGCGTCCGGGGTCGGGGCGGGCTCGGCGTCCGGGGCCGGTGCGGCGCCGTCGTGGGTTGTGCCCACCCGTTCCGCCCTGGGGGCACCTCCCGGACGAAGTCCGGGGGAGGAACGTATGCCCACAACGGGGTCAGAGCCCGATACCGCCCGCAGCGCCAGCAACAGCGGCGCCACCGCCGGCTCGTGGCGGAGAGGGGTGTCCGCCACGTCCGTCTCCACCGGGACGCCGGCCGAGGTGAGGGCGCGGCGGAGGGGCGGGAGGGAGGCGGCGGCGCGGGTGAGGACGGCCATGTCCTGCCAGGGGACGCCGTCCTCCAGGTGGGCACGGCGCAGCAGGTCGGCGATGTTCTCGGCCTCCGCGGAGGCCGTGGAGTAGGTGTACGCCTCCGCCCCGCCCCCCTCCCGCGCCGCCGTGAGTGCGCGGTGGGCGCGGACCTTGTCGGCGGGGAGCCGGGGCATCGGCATCCGCTGGGCGAGCAGCCGGGTGGCCTGGAGGAGCCCCTCGCCCGAGCGGCGCGCGGTGCGCAGGACGCGGACGTCCGCGCCGCCGAAGGAGGAGGGGAAGTCGAGGATGCCGTTCACGTCGGCGCCCCGGAAGGCGTAGATGGACTGGTCGGGGTCGCCGAAGGCGACGACCGTGCGCCTCCCGCCCGTCGTCCGACCACTGCCCCTCACGGACGCCCCTCGGGCGGCTCCTGTCGAATCGCCGGCGAGCGCGTGGAGGAGCCGGACCTGCGCCGGGTCGGTGTCCTGGTACTCGTCGACGTACACCGCGTCGTACGCGGGCAGGCTGACGTCCTCGGCGAGGAGGACGGCCCGGTGGACGAGCTCCGTGTAGTCGAGGACGCCCTGGAGGTCGAGGACGTCGAGGTACTCGGCCAGGAAGCCGGCGGCGGCCTTCCAGTCCGGGCGGCCGACGCGGTCGGCGAAGCGGGCGAGGGCGTCGGGTCCGAGGCCCAGCTCGCGGGAGCGCGCGAGGACGGCGCGCACCTCGTCGGCGAAGCCGCGGGTGGTGAGGCAGGCGCGGAGTTCGTCGGGCCAGCGGATGCTGCCGAGGCCGGTCTTCTCCAGGTCGACGTGGCCGGCGAGGAGTTCGCGTACGGCGAGGTCCTGCTCGGGTCCTGAGAGCAGCCGCAGCGGTTCGGCGAAGAGTTCGGCGTCCTGGTGGGCGCGGATCAGGGCGTAGCAGTACGAGTGGAAGGTGGTGGCCTGCGGGGGGCGGCGGCCGCCGAGCCGGGCCGCCATGCGGTCGCGGAGTTCGACGGCGGCCTTGCGGCTGAACGTGAGGACGAGGAGGCGTTCGGGGTCGGCGCCGTTCTCCATGCGGGCGGCGACGGACTCGACGAGGGTGGTGGTCTTTCCGGTGCCGGGTCCGGCGAGGACGAGAAGAGGTCCGCCGGTGTGGTCAACCACTTCGCGCTGGGCTGCGTCCAGCTGAGGGGGATCCATCGGGGCCGGCGTGGTACGCACCAGTCGGTACGCGCCCGGGGTCCGCTGCCGTCCCGGGCCCGGGTACGGCTGTCCCTGGTGCGGCGGCGTACGCCGGGTGGTCGAGGAGGTACTCACGTGGGTCGCCGGTCCTGGTGGGAGTGGTGGTGCGGGTGAGACGGCCGTCCGCCACGGCCGGCCACCGAGCTCGTCGGCCCGCCGCCTCGGGAGACGCGAACGTCGACGTTACGCGAAACGGACCGTCGCCGAGCCGTACTCCGTGCCCCGTTCCGTACCGTGTGCGCCGCCCGGGGCGCCGCTCGTACGCCGTCCGGCCCGTGCTCCCCCGGTCGGCGGGCTCAGGTGTGAGTTCCGTCCCAGCGTGCCCGTCGCATGTCGATCCTCGGTATGTGACCCTCGGCCGCCCGGCCCGCCTCGCGCAGCGGGGTGCCCTCCTCGCGGTAGTGGCCGAGGGCCCTCAGTTCGTGCCCGGGCAGCAGCGTGCCGTCGGCGCGGACCACCCGCCACCAGGGCGCCGTCCCGCCGTACAGGGCCATGACCCGGCCGACCTGGCGCGGCCCGCCCTCGCCCAGCCATTCGGCGACGTCGCCGTAGGTCATCACCCGGCCGGGCGGGATCCCGTCGGCCACGTCGAGCACCCGTTCCGCGTACTCGGGCAGTTCTGCGGTCTCCCCCACAGGTTCCTCCATGCTCATCGGCACCATCGTGCCTCACCCCACCGACATGGCCCTGCTGCCTCCGCGGGGCGGCTCTTCATGCCACCATCGTGCGGGCGGTGACTGGTGATACGAGATCAAGAGCGACACGTACAAGAAGAAGAACACGAGCACGAGCACCGACGAGAACGAGAAGAACGACACGACGCGCATGCGGAGACGGACAGGGTGATGGGCCAGGACACGCAGCCTCCCGAGGGGGGCCAGGCCGACGTGCCCGAGCGGGTCTCCGGCGACGAACCGCTGCTCGCCGCCCGCGTCCACCGGCCCTCCGACCTGATGCGGCTGCTCTCCGGTCTCCTGGCCATCGGTCTCGTCATCGCCATCGCCGCGTTCGCCCACGCGACGACCTCGGGTCTGGAGAAGGACATCAACGAGGGCGCCGGCGGCGCCCCCGACGTCTTCGTCAAGATCGCCGGCCTGGTCTCCTCCATCGCCGTCCTGCTCGTCCCGGTGGCCTTCGCCATCGAGCGCCTGATCAAACGCGACGGGCTGCGCATCGCGGACGGCGTCCTCGCCGCGGTCCTCGCGCACGGCGTGACCCTCGCCACCGACCTCTGGGTCGCCCAGGCCGCGCCCGGCACCATCCAGGACGCGCTGACCCAGCCGCAGTCCGGCGGCGGGCTCACCGACCCGGTGCACAACTACCTCGCCCCGGTGATCGCGTACATGACCGCCGTCGGCATGGCCCGCAGGCCACGGTGGCGGGTGTCGCTCTGGGTGGTGCTGCTGCTCGACGCGTTCACGATGCTCGTGGCCGGCTACACCACGGCGCTCTCGATCATCCTGACCGTCCTGATCGGCTGGACGGTGGCGTACGGCACGCTGTACGCGGTCGGCTCCCCGAACGTCCGGCCCACCGGGCAGACGCTCCTCGCCGGCCTGCGCCGGGTCGGCTTCCGGCCGGTGACGGCGCTGCGCGCCGAGGGCGTGCCCGACTCGGCGGACAGCGGGGACCGGGGCCGCCGGTACATCGTGACCCTGGAGGACGGGCCGCCGCTCGACGTCACCGTCGTCGACCGGGAGCAGCAGGCGCACGGCTTCTTCTACCGGGCATGGCGCCGCCTCACCCTGCGGACGATCACCACCCGCCGTTCGATCGTGTCGCTGCGGCAGGCCCTGGAACAGGAGGCGCTCCTCGCGTACGCGGCGATCGCCGCCGGGGCGAACGCGCCGAAGCTGATCGCCACGTCGGAGCTCGGCCCGGACGCCGTGATGCTCGTGTACGAGCACATCGGCGGCCGCAGTCTGGACTCGCTCGACGACCACGAGGTCACCGACGAGCTGGTCACCAGCGCCTTCCGGCAGGTACGGGCGCTCCAGTCGCGCCGGATCGCGCACCGCAGGCTCACGGGCGACGCGATTCTGGTGGATCGTTCCGGCAAGGTGATCCTCACCGATCTGCGGGGCGGCGAGATCGCCGCCGGCGACCTGGTGCTGCGCATGGACATCGCCCAGCTGCTCACCACCCTCGGTCTGCGGGTCGGGGCGGAGCGGGCGGTCGCCTCGGCCGTCGAGGTGCTCGGCCCCGACACGGTCGCCGACTGTCTGCCGCTGCTCCAGCCCATCGCGCTGAGCCGCTCCACGCGCGCGACGCTGCGGAGACTGGCCCGCGAGCGGTCAGCCCGGGAGCGGGAGGCGGTGCTCGCCGCGTCGGAGGCCGCCAAGCACGAGCGGGAGCTGGCGAAGGCCCAGGCCGCGGAGACCACCACCGACCCCACGGCCGCACGCGCCGAGAAGAAGGCGGACAAGAAGGCCGACAAGCGGGCCCTCGACACGGCGCTCGACGAGGCCCGCGAGGAGGACCTGCTGGCCCAGATCCGCCGGCAGGTGCTGCTCATCCGGCCGCAGGCCCCGGTGGAGCCGGTCCGTCTGGAGCGGATCAAGCCGCGGACCCTGATCAGCCTGATCGCCGGCGCGGTCGCCGCGTACTTCCTGCTCTCACAGATCGCCCGTACGCCGCTGTCGACGATCAGCGAGGCGGACTGGCGTTGGGTGGCGGCCGCTGTCCTGTTCTCGGCGCTCAGCTACGTGGCGGCGGCGATGAGCCTGCTGGGCTTCGTCCCCGAGCGGGTCGGGTTCTGGCGGACGGTGGTGGCGCAGGTCGCCGGCTCGTTCGTGAAGATCCTCGCCCCGGCGGCGGTCGGCGGCGTCGCCCTGAACACCCGCTTCCTCCAGCGCGCCGGGGTACGGCCGGGGCTCGCGGTGGCGAGCGTCGGAGCCTCGCAGCTCTTCGGGCTCGGGGCGCACATCCTGCTGCTGCTCTCCTTCGGCTATCTGACGGGGACGGAGAAGTCGCAGTCCTTCAGCCCGTCGAGGACGGTCATCGCCGGTCTGCTGACGGCCGCGGTGCTCGTCCTGGTGATGACGGCGATCCCGTTCATGCGGAAGTTCGTCTCGACCCGGCTGCGGTCGCTCTTCGCCGGTGTGGTGCCGCGCATGCTGGACGTGCTCCAGCGGCCGGTGAAGCTGCTGACCGGCATCGGCGGGATGCTGCTGCTCACCGCCTCGTTCGTGCTCTGCCTCGATGCCTCGATCCGCGCCTTCGGCCACGGCCACCCGTCGATCAGCTACGCGAGCGTGGCGGTCGTCTTCCTCGCGGGCAACGCCATCGGCTCGGCCGCGCCGACGCCGGGCGGTGTCGTCGCGGTCGAGGGCGCGCTGACCCTCGGTCTCCTGGCGGTGGGCCTGCCGATCGAGGTCGCTACCCCCGCGGTGCTGCTGTACCGCCTGCTGACGCTGTGGGTCCCGGTGCTGCCGGGCTGGCTCTGCTTCAACTGGCTGACGCGGCGCGAGGCACTGTGACGGCGGAAGCGCGGTAGGCAGCGTCGGCCGTCAGCACGGCCCGGCCGCTGTGCCGGCGGGAGGCCGGTAGTACGGGCTCTGGCGGCGCCAAGCCGCCGGAAGCCGGCAGTACCGGCTATGGCGGCGCCAGGCGGTCCGCGACCCCGCCCGCCCCCGGCCACCCGCATGGACCCCCGTCCCGCGCGGGGGCCGGGCCCGCGGCCCACGATGGGTTCATGCCGATCTCCGCCGCCCAGCGCGCCGCTCTGCTGACCGCCACCACCGTGCTGCTCGCCGCCGGGTGCTCGGACGGGGGAGACGAGGCGGCGGATCCGTCGAGGCCGAGCGGCGCGGCCGGGCTCACCGCGCAGAAGCTGTCCTGGGCCCCCTGCCCCGCGCCGTCCGCCGCCGAGGGCGGTGGGGAGCCGCCCTCGGCGCTCCCCGGCGGCACGGCCTGGGAGTGTTCCTTCCTCCAGACGCCGCTCGACTGGTCGGTACCCGAGGGCGAGACCATCGAGCTGGCGCTCATCCGGGCCCGCGCCCGGGACAGGGACCGGCGGATCGGTTCGCTCGTCTTCAACTTCGGCGGGCCGGGCGGCTCCGGCGTCACCGGCCTTCCCGGCTTCGCCCCCGACTACGAGACCCTGCGCGCCCGCTACGACCTGGTCTCCTTCGATCCCCGGGGGGTGGGCCGCAGCGAGCCGGTCGAATGCGCGACCGACAAGGAGCTCGACGCGTACTACGCCCTGGACTTCACGCCCGACGACCAGACCGAGGAACGAACGCTCTCGGACGCGCAGAAGAAGTACGCCACCGGCTGCGAGAAGGACGCCGGCCCGACCCTGCCGCACCTCGGCACCGAGAACGCCGCCCGGGACATGGACCTGATGCGGCAGGTCCTCGGGGACGACAAGCTCCACTACTTCGGCATCTCGTACGGCACCGAACTCGGCGGCGTCTACGCCCACCTCTTCCCGAAGAACGTCGGCCGGGCCCTCTTCGACGCCGTCGTCGACCCCGAAGCGGGCGTCGAGGAGGGCGCGCTCGGCCAGGCGAAGGGCTTCCAGCTCGCCCTGGACAACTTCGCCCGGGACTGTGTGGACCGCGGCGACGAGTGCACCCTGCCGGGCACGAGCGTCGCCGAGGTCGAGTCCTTCGTCACGGAGCTGCTCGCCGCGCTCGACAAGAAGCCGATCGCGGGCATCGGCGAGCGGAAGCTCACCCAGACGCAGGCCACGAACGGCATCGCGCAGGCCCTGTACTCCCAGGAGTACTGGAAGTACCTGGAGCAGGGTCTCGACGCGGCGGACGGCGGCGACGGGGCACTGCTCCTCTCGCTCTCCGACTCGATGAACGGGCGCGGCCAGAACGGCTCCTACAGCAACATCCAGGCCGCCAACGCCGCCATCAACTGCGTGGACTTCAAGGAGCGCTACACCCTCGGCCAGGCGAAGGAGCGGCTCGGCGAGTTCCGCGAGGCCTCCCCCGTCTTCGGCGACTTCATGGGCTGGGCCCTCTCCAGCTGCTCGCAGTGGCCGGTGGCGGGGACCTGGGACCACCCGGACGTCTCCGCACCCGGTTCGGCGCCGATCCTGGTCGTCGGCAACACGGGCGACCCGGCCACGCCGTACGCGGGCGCCCGGTCGATGGTGAAGGCGCTCGGCCAGGGCGTAGGCGTGGAGCTGACCTTCGAGGGCGAGGGCCACGGCGCCTACAACAGCGGCAACGCGTGCGTGAAGAAGGCGGTCGACGCGTACCTCCTGGACGGCAAGGTCCCGGCCTCGGGCACGGTCTGCAAGTAGACCGGTCCCGCCCGGGACACCCGCCCACCCGACCAGGATCCGGTTCGCCCGCCCCGCCTAGGATGGCCGCCTTGCCGGGATCCTGGGGGAACGCATGTCCATACGTGTACGCATGACCGTGCTGGCCGCGACCGGGGTGCTCGTCGCGGGCTGTACGAGCACGGAGGGCGGGGCTCCGGGCACCACGTCGGCCCCGCCGCCGGCCGGTGACAAGCCGTCCGTCACCGCCACCGCGACCACCCCCGCGGCCGCTCTCCCCCCGCTCCCCGCCGCTCTCACCGGCCAGCGCCCCGACTGGAAGCGCTGCCCTGCCCCGGAAGGCGGACAGGGGCCCGGCACGCAGTGGCGCTGCGCCACGGTGACGGTCCCGGTGGACTACGCGAAGCCGGAGGGCGCCACCCTCCCGGTCGCGCTGGTCCGCAAGGAGGCCGGCGACGAGCGTGGCCGCATCGGTTCGCTCCTCTTCAACTTCGGCGGCCCCGGCGTCTCCGGGGTCGCGATGCTGCCGCAGCTGGAGGAGGAGTACCGGACGCTCGGCGAGCGCTACGACCTGGTCGGCTTCGACCCGCGCGGGGTCGGCCGCAGCGCGGGCGTGGTCTGCCGGAGCGACGCCGAACAGGCCGCCGCGGAGGCGACCGTCGACGCCACCCCGGACACGGCCGCCGAGGAGGCCGCGTACCTCAAGGACGGGGCGGACTTCGGCGCGGGCTGCGCCCGCCGCTCCGGGGCGCTCCTCGCCCACACCACGACCAGCGCCACCGCCCGCGACCTGGACCTGGTCCGGCAGGTCCTCGGGGACGAGAGGCTCCACTACTTCGGCGTCTCGTACGGAACCCAGCTCGGCGGCACGTACGCCCATCTCTTCCCGTCGCGCGTGGGCCGGCTCGTGCTCGACGCGGTCGTCGACCCGACCGCGGACACCGTCGGGCACGCCCGCCATCAGACGATCGGCTTCCAGCGGGCCCTGGACAGCTACCTGAAGAGCACCGGTCAGGACCGGAAGGCCGGGACCGATCGGATCAGCAGGCTGCTGCGGAAGCTGGACCGGCAGCCGCTGGCCGTCGGCGAGCGGCGGCTCACCGAGAGCCTGGCGCTCACGGGCATCGCGATCACGCTGTACGGGCAGGCCAACTGGCCGCTGCTCGGCGAAGCCCTCGACGAGGCCGAGCAGGGGGGCGGCGGCGCCCTTCTCCAGCTCGCCGACTACTACAACGACCGGGACGAGCAGGGCCGTTACTCCACCCAGTCGCACTCCCAACGGGCCATCTCCTGCGCCGACTCCAGCGCCCGGCCGACCGCCGCGCAGGCGAGGGCGCTGGTGCCGGAGTTCCGCGAGCTCTCGCCGGTGTTCGGCGCGTTCCTCGCCTGGGACACGGCCGGCTGGTGCGCGGACTGGCCGGTGAAGGGTGAGCGGGCGACCCCGGAGGCGAGCGCCCCGGGCGCCGCCCCCGTCCTGGTCGTCGGCACCACGGGCGATCCGGCCACCCCGTACGAGGGCGCGGAGAAGATGGCGAAGGAGCTCGGTGACGGCGTCGGTGTCCTGGTCACCAACAAGGGCGAGGGCCACGGCGCCTACGGCACCTCGCGGTGCGTGACGCGGACGGTCGACGCGTACCTCCTGGACGGAAAGGTCCCCGCCTACGGCACGACCTGCTGAGCCCGTGGGAAAGGCCCCGGACCTCGCGAGGAGGTCCGGGGCCTTTCCGTGTGCCGTCTGTCCGTGTGCCGTCTAGTAGACCGGCTTCTCGGGCTCGATCTGGTGGACCCAGCCGATCACGCCGCCGCCGACGTGCACGGCGTCCGCGAAGCCCGCGGACTTGAGCACGGCGAGGACTTCCGCACTGCGGACACCCGTCTTGCAGTGCAGGACGATCCGCTTGTCCTGCGGGAGGTCCTGGAGGGCCGTGCCCATCAGGAACTCGTTCTTGGGGATCAGACGCGCGCCCGGGATCGACACGATCTCGTACTCGTTCGGCTCGCGGACGTCGATGATGTCGATGGTCTCGCCCTCGTCGATCCACTCCTTGAGCTGCTTGGGAGTGATCGTGGAGCCGAGCGCCGCCTCCTGGGCCTCCTCGGACACGACGCCGCAGAAGGCCTCGTAGTCGATGAGCTCGGTGACGGTCGGGTTGTCGCCGCAGACCGCGCAGTTCGGGTCCTTGCGGACCTTGACCTGGCGGTACTGCATCTCCAGGGCGTCGTAGATCATCAGACGGCCGACCAGCGGGTCGCCGACGCCGGCGAGGAGCTTGATCGCCTCGGTGACCTGGATGGAGCCGATGGACGCGCAGAGCACGCCCAGGACACCGCCCTCGGCGCAGGAGGGAACCATGCCCGGCGGCGGGGGCTCCGGGTAGAGGCAGCGGTAGCAGGGGCCGTGCTCGGACCAGAAGACCGACGCCTGGCCGTCGAAGCGGTAGATCGAGCCCCAGACGTACGGCTTGTTCAGGAGCACGGCCGCGTCGTTGACGAGGTAGCGCGTGGCGAAGTTGTCCGTACCGTCGACGATCAGGTCGTACTGACCGAAGATCTCCATCACGTTCTCGGCTTCGAGCCGCTCCTCGTGAAGGATCACGTTCACGTACGGGTTGATGCCGAGCACGCTGTCGCGTGCGGAGGCCGCCTTGGAGCGGCCGATGTCGGCCTGGCTGTGGATGATCTGGCGCTGGAGATTCGACTCGTCGACCTCGTCGAACTCCACGATGCCGAGCGTGCCCACGCCGGCGGCGGCCAGGTACATCAGCGCCGGGGAGCCGAGGCCACCGGCGCCGACACACAGCACCTTGGCGTTCTTCAGCCGCTTCTGCCCGTCCATCCCGACGTCCGGGATGATCAGGTGGCGGGAGTACCTGCGGACCTCGTCTACGGTGAGCTCGGCAGCCGGCTCGACCAGGGGTGGCAGCGACACGGGGACTCCGGTTGTCGGTATGTCAGTACGGTTGTTCTCCCCGTAACACTGCCACGCTCCTTCTCATTCCGAGACACCCGGTCCGATCCGCGAGACGATTTCGTCCCAGTAGCCGGGCAGCGAGTGGAATGGCGCGGTTTGTCCCACGTCCCCCGTCCGGTCGGTGAAGAAGATCGTTCCGGCCCCCTGCCAGCGGGCGATCCGCAGGGCTTCGTCGAGGTGGGTGCGCGGGACCCCGTGCACGAGATGGACGAACTTCGTCTCCGTGTACTCAGCGGTCCACTCGGCCACCTGCGACCAGCGGTAGTCCACCCAGGCGCCGGAGAACGTCACCAGCTGGTCGGCGGTCTCCGCGTACCCGGGGTGGGGGTGGGTTCCGTGGCCGAGGACGAGATGGGCCTCGCCGCCGAGGATCGCCTCCAGGGTCGCGGTGACCCGCCGCACCCCGGCCAGGTCCGCCCGGTCCGCGGGGCAGCGGTCCAGGTAGTAGCCGTCCACCTTGTACCAGTCCAGGAAGCGGTGGGCGTCGGAGACGAGCTCCCCGAAGGGCCGGGAGCCGTGCGCCGCGTCCAGGTGCCCGAGGACCCTGACCCCGGCGTTACGGAGCCTCCCCGCCGCCTCGAGGCAGTGCGGGTCGGGGCGGCTGCCCGGCCCGTCCGCCACGTTGAGCACCGCCCAGTGCAGCGGGGTCCCGGGCCGGGTCAGCTCGCCCCACTCGACCGGGGCGAGCAGCGGGTGGGCGTAGCCGGGGACGCCCACCCCGAGGGCCTGCACCGCCCCCGTCGCCGTGCTCGTCGTCAGATGCGACACGCCGCCTCCATCCAGATGTCGGCGAGGGACTCCTCCAGGTTGATCCGGGGCCGCCAGCCGAGCCGGTCGCGGGCGGTGCGGACATCGGCCTGCTGCCAGGGGCCGCAGCCGTCGGGGTACGGGTAGGGGGCCGAGGCCAGCTGGTCGGCGATGGTCCCCTCGGTGCGGGGGGCGCCGATCATCGGGCGCTGCGGCATGCCGTGCGGGGCGTCCAGCTCGTGCAGGTTGCCGGCATAGCCCGCGACCCTGGCGAGGACGGCGGCGGCGTCGCGGAGCCGGACCGCGCGGCCGGTGCCGATGTTGACGACGCCCTGCGCGGCGGAGAGCGAGGCCGCGTGGACGGCCCGCGCCACGTCCCGTACGTCGACGAAGTCCCGCTGCACCCCGAGACCGCTCAGCTTGAGCTCACCGTCCCCGGCCTGCATGGCCCGGCGCATCGCCTCGGCGAGACGGCCGAGCGGCGAGCCGGCGGGCGTGCCGGGGCCCACGGGCGAGAACACCCGGAGGACCACGGCGTCGAGCCCCGACCCGAGGACGAGTTCGGTCGCCGCCAGCTTCGACACGCCGTACGGGCCGCCGGGGCGGGGTACGGCGTCCTCGGCGGTGGAGGAGCCGGCCTGGCTCGGCCCGTACTCGGAGGCGCAGCCGACCTGGACGAGCCGGGCGCCGCAGCCGCTGCGGCGCAGGGCCTCGCAGACCGTGGCGACGGCGACGGTGTTGTGCCGGGTGAGGTCGCGGGCGCCGCCGCGGGTGGCGCCGGCGCAGTTGACGACGACCCCGGGGTGGACGGCGTCGAGGAAGCGGGTCAGCGCGCCGGGACTCCCCGAGGCGAGGTCGAAGCGCACGTCGGCGTCGTCGCCCCGGCCGAGCGCGGTGAGGTGGACGGCCGGGTCGGCGAGCAGCCGGTCGGCGACGAAACGCCCGATGAAGCCGTTGGCTCCGAGCAGCAGCACCCTCATCGTGCGGCCCCTTCGTGCCGACCGGCCGGTGCTGGGAGTTGCGGGGTCATGGTCTTCGGTCTCCTTGCGGGGTGATGAGAGAGGTGACGGGGCACGCCCGCGGCGTCGGCTCCGCGGGTGCGAAGAGGTTTCCTGGCGTGAGGCTCGGTGGGGCGGGGGTTGCCGCGGTCGCCCGGCCTCCGACGGGGGTGGCAGCGGGTTCTCACGGGGTGGCGTGGGCCGAGGCCCGGGCAAGAGAGGCGGTCGCGTGGGCCAGCAGGCCGAGCGCGGCGGCGCCGCAGACGAGGGTGGGCACGGCCCCGGGGCCCCAGGCGTCGACGACGGCGCGCACCGGTACGGCGAGCGTGTCGAAGCCGGGGACGGGGACGCGGGCGGCGAGGACGCTCGCGAGGGCGAGCGCCTCGGCGGCGCCGGCGGCGGCGAGGGCGGCGGCGGCCGTCCCGGGGAAGCCGTGGACGGTGAGGAGCCGGGCGAACAGCAGGAGCGCGCCGAGGGCCAGGGCTCCGGAGCTGAACCAGGTGAGCCCGAGCAGGACGGTGAGGGCGAGGAGCTGGAGGGTCACGGTGCCGAGGAGCAGCGGCCGGATGCCGGCGGCGAAGTCGGCGAGCCCCCGGCTGTCGGCGATCCTGCGGCGCGCCCGGTTCGCGAAGAGCCGCGCGCACCAGGCGGCGGGGGCGACGGCGAGGGCGAGGCCCAGGATCGGCCCGGGGGTCAGCTCCCAGGGGCCGTCGGGGCCGCCGCTGAGCACCTGGGTGAGGAGGCCGTCGCCGCAGACCGCGTACGCCAGGAGCCAGAGGGTCCAGAGCCGTGCGGCGGGCACGGTGCCGCCGACGGGGGCGCGGAAGGGGCCGCGCCGGACGGCGAGCACGAGGGCCCCGGTGAGCAGGAGCGCCCCGGCAGCGCCGACGGAGAGGCGTACGGACCCGTGGGTGACCGCGAGCCCGATGCCGGTGAGGGCGGCGGCGGCTCCGGGGGTGAGGACGGCGAGCATCCAGGCGTCCGTACGGTGCTCCGCCGGTGCCGGGGGCGGGGCGGTCCCGCCGGCCCGGGGCACGCGCGCGTAGAGCTCCTCGGCGAGCGAGAAGACGTCCCGGTGGCGGAAGCGTGCGGCGGTCCGGTCGGTGAACCCCTGGGCTTCGAGCCCGGCGGCGATCTCCAGGGAGTCGACGGCACGCGCGCAGAGCGCCTGGTGCCGGTGCATGAGCACCTTGACGGGGTCCGCGTTCCCGCGCCTGGCGCGGGGGGCGGGGGCGGGGGTGCCGGACGGACTGCTCGGGCCGCTGCCCGCACCGGCCGGGGCGTCCTGGTCATCCGGGGCCGGGGCCGGGGTCGGCGGGAGTGACGGGGCGGGCGGGGCCGTGGGGGCCGCTGCCGAGGCAGGCGGGGCCGTCGGGGCCGGGGCGGGCGGGGCCGGTGGGGCTTGCGGGGCCGTCGGAGCAGGGGCCGTCTCCGTCGCCGCCGAAGAAGCGGGCGAGGCGGCTATCCCGGACGGTGGGGCCTCGGCGGCGGGGCCCTCCGGGGCGTGCGGTTCGAGGGTTCCGCCGCCGAGCGGGGTCAGTGCGGGGGCGCCGAGGAGCGCCTCGGAGCGGGCGTCCCAGGCTCCGGGGCTCGTCGGGGCGGCGGAGCCGCGCATGGGGGTGCCTCCTTCAGGCATCGGGGGCTCCTGTCCCGGCGGCCACGGCCTTCTGCGCCCAGCTGCCGCGGACGTGCGCCTCCGCGGGATGGGCGAAGGGCACACCGTCCCCGGGGCGGTGGCGCACCGGCGCGTGGGAGAGGAGTTCCAGGTAGATGCCGCGGAACGCGGCGAGGTTCTGTTCGACGGTGAAGAGTTCGAGCGCGCGGGCACGGGCAGCGGCGCCCAGGCGGTACCGGCGCTCGGGCTCGCGGAGCAGCGCGAGGCAGGCGTCGGCGAGCGCCCGCGGGTTGCGCGGGGGGACCACGAGGCCGGTGCCGCCGATGATCTCGACGACGGCGCCGACGTCGGTCGAGACGGTGGCGCGCGCGCAGAACATCGCCTCGACGAGGCCGGCGGGGAAACCCTCGACGACGCTGGACAGGACGACGACCGCGCCGGAGGCGTAGACGTCCTCCAGGGTGGGCGCCTCGGGGCCGCCGAGCTCCTCGAAGCCGACCGGGTTCTCGCCGACGGCGTGGGCCCCGGCGGCCTCGTCGGGGAAGAGCTGGGCGGCGAGCGCCTCGCAGTGCGCAAGGTACGCGCCGGAGCCCGGATCCCGTCCGGGCACGGCGACGATCCTCAGCCGGGCGTCGGGCTGCTGGGCCCGGACCTCGGCGAAGGCGTGCAGGAGGGCGACGAGGTCCTTGGCGGGTTCCACCCGGCCGAGCCAGACGAGCGTGGCGGGGTCGCCGCTCTCCTCGTCCTCACCGACCTCGGCGAAGCGGTCGGCCGCCATGCCGGGGTGGACGGTGCGGATCCGGGCCCGGTCGGCGCCGCACCTCTCCTGCCAGCGGCGGGTGTGGGCGTTGCCGGGGGTGAGGAGAGCGGCCTGGCCGTAGACCTCGGCGGCGATCCGGCCGTGGAGGGCGGCGAGCAGGGTGCGCAGCGGGGCGGAGCGGTCGGCGCCGGCGGCCGAGAGGTAGTGGGACCGGAGCTGTACGCCGTATTCGGTGACGAGCAGGGGGGTTCCGAAGAAGCGTTTGGCCAGGAGGCCCGGGAGGGCGGTGGTGCCTCCGGCGGCGGCGTGGCAGAGGTCCGCCGCGCCGAGTGCGTCGTCCCCGTACCAGTCGAGGGAGAGCGGGCGCAGGGCGCGGGCCAGGTGCTCGGCGAAGGCGAGGTGGTCGGGGAGTCCCGCCGCGGCCGCGCCGCGTCGTGCGCCGGGGGCGCGGCAGGCGGTTTCGAGGACGCGGACGGCGTCGTCGGAGCGGAGCGCGCCGGTCAGCCCGCCGCGTTCGCGGGCGAGTTCGGCGAGTGCGTACAGGCCGGTGGCGAAGGCGCTCTGCCCACCCGGCCGCTCTCCGGCGACGACGCCCGCCCCGCGAGGCGCGCCCGACTCCGCGCCGGGCCCGCCCGCCATCGTGTCGTCCTCCGCGCAGAGGCCGAGCGCCAGCTGCTCGAAGGCCTCGGTGAAGCGGCGGCGGTCGCGGCGGCCGTAGGCGCGACGGGCGGCGCGATGGTCGCCGAACGCGGTCCGCTCCAGGAGGTTCCGGGCGCCCGGGGCCGTGTCCGGGCCGCCGAGGTCGGCGGCGCGGGCGACACGGGCGTTCGGGGGGAGCGCCGAGGCGATGCCGGTCCCGCCGAGGGCGTACAGGTCGAACTGGTGCTGTTCGAGCCCTCGTACAAGGCGCTCGCACCAGAGCCCGGACTCACCGCCGGCGTACGGGTAGCCACCCTCCGTGAGCAGTCCGATCCGCACGAGTGCACCCCCGTTCTCCGTTGACGGCGGCCACCGTTGGTCCGGCGACTCGCAGCGGGACGAACGTAAGCGGAGACACCGGTGGTGGGGGGGGGGGGGGGGGGGGGGGGGCGGCGGGGGGGGGGGGGGGGGGGGCGGGGGGGGGGCGGGGGGGGGGGGCGGGGGGGGGGGCGGGGCGGGGGGGGCCGGGGGCGGGGGGGGGGGGGGCGGGGGGGGGGGGGCGGGCGGGGGGGGGGGGGCCGGGGGGGCCCGGGGCGGGGGCGGGGGGGGCGGGGGGGGCGGGGGGGGGGGGGGCCGGTGGGGCTTGCGGGGCCGTCGGAGCAGGGGCCGTCTCCGTCG
>NZ_JBVHUJ010000012.1:0-314377 GCF_055565415.1 Streptomyces sp. NPDC028711 | reverse complement strand
TGAGTTCTCAAGGAACGGACGCTTCCTTTGTACTCACCCTCTCGGGCTTTCCTCCGGGCTTCCCTTCGGTCTTGCGTTTCCGACTCTATCAGATCCTTCCGATCCGATTTCCTCGGCGCTTTCCGGTCCCTTTTGTTTTCACTCCGGGGGCCTTTCGGCGGTTCCGACTTTATCAGATGATCTGAGTCGGATTTCCCGCCTCCCGAAGAACCGTTCAGGCACACGAAGGTGCCGGTGGTTCCCGATCTGGCGGAGCCGTAAACGTACTGGAGCGGGGCGCCCCGATGCAAATCGAGGGGCCCCGCTCCGGTGTTGCGCTGGTCAGACCGTCAGACCTCGACGACGACCGGGAGGATCATCGGCCGGCGACGGTAGGTGTCGGAGACCCACTTGCCGACGCTGCGGCGGATCAGCTGCTGGAGCTGGTGGGGTTCGACGACGCCGTCCTGGAACGACTTGTTCAGGGCCTGGTCGATCTTCGGGAGCACCGCGTCGAACGCAGCGTCGTCGATGCCCGAGCCACGGGCGTGGACGTTCGGGCCGCCCACGATCTTGCCCGTCGAGGAGTCGACCACCACGAAGACCGAGATGATGCCCTCTTCGCCGAGGATGCGGCGGTCCTTGAGGTGGACTTCGGTGACGTCGCCGACCGAGAGGCCGTCGACGTACACGTAACCCGCCTGGACCTTGCCGGTGATCCGGGCGCGGCCGTCGACCAGGTCGACGACGACGCCGTCCTCGGCGATGACGATGTGGTCCTTGGGGATGCCCGTCATCGCGCCGAGCTCGGCGTTGGCGCGCAGGTGGCGCCATTCGCCGTGGACCGGCATCAGGTTCTTCGGGCGGCAGATGTTGTAGAAGTACAGCAGCTCGCCGGCCGAGGCGTGGCCCGAGACGTGGACCTTGGCGTTGCCCTTGTGGACGACGTTCGCGCCCCAGCGGGTCAGGCCGTTGATCACGCGGTAGACCGCGTTCTCGTTGCCCGGGATGAGGGACGAGGCCAGGATGACCGTATCGCCGGGGACGATGCGGATCTGGTGGTCGCGGTTGGCCATGCGGGACAGGGCCGCCATCGGCTCGCCCTGGGAACCCGTGCAGACCAGCACGACCTCGTCGTCCGGCAGGTCGTCGAGGGTCTTCACGTCCACGACGAGTCCGGCCGGGACCCGGAGGTAGCCCAGGTCGCGGGCGATGCCCATGTTGCGGACCATCGAGCGGCCGACGAAGGCGACCCGGCGGCCGTACTCGTGGGCGGCGTCGAGGATCTGCTGGATGCGGTGCACGTGGCTGGCGAAGCTCGCCACGATGATCCGCTTCTGGGCGTTCGCGAAGACCGTGCGCAGGACGTTGGAGATGTCCTTCTCCGGCGGGACGAAGCCCGGGACCTCGGCGTTCGTGGAGTCCGAGAGGAGGAGGTCGATGCCCTCCTCGCTCAGACGCGCGAACGCGTGGAGGTCGGTGAGGCGGCCGTCCAGCGGGAGCTGGTCCATCTTGAAGTCGCCGGTGGCGACGGCCATGCCCGCGGGGGTGCGGATGGCGACCGCGAGCGCGTCCGGGATGGAGTGGTTGACCGCGATGAACTCGCAGTCGAACGAACCCAGGACCTCCCGGTCCCCCTCCTTCACCTCAAGGGTGTAGGGGCGGATGCGGTGCTCCTGGAGCTTCGCCTCGATCAGGGCGAGGGTCAGCTTGGAGCCGATGAGCGGGATGTCCGGCTTGAGCCGGAGCAGATAGGGGACGGCACCGATGTGGTCCTCGTGGCCGTGCGTGAGCACGATGCCTTCGATGTCGTCGAGGCGGTCCCGGATGATGGTGAAGTCCGGCAGGATCAGGTCGACGCCGGGCTGCTCCTCCTCGGGGAAGAGGACGCCGCAGTCGACGATGAGCAGACGGCCGTCGAATTCGAAGACCGTCATGTTCCGGCCGATCTCACCGAGCCCGCCGAGCGGGATGACGCGCAGGGCGCCCTTCGGGAGCTTCGGCGGGGCGCCGAGTTCAGGATGCGGATGACTCAAAAGACTCTCCTCACCACGCACGCCACGCACCTCTTGGCACGTGGCGGGCATGACATTCGTGCACTTGCTGTTGTCAGTGTTCAGTTGTGAAGTCCGTTGTCAGAGCTCTACCCCGCCGGCGGCCAGGTCGACCTTGAGCTGCTCGGTCTCCTGGGGCGAGAGCTCCACGAGCGGCAGCCGCAGCGGGCCGGCCGGGAGGCCCTGGAGGGCGAGGGCGGCCTTGGTGGTCATGACGCCCTGGGTGCGGAACATGCCGGTGTAGATCGGCAGGAGTCGCTGGTGGATCTCGGTGGCCTTCTGCGCCTCGCCGCCCAGGTGGGCTTCGAGGAGGGCGCGGAGTTCCGGGGTGACGACGTGGCCCACGACGGAGACGAAGCCACAGGCGCCGACGGAGAGCAGCGGCAGGTTGAGCATGTCGTCGCCGGAGTACCAGGCGAGGCCGGAGCGGGCGATGGCCCAGCTCGCACGGCCGAGGTCGCCCTTGGCGTCCTTGTTGGCGACGATGCGCGGGTGCTCGGCGAGCCGGACGAGCGTCTCGGTGTCGATCGGGACGCCGCTGCGGCCGGGGATGTCGTAGAGCATCACCGGGAGCTCGGTGGCGTCGGCGATGGCCGAGAAGTGCCGGTACAGGCCCTCCTGCGGGGGCTTGTTGTAGTACGGCGTCACGGCGAGGAGGCCGTGGGCGCCGTCCCGCTCGGCCGCGCGGGCGAGCTCGATCGAGTGGTGGGTGTCGTTGGTGCCGATGCCGGCGACGACGTGGGCGCGGTCTCCGACCGCCTCCAGGACCGCTCGTACCAGCTCCGATTTCTCCGCGTCGCTGGTGGTGGGGGACTCGCCGGTGGTGCCGTTGATGACGAGGCCGTCGTTGCCTGCGTCCACCAGGTGGGTGGCGAGTCGCTGGGCACCGTCGAGGTCGAGTGCGCCGTCCGCCGTGAGGGGCGTGACCATGGCGGTGAGGACCCGCCCGAAGGGGGTCTGCGGAGTGGAGATCGGAGCCATGGGTAACACGCTACTCGCTGCTCAGCACCGGGTGTCCCCGAGGGGCACAGGAGAAAGGGAGCCCGGCGCTGCCTGCTCGGGGGTTCAGGCAGCGCCGGGTCCGTTTGATCAGCCTAGATGAACTTCGTGAAACGTCGCAATACGGACACTTCGCGTCGAGTGTTCGGACATCTGTGCGCTTAAGGGCCACAAGGCCGTCCCTGCTGGGGAGTGCGTACGTCTGCGGTATGAGTCCGCCCGTCGTCCCGAAGAATGAGATTCGGCTGCTTTGATGAAAAAGGGCACCAAAACGTCGGATCCGTCGTCTGTACCTGTGACGCATGACGACACCTGAGGAGAGTGGCTCTGATGTTCCGCCGGGATGAGGCCGTACCGTTCGCGTTCGTCGCGGAGTCCGACCAGTTCCGCAGTAACGTCACTCCGCCGCCACGGGAGCGCCTCGGTGCCTCGCAGATCATGGGTCGTACCCTGATCGGACTGACCGTCGTAGCCGGCCTCGTCGGATCGCTGATCTTCGGTATGCCGTCCCTTCAGTCCGGGGACGCGGCCACGCGTCAGCAGCAGTCCGAAGCCTCCGACAACCGCTGAGGTAGCCTCACCGGGCACTGCCCCTTCGAGCGTGCCTGTGAGTGAGGACCTGTCGTGCCCCTGCCCTTTCTGACGGCCGACCGTGCTTTTGACACGACCGACCACATCGCCCTTCCGTTCGACGACCACGACCAGTGGCGCCGTCCGTACCGGCCGGGGTCCTGGCGGGTGGGGGCGGCGGCACTCGCGCTGCTGCTCGCCTCTTTCGTGCTCCTCGCCGCGGTCATCATCACCGCCGCCGGAGGCTTCGACGGAGGGGCCGCCACCCTCGGCATCGCCGTGCTCGTCATCCTGGCCGCCCTGCGGATGCTCCGCGTGGGTACCTGGGTGAGCCGCGCCGGGGTGCGCCGCACGGCCTTCTTCTCGACCGTCACCGTGCCGTGGGCGAAGGTGACCACCGTACGGACCGTACAGCAGCCGGTGCGCTGGCTGGGGCTCCCCCGTACCGTCCAGGGGCAGGCCCTGGTGCTCGGCCGGCAGGGTGGTGAGCAGCTGGTGCTGCTCACCGACCACAACGCCGACTTCCTCTCCCGTGTCGAGGCCTTCGACCGGGCGGCCGACACGGTCGAGGCGTGGAACGCCGAGTACGGCGTCGCCCCGGCCGTCAGGCGCTGACCGGACGCCCCTCGTGGAGGGCGATGGCCCGCTGCATCGCCTTGCGGGCCCGGGGGGTGTCGCGGGCGTCGTGATAGGCGACCGCGAGCCGGAACCAGCAGCGCCAGTCGTCCGGTGAGTCCTCCGTCTCGGCCTTGCGCCGGGCGAAGACCTCGTCGGCGGAGTCCCGGTCGATCCGGCCGCCCTCCGTGCGCTTCAGCTCGTCGACGGGCAGGCCGCCCTCCGCCTCCAGTTCGGTGGCGAGGCGGCCCGCCTGACGCGCGAACCGGGTGTTCTTCCAGAGGAACCAGCCGCCGACGCCGGGCAGCAGGAACGCGACCGCGCCCATGCCCATGGCGGCGGGCTCGCCCGTGAGGAGCAGCAGGACGCCCTCCATGGCCACCACTCCGAAGACGAGCACGAGCACGGTGGCCAGGAAGACGTACGTGATCTTTCCGCCCATGGCCGTCAGCCCAGGTCCAGGAAGTGCTCCAGGCCGAAGGTGAGGCCCGGAGCGCTGGTCACACGGCGGGCGCCCAGGAGGATGCCCGGCATGAAGCTGGAGTGGTGCAGGGAGTCGTGGCGGACGGTGAGGGTCTCGCCCTCCCCGCCGAGCAGCACCTCCTGGTGGGCGAGCAGGCCCCGGAGCCGTACCGCGTGGACGGGGACGCCGTCGACGTCGGCGCCGCGCGCCCCGTAAAGGGCGGTGGTGGTGGCGTCCGGCTGGGCGCCGAGGCCGGCCTCCGCGCGGGCCGCGGCGATCAGCTGGGCCGTCCGGGTGGCGGTGCCCGAGGGCGCGTCCACCTTGTTCGGGTGGTGCAGCTCGACGACCTCGACCGACTCGAAGTACGGGGCCGCGAGCTGGGCGAACCTCATGGTGAGGACCGCGCCGATGGAGAAGTTCGGAGCGATGAGGACGCCGGTCTCCGGGGAGGCGGCGAGCCAGGAGTTCAGCTTCGCGAGGCGCTCCTCGGTCCAGCCGGTGGTGCCGACGACCGCGTGGATGCCGTGGCCCACGCAGAAGTCGAGGTTCTCCATGACCGACGCGGGGGTGGTCAGCTCGACGGCCACCTGGGCACCCGCCTCGGTAAGCGTCTCCAGCTTGTCCCCGCGGCCGAGGGCCGCGACCAGTTCCATGTCCTCGGCGGCCTCGACGGCCCTCACGGCCTCGGAGCCGATACGGCCCTGGGCACCGAGGACCGCCACGCGCAGCTTGCTCATTGCTCTGATTCCTTAGGGGATCTCGGGGTCAGGAGACCGCTTGGTGGAGGCGGTCCGCCTGCTTGTCCTTCAGCGGGCCGATCACCGAGAGCGAGGGCCGCTGGTTCAGTACATCGCGGGCGACCTCCCGGACCTCCTCCGGGGTGACGGCCGCGATCCGGTCCAGCATGTCGTCGACCGACATCTGGGTGCCCCAGCACAACTCGCTCTTGCCGATGCGGTTCATCAGCGCGCCGGTGTCCTCGAGGCCGAGCACCGTCGAACCGGACAGCTGGCCGACGGCGCGGGCGATCTCGTCGTCGGTGAGGCCGTCGGACGCCACCTTGTCGAGTTCGTCCCGGCAGATCTTGAGGACGTCGTGGACCTGGCCCGGCCGGCAGCCCGCGTACACGCCGAAGAGGCCGCAGTCGGCGAAGCCCGAGGTGTACGAGTACACGCTGTAGGCCAGACCGCGCTTCTCGCGGACCTCCTGGAAGAGGCGCGAGGACATGCCGCCGCCGAGGGCGGTGTTCAGCACGCCGAGGGCCCAGCGGCGCTCGTCGGTGCGGGCCAGGCCCGGCATGCCGAGGACCACGTGGGCCTGCTCCGTCTTGCGGTTGAGCAGCTCGACGCGGCCCGCCGCGCGCAGGGTGCGCCGGCCTTCGCGGGGGGCGACGGGGACGACGTCGGTACGGCTGAGGGCGCCGGCCTTCTCGAAGGCGCGGCGGACCTGGCGTACCACCGTCGCGTGGTCGACGTTGCCCGCGGCGGCGACGACCAGGTGGGTCGGGTCGTAGTGCTTCTTGTAGAAGCGGGCGATCTGGCCACGGCTGAGCGCGTTGACGGTGTCGACGGTGCCGAGGACCGGGCGGCCCAGCGGGGTGTCGCCGAACATCGTGCGGGCGAACAGTTCGTGCACCACGTCACCGGGGTCGTCCTCGGTCATCGCGATCTCTTCGAGGATGACACCGCGTTCGGCGTCCACGTCCTCGTCGAGGATGAGCGAGCCCGTGAGCATGTCGCAGACGACGTCGATCGCCAGCGGCAGGTCGGTGTCGAGGACCCGGGCGTAGTAGCAGGTGTACTCCTTCGCCGTGAAGGCGTTCATCTCGCCGCCGACCGCGTCGATCGCGGCGGAGATGTCGAGGGCGGACCGCTGGTGGGTGCCCTTGAAGAGGAGGTGCTCCAGGTAGTGGGTGGCGCCGTTCAGCGCGGGGGTCTCGTCGCGGGATCCCACGTGCGCCCAGATGCCGAAGGTGGCGGAGCGTACGGAGGGGAGGGTCTCGGTGACGATCCTCAGGCCCCCGGGGAGGGTCGTGCGGCGGACCGTGCCGATGCCGTCCTTGCCCGGGAGAAGCGTTTGGGTACGGGCGACGGCCCGCCCCTCCGAAGAGGGGCGGGCCGTCGTCACGGAACTACGGGACGTCACTGGTCGGTGTCGCCCTTGTCGTCGGCGGCGCCGGCAGCGTTCTCGTCGTCTGCCATGACCGGAACGAGCGAGAGCTTGCCGCGCTGGTCGATCTCGGCGATCTCGACCTGGACCTTGGCGCCGATCGCCAGCACGTCCTCCACGTTCTCCACGCGCTTGCCACCGGCGAGCTTGCGGATCTGCGAGATGTGCAGCAGACCGTCCTTGCCGGGCATCAGGGAGACGAAGGCACCGAAGGTGGTGGTCTTGACGACCGTACCCAGGTAGCGCTCGCCGACCTCCGGCATGGTCGGGTTGGCGATGCCGTTGATCGTGGCGCGGGCGGCCTCGGCCTGCGAGCCGACCTGGGCACCGATGTAGATGGTGCCGTCGTCCTCGATCGTGATCTCGGCGCCGGTGTCCTCCTGGATCTGGTTGATCATCTTGCCCTTGGGGCCGATGACCTCACCGATCTTGTCCACGGGGATCTTGACGGTGATGATCCGCGGGGCGTTGGGGGACATCTCGTCCGGAACGTCGATCGCTTCGTTCATCACGTCGAGGATGTGCAGACGCGCGTCGCGGGCCTGCTTCAGCGCGGCGGCCAGGACCGAGGCGGGGATGCCGTCGAGCTTGGTGTCGAGCTGGAGCGCGGTGACGAAGGTCTTCGTGCCGGCGACCTTGAAGTCCATGTCACCGAACGCGTCCTCGGCACCGAGGATGTCGGTGAGGGCGACGTAGTGCGTCTTGCCGTCGATCTCCTCGGAGATCAGGCCCATGGCGATACCGGCGACGGCGGCCTTCAGCGGCACACCGGCGTTCAGCAGCGACATGGTGGAGGCGCAGACCGAGCCCATGGACGTCGAACCGTTGGAGCCGAGGGCCTCGGACACCTGGCGGATCGCGTAGGGGAACTCCTCGCGCGTCGGCAGCACCGGCACGATGGCGCGCTCGGCGAGCGCGCCGTGGCCGATCTCACGGCGCTTGGGCGAGCCCACGCGGCCGGTCTCGCCGACGGAGTACGGCGGGAAGTTGTAGTTGTGCATGTAGCGCTTGCGGGTCACCGGGGAGAGGGTGTCCAGCTGCTGCTCCATGCGGAGCATGTTGAGGGTGGTGACGCCCAGGATCTGGGTCTCGCCACGCTCGAACAGCGCCGAGCCGTGCACGCGCGGGATGGCCTCGACCTCGGCCGCGAGCGTACGGATGTCCGTGAGGCCACGGCCGTCGATGCGGACCTTGTCCTTGATGACGCGCTCGCGGACCAGCTTCTTGGTCAGCGCGCGGTAGGCGCCCGAGATCTCCTTCTCGCGGCCCTCGAAGGCCGGCAGAAGCTTCTCGGCGGCGACCTCCTTGATGCGGTCGAGCTCGGCCTCGCGGTCCTGCTTGCCGGCGATGGTGAGCGCCTTGGCGAGCTCACCCTTGACGGCGGCGGTGAGCGCCTCCAGGACGTCGTCCTGGTAGTCCAGGAAGACCGGGAACTCGCCGGTGGGCTTGGCGGCCTTGGCGGCGAGGTCCGACTGGGCCTTGCAGAGGGTCTTGATGAAGGGCTTCGCGGCTTCGAGGCCGGCGGCGACGATCTCCTCGGTGGGAGCCTCCGCGCCGTCCGCGACGAGCTGGATGGTCTTCTCGGTGGCCTCGGCCTCGACCATCATGATCGCGACGTCGCCGTCCTCCAGGACGCGACCGGCGACCACCATGTCGAAGACCGCGTCCTCGAGCTCGGTGTGCGTCGGGAAGGCGACCCACTGGCCCTTGATCAGGGCGACGCGGGTGGCGCCGATGGGGCCGGAGAAGGGCAGGCCCGCCAGGATCGTGGAGGCGGAGGCGGCGTTGATCGCGACCACGTCGTACAGATGGTCGGGGTTGAGCGCCATGATCGTCTCGACGATCTGGATCTCGTTGCGCAGGCCCTTCTTGAAGGAGGGGCGCAGCGGGCGGTCGATCAGGCGGCAGGTGAGGATCGCGTCCTCGGAGGGGCGGCCCTCCCGGCGGAAGAAGGAGCCGGGGATCTTGCCGGCCGCGTACTGCCGCTCCTCGACGTCCACCGTGAGGGGGAAGAAGTCGAGCTGGTCCTTGGGGCGCTTCGAGGCGGTGGTCGCCGAGAGGACCATCGTGTCGTCGTCCAGGTAGGCGACGGCGGAGCCGGCGGCCTGCTTGGCGAGGCGGCCGGTCTCGAAGCGGATGGTGCGGGTACCGAAGGTGCCGTTGTCGATGACGGCCTCGGCGTAGTGGGTCTCGTTCTCCACTATGGGTTTCTCCTACGTGTTCGTCTTTGCGTCCCGGGCCCGTGTGGCAGGGGACGGTGTGCGACGGGGGCGGAGAAGCTCGCTTCGGGGCTGGCCGGTCTTCGATCGAAGCACCCGGGGATTCGTTTCCCGGGGGCCACTACCGAGGACCGGCGGCGAGCCGGCGGCTCCTCGCTCGTCCGTCGTTGTGGGGTTGTGCGACCAGCCTAAGTGCCGATGCGCACTTTGCGCACGTACAGCAAAGGGAGCGGCCCCCTGAAAGTGGGAACCGCTCCCTTCACGGCGTCTTTACTTGGCGCCGCCGGCCGCACCGCGGCGGATGCCGAGGCGGTCGACCAGCGTACGGAAGCGCTGGATGTCCTTCTTGGCCAGGTACTGCAGCAGGCGGCGGCGCTGGCCGACCAGGATCAGCAGACCACGGCGGGAGTGGTGGTCGTGCTTGTGCTGCTTGAGGTGCTCGGTCAGGTCCGAGATACGACGGGAGAGCATGGCGACCTGGACCTCGGGAGAGCCGGTGTCGCCCTCCTTGGTGCCGAACTCGGTCATGATCTGCTTCTTGACAGCGGCGTCGAGTGCCACGCTGATCTCCTCTTGGGTCTTCGTGCGTCCGCGAGTGCCCCTGGTCTAGGTCTCAGGGGAATCTTCCGTGACTCGGCGGGCGAAGGTCCGATGGGCGCAGCTTCCAGAGGCTTCCGAGCGAGTCGGGGGCATTCCGGGAGCGCGTACACAAACGGCCGTCACACAGCGTACCAGCTCGTCGGAGCGCCCCTGGTGCGCCTTCGCGGGAGCGGGCCTACTTGCTGGTCAGGGAGCGGACCGCGGTGAAGACGTCGAGGACGGCGAGGCAGAGCGGGACGAGGGAGAGCAGGACGAAGCCCTCGGCCAGGTCGAGGAGGCGGCCCCAGAACGGCGAGAGGCCCTTCCTCGGGATGATCAGGCCGATCGCGGTGATCAGCGCGGCGCCGGCGGCGACGGCGGCGGTGAGCCAGATCGTACGGATGTCGAGGCCGCCCCTGTCCCCGTACATCAGGAGGTCCTTGACCAGGTCGGCCGGCGGGTTGAGAGAGAGGCCGAGGACGAGCAGCGCGATGGCGGCGATGCCGGCGACGAGGACGCAGGCGACCTGGGAGGTGTACCGGAAGAGGCGGGCGCGCAGCAGCATCGCCAGGCCGGCGGCGAGGGCGAGGAGCTGGCCCCAGACGTTTCCGGCGAAGCCGAGGACGGCGGCGGAGCCGACGACGACGGCCGCGCAGCCGCCGACGAGGCCGAGGAGCATCTCGTGGCCGCGGCGGGCCTGGAGCGCGATGCGCTCGCCGTCGACGGGCTGCGCGTCCTCGCCGGACGGCTGCTGCGGGTCGCCGAGGAACTCGTCGTCGGCGGCGCTGCGCGGGGCGGCGTAGCCGATGGGGAGCCGGGCGAAGCGGGCGGAGAGGCCGGGCAGGAAGGCGACGAGGCCGATGGCGACGGGCGCGCAGACGGCGGCGGTCTCGGTGGCGGTGCTCTCGGTCAGGATCGCCAGGAAGGTGGCGAGGGTGCCGACGCCGGCGAGGAAGGTGGCCGCGACGAAGGGCGCGTCACCGCTGGGGGTGAGCGCCACGAGGGCGACCGAGGCGACGAGGACGGTGACGCAGCCGAGCAGGAACTGCAGGCGGCCCGGGCCCGCGCCCGGGTCGGGGCCGACGATGCCGGAGCCCGCGATGAGCAGCAGCGGCAGCGCGCCGAGGCCGAGGGCGACGGCGGTCGCCCGGTCGCCGTACACGCGGGCGCGTACTCCGGCGAAGGCGGTGAGGAGGAAGCCGGCGGCGCCCGCGATGATCCCGGGCAGGCTGTGCATGTCGTGGCGGACCGGGTCGGCGAACCAGAGGACGAAGCCCATGAGGACGAGCAGCAGCACGCCGCCGAGGAGTCCGGCGCCGCGCAGCAGCTCGTCGCTCCACAGGTGCCGGTCGCGGGTGACGGCGGAGGCGACGGCGTCGGACACGTCGTCGTAGACGGCCGGCGGCAGAGACTGGGCGAACGGGCGCAGGGAGAGCACCTCGCCGTCGAGGACCTGCTGGGCGGCGAGGGTGCGGGCGCCGTCGAGGACCGATCCGTCCCGGCGGACCAGGTGATAGCCCGTGGGGGTGCCGGCGGCCTGGGTCTGTCCGGTGAGCCGCAGGATCTCCGGGTAGACGTCGGCGACGGCGATGTCCTCGGGGAGCGCGACGTCGATGCGGCTGTCCGGCGCCACGACGGTGACACGGCAGAAGCCGGTCGCTGCGGTCGTACTCACGTGTGTGGACCCCCTGATTCGCGGTTGCGCACGATGCGCGCGCCACCCTACCGGGGACGGCCGGTGGGGGCTGCAAGTAGGATCGCCGTCCCATGGGGGAAGTCCGTGCGCCCGGCTGCCGACAGGGGTGCCGGGCGGATGCTCCCGCCACGAACCCGCCTCCAACGAGGGATTGATGCGCCGGTGAGCCAGATCGTCGTCAAACGCCCGCCGAGGTCGCTTCCGCCGGAAGTGCCCGGTGAGGAACTGGTCCTGGAGTCTCCGCCGGAACTGCCGCGGGGGCAGCAGGAGTCGGCGCTGATGCAGCTCCTGCCGATGCTCGGCATGGGTTCCTCGGTGGTGTTCTTCTTCATGACGCCGTCTCCGATCATGCGGATCATGGGCACGCTGATGCTGGCGTCGACCATCGCGATGGCCGTCGCCCAGTTCGTGAGATTCCGTCGCGGTACGCAGGGGCAAATGGCGGATGTCCGCCGCGACTACCTCAAATACCTCGCGCAGACCCGTCGTACGGTCCGGCGCACGGCCCGCAAGCAGCGGGACGCGCAGCTGTATCTGCACCCCTCCCCCGAGCAGCTGTGGTCGGTGGTGGCCGAGGGTTCGCGGGTGTGGGAGCGCCGGGTCGGCGACCATGACTTCGGGCAGGCGCGGATCGGGCTCGGGGCGCAGCAGTTGGCGACGCCGCTGGTGGCGCCGGACACCGCTCCGGTGGACGAGCTCGAACCGCTGTGCGCGGGGGCGATGCAGCAGTTCCTCGCGGTGCACGGCACCTTGGACGGGCTGCCGATGGCGGTCTCGATGCGGGCGTTCTACCACGTGACGGTGTCGGGTGAGCCGGAGTCGGCGCAGGCGGCGGCGCGCGCCCTGGTGGCGCAGCTGGTGACGCTGCACTCCCCCGAGGACCTGGTGGTCGCGGTCGTCGCGGCGCGGGCCTCGCAGGAGCGGTGGGACTGGGCGAAGTGGCTGCCGCACACCCAGGTGCCCGGGCAGGTCGACGGGGCCGGTACGAAGCGGCTGTTCGGCGACGACCTCGGTGAGCTGGAGAACCTGATCCGCTCCAAGCTGGACGGGCGTCCGCGGTTCTCCCGGGACAACCAGCCGGTGCTCGACCAGCCGCACGTGGTGGTGGTCCTGGACGGCGGAATGGTGCCGCCCGACTCGCTGCTCGCGGCGGCCGAAGGCCTGCAGGGCGTGACGATCGTGGAGGTCGTCTCGGGCGAGCTCGACGAGCCGCGCGGTGGTCTCTCGGTGGTGGTACGGCCGGGCCGGCTGTCGCTGGAGTTCGGTGGCGGTTTCGCGTACGAGGGGGTGCCGGACGGCATCTCGCTGCCGGCGGCGGAGGCCCTGGCGCGGCAGTTGGCGCCGCTGCGGATGGGCGGCGGGGACGACGACGAGCCGCTGCTCGCCAATCTGGACTTCACGGATCTGCTGAACCTGGGCGACGCGGCCTCGGTGGACGTGGCGCGGACCTGGCGTCCGCGGTCGGTGGCCGAGCGGCTCCGGGTGCCGATCGGTGTCGGCGAGGACGGCCAGCCGGTCATGCTGGACCTGAAGGAGGCCGCGCAGGAGGGCATGGGCCCGCACGGTCTGTGCGTGGGCGCGACGGGTTCCGGAAAATCGGAGCTGCTGCGGACGCTGGTGCTCGGCCTCGCCGTGACGCACTCGTCGGAGACGCTGAACTTCGTCCTCGCGGACTTCAAGGGCGGCGCGACCTTCGCGGGCATGTCGCAGATGCCGCACGTGGCGGCGGTCATCACCAACCTCTCGGACGACCTGACCCTGGTCGACCGCATGGGCGACGCGATCCGCGGTGAGCTCCAGCGGCGCCAGGAGCTGCTGCGGTCGGCGGGCAACTACGCCAACATCCACGACTACGAGAAGGCGCGGGCCGCCGGTGCCCCCCTCGAGCCGCTGGCCTCGCTGGTCCTGGTGATCGACGAGTTCTCCGAACTCCTCACCGCCAAGCCCGACTTCATCGACATGTTCATCCAGATCGGCCGCATCGGCCGCTCCCTCGGTGTGCATCTGCTGCTGGCCTCGCAGCGTCTCGAGGAGGGCAAGCTGCGCGGTCTCGACACGTATCTGTCGTACCGGATCGGTCTGCGGACCTTCTCCGCGGCGGAGTCGCGGACGGCGATCGGCGTGCCGGACGCGTACCACCTGCCGTCGGTGCCGGGTTCGGGCTATCTGAAGTTCGGTACGGACGAGATGACCCGCTTCAAGGCGGCGTACGTCTCGGGGACGTACCGGACGGGCGGGCCGCGCCTGGAGATCGGTCAGATGCCGGTGGAGCGGCGTCCCGCGCTGTTCACGGCGGCGCCGGTGCCGGTGGTGTACGCGGCGCCGGACCCGGCGTACCTCACGGCGCAGCGTGCCGAGGAGGACGACGCGCTCGCGGACACCGTCCTCGACGTGATCGTGCGGCGTCTCGAGGGCCAGGGGGTGCCGGCGCACCAGGTGTGGCTGCCGCCGCTCGACCAGGCGCCGTCGCTCGACCAGCTGCTTCCGGGGCTCGCGCAGACGGCGGACCGGGGGTTCACGGCGACGGAGTACACGCGTCAGGGCGGGCTCACCGTGCCGCTCGGCCTCATCGACAAGCCGTTCGAGCAGCGGCGCGAGGTGCTGTACCGGGACTTCTCGGGCGCGGCCGGTCACATGATGGTCGTGGGCGGTCCGCAGTCCGGGAAGTCGACGATCCTGCGGACGCTGATCTCGTCGTTCGCGCTCACCCACACCCCGGCCGAGGTGCAGTTCTACTGCCTGGACTTCGGTGGCGGCGGCATGATCTCGCTCGCCGATCTGCCCCATGTCGGCGGGGTGGCGTCCCGGCTCGACCCGGAACGGGTGCGGCGGACGGTCGCCGAGGTGCTTGGCGTCCTCAACCGGCGGGAGGAGTTCTTCCGCTCGCACTCCATCGACTCGATGACGACCTACCGGCGCAAGCGTGCCGCGGGCGAGCTGCCGGGCGAGGCCTGGGGTGACGTCTTCCTGGTCGTGGACGGCTGGGGCGGCTTCCGCAACGACTACGACATGCTGGAGCCGATCGTCTCCGACATCGCGGCGCGCGGTCTCGGCTACGGCATCCACGTGGTGATCACCGCCTCCCGTTACATGGAGGTGCGGGCGGCGCTCAAGGACCAGATGCTGGGCCGGCTCGAACTGCGGCTCGGCGACGTCATGGACTCCGAGTTCGACCGGAAGGTCGCGGCGAACGTGCCGGCCGGGGTGCCGGGACGCGGCCAGGTGCCGGAGAAGCTGCACTTCATGGGGGCGCTGCCGCGGATCGACGGGTCGAGCTCCTCCGCCGACCTGTCGGAGGGCACCTCCGCGTTCGTCCAGGCGGTACGGGCGAGCTGGACCGGTGCGCCGGCCCCGGCGGTGCGGCTGCTGCCGCGCAAGCTGCCGGCGGAGCGGCTGCCGAAGGGCTTCGAGTACCCGCAGCACGGCATCGCGATCGGCATCGACGAGACGAACCTGGAGCCGGTGTTCGTCGACTTCGAGACGGACCCGTTCTTCCTGGTCTTCGGCGAGAGCGAGTCCGGCAAGACGGCGCTGCTGCGGCTCATCGCGAAGCAGCTGTGCGAGCGGTACACGCCGGAGCAGGCGCGGATCGTGGTGGGCGACTACCGGAGGACGATGCTGGAGGCGGTGGCGCCCTCGCACCTTCTGGAGTACGCGCCGATGGCCTCCGCCATGCAGATGCACATGGAGGCCATCAACACGGTGATGACGAAGCGGGCGCCGAAGCCCGACATCACACCGCAGCAGCTGCGGGACCGCAGCTGGTGGTCGGGTCCGCAACTCTTCGTCCTCATCGACGACTTCGAGCTGGTGGCCACCAACTCGGGGAACCCGCTGGCGGTCCTCGTGGAGAACCTGCCGTTCGCGCGGGACGTCGGTATCCGGTTCATCGTGGCGCGCAGCCAGGCGGGTGCCTCACGGGCGATGTACGAGCCGTTCATGCAGCGGATGCGGGAGTTGGGCGCGCAGGGCGTGATCCTCTCCGGCGACCCGCAGGAGGGCGACATCCTCGGCAGCGTCCGGGCGCGGCCGATGCCGCAGGGCCGGGGCACGTTCGTGTCGCGGAAGCGGGGCACGCCGCTGGTGCAGTTGGGCTGGCTGCCGGAACAGCACTGATTTCCGGCTGAGCGGAGCGGGTCCCTCCCACTACTGTGGGAGGGACCGCCGTATCACCGCGAAGGGAACGCGCCGATGACCGACGCCCACCAGACCAGCACCGAGAGCGCGGACGCCGCCCTGGCCGCCGAGAAGCAGCGCCAGAAGGACGAGCTGTACGCGCTGGACATCTCCGGCGTCGAGTGGGAGGGCGCTCCGGGGACGAGCCCGGACGAGGAGCGGGTGGAGATCGCGCGGCTCCCCGAGGGGGCGGTGGCGATGCGTTCGTCCCTCGACAAGGAGACGGTGCTGCGGTACACGAAGGCCGAGTGGGACGCGTTCGTCCTCGGCGCCCGTGACGGCGAGTTCGACCTGCGGTAGGGCTTCCCCGGTCCCAGGGGCCGGGTACGCGTGAGGGGGTGGCCCGTCGGGACGGGCCACCCCCTCACGTACGTCCGCGGGACGTCACATGCGGAACCGGGCGGCGTTGCCCCGGTCGGTGTCCTGGTAGCCGGCGACCGACTCGTCGAGGAGCGTGGCGATGCGCGCCAGGTCCTGGTTCATGCCGGCCATGTCGCGGGTCAGGCGGTCCTGGGTCTCGCGGTACGCGATCTTGGCCTCACCCTCCCAGTTGCTGGCGACGCGGTTGACCTCGGCCATGAGGTCGTCGAGCTTCTGGGTGAGGGTGGTGGAGGTCAGGCGGGTGTCGGCCGCCGCCTGCGTCACGGTGTCGTAATTGACCGCAGTGGTCATGGTGTTGACTCCTGGAGTGAGAGTGGCGCGGAGGACTGTCGAGTGGCTCAGACGCCGAGGATGGCGCTCTGGTTGCCGCCGCCGGCACCGGCGCCGCCGCCGGTGTCCATGGAGCGGAAGGACCGCAGACGGTCCTCCTCCTCGCGCGAGAACCCGTCGGCGCTCATGCGCATCATCTCTTCGAGCTGGGCGAGCTCCTGACGCATGCTGCGCAGACGCTGGTTCAGGTCGTTCTGGACCCGGTCGTACTCCTTGCTCGCAGCGCCCTGCCAGCCCGCCTGGACGCGGTCCACCACGCTGTTGAGGCTGGTGATGCGGGACTGGAGCTCATCGGAGAAGTCCTGGATCCGGCCGGCGAGCTTGATTTGTTCGGCACTGGTTACGTTCAGGTCTTTCGACATCTTGCCCCTTCTTCCTTCGGTGGCGTCGACGGCTGGGCCGTCGGGCCTACCGGTCGTGATGCGGACGGGAATCTTCTGATGCCGCCCCCGTGCTGGGCTCGCACTGCCGTGCGCCCAGCGGTCACTTTAGCCATTGACGGCGGCAGTTCCAACTGCAAAGGACGGTCCGGATACTTGACCCGACGGGTGGGTCAACGGACCTCCCTTCGACGACGGCTGTCGCGGATCACGATGGCGGTTCCGGCGACCACGGCCACCAGGACGACACCGATCCCCAACGTGTAGGTGGCGAGCCGTTCCGAGCGCTCCTGGGGCGTCTCCGACAGCGCGAGACGGGCCGGCTCGGGGGCCGGCGGCTTGGGCGGGGGCGGGTCGGCCGTCGGCGAGGACGGCGGCGTCCCCGGGGTGTCGGCGAGCGCCCGTACCGGGTCGACCACGCCCCAACCGACGTAGTTGTCGCGGCCGTTGATCGAGCGGACGGCGGTCTGCTCGATCCGGGCGACGATCTGGGCCGCCGTCCACTCCGGGTGTTCGGCGCGGAGCAGCGCGGCGACGCCGGCGACGTAGGGGGCGGAGAAGCTGGTGCCGTTGTCGACGCACTGGCCGCCGCCGGGGACGGTGGAGACGATGTCGACGCCGGGGGCGGCGACGCCCACGAAGGTGCCGGCCTGGGAGAAGGCGGCGCGCTCGTTGTTCCGGTCGGAGGAGGCGACGGCGAGGACGCCGGGGAAGGCGGCCGGATACGTCATCTTGAGCTTGCCGTCCATGCCGTCGTTGCCCGCGGAGGCGACGACGACGATGTTCTTCCGCAGCGCGGCGGCCACGGACTTGGCCATGGGCGAGTCGGCGTCGAGGGCCTGGGTGGTGTCCTGCGAGATGTTGATGACGTGGGCGCCCTTGGCGACGGCGTGGTCGATCGCGAGCGCCATCGTGTCGGACTTGCCGCTGTTCTTCTCGTCGTTCTGCCGGATCGGGATGATCGTCGCCTCGGGGGCGAGACCGACGAAGCCCGTGCCCGCGCGGGGGCGGGCGGCGATGATGCCGGCGACCTTGGTGCCGTGGCCGACGTCGTCGACGGTGCCGTCGGTCTTGCCGCGCTTCTCGTCACCGAAACCGGGGTTCTTCTTGTCCGGCTTGAGGTAGTCCTTGCCCGCCTTGGCGTCGACGGCGGTCCGCAGCTGCGGGTTGACGTCGTCGACGCCCGTGTCGATGACGGCGACCCGGACGCCCTTGCCCTTGGTGTCCTGCCACAGCTCGTCCAGGAGGACCCGCTGGAGCGGCCAGGGGATGCCCTCGATCTGCTTCTTCATCGGGAAGGTGCACTCGCCGCTGCCGTCGAGGACGGGCCCTGCCTGGCGCGGCGCGGCGGCCGCCGCGGGCGTCGCGAGGAGGGCGGTCAGGGTGCCCGCGGCGAGCAGCGCGGCCGCGCGGTACGTCGTCGTCACCGGTGCCACCTCCTAGGAACCCTGCGGCTGACGCGCGCTGTTGGTGTCGAGTCGCGGGCCCTTCGACAGGAACTCCGACCACTCGATCGGGACGAGGGCCGGCATGACCTTCTCGTAGCCGAGACGCTTCTGGGCCTCGCTGGGTTCCGGGCGTCCGTCGGTCTGCTGCTCCTTGTCGCCCGCGCCGATCTCGGAGCGGGCGGAGTCGCTGTCGCCGTTGGCCTGGACGGCGTAGCGCAGGCCGGTGTCGGTGACGAGGAACAGCGAGCCGTCGGGCGTCTTCTGCCTGCCCTGGATCTGGGTGTAGAGCAGGCCGGTGCCCGGGGTGACGTACGTGCTGGTGCCGCCCGCGGTGATGTCGGCGGGGTACTTGGGGCCGGCCCAGGTCGCGAGGGTCGTCCCGCCCTTCTCGTCGACGTGGGTGAGGACGCTGCACACGGTGTCGCGGGCGCCCGCGCCGGTGGCGTCGTTGACCTGGGTGGACTTCAGGCGCGGCCAGCGGACCCCGTCGTGGAAGACGGTGGGGTCGGGGACGAACGAGGAGGCGTCGACGGTGGTGGCCTGGCCGTCCATGTCGAGGACGCCGGTCTGCCGGGCGTTGATGATCAGCCAGGCGGTGAAGGAGGTGACCGGCTGGACCTTCCCGGCGAGGACGACGTAGTGCTGGGGCCCGGAGCCGGTCTGGGCGAGCAGGACCATGCCGATCCGGCTCTCGGTGTCGTTCAGGGTGCTGCCGGGGATGTCGGCGGGCTTGCCGATCTCGCCCTCGAGGTGCGGGAAGTCGATCTCGTCGCCGGTGTTCAGGGTGGCGAGCCAGTCGTCGGTGACCGCCTGCGGCTCCTTGCCGAGGCCGACGAGGGCGGTGAGCAGTCCGGGGGAGTCGGCCTTGACCGGGTACTTCGTGCCCGTGTGGTCGACGAGGAACTGGGCGGAGCCCTTCTGTCCCTTGACGTACAGGATCTGCCCGTCCTTGAGCCGGTTGCCGTTCTCGGTGAGCTTCAGGTCCCGCTCGGCGAAGAGGAAGGTCGCCTTCTGGACGCTGGCGCCCGTACCGCCGCCGGGCTGCTCGCAGACGGCCCAGCGCTTGGCCTTGCCCGCGTCGTCGGCGGTGGGCAGCCGGTCGGGGGCGTACGGGATGCCGAGGATCGGGCCGCGCGGCGGCTTGCCCTCGTCGAGCTTCTTGTCGGCGACCTGGACGACCTGGAACTCGTCGGGGTTGAGCAGGAGCCGCGCGGAGGCGAGGTTGAGGACGGGGTGGAGCAGGGTCTTCTTGTCCTTGCCCTTGCCGGTCTCCAGGACCACGTACCGGGTCGTCGACTGCTTGCCGACGATCACCCGCGTGCCGGGGGTGTCCCAGCCCTTGGGGGCCTGGGGGCTGAACATGCCCCAGGCGCCGAACCCCGCGACGACGAGCGCGGCGACGATCAGGCCGGGGACGATCGCGCGCAGCGGCTTCGGCGCCCCCTCCTCCGTGCCCGAGGGCGAGGGTTGGAGGAATGCCGCCACCGTGCGCTTCTTCGCAAAGGTGTACGCGTTGAGCTCGTCCCGCCGCGATGCCATGAGTCCCCATTCTCGTCAGGCGCGATCTTCGCGCGGGAGCCGGGGAAGGTGACACCCGGGCCCCGGCCGTCGGACCGGCCCCCTACTATGCCTGCTGTCCCGTGGTGTTCGTGGGGCGGGTAGGGTGATCCGGCCGCCAAAGCCCTGGCGGGCCAGGGTGATCGGGACGAATTGAGGGGGATTCTCCATCATGGCTTCCGCGACGCGGACGCGGCCCGCCGCGGCCAGCACCTCCGAACCCCCGTCCTCGGGACCCGTGTCCTCGGTCTCGCCGAGACTCCAGGCGCGTCCGGGACACTTCGGTTCGTTCCAATTGCAACAGCTCGTGCTGATCGAGGTGGCGGCGGCCCTGCTCGTCGTCGCCTGGGTCGTCGAACCGGTGCTCCTCGTGCCCGCGGGCGTGGTCGCCGTCGTGCTCGTCCTGCTGGCCGTCGTACGCCGTCACCGGCGCTCGCTGCCCGAGTGGCTCGGCACGTTCCTCGCGCTGCGGGCCCGCAGCCGCCGGGCGGCCTCGTTCACGGTGCCCGAGGGCACCGAGCCGGGGTTCGCGCCGGTCGTGGAGTGCGACCCGGCGCTGCGGACCTACGCGTACAGCGACCGCGACCGGCGCCCGGTGGGCATGGTCGGCGACGGCACCTTCCTGACCGCCGTGCTGCGGGTGGAGTCGGACGGCACCGCCCTGCGTGCCGACCGGGCGGCGCGGCCGCTGCCCGTCGGGCTCGTCCGGGACGTGCTGAGCGTGGACGGCATCCGCCTCGAGTCGGCGCAGATCGTGCAGCACACCCAGCCCGCTCCGGCGCCGCACCTGCCCGCGCAGTCGATGGCCGCGCGCAACTACGGGCCGCTCCAGGCGCAGACGGGTTCGCCCGCCGTACGGATCACCTGGATCGCCCTCAAGCTCGACCCCGAACTGTGCCCGGAGGCGGTCGCCGCCCGCGGCGGCGGTGTGACGGGGGCACAGAAGTGCGTGGTGCGGGCGGCGGACCAGCTGGCGAGCCGCCTCGCGGGCGCCGGGTTCCGGGCGAGCGTGCTGACGGAGCAGGAGCTCACGTCCGCGCTCGCCACCTCGACCTGCGCGAGCCCGATGGCGATCAACCAGGCGGGCCGGGGGCAGGCGCAGGCGCGGCGGACTCAGGAGACCGCGCGGACCTGGCGGGTGGACGACCGGCGGCACACGACGTACTGGGTGGGGCGCTGGCCCCAGCTGGGCGGCCAGGGCGGCGCGGGGGCCTCGATGCCCCAGCTGGTGGCCCTGCTGACCTCGTTGCCCGCGCTCGCGACGACGTTCAGCCTGACGCTGAGCGGCGGGGACCGGCAGGAGGTGACGGTGGCCGGACACGTGCGGATCACCGGGCGCAGCGACGAGGAACTGGTGGCCGCGCGCCACGAACTGGAACGGGCGGCACGCGGGGTGAGGACGGGACTGGTGCGACTGGACCGCGAACAGGTGCCCGGCATCCTCGCGACGCTTCCGCTGGGAGGTGCGCGCTGATGTCGACCGCTTCCTTCGGCGCACAGGGCCGCTCCGGCGGCCCGGGCGGCTCCCACAGGTCCGCCTCCCGGGGTTCCCGGGGCGCGGCCCCGAGGGGTACGGACTCCAGGGGTACCGGCCGGGGCTCGCGGCCCCGGTTCGGTTTCGGGCTCGTCGGGCCGCGCCGCGACAAGCACTCCGTCGCCCTCGACCAACTCGACGCGCTGGCCCTGCCGGTCGGCGACGACGGCATGGTGATCGGCGTCGACGCCGAGAGCCGTCCCGCCGTGCTCGGCATCAACCGGCCCGTCCCGTACGACGTCACCCTCATCGGTGGCCTGTGGACCGCGCAGGTGCTCGCGCTGCGGGCCGCCGCGACGGGTGCCCGGGTGGCCGTCGAGACCGGCCGTGCGCAGGCCTGGACGGCGCTCGCGCAGGCGGCGGGAGGCGGCCAGCCGTGCATCTCGCTGCACGACGTGGGCCGGGTGCCGCCGCAGGGCGCGTCCGCCGGCAGCCCGGTGGTCGTGGTCCGCGACTGCGGCATGCGGCCGCCGCGCGGCCGGGTGGTGTCCGCGCCCTGGCAGTCCGTGGTGACCCTGCTGCCGTATCTGAGTCCGGTCGCGCCCCGGCTCCTGGAGAAGTCCTCGCTCGTCGGTGTGCAGCGGGTGTCGCCCGACGAGGCCGCGCAGATCGGCCGCATCATGAGCCTGCCGCGTCACGAGTACGAGGCGCTGTCCACGCTCGCGGACGGGGTGACCCTCTGGTGCACGCCGAGCGACCGCCAGTTCGTGATGACCCAGGCGACCGACGCCGAGACCGGATTGTTGGGCGGCGCGCGCCGGATGGACTGAACGGCGCCAAAACGGCATGAAGTCGTTCAAGTACGTCCGTTTTTGCATCGTTTTGAACGGTCGGGGTTCTCACTCTGCGGCGCGGTCAGGTCACTTGGTGACCTGACCGGGTCACGGGGGCGGGCGGGGAGGGGCTGTCGGGCCTGCCCGGGGGTTGCCCGCGCCGATTAGGGTGGAAGAGCCCCGCCCACAACGGCACAAGGGTGCTCGACCACACCAGGAGGCAAAGTGAACGGCGATCGCGACGAGATCCACGGGGGTTGGAATCCGCCCGCCGACGATCAGTCCGACGCGGATCCCGCCGAGATGACGGGTGAGTTCACCATCGACTACACCCCGCCCGCCTGGTACACGCAGAACGCGTCGGGCGGTGCGGGGGCGGGCGGTGCCACTCCCCCGCCGCCGAGCGGAGCACCGCTGCCCGTACCGGGGCTTCCGGCGGGCAGCGGCTTCGAGCCGAGCTGGAACACGCCGGCGCCTCCGCCGGCGGGGACGGGCGAGGTCGCGGTGCCTCCGGCGGGGGTGGCTCCTGTGGGTACGGGTCCGGTGAGTGCGGGTCCGGTGGGTACGGCTCCTGTCGGCGCGGTTCCGGCGGGTACGGGTCCCGGGGGTACGGCTCCGGCCGGCGTGGGTGCTACGCCCGTCGCCGGGGTGCCGGTGGCCGGAGCGGGTACTTCGGTGCCGGGTTCCTCTGTGCCGGGCGGATCGGTGCCGAGCGCGTCCATGCCGGGAGAATCCGTGCCGAGCGCGTCCGTGCCGGGCGCCGGGGTGCCTGGTGCTCCGGTGCCGCCCGCCTCCACGCCCGGTGCTTCCGCGCCCGCGCCCGCTCCGGAGGCGTCCGCGCCCGGGGCCTCCCTCGGGGGCGGGGATCTCGAGAGCGGCGCCACCGTGCGCTTCTCCCCCGCCGCGCTCCAGCGCGAGATGGCGGAGCGCGCGGCGGAGGCCTCCCCCGCGCCGGCGACGCCGGACGCCGCGGAAGGCGCCTCCGACACGGGACAGGCACCGGGCGAGGGCCAGAGCTCCGCTCCCACCGCAGCCGTCGACGACACCACCGCCGAGGACACGGCCGACAGCACGACGACCGGGGCCGACGCGTCCGACGGGCCGTCGGACGAGACCGCGCCGGACGCCGAGGCCGCGACCCCGGCGGAGCCCTCCGACACCCCCGACGCCCCCGACGCGACGCCCGTCGCCGTATCGACCCCGGAGACCGGCGAGACCGACGGCACCGACGCGCCCGCCGGGACGGTCACCGGCGTCGTTCCCACCGAGGCGCCCGCGCCGCCGGAGGCGCACCCGGCCGCCCCCGCCCCCTACGCGCCCGCCGACGCGCCCCAGGGCTTCGGTCCCGGTGTGGCTCCCGGGCCGTTCCCCGGCGGTCCCGGGCCCCTTCCCGCCGCCGGGCCGGGGGCAGGTGGGCTGCCGCCGCTGCCGCCGTCCTTCCAGCCGGCCGCCCCCGGGCCCGCCCAGCAGTGGCCCGCGCAGCCGGCCCCCGGTGCCCAGCCGGCGCCGCAGGCCGCGCCGTTGCCGCCCGCCGCCGCCTGGCCGGCGCCCACCACTCCCGGCGCCGTGCCGCCGCAGGCCCAGCCCCAGGCACAGCCCCAGGCCCCCGGCTCCTACGGCTACCCGCAGGCTCCTCAGCCGCCCGCCCCCGCGCAGCAGGGCGGCTACGGCTTCCCGCAGCCCGGTACGCCTCCGCAGCAGGGCGGTTACGGCTACCCGCTGGGGGCACCTCCCGGGCCGCAGGGCCCAGGGGGACAGTCCGCGCCTCCCGGCGGTGTGCCGCCGCAGGCGCAGGTCCCGGGCGGCGGATACGGCTACCCGCACCCCGCCGCCGTACCCCCGCAGGCCGCCGCCCCCCAGCCGCCGTACGACGGGCAGCCGCCCGTCGACCCGCGGACCGGGGCCGCCTGGCCCTCGCCGGTCACGCACGACCAGCGGGAGCGTTCGGTGCCGGGCGCCCCGCTCGGATACAACGCGGCCGTCGAGCTCTCCTCCGACCGTCTGCTCCGGAACAACAAGCAGAAGCCGAAGTCCAGCCGTACGCCCGGCGGCGCCGCCCGTTTCAAGCTCGGCGGGAAGAAGGAGGAGGCGGAGCGGCAGCGGAAACTGGAGCTGATCCGCACCCCGGTCCTCTCCTGCTACCGGATCGCGGTCATCTCGCTCAAGGGCGGTGTCGGCAAGACCACGACGACGACCGCGCTCGGCGCGACCCTGGCGACCGAGCGGCAGGACAAGATCCTGGCGATCGACGCCAACCCGGACGCCGGAACCCTGGGCCGACGGGTGCGGCGCGAGACCGGGGCGACCATCCGTGACCTGGTGCAGGCGATCCCGTACCTCCACTCGTACATGGACATCCGCCGGTTCACCTCGCAGGCGCCGTCCGGTCTTGAGATCCTCGCCAACGACGTGGACCCGGCCGTCTCTACCACCTTCAACGACGAGGACTACCGGCGGGCGATCGAGGTCCTGGGCAAGCAGTACCCGATCATCCTCACGGACTCGGGCACGGGCCTGCTGTACAGCGCCATGCGCGGGGTGCTCGACCTCGCCGATCAGCTGATCATCATCTCCACGCCCTCCGTGGACGGCGCCTCCAGCGCGTCGACGACGCTCGACTGGCTTTCCGCGCACGGCTACGCGGACCTGGTGCAGCGCTCGATCACCGTCATCTCCGGGGTCCGCGAGACCGGAAAGATGATCAAGGTCGAGGACATCGTGCAGCACTTCCAGACGCGCTGCCGCGGTGTCGTGGTCGTGCCCTTCGACGAGCACCTGTCGGCCGGTGCCGAGGTGGACCTCGACATGATGCGGCCGAAGACCCGGGAGGCGTACTTCCACCTCTCGGCGATGGTGGCCGAGGACTTCGTACGGGCCCAGCAGGTGCAGGGCCTGTGGACCGGCGACGGGCAGGGCGCGATGCCTCCGCACATGGCCCCGCCGATGCCGGGCGGCCAGCAGATGCCCGGCCAGCCCATGCCGGGACAGCCGATGCCCGGCCAGCCGGTGTACGGCCAGCCGATGCCCGGGCAGCCGGTGCCGGGGCAGTTCGCGCCCAGCCAGCCCGTACCGGGTCAGCCGTACGGCGCGCAGCCCGCCGCCGGACAGCCGATGCCGGGGCAGCCCGTCGCCGGGCAGCCGTACCCGCAGCAGCCCTACGGACAGCCCCCGGCACCGGGCCAGCCGTACGGAGCACAGCCCGCTCCCGGACAGCCCTACGCGGCGCAGCCGATGCCGGGTCAGCCGATGCCCGGTCAGCCGATGCCCGGTCAGGCGATGCCCGGTCAGCCCGCGCCGGGTCAGCCGTACGGAGCACAGCCCTCGCCCGGACAGCCGTTCGGCGCGCCCGCCGGGCAGCCCGGGATGCCCCAGGGCTGGCAGCAGCCGCAGCCCGGTCAGCCGCTGCCCCCGCAGACGGATCCGCAGGACCACGGCTCCGGGTTCGGTCAGGGCCACGACCAGGGACAGGCCCAGGTCCCGCCGCCCGACTGGCACCAGGAGCAGCCCCCGGGGGCTCCGCCAGCCCCTCAGCAGTAAGGCGTCACAGGAGTAGACCAATGAGGCCCCGTACCGGTTCCCCGGTGCGGGGCCTCATGGCATTCCCGCAGTCCACAAGGGGTTTGAGGGATCGTTGACGACGGCAGACCACCGCTGATACACCTTCGCTTCACCCATCGTCAGCCCAAGATCCACGACAGCCCGACGCGAGGTCACGTCCCATGGTCATGGTCACGAAGGCTCCACCCCGCCCCGCCCCCCTCGCCCACAGAGCGCTCCTTCCGCTGCTCGCCGCCGGTGTCACGGCCGTCTCGCTCGTGGCCGTCCCCGGCACCGCCGCCGCCGACAGCAAGGCCCCGGCCACGAACACGCTCACCGTCGCCGTCTCGCAGAGCATCGACTCGCTGAGCCCGTTCCTCGCGCAGAAGCTCACCTCGACCAGCATCCACCGGCTGGCCTACGAGTACCTCACCAACTACGACGCGAAGGACGCCCGCCCGGTCCCGGGGTTCGCGACGGCGTGGACCTCCTCGCCGGACAAGCTGACGTGGACGTACACGATCCGCGAGGACTCGACCTGGTCCGACGGGAAGCCGGCCACCGCCGAGGACGCGGCCTGGACCTTCAACAAGATGATGACCGACCCGAACGCCGCCACCGCCAACGGCAGCTTCACGGCCAACTTCGCGCAGGTCACGGCGCCCGACCCGCGGACGCTCGTGATCCGCCTGAAGAAGCCCCAGGCGACGATGACGGCGCTCGACGTGCCGATCGTGCCGAAGCACGTCTGGGAGAAGGTCGGCGACTTCTCGAAGTTCAACAACGACAAGCAGTTCCCCATCGTCGGGAACGGGCCCTTCGTCATCACGGACTTCAAGGTCGACCAGTACATCAAGCTCAAGCCGAACAAGAAGTTCTGGCGGGGCGCGCCGAAGTTCGACGAGCTGGTCTTCAAGTACTACAAGGACGGGGACGCCGCCGTCGCCGCCCTCCAGAAGGGCGAGGTCTCCTTCGTACCGAACCTGACGCCCGCCCAGGCGGCCGCGCTGAAGACGCAGAAGAACATCAGGGTCAACGACGCGCCGGGCCGCCGGTTCTACGCCCTCGCCACCAACCCGGGCGCGAAGGCGCAGGACGGCAGGACCTTCGGCAACGGGCACAAGGCGCTGCTCGACCCGGCCGTGCGCAAGGCGCTCTTCCTCGCGGTCGACCGCACCACCCTCGTGGACAAGGTCTTCCAGGGACACGCGGTCGAGGGCGAGGGGTACATCCCGCCGCGCTTCGGCTCGTACTTCTGGAAGCCGGAGGCCGGACAGAAGCGGGCGTACGACCCCGCCGCGGCGGAGAAGACGCTCGACGCGGCCGGGTACCGGAAGAACGCCGCGGGGAAGCGGCTCGGCAAGGACGGCAGGCCGCTGGAGTTCCGGATCCTCTGCCACGCCACCGACCCGAACGACAAGGCCGTCGGCAAGTACCTCCAGGAGTGGTGGGGCAAGCTCGGCATCGGACTGAAGGTCGAGTGCCTGGACAGCGTCTCCGACCCCTGGGTCAAGGGCGACTACGACCTCGCCTTCGACGGCTGGTCGGTCAACCCCGACCCGGACTACGTCCTGTCGATCCACACCTGCGGCACGCTCCCCGCGACGCCGAAGGACTCCGGAGCCACCGACAACTTCATCTGCGACAAGGAGTTCGACGGGCTCTACGCGCGGCAGGCGGTGGAGTACGACGCCGCCAAGCGGGCGGATCTGGTGAAGCGGATGCAGTCCCGGCTGTACGACACGGGGTACATGAACATCATGGCCTACCCGAACGCCCTCGAGGCGTACCGCACGGACCAGATCGCGTCCATCACGACCATGCCCGAGGCCGCAGGAAACCTGTGGGGCCAGGACGGCTACTGGAGCTGGTGGTCGGCCGTGCCCGCGGCCGGGGCCGCCGACTCCGACGGCGGCTCGTCCACCGGGGTGATCGTCGGCATCGGCGTGGCCGTGGTGGTCGTCGTCGGCGCCGGCATCGTCCTCGGTCTGCGCCGCCGCTCCACCGCCGACGACCGCGAGTAGGACGTGACGACGGCAAGCACCGCAGCCGACGTGGCGCGGGCCGAGAAGGCCCCCGCCACGGACGGCGCGTCCCGCACCGGTTCCTCCCTCGGCTATCTCCGTCACGCGGCGGGGAAGCTGGGCGGCGCGCTCGTCTCCCTCTTCGCCGTCCTGGTCACCAGCTTCTTCCTCTTCCGGATCATCCCCGGTGACCCGGTGAAGGCGATGACGCACGGCGTGCCCACGTCCGCCGAACAGCTCGCCACCCTGAGGCGTCAGTTCGGGCTCGATCTGCCGCTGTGGCAGCAGTTCACCGACTACTGCGCCAAGGCGCTCAGCGGCGACCTGGGCACCTCGTTCCAGTTCCGTGCCCCCGTCGGCGAGCTGATCGCGGAGAAGCTCCCGGCGACCCTGCTGCTCACCGGGGTCGCCGTGGTGATCTACTCGGCGCTCGGGCTCTGGCTCGGCACCCGCTCGGCCTGGCGGCACGGCGGTCTCGGCGACAGGCTGAACACCGGAATCGCGCTGACCCTGTGGTCGGTGCCCTCCTTCTGGCTCGGGCTGCTGCTGATCATCGTGTTCTCCGTGGGCATGGGTCCGATCCCGGGACTCTTCCCGACCGGCGGCATGGAGTCGGGGACCGGCGAGACCGGTTTCGCGTACGTCCTCGACGTCGCCCACCATCTGGTGCTGCCCGTCGTCACGCTCGTGGCCGTCGGCTACGCGCAGACCCTGCTCGTGATGCGGTCCTCGCTGCTCGACGAGATGGGCGGCGACTATCTGACCACCGCGCGGGCGAAGGGGCTGCGCGACGACGCCGTGCGCCGCCGGCACGCCGTGCCGAACGCGCTCCTGCCGACCGTCACCATGTTCTTCATCAACCTGGGCCACGTGGCCGCCGGTTCGATCCTGGTGGAGACGGTGTTCTCCTGGCCGGGGCTCGGCGGGCTGTTCTACCAGGCGCTGAGCGTGCCCGATCTGCCGCTGGTCCAGGGCCTTTTCGTGGTCTTCGCCGGAGCGATGATCGTGATGAACCTGATCGCCGACCTGCTCTATCCGCTGCTCGACCCCCGGGTGGGCCGATGACCTCCACGCAACCGACGGGCGGCCGGTCGACGTCGTCACTGACCTGGGAACGCCGCCGGAACACGATGGCCCGCTTCTGGAAGGCGTACCGCACGCACCGGGCCGGGCTCCTCGGCCTCGCGGGCCTCGCCCTGATCGCGCTGCTCGCGCTCGCCGCCCCGCTGCTCGTCGGCGCCGACGTGCAGTCGGTGACGAAGGCCCCCGGCACGGCCCTGGAGGCGCCCAGCCTCGAATTCCCGCTCGGCACCGACCAGTTCGGGCGCTCGCTGCTCGGCCTGCTGATCTGGGGAGCGCGGATCTCGCTGCTCGTGGGGCTGCTCGCGGCGGGCCTCTCGGTCGCCATCGGCACCCTCGTGGGCATCATCGCCGGACACTACGGCGGCTGGTTCTCGACCGTCGTCATGCGGATCACCGACTGGTTCCTGGTGATGCCGGCCCTCGTCCTCGCGATCGTGCTCGCCACCGTCATGTCCCGGTCGATGTGGACGGTGGTCCTGGCGATCGGCGTGACCTCCTGGCCGACCACCGCCCGCCTGGTCCGGGCCCAGACGATCGCGGTCGAGTCCCGCCCGTACATCGAGCGGGCGACCGCGCTCGGCGGCGGACACGGGCACATCATGAGCAAGCACGTGCTGCCCAACGTGATGCCGCTCGTCCTCGCGCAGACCACGCTCGGCATCTCCACGGCCATCCTCACCGAGGCGACCCTCGCCTTCCTGGGGCTCGGCGATCCGACGGTGGTCTCCTGGGGCGGGATGCTCCAGGACGCGCGCGAGGCGGGTGCCGTCTCCTCCGGGCACTGGTGGTACCTGGCCCCGCCCGGCATCGCCATCGCCCTGGTCGCGCTCGCCTTCACGCTGTGCGGCCGCGCGGTGGAGTCCGTGCTCAACCCGAAGCTGGGGGTGGGGCGATGAGCCTCCTGGAAGTACGGGACCTCAGAGTGACGTACGGGTCCGGCGCGGCCGCCGTGCCCGCCGTGCGCGGGGTCGACCTGACCCTGGAGGCGGGCAGCAAGCTGGGCGTGGCGGGCGAGTCCGGATGCGGCAAGTCCACGCTCGCGCTCGCGCTGCTCCGGCTGCTCCCGGCCTCCGCGCGGATCGAGGGCCGGATCCTGCTCGACGGCGACGACGTCCTCGCCATGACCTGGGGGCGCCTCAGGGCCGTGCGCTGGGCGGGCACCTCGATCGTCTTCCAGGGCGCGATGCACTCGCTCAACGCGGTGCACCGGATCGGGGACCAGATCGCCGAACCGCTGCTCGTCCACGGCCACGCGACCCCGGCGGCGGCCCGCAGGCGCGCGGGCGAGCTGCTCGAACACGTCGGTCTGCCCGCCGCGCGGGCGGCCGCCTATCCGCACGAGCTCTCCGGCGGGCAGCGGCAGCGCGTGATGATCGCGATGGCCCTCGCCTGCGATCCCCGGCTGATCGTCGCGGACGAGCCGACGACCGCGCTCGACGTGATGATCCAGGCGCAGATCCTGCGGCTGATCGAGCGGCTCGTCGCCGAGCAGTCCATCAGCCTGCTGATGATCAGCCACGACCTCGCGGTCCTCGCCGACACCTGCGACCGGCTCGCCGTGATGTACGCGGGCCGGGTCGTCGAGGAGGGTCCCGCGCGGGCGGTGTACGAGGCCGCCCACCACCCCTACGGGCGCGCGCTGTCCTCGGCGTTCCCGCGCGTCGGGGACCTCGCGTCCCGGCGGGCTCCGCGCGGCCTGCCGGGTGACCCGCCGGACCCGGCGGAGCTGCCCGGGGGCTGCGCCTTCCATCCGCGCTGCCCGGTGGCGGTGGACGCCTGCGGGACGAGCGACCAGGAACTGCGGGAGGCGGGCGCGGGTCACCGGGCCGCCTGCGTCCATGTGGGGAGTACGTCATGAGTACGGAGACATCCGCGGGGCCGCTGCTCTCGGCGCGCGGGCTGCACGTCGCCTTCCCCGGGCGGCGGGGCGCGCCGACCGCGCGCGCGGTCGACGGGGTGGACCTGGACATCGGCGCGGGTGAGATCGTGGCGCTCGTCGGGGAGTCGGGGTGCGGCAAGACGACGCTCGCGCGTTCGCTGCTCGGCCTCGTGCGGCCCACGTCGGGGACGGTCGCCTTCGACGGGCAGCCGCTCGGGTACTCCTCCGGGGCCCTCAGGGCCTACCGGAAGCGGGCGCAGCTGGTGCTCCAGGACCCGAGCGGTTCGCTGAACCCCCGGCACACCGTGTACGACGCGGTGGCGGAGGGGCTGCGGATCCACGGGGTCCACCGGTCGGAGCGCGACGAGCGGGAGGCGGTCGCCGGGGCGCTCGCGCGGGCCGGGCTGCGACCCCCGGAGCGATTCTTCCTGCGCTATCCGCACGAGCTGTCCGGTGGCCAGCGGCAGCGGGTGGTCATCGCGGGGGCGCTGGTCCTGGAGCCCGAACTCATCGTCGCGGACGAGCCGGTGGCCTCCCTCGACGCGTCCGTACGGGGCGAGATCCTGGCGCTGCTGCTTCGCCTGCGCGACGAACTCGGGCTCTCCGCGCTCGTGGTGACCCATGATCTGGGGCTCGCGTGGAACATCGCGGACCGGGTGGCGGTGATGTACCTGGGGCGGGTCGTGGAGACCGGCACGGTCGAGTCCGTACTGACCCGGCCCCAACACCCGTACACCCGCGCGCTGTTGTCGGTGCTGCCGGAGTCCGGGGGCGCTCCGGTGGTGCTGACCGGTGAGCCCCCGGATCCGTCCCGCATCCCTTCCGGGTGCCGCTTCCACGCCCGCTGTCAGGTCCTCGCCTCCGGCGAGGCGGCGGCGGTCGCGGACCGCTGCCGGGGCGAGGGCCTGCCGGTCCTGGGCGGCGGCGGGACACAGGAGGTGGCCTGCCACTGGGTGACGCGGCAGGCCGTGGTCTGAGCCGGTCGGGCTCAGCGGACGCCGGGCTCCTCGGCGGGCTCGGCGGCCGCGTCCACCGGTGCGGGCCGGCCGACGGCGTACCCCGGCTCGGCGGGCTCGGCCGGGACGCCGTCCTGCCCGGCCGGCTTGGCCTCCGTGGGCCCCTCGGGCTTGGCTTCCGTGGGCCCCTCGGGCTTGCCGGGCTTGCCGGGCCCCGAGGGCTTGGCCGCGCCGTCCTCGGGTGCCGCCTTCGGCAGGATCTCGCACGCGCTGATGGACGTACGGGTGGAGACCGACTTCACCGTGCAGGTGTCCTTGCCGACACCGGCGTCGACGGAGCCCCAGTGCGGGCCGACGGTCAGGACCGCGCCGCCGGGTCCGCTGATGCTGTCGTCGCCGGGTCCGGCCTGGATCATGCCGCCGGACTCGGGGCCGAGGGCCGCCGCCTCGATGGTGTCGGCCTCGCTGCCGCCGAGGACCCGGCCGGAGAAGTCGATCGTGCCGACCTTGATGGTGTCGACGCCGTCGTTGCCGGTGACGATGCCGCCGCCCCGGTTGAACTTGCCGGGCGCGCCGGTGACCGAGCCGGTGGTGATCTTGTCGTCGCCGTCGTCGCCGTGGACGACCGCGCCGTGCTCGGCGCCGTCGCCCGAGACGGTGGCGACCTTGATGATGTCGTTGCCCCGGTTGCCCCGGACCATGCTGGAGGCGTTCTGGGGCACGAGGTGCTTGGCGCGGATGACGTCGTCGCCCTCGCCGCCCATCACGGCCGAGTCGATGACCAGGCCGCGCACCTCGATCATGTCGTTCCCGTCGCCGCCCCAGACGGTGACGTTCTCCAGGTCGCTGTCGCAGAAGATGTTGTCGTCGCGGTTCGTGCCGCTGACGATCTCGCCGGGCGGGGCGGCGACGCCGTTCACCCAGCACTGGTGCATGGGCACCCGGACCGCGTGGGGCGCGGACGCCTGGGCGGGTGCGCCGGCGAGCGAGGCGGCGGCCGCTCCGGCGACCAGCGCGGTGAGCGCGGCGGAGCCTCGCAGGGCCTTCGGGCGCCTGCTGCGGGGGGAGGGTGGCGTGGCGGACATGGCTCTCCTCTGCTGGGGCGGTTCGTGGGTTCGCCGGACGCGGCGTCCGGGGTCGTCACGGGGCTCATACGCGTACGTGTGCACGTACGGGGTGGTCGGCGCTCGGCGCTCAGGCGGCCGTACGGGACGGCTGGAGCGGCGGCGAGTAGCCCACGATGCGGCGGGTCCCGAGGTTCGGCTCGGAGGTGACCGGGGCGTTCGTCCACCGCCCGAGGCACATCTCGGCGGTGATCCCGGGGCCGAAGCCGGCGAGGATGCCCCGCGCGCCCTCGGGCTGACCGCCCTCCTCGAAGAGCCGGCGGACGGCGTCCAGGACGACGGCACTGGCGATGTTGCCGTACTCCGTGAGCGTGGCGCGGCTGAACCGGAAGGCCTCAGGGGGCACTTCGAGGAAGCGGCTCAGGTCGTCGAGGATGCGCGGCCCGCCCGCGTGGATGATGTAGAAGTCCAGCTTCCCGGCGTCCCAGCCGTGCTCTCCCGCGACCTCGCGGAGCGCCGGGGCGAGCGGCTCCATCGTGCCGGGCACCCGCTTGTCGAGCAGGAAGTGGAAGCCGGTGGCGCGGACGCTGTAGGCGATCCAGTCCTCGGTGTCGGGCACGAGGTGGGAGCTGTTGCGCTCCAGGGCGATCCCGGTGCCGCCCCGGCCGCGGACCACGGCGGCGGCGACGGCGTCGCCGAAGAGGCCGTTGGAGAGCAGCGAGCCGACGCCGAGGTCGGTGGGCTGGTAGCAGAGCGAGCAGAACTCGCAGGCCACGATGAGGACGTTGGCGTCGGGGTAGGCGGTGCAGAAGTCGTGCGCCCGGTTGATCGCCGCTCCGCCGGCGGCGCAGCCGAGCTGCGCGATGGGGAGCTGGCGGGTGTGGCTGGGGAAGCCCATCGTGTTGATCATCCAGGCGGTCAGGGACGGCATCATGAAGCCCGTGCACGAGACGTAGACGATCATGTCGATGTCCGCCGGGCGCAGCGCCGCGTTGTCCAGGGCCTCCCGGACGACGCCCGGGACGCGGGCCTTGGCCTCTGCCTCGTAGCGGATGTTGCGTTCCTCGAAGCCTGGATGCTTCAGGGTCTCCTCGATGGGCTGGACGATGTGTCTCCTGGTCACCCCGGTGTTGCCGATCAGGCGTAGGGCCAGGGCCAGTTGAGGATGCCCCGCATGGTGTGAGCGGGCGAGGTCGAGGGTCTCCTCCATCGTGATCACGTGCTCGGGCACGGACACCGCGGGCTTGCACAAAGTCACCACGACACTCGCTCCTTCGTCTCGTTCGCGTGAACTGCCGCCCACACTCACCCGGTGATCGCGACCCCGCAACCGCGAGCGCCACCGGACGCCTACGCTGGGTGAGGGGCGGGACCTCCGGAGGGTGCTCCGTTCAGGGGGCTGTCGGCGCTCGGCGGATCGCCGCCGTCCGCCGCCGGGAACAGCCACCACATGACCTCCGAGACGACCGCCGAACCAGCGTCAGAAGCGACACCCTCCGAACGGACGACCGCCGGGCCCCCGCCGCCCCCGCCCGCCCGTACCTGGGCCGTCGACGACCTCCCCGCCCTCACCTTCGACCCGCTGCTCACCGAACTCCTCGACAAGGAGCCCGTCGCCCGCATCCGGCTGCCGTTCACCGCGGAGAACGAGGCCTGGCTGGTGACGCGGTACGAGGACGTGCGCGCGGTGACCTCCGACCCCCGGTTCAGCCGGACGGCGCTGCTCGAACGGCAGGTCACCAAGATGACCGGCCACATGGTGGCCTCGAAGGCGGCCCTCAACTACGCCGATCCGCCGTACCACACCCAGCTGCGCAAGGCCGTGACCAAGGCGTTCACCGGACAGAGCACCAAACGGCTGCGTCCGCTCGCCCAGGCGAGCGCCGACCGCTTCCTGGACGCCATGGAGGCGGCCGGCCGGCCCGCCGACCTGATGAAGCACCTGCACGGCCCGCTGCCGATGGCGGTGGTGTGCGACCTGCTCGGCGTCCCCGAGGAGGACCGGGCGGAGCTGGCCTCCTGGCCCGACCTCATCCTGTCCTCGGGACCCGGCCCGGAGAGCAGCCGGGCCGCCAAGGCCCAGATCCACGGCTATGTCACCCGGCTGCTCGACCGGCGGCTCGCCGAGCCGCAGGACGATCTGGCGGGGGTGCTCGCCGAGTCCCTCGCGGAAGGCAGGATCAACGCCGACGAGGCCGTCTCCCTGGCCATGGCCATCCTGATCAGCGGCGCCCACGCCGTACGGAACAACAGCGCCAACATGGTCTACGTACTGCTCACCCGGCCGGAGCTCGCGGACCGGCTGCGCGCCGAGCCCGAGCTGCTCCCCCAGGCCGTGGACGAGCTGCTGCGGTGGATCCCGCACCGGAACGGGGTCGGGCTCCCGCGGATCGCGACGGAGGACGTCGAGATCGGCGGGGTGCTGATCCGGGCGGGTGAGGCGGTGTACGCCTCCTACCTCGCGGCCAACCGCGACCCGGAGGCCTTCGAGGACCCGCACACCCTCGACTTCGACCGGGAGGGCATCGGGCACGTCTCCTTCGGGCACGGACCGCACCACTGCATGGGCGCCATGCTCACCCGCATGGAGTCCGAGGTGATGCTTTCGACGCTGCTGCGCCGCTATCCGGAGCTGCGGCTCGCGGGGAGCCCCGAGGACGTGGTGTGGCAGTCGAAGGGGCTGATCCGCGGTCCGAAGGAGCTCTTCGTCACCTGGTGAGCGGTTTCGTCATCCGGTGAGCGGTACGGGGAGGGCGGCGGCCGGGCTCAGGCCCCCGGGTGCTCCCGGTCGTACGCCTCCGTGAGCTCCCGGCAGCGCTTCACGTCGCCCGCCATCGCCAGGAGCAGATCGTCCAGGGTGTCGAACTTCAGCATCCCCCGCACGTACTCCAGGAAGTCCACGGCCACGTGCAGCCCGTACAGGTCGAGGCCCTCGCGGTCGATCGCGTACGCCTCGACCGTCCGCTCCGTGCCGTCGAACTGCGGGTTCGTGCCGACCGAGATCGCCGCCGGCATCCGCTCCCCCGCCGCCGTCAGCCAGCCCGCGTAGACGCCGTCCGCCGGGATCGCCGTGTGCGGCAGGGTCTCGACGTTGGCCGTCGGGAAGCCGAGCTCGCGGCCGCGCTGCGCGCCGCGGACCACGATGCCCTCGACCCTGTGCGGGCGGCCGAGGATCTCGGCCGCCCCCGCCATGTCGCCCTCGGCGACGAGCCGGCGGGTGAGCGTGGAGGAGAAGGGCCGGCCGCCGCCCGCCGTGCCGCTGACGAACAGGTCGATGACCTCGACCTCGTAGTCGTAGGTGGCGCCGAGCTCGGTGAGGAAGGCGACGTCTCCGGCGGCCCGGTGTCCGAAGCGGAAGTTGGGGCCCTCGATGACGGCCTTGGCGTGCAGCTTGTCGACGAGCACCTTGACGATGAAGTCGGCCGGGGACAGCTGGGAGAACTCGGCGGTGAACGGCAGTACGAGCACCGCGTCCACACCGAGGCCGGCCATCAGCTCGGCGCGCCGGTGGTGCGGGGCGAGCAGCGGCGGGTGGCTGCCGGGCCGCACGACCTCGGAGGGGTGGGGGTCGAAAGTGACCACGACGGCGGGGACGCCGAGTTCCCGGGCGCGCTCGACGGCCCGCCCGATGATCAGCTGGTGCCCGCGGTGCACACCGTCGTAGGAGCCGATGGTGACAACACTGCGCCCCCAGTCCTGGGGGATGTCCTCCAAGCCACGCCAGCGCTGCACTGTGACCGCTCCTCGTCCGCCTGTTCGCCGATTACGCAGGTCTAAGACTGCCATGCCCACGGCCGTCGGTTCGCATCGGCATGGAAGTGCCGTGGGTCCGCAGCGCCTGGAGGGTCTCGGGACCCAGCAGCGGCACCCAGTCGCCGGGGGAGGCGACCGTCCAGCGGGCGAGCAGCGCGGCGAAGTGGGGCCGGGCGCGGGCGAGTCCCGCGAGGGCCGGGTCGAGCCGCCCGGCGCCCTCGGGGGTACGCGCCCACAGGGTGCCGGCCCGGTGGGTGAGCTCCCGCGTGCGGGGCTCGCTGCGGAACTCGGAGCCCTCGGCCGCGGCTGTCAGGAGGGCCTCCAGGACGCTCAGCTCCCCCGCCTCTGCCTCGTACCGCTCATGGGCGAGGAGTACGTCGAGCAGTTCGGCCCGCAGGTGGCGGGAGGCGCCGGTGCCGGGGGCCGCGAGGACGGGGGCGAGCGCGCGGCGGACGGGGGCGGGGCGGCCCCGGATCAAGCCGGTGACCAGCGGGTGGAGCACGGCCCTGGCCGCCGGGCCGTCCTCGAACCGGCGGTCGACGAAGTCGGCCACGTGCCCCGCGCCCTCGGGGTGGCGGGCGACGTAGTCGCGGACGAGGGCGGCGATCCGGCGGGCGAGGGCGGGCGTGTCGACCTCGGCGAGGGCCCGCAGGGCGGCGGCCGGCACCTCGCCCGCACCGCGCAGCCGGGCCCCGAGGGCGGCGAGCACCGGTCCGGGGTCGGTGGGAAGCGCGTCGGCGAGGGCGCTCGCCGGCACCCCGGGTTCGGCGAGGGCCCGGGGCAGATGGCGGGCGCGGCTGTCCGGGTCCCGGATCAGGAGGCCGAGGGCGGCTCCGTGGAGGGCCTGGTCACCGGGGCGGGCGAGCAGGGCGAGAGCGGCGTAGCGGAGGAGCTCCCGGTCGGCGGAGGTGGTGGTGTGTCCGGCGACCAGGTGTCCGTACGCGGCGGCGGCGACGCGCCGCTCCGGGCGCCCGTCGTCGTGGGCCCACCGGTCGACGGCCCGGCAGACGGCGGCGGGCTCGTCCTCGGCGAGGGCGGCGAGCAGACCTTCGGCGAGCGGATGGGCGGTGGAGACGAGCGCCTCGCACAGGTCGTCGACGGCGAGCGCCCGATGGGTGTGCAGCAGGGCCTGGGCGGCGGTGGCGACGGTGGCGTGCGGCGCGGCGGGGAGGGGCCGGTCGTCACCGAACCAGCGACAGAGGAGCGGCTGGACGCCCCGGGGGTCGGCGACGAGCATCCGCGCGACGGCGTCGAGAAACCGATCGCGTCCGGTCTGGTGGCCGGTGTGGCCGGTCGCGTGGCCGGTCCCACGGTCGGGCTCTCGGCCGACCCCGTCGCCGACCTCGTGGCCGGTCTCACGGCCGGGCGGCGGATCCGCCGGCACGAGTCGCCGTAGCAGGTCGATCCGCTCGTCCTCGCCGAGCGGGAGCGCCAGCCAGAACGCGGTGCCGAAGGCGGCGAAGACCGGACGGCGTCCGGTCCTGCCGCCGATCCGGTCGGCGAGCGAGCGGAGGACGGGCAGGTACGGCCGGGGGTCCCCCACCCGCCGCACGGTCTCCCCGAACAGCCGCGCGGCCCACCAGACGGCACCGGCGTACGGGTGGGACGCGGGCGGATCCCCGGGCCTCGTGTCCTCGTCGGCGAAGCGGTCGAGGGAGTCGACGAGGGCCGCGAGGTGCGGGGCCAGGGCGGCCGGTCCCTGTTCGCGGTGGAGGCGCAGCATCGCCTGGAGTACGGGGCCGATGCGGTGCCGTGGAACGGGCAGCCGGCCGGACCCCGGTGCCGGTTCCCCGGCGGTGCGCTGCCGGGGGACGTCGGCGCCGGGCCCAGGGAGGGACAGGTGGTCCCCCACCGGTGAGCGCAGCCCGGCCCCCGTGTCCGGCTCCGGGTGCCCCGGGCGGGGAGCGCCCTCCGGAGGCGGCGCGCCCCCGTGGCGGCTGTGGACCAGCGCGTGCAGCGCCGCGTCCAGGTCCAGGTGGGCCGCCTGCACCCAGTCGGCGAGCTCCTCGTGGGCGAACCGGTAGCCGGAGCCCGCAGGGACGAGCAGGCCCTCGGTGAGGACGGCGGAGGCCCAGCCGTCCCGCCAGGGGAAGAGTTCCTCGAAGGAGGAGCGGTCGAGGACGCCGTGCCCCGGCCCGAGGCACCGCCGGGCCGCCTCGTGGACCTGCCCGGTCACGCGCGCGGCGAGCCGCCGTACGGCCGTCCCCCGGACGAGTGGCCGGGAGCCCGCCGCGATCCGGACGGCGATCCGCAGACACAGGAGGTCGAGGTAGGCGGTGAAGATCTCCTCGCGACCCGGCCGCCCCGGTACGTCCGCCGGGAGCGCGGCCCGTACCTCGGCGAGCAGCCGCAGGGCGAGCGGGTGCCGGGCGTCGGCCTCGGCGAGGTCCGTCTCCCGGAGGCCGTATCCCTCGCGTACAGCCTGCGCCTCCGTCGCGGAGTACGGCCCGAGAACGAGGGCGGGAGGCGGTCCGACCTCGGGCCCGCCCCCAGGTGCGCCCCCGGGCCCGCCCGCAGCTCCGCCCCCGGAGCCGCCGGCCGGCCGGTGCGGTGCGTCCGGGGTGTAGAGGGCGCCGGCCAGTTCCCAGTGCTCGGGGCGGCAGGCGGTGACGAGGTGGACGTGGTGGGCGCGGAGCCAGCCCTCGGTGGCCGCCGTCCACTCGGCGAGCCGGTGGGCGAGGAGCGGGGGCATCTCCTCGGGGCCGTCGAGGACGACGAGGAGCGGCCGGCCGGCCTCGTGGGCGAGGGCCGCGGCCCGTTCCGGGGTCACGGCGGTGGTGTCGCCGAGTGCACCGGAGGCCGCGACGATACGGCCCGCCTGGTGCAGGGCGCGGCCGACGGCGTCGGCGACCGAGCGGTCGTCGGCGCGCAGGTCGGCGCCGCGCAGCCGGACGGTGGGGGCGGGTGCGACACCCCGGGCCCGGCGGGCACAGAGGGCGGCGAGCGCCGTGGTGCGTCCGGTGCCGGGGGCGCCGACGAGCGCGAGGACGGGCGAGTCTCCCGCGGTGAACCGGGCGAACTCGCGGACGCACGCGGGACGTTCGACGGGCTCGGGCCAGGGGCCGGGTTCCCGTACCGGCCCGCCGGACGTGGCGGTCAGTTCCAGGATTCCGGCGAGGTTGAGGTCGGGTCCGTAGGCGGGGACGGTCGCCGCGTTGCGCCGGAGCAGGGCGGTGAGGGGGCCTTCGGGCCGGAGCGGCACCGCGTACCCGGCGGCTTCGCGGTCGCCGTGCAGGGCGGTGCCGAGAACGGCGAGGACGGTGCCGGTGGCGGTGTCGAGGACGGGGCCGCCTGCGGCCTCTCCGCCGCGGCGGAGGGCCTCGGCGCCCTCGGTGCCGATAGCGAGTTCGAGGGCGTCGGCGAGGGAGTGGAACCGGTCGGCCGCGGCGTACGTGACGGCGGCGGGGCCGAGTACGCGCGCCTCGCGCCAGCCGTGGGCGGCGATCCGTACGTAGGTTCCGGGTTCGATCTCGGTGCGGGTCGCGAGCGGCAGCGGGCGGACGCCGAGTCCCTCGGTCCGTACGAGGGCGAGTCCGCTCTCCGGCAGGGACGTGACCGCCTCGGCCTCGGCGAGCCAGCTCCGGTCGCCGGGGGCGTGCAGCAGGACACGGCTGAGCCCGTCGACGGCTTCGTGGCTGGTGACGACCGTTCCGTGGTGGTCGGCGAGGAATCCGGTGCCGCGCGGCCGGCCCGCCAGATCGCAGATCCGTACCAGCGTCGCCAGGTCCCCGCGTCCCATGGTGTCGACGGTAGGTCAGCGGGTGATCACCTGAAGGCGCTCATGGGCGAACGCGCCCCCTGGCACTCCCCCGTTCACTCCGAGCGCCTCCCCGATGGGGTGATTCCGCGGCGTTCCGCCGGACAGGCTCTCCCGGGGGAACGACGTGGGGCGGGCACGCGCGCGTGCCCGCCCCACCGGGAGCCTTGAAACCCCGTATCAGCCGAAGACGGCGAGGCTCTTGGCCTTGCCCCGCTGGTCCTCGACGAGGGCGAGAAGCGTCCCGTCGGGTCCGTAGACCGCGACCGGACCCGCCGGGTACTCCGGCATCTCCAGGCGGACGCCGTTGAGCAGCAGCTTGGCCCGCTTCTCGTCGACGTCCCACCGGGGGAACGCCGCCGTGGCCGCGTCGGCGACCGGCATGACCGTGAGCTCCTCCTGGAGCTGGTCGAGCGTCTTCGCCGAGTCCAGCTTGTACGGGCCGACCCGGGTGCGGCGCAGCGCGGTCAGGTGCCCGCCCACGCCGAGCCCGGCGCCGAGGTCCCGGGCGAGCGCCCGGATGTACGTACCGGAGGAGCAGACGACGGAGACGACCAGGTCGACGACGGGGGTGCCGTCCTCTGCGGTCGCCTCGCGGACGTCGTACACCTGGAAGGAGGAGACGGTGACCGGGCGGGCCGGGATCTCGAACTCCTCGCCGCCGCGCACCCGCGCGTACGACCTCTTGCCGTCGATCTTGATGGCCGAGACCTTCGACGGGACCTGCATGATCGCGCCGGTCAGTTCGGCGACGCCCGCGTCGATGCCCTCACGGGTGACCTTCGAAGCGTCGACCGACGCCGTGATCTCGCCCTCGGCGTCGTCGGTGATCGTCGTCTGGCCCAGCCGGATGGTGCCCAGGTACTCCTTCTCGGTCAGCGCGAGGTGACCGAGAAGCTTGGTCGCCCGCTCCACGCCGAGGACGAGGACGCCGGTGGCCATGGGGTCGAGCGTGCCGGCGTGGCCGACGCGGCGGGTCTTCGCGATCCCGCGCATCTTGGCCACGACGTCGTGCGAGGTGAAGCCCGACGGCTTGTCGACGATGACAAGGCCGTCGGGGGTCTTTGCTGCGTTGCTCATTCGGCGGCTTCGTCCTCGCCCGGCTTCTTGTAGGGGTCGGCCTCGCCCGCGAAGGTGGCGCCCGAGGACGCCTCCCGCACCTGGGCGTCGATGGCCCGCGCCTTGTCGAGGAGGTTCTCGATGGTCTTGGCGTTCTCCGGGAGGGCGTCGGCCACGAAGGCCAGCGTCGGGGTGAACTTGGTCCCGGCCGCACGGCCCACGGCCGAGCGGAGGATGCCCTTGGCGCTCTCCAGGCCGGCGGCGGCGCTGGCCCGCTCCTCGTCGTCGCCGTAGACCGTGTAGAAGACCGTGGCCTCCCGCAGGTCGCCGGTGACGCGGGTGTCCGTGATGGTCACGTGCGTACCCAGGCGGGGGTCCTTGATGCCGCGCTGCAGCTTCTCGGCGACCACCTCCCGGATGAGGTCTGCCAGCTTCTTCGCCCGCGCGTTGTCGGCCACTGGTCCTTCTCCTTCTTCGCCTTGCTCAAATCAGTCTTCATCAGTGTGGAGCCTGCGGCGCACCGACAGCAGCTCCACCTCGGGGCGGGCGGCGACGAGCCGCTCGCACCGGTCCAGTACGTCGCTGAGGTGCCCCGGCTCCCCCGACACCATCGCGACGCCGATCTCGACCCGCCGATGGAGGTTCTGGCCGCTGACCTCCGCCACGCTCACCGCGAACTTCCGCTGGAGCTCCGCGACGATCGGCTTGACCACGGAACGTTTCTCCTTCAACGAACGTACGTCGCCGAGGAGCAGATCGAAGGACAGTGTCCCCACATACATGTGTGTCCGGATGTCCCGCCGGTTCGGGTTCGGTGTGCCCGCCGACCACTCGGCGGGGACACCGGAAACCGTACACGCAACGGCCGGGGCCGATCGACGGAATACTTTCCGCCGACCGGCCCCGGCTCACTGCTGCGATCGGACGCGATCAGGCGCGCGGCTTCTCGCGCATCTCGTACGTCGCGATGACGTCGTCGATCTTGATGTCGTTGAAGTTTCCGAGGTTGATACCGCCCTCGAAGCCTTCGCGGATCTCGGTGACGTCGTCCTTGAAGCGGCGCAGACCGTGGATCGTGAGGTCCTCGGCGACAACCTTGCCGTCGCGGATGAGGCGCGCCTTGGTGTTGCGCTTGACCTCGCCCGAGCGGATGAGGACACCGGCGATGTTGCCCAGCTTGGACGAGCGGAAGACCTCGCGGATCTCCGCCGTACCGAGCTCGACCTCTTCGTACTCCGGCTTGAGGAGGCCCTTGAGCGCCGCCTCGATCTCCTCGATCGCCTGGTAGATGACCGAGTAGTACCGGACGTCGACGCCCTCGCGCTCCGCCATCTGCGCGGCACGGCCGGCCGCACGGACGTTGTAGCCGATGACGATGGCGTCGGAGCCCATGGCCAGGTCGATGTCCGACTCGGTGACCGCACCCACACCGCGGTGCAGGACACGGATGTCGACCTCTTCGCCGACGTCGAGCTGGAGCAGCGAGGCCTCGAGGGCCTCGACCGCACCGGACGCGTCGCCCTTGATGATGAGGTTGAGTTCCTGGACGAGACCGGCCTTGAGCACCTTGTCGAGGTCCTCGAGGGACACCCGGCGGACGCGCTTGGCGAAGGCGGCGTTGCGCTCACGCGCAGCGCGCTTCTCGGCGATCTGGCGCGCCGTACGGTCCTCGTCGACCACCAGGAGGTTGTCGCCGGCACCCGGCACGTTGGTCAGACCGAGCACCAGGACGGGAGTCGACGGGGTCGCCTCCTCGACGTTGTTGCCCTTGTCGTCGAGCATCGCCCGGACGCGGCCGTACGCGTCGCCGACCACCACGGTGTCGCCGATGCGCAGCGTTCCGCGCTGGACCAGGACGGTCGAGACGGCACCACGACCACGGTCGAGGTGGGACTCGATCGCGATGCCCTGCGCGTCCTGGTTCGGGTTGGCCCGCAGGTCGAGCGAGGCGTCGGCGGTGAGGACGACGGCCTCGAGCAGGGAGTCGATGTGCAGACCCTGCTTGGCGGAGATGTCGACGAACATCGTGTCGCCGCCGTACTCCTCGGCCACCAGACCGAACTCGGTCAGCTGACCGCGGACCTTGGTCGGGTCGGCACCCTCGACGTCGATCTTGTTGACCGCGACGACGATCGGGACGCCGGCGGCCTTGGCGTGGTTGAGCGCCTCGATCGTCTGCGGCATGACGCCGTCGTTGGCCGCGACCACGAGGATCGCGATGTCGGTCGACTTCGCACCACGGGCACGCATGGCGGTGAACGCCTCGTGACCCGGGGTGTCGATGAAGGTGATGCGACGCTCTTCGCCGTTGACCTCGGTACCCACCTGGTAGGCACCGATGTGCTGGGTGATGCCACCGGCCTCGCCCGCGACGACGTTCGTCTTGCGGATCGCGTCGAGAAGTCGGGTCTTACCGTGGTCGACGTGACCCATGACGGTGACGACCGGCGGACGGGAGACCAGAGCCTCTTCGCCGCCCTCGTCCTCGCCGAACTCGATGTCGAAGGACTCGAGGAGCTCGCGGTCCTCTTCCTCCGGCGAGACGATCTGAACGGTGTAGTTCATCTCCTCGCCGAGCATCGTCAGCGTGTCGTCGGAGACGGACTGCGTGGCCGTGACCATCTCACCGAGGTTCATCATCACCGCGACGAGCGACGCCGGGTTGGCGCCGATCTTCTCGGCGAAGTCGGTGAGGGAGGCGCCGCGCGACAGACGAATGACCTCGCCGCCACCGCGGGGAAGCATCACGCCGCCCACGGACGGGGCCTGCATGGCCTCGTACTCCTGGCGCCTCTGACGCTTCGACTTGCGACCACGACGCGCGGGACCGCCGGGGCGACCGAAGGCGCCCTGCGTGCCACCACGTCCACCGGGACCGCCGGGACGGCCACCGAAGCCACCGGGACGACCACCGAAGCCGCCGCCACCGCCGCCGGGACCACCCGGACGACCGCCGCCGCCACCGGGACCACCGGGACGACCGGCGAAGCCGCCGCCGCCACCGCCGGGACCGGCCGGACGACCGGCGAAGCCGGGACGACCGCCGCCGCCACCGCCGGGACCACTCGGACGGCCACCGGGGCCACCGGGACCACGGCCACCGCCGCCAGGACCGGGACGCGGGCCGGCAGCGGGACGCTGCGGCATCATGCCCGGGTTGGGACGGTTACCGCCGGGCGCGCCGCCCGGACGGGGAGCCTGCGGACGAGGCATCCCACCGGGGGTGGGACGAGCGCCGCCGCCGGCGCCGGGGCCGCCAGAACGCTGTGCGCCGCCGGGGCCACCCTGCGGACGCGGGGCGCCCGGAACGGCACCGGGGCCGCCGGGACGAGGAGCGCCGCCACCGGGACGGGGCGTCTGCGGACGCGCCATGCCGGTGGAGCCACCCGAGGTGAACGGGTTGTTGCCGGGACGCGGACCGGCCGGACGGGCACCGCCCGGACGGGGAGCGCCCTGACCCTGCGGTCGCGGAGCACCCTGCCCCTGCGGGCGGGGCGCCTGCTGGCCCGGACGGGCCGGACGCTCGCCGGCGGGGCGGGACCCCTGGGCGGCGCCACCGGAGCGCTGACCGGCGGCCGGAGCCGACGGAGGCGCGGTGAACTCGGGGGCGGCCGGAGCCGGCGTGACCGGCTTGGGCGCGGGCTTCGGGCCCGGGCGGGGGCCCGAGGCGGCCGGAGCCGGAGAGGGGGTGCTGCTCGCGGGCGCGGCCGGAGTGACCGGGGCCGGCGCCGCAGGCGCGGCGGGGGCCGGCTTGGGGGCCGGGGCGCCGGGCTTCGGAGCAGCGGGACGTGCTGCGGCGGCCGGAGACGGCGCCGCGGGGGAGGGCGCCGCCTTGCGGGGCGCGCCGGGCTTGGCAGGGGACTTGCCGGCGTTGCCACCGGGGCCCTGCAAAGCGTCAGTCAACTTGCGCACGACCGGCGCCTCGATCGTCGAGGACGCCGAACGGACGAATTCACCGAGTTCTTGGAGCTTGGCCATGACGACCTTGCTCTCCACACCGAACTCCTTGGCGAGTTCGTATACCCGGACCTTAGCCACTTTGCTCCTTTGTGAGGTCCGGTTACCGCCGGACCGTCGCTACTTCATGGGCGTACTCATCGCGTACTCATCGAGTGCTCATCGCAATCTCGACCTACTTCCAACTCGCGAGGTACCTGACCGCACGGTTTTCCGTGCCGTACTTCTTGTTCACTGCGGTGCCGACCGCTCGACGTGGTGACGCAGTTCCGTGGTGTCGAGCGGGCCCTGGACCTTGAAGGCCCTCGGCAACGCCCGGCGACGGACCGCCAGGTCGAGACAGACCACGGCGGGGTGCAGGTACGCACCCCGGCCGGGCAGCGTACCGCGATGATCAGGAACGCACTCGTCCTTGTTCACCACGATCCGCAGCAGATCGCTCTTGGCCGCTCGCTCCCGGCATCCCACACAGGTTCGCTCAGGGCACGCGCAGGCATGCGTCCGGCCAGACACTATTAAGTCTACCTCCCCGCGCCGACCTCACCTGTTCGGGGCAAGAATCGAACACTTGATGGCCAAAAACGGTCTCAGTCCTCGGGGCCGCTCGGCTCCGTGTCCGGCCGGATGTCGATCCGCCAGCCGGTGAGGCGCGCGGCGAGACGGGCGTTCTGCCCCTCCTTGCCGATCGCGAGCGACAGCTGGTAGTCCGGCACCGTCACCCGCGCGGAGCGGGCGGCCATGTCGACGATCTCGACCCGGGAGACCCGCGCCGGGGACAGCGCGTTCGCCACCATCTCGGCAGGGTCGTCCGACCAGTCGACGATGTCGATCTTCTCGCCGAGCAGCTCCGCCATCACGTTACGGACACGGCTGCCCATCGGGCCGATGCAGGCGCCCTTGGGGTTCAGGCCCGAACGGGTGGAGCGGACGGCGATCTTCGTACGGTGACCGGCCTCACGGGCGATGGCCGAGATCTCGACCGAGCCGTCGGCGATCTCCGGCACCTCGAGGGCGAAGAGCTTCTTCACCAGATTGGGGTGGGTGCGCGAAAGGGTGACGGACGGACCGCGGACACCCTTCGCCACCCGGACGACGTACGTCCGCAGCCGCAGACCGTGCGTGTACTCCTCGCCCGGCACCTGCTCCTGCACCGGCAGGATGGCCTCCAGCTTGTCGTCCAGACGGACCAGGACGTTCTTCGGGTCCTTGCCCTGCTGCACCACACCGGCGACGACATCGCCCTCACGGCGCGCGTACTCGCCGAACGTCACGTCGTTCTCGGCGTCGCGCAGCCGCTGCTGGATGACCTGGCGGGCGGTGCTCGCCGCGATCCGGCCGAAGTCGGACGGGGTGTCGTCGAAGTCCTTGGGCTCCTGGCCCTCCTCCAGATCGGAGGGGTCTTCCTTCGCCCACACCGTCACGTGACCGGTGGCCCGGTCCAGCTCCACGCGCGCGTGGCGGCGGGCGTCGGGGGTGCGGTGGTAGGCGATGAGGAGGGCCGACTCGATCGCCTCGACCAGCAGGTCGAAGGAGATCTCCTTCTCATGCGCCAAGCCCTTGAGCAGCTTCACGTCGATGTCCACGGCTACGCCTCCTCTTCCTTCTTGTCCTTGCGGTTGAACTCGAGCTCGACACGCGCCTTGACGACGTCGGCGAACGCGACCCGGCGGGCGGTGGGCTTGCGCCCCTTCACGCCCGGCACTTCGAGGTCGAGGCCGTCCTCGTCCACGGCGATGATGCGCGCGACCAGCTCTTCGTCGGCACCGTCGGCGTTCAGCTGGAGCTTGACCAGCCGGCCGGTGGCCCGCTCGTAGTGGCGGATCTGCGTCAGGGGGCGGTCCGCGCCGGGGGAGCTGACTTCGAGGACGTACTCGCCCTCGCCCATCGCGTCGGTCTCGTCGAGCTTCTCGGAGATCGCGCGGCTCAGCTCGGCACAGGCGTCCAGTTCCACGCCCTCGTCCGCATCGACGACGATCCTCAGCAGTCCGCGGCGGCCGGCCCGGGAGACCTCGATCTCTTCCAGATCCAGGCCCTTCGCGTGGACCAGCGGCTCCACGAGTCCGCGCAGCCTGTCGCTCTGGGTGGTGCTCATCCGGGTGACTCCTCGGCCGCGTGTGCTGTTGTGTGTTCGTCGCGTGTCAGACCAAAGGGTATCCGGTCCCGGAGGGTGTTGCCGTCCACCGCCCCGGGGCCCGCGGGTACGCTCGCCTGCGGTGATCCGACGATCTTCGACGACATACCACGGCTGAGGGAGAGAGCGTGACGACGACGGGCAGGCGCGCCCTCCTGACAGCGGGTGTCTCGGCCGCCGCCGCGGCGGCCCTCGCGGGCTGCACCTCGGAGGATCCCGGGCCCCGGAAGCCGAGCGCGGCCGAAAGGGAGGCCGAACGGGTGGCGCGCGCCGAGGCGGCGCTGCGACTCCGCTCCGTGACCGCCTCCCGGACCCTCCTCGAACGGTACGACGCGGCGCTCGCCGCCCATCCCGCCCTGGCGCCCCGGCTGACCCCGCTGCGGCTCTCGGTGGCGGCGCACGTGAAGGCCCTCGGCGAGGGCGGTACGGCGGTGAGGCCCGCGACGGCCTCCCCGACCGCCGCGCCGACTCAGGCCGCGCCCTCCCCGGCGCCCGTACCCGTCGCGGCCGACCCCCGGGCCGCGCTGACGGACCTTGCGGCGGCCGAGCGCACTGCTTCCGACGCGCACACCGCCGCCCTGCTCACCGCCCCGCCCGAGTACGCCCGGCTGCTCGCCTCCGTGGCCGCCGCCGGCGCCGCGCACGCCTATCTGCTGACCGAAGGAGCACGGGCATGAGCGCCCTCGACGCGACCCAGGCCGCGCTGGCCGCCGAGCACGCGGCGGTGTACGGGTACGGGGTCGTCGGCGGCCGGATCGGTACGGAGCGACGGGCCGAGGCCACCGCCGCGTACGAGGCGCACCGGGCGCGCCGGGACGCCCTGCGCAGGGCCGTACGCGATCTCGGCGGCTCGCCGGTGGTGGCGGCGGCCGCGTACGGGCTGCCGTTCCGGGTCGCGGACGCGGCCGGTGCCGCGCGTCTCGCGGCCGTCCTGGAGGACCGGGTGGCCGGGGTGTACTCCGACCTGGTCCGGGCCTCCGAGGGCCCGCGACGGCGCGAGGCGGCCGCCGCGCTGAGGGAGGCGGCGGTACGGGCCGTCCGCTGGCGCGGCAGCGACGTAACCTTTCCTGGGCTCGCCGAGCGGGCATGAGCCCCGCCCCCGACCGAAGGAACAACGCACGTATGGGTTTCGAACCGCCGCAGCGACTGACGAAGGCGCTCGGTGAGACGTACGGGGACGCCGCCGCCACCGAGTGGCTCGGGACCCTGCCCGCCCTCGCCGACCAGGTGCTCGACCGGGCGTCCCTCGACGCCGAGCGGGTGATGGCGCCCGGCGGGCGGAGCAGCCTCGTCGTGCTCGTCCGGCGGTCCGACGGCACTCCGGCCGCGCTCAAGATCGCACCCCCCTTCGCCCGGCCGGACCGGGAGCGGGAGGCGCTCGCGCACTGGAACGGCTGGGGCGCGGTCCAGCTCCTCGACGAGGCCGGGGAGGGCGCGCTCGTCCTCGAACGGCTGCATCCCGAGGTCTCGCTGCGCTCGCTGCCGGAGGCCAAGGCGCTTCTGGAGGCGGCGGGGACCGTCCGCAAGCTGTGGGTCGAGCCGCCGGCGGAGCACGGCTTCGAGACGGTGACCGAGCGGACCGCCCGGCAGGCCTCGGTGATGGAGGCCCACCTGGGGGACGGTTCGACCGGGGACCTGGCGGCGGCGGCGCTCGCGGCGCGCGGGGAGCTGGTGGCCGGGGCCTCCGAGACGGTGCTGCTGCACGGGAACTTCCGGCAGGGCAAGGTCCTGGCCGGGGACCGGGCGCCCTGGCTCGCCGTCGGCCCCGAGCCGCTGGTGGGCGAGCGGGCGTATGACCTGGCCCGGCTCGTACGGGACCGGGTCGAGGACCTGGTGGCCGCCTCGTCGGGCGCGTCGGCGGCCCGGCGCCGGGTCAACAAACTGGCCGACTCCCTGGACCTGGACCGGGAGAGGCTGCGCGGCTGGACCCTGTTCCGCGCGGTCGAGTCGGGCACCCGGGCGCTGACGGCGGGGCGGCGGCAGGACGCCGAGCTGCTCCTGGAGTTCGCGAGCTGGCTGTAGGGGAATACCCTTTTTGTACCGTTCGCCGGTTGGCGGCGTTCGGCGGCTCGACACTCCAGGGGGCCGTGATGATCGAAGAGCTGCTGATGGCGGCGGCCGGCGCGGGCGCGGCGATCGCGGTCTACGTGGGCGCCGCGATGCGCGTGGTGAAGCAGTACGAGCGCGGCGTGGTCTTCCGCTTCGGCCGGCTGCGTGACGACGTGCGCACGCCCGGCCTCACGATGATCGTTCCCGCGGTGGACCGCCTGCACAAGGTGAACATGCAGATCGTGACGATGCCCGTGCCCGCGCAGGAGGGCATCACCCGGGACAACGTGACGGTCCGGGTCGACGCCGTCGTCTACTTCAAGGTCGTCGACGCGGCCGAGGCGCTCGTCCGGGTCGAGGACTACAAGTTCGCCGTCTCGCAGATGGCGCAGACCTCGCTGCGCTCGATCATCGGCAAGAGCGACCTCGACGACCTGCTGTCCAACCGGGAGAAGCTCAACCAGGGGCTCGAACTGATGCTGGACTCCCCCGCCATCGGCTGGGGCGTGCAGATCGACCGGGTCGAGATCAAGGACGTGTCCCTGCCGGAGACGATGAAGCGCTCGATGGCCCGGCAGGCGGAGGCGGACCGGGAGCGGCGGGCCCGGGTGATCAACGCGGACGCCGAGCTCCAGGCGTCGAAGAAGCTGTCGGAGGCGGCGGAGGTCATGTCCGCGCAGCCGGCGGCGCTTCAGCTGCGGCTGTTGCAGACGGTGATGGCGGTGTCGGCCGAGAAGAACTCGACGCTGGTGCTCCCGATCCCGGTCGAGCTGCTCCGGTTCCTGGAACGGGCGACACCGGGGGCGGGGCACGGGGGCCATGCCGAGATGATGCCCCCGCACGCGATGCCGCCGCCGGTGCCGCCGAGGTCGGCGGCGTATCTGGCGGGGCGGGCGGACGCGGAGGACGCGATCGAGGACCTGACGGGAACGTCGGTGGAACCTGCGGTACACCGCGAGGAGGAGGGCGGCTGACGCGATTGCGGTGGTTGCGGGCGTCTGGTCCGCAAGGGCGGGGCCCGGCCTCGTTGCCGCCTGGTTGTGGGCATCTGTTCCGCTGGGGCGGCGCCGGCAGCGCGGGGCCATGAGGGCCCCGCGCTCGTTGTGTTACGCCGTCAGGCGGGTGATCGCCTCCGCGACCGTCACTTCCTCGCGCTCGCCCGTCCGGCGGTCCTTCAGTTCCAGGACGCCCTCCGCCGCGCGGCGGCCCGCCACCAGGATCTGCGGGACGCCCATGAGCTCCGAGTCGGTGAACTTGACGCCCGGGGAGACGCCCGCGCGGTCGTCGACCAGGACACGGAGCCCGGCCGCGGCCAGCTTGTCGGAGACCTCGAGCGCCAGCTCGGTCTGGAGCGCCTTGCCGGCGGCGACGACGTGGACGTCGGCCGGGGCGACCTCGGCCGGCCAGCACAGGCCCTTCTCGTCGGCGGTCTGCTCGGCCAGCGCCGCCACCGCGCGCGAGACGCCGATGCCGTACGAGCCCATGGTCACCCGGACCGGCTTGCCGTTCTGGCCGAGGACGTCGAGCTTGAGGGCGTCGGCGTACTTGCGGCCCAGCTGGAAGATGTGGCCGATCTCGATGGCGCGGTCCAGCTTCAGGCCGGTGCCGCACTTGGGGCACGGGTCGCCCTCCTGGACGACGACGACGTCGACGTACTCGGAGACCTCGAAGTCACGGCCCGCGACGACGTTCTTCGCGTGCATGCCCTCCTTGTTGGCGCCCGTGATCCACGCCGTGCCCGGCGCCACACGCGGGTCGGCGAGGTACGTGACCTTCTCCAGGCCCTGCGGACCGACGTAGCCGCGGACCAGGTCGTCGCGGTGCGCGAAGTCCTCCTCCGTCACCAGCTCGACCGTGGCCGTCGGGCCGAAGTGCTCCTCGACCTTGCCCATGTCGACCTCGCGGTCGCCGGGGACGCCCACAGCGACGATCTCGCCGTCGACCTTCACCAGGAGGTTCTTGAGCGTCGCGGAGGCCGGGACGCCCAGCGAGGCGGCGAGTGTCTCGATGGTGGGGGTGTCGGGGGTCGGGATCTCCTCGGCGGCGGGGACCTCGGTGGCGTCGACCGGCTTCACCGCCTGGTACACCGCCTCGGTGTTCGCGGCGAAGTCGCACTTCGGGCAGTCGGCGAAGGTGTCCTCGCCGGCCTCGGCCGGGGCCAGGAACTCCTCGGACTTCGAGCCGCCCATCGCGCCGGCGGTGGCGGCGACGATGCGGTAGTCGAGGCCGAGGCGCTCGAAGACGCGCCGGTAGGCCTGGCGGTGCAGGGCGTAGGACTGGGCGAGGCCCTCGTCCTCCGTGTCGAAGGAGTACGAGTCCTTCATCAGGAACTCGCGGCCGCGCAGGATGCCGGCGCGGGGCCTGGCCTCGTCACGGAACTTCGTCTGGATCTGGTAGAGGATGACCGGCAGGTCCTTGTAGGACGAGCACTGGTCCTTGACCAGGAGGGTGAAGATCTCCTCGTGGGTCGGCCCGAGGAGGTAGTCGCCGCCCTTGCGGTCGTGGAGGCGGAAGAGCTCGGCGCCGTACTCGTCCCAGCGGCCCGTCGCCTCGTACGGCTCGCGCGGCAGCAGCGCGGGGAGGGAGACCTCCTGCGCGCCGATGGCGTCCATCTCCTCACGGACGATGCGCTCGACGTTGGAGAGGACCTTCTTGCCGAGGGGCAGCCAGCTCCAGATGCCGGCGGCGGTGCGGCGCACGTAACCGGCACGGACGAGGAGCTTGTGACTCAGGACCTCGGCGTCGGCCGGGTCGTCGCGCAGCGTCTTCGCCATCAACTGGGACATGCGCTGGACCGGTGCGTTGGCCATGGTTCTCGTACTCCTGCCGGGGACAAAGGGTGATGGCTAGGAGGTTAGCCGGGCCTCCCCGGGTCGGAGAAATCAGTTCCGGCGCTTGAGCGGCAGGGGCGCGCCCATCACGGCGTACGGGCGGGCGGCGCTCGGGAAGTGCACCTGGCGTGCGAGGTCGGTGTAGCCGAGGGAGCGGTAGAGGCCTCGGGCCGGGCTGTCCGTGTCGATCGCGGAGAGGATCGAGCGCGGCTCGTCCGCCGTGTCGGTGATGGTGGTGATCAGCTCACGGCCGATGCCGCGCCCCTGGTGGGCCGGGTGGACGTGCAGTTCCGTGATGACGAAGGAGTCGTCGAGCCAGTCGGCGGTACCGGTGGCGCGGAGGTACGTCTCGACGACGGTGGACCACCAGTGGGTGCGGTCGTTGGGCATCCCGTACACGAATCCGGCGAGCGTCCCGTCGGGGGTGGTGGCCCCGTAGGCGCGGGCGCCCGGGCTGAGCAGGTGGCGCAGCACGATGTGGCGGCGTACGGCGATCTCGTCCTCGTCCAGGCCGAAGGCGAGCGCCTGCACGGCGAGGGCCTCGTCCACCCGGGCGGCGAGATTGACCGGCCCGATCATGACCTCTGCGTCATCCATGCGGCGCACCCTACAAGCGGCCGGGGCCTCAGAACAGCACGCTCATGAAGGCGCCGGTCTCCCGGAAGCCGACGCGGCGGTACGCGGCCCTCGCGGGGGTGTTGTAGTCGTTCACGTACAGGCTCGCGACGGGTGCGATGTCCGCCAGGGCGTACTGGAGGACGGCGGCCATGCCCGTCTCCGAGAGGCCCTTGCCGCGGTGCTCGGGGGCTACCCAGACGCCCTGGATCTGGCAGGCCTGGCGGGTCGCGGCGCCGATCTCGGCCTTGAAGACGACCTTGCCGTCCTCGATGCGGGCGAAGGAGCGGCCGGCGCCGACGAGTTCGGCGACCCGGGCCTGGTAGAGCAGGCCGCCGTCGTTGGCGAGCGGGGAGATGCCGACCTCCTCGGTGAACATGGCCACGCAGGCGGGCATGATCACGTCCATCTCGTCCCTGCGGACGCGGCGGACCAGCGGGTCGGGTGCGACGGTGACGGAGGGTTCCTCCGCGACCATCAGCGGCTGGTGGGCGCGGACGTCCCTCGCGGGGCCCCAGCTGGGCTCGAGGAGCCGCCACAGCTCGCTGGTGGGCTCGGCGGGGCCGACGATCGAGGAGCAGCGGCGGCCGGTCCTGCGGGCCCGGTCGGCGAAGGCGCGGACGGCCTCGGGGGTGGCGCAGAGGGGCACCAGGTTGGCGCCGGAGTAGCAGAGGGAACGCAGCCTGCCCTCGCTGTACCAGCCCCACATCTCGCCGCCGAGACGCCAGGGGTCGAGCCCGGCGACCTGGACGCGGGCCGCCACGAAGGCGTTCTCGACGGGGGCGCTCTCCAGGACGGCGAGTGCGGCGCCGAGGTCGGCGGGTTCGAGGACCCGGGTGGCGGGGTGTGTCAACACGAGGGGGCCTCACCGTGCGGTTCTGCTGATTCCCGCACTGTACCCGGAGGGTTCGGGAGCACGCCTCCGGCAGCACGAAGCCCCGCCACCCTGAGCGGGCGGCGGGGCTTCGCGGGAGGTCGTACCCCTCAGCCTGCGATGGCGACCGACGGCTCGCCGCTGGCGACCCCGTCCTTCTCCATCTGCTCGGCGATCTTCAGCGCCTCTTCGATGAGCGTCTCGACGATCTTCGACTCGGGGACGGTCTTGATGACCTCGCCCTTCACGAAGATCTGGCCCTTGCCGTTGCCGGAGGCGACGCCGAGGTCGGCCTCGCGGGCCTCGCCGGGGCCGTTGACGACGCAGCCCATGACGGCGACGCGCAGCGGGACGGTCATGCCGTCGAGGCCGGCGGTGACCTCCTCCGCGAGCTTGTAGACGTCGACCTGGGCGCGGCCGCAGGACGGGCAGGAGACGATCTCCAGGCGCCGCTGGCGCAGGTTGAGCGACTCCAGGATCTGCATGCCGACCTTGATCTCCTCGGCCGGCGGCGCGGAGAGCGAGACGCGGATGGTGTCGCCGATGCCCTGGGAGAGCAGGGCGCCGAAGGCGACGGCCGACTTGATGGTGCCCTGGAAGGCCGGGCCCGCCTCGGTGACGCCGAGGTGCAGCGGGTAGTCGCACTGGGCGGCGAGCTGGCGGTAGGCCTCGACCATGATGACCGGGTCGTTGTGCTTGACCGAGATCTTGATGTCGCGGAAGCCGTGCTCCTCGAAGAGGGAGGCCTCCCAGAGGGCGGACTCGACGAGTGCCTCGGGGGTGGCCCTGCCGTACTTCTTCAGGAGCCGGGCGTCGAGCGAGCCGGCGTTGACGCCGATCCGGATCGGCGTCCGGGCGTCGGAGGCCGCCTTGGCGATCTCCTTGACCTTGTCGTCGAACTGCTTGATGTTGCCGGGGTTGACGCGGACGGCCGCGCAGCCGGCGTCGATAGCGGCGAAGACGTACTTCGGCTGGAAGTGGATGTCGGCGATCACGGGGATCTGCGACTTCCGGGCGATCGTCGCGAGGGCGTCGGCGTCGTCCTGCGTCGGGCAGGCCACGCGCACGATCTGGCAGCCGGAGGCGGTCAGCTCGGCGATCTGCTGGAGCGTCGCGCCGATGTCGGAGGTGCGGGTCGTGGTCATCGACTGCACGGAGACGGGTGCGTCACCGCCGACGGCGACGCTGCCGACCTGGATCTGGCGGCTCTTGCGCCGCTCGGCGAGCCGGGTCGGAACGGTCGGGATACCGAGAGCAATCGCGGTCATCTTCTGTGCAACCTCAAGGTTGTGCGTCGGCGGGCTCAGGTCTCCGAGGTTACCGCCCTGGGGGCGGGGGGCCGGACACCACCGGGTGCGACCCCCCTGGGAGCTAGGTCAGTTTCACCGGGTTGACGATGTCGGCGGCGAGGACGAGCAGGGTGAAGCAGACGAAGACACCGGCCACCACGTAGGCGGCGGGCATCAGCTTGGCCACGTCGAACGGGCCGGGGTCGGGGCGCCTGAAGAGCCGGGCCGTGTGACGGCGTACGGACTCCCACAGGGCGCCCGCGATGTGGCCGCCGTCGAGCGGCAGCAGCGGGAGCATGTTGAACAGGAACAGCGAGACGTTGAACATCACCAGGATGTTCATGAAGTACACGAGGATGCGCTCGGGCGGGGCCTCGACGTTCATGAGTTCGCCGGTGAGGCGGGCGGCGCCGAGGACGCCGACAGGGGAGTCATCGGCGCGTTCGCCGTCGCCGAAGGTGGCGTCCCAGAGGCCGGGGATCTTGCCCGGGAGAGCGATGACCGAGTGGACGCCGTTCTCGAGGAGGTCGCTCATCCGGTCGGTGGTCTCGACGAAGGTGAGGGGCGCGACCTCGGTCTTGGAGGCGAAGCCGAGGTAACCGGCGTCGATGTAGGTCAGCGGCTGGACGACCTTGCCGTCCTCGTCCTTCTTGGGCACCTTGTTGGAGACGAGGGTGGGGTGCAGGTCCACGCGCTCCCCGGCCCGCTCGACGGTGATCGTCGCGGGGCCGATGGTGTCGCGGATGCGGTCCGAGAGCGTGTCCCAGTCGGACACCGGGGTGCCGTTGAAGGCGACGATCTTGTCGCCGTCCTTCAGGCCCGCCTGGAACGCCGGGGAGACGGGGTCGCCCGCCGCGCACTTCTCGCGCTTCTCGCTCTGCTTGATGACGCACTTCTGGACGCCGGCGACCTGGGTCGTCTGGCCCTCGATGCCGAGGGTCATCATCGAGCCGAAGAACAGCGCGGCCGCCAGGACCAGGTTCATGAACGGTCCGGCGAACATCACGATCACGCGCTTCCACGGTTTGCGCGTGTAGAAGAGCCGGGTCTCGTCGCCGGGCTTGAGCTCCTCGTACGAGGCCTCGCGGGCGTCCTCGATCATCGAGCGCCAGGGCGAGGTGGAGCGGGCCTCGATGCGGCCGTCGTCGCCCGGCGGGAACATGCCGATCATGCGGATGTAGCCGCCGGCCGGGATGGCCTTGATGCCGTACTCGGTCTCGCCGCGTTTCTTCGACCAGATCGTGGGGCCGAAGCCGACCATGTACTGCGGGACGCGGATGCCGAAGAGCTTGGCCGTGGAGAGGTGGCCGAGCTCGTGCCAGGCGATGGAGACGAGCAGACCGAGGGCGAACAGCACGATGCCCAGGGCGTACAGGAGCATTTCGGTCATGCGCGGGCCTCCGCTGTTGCCTTCGCTGCGAGCTCTCGGGCCCGGGCGCGCGCCCAGGTCTCCGCTTCGAGGACGTCCGACACCGTGAGCGAGGTTCCCGTACCGGGAACGCCGTGCTCGGTGACGACCGCTGTGACCGTATCCATGATTCCGTTGAACGGCAGCCGTCCCGCGAGGAACGCCTCGACGCACTCCTCGTTCGCCGCGTTGAAGACGGCGGGTGCCGTGCCGCCGAGTCCGCCGACGTGCCGGGCGAGCCCGACGGACGGGAAGGCCTCGGTGTCGAGGGGGAAGAACTCCCAGGTGGACGCCTTGGTCCAGTCGAAGGCGGGGGCCGCGTCGGGGACCCGCTCGGGCCAGCCGATGCCGATGGCGATCGGGCCGCGCATGTCCGGCGGGGTGGCCTGGGCGAGCGTGGAACCGTCCGTGAACTCGACCATCGAGTGGACGTACGACTGGGGGTGGACGACGACCTCGATGCGGTCGAAGGGGATGTCGTAGAGGAGATGCGCCTCGATGACCTCCAGGCCCTTGTTGACCAGGGTCGCGCTGTTCACCGTGATCACCGGGCCCATGGCCCAGGTGGGGTGGGCGAGTGCGTCCTCGCGGGTCACATCGGCCAGCTGCTCGCGCGTACGGCCACGGAAGGGGCCGCCGGAGGCGGTGACGACCAGCTTGCGGACGTCGGCGCGGGTGCCGGCGGCGAGCGCCTGGAAGAGGGCCGCGTGCTCCGAGTCCACCGGGATGATCTGGCCGGGCTTGGCGAGCGCCTTCACCAGCGGGCCGCCGACGATCAGCGACTCCTTGTTGGCGAGGGCGAGCGTACGGCCGGCTTCCAGGGCGGCGAGGGTCGGCGCGAGGCCGATGGAGCCGGTGATGCCGTTGAGGACGGTGTGGCACGGGGAGGCCGCGAGCTGGGCCGCCGCGTCGGGGCCGGCCAGGAGCTCGGGCAGCGGCTCGGAGCCGTACAGCGCCTTCAGCGCGTCACGCAGCTCCGGCAGCACCTCCTCGCGGGCCACGGCGACCGCGGCGACCTTCAGCCGGTGCGCCTGCTCGGCGAGCAGCCCGACCCGGCCGCCCGAGGCGGCCAGGGCGGTGACCCGGAAGCGGTCGGGGTTGCGCAGCACCAGGTCGATGGCCTGGGTGCCGATCGACCCGGTCGAGCCGAGGACGACGATGTCCCGGCGTCCTTCGGACACGTCGAAGGCGATATGGGGATCGGCGAGAGGAGAGGGGCGGTCGCTCATGCCCCCCATTCTTGCCGCAAACGCTGTGCGCTCTTCACGCGGTGTGGACGTACCCGTCGAAGGCCTGGTGGAAATCGGGGAACGTCTTCTTCACGCAGCCCGGGTCGTCGAAGGTGATCCCGGGGGTGCGCAGGGCCGTGACCGCGAAGGACATCACGATCCGGTGGTCGCCGTGGGTGGCGATCTCGACCGGTCCGGTGGGCGTGCCGGGGTGGATCTCGATCCAGTCGGGGCCGGTGCGGACGGTGATGCCGAGACGGCGCAGGTTCTCCGCGCAGGCGTCGAGACGGTCGCACTCCTTGACGCGGGTGTTGGCGACGTCCTCGATGCGGACGGGGCCGTCGGCGAAGGGGGCGATCGCGGCGAGGGTCGGCATGGTGTCGGAGATGTCCCGCATGTTGACGGTGAGGCCGCGGAGCCGGCCGGTGGAGCGGACGGTCGTCCCGGTGTCGGTGATCTCGACGGCGGCGCCCATGCGGCGCAGGACGTCGACGAAGCCGAGGTCGCCCTGGAGCGCGCCGGTGCCGAGGCCGGGGACGGTGACGGAGCGGCCGGGTTCGAGTGCCGCCGCGGCGAAGAAGTAACTGGCGGTGGAGGCGTCGGGCTCGATGGCGTACGTACGGGCCCGGTAGCCGGTGGGAGCGACGCGGTACGTGCGGCCGTCCTGACGGATCTCGGCGCCGAAGCTCCGCATCATCGCGAGGGTGATCTCCACGTACGGCTCCGAGACCAGGTCCGTGACGGTGATGTCGAGGCCCTCGGCGGTGAGCGGGCCCAGCATGAGCAGGGCCGTCAGGTACTGCGAGGACTGCCCGGCGTCCAGGGTGAGCGCGCCGCCCTTCACGCCGTGGGCATGGACGGCGAGCGGGTGGTGGCCCTCCTTCTCGCCGTGCCGCAGATCGACGCCGAGGGCCCGCAGCGCGGTGGTGAGCGGGCCGAGGGGGCGTCGCCTCATCTGGGCGGAGGCGTCGAAGCGGTACGTGCCGTGGCCGGCGGCGGCGAGGGTCGGCAGGAACCGGGCGGTGGTGGCGCCGTCGCGGCAGTAGACCTCGGCGGTGTCCGCGCCGGGCCCCGCGGGGCGGCCCTCGATGTGCCAGGCGCCGGTCTCACGGCGGACGGCGTAACCGAGGGCGGCGAGGCCCTCGGCGAAGCCCTCGGTGTCGTCGGAGACGAGGGGCCTGAGGAGGGTGGTGGTGCCTTCCGCGGCGGCGGCGAGAAAGAGCGCGCGGGCGGTGACGGACTTGGAGCCGGGGATGTTCATGACGGTCACGGGGTCATGGTGCCGTGAGGTGGGGGGCGGGCGGGGGGCGGGTCCGGCAGGTGGACGCGACGGCGGGGGGCGCCTGCTCGTGCGGGCCTGCGCCCTAACGGCGCGGGGGCCTGCGCGCGCCCGTTGTGAGCCCTGCGCCCCGCCCGGGTCAGCCCTGCCCGCCCACTCGTGTGGGCTTTCGCCCCCGCCCACCCCCTCCGTGTGGGCAATCGTCCCGCAGGGCGGGACGGGTGGGCACACGGGACGGCGCCCTTGGCGGCGCCTCCGCCCCTTGTGCCTGGACCGCACCAAGCAAGTGCGGCGCACAACGGGTGCGGGTACAGGCCCGGAAGCCTAGGCCCGGCAAGGGGCGCCGTCCGTTGTGCCCACCCGTTCCGCCCCAGCGGAACGACTGCCCACAACGGGGTGGGCGCCGCCCCAGCGGAACGATTGCCCACAACGGGGTGGGCGCCGCCCCAGCGGAACGATTGCCCACAACGAGGGCGGGTGGGGGCCGTCCCCGTGGGTTAGGGGATTCGGCGGTGGACGTCCGGGGTCGGGGAGGGGCCCGGGGTCGCGTCCGCGATCCAGGGGCCCTCGCCGCTCGGGTCGACGATCCCCGCCTCCAGCCACGTGTACCGGCCCGCGAGGACCCCGTCGACCACCCGTCTGTCCAGGGAGTCCGTGTTGGACCAGAGCCGCCCGAACAGCTCCTCGACCCGCAGCCTCGCCTGCCGGCAGAACGCGTCAGCCAGCTGGTGCGCCTCACGGCCGTGCTCGCCGGTGGTCCGGAGCAGCTCCGCCCGTACACACGCCGCGCTCATCGCGAACAGTTCGGCGCCGATGTCGACGATCCGGCCGAGGAAGGCCTGCTTGAGCTCCATCCGGCCCTGCCAGCGGGACATCGCGTAGAAGGTGGAGCGGGCGAGCTTGCGGGAGGTCCGCTCGATGTACCGGAGATGGGTCGCGAGCTCGCCGAACTCCCCGTACGTCCCCGGCCGCTGTCCCGGGCCCGTGACGAGTCCCGGCAGCCAGCGGGCGTAGAAGCCGCCGGCCCGCGCCCCGGCCCTCGCCTTGTCGGCGAGCGACTTCCCGGGGTCGATGAGGTCGCCGGCGACGGAGAGGTGGGCGTCGACGGCCTCGCGGGCGATGAGCAGGTGCATGATCTCGGTCGAGCCCTCGAAGATCCGGTTGATCCGCAGGTCGCGCAGGAGCTGTTCGGCGGGGACCGCGCGCTCGCCGCGGGCGGCCAGCGAGTCGGCGGTCTCGTACCCGCGGCCGCCCCGGATCTGGACCAGTTCGTCGGCGATGCGCCAGGCCATCTCGGAGCCGTACAGCTTCGCGAGGGCGGCTTCGATGCGGATGTCGTTGCGGTCCTCGTCGGCCATCTGGGAGGCGAGGTCGACGACGGCCTCCAGGGCGAAGGTGGTGGCCGCGATGAAGGAGATCTTGGTGCCCACGGCCTCGTGCCGGCCGACGGGCCCGCCCCACTGCTCGCGGACACCCGCCCATTCGCGGGCGATCTTCAGACACCACTTGCCCGCCCCCGCGCAGGCCGCGGGGAGCGAGAGCCGGCCGGTGTTGAGGGTGGTGAGGGCGATCTTGAGGCCGGCGCCCTCGGGGCCGATCCGGTGCGCGGCGGGGACGCGGACGCGGTGGAAGCGGGTGACGCCGTTCTCCAGGCCGCGCAGGCCCATGAAGGCGTTGCGGTGCTCGACGGTGATGCCGGGCGAGTCGGCCTCGACGACGAAGGCGGTGATGCCGCCGTGGTGCCCCTCGGAGACGGGGACGCGGGCCATGACGACGAGCAGGTCGGCGACGACCCCGTTGGTGGTCCAGAGCTTGACGCCGTCGAGGACGTACGCGTCCCCGTCGGGTACGGCCGTGGTGGCGAGCCGCGCCGGGTCGGAGCCGACGTCCGGCTCGGTGAGCAGGAAGGCGGAGAGGTCGGTCCTGGCGAGCCGGGGCAGGAAGGCGTCCTTCTGTTCCTGGGTGCCGAAGAGTTTCAGCGGCTGCGGTACGCCGATCGACTGATGCGCGGAGAGCAGGGCGCCGACGGCGGGGCTCGCTGAGCCGACGAGGGCGAGGGCGCGGTTGTAGTACAGCTGGGTGAGGCCGAGGCCCCCGTACTTCCGGTCGATCTTCATCCCGAGCGCGCCGATCTCCTTGAGTCCGGTGATCGTCTCGTCGGGGATGCGGGCCTCGCGTTCGATGCGGGCGCCGTCGATCCGGGTCTCGCAGAAGTCGCGGAGGGTCGCCAGGAAGGCCTCGCCTCGGCGGGCGTCCTCCTCGGCGGGGAGCGGGTGGGGATGGACGAGGTCCAGGCGGAACCGGCCGAGGAAGAGCTCCTTGGCGAAGCTGGGTTTGTGCCAGTCCCGCTCCCGTGCGGCCTCGGCGGTCTGCCGGGCCTCGTGAGCGGTGACCTTGGGCTGTCGGGTGGGCGCGGACATGGAACCTCCTGGGTCTCTTTGTCCGTCGTACCCGATTTCCGGAGGTCCGGAAAGACGAGAAGACGGCCTGAGCCCCCGCACAGTGGGCTCAGGCCGCCTGGTCTCGTGGACCCGTGGGCGTACGGGTTACAGGGCGAGGCCCGTCAGGACGAGGACGCGCTCGTAGGTGTAGTCGTCCATCGCGTACTTGACGCCCTCGCGGCCGACGCCGGAGCGCTTGGCACCGCCGTACGGCATCTGGTCGGCGCGGTACGAGGGGACGTCGCCGACGATCACGCCGCCGACCTCCAGGGCGCGGTGGGCGCGGAAGGCGGTCTGCAGGTCGTGGGTGAAGACACCGGCCTGGAGGCCGAAGTCCGAGTCGTTGACCGCGGCGAAGGCCTCGGCCTCGCCGTCGACCTTGGTGACGGTCAGGACCGGGCCGAAGACCTCGGCGCGGGCCAGGGTCACGTCGGCCGGGAGGTCGGTGAGGACGGTCGGGGCGTAGGTGGCGCCCTCGCGCTTGCCGCCGGCGAGGAGCTTGGCGCCGGCCGCGACGGCCTCGTCGACCCAGGACTCGACGCGCTTCGCGGCGGCCTCGTCGACGAGCGGGCCGACGTCGGTGGCGGCGTCGGACGGGTCACCGGTGACCTGGGCCTCGACGGCGGCGACGATCTTCGGCACCAGACGGTCGTAGACCGAGGCGTCGGCGATCACGCGCTGCACGGAGATGCAGGACTGGCCGCCCTGGTAGTTGGAGAAGGTGGCGATGCGGCTCGCGGCCCAGTCCAGGTCGGCCTCGGAGGACCAGTCGGGGAGGACGACGGCCGCGGCGTTGCCACCGAGCTCCAGGGTGCAGTGCTTGTGCGGCACCGACTGCTGGATGGCGTAACCGACCTTGTCGGAGCCGGTGAAGGAGATGACGGGGAGGCGCTCGTCCTGGACGAGGGCGGGCATCCGGTCGTTCGGCACGGTGAGGATCGACCAGGAGCCGGCCGGCAGGTCGGTCTCGGCCAGGATCTCGCCCAGGATCAGGGAGGAGATCGGGGTCGACGGGGCCGGCTTGAGGATGATCGGCGCGCCGACGGCGATGGCGGGGGCCACCTTGTGGGCGCTGAGGTTCAGCGGGAAGTTGAACGGCGCGATGCCGAGGACGACGCCTGTGGGGATCCGGCGGGTCAGGGCGAGGCGGCCCGCGCCGCCGGCCTCGGTGTCCAGGCGCTGGGCCTCGCCGGCGTTCCAGCGGCGGGCCTCCTCGGCGGCGAAACGGAAGACGGAGACGGCACGGCCGACCTCGCCGCGGGCCCACTTGATGGGCTTGCCGTTCTCGGCGGAGATCAGCTGGGCGATCTCCTCGGTGCGCTCGGCGAGCCGCTTCGACACGTGGTCGAGGGCGGCGGCGCGGACGTGCGCGGGGGTCGCGGCGAACTCGTCGACGACCGCGTGCGCGGCGGCGACGGCTTCCTCGACCTGGGCCTCGGTGGGCACGCTGACCTTGCCGACCAGACGTCCGTCGTACGAGTTCGTGACGTCGAAGGTGGCGTCGCCGGTGGCCTCGCGGCCGGCGAGCCAGAAGGCGTGGGTGGTCGTCATTGCGTACCGGCCCTTTCCGTTTCGGGGGTGGTGCGAGGGGGTGCTCTCGCGCTCTCGTGACACGTTAGGGCGAAGCGGGCGGACGGGCGCTTGTCCGGTGTGGAGTGGTGGGCGGGGGCTCCTGTCCGCTTTGGCCGAAGGGGCCGGGTCGGGGCGCTCCCTCGGCCGCGCCGCCGGGTGGAGACGCGCTCGCTCACCCCCGCCGCTGGGTGGACACGCGCTCGCTCACCTTCCCCGCTCGGTGGAGACGATCAGACAGACGCCCCCGACGACGATCGCGCCGCCGAGGACGATCGGCCACGACAGGGCCTCGTTCAGGACCAGGGCGCCGAGGGCGACCGCGACGACGGGGTTGACGTACGCGTAGGTGGCGACGAGCGAGAGCGGCGCGGCCTGGAGCAGCCAGGCGTACGCGGTGAACGCGATGAGCGAGCCGAAGACGATCAGATAGGCGAGGGCGGCCCAGGAACGGGTGGAGACCTCCGCGAGGTCGAGGCCGTGCTGTTCGCCCCTGACCAGGCCGACGGCCAGACCTCCGAGACCGCCCGCGATCATCTCGTACGCGCTGGCCGTGAAGGGGTTCGCGGGCATCGGGAGGCGGCCGGAGGAGAACGAGCCGAGGGACCACAGGAACGTGGCCACGACGACGAGGACCACTCCGGCGGCCTTCACGTCTCCGCTGAGCCCCGGCAGGGTGAGCACGGCGAGCCCCGCGAGCCCCAGGAACACGCCGGCGAGCCCGCCCGCGCTCGGCCGCAGGCCCGTGGCGGCCTTGAGGACCACGACCCAGGCCGGGACGACGGAGATGAGCAGCGCGGCGAGCCCGGACGGGATGGACGTCTCGGCGAGGACGACGAGGCCGTTGCCGCCGAGGATCAGGAGCAGGCCGACGAGTACCGCCGAACCGAGCTGCCGGCGGGTGACCTTGAGGGCGGCGGGGCCCTGGCGCCAGGCGATGATCCCGGCGAGGAGCAGGCCGGCGGTGACGAAGCGGGTGCCGGCGGAGAGGAACGGCGGCATCGTCTCGACGGCGATCCGGATGCCGAGGTAGGTGGAGCCCCAGACGACGTACACGATGCCGAGCGCGACCCACACGGCACCGGTGATCCGACGGGAGGGGCCGCCGGCCGGGGTGGCGGGGGCGACGGTACGGGGTCGGGGTGCGGCCTGGCGTGCCTCGGGGGCCGGATCGACGGCGGGGCTTGTCATGAGCAGGAGAGTAGGGAGTGCGGGGCCCGAAGGCCAAGAAAATTGCCCGCTTTCGGGCAGGGATAGCGGAATTCGGACGGCGGGGCGGGGGTGCGGGGCATCCCGGGGACCGTTCCCGAGGGGTGACAGGATGGCCGCGACCGCAACAGAAGGTAAGGGGGAAGAACATGATCGTTCTCGCCTTGACGGGAGTGCTGGTACTCGCCGTCGCAGGGTGCGTCTGCGTGGTGTGGGCGGCCAGGGGCGGCCCGCCCCTGGTCCGCGCGGTGGCCACGGTGACGCTGGCGGCGGGGCAGCTGGTACGCGGCAGCGGGCGACGGAGCGGCGGGCGGAGCGGCGGGGACGGGGACGGGGACGCGACCTAAGGGGGTGCCAGGCGTCGCGAGCCCGGCCTGATCGGCAAGACACCCCGTAGGGCCGCGGTTCTCCGTCGGCCTCCCCTACACCGTCCCCTCCCCCGTCGCCTTCAGGGCCAGCCACAGTTCCATCCGTACGTCCGGATCGTCCAGGGAGCGGCCGAGGATCTCCTCCACCCGTCGCATCCGGTAGCGCAGGGTGTGCCGGTGGACGCCCAGGTCCGCCGCCGCCGCGTCCCACTGGCCGTGGCGGGAGAGCCAGGCCCTGAGGGAGGCGACCAGGTCGCCGCGGCCCGTCGCGTCGTGGTCGCGGAGCGCGCGGAGCATTCCGTCGGCGAAGGCGCGTACGGCGTCGTCGGCGAGGAGCGGGAGGACCGAGCCCGCCGCGAGGTCCTCGTGCTCGACGAGCGCCTTCCCGCGCCGCCTGGCCACCGAGAGCGCCTGCTCGGCCTGCTTGTACGCCGCGGCCGCCACGATCGGGCCGGCCGGGGCGGAGAGGCCGATGGCGACACCGGCCTCCTCGGCGTCCCGTTCCGCGTACCGCTCGCAGGCGCCGACGACAGCGCCGCCGTCCGCGGCGAGGACGACGAGCCGCTGCTCGCTCTCGGGGACGGCGAGCACCGCCTCGCCGGCACGTGCGGCGGCCGCCTCCAGGGACTCGGCGAGCACCGGCAGGGGCGGTTCGCCGTCCGGTTCGCCCCCGGCGGGTTCCGCGACGATCAGGCGGAAGGGGGCGTCGAGCAGCCCGCCGTACACGTCACCGGCCACCGCGCGCGCGTGGTCGGGCTGACCGGCGAGCATCATCCGGAGGACCGCCGCGCCGAGGCGCTGTTCGGCCGCCTGGAGCGAACGGGAACGTTCCGTCGTGAGGGTGAGAAGCGCGATCGCCGAGTGCACCGCGTACCGCTCGGCCGTCCCGAGGGGTGCGCCCGTGCCGACGGCGAGGGCGCCCCGCACCCGCCGGCCGGTGCCCAGCGACTGGAGCTCGACGCGGTCGTCCGTACCGCCGACCACGGCACTCGCGGGCGCCGGACGGTCGCGCAGCCGCTCCACGTCGGGGGTGAGCCGGGCGGCCCGGCGCGCCGCCCAGTCGGGCGAGACGGCGACGACGGTGCCGGAGGTGTCGTAGAGCGCGGCCCAGCCGTCGACGTGCGCGGCGAGCCGGGCGACGACGGCCTCGGGGCCCTCGGCGAGCGCCGCTCGGGTGAGCTCGCGCTGGGCCTCGAAGCCGGCGGTGACGGCCCGGTACTGGTCGGCGGAGATGGCCGCCGACACCGCCTTGCTGATGGCGAGGAAGGGGGTGCGGCGCGGCACTTCGAGGAGCGGCAGATGCTCTTCGCGGGCCGCTTCGAGCAACGCCGGCGGGATCTCGTCGTAGTTGACGCCGACGGCGAAGCCAAGCCCGACGACCCCCGCGCCGAGCAGCCGCCGCACGTAGCGGCGCATCGCTTCGAGGTCCTCCGCGTCGAGCGTGAGCGCGGTGGTGAGGAGGAGTTCGCCGCCCTCCATGTACGGGACGGGGTCGGCGAGCTCGCTGACGTGCGCCCAGCGGACGGGGGTGTCGAGGCGGTCCTCACCGGCGCGGACGACGAGCTTCAGGGAGGAGTGCTGGACGAGCGAGGCGAGGGTGGGCGGCATTGGGGACCGTCGGACCTTTGAGCGAGGGGGCGCCGCTCAGCCGAGCGGCGCCCCCGATTGTGCCAGCCCGTCCGCGGGGTCGCTCTCAGCTGCGCAGGTCGACCAGGAGCGGGGGCACGTAGTCGCCCCGCACATGGGTGACGGAGAGGACGGCGTGCCCTGCGGGGACGGCGTGCGCGAGGTCGGAGGCCGACCAGCGCTCGCGCTCCACCTCCCGTACGGTCACGGCCTCGGCCGTCGCCGCCTTGCCCGTCACCAGGCGCCGCATGAAGTGCAGGGCCTTGGTGAGCGGCTCGTCGGAGATGATCTGCCGGTTGGTGACGTCCCGGGTCTGCACCCATTCGGTGCCCCAGGCCTCGGCGAACCGTCCGCCGTCCCAGGGCGCGATCCCGGCGAACGCCATCCGACAGCCGACGGCCCCGAGCAGCGGTCCGCGCAGCGCTTCGGGCACGTCCTCCAGGCTGCGCAGGGCGAGGACGACGCCGGCGTTGGCGGAGCGCAGCCGCTGGACGGCCCGGACCGAGTCGCCGGTGACGGTGTACGTGGCGTCGTCGAGGACCAGGCAGGCGAAGAGGGACCGGTCGCGGCGCCCGAGGGCGGCCTCGGCGAACTGGGCGAGCAGCAGCCGGGAGACGATCCGGGAGGCTTCCGCGTGTCCGCGCTCGGGCAGGTCGACGCGGACGCGGAGGGGGTGCTCGACGGCGCGGAGGGAGAACTGCGGGCGTTCCCGTACGTCGCCGTCGCGCCGGTCCGCACCGGCGGCGGTGTCCTTTTCCGCGGAGTTCCCGCCCCTCGTGCGGAAGAAGCCGGCGAAGGCGGGCCGGTCGAGGAAGGCGATGCGCTCGGCGAGCAGGACGCCGACCTCGTCGCCGCGCTCGGCCTGACGCTGCCGGGCGTCGAGCTCACGCAGCTGGGCGGCGTCGCCCGCGACGGCGGACCGCAGCGCGGCGAGTGCCTCGGGGGTCCCGGCCAGCAGCTCGCGCAGCTCCGGCACTCCGGGGAAGCGGCCGTACGCGGCCAGGAAGGGCCCGATGAGCTGGGCGACCGCCGTGGCGGCCCGGCGGCTGTCGGCGACGAGGTCTCCGACCAGGGCCTCGGCGAGGATGCGGGCGGCCTCGTCGGGGTCGTCGGCGCCGCCGTACAGGTCGAGGTCGTGGGTGGACCGCGGCCGCCCGACCGAGACGACGACGTCGAAGGCCTCGTCGGGGCCGAGGGCCGGGCCCTGGGCGGTGACGGCGACGACGGCGGCGCGGTTGGCGAGCGCCTGCAGACAGAGCGCCTCGACGACGGGCCGCACGAGGCGTGCGGTCTTCCCGGCGCCCGCGGGCCCGACGGCGAGCAGTGAGGTGCCGAGCAGGTCCGGTTCCAGGGCGACGCCGGTGGTGCGCCGGGCGTAGGGGTTGCGGGGGTGGTCGGCGGCGGTGCCGATGAGGACCTGGCCGGTGGCGAGGTCGTGGGTGGCGGTGCGGACGGGCAGGTCGCGCAGGCCGGAGGGGTGGCCGCAGGCGGCGGCCCCGCGGGCGCGGACGGCCTCGGTGAAGGCGGCGAGCCGCTCGGGCCTGGCCCGTACGCCCTGCCAGGCGCGGCGGATCCGGGCGTAGTCGACGTCGCCGAGCGTCCCCTGACGGGTGGCCTCGGCGAGCCGGGCCGCGGCCTCGGCCACTCCGGCGTCCCGCAGGTCGGGCCACTCGGCGGGGTCGGCGGCCGGGGCGGGCGGGGACGCGGGGGCACCGGTCGCGGAGCCTCCGCGATCCAGGCGCCGTCGGACCGGCGGCCAGGTGCCGACGCGGCCGAGGGCGGCGACGAGGGCGGCGGCGAGGAGCACGTAGTAGAGGTTGGAGACCCAGGTGAGCCAGGTGACCGTACGGGGCATCTCGCGCCAGACGCCCGGCAGGAGCACGAACAGCGGCCAGATGGGGACGCCGTACCGCTGCCAGACGTCACGCCAGTTGCCGACGCGGCCGAAGCCGACGGCGAAGAGGGTGAGGAGGATGCCGTACCAGAGATAGGAGGCGCCGACGTACATCTCGACGTCGGGGTGTGCGGGGTCCCGCCATTCACTGGGGACGAGCCACAGCATGGGCAGGAGCCACCAGTCGTTGACGAAGATCCACCACCCCTCCAGGTAGCCGTTCCACAGCAGCGACCAGAGGAGCCAGCCGCAGAGGTACGCGACGAACGCGCCGGTGATCAGCTGGCGGCCGGGCACGAGGTCGGGTTCCCGCTCGGGCCGCTCGCGGTGCCCGAGACGCCAGACGCCGGGGGGGGCGGCGGGGCGGGGGATGCGCAACCACTCGGCGACTCCGACGCGGGTGGGCGCGCGGGTGGGCGGCGGAGGGGCGAGGGGCGGTACGGCCGCCGCCCGCCGGTCCGGCCCGTCCCCCGGCCGCCCGGTCCGCGACGGGGCGTGGGCGGGCGGTGGCGGGACGGTGGGCCCCTGGGCCGGGGGGCCTGGCGGCACGGGCGGACCCGCCGGGCGCGGGACCGCGCTCCCCCGCGTGTCGCGTGACTCGTACGTGCCGTCGGTCTCCATGAACCCCTGCCCCCTGACCAGCCAGGTCGCCGTCTCTGTGCCACCGTCAATCTAGTGGCCCCGGGGCGCCCCGGAGGGGTTTCGCCCAGCCGTGTGGCCGGGCCCCGTCGCGGTGCGCCCGTGGGCGCGCCGTGTCCCGCGGCCGCGCCCCGTGGCCGCCGCAACGGCGTCGCCCTGTCCAACGCGGACAACGACACGCCCCCACCACTCCCGATCGGCGCATGCCTCCGGCCCTTCCCCCCGCCTAGCCTGCGGAGGAAACCCGCAAGTGCGTCCAGAACACCCCCAGGAGCCCCGCATGAACGCTGTCCCGCAGGAGCGGCGCGTCGTCACCGCCATCCCCGGTCCGAAGTCGCAGGAGCTTCAGGCCCGCCGTCTCGACACGGTCGCCGGTGGCGTGGGCTCCACGCTCCCCGTCTTCACCAAGCGGGCCGGCGGCGGCATCATCGAGGACGTCGACGGCAACCGTCTGATCGACTTCGGCTCCGGCATCGCCGTGACCTCGGTCGGCGCCTCCGCCGAGGCGGTCGTGCGCCGCGCCTCCGCCCAGCTCCAGGACTTCACCCACACCTGTTTCATGGTGACGCCGTACGAGGGTTACGTGGAGGTCTGCGAGGCCCTCGCCGAGCTGACCCCGGGTGACCACGCCAAGAAGTCCGCGCTGTTCAACTCCGGCGCCGAGGCCGTCGAGAACGCGGTCAAGATCGCCCGTTCGTACACCAAGCGCCAGGCCGTCGTCGTCTTCGACCACGGCTACCACGGCCGTACGAACCTCACGATGGCGCTGACCTCGAAGAACATGCCGTACAAGCAGGGCTTCGGTCCGTTCGCGCCCGAGGTCTACCGCGTGCCGGTGGCGTACGGCTACCGCTGGCCCACCGGTGCCGAGAACTGCGGCCCCGAGGCCGCCGCCCAGGCGATCGACCAGATCAGCAAGCAGATCGGCGCCGACAACGTCGCCGCGATCATCATCGAGCCGGTCCTCGGTGAGGGCGGCTTCATCGAGCCGGCCAAGGGCTTCCTGCCGGCGATCGTGAAGTTCGCCAACGACAACGGCATCGTCTTCGTCGCCGACGAGATCCAGTCCGGCTTCTGCCGTACCGGCCAGTGGTTCGCGTGCGAGGACGAGGGCATCGTCCCGGACCTCATCACCACCGCCAAGGGCATCGCGGGCGGTCTGCCGCTCGCCGCCGTGACGGGCCGCGCCGAGATCATGGACTCCGTCCACGGCGGCGGTCTGGGCGGCACCTACGGCGGCAACCCGGTGGCCTGCGCCGGTGCGCTCGGCTCCATCGAGACCATGAAGGAGCTCGACCTCAACGCCAAGGCGAAGAACATCGAGTCCGTCATGAAGACCCGCCTCGCGGCGATGGCCGAGAAGTTCGACGCCATCGGTGACATCCGTGGCCGCGGCGCCATGATCGCCATCGAGCTCGTCAAGGACCGCGCGACCAAGGAGCCGAACCCGGAGGCCGCCGGCGCCCTCGCGAAGGCCTGCCACGCCGAGGGCGTGCTGGTCCTGACCTGTGGCACCTACGGCAACGTGCTGCGCTTCCTGCCGCCGCTGGTCATCGGCGAGGACCTGCTGAACGAGGGCCTCGACGTCATCGAGAACGCGTTCGCCCAGATCTGACGTTCGCGTCGATCTCGGACGAGCGGGCCCGGTTCTCACACTCCGTGTGAAGACTCTGTGGGGGGCCGATGGCGGGATGCGTTTGCCGCTGTCGGTCCCCTCTTCTCTGCCGTACGGTTTCTGCAGATGAGAGAAACACCCCGGGCGGAGCCTCCCCAGCCCCGCCCACACCGTGCCGTCGCGCACACCCCTGGAGCCTCGTGCTCCGGAACTCCTCACCGATCGGATGGCCGCCCGCCCCACACCCCCCGGGGCGAGCGGCAGCCCGATCCCCTCGGCCGCCCTGGAACCACCCCCCCTGTTCCAGGGCGGCCGGCTCTCTTCTCGGCGCTCGTCGCCCTCGCCGTCGTGACCTGGCAGGTGCTCGTCCACGGCCCCTTGGCCAGGCTCGACGAGCGGGTGTCCCGGGCCCTCGTGGACACGGTCCCCCGGCCCCTCTCCGAACTCGGCGCCGACCTCGGCAACATGACCGTCGCCCTCCCCGTCCTCGCCTGCGCGATGGCGTACGCGGTGTGGCGCGGCCGGCGGCGCGCCGCCCTCTACGCGGGCCTCGCGATGGCCGCCGTACCGCTCCTGGTGATCCCCCTGAAGGAGTGGACGGCCCGACCCGGCCCCCTGGAGCCCTGGGCGCAGGGCTACTACCCGTCGGGCCACACGGCCACGGCCGCGGTCGCCTACTTCGGCGCGGCCTTCCTCGTCTCGAACCGCCTGATCCCCGTCGCCGCCGCACTGACGGCACTGACGGGGACCGGCCTGATCCTGCGGGGTTACCACTGGCCGCTGGACGTGCTTGCCAGTCTCTGCCTCTCGTTGCTGGTCCTGACCGTCAGCTCCACGTGTACGCGTCGAAGTTCCGGCTGAACTCCCAGGCGTTGTAGCGGTCCCAGTTGATCGACCAGGTCATCAGGCCGCGCAGGGCGGGCCAGGTGCCGTGGGTGCGGTAGGTGCCGCAGTCCGCCTTCTTCGTCAGGCAGTTCAGGGCCTTGTTCACCTCGGCCGGGCTCGTGTGGCCGTTGCCCGCCTGGGTGGAGGCCGGGAGGCCGATGGCGATCTGGTCGGCGCGGAGGGCAGGGAAGAAGCGGTCCGTGTTGCCGGCGACGGGGAAGCCGGTGAGGAGCATGTCGGTCATGGCGATGTGGAAGTCGGCGCCGCCCATGGAGTGGTACTGGTTGTCGAGGCCCATGATCGGGCCCGAGTTGTAGTCCTGGACGTGGAGCAGGGTGAGGTCGTCGCGCAGGGCGTGGATGACCGGGAGGTAGGCGCCGGCGCGGGGGTCCTGGCCGCCCCAGGGGCCGGAGCCGTAGTACTGGTATCCGAGCTGGACGAAGAAGGTCTCCGGGGCCATCGTCAGGACGAAGCCGGAGCCGTACCTGGCCTTGAGGGTCTTGACCGCCTGGATGAGGTTCACGATGACCGGGCTGGTCGGGCTGCGGAAGTCCGTGTCGCCGGTCTGGAGCGAGAGGGAGTGGCCCTCGAAGTCGATGTCGAGGCCGTCGAGACCGTACTCGTCGATGATCTTCGAGACGGAGGAGACGAAGGTGTCGCGGGCGGCGGTGGTGGCGAGCTGGACCTGGCCGTTCTGGCCGCCGATGGAGATGAGGACCTTCTTGCCCGCGGCCTGCTTGGCCTTGATCGCCGCCTTGAAGTCGGCGAGGGACTCGACGTTCGGGCACTCCGTCGCCGGGCAGAGACCGAAGCGGATGTCGCCCGAGGTCACCGAGGTCGGTTCGCCGAAGGCGAGGTTGATGACGTCCCAGGAGTCGGGGACGTCGGCCATCCGGGTGTAGCCGGAGCCGTTGGCGAAACTGGCGTGGAGGTAGCCGACGAGGGCGTGCGCGGGGAGGCCGGGGTTGCCCCCGCCGCCGCTGGTCGTCGTCGCCGTCACGGCGGTCGACTTCGCGGATTCGCCCGCGCTGTTCACGGCCGAGATCTGGAAGCTGTGGGAGGTGGCGGGGGCGAGGCCGGTGACGGTGTACGAGGTGCCGGTCACGGTCGCGAGGGGAGCACCGCCCTTGTAGACCTTGTACGAGGTGGCTCCCGGGACCGCTGCCCAGCTCAGCGGCACGGAGGTGGAGGTCGGGGAGCCCGCGGCGAGGCCGGTGGGGGTGGCGGGGAGCTGGACGGCGTCGCCGCCGGGGCCGTACAGGGAGAGGTCGTCGGCCTGGTAGGCGGGGGTTCCGTACCAGCCGTGGGTGTAGATCGTGACCGAGGTCGTCGAGGCTCCCGTCGTGAACGAGGTCGCGAGCTTCTGCCAGTCGGGGGCGGAGCCCGTCCAGGTGGAGACGTCGGTGGTACCGGTACCGGAGGCGCCGAGGTAGACGTAGCTGCCGCGCACCCAGCCTTGAAGCGTGTACGTGGAGTTGGGCTTCACGGTCACGGTCTGGGAGCAGCGGGCGTTGTCGCTCCCCGCGGGGGTGGCCTGGAGCGCCTTCGTACCGCTGCGCACGGGTGAGGAGACGGTGGCGCCGCTGCCGGCCGTGCAGGTCCAGCCGTCGAGGCCGGCCTCGAAGCCGCCGTTGCGGGCGAGTTCGGTGTCGGCGGCCTGGGCCGCTGGGGTGAGCGCGGCGAGTCCGCCGACGGCGAGGGCGCCCGCGAGGAGCAGGGTGAGAGGTCTGGCGCGTTCCACAACTGCCTCCGGGGGTGGGGGAATCGAGGTGCGAGCGCGCCACAGCATGGTCCAGACCAATCAAGTGGTCAAGACCTCTGTACGGACCTGGCCTCCGTTCAGCCCCCGTCGGCTCCCCGCTCCCCCCTCGCCAGCTGCCCCGCCGCCTCGTGCATCGCCAGTTCGAGGAGGGCGGCGTCGGTGAGGGTGCCCGCGCCGTCCGGTGTCACCAGCCAGCGGACCGCGCCGGTCGCACGCCCCGGGTACGGAACCACGATCCAGGTCCCGGCGCCCGCGCCGCGGACGCCGGTCCCGAGCCAGCGGGTGGCGGTGCCCGGTGCGACGAAGAAGCCGACGCGGGCGTCGCCGAAGTCGGCGAGGACCGGGCCCGGCCGGTCGACCAGGCGGGTCAGCACGTCGAGCGTGGGATAGCCGAGCTCCGCCGACAGGATCAGCACGTCCCAGCGCCTGCCGGCGGGCAGCAGCGCGACCCCGTGCGGGTTGCGCTCCCACTCCCACCGGCAGGCGTCGGGATCGGGTGCGACCGAGATCAGCCACTCCACCGCGCTCTTGGCGCCCGAGGCCCCCGTACCAGTCATCGCAACGGTCTCCTTCCGTAGGACACGGTGTCCGTACGGAGAGAGCGGTGACGGCGTCACCTCTTACGCGGTTTCAGCTACCCAACAGTTGTGACGTACGTCACATCACCGGTTCAGCTGTCGAAGCCCAGGCCCAGCCGGTCCATGGCCTTCAGCCACAGGTTGCGCCGCCCGCCGCGCTCGTCGGCGCGCGCCAACGACCACTTGGTGATGCCGATGCCGGCCCAGGCGATCGGCTCGGGCGGGAACGGCAGCGGCTTGGAGCGGACCATCTCCAGGTCGGTGCGCTCGGTGCGCTCCCCCGCGAGCAGGTCGAGCATCACGTCCCCGCCGAAGCGGGTGGCGCCGACGCCGAGGCCGGTGAACCCGGCCGCGTACGCCACCCTGCCCTGGTACGCCGTACCGAAGAAGGCCGAGAAGCGGGAGCAGGTGTCGATCGCGCCGCCCCAGGCGTGGCTGAAGCGCAGGCCCTCCAGCTGCGGGAAGCAGCGGAAGAAGTGCTCGGCGAGCGTGAGGTACGTCTCCGGGCGGTGGTCCATCTCGGCGTTGAGCCTGCCGCCGAAGGGATAGACCGCGTCGTAGCCGCCCCAGAGGATCCGGTGGTCGGCGGTGATGCGGAAGTAGTGGAACTGGTTGGCGGAGTCGCCGAGCCCCTGCCGGTTCTTCCAGCCGACGGAGGCGAGCTGCTCGGGGCTGAGCGGCTCGGTCATCAGGGCGTAGTCGTAGACCGGGACGGTGTACGGGCGGACCCGCTTGACCAGGGAGGGGAAGACGTTGGTGCCGAGCGCGACCCGGCGGGCGACGACCCGGCCGTACGGGGTGCGGACGCCCATGCCGGCGCCGACGGAGACGAGTTCGAGCCCGGGGGTGTTCTCGAAGATCCGGACGCCCAGGTCGAGGCAGGCCCGCTTGAGGCCCCAGGCCAGCTTGGCGGGGTTCAGCATGGCGACGCCCCGGCGGTCCCAGAGGCCGCCGAGGAAGGTCGGCGAGTCGACCTCGGCGCGGACGGCGTCCCGGTCGAGGAGTTCGATGCCGTCCGCGAGGCCGAGCCGGTCGATCTCCTCGTACAGCTCGGTGAGTTCCTCGACCTGGTGCGGCTCGGTGGCGACGTCGATCTCGCCGGTGCGCTCGAAGTCGCAGTCCAGGGAGTAGCGGGCGACCGCCTCCTCGATGGCGTCGAGGTTGCGCTCGCCGAGCTCCTCCAGCTTCGGCAGCTCGCCCGGCCAGCGGGCGAGCCCGTTGCCGAAGCCGTGGGTGAGGGAGGCGGCGCAGAAGCCTCCGTTGCGGCCCGAGGCGGCCCAGCCCACCTCGCGGCCTTCGATCAGGACGACATCCCTGGCGGGGTCGCGCTCCTTGGCGAGGAGCGCGGTCCACAGTCCGCTGTAACCGCCGCCGACGACCAGGAGATCGCACGTCTCGGTGCCGGTGAGGGCGGGCAGGGCGCCGGGCTTGCCCGGGTCTTCCAGCCAGAAGGGGACGGGCTGGGCGTCGGAGAGAGATCGTGCAGCGAGACGCATGGCGGCTGGGGCCATGGTTTCCAACTCCTTCGGTGCCTGAGCTGCCTGTTCGTTCAGGCTTTCGCTCAGGCTGTTGCTGTTTTCTTGCGCCGGTTCGTGATGATCTGTCCGGCCATGACCATCAGCACCGCGAGGACGAACATCGCGGTGCCGATGACGTTGATCTGTACGGGGGTTCCGCGCTGCGCCGAGCCCCAGACGAACATGGGGAAGGTGACGGTGGAGCCCGCGTTGAAGTTGGTGATGATGAAGTCGTCAAACGAGAGCGCGAAGGCGAGCAGCGCGCCGGCGGCGATGCCGGGTGCGGCGATGGGCAGGGTCACGCGCAGGAAGGTCTGCGTGGGCCCGGCGTAGAGGTCGCGCGCCGCCTCTTCGAGGCGCGGGTCCATGGACATGATCCGGGCCTTGACCGCCGTCACGACGAACGACAGACAGAACATGATGTGGGCGATCAGGACCGTCCAGAAGCCCAGCTCGATCCCCATGTTGAGGAAGAGGGTGAGCAGCGAGGCGGCCATGACGACCTCGGGCATCGCCATCGGCAGGAAGATCAGCGAGTTGATCGCGCCGCGCGCCCGGAAGCGGTAGCGGACCAGGGCGAAGGCGATCATCGTGCCGAGGACGACCGCGCCGACCGTCGCCCAGGCGGCGAGCTGGAGCGACAGCGAGAGGGACTCGCACAGGTCGGCGACGCCGCAGGGGTCCTTCCAGGCGTCGAGCGAGAACTCCTGCCAGGAGTAGTTGAAGCGCCCCTTCGGCCTGTTGAAGGAGAACGCCATCACCACGAGGTTCGGAAGGATCATGTACGCGAGCGTCAGCAGGCCCGCGATGACGACGAGGTTGCGTCGTATCCAGCGCATCAGACCAGATCCTCCGTTCCCGCTCGGCGGATGTAGACGGTGACCATGGCGAGCACGATCGCCATGAGGATGAAGGAGAGCGCGGCGGCCGTCGGGTAGTCGAGGACCCGCAGGAACTGCGACTGGATCACGTTGCCGACCATCTTGGTGTCGGTGGAGCCGAGGAGTTCGGCGTTGACGTAGTCACCGCTCGCCGGGATGAAGGTGAGCAGGGTGCCGGAGACGACGCCGGGCATCGACAGCGGGAAGGTCACCTTGCGGAAGGTGGTCGCCGGGGAGGCGTACAGGTCCTGCGCGGCCTCGTGGAGCCGTCCGTCGATCCGCTCCAGGGAGGTGTAGAGGGGCAGGATCATGAAGGGCAGGAAGTTGTACGTGAGGCCGGCGACGACGGCCATCGGGGTGGCGAGGACGCGGTCGCCCTCGGTCCAGCCGATCCAGCTGGTCACGTCGAGGACGTGGAGGGTGTTCAGTACGTCCACGACGACGCTGTCGTCCGCGAGGATCGTCTTCCAGGCCAGGGTCCGGATGAGGAAGCTGGTGAAGAAGGGCGCGATGACGAGGACGAGGAGCAGGTTGCGCCAGCGGCCGGCCTTGAAGGCGATCAGGTACGCGAGCGGGTAGCCGAGCAACAGGCAGAGCAGGGTCGCGGTCCCGGCGTACAGCAGGGAGCGGACGAACTGCGGCCAGTACTCCTGGAAGGCGTCCCAGTAGGTCCGGAAGTGCCAGGTGACCTCGAAGCCCTTCTCCAGCGAGCCGGTCTGCACCGAGGTCGAGGCCTGGTAGACCAGCGGCAGCGCGAAGAAGACGAGCAGCCAGATGATGCCGGGGAGCAGCAGCCAGTAGGGGACGAGCCGCTTGCGGGTGGAGGGCGTGCGCAGGACCGGTTCTTCTGTGGGGGGCGCGTCCTTCACCAGGGTCGCGGTCATGCGGCGTCCTCCACCGTCTCCACGCCCGCGTCGATGTCCTGGGCCGCGTCGAGGCCGAAGGTGTGGGCCGGGTTCCAGTGCAGGACGACCTCGGCGCCGGGGCGGAGTCGCGCGTCCCTCTCGATGTTCTGCTCGTAGACCTGGAGCTCAGCCCCCGCCGGGCTGTTCACCACGTACTGCGTGGAGACGCCGATGAACGAGGAGTCGGCGATCCGGCCGGTGACCCGGTTGCGTCCTTCGGCGATCGAGCCCGCGTCGTCGGCGTGCGCGAGCGAGATCTTCTCCGGGCGGACGCCCACAAGCACCTTGCCGCCCTGGCGGACGGCGGAGGTACAGCGGTCGCCGGGGAGGCGGAGCGTGCCGCCGCCCGCCGTCACCATGACGTCGGAACCGGTCGCGACGACCTCGGCCTCGATGAGGTTCGAGGTGCCGAGGAAGTTGGCGACGAAGGTCGTGCTCGGGTTCTCGTAGAGGTCGGCGGGGGCGCCGAGCTGCTCGACGCGGCCGCCGTTCATCACCGCGACCTGGTCGGCCATCGTCATGGCCTCCTCCTGGTCGTGGGTGACGTGCACGAAGGTGATGCCGACCTCGGTCTGGATCCGCTTGAGCTCCAGCTGCATCTGCCGGCGCAGCTTGAGGTCGAGGGCGCCGAGCGGCTCGTCGAGGAGCAGCACCTGCGGGTGGTTGATGAGCGCGCGGGCCACGGCGACGCGCTGCTGCTGGCCGCCGGAGAGCTGGTGCGGCTTGTGCCGGGCCTTGTCGCCGAGCTGGACGAGCTCCAGCATGTCGTCGACCTGCTTCTTCACCGACTTGATGCCGCGCCGGCGCAGACCGAAGGCGATGTTCTCGGTGATGTCCATGTGCGGGAAGAGCGCGTAGGACTGGAAGACGGTGTTGACCGGCCGCTTGTACGGCGGGAGGTCGGTGACGTCCGTGTCGCCGAGGAAGACGGTGCCGGTGCTGGGGTCCTCCAGACCGGCGATCATGCGGAGCGTGGTGGTCTTGCCGCAGCCGGAGGCGCCGAGGAGGGCGAAGAAGGAGCCCTGCGGGACGGTCAGGTCGAGCGGGTGGACGGCGGTGAAGGAGCCGTACGTCTTGCTGATCCCGGTGAGACGGACGTCGCCGCCGCCCGTGTTCTTTCCAGTGTGAGCAGTCTTGTCAGTCATGGGTTGTGGTCCCAGGGGAGTGAGAGAGGTGGACGACGGGGGCCTCAGGCGCCGATGAGCTTGGCGAACTTCTCCTCGTACGCCGTCTCCTCCGCGCTGGTGAGCGAGCGGAAGGCGTGCGACTTCTTGGCCATGGCCTTGTCCGGGAGGATCAGCGTGTTGCTCGCGAGCTCCGGGTCGATCTTGGCGAGCTCGTCCTTCACCCCGTCGACGGGGCAGACGTAGTTGATGTACGCGGCGAGCTGGGCGGCGACGGGAAGCTCGTAGTAGTAGTCGATGAGCTTCTCGGCGTTCGTCTTGTGCCGGGCCTGCGCGGGGACGAGCAGGTTGTCGCTGGAGGTGATGTAACCGGCGGACGGGATCGAGAACTTGATGTCCGGGTTGTCCACCTGGAGCTGGATGATGTCGCCGGCCCAGGCGAGGCAGGCCGCGATGTCGCCCTTGTCGAGGTCCGAGGTGTAGTCGTTGCCGGTGAAGCGGCGGATCTGCTTCTTGTCGACGCCCTTCTGGAGGCGTCCGATCGCCGCGTCGTAGTCGGCGTCGGTGAAGTTCCCCGGGTCCTTGCCCATGTCGAGCAGGGTCATGCCGACGGAGTCGCGCATCTCGGTGAGGAAGCCGACGCGGCCCTTGAGGGCGGGGTCGTCCAGGAGCTGGGTGACCGAGTCGACCTTCTTCCCGCCGGTCGCCTTCGCGTTGTACGCGATGACGGTGGAGATGCCGGTCCACGGGTACGAGTAGGACCGGCCCGGGTCCCAGTCGGGGCGGCGGAACTGGCTGGAGAGGTTCGCGTAGGCGTTGGGGAGGTTCGCCGGGTCGAGCTTCTGCGCCCAGCCGAGCCGGATCATGCGGGCGGCGAGCCAGTCGGTGACGCAGATCAGGTCACGGCCGGTGTCCTGGCCGGCCGCGAGCTGCGGCTTGATCTTGCCGAAGAACTCGACGTTGTCGTTGATGTCCTCGGTGTACTTGATCGTGATCCCGGTGCGTTTCGTGAACGCCTCCAGGGTGGGGCGGGACTTCTCGTCCTCGCTGACGTCCATGTACTCGGTCCAGTTGGAGAAGGCGATGCTCTTCTCCTTGGCCGAGACGTCGATCGAGGCGGGGCCCTGGCCCTCCCGCTTGGCCGGCGGGATGCCGCAGGCGGTCAGACCGGCGAGGCCGCCGACCGTGAGCGCTCCGACGCCGCCCGCGCGCAGCATCGAACGGCGGGTGAGGGCGCCCCGGCCGCTCGTCATGCTGCGCCGTATCGCCGCCAGCTGCGCGGCGGACAGGCTTTCGGGCTCGTACTGCTCCATGCGCTGTGCCCTTTCGGGATGGTTCGCCGCTGGTCGGGCGACGGTCTGCTATCGGTCCCCGAAGATCGTGCGGTGCCAGTCCTTCGCCGCCACCGCCGTGTTGTCGAACATCACGTGCTTGACCTGCGTGTACTCCTCGAAGGAGTACGCCGACATGTCCTTTCCGTAGCCGGAGGCCTTGGTGCCGCCGTGGGGCATCTCGCTGATGATCGGGATGTGGTCGTTGACCCAGACGCACCCGGCCTTGATGTCCCGGGTGGCGCGGCCCGCCCGGTAGACGTCACGGGTCCAGGCCGAGGCGGCCAGGCCGTAGGGGGTGTCGTTGGCGAGCCGGATGCCCTCGTCGTCGCTGTCGAAGGGCAGGGCGACCAGGACGGGGCCGAAGATCTCCGACTGCACGACCTCGCTGTCCTGCGCGGCGCCGGTGATCAGGGTCGGACGATAGTACGCACCGTCCTTGAGGTCTCCCCCAGGTGCTTCGCCGCCGGTGACGACGGTGGCGTATCCCCGGGCGCGCTCGACGAAGGCGGCGACGCTGTCGCGGTGCCGGTGGCTGACGAGGGGGCCGAGGTCGGTGGTCGGCGCGAAGGGATCGCCGAGGCGCACGGTCTCCATGAGCTCGGCCACGCGCGCGACGAAGGCGTCGAAGAGCGGGCGCTGGACGTACGCGCGCGTGGCGGCGGTGCAGTCCTGGCCGCTGTTGATGAGGGAGGCGGCGACGGCGCCGTGGGCGGCGGCCTCCAGGTCGGCGTCATCGAAGACCACGAAGGGGGCCTTGCCGCCGAGTTCGAGGTGGAGGCGCTTCACGGTGGCGGTGGCGATCTCGGCGACCCGCTTGCCGACCGGGGTGGAGCCGGTGAAGGAGGTCATGACGACGTCGGGGTGGCCGACGAGGTGTTCGCCGACGGTCCGGCCCGCGCCGTTGACGATGTTGACGACGCCGTCGGGGATGCCGGCGTCCGTCGCGGCCTGCGCGAACATCAGGGAGGTCAGCGGGGTGAGTTCGGCGGGCTTCAGGACGATCGTGTTGCCGGCGGCGATGGCCGGGAGGATCTTCCAGGCGGCCATCTGGAGCGGGTAGTTCCAGGGGGCGATGGAGCCGACGACACCGAGGGGTTCGCGCCGGATGTACGAGGTGTGGTCGCCGCTGTACTCGCCGGCCGACTGGCCCTGGAGATGGCGGGCGGCACCCGCGAAGAAAGCGGTGTTGTCGACGGTGCCGGGCACGTCGAACTCGGTGGTGAGCTTGAGCGGCTTGCCGCACTGGAGGGACTCCACGCGGGCGAAGTCCTCGGCCCGTTCGGCGAGGACGGCGGCGAAGCGGTGCAGCGCGTCGGAGCGTTCGCCGGGGGTGGCGCCCGCCCAGCCGGGGAACGCGGCCCTGGCGGCGGCGACGGCCTCGTCGACGTCGGCGGTGGAGGCGAGCGTGTACGTGTAGACGCTCTCCCCGGTCGCCGGATCGATCACCTGGTGTTCCTGATCGGACGTTCCGGCGCGGAGCCGACCGCCGATGTACTGTGCGCCGTCCGCGAAGCGGCCCGTCACCTGGAAGCGGTTGCCCATGACGCTCTCCGTTGTTCCAGCTCGAATTGAGTGCCGATCCTGACAGAGGGACGGCATGCCAACAAGGGATTCCGTTGTTGCCTTTTGGTTACGCGACGGAATCGGTCGACCATGTGTCGAGACGCCCCGAATATCTCCGTACGGAGTGTCCGTGGCGGCTGCCAGACTCGCGTGCATGAACAAGATCGAGGAGCTGACGCAGCAGGTCAACAGGGGTGACAAGGTGAAGTGGCTGCACTTCTGGGGCCACCGTCCGCACCCCGGGGGACAGCTCTCCGCGAGCTGTCTGAGCCAGTGGTGGCCCGCGCCCTTCGTGGTCGACGGCGTCTCCTACGCGACGGCGGAGCACTGGATGATGGCCGCCAAGGCCCGCCTCTTCGGGGACGCGGAGGCCGAGCGGGCCGCGCTGACCGCCCGTACCCCCGCCGAGGCCAAGAAGGCCGGGCGGCTGGTGAGGGACTTCGACGGGACGGTGTGGGAGCGGGAGCGCTTCGGGATCGTCGTGGAGGGCAGCGTCCACAAGTTCTCCTCGGACGAGGCCCTGCGCGCGTACCTCCTGGGCACCGGCACCCGCGTCCTGGTGGAGGCGAGCCCCCTGGACCGCGTCTGGGGGATCGGCCTCGCGGCCGACGACTCCGGCGCCCACGACCCGTCCCGGTGGCGCGGCCTGAACCTCCTGGGCTTCGCGCTCATGGAGGCGCGGGAGCGGCTGCGGGGCGCGTGAGAAGCGGAGGGACCCCGCGCGGGAGACACGGAGGCCCGCGTGTGAGCCGCGAGGGCGTGAGACGCGGAGGGCCCCGCACCGGTTCCGGTGCGGGGCCCTCTGGGGCGTGCGGTCTCAGCGGTCGCTCTCGACCACCAGGCTCGACGCGAACGGGTCCTCGTCGGCCCCCGAGTCGTAGGACGAGGACTCCTGTGCCACCGCCCAGATGACGAAGCCCAGGAAGACGGCGCTGACCAGGGTGCCGATGGCGCCGAGGATGACGCCCGCGAGCGCCATGCCCCGGTTGGTCGCCTCGCCCCGGCCCGCCTTCTTCAGGCCGATGATGCCGAAGATCAGCGCCAGGACGCCGAGGATCACTCCCAGGCCGTACAGGCAGAAGCCCGCCACCGCGATGATGCCGAGCACCATCGAGGCCGTCCCCATGCCGTTGGACGGGGCCTGCTGCCAGCCGGGCTGGCTTCCGTACGACGACGGGTATCCGGGGTAGCCGTACCCGGAGGACGCCGCGGTGACCGGCGGCGTCGGCGCCGTCGGGTAGCCGTACCCGCCGGACGTGCCCCCCGCCGGGTAGCCGTACGCGCCGGGCGTGGCCGCGGGGCCGCCGGGCGCCACCGGCGGCGGCGGAACCGCGCCGGTGTCGGGCGTCAGTGGCATGGACGTGACGGTCTGCTGGTCGTGCACCGGCGACGGCGTCACCGGCTTGCTCAGTTCCACCCCGTCGCGGTTCGGCGGAGCCCACGGGTCCGTCGGGTCGTACCCGTCCCGCGACTGGTCTCGGTTGTCAGACATGGGCCTCCCCCATCATGGTCCCGCCATGCTAAGGCCTCACCCCTCGGGGGGAACCGCCCGGCCTACGATGATCCGATGACCGACCTCCATCCCTTCATCGCGGGCCTGCCCAAGGCCGAGCTGCACGTCCACCACGTGGGCTCCGCCTCGCCCCGTATCGTCGCCGAACTGGCGGCCCGGCACCCCGACTCCAAGGTCCCCACGGACCCGGAGGCGCTGACCGACTACTTCACGTTCACGGACTTCGCGCACTTCATCGACGTCTACCTGTCGGTCGTCGACCTGGTCCGCACCCCCGAGGACGTCCGGCTGCTCACCTTCGAGATCGCCCGTGACATGGCCCGGCAGAACATCCGGTACGCCGAGCTGACCATCACCCCCTACTCCTCGACCCGTCGCGGCATCGACGAGCGTGCCTTCATGGCGGCGATCGAGGACGCCCGCAAGTCCGCCGAGGCCGAGTTCGGCACGGTCCTCCGCTGGTGCTTCGACATCCCGGGCGAGGCCGGCCTGGTCTCCGCCGAGGAGACCGCGCGCCTCGCCACGACCGACGGCCTACGCCCCGAGGGCCTCGTCTCCTTCGGTCTCGGCGGCCCGGAGATCGGTGTGCCGCGCCCGCAGTTCAAGCCGTTCTTCGACCGGGCGCGGGCGGCCGGTCTGCACTCCGTCCCGCACGCGGGCGAGACGACCGGCCCGCAGACGGTCTGGGACGCGATCCGCGACCTGGGCGCCGAGCGCATCGGCCACGGCACCAGCTCGGTCCAGGACCCGGCGCTCCTGGCGTACCTGGCGGAGCACCGCATCGCCCTGGAGGTCTGCCCGACCTCGAACATCGCCACGCGCGCCGTCGCCACCCTGGACGAACACCCGATCCGGCGGATGGTGGACGCAGGCGTCCTCGTCACGGTCAACAGCGACGACCCGCCGATGTTCGGCACGGACCTCAACACCGAGTACGCGGTCGCGGCCCGGCTCCTCGGCCTCGACGAGCGCGGTGTCGCCGCCCTCGCGAAGAACGCGGTGGAGGCCTCGTTCCTCGACGCGCCCGGCAAGGCCCGGATCGCCGCCGAGATCGACGCGTACACCGACGACTGGCTCGGACGCTGACGGCGACGAGAATGGGGGCCATGGACTCCGACACCGCCATGGACCCGACCGCCGCCCGGGAAGCCGGGGAGGCCTGGGGAGCCCGGGAAGCTTGGGAAACCAAGGAGGCCCGGGAAGCGTCGGGGCGGCCGCCCGTCCTCGTCGTGGGCCATCGTGGCGACCCGTACCGCGTCCGCGAGAACACCCTCCGCTCGATCGGCTCGGCGATCGAGCGGGGGGCGGGCGCGGTCGAGGTCGACGTCCGGCTGACGAAGGACGGGGTGCCCGTCCTCCTCCACGACGACACGCTCAAGCGCCTCTGGCGCCACGACCGGCCGCTCGCCTCGCTCACGTACGAGCAGGTCCGCGAGCTGACGTACGGCGGCGTGCCGACCCTGCGCGAGGCGCTGCTCACCGCCGGGGAACGCCGTCTGATGCTGGACCTGCCGGGCGGCGACGAGAACTCGGTCCGCACCATCGTGGGCACGGTCCGTGAGTGCGGCGCCGGGGAGCGGGTGTACTACTGCGCCGGGGCCGTCGCCATGCTCCAGGTGCGCGCCGCGGACCCGGCCGCCGAGATCGCCCTGACGTGGACCTCGCTCGCACCGCCCCGGCCGGTGCTGCTCGACGCGGTACGGCCGCGGTGGCTCAACTACCGCTTCGGCCTGGTCAGTCGGGAGCTGACCGAGCGGGTGCACCGGGACGGGCTGCTCGTCTCGGCCTGGACGGCGGACACGACCCGCACCATGCGTAAGCTGATCATGAACGGGGTCGACTCCGTCACCACGAACCGGGTCGACACACTCGCCGACGTCCTGCGAAAGGCCCGCGCGTGAACGACCGGATCCGGACCGACATCGCCCACAACGCCCGCGTGTGGAACTACTGGCTGGGCGGCAAGGACAACTACCCGGTGGACCGCGCCGTCGGCGACCAGGTCACCGCCTTCTACCCGAGCATCGGCGAAGTGGCGCGCGCCGACCGGGCGTTCCTCGGGCGCGCGGTGACCCATCTGGCCGCCGAGGCCGGCGTACGGCAGTTCCTCGACATCGGTACGGGCCTGCCGACCGCCGACAACACCCATGAGGTGGCCCAGCGGGTCGCCCCCGACGCCCGGATCGTCTACGTCGACAACGACCCGATCGTCCTCACCCACGCCCGTGCGCTCCTGACGAGCGCGCCGGAGGGCGTCACCGAGTACGTGGACGCCGACGCCCACGACCCGGAGCGGATCCTGGCGGCCGCCGGGGCGACGCTCGACCTCTCCCGTCCGGTCGCGGTGATGATGCTCGGCATCCTCAACTTCGTCCTCGACACCGACGAGGCCCGGTCGATCGTGCGGACCCTGATGGACGCCGTCCCCTCCGGCAGCTTCCTGGTCCTTACGCATCCCACTCTGGAGCCGGAGCTCGGCGGCGAGGGCAACAAGGCCGCGATGGCCTTCTGGAACGAGAACGCGACACCGCCGATCACCGCCCGCGACCGCGCCGACTTCGCCTCCTTCCTCGACGGCCTCGACGTCCTGGAACCCGGCATCGTCTCCTGCGCGCGCTGGCGCCACGCCGCCTCGGAGGCGTACACCGTCGCGCAGTTCGGCGCCGTGGGCCGCAAGCCGTAGTGGGCATACGGGGGGAGCTGCGCGGCCGGTGGGAGCGGGCGCGGACCTGGGGCGCGGCGAACCCGTGGGCGGTGGACCTGGGGATCGCGCTGCTCGTGCAGGCGGCGATGACCATGCCGTTCGTGGTGCCGCGACCGCCCGGGCTCGAGCCGGCGACCTGGGCCGCGTACGGACTCACGACGCTCACCGTGCTGCCGCTGGTCTGGCGGCGGCGCGCGCCCTTCGCCGTCCTCCTCGCGATCGTGGCGGCGAGCGCGCTGTACAAGCTGGCCGTGGACGGGCCGGGGCAGCCGCTGCCGTACACCGGGCTCGTCATCGTCTACACGATCGCGCTCCTCTCGCCGCCGTGGAAGCGGCTCACGGCGGCGGGCCTCCTGGTGGTCGCGGTGCCGGTCTCGGTGTGGCTCAACACGCGGTCGGCGCGTGAACTGACGTTCTCGCTCTTCGTGTTCGCCGCCTCGTATGTCTTCGGCCGGCTCCAGGACGCCCGGCAGCGGGCCCACCGGGTCGACGCCGAGCGGGCCGCCGCGCGTGAACGGGCCAGGATCGCGCGGGAGATGCACGACATCCTGTCCCACGCGGTGAGCCTGATGATCGTGCAGGCGGAGGCGGGGCCGGTGGCGGTACGGGCCGCCCCCGAGCGCGCCGAGGCCGCGTTCGAGGCGATCTCGGAGACCGGCCGCGAGGCGATGAACCAGCTGCGGCAGATGCTGGGGCTGCTGCGCGAGGGCTCCGAGAGCGCCTCGCCCCGGGAGCCGCAGCCGGACCTCGCCGGTCTTCCCGCGCTCGTGGAGCGGGTCAGGAGCAGCGGTCTCGCCGTCGCGTACACGACGGAGGGCGGCGTACGGGCCCTGCCGGCGACGACCGGCGCGCACGTCTACCGGATCGTGCAGGAGGCGCTGACGAACGTCGTCAAGCACGCGGACGCCCGCGCGGTCGAGGTCCGGCTCGCCCGGGCCGACGACGTCCTGCGCGTCACCGTGACCGACGACGGGCGCGGCCCGCAGGGCGGCTCGGGCGGCCACGGCCTCGTCGGCATCCGGGAGCGGGCAGCCGCGCACGGCGGGACGGCGGCCACGGGCCCGGGACCGGGCGGCCGCGGGTTCGAGGTGCGGGTGCTGCTCCCCGTACCCTCCACGACGGAGGTGGGGACATGACGATCCGGGTGGTGGTCGCGGACGACCAGGAACTGGTCCGCAGCGGCTTCGCGATGATCCTCGACGCGCAGCCGGGCATCGAGGTGGTGGCGGAGGCCGGGGACGGGGCGGAGGCCGTCGACGCGGTGCGCCGGCTCGCGCCGGACGTGGCGCTGCTCGACATCCGGATGCCCGGGACGGACGGCATCGAGGCCTGCCGGGCGATCAGCGCCCTGGGGTCCGGCTGCCGGACGGTGATCCTGACGACCTTCGACACCGACGCGTACGTGTACGAGGCGCTGCACGCGGGCGCGAGCGGCTTCCTCCTGAAGGACGTGCGGCGGGACGACCTGGTGCACGCGGTACGGGTGGTGGCGGCGGGCGACTCGCTGCTCGCGCCGTCGGTGGCCCGGCGGCTGGTGGAGCAGTACACGGCGGGCGGCCCGCGCCGGACCGCCGTGGGCCCGGACCCGCGGCTCGACGTCCTGACGGGCCGGGAGCGGGAGACGCTGCTGCTGCTCGCGCGGGGTCTGTCCAACGCGGAGATCGCGGCGGAGCTGGTGGTCAGCGACCACACGGTGAAGACCCACGTGGGCAATGTGCTCGCCAAGCTGGGCCTGCGCGACCGGATCCAGGCGGTGATCTGCGCGTACGAGACGGGTCTGGTCGCCGCGGGGTCTCCCCCGCCCGGGGGAGGCGGATCCCCCGTGCCGGGGAGGAACTGACCGGCGGAAGACCGCCGGTGCGGGCGATCCGCGGATCGCCCCTGGTCAGCAGGATGGAGCCAACGAGAACGAGGGCTCACACCACCGGAGTTGACCATGAGGCATTCCACCCGCACCCTGCTCGCCGCGGCCCTGGTCCTGGGCGTCGCAGCGGGGCCGGTACTGACCCCGGCCTTCGCGGGGGCCCCGGCGTCGACGGCCGTGTCCCGGACGTCGGCCCCTGATCTGAGCACAGTGATCGCGGGTCTCCCCCGCGCCGACGCGACGGCCGCACTCGTCCGGATCGGCGGCACCGAGGGTTCCTGGCAGGGCAGTTCGGGCGTCCACGACCTGGAGACGAAGGCGCCGGCGGACCCGGCAGGCCGCTTCAGGGCCGGTTCGGTGACGAAGGTGTTCACGGCGGCGACCGTCCTCCAGCTCGCCACCGAGGGCCGCATCGACCTGGACCGCACGGCCCGCTCGTATCTGCCGGAGCTCATCCCCGGCCGGTACGCGACGGTGACCGTGCGGCAGCTCCTGAACCACACCCATGGCATCCCGGCCCCCGACTTCGCGGGCGAGACGGTGGAGGAGTGGTACGCGCACCGCTTCGACGTCCACGACCCGCGGGACATGGTCCGCTCGGCGACAGCGAAGCCGCGCGAGTTCCGCCCGGGCACCGAGCAGCACTACCTCAACATCGGCTACACGATCGCCGGACTGATCGTGGAGCGGGTGACGGGCGACTCCTTCGAGCACCAGGTGGAGCGCCGGATCCTGCGCCCGCTCGGCCTCCGGGACACGTACCTTCCGGGCACGGCCGCCGAGATCACCGGGCCGTACAACCACGGCTACCAGACGATGCGGCTCGACGACGGGACGACCGGGCTGCGCGACGTCTCGGTGTGGCGGACGACGGACGGCTGGGCGGCCGGCGACCTGGTGTCGACCACGGCCGACCTGGAGCGGTTCACCCGGGAGCTGTTCGCGGGCCGGGTGGTGCGCGGGCCGCTCCTCGAGGAGATGTTCACCCTGCCGAAGGTGCCGGACGCGAAGACCGGCGCCCCGGCCGCGTACGCCGCGGGCCTGTCGATGAAGCGGCTCGGCGGACGCGAGGTGTGGGGCAAGACGGGCGGCCGCTGGGGGTACAACGCGGCCGTGGCCTCGACCCGCGACGGCGCACGCACCCTCGTCTACAGCGTGAACGCGACGGACGCGAAGGGCCAGGACATGAACAGGACGGCCCTGACCATCATGGTGGCGGCCTACGGCCTCCCGGACTAGACGGTCCCGGACCAGGCGGTCACGGACTGGACGGTCACGGGCTCCGCGGCCGCCGCCGTCTCAAGCCGCTTGATCAGCCGGCGTACGTGGAGCAGCGGCAGGATCCCGATGACGCCGAAGGACATGTCGATGACGGACCACCAGAAGGGGATGTCCCGGACGGGTCCGCTGATCAGGGCGAGCGGGATGATGCCGACGCAGGCGATCATGCCGAATTCGACGACCCAGATGTTGCGGACGGGGTCGCGGTAGACGCCGTAGAAGGCGACGGCGATGACGAGGTGGGCGAAGGCCAGCCAGTCGGTGCCGTAGAGCAGGTACGGCGCCTGCTCGTCGGCGGTCTCGAGACCGCCGCGGACGCGGTCGATCCACTCGGCGAGCCCCGGCAGGAGCTCGGCGACGGGCGCGGCCCAGCCGTCGAGCGAGGCGTCGAGGTAACGGAGTTCGGTGACGAGCGGAAAGGCGGTGACACCGCTCAGGACCAGACAGACGACGAAGACGATCAGCCAGACGCGGATGCGCTTGAGAAGGGCTCTCGGCCCGTTCGTGTCGCTCATGACCGCAGCGTACGCCTCTTTATGAACGTGTTCAAAACGCGAACGTGGGCAAAAAACGGCCCCGGCACCCTGTCGATCAAGGTGCCGGGGCCGCGTGAGGAACCGAGGGGGTCAGCCCAGGGAGGTCATGACGTGCTTGATGCGCGTGTAGTCCTCGAAGCCGTAGGCGGAGAGGTCCTTGCCGTAGCCGGACTTCTTGTAGCCGCCGTGGGGCATCTCGGCGACGAGCGGGATGTGGGTGTTGATCCACACACAGCCGAAGTCGAGCGCCTTGGACATGCGCATCGCGCGCGCGTGGTCCTTGGTCCAGACGGAGGAGGCGAGGGCGTACTCGACGCCGTTCGCGAACTCCAGGGCCTGGGCCTCGTCCGTGAAGGACTGGACGGTGATGACCGGGCCGAAGACCTCGTTCTGCACGATCTCGTCGTCCTGGTTGAGGCCGGAGACGACGGTCGGGGCGTAGAAGTAGCCCTTGTCGCCGACGCGGTGACCGCCGGCCTGGACCTTGGCGTGGGCCGGGAGGCGGTCGATGAAGCCGCTGACCTGCTTCAGCTGGTTGGCGTTGTTGAGCGGGCCGTACAGCACGTCCTCGTCGTCCGGCTGACCGGTCTTCGTCTCGGCGGCGGCCTTGGCGAGGGCGGCGACGAACTCGTCGTGGATCGACTCGTGCACGAGGACGCGGGTGGCGGCGGTGCAGTCCTGGCCCGCGTTGAAGAAGCCGGCGACGGAGATGTCCTCGACGGCCTTCTCGATGTCGGTGTCCTCGAAGACCAGGACGGGAGCCTTGCCGCCCAGCTCCAGGTGGACGCGCTTGACGTCCTTGGCCGCCGACTCGGCGACCTGCATGCCGGCGCGGACGGAACCGGTGATGGAGGCCATCGCCGGGGTCGGGTGCTCGACCATCGCCTTGCCGGTCTCGCGGTCGCCGCAGACGACGTTGAAGACGCCCTTGGGGACGATCTGACCGATGATCTCCGCCATCAGGACGGTCGACGCGGGGGTCGTGTCCGAGGGCTTGAGGACGACGGTGTTGCCTGCGGCGAGCGCCGGGGCGAACTTCCAGACGGCCATCATCATCGGGTAGTTCCACGGCGCGACCTGGGCGCAGACGCCCACGGGCTCGCGGCGGACGATGGAGGTCATGCCCTCCATGTACTCGCCGGCCGAGCGGCCTTCGAGCATCCGGGCGGCACCGGCGAAGAAGCGGATCTGGTCCACCATCGGCGGGATCTCCTCACTCGCGGTGAGGGCGACGGGCTTGCCGGTGTTCTGGACCTCGGCGGCGATCAGGTCCGCGGCGCGCTCCTCGAAGGCGTCCGCGATCTTCAGCAGTACCCTCTGGCGCTCGGCCGGCGTGCTGTCACGCCAGGCGGGGAAGGCGGCCGCGGCGGCCTCCATGGCGGCGTCGACGTCGGCCTGCCCGGAAAGCGGGGAGGTCGCGTACACCTCGCCGGTGGCCGGGTTGACCACGTCGATGGTGCGGCCGTCGGCCGCGTCGCGGAACTCCCCGTTGATGTAGTTACGCAGCCGGCGCAGCTCGGTGGTCACTTGCCACCCCTCCTGTCACGTTCTGTCGTCGCACGTCCTTGTGCGGTGTCCCGATGGGCGAGACACCTCAGGGTAGTCGCTCCACTGACGCTTTCAACAGCCCCGACCCCCCTCAACTTCGGATTCAGTGAGATTGAGGGCCGCTCGCAACGAATTACATCGCTCCGGGGTTGCACGACGGACAATCTCGGTGCACAGTGAAGGCGTGGCAAGTCAAAGCAACCACTCAAGAACCGGAACTGGTTCGTCCCCGACGATCGACGCCGTCTCGCTGGCGATCATCGAACAGCTCCAGGAAGACGGTCGCCGTCCCTACGCGGCGATAGGCAAGGCCGTCGGCCTCTCCGAAGCCGCCGTGCGGCAGCGCGTCCAGAAGCTGCTCGACCAGGGCGTCATGCAGATCGTCGCCGTCACCGACCCGCTCACCGTGGGCTTCCGACGGCAGGCGATGGTCGGCATCAACGTCGAGGGCGACCTCGATCCGGTCGCGGAGGCCCTGACGGCCATGGCCGAATGCGAGTACGTGGTGATGACCGCGGGCTCGTTCGACCTGATGGTGGAGGTCGTCTGCGAGGACGACGACCACCTCCTTGATGTGATCAACAAGCGGATCCGCACCCTCCCCGGCGTGCGCTCCACCGAGAGCTTCGTCTACCTCAAGCTCAAGAAGCAGACCTATATGTGGGGAACTCGATAATCGTGACCCAGTCCCGAAGCGACCTGTCAAAGTCCGCCTACGACCACCTGTGGATGCACTTCACCCGCATGTCGTCGTACGAGAACTCGCCCGTTCCCACCATCGTGCGTGGTGAGGGCACCTACATCTTCGACGACAAGGGAAAGCGCTACCTCGACGGTCTCGCGGGTCTCTTCGTCGTCAACGCCGGACACGGCCGCGAGGAGCTGGCCGAGGTCGCGTACAAGCAGGCCAAGGAACTCGCGTTCTTCCCCGTGTGGTCGTACGCGCACCCCAAGGCCGTCGAGCTCGCCGAGCGTCTCGCGGACTACGCGCCGGGCGACCTCAACAAGGTGTTCTTCACCACCGGTGGCGGCGAGGCCGTCGAGACCGCGTGGAAGCTCGCCAAGCAGTACTTCAAGCTGCAGGGCAAGCACACCAAGTACAAGGTCATCTCGCGTGCGGTCGCCTACCACGGCACCCCGCAGGGCGCCCTGTCCATCACCGGCCTGCCGGCCCTGAAGGCCCCCTTCGAGCCGCTGGTCCCCGGCGCGCACAAGGTGCCGAACACCAACATCTACCGCGCCCCGATCCACGGCGACGACCCCGAGGCCTTCGGCCGCTGGGCCGCCGACCAGATCGAGCAGGAGATCCTCTTCGAGGGCGCCGACACCGTCGCCGCCGTCTTCCTGGAGCCGGTGCAGAACGCCGGCGGCTGCTTCCCGCCGCCGCCCGGCTACTTCCAGCGCGTCCGCGAGATCTGCGACCAGTACGACGTGCTGCTCGTCTCCGACGAGACGATCTGCGCCTTCGGCCGCCTCGGCACGATGTTCGCCTGTGACAAGTTCGGCTACGTGCCCGACATGATCACCTGCGCCAAGGGCATGACCTCGGGTTACTCCCCGATCGGTGCCTGCATCATCTCGGACCGCATCGCGGAGCCCTTCTACAAGGGCGACAACACCTTCCTCCACGGCTACACCTTCGGTGGCCACCCGGTGTCGTCGGCGGTCGCGATCGCCAACCTCGACATCTTCGACAAGGAAGGCCTGAACCAGCACGTCCTCGACCAGGAGGGCAACTTCTTCGACACCCTGAAGAAGCTGCACGACCTCCCGATCGTCGGCGACGTCCGCGGCAACGGCTTCTTCTACGGCATCGAGCTCGTCAAGGACAAGGTCACCAAGGAGTCCTTCACGGACGAGGAGACCGAGCGCGTCCTGTACGGCTTCCTCTCCAAGGCGCTGTTCGAGAACGGCCTGTACTGCCGTGCCGACGACCGTGGCGACCCGGTCATCCAGCTGGCCCCGCCGCTGATCGCCGACCAGGGCACCTTCGACGAGATCGAAGGCATCCTGCGCTCGGTGCTCACCGAGGCGTGGACCAAGCTGTAAGGACCAGGCTGCGCAGGACCGAGCTGTAGCGGGTCCCCCCAGCATCACGCCGCCCTCACGGCGTGACTACCGGCCCGGGCATGCCGCCATCCGAGTGGATGGCGGCGGCCCGGGCCGTGTGCTGTCCGTACAAGCGGATCTGAATCCTTACGGTGCATCCCTGGCCGTGCCCTGGATCCTCACGGAGCCAGTGACCGACAGGCCCGTCTCTTCGTTCCCCCGCACGGGGGAACACAGATCGGATCCGACATCGAGGTGTACGCGATGGCCCCACCGGACAACGACGTGCTCTGGGCGCGTTCCCTGCACTGCGCCCTGGGCGGTTCGGACGCGCTCAGCGGCGTCTCCCTCGGCGTCCGCGAAGGCGAGATCCTCGCCCTCGTGGGCCCGCGCGGCAGCGGCAAGACCACCCTCATGCGGTGCCTGTCCGGCCAGCTCCTCGCCCAGCAGGGCGAGGTCTGGTTCAACAGCGGGCCCGTGCACACCCTCGGCGCCGCCGACCGCGAGCGGCTCCGGCGCGACCGCTTCGGCTGGATCGACCCCGAGCCCGGCCTCGTCCCCGAGCTCACCGGCTGGGAGAACACCGCCCTGCCCCTGCTGCTCCGCGGGGCCTCCCACAGGGCCGCGAAGACCACCGCCCTGGAATGGCTGGAGCGCCTCGACATCGGCGCCTGCGCGCGCAAGCGCCCGCACGCCCTCACCCAGTCCCAGCGCCAGCGGATCGCCACCGCCCGCGCCCTCGTCACCACGCCCTCGGTGCTGTTCGCGGACGAACCCACCGCCACCCTGCACCGCGCCGACGGCTCCCAGCTCCTGCGCACCCTCGCGGCCGCCGCCCGCTCCCACGGCATCACCGTGCTCCTCGCCACCCACGACGCCGAGGTCGCGGCGCTCGCCGACCGCACGGTCGCACTCCTCGACGGACGCCGGGTCAGCGCCGTACCCCCGGCATCAGGGGCGGAGGGCGTCGCGGCGTGCTCGCTCTCCGTCTAGCCCGCGGGGCCCACCCCCTCGTCCTGACCCGCCGGCTCCTCGTCGCCGCCGCGGCCGCGGGGGTGGGCTTCCTCCTGCTCTGCACCCTGGGATACGCCGTCGGTCACCCGGAGCGCTCCTCGGCGTCCGTCCTACGACTGCTCTGGTGCGCCCTGCCGCTCGCCGCGACCGTCCAGTTCGCGGTCGCCGTGGCCCGCACCGACCCCAGCACCCGCCCCCGGCCGGGGCTCTCCGCGGTCGGCCTCGGTCCCGCACGTCTCACGGCCATCGCCGCCGCCTCGACCGCGGTCGCCTGCACCCTCGGCTCCATGGTCGCGCTGCTGTTCTACCTGCACCTGCGCGGCGACATCACCGGGCTGCCCTTCGACGGCGCCGCCGCGGAACTCCTCGCCGCCGACCAGCCGATCCCGCTCGCGGCGGCCCTCACCCTGCTCGCGGTGCTGCCCGTCTCCGCCGCCGTGGCAGCGGGCCTCGCGCTGCGCCCCCGCTCCGCGCCCCCCGGGGCCGAGGGCGCGGAGCGGGCCGTGCCGTCCGGGCTTCCGTGGGGCGTCGCCCTGGTCGCGGTCGGCCTGGCGATCGAGACGTACGCGGGGCACGGCGGAGGCGGCGGCGGGCTCCCGCTGCCGGGCCGCTTCGACGGCAACCCGGCGGGCGTCCTGGCGGGCTGGGTCCTCACGGCGGTCGGCCTCGCGATGGCCGGCCCCGGCGTCGTCCACGGCTGCGGGCGTCTCCTCCAGGCGGTCAGGCCGGGCGCCACCCGGCTGCTCGCCGGCCGTGTCCTGATGGACGAGTCCCGACGTATCGGCCGGCCCCTCGGCGTCGTGTGCGCGGTGCTCTCCGGAACGCTCGCCGCGGCGGCACTGCACCGGACGGGCACGGACTCCGGCTCCTTCGGTCCCCTGACCGGCCTGGGCGCCACCCTCGTCCTGGCCTGCACCACCGCCACCCTGCTGACCGCGGCCCTGGAGTCCAAGCAGAGCCGCGCCCACACCACCGAGGCCCTCCTCCGCATCGGCGCCCCGCCGGCGGTCCTCCGCACGGCCGCCCTCATGCGCGCCGGCATCCTGCTCGCGGTCTTCCTGCCGCTGACGTGGGCCGTGGCGGAACTCGCGGCGCTGCCGCTCACCGGCTGACCCCCTGCCCGTCGCGGACCCGTCGTACCGCTCCCGTCGCAGGCCCACCTGCCCCGCCTCCCCCGCGCGGCGGAGCGGGACCCGACCACGGGCCGACGTCCGCCGGAGCGCTGCCCGGGAGGCTCGGGGCATGACTCCGAAGAGCCCTCTCGCCGCCCGGTCACCCGGGCTCGACCGGGTGGGCCGCGCCGCCCTCCTCTGGTCGCTGCTCTACGCCACGGGCGCGGCCGTCGCCGCCCTCACCGGACCCGCGTTCGGCTACGCGCTCCTCGGCAGGGGGACGGGCACGGCCGCCGAGGCGACCGCCGCCGTGCTGTACGGGGCCGCCGCCCTCCTCGCGTACGTCCTGCTCCGCCGCCCGCACGCGAGGTGGCCCTCCACGGCGGCGTGGGCGGTCGTCGGGCTCTGTCTGACCTCGGGCTTCCCCGCCCTCCTCAGCCCGCTCCACCTGCTGTCGTTCCTCTCCCGCGGACAGCCGCCGGTCGACGGGGCCGCCCTGGCCAACCAGAGCCTCGCCGTCCTCGGCGCGGTCCTGTGGGGGTACGCGGCCCTCGCCCACCGGCGCCGGGCCCTCGGCACCTGCCCGTACTGCGGTGGACACGCCCCCGCGCCGGCCGGGCACCCCGGCACCCGCGCCGGCCTGATCGCGGTCGCCGCCCTCGTCCCGTACACGCTCCTGAAGACGGCCTGGGCGCTGGGCCTCACCGTCGGCTTCACGGGCTCGGGCCGCCCCGGCGCCGACCCGGAGTACACCAGTGACCTGGGCCTCTGGCTGTACGACCACGGGGTGGACGTCACCGCGGTCCTCGCCGTCCTCGGCATGGTCCTGGCCCTCGCGCTCACCCGCCCCTGGGGGCGGCGGCTGCCCCGGCTGCCGATGCTCGCTCTCGGATGGGCCGGGGCGGGTGCGCTCGCCCCGTTCGGGGCCCTCCTGGCGGCCTTCGGCGTGCTCGCCTGGACGGGCGCGGTCTCCGTCGGCCTGGCCGACCACGCCCCCTGGGTCCTCGCCGTCGCCTACGGCGGCTTCGCCTGCTACGGCCTCGCCCTGGCCCGGGCGACCCGCGCCTACCAGCGTGCGACCCGCCGGACCTGCGAACGGTGCTGAGGAGTCTCGCTTCACTTCCGCCAGAAGACGTGGTGCGTCACCCCGCCCCGGGGGCTTGGCACCACATCGCGGTGGAACCGGTCGAGCAGCTCGTCGGGCGACTCCCAGAGCCGCACCCCGGACCCGAGCTTCACCGGCGCGACCGCGACGTGCAGGGTGTCGACGAGGTCAGCGTCGAGGAACTCCCGGATCGTGGTGGCCCCGCCGCCGAGGCGGACGTCCTTGCCCCGCGCCGCCTCCCGCGCCCGGGCGAGCACCGTGGCCGGGTCGGCGTCGACGAAGTGGAACGTGGTGTCCGAGAGCGTGAACGAGGGCCGCGGATGGTGGGTCATGACGAACACCGGGGTGCCGAACGGCGGCTCGTCGCCCCACCAGCCCTGCCACTCGTCGTCCTGCCAGGGCCCGCGCTGCGGGCCGAACTTGTTGCGGCCCATGATCTCCGCGCCGATGTTCCGGGCGAAGTCCCGCGTGAAGTAGTCGTCGAGGCCACGGCTTCCGCCGGGCTCGGTGCGCCTGGGCCAGCTCGCCGTGGCGCCCGCCCAGGCGAACAGCTCCCCCGGATCCGCGTGGCCGAACGGCCTCTCCAGGCTCTGGCCCTCACCGGCACCGAACCCGTCGGACGAGACCATGAAGTTCTGGACTCTGAGCAGCTGGCCCACGGCTTTCCTCCTGCGATCGACGAAGAGACGACTCGACAGAAAGGAGACTCCCCCGGCGGGCAGAACTCATCGCACGTACCAGGGGGTCTCACCGCTACGGCGCGTCGTCGCCGAGCACCACCACGTCCTCAGCCCGGAAGGCCACCCCCGTCAGGGCGCCCTCCTCGGGCACCTCCCGCAGCGGGAACTCCGCCTCGAGCGAGGGCCCGTCCGCCGGACGGAGCCGTACGGCCACCCGGCTGCCCCGGAACGTCCGGGACTCCACGGTCCAGACCCGCCCGTCCTCCGCCGGTACGAGACGCACCCCGCCCGGCCTGACGAGGAGCCGGCGCTCGCCCTGCGGCGCGCCCTCCGGCACCGGGACCTTCCCCCACACGGTGTCCGCGGCGGTCCCGCTCACCCGGGCCGCCACCACGTTGTCGAAGCCCAGGAAACGGGCCACGAACTCCGAGGCCGGCCGCGACCACACGTCGACGGGCGCACCCGACTGGGCGATCCGTCCGTCCCGCATGACCACCACCCGGTCCGCGAGCGCGAACGCCTCGCCCTGGTCGTGGGTGACCGCGAGGACCGTCGTCCCGAGCCGCCCGAACAGCTGCCGCAGCTCCACGACGAGCCGCTCCCGCAGCCCCCGGTCGAGCTGGCCGAGCGGTTCGTCCAGCATGAGCAGCCGTGGCCGGGGGGCGAGCGCGCGGGCCAGTGCGACCCGCTGCTGTTCGCCGCCGGAGAGCGCGGCGACGGACCGCCGCCCGGCCCCCGGCAGACCGACGAGGTCGAGCAGCTCCGCGACCCGTTCGCTCTGCTCGGCGCGGCCCGCTCCCCGCATCCGCAGGCCGAAGGCGACGTTGCCGGCGACGTCCCGCTGGGGGAACAGCTGGTGGTCCTGGAACATCAGGCCGACCCCGCGCCGGTGCACCGGCACCCCGCCCTGGTCGGCGCCGCCGAGCAGCACCCGGCCGCCGTCGAGCGGCTGGAGCCCGGCGACGGCCCGCAGCAGCGTGGACTTGCCGCTGCCGCTCGGGCCGAGCACGCACACGATCTCGTGGTCGGCGACCTCCAGGTCCACGGCGTCGAGCGCGGTCCGCCGCCCGAACCGTACGGTCGCCCCGTCGAGTCTCAGCATCAGAACTCCCCGGAGGTGCGATCGGTCCGGAGCCGTTCGAGCAGCAGCAGGGACACCGCGCACACCACCATGAGGATCGTCGAGAGGGCCATGGCCTGGCCGTAGTTGAGTTCGCCCGGCCGGCCGAGGAGCCGGGCGACGGCCACCGGGAGCGTCGGGCTGTCGGGCCGGGCGATGAAGACCGTCGCGCCGAACTCGCCGAGCGAGACGGCGAAGGCGAATCCAGCGGCGATGAGCAGCGCCCGCCGCACGAGCGGCAGGTCCACCTCCCGCCAGGCCCGCCACGGCGAGGCCCCGAGCACGGCCGCCGCCTCCCGCAGCCGCTCGTCCACCGCACGGAGCACCGGCAGCATGGTCCGTACGACGAAGGGGACGCCGACGAGGGCCTGCGCGAGCGGGACGAGGATCCAGCTGGCCCGCAGGTCGAACGGCGGCTCGTCGAGGGTGATGAGGAAGCCGAAGCCGACGGTCACGGCGGACACCCCGAGCGGCAGCATGAGGAGCGCGTCGAAGCCCCGTACGAGCCGCCCGGCGCGCCGCGTGAGGGCGGCCGCCGCGAGTCCGCCGATGACGAGGGCGATCAGGGTGGCGACGACGGCGTACCGGAGGGAGTTCCCGATCGTGTCGAGGAGGGGCACGAGGAAGGTGCCGGAGGGGTCCGGGGTCCGCAGGGCCCGGTAGTAGTCGAGCCCGTATCCCTGGGAGGTGGCGAAGGACCGCTCGACGAGCACCCCGAGCGGCAGCACGATCAGCAGGGCGACGGAGAGCAGCACGCCCGCGAACAGCGCCCACTGGCCGAGGCCCCGTGGCCGGCGGGCCGTCTCCTCGGGCGCCACCATCCGCAGCGCGGTCTCCCGCCGCCGGACCGTCCGGGCGTGCACGGCGAGCACGACGCCGACGGCGGCGAACTGCACCATCGTGAGGACGGCGGCCGTCGTCAGATCGAAGCGGATGACGGTCTGCCGGTAGATCTCCGTCTCCAGGGTCGAGTACGTCGATCCTCCGAGGATCTGCACGACGGCGAAGGAGCTCGCGGTGAAGAGGAACACCATCAGCGCGGCCGCGGCGACGGACGGGGCGAGCGCCGGCAGGGTCACGGTCCGCCACGCGGTCCAGCGGGACGCGCCGAGGACCCGCGCGGCCTCCTCCTGGCGCGGGTCGAGCTGCGCCCACAGGCCGCCGACGGTCCGCACGACGACGGCGTAGTTGAAGAACACATGGGCGATCAGGATCGCCCAGACGGTGGTGTCGAGCCGGACGCCCCACAGCTCGTCGAGGAGCCCGCCGCGCCCGACGAGCGCCAGGAAGGCCGTGCCGACCATGACGGTCGGCATCACGAAGGGCACGGTGACGACGGCGCGCAGCAGCCCCTTGCCGGGAAAGTCGAAGCGCGCGAAGACGTACGCGCCGGGCAGCGCGATCAGCAGGGTGAGCCCGGTGGAGGCGAGTGCCTGCCAGAGCGTGAACCACAGGACGTCGAGAATCTCCGGCCGGCTCAGCGTCTCGCCGAACCGGCCGAACTGCCACGCCCCCTCGACCCGCAGCCCGCGCTCGACGATCGAGAGGACGGGCCAGGCGAAGAAGAGCGCGAAGAAGGCGACGGGCGCGGCCATCAGGCCGAGCCGCGCCGCGCTTCCCCCGCGGCCGGGGACTACTTCAGAACGAGCGACGACCACTGCTGGATCCATGCGTCGCGCTTCTCGGCGATCTTCTCGGGCGCCATCGTCTCGGGCTTGTCGACGACCACCCCGTGCTTCGTGAAGAGCTCCGGCAGGACGGCGTCCTTCGCCACCGGGTTCACGAACATCTGGAGCGGCATGTCCTCCTGGAACTTCTTCGAGATCAGGAAGTCGATCAGCGCCTTGCCGCCCTCGGGGTTCTTCGCCCCGTTCAGCAGGCCCGCGAACTCGGTCTGCCGGAAGCAGGTGCCGGTGGCGACGCCGGTGGGCGCCGCCTTCGGCTGCGGCTCGCCGTAGAGCACCTCGACGGGCGGGCTGGAGGCGTACGACACGACGAGCGGCCGGTCGCCCTTGGCCTGCCTGCCTCCGGCCGAGCCGGAGAACTCCTGGTTGTAGGCGAGCTCCCAGCTGTCGACGGTCTTCACACCGTTGGCCTTGAGCTTCGTCCAGTAGTCCTGCCAGCCGTCGTCGCCGTACCTCGCGGCCGTACCGAGGAGGAATCCGAGGCCCGGCGAGGAGCGCTCGGGGTTCTCGACGACGAGCAGGTTCTTGTACGCGGGCTCCGCCAGGTCCTCGAAGGTCTGCGGCGGCGCCAGCTTCTTGTCGGCGAAGTACTTCTTGTCGTAGTTGACGCAGATGTCGCCGGTGTCGATCGGCGTGACCCGGTTCTCCTTGTCGAGGCGGTACTCCGCCGGGACGCGGTCCACGCCCTTCGCCTCGTACGGGACGAAGATCCCGTTGTCGAGGGCGCGGGAGAGCAGGGTGTTGTCGACGCCGAAGAAGACGTCGCCCTGCGGGGAGCCCTTGGTCAGGATCTCCTTGTTGACGGCCTCGCCGGCGTCGCCGCTCTTCAGCACCTTGACCGTGAAGCCGGTCTCCTTGGTGAACGCCGCGAGCACCTCCTTGGAGGCGTTGAACGAGTCGTGGCTGACCAGCGTCACCGTCTTCGGCGCGGGCCGGTCCGTCTTGTCTGCCGAGCCCCGGACGTCGTCGGTGCCGCAGGCGGCGAGGCTGGTGACGCCGAGTGCCGCGACGAGCGCGGCGGCGGCGGCTTTGGTGATGCTCACTGGATTTTCCTCCTGGGTGTGACCAGGAAGAGACGCGGCCCCGCCCACCCGAAGGTGGGCAGGGCGCAACAGCTTGAGTTACGACCGAACTCCCTACCCAGAATGACCTGGGCGAGGTTCAGAGGGTCTGCGGTCCTACGGTGACCGCACTCTCAGCGCTGTGGCGCTCCCCTGTCGGAATATGAAGATGTGTTCGAGCTCAGAGTACAAGGTCAGCGTTCGGACGCCGCGAGCTGTCCACAGGCGCCGTCGATCTCCTGACCGCGGGTGTCCCGGACGGTCACCGGCACGCCGTGGCGGGCGATGGCCTCGACGAAGGCCTTCTCGTCCTCGGGACGGGACGCCGTCCACTTCGAGCCCGGCGTCGGGTTCAGCGGGATCAGGTTGACGTGCACCCGCTTGCCCTTGAGCAGCCGGCCGAGCAGGTCACCACGCCAGGCCTGGTCGTTGATGTCCCGGATGAGCGCGTACTCGATGGAGATCCGGCGCCCGGACTTCTCCGCGTACTCCCAGGCGGCGTCGAGGACCTCGCGCACCTTCCAGCGCGTGTTCACCGGCACCAGGGTGTCGCGCAGCTCGTCGTCCGGAGCGTGCAGCGAGACCGCGAGCCGGCACTTGAAGCCCTCGTCCGCGAAGCGCAGCATCGCGGGCACGAGACCGACGGTGGAGACCGTGATCCCGCGCTGCGAGAGCCCCAGACCGTCCGGCTCGGGGTCGGTGAGCCGCCGGATCGCGCCGACGACCCGCTTGTAGTTCGCGAGCGGCTCGCCCATGCCCATGAACACGATGTTGGAGAGCCGCGCCGGCCCGCCGGGCACCTCCCCGTCCCGCAGGGAGCGCATGCCGTCCACGATCTGGTGCACGATCTCGGCGGTCGACAGGTTCCGGTCGAGCCCGGCCTGGCCCGTCGCGCAGAACGGGCAGTTCATCCCGCAGCCGGCCTGCGAGGAGATGCACATGGTCACCCGGTCCGGATAGCGCATGAGCACCGACTCGACGAGCGTGCCGTCGTGCAGCCGCCACAGGGTCTTACGGGTGGTGTCGTCGTCGCACGAGATGTGCCGGACCACGGACATCAGGTCGGGCAGCAGCTCCCCGGCCAGCTTCTCCCGCGAGGCGGCCGGGATGTCCGTCCACTCGGCGGGATCGTGCGCGTACCGCGCGAAGTAGTGCGTGGACAGCTGCTTGGCGCGGAAGGGCTTCTCGCCGATCGCGGCGACGGCCTCCTTCCGCTCGGCCGGCGTCAGGTCGGCCAGGTGCCGCGGCGGCAGCTTGGCTCCGCGGGGGGCGACGAAAGTGAGTTCTCCGGGCACTGGACGGGCCACGATCGGGTGTCTCCTCAGACGGCACGAGGTCTGGCATCCCCGGGAAGACGGGGACCGCGGCATCACGATGCCGGAGCCAGGAGACCTCACTGGAACATCCCCGCAGCGGCGAGGACGACGGAAGGGCCCGCGGCGCACGCGCCACGAGCCCTTCCAGAGTACCCGGTGTCCGTCAAGCCGTTCCGACGAACAGAGCGAGCAGCAGCCACACCACCGGCGCCGTCGGCAGCAGCGAGTCCAAGCGGTCCATGATGCCGCCGTGCCCCGGCAGCAGCGTGCCCATGTCCTTGATGCCCAGGTCACGCTTGATCATCGACTCGCCGAGGTCGCCGAGCGTCGCGCTCGCCGCCACCGCGAGGCCGATGATCAGCCCCTGCCACCAGGCGCCCCCGTCGATCAGGAACTCCATGCACAGCGCGCCCGCCGCCATCGCGAACGTCACCGCGCCGACCAGACCCTCCCGGGTCTTGCCGGGGCTGATCCTCGGGGCCAGCTTGTGCTTGCCGAAGCGCCAGCCGACCGCGTACGCCCCGGTGTCGCTGACCACCGTCAGGATCAGGAAGGTGAGCACCCGCTGCGGGCCGTCGTCCGCGGCAAGGAGGAGCGCCACGAAGGTCGCGAGGAACGGCACGTAGAACGCGGCGAACACGCCCGCCGTGACGTCCTTCAGATAGCCCTCGGGAGGCTCCGTCATCCGCCAGACGAGCACCGCGAGCGCCGTGAGCGCCATCGCCACCCAGGCGCCCTCGGCGCCCCGTACATAGCCGGCGACGACCATCGCCGCGCCGCCGACCGCGAGCGGGACCAGCGGAGCCTTGATCGCCTTGCGCTCCTGGAGGCGCGAGGTGAGCTCCCAGAGCCCGACCACCACGGCGACCGCTATCACCCCGATGAACGCCGGCTTCCAGATGAAGAGCGAGGCGACGATGACCGCGCCGAGTCCGACCCCGACCCCTATGGCCGCGCCCAGGTCCCGCCCCGCGCTCTTCTTCTGCCGTGGCCCCGTCGGTGCGGGCGGCGGAGGCGGGGCGGGGTTGTGCATGGGCTCCTGCGGGTGCTCGTGCGGCGTCTCGTCACGGAACAGGGGACCGCTCTGGTGAGCGGCCCCCCGGCCGTGACCGTCCTGGAATCCGCCGGCGGGAACGTCGGGCACGATGGGCATGGGCCGAGTCTGCGCCGCCTGATGCCGATCGTATGCGGGACCCGCCGGGACGGGCCCCTGGTCGGGTCCCCTACGGCCGGTACCGGCCGGGGCGCCCCAGGAAGAGTCGTTCATCAGACCTCGAGCAGCTCGGCTTCCTTGTGCTTGAGCAGCTCGTCCACCTGCGCGACGTACTTCGCGGTGGTGTCGTCGAGCTCCTTCTCGGCGCGGCGGCCCTCGTCCTCGCCGACCTCGCCGTCCTTGACGAACTTGTCGATGGTCTCCTTGGCCTTGCGGCGGACCGAGCGGATCGAGATCTTCGAGTCCTCGGCCTTGCTCTTGGCGACCTTGATGTACTCCCGACGGCGCTCCTCGGTCAGCTCGGGGAACACCACCCGGATGATGTTGCCGTCGTTGCTCGGGTTGACGCCGAGGTCCGAGTCGCGGATGGCCTGCTCGATGTTGCGCAGCGCGCTCTTGTCGAACGGGGTCACCACAGCCATGCGCGGCTCCGGGACGGAGAACGACGCGAGCTGGTTGATGGGGGTGATGGCACCGTAGTAGTCCGCCACGATCTTGTTGAACATCGCCGGGTGCGCACGGCCGGTGCGGATCGCGGCGAAGTCCTCCTTGGCGACCACGACGGCCTTCTCCATCTTCTCCTCGGCCTCGAGGAGGGTCTCTTCGATCACCACATGCTCCTGCGTGTCGTCGCGTTGTGTCCTGCACGGTGTACGACCGGCAGGGCTCTGTCCATCCCCTTGCGGGGCGGTTCCCCGGTTCGGGTCAGGCCCGGGTGCCCTGGTCGCTCACGAGCGTGCCGATCTTCTCACCCTTCACCGCGCGAGCGATATTGCCCTCGGTGAGCAGTTCGAAGACGAGGATCGGGAGGTTGTTGTCCCGGCACAGGGTGATGGCGGTGGCGTCGGCGACCTTGAGGTCGCGGGAGAGCACCTCGCCGTACTCGAGCGCGTCGAACTTGACCGCGTCGGGGTTGCTCTTGGGGTCGGAGTCGTAGACGCCGTCCACGCCGTTCTTGCCCATGAGCAGGGCCTCGGCGTCGATCTCCAGCGCACGCTGGGCCGCCGTGGTGTCGGTGGAGAAGTACGGCATGCCCATGCCCGCACCGAAGATGACCACACGGCCCTTCTCCAGGTGGCGCACGGCGCGCAGCGGGATGTACGGCTCGGCGACCTGGCCCATGGTGATGGCGGTCTGGACGCGCGAGTCGATGCCCTCCTTCTCCAGGAAGTCCTGGAGGGCGAGGCAGTTCATCACCGTTCCGAGCATGCCCATGTAGTCGGACCGGGCCCGGTCCATGCCGCGCTGCTGGAGCTCGGCGCCACGGAAGAAGTTACCGCCGCCGATCACCACCGCGATCTCCGCGCCGTCGCGGACGACCGCCGCGATCTCACGCGCGATGGCGTGCACGACGTTGGGGTCGACACCCAGGCCGGTACCGCCGGAGAAGGCCTCTCCGGACAGCTTCAGCATGTAGCGCCCGGCCGTCCTGCCGTTGTTGTCGTCGCCCTGTACGGCGCCCTGGTTCATGGAGATCTCCTCGTGCACATACGAAGGAGGCCATTGCCTTGGGTCCTCGCGGTTTCCCGTACGGCAATGGCCTCCTGTCAGATCTGCGGTCGTCCTGCGCGTGCGCGGACGACTGCCTCAGACCCTACCGGGGGGTCCGACGTCCGTCGCGTTCGCGACCGGACTCAGATGCCGACCTTGATGCGCGTGAAGCGCTTCAGGGTGACACCGGCCTCGTCCAGGATCTGCTGGACGGACTTCTTGTTGTCAAGGGCGTACGGCTGACCGAGCAGCGTCGCGTCCTTGAAGAAGCCGTTCACGCGACCCTCGACGATCTTCGGGAGCGCGGCCTCGGGCTTGCCCTCGGCGCGGGTGGTCTCCTCGGCGACGCGACGCTCGGTCTCGACGACCTCGGCCGGAACGTCCTCACGGGTGAGGTACTTCGGCGCGAAGGCGGCGATGTGCTGGGCGACACCCTTGGCGACGGCGGCGTCGGCCTTGTCGAACTCGACGAGGACACCGATCTGCGGCGGGAGGTCCGGCATCGTGCGGTGCATGTACGCGTAGACGAAGCCGTCGGCGTACTGCGCGAAGCGGTCCAGGACGATCTTCTCGCCGAGGTTGGCGTTGGCCTCGTCGACGAACGCCTGCACGGTCTTGCCGGCCTCGATCTCGGAGGCGAGCAGCGCGTCCAGGTCGGCCGGGGAGGTGGCGGCGACGTGGGCGGCGAGCTTGTCGGCGACGGCCTGGAACTTGTCACCCTTGGCGACGAAGTCCGTCTCGCACTTCAGCTCGACGAGGACACCGGAGGTGTTGTCGTCGGCGATGAGGGAGACCACGGCGCCGTTCTCGGCGGAGCGGCCCTCACGCTTGGCGACACCCTTCTGGCCCTTGATGCGCAGCGCCTCGACGGCCTTGTCGACGTTGCCGTCGGCCTCGTCCAGGGCCTTCTTGCAGTCCATCATGCCGGCGCCGGTGAGCTCGCGGAGCTTCTTGACGTCAGCGGCGGTGTAGTTCGCCATGAGTCTGTTTCTCTCTCGAAGTCTGAAAGATCGGGCGGGTCCACGGGTGGACGGCGGGGGCTTTGTGGGCCCCCGCCGTCGTCACCCGAAGGTCCTGAAGGGTCAGGCCTGCTCGGCGTCCGCGGCCGGAGCCTCGGTGGCCTCGGCAGCGGCCTCGGCCGGAGCCTCGACGGTCTCGGCGGCAGCCTCGGCCGGGGCGGCCTCGGCGGCGGGGGCCTCGACGGTCTCGTCGGCCTTCTTCTCACCCTCGAGCAGGTCGCGCTCCCACTCGGCGAGGGGCTCGCCGGCGGCCTTCTCGCCCGGCTTCGAGTCGCCGGTCGCGGCGCCGGAGCGGGCGATGAGGCCCTCGGCGACGGCGTCGGCGATCACGCGGGTGAGCAGGGTGACGGAGCGGATCGCGTCGTCGTTGCCCGGGATCTTGTAGTCGACCTCGTCGGGGTCGCAGTTGGTGTCGAGGATCGCGACGACCGGGATCTTCAGCTTGCGAGCCTCGCCGACGGCGATGTGCTCCTTCTTGGTGTCCACGATCCAGACGGCGCTGGGAACCTTGGACATCTCGCGGATACCACCGAGGGTCTTCTCCAGCTTGGCCTTCTCGCGGGAGAGGACCAGGAGCTCCTTCTTGGTGAGGCCGGAGGCGGCCACATCCTCGAAGTCGATCTGCTCGAGCTCCTTGAGGCGCTGCAGACGCTTGTAGACGGTGGAGAAGTTGGTGAGCATGCCACCGAGCCAACGCTGGTTGACGTACGGCATGCCGACGCGCGTCGCCTGCTCGGCGATGGCCTCCTGGGCCTGCTTCTTCGTACCGACGAACATGATGGAGCCGCCGTGCGCGACGGTCTCCTTGACGAACTCGTAGGCGCGGTCGATGTACGACAGCGACTGGAGCAGGTCGATGATGTAGATGCCGTTGCGCTCCGTGAAGATGAAGCGCTTCATCTTCGGGTTCCAACGACGGGTCTGGTGACCGAAGTGGACGCCGCTCTCCAGCAGCTCCCGCATCGTGACGACGGCCATGGCCGTATCTCCTTGGGTTTCTCGGTTATGTCCTGACGCCCCGACGCGCCGTGCCACGAGGGACCGAAAAGGCGCTGCCATCGACCGGTGAGGGCCGGGTGGCGGGGCGTGCGAAGTCGACCCGGTGACCCGGGTCGCCATAGGAAGTGTACGGGACCCCGGGAGCGCCGGGTGACGGCCCTGTCCACAAGCTGCGAGCAGTCCACAGATCCGGTCCGCGACCGGTCCGGAGCGGTCACCGCGGGGAGCCTTTCCCCATGCGTCTCACGGCACTGATCCTCACCCTCGGGCTGCTGTGGCCCGTGGGTCCACCGCCTCCCGTGGTCGTCCGCGGCTGGCAGCCCCCGGCCGGGCCGTACGCCGCCGGGCACCGCGGCGTCGATCTGGCCGCGCCGCCGGACACCCCGGTCCTGGCCCCGGCCGCGGGGACGGTCACCTTCGCGGGCCCGGTCGGCGGCCGCGGAGTCGTCACCCTCACCCTCCCGGGTATGGGCACTCCCCCGCTCCGGACGACCTTCTCCCCGGTGACTCCGCTGGTGGCGACGGGCACGCCGGTCCGTGCGGGCACCCCGATCGCCCGGGTGGCCGCCGGCACCCACTGCCCGGAGACCTGCCTCCACTGGGGGCTGCTCCGCGGCGACACCTATCTGAACCCGCTGATCCTGACCCGCGGAGCCCCCTCACGTCTGCTGCCGCCAGGCGAATGAGGGGCTGCCGAGGGGCGTCAGGCCGTGGTGCCGTTGACGCCGTGGAGGGCCATCGTGACGGCCGCCTCGGCGATCTCCGCGGGGTCCTCGGCGGCGCCGAGCTCGATGCGGCGGACGGCGGCGTCGACGACGCCCTGGAGGAGCATGGCGCCCAGCCGGGGCTGGGCCTGGCCGAGATCGGCGAGCGCTTCGACGATCATGGCGACGAGACCGCCGTGGGCCGCGCGGATCTTCTCGCGGGCGCCGTCGTCGAGCTCGCTCGCCGAGATGGCGACGACCGCGCGGTGGCGCCGGTCCCCGACCAGCTCCAGCTGCTTGCGGACGTACGCCTCGACCTTGCCCTGCGGGGTCTCGGCACCGTCCATGGCGACCTCGACCTCGGCGGCCCAGACGGGGAAGTCGACGGCGCACAGTTCCTCGACGACGGCCGCGCGCGATCGGAAGTACTCGTACACGGAGGAACGGGCGAGGCCCGTGCGCTCGGCGAGTGCGGGGAAGGTCAGCGCCTCCGTCCCGCCCTCCGACAGCAGGGAACGCGCGGCGTCCAGGAGGGCGCCGCGCTGCATCGTCCGGTGCTCGGCCACGGAGGCCGCTCGAATCCTGGGCACGGCTCCACTGTACGACCGGCTCGCGCCGTGTCAGCGTCCGACGTCGGCCAGCTTGGCGCGGAGCTGGAGGACGGACTTGGTGTGGATCTGGCTGACGCGGCTCTCGGTGACGCCAAGGACGTTGCCGATCTCGGCGAGCGTGAGGCCCTCGTAGTAGTAGAGCGTGACGACGGTCTTCTCCCGCTCGGGGAGCGTGTTGATGGCGCGGGCGAGGAGCCGGCGCAGCTCGCGGTCCTCGGCGACCTCGACGGGGTTGTCGGCGGCGGTGTCCTCGAGGGTGTCCATCAGGGAGAGCCGGTCGCCGCCCTCGCCGCCGACGTGCAGCAGCTCCTCCAGGGCGACCACGTTCGCCAGGGACAACTGGCTGAAAACCGCGTGCAGTTCCTCCAGGGTGACGTCCATCTCCGCGGCCACCTCGCTCTCGGAGGGCGTGCGCCGGAGCTGGGCCTCGAGGGTCGCGTAGGCGCGTTCGACGTTGCGCGCCTTCTGGCGGACGGAGCGGGGGATCCAGTCGAGGGCGCGGAGCTCGTCGATCATGGCGCCGCGGATGCGGGTGATGGCGTACGTCTCGAACTTGATGGCCCGCTCGACGTCGAACTTCTCGATGGCGTCGATGAGACCGAAGACGCCGGAGGAGACGAAGTCGGCCTGTTCCACATTGGACGGCAGCCCGACGCTGACGCGTCCGGCGACGTATTTGACGAGCGGCGAGTAGTGCAGGATCAGCTGCTCCCGCAGCCGCTCGTCGCCCGTGTCCTTGTACGACCGCCAGAGTTCGTCGAGGGAGGTCGGTGCGGGTGGTCGCACGGCGCCCCGGGCTGCTGGGGGCACCGCAGCGCGGTCAGACCCGGAGGTGTGCTGGGGCATGCGTTGCCTTGAGCCGTTCTGCTGTCGGGTGTGTCGGTGGGAGTGTCCTGGACGGAATTCTGGTGAGCGTAGCGTGAGTGCGCGGTCGCGGTGCGCGAACATCGGCGGATGGCGCCGCTCCGGGTGGACGCCGTCGGCCACATCTTCGAACCCGGGCCGTGGCGCGCGTCGGCCCCTCGGGCGCGGCCGAGAGAACTCGGTTGTTCATCGTCATCACCCTTTCACCCGAATGCTCCAGGTCAAGTACCGCCTCGCCGCGCGTTCGACGCCGAGGTGGCCGTCCTCGTCAACTGCCAGCCGGAGCCGTGCCGTTCGACGAAGCCGAGCGAGTGGAGTTCGTACAGCTTGGCGAGGGTGTCGTCCGGGGTGGTGCCGGCGCGACGGGCGATGACGGTCGTGGGGGTCGGGTCACCGGCGGGGACCGCTTCCAGGACCTGGGCCGTCGCCGGGGCGAGGAGATCGCGGGGAAGGACGGGGCCCCGGCGCGCCGGGGCGAGCTCACCCATGTCACCGACGAGTTCGATGATCTCGTCGGCGTCGGTGACGAGGGTGGCGTCGCCGCGCAGGAGTTCATGGACGCCCGCGGAGAGTGCGCTGGTGACGGGTCCGGGGACGCCCATGGTGTGGCGGCCGAGCCTCGCGGCTGCGCGGGCGGTGACGAGGGAGCCGCTGCGGTGCTGGGCCTCGATGACGACGGTTCCCCGGGTGAGGGCGGCGATGACACGGTTGCGCAGGATGAAGCGGCTGGGTGTGGGATGACTGTCGGGTGGCAACTCCCCCACGACGAGCCCCTGTTCCGCGATGCGCCGGATGAGCTGGTCATGGCCTCGGGGGTACGGGGTGTCGACCCCGCAGGCGAGGACGGCGACGGTGGCTCCGGCTGCCGCGAGCGCGCCGCGGTGAGCGGCGCCGTCGATGCCGTAGGCGGCTCCGGAGACGACGACCCAGCCCCGGCGGGCCAGGCCGGTGGCGAGGTCGGCCGCGGTGTGGGCGCCGTACGGGGTGCAGGCGCGGGCGCCGACGAGGGCGACGGAGCGGAGGGCCCAGGTGCGCAGGTCGGCCGGGCCTCTGACCCAGAGGCCGAGGGGGCGGGCGTCTTCGAGGTCGTCGAGTTGACGGGGCCATTCGGTGTCGCCGGGGATGAGGAACCGGCCGCCGAGGTCGTGGATGGCGGCGAGGTCGCGGTCGGGGTCCGCCGCGGTGGCGCGCCGCCGCCACGAGGCGACGCGCTTCTGCCCCGTACCGGGAAAGGGGCCACCCCCGCCGGAACCACCGGAGTCGGCGGCGTCGAAGGCGTCCGGGGCCTCCGTGGGGTGGAGCAGTCGGTCGAGGAAGCCGGTGGCTCCGTAGCGGTGGAGCCAGCGGCCCGCGTGTTCGTCACCGGGTTCGACGGCCCGGCTGAGGGTGGCGCGGGCCCGTCGTTCGGCGAGACGGGTGGGGGCGGTCATGCGCGCTCCCCCGCTCCGACGGGTACGCCGCGGGTGATGCCGGTGCGCAGTTCGAGGGCGAGGGCGATGTCCTGGTTGTCGGGACGGTCGTGTCCTGCGAGGTCGGCGACGGTCCAGGCGACCCTGAGCACGCGGTCGAGGCCGCGGGCGGTGAGCAGGCCGCGTTCGATGTCGCGTTCGGCGGTCGCGAGGGCTCCGGGTGCGGCGAGGTAGCGCGTACGGAGTTCATGACCGGGGATCTCGCTGTTGACGTTCCAGGGGGTGCCGTCGAGGCGGGCGGCGGCGCGGGCCCGTGCCTCGCGGACGCGGGCGGCGACGGTGGCGCTGGTCTCGCCCCGGCCGCCCTGGCCGAGGAGGTCGGCGCGGGTGACGGGCTCGACCTCCACCCGCAGGTCGACGCGGTCGAGGAGGGGACCGGAGAGGCGCGCCTGGTAGCGGCGGACGAGCGCGGCCGGGCATTCGCAGCCCGCGCCCTGCTGGGTGTGCCGGCCGCAGGGGCAGGGGTTGGCGGCGAGGGCGAGGAGGAAGCGGGCGGGGAGCCGTACGACTCCGGCGGCCCGGGCGATGACGACGTGTCCGGATTCGAGGGGCTGGCGGAGGGCGTCGAGGACCTTTCCCGAGAACTCGGGGGCCTCGTCGAGGAAGAGGATCCCGCGGTGGGCCAGGGAGACGGCGCCGGGCCTGGGGAGGCCGTTCCCGCCGCCGACGAGGGACTGCATGGTGGCGGAGTGGTGGGGCGCGCAGTAGGGGGCGCGGCGGACGAGGGGTTCGCCGGGCGGGAGGATGCCGGCGACCGAGTGGACGGCGGTGACTTCGAGGGATTCCTGTCGGGTGAGGGGCGGGAGGATGCCGGGGAGGCGCTCGGCCAGCATCGTCTTTCCGGCGCCGGGTGGGCCGGAGAGCAGCAGGTGGTGGCTGCCGGCGGCGGCCACTTCCAGGGCGCGGCGGGCGCGGTGCTGGCCGGCGACGTCGGCCAGGTCGGGGCCTCCGGACGGGTCGGCGGGGTCGGGCGCGAGTCCGGTGCCGATGCCGGCTCCGGGGACGAGGAGTCCCGCGAGCATGGCGTCGGGTCGGCCCGCCTCCGTCGGTTCCTCTTCGGGGACGGGTTCGTCGGTGAGGACGGCGATGAGCTGTCGGAGGCTGCGGACGCCGAGGACGGAGACCCCGGGGACGAGCGCGGCTTCGCCGGCGGTCTGTTCGGGGACGACGACCTGGTGGTATCCGGCGTCGGCGGCGGCGAGGACGGCGGGCAGGATGCCGCGGACGGGCCGCACCCGTCCGTCGAGGCCGAGTTCGCCGATGAGGACGAGGTCGGCGATGGCGCGCGGGTCGATCCGCTCGGCGGCTCCGAGCACCGCCGCGGCGACAGCGAGGTCGAATCCGGAGCCTCCCTTGGGCACGGACGCCGGGCTGAGCCCGACGGTGAGCTTCTTCTGGGGCCATTCGGCGCCGGAGTTGACGACGGCGGCGCGGACCCGGTCGCGGCTCTCGGTGAGGCTCTTGTCGGGGAGGCCGACGAGGGTGAAGGCGGCGACGCCGGGTTCGAGGTCGGCCTGGACCTCGACGACGACGCCTTCGACGCCGACGAGGGCGACGGAGCAGGTGCGGGCGAATCCCATCTCAGGCCACCCCCTGGGCGTGGGTGAGGACGGGGGCGCCGCGGCGGGGCAGGACGATGCCGACGAGGTCGATGCGGACGCCGCCGAGCGGCGCCGGGTTGCCGTTGCGGTCGAGCCAGCAGGCCGCGAGGCGGCGGAGCCGGTCGGCCTTGCCGGGGGTGACGGCGGCCATGGGGTGCTCGTAGGAGCCGAGCCGTCGGGTCTTGACCTCGCAGACGACGAGGGTGTCGCCGTCGCGGGCGACGATGTCGATCTCGCCGGTGCGGCCGCAGCGCCAGTTGCGGGCGAGGATCTGCATGCCGGTCGCGGTGAGCCGGCGGGCGGCGAGCTCTTCGCCGTACCGTCCGAGTGCTTGGGTCTTGTTCATGCGGTACCACCTCCGTCACCGACTGTGACGGAGCGGGGTGGATCGCGTGCGGCCCTGTGGACGGCGGGGGCTCCTGTGGAGAACGGCCTCACCCCTGAGGGTGAGGCCGTTCTCCACAGAGTTCTCCCGGTGTCAGCTTCCGGGAAGTTCGAGGTCGCTCTTGTTGAGCTCCTCGATGTTCACGTCCTTGAAGGTGAGGACCCGCACCTGCTTGACGAACCTGGCCGGCCTGTACATGTCCCAGACCCAGGCGTCAGCCATGCTGACCTCGAAGAAGACCTCACCCTGCACCGAGTGCACCTGCATCTCGTAGTCATTGGTGAGGTAGAAGCGTCGCTCGGTCTCGATCACGTATTTGAACAGCCCGACGACATCGCGGTACTCCCGGTAGAGCTTCAGCTCCATCTCGGTCTCGTACTTCTCGAGGTCCTCGGCGCTCATGGCATGTTCCCCTTCAGCCGTGCGTCCCCCTATTGTGCGCCAGTCGAACGCGCCCCTAAACGATTTCCGGGGCGAGAACCAACGGTGCACTCGGAGGTCCCTCGTCGAGCAGCGTGCGGAGCAGCTCGGCGAGTCTGGTCGGGTACACCGTCTCACGCGCCGCCGACAGTTCCGCGGAGGTCCACCATCTCAGGCCGCCGAGGCTGCGGTTCTCAAGGTCGGTGAGGGCCCGCGGGCGGGGCTCCGCCTCGGTTCCGCGGGTGCGGGCGAGGTAGTACCACTCGTCCTGGTCCCAGCGGCGCCCGTCGAAGGGGAAGGAGCAGTACCGCTTCCAGAGCACCGGTCCGAGGTCGACCTCGGTGATGCCGGTCTCCTCGGCCAGCTCGCGCAGCGCCGCCTCCTCGCGGGTCTCGCCGCCTTCGAGGCCGCCGCCGGGGGTGAACCACCAGGAGTCGGCCGGGTCGTCCGGCTCGTATCCGTGGAGGAGCAGGACGCGGTCGTCGGGGTCGAGGAGCACGACCCGTGCGACCCGTCGCCGGATGTGCGCCGGGTCCGGGTCCGCCGTCGGCCGCGCGGAGGAATCCGTCATGTACCCACCTTCTCCCGCTCGCCGGTCCGGGGTCCCGCCGGGCGGCGCTTCGCGAAGAAGCGTGCCACCGGGCCGTACGCGGCTCCGGCGAACACCAGGAAGGCTCCGGCGACGACTGCGGTGAGGAGGGGGCGTACGGGCCCGGGTTCGGAGATGCCGCCGGGGAGTCCCGCGAAGCCGGTGGGGCGGTCCAGGAGGCCCTTGGCGGGCCAGACGACCGCGTCGACCCTGGCGACGACGGTGGCGCGGGGCACGGAGCCCTGGCCGGCCTCCTCGATGTGCGTACGGGAGTCGAGCGAGGTGTGCCGCTCGTCGCCGAGGAGGAAGAGGTTGCCCTCCGGGACGGTGACGGAGAACTCCTGACCGGAGGCGACGGTCCGGCCGCCGGGTCCCGGCCGGAGGTAGGGCTCGTGGACGGGCGTGCCGTCGACGGTGAGGCGGCCGTCCCGGTCGCAGCAGGCGACGGTGTCGCCGCCGACGGCGGCGACCCGCTTGACCATGGGCGCGTTTCCCCAGAGCGGGTCGGTGAAGACGACGACGTCACCGCGCCGGACCTCGTCGCCGTCGACGCGCTGAGCGAGGATCTTGGACCCGACGTCGAGGGTGGGGGTCATGGAGTCGGTGGGGACGGAGTACGGCTGGTAGAGCAGGGCTCCCCAGACGAAGCCGCCGAGGAAGAGCACACAGCCGACGGCCACGGCCAGCCCCGACAGCGTGCTGCCGAGGCGGCCGTGGCCGCTCTGGGTCCGTATGTTTCCGCTCATGTGCGCACCCCGTAGGTCTGTCGGCGGACCGTGGGTCTTTCGACGGTCCGGGACGGCACCCTACCCGCGGGTCACTATGCGGCGGTATGCCGCGCGGCGAGCTTCTTCCGGCGCCACAGCACCAGCGGGAGCGCTCCGGCGAGACCGGCCGCGCCGACCGGGGCGGCGGTCACGGCCTGGCTCAGGCCGGGCTGGTCGAAGACGTCGGGGACGGGGAGGGTCGCCCAGCGGGTGACGGGCCAGGCGATCACGACGGCGCGGCCGACGACCTCGTCGTTGGAGACCGTTCCGCCGCCCGGGAGCTGCTGGTGGAAGCGGGAGTCCAGGGAGTTCTGGCGGTTGTCGCCCATGACCCAGATCCGGTTCTCGGGGACCTTGACCGGTCCGAACGAGTCCTGGCAGGGCAGGGAGCCGGGGTAGAGGTAGGCCGTCTCGTCCAGCGTCTTGCCGTTGAGGACGACCTTGCCGCCCTCCTTGCAGGACACGGTGTCCCCGCCGACGGCGATGACGCGCTTGATGAGGTCCTTCTCCTCGGCGGACGGCATGAGGCCGATGAAGCTGAGGAACTTCTGCACGACGTTGGGCGTGGGCGTCTTCTGGCCCTCGAGCCAGCCGCCCGGGTCGTGGAAGACGACGACCTCGCCGCGCTCGGGCTCGGAGCCGAACCAGGGGGTCAGCTTGTCGACGAGGACGCGGTCGCCCTTCTGGAGGGTGTTCATCATCGATTCCGAGGGGATCGAGAACGCCTGCACCAGGAAGGTCTTGATCAGCAGGGCGAGCACCAGGGCGATTCCGACGAGGAGAGGCAGTTCCTTCCAGAAGGAACGCTGCTTCTTGGGGCCCCTGCCGGAGCCGCCCGCCGTGTCGTCGTCGCCACCGCCCGGCGCACCGCCACCCGGCGGCTGCGCCTGCTCGTCACCCGTCACGTCGTCACCCACGCTGTCATCGCCGAAGGCCCCGCCGGCCCTTTTGTCGGGCTCATCGTGTCCGGATCGTGCGCCGACGGCCAAATCCCCCACATCCACTCCTCAGTCCGTGCGAACGCCTGCCCCGGGTCAGGGACAGGCCCACCACTCCCATAACGAGCAGAAGTTCCGCAGGGGTCGGGAGCCCGGTGAATCCGTTGAGATTCCGCTGGGACACACTATGCGACAGACCGAGCGCGGACTCGGATCCCGTACGGGCGTCCGGTACGGCGGCGAAGGTGTCCCGCTCCTCGAGGCCGCGCCAGTGCCCGATGGGCCAGGCGATCACCACGGCACGTCCCACGACCTGCTCCTCCGCGACGGTGCCGTGGTCCTTCTCGTCGAGGTGGAAGCGGGAGTCGGCCGAGTCCGAGCGGTGGTCGCCGAGGACGAAGATCCGGCCCTGCGGGACCTTCACCTCGAAGGGGATGGTGGACGGCTCGTTCCCCGGGTGCAGGTACGGCTCGTCGAGCGGTACGCCGTTGACGGTGATCCGCCCGTCCTCGCCGCAGCAGCGGACGGTGTCCCCGCCGACGGCGACGACCCGCTTGATGAGGTCCCGGTCGTCGGCGGAGGGCAGCAGTCCGATGAAGGTCAGGGCCTGCTTGGCCTGCTTGATGCCGACCGGGTCGTCGGCGGGCGGCGTGGCCTCCTGCTGGAGCCAGTTGCCGGGGTCCTTGAAGACGACGACGTCGCCGCGGTGCGGGCGGGAGCCGAACCAGGGGGTGAGCTTGTCGACGAGGACCCGGTCGGAGATCCGGATCGTCTGTTCCATGGAACCGGACGGGATGACGAACGCCTGGACCAGGAAGGTCTTGAGGACGAGCGCGATGAGGACGGCCACCGTGACGAGGACCGGGATCTCACGGATCGCGGACCGCTGTCGGCGGCGCTTGACCTTGCGGGCGAGCCTGCGGCGCTCCGCCCGTCCCGGCAGGGCGGCGCCCTGGCCGGTTCCCTGCTCGGCGCGGTGACCCGATTCGCGTCGCGGCGGCCGGCCTCGGCTACCCATGGCCCCCCGTCCCGTGTCCGCCGGCCGGCGCGGCCGGTACGGCGTCGAAGGCGTCCGTGGCGGGAACGCCGGACCAGCGCCCGAAGGGCCAGGCGATCCAGTCGGCGCGTCCGACGACCTTGTCGACGGGGACCATTCCACCGCCGGGGCTGCCCAGGTGGTCCCGGGAGTCGCTGGACTGGCTGCGGTGGTCGCCCATGACCCAGAGCCTGTCCTGGGGGACGACGATGTCGAAGGGCACGCTGGAGGGCTGGTCCCCGGGCATCAGGTACCGCTCTTCGACGGTGACGCCGTTGACGGTGAGCCGGCCGTCCTTGTCGCAGCAGACCACCCGGTCGCCGCCGACGCCGGCGACCCGCTTCACGAAGTCGGTCTCGTCGGGTTCCGCGAGCCCGAGGGCGGCCGCGTCGCCGTCGTGGAGCACTCCGGTCACCGGATTGCCCCGCGGCTGCTCGCGTACGAAGGATCCCGTGCCGTCGAAGACGACGACGTCACCCCGGCCCGGCTCACTGCCGAAACGGTACGCCAGCTTGTTCACGAGGATCCGGTCGCCGACCTGGAGCGTCGGCTCCATCGAGCCGCTCGGGATCAGGAAGGGCTGCAGCACGAAATGGCTCAGGAGCAGTACGAAGGCCACGCAGACCCCGCCCACGAAGGCCGTCCGCCGCCAGGAGGGCGCGGTCCCGACGTGCGCGCTCGGGTCCGGCTCGCTCGGGTCCGGCTCGCTCGGGTCCGGCGCCGTCGCGTCAGGGGCGCTCGCGTCCGGCGCGGTCCCGCCGACCTCGGAAACGCGCGCGGAGCGCGACCCGTCCTCCGTGTCGGAAGAGGGGTCGCGCTCCGTGTGCTGTGCTTCGTCGTCCATCGGGGGCAGAGCCTATCCGGCCTGCCTGTGCGAGGGCTCGGAAGCGTCGAGCGTGCCGGGAGCCGAAGCTCAGCGGTCGCGCTTCTCCTTGATCTTGGCAGCCTTGCCGCGCAGCTCACGCAGGTAGTAGAGCTTGGCGCGACGGACGTCACCGCGGGTCACGAGCTCGATCTTCTCGAAGATCGGGCTGTTCACCGGGAAGGTGCGCTCGACGCCGACGGAGAACGAGACCTTGCGGACCGTGAAGGTCTCGCTGACGCCCGAGCCCTGGCGGCGGATGACGACACCCTTGAACTGCTGGATACGCGAGCGGTTGCCTTCGATGACGCGCACGTGGACGTTCACGGTGTCGCCGGGGCGGAAGGCGGGGAGGTCGGAGCGGAGCGAACCCGCGTTGACCTGGTCGAGCAGGGAGGCCATGGAGGTCTCTTTCCTCGCTGATGCCACAGGTCATCAGCGGTACGTTCGAAGATGATTCGGAGCGTCGTCCGCTCCTGGCGACGTCGTTCCCCCTGTGGCAGGGGCGCGCGCCGGACGGACGACAGCGGCCTATTCTTCCACGTCTTCGCGCTTGCGCCAAAACCGGCCGCCGGGCTCCGGTGCCCACCCCATCATCGAGAGGATCTCGCGGTCCTTCTTGTCGAAGGCCGCGGGGTCGCAGCGCTCGATGAGGTCGGGCCGGTGGGCGGCGGTGCGCCGGAAGGCCTCGTCGCGCCGCCAACGGGCGATCTTGCCGTGGTGCCCGCTGAGCAGGACGTCGGGGATGCCCCGGCCGCGCCACTCGGGGGGCTTGGTGTAGACGGGGCCCTCCAGGAGGTTGGCCATGGCCCCGGGGGCGAAGGAGTCGTCCCGGTGGGACTCGGCGTTGCCGAGGACACCGGGCAGGAGCCGGGCGACGGCCTCGGTGACGACGAGGACGGCGGCCTCTCCGCCGGCCAGGACGTAGTCGCCGATGGAGACCTCGTAGACCGGCATCCGGGTCGCGTACTCGTCCATCACCCGGCGGTCGATGCCCTCGTAACGGGCGGGCGTGAAGATCAGCCAGGGGCGCTCGGAGAGCTCGACGGCCAGCTCCTGGGTGAAGGGGCGGCCGCTGGGGGTGGGGACGACGAGGACCGGGCCGTGGGCGCCGCCCTCGTAGCCGTCGGCGAGCGTCTCGTCGAGCGCCTCGCCCCAGGGGTCGGTCTTCATGACCATGCCGGGGCCGCCGCCGTACGGGGTGTCGTCGACGGTGTTGTGCCGGTCGTGGGTCCAGTCGCGCAGGTCGTGGACGTGGACGTCCAGCTGCCCGCGCGCGCGTGCCTTGCCGACCAGCGAGACGTTCAGCGGTTCGAGGTACTCGGGGAAGATCGTGACGACGTCGAGCCTCATGCGTCGTCACCCGGTTCGTCGTCCCGGGAGGAGACGATCTCGGCGCGGTCGTCGATCAGGCCGGGCGGCGGGTCGATGACGGCCCGCTGCTCCTCCAGGTCGATCTCGGTGACGATCTCCCCGACGAACGGGATCATCAGCTCGGTGCCGTCGGGTCGCTCGACGATGAAGAGGTCCTGGGACGGCAGGTGGGAGATCTCGGTGATCCGGCCGATCTCGGTGCCGTCGGCGAGGACCACGTCGAGGTCCATCAGCTGATGGTCGTAGTACTCGTCCTCCTCCTCGGGCATCTCCGTGGGGTCGACCTCGGCGATGAGGAGGGTGTTGCGCAGGGCCTCGGCGGCGTTGCGGTCGTTGACGCCCACGAAGCGCAGCAACAGCTTGCCGCTGTGCACCTTGCCGGTCTCGATGGTCAGCGGCCCGGCGGAGGCCGGGTCGGTGAGCAGTACGGCACCGGGGCCGAGCCGCAGCTCGGGCTCGTCCGTGCGCACCTCGACGGTGACCTCGCCCTTGATGCCGTGGGCGCGGCCGATCCGCGCGACTACCAACTGCACTGCTCCACACTCTCCTGTCACACAGCTCGTACGACGAAAACGACAACGGGCCGGGGTGGGCTCGTAAGCCCTCCCCGGCCCGTGCCGGCACATCATTCAACCGATGTGGCCGACTTCTTCAGCGGACCTGGTCCACGTCGACGAGGTCGACACGGATCCCACGGCCGCCGATGGCGCCCACGACGGTACGCAGCGCACGCGCGGTGCGGCCGTTGCGGCCGATCACCTTGCCGAGGTCTTCGGGGTGGACCCGGACCTCCAGCACGCGGCCACGGCGCAGGTTGCGCGAGGCGACCTGCACATCGTCGGGGTTGTCGACGATGCCCTTCACGAGGTGCTCGAGAGCCTCCTCGAGCATGCTCAGGCCTCGGTCGACTCGGTCGACGCGGCCTCGGCCTCGTCAGCCTTCTTGTCGGCCTTCTTGGCCTTCGGGGTGATGGCCTCACCCTTGTCGTCGCCGGACTCGAGGGTCTTCGCGAACTCGTCGAACGAGGCGCGCTTCGCCTCCTTCGTCGCGGGGACGAGCAGGGCCTTCTCGGGGGCCGGGAGGCCCTTGGCCTTCTGCCAGTCGCCCGTGAGCTTCAGGATGGCGAGAACCGGCTCGGTCGGCTGGGCGCCGACGGACAGCCAGTACTGCGCACGCTCGGAGTCGACCTCGATACGCGACGGGTTGTACGTCGGGTGGTAGAGGCCGATCTCCTCGATCGCGCGACCGTCCCGACGGGTGCGGGAGTCGGCGACGACGATGCGGTAGTGGGGCTGGCGGATCTTACCGAGGCGCTTGAGCTTGATCTTGACTGCCACTGGAGTGGTGTCTCCTGGTCTTGACGTGGTTGGGCACTTTGAGATGCCACGTGGGGTTGCGGTACTCGGATGCCCGATGGACGCGTCAGCCGGAGGAGAGAGGGGTCCTGTGCGACTGTCGAGTACAGCTAGCCATTGTGCCACACGCCGCGGCCTCAGCCTGCGGCGCCCACCGTCTCCGGGATGCGGAACGGCTTGCCGCAGCCGCCGCAGACGATCGGGGCCTGGGCGAGCACCGAGGGCACCACGCGCACGTTCCGCCCGCAGTCGCAGACGGCCTTGACGCGCACGCCGCCGCCCGAGGAGCCGTGCCGGGCGGCCGGTCCGCGGAAGGAGCGCTTGGTGTCGGCCGCCGTGGCGACCGTGTGGGCCTTCAGGGCACGCTGGAGCCGCTCGATGGTGGGCCGGTAGCGCCGCCTCGCCTCGGGGTTGAGCGTGACCAGGGAGAAGCCGCTGCTCGCGTGTGGCTCCTCGGGGTGGTCGAGGCCCATCTCCTCGGCGATCGCGAGGAATCTGCGGTTGTGATAGCGGCCGGCGCGGGAGGTGTCGCGGACACCTCGGGCGGCGGCGATGCCGTGGACTGCCTCATGGAGCAGCCGTTCGAAGGAGAGTTCGGCCCCGCAGGCGGACGAGGACTCTCCGATCAGGGACTCGGGCGCGGCAAGATCGGGCAGCTCGGGGTGGTGCCGCTGAATGTCGGCCCACGCCTGTGCCAGCTCTGCGGCGAGAACAGGTGGTGTCGTGCTCACGTCGGGTACAACGAGCCGGATCGCCTCCGGGTTCCATTCCGGGGCATCCCAAATATTTTGCACGTACCCGTCAGTTGCCGTTGATGCGTCCTGACGAGGGCCAGTGCGCCGATCTGCGGAGAAGCCGCGCAGCGGGCGTCAAGCTGGTGCGTAGTGGCGCATACGCCCCGGCGCGTAGCGAGGGCTCGCGCGCCCCGGGAGAACGTTCCCTCAGCGAACCGGGAAGCGTTGCACGGACATTACCGGGTCCACGCGCGCGGTCGCGCCGCACCCCTGCCCCGGTTCCCGTCCCTCACGCTTCCGGACGAATCGGTGCGGCGCGAGCACTGGACGCGGCCCGGGATGCGCAGTTCCCTGACTACGGGGGCTTACGTCCGAGCACGGATCGGAGCACTTTTCCATGACACCTACGCTCGTCCCGCACCACCCCGCGCGCGACTGGGCCGAGATCCAGGAACGCATGCTCGTTCCGCTCTACGAGGCGGTGTACGACCGCCTCGACGTGGGCGCCGGCTCACGGGTCCTCGGCCTGGGCTGCGGCTCCGGCCTCGCCCTGCTCATGGCGGCCGCGCGGGGCGCACGGGTGGCCGGCGCGGACCACGACCACGCGCGCGTGGAGCTGGCCAGGGAGCGTCTTCCGGAGGACGTCCCGGTCACCGAGGAGCCGCCGGAGGCCGGTCCGTACGACGTGATCACGGCCTTCCACGCCACCGACGGGCTCCTCCCCCAGCTGGTGGCACTCACCCGTACGGCGCAACGCGGCGCCACGGTCGTGCTCGCGGGGTGGGGGCCGCCGGAGCGGTGCGCCACGGAACCGGTGCTGCGGGTCGCGGCCCGGCTCGCCGACCGCCGGCCCCGGATCCGCGTGGATCTGGACGGGCTCGTGACGGCGGCGGGCCTGCGCCCGGACGGCTCGGGGCGGGTGGCCTGCCCCTTCGGGTACGCGAACGAGGGCAGCGCGGTGCGCGGTCTGCTGTCGACGGGAGCGTTCGACCAGGCGGTCCGGGCGTCGGATCCCTCGCAGGTGGCGAAGGAGATCGAGGAGGCGCTCGCCCCGTACGTGCGCGCGGACGGGACGGTGTGGATGCCGAACGTCTTCCGGTACGTGCTCGCCCGGGTGCCGTAGAGCCCGGACGCCGGCTCGCCCGGGCGCCGGCTCGGCCGGGCGCCGGCTCGGCCGGGTGCCGGCTCGCCCGGTGCCGCAGCCGGCCTCCGGGGCCTCAGTCCTTCCGGACCGCGCGCGGGATGCCCGCCGCCCGGTACGCCTCGGCCTCCTCCAGGGTCTCGTTCTCCAGGAGCGCCGTGGCCAGGGCGTCCAGCCGGTCGCGGTGCTCGCGGAGCTGGCGTACCGCGCTCTCGTAGCACTCCTCGACGATGCGGCGCATCTCCGCGTCGACGGTGTCGAGGGTCGCGGGGGCCGCCGCGAGGCCGTACGCCTGCTGGGCGTCGCCGGGGATCGCCGTGAGGCGGCCCACGCGCTCGCTCATGCCCCAGCGTCCCGCCATCCCCCGGGCGATCTTGGTGACCTGTTCCAGGTCGCTCTCGGCGCCGGTGGTGACGACGCCGAACACGACCTCCTCGGCGGCCATGCCGCCGAGGGCTCCGATGATCCGTCCCCGGAGGTAGTCCTCGGTGAAGGCGTACTTGTCGGAGTCGGGGGTGGAGAGCGTGACGCCGAGGGCCCGGCCACGGGGGACGATGGTGATCTTGCGGACCGGGTCGGCGCCGGGCTGCAGCATGCCGAGGAGGGCGTGTCCGCTCTCGTGGTACGCGGTCCTGCGCCGCTCGTCGGCGGGCATCACGAGCGGCCGTTCCGCGCCGAGCTGGACCTTCTCCAGGGCGTCGGACAGGTCCGACCGCGTGACGGCCCTCTGGTCGCGCTTGACCGCGAGGAGGGCGGCCTCGTTGGCGAGGTTGGCGAGTTCGGCACCGGTCATCCCGGGGGTCGTCCGGGCCACGTGCTCCAGGTCGACGTCCTTGGCGAGCGGGATCTCCCGGGTGTGGATCCTCAGGATGGCCTCGCGGCCGCCCCGGTCCGGCGGGTTGACGTGCACGATCCGGTCGAAGCGGCCGGGCCGGGTGAGGGCGGGGTCGAGGACGTCGGCGCGGTTGGTGGCGGCGAGGACGATGACCCCCTCGGAGCCGGTGAAGCCGTCCATCTCGGTGAGGATCTGGTTGAGGGTCTGCTCGCGCTCGTCGTGCCCGCCCATGCCGGAGCCGCCGCCCCTGGCGCGGCCGATGGTGTCGATCTCGTCGATGAAGATGATCGCCGGGGCGACCTTGCGGGCCTCGGCGAACAGCTCCCGGACCCGGGAGGCGCCGACGCCCACGATCATCTCGATGAACTCGGACGCGGAGGCGGAGAAGAACGGCACCCCGGCCTCGCCCGCGACGGCGCGGGCGAGCAGGGTCTTTCCGGTGCCGGGCGGACCGGCGAGGAGCACACCGCGGGGCATCTTGGCGCCCATCGCGCGGTAGGCCCCCGGGTTCTTGAGGAAGTCGACGACGTCGTTGAGCTCGCCCTCGACCTCGTCGATGCCGGCGACGTCGGCGAAGGTGGTGCGCTGTTCGCCCTCCAGCTCCACGGGTTTGGGCGGGGTCTTGCGGCCGAGCATGCCGCCGGCACCGCCCATGCCCGCGCTCATGCGGCGGGCGATGAACACCCACAGGAGGACGAGCAGCAGCATCGGCGCGAGCGAGATGAGGAGGTTGGCGAGGAAGCTGCGTTCCCGCACGACCGGCTCGGCCGTGACGGTGACGTTCTGCTGGGTCAGCTGCGCCCACAGGTCGTCGTCGGCGAAGGCGGGGCGCTGGGTCTGGAACGTGCTGTAGTCGCCCTTGCCGTCGGGGACGGGCCGCTTCTCCTTCAGCTGTCCCTGGATCGCGTCACCCTTGGAGTAGATCTTGGTGACGTTCCCGGCGGCGACCTGCTTGCTGAACTCGGTGTACGAGACGGTCGGCCCGTCGCCCTCGTTGAAGAACGACAGGACGATGTTGGTGATCAGGTACACGGCGAGCGCGGCGAGGACGAGGCTGCCCCAGCCGCCCGGCATCCTCCGCTTCGGCGCCGGGGGCGGCGGAGCCCCTTCCGAGCGCCAGGGCTGGTCGGTCCGGTCGCGCGGGGGTACGGGGTTGGCCACGTGGCTCTCCTCGGGGCGGCAGTGGCCCCAGTATCGAAGAGCGGGAGGAACCCGGCATCGCGGGCGGCCCGGAGGGGTGAGAAGGGGCCCGGGGCGGTTTCGTACCGCTCCGGGCCCGTTCTCACGAGGTGACCGAGGTCAGCTCATGAACTTCTTGAACTCGTCCGGCAGCTCGAAGTCCTTGGGGGTCTGGCCGGCCGCCGGGAGGCCGAAGGCGCCGCCCGCCTGCGCCTGCTCGCGGCGCTCGGCCGCGGCCTGCTCCTCGGCCTTCCGCTTCATCGGGTTGCCGCTCTTGCGCTTGCCCTTGGCCTGCTTGATCTGCTTCTTCTGCCGACCGGGGCCGCCGCCCATGCCGGGCATGCCCGGCATGCCGGGGAGGCCGCCGCCCTGGGCCATGCGGGACATCATCTTGCGGGCCTCGAAGAACCGCTCGACCAGGCCCTTGACCGCGCTGACCTCGACGCCGGAGCCCTTGGCGATACGGGCGCGGCGCGAGCCGTTGATGATGGTCGGGTCGTGGCGCTCGCCCGGGGTCATCGACTTGATGATGGCGGCCGTACGGTCGACGTCCCGCTCGTCGATGTTGGCGATCTGCTCCTTCATCTGGCCCATGCCGGGAAGCATCCCGAGCAGCTTCGAGATGGAGCCCATCTTGCGGACCTGCTCCATCTGCGCCAGGAAGTCGTCGAGCGTGAACTCCTGGCCCTTCTTCGACGCGAGCTTGGAGGCCATCTTGGCGGCCTCTTCCTCGTCGAAGGTCTGCTGGGCCTTCTCGATGAGGGAGAGCATGTCGCCCATGCCGAGGATGCGGGACGCCATGCGGTCCGGGTGGAACGCGTCGAACTCGTCCAGCTTCTCGCCGTTGGAGGCGAACATGATCTGCTTGCCGGTGACGTGCGCGATGGAGAGCGCGGCGCCACCGCGGGCGTCGCCGTCGAGCTTGGAGAGCACGACGCCGTCGAAGCCGACGCCGTCGCGGAAGGCCTCGGCGGTGTTGACCGCGTCCTGACCGATCATGGCGTCGACGACGAAGAGGACCTCGTCGGGGCTGACCGCGTCGCGGATGTCCGCGGCCTGCTGCATCAGCTCCTGGTCGATGCCGAGGCGGCCGGCGGTGTCGACGATGACGACGTCGAACATCTTGGTCCGCGCGTACTCGATCGAGTCCTTCGCGACCTGGACCGGGTCACCGACGCCGTTGCCCGGCTGGGGGCCGTAGAAGGCCACACCGGCGCGGTCGGCGACGACACCGAGCTGCGTGACGGCGTTGGGGCGCTGGAGGTCGCAGGCGACGAGCAGCGGGGAGTGGCCCTGGCCCTTGAGCCAGAGACCGAGCTTTCCGGCGAGGGTGGTCTTACCTGCACCCTGGAGACCGGCCAGCATGATCACGGTGGGCGCGGTCTTGGCGAACCGCAGGCGCCGGGTCTCGCCACCGAGGATGGAGACGAGCTCCTCGTTGACGATCTTGATGACCTGCTGGGCGGGGTTGAGGGCCTGGGAGACCTCGACGCCGGTGGCGCGCTCCTTGACCTGCTTGATGAAGGACCGGACGACCGGCAGGGCGACATCCGCTTCGAGCAGGGCGATACGGATCTCGCGCGCGGTGGCGTCGATGTCCGCCTCGGACAGACGGCCCTTGCCGCGGAGGTTCTTGAAGGTCGCTGCAAGGCGGTCGGAGAGGGTATCGAACACGGCGGTCGCGGATCCTCAGGTGTCGGGGGCGGTCGGACTGCCCTCCAGGGTATCGGGCCGCTCGAAGTGTGTGCCCCCGCCCGCCGGATCCGGTGGGCGGGGACGGGTCGGTACGGGGGTCAGCGGAGCGCCGACTCCAGGGTCCGGGCCAGGTCGATCGCCTCCTCGTCCGGAAGGAGGGCGCCGTCCGGGCGGGTCACGTACAGGGTGTCGACCGCGTTGGCGCCGAGTGTGGAGACATGGGCGCTGCGGACGCGGACCTCGGCGCCCTCAAGGGCGCGACCGATGCGGTGGAGGAGGCCGGGGGCGTCCTGGGCGCGGACCTCGATGACGGTGGCGAGGCGGGAGTCGGCGGCGGCGACGGTGACGCGGGGCGGCGGGGCGGTGAGGCCGCGGCGGCGCGGGTAGGCGGCCTCGCGTTCGGCGAGGCGGGCGGGGATGTCGAGGGAGCCGTCGAGGGCGCGGACGAGGTCGGCGCGGAGCCGGGCGGCCTCGGGGAGGGAGCCGTACTCGGCGGCGACCCGCCAGTCGAGGACGAGGACGGGTCCCGTTCCGGTGCCGAGTCCGGTGGGGAGGTCGACGGCGCGGAGGTCGGCGGCGCGGACGGTGAGCCGGTGGAGGGCGAGGACTCCGGCGACGGCGGGGAGGACGCCGGGCTGGTCGGGCAGGGCGATGAGGAGTTCGACGCCGACGGGTTCGGGTTCCTCGGGTTCCGCCGCGACCGGTTCGGTGTGGAGGGCGAGGACGGGTTCGCCGGTGCGCAGGGCCTCGATGGCGAGGCGTTCCTGTTCGGCGCTGGGTGCGGCGGCCTCGGGGTCGGGCGGGGTCTCGCCCGCGAGGACGCCCGCGACCCGTTTGACCAGGTCGGCGACGAGGGAGGCGCGCCAGGAGGACCAGGCGGCGGGCCCGGTGGCGAGGGCGTCGGCCTCGGTGAGGGCGTGCAGGAGTTCGAGGGTGCCGACGGTGCCGACGGCGGTGGCGACGGAGCGGACGGTGGCGGGGTCGTCGAGGTCGCGCCGGGTGGCGGTCTCGACGAGGAGCAGATGGTGGCGGACGGCGGTGGCGACGGTGGCGACGTCGGCGCGGTCGAAGCCGATGCGGGTGGCGAGGTCGCGGGCGATGGTCTCGCCGGCGACGGAGTGGTCGCCGGGCCAGCCCTTGCCGATGTCGTGGAGGAGGGCGGCGACGAGGAGGAGGTCGGGGCGGCCGACGCGGCGGGTGAGGGAGGAGGCCCGTACGGCGGTCTCGACGAGGTGGCGGTCGACGGTCCAGGTGTGGACGGGGTTGCGCTGGGGCCGGCAGCGGACGCGTTCCCAGTCGGGGAGCAGCTGGGTGATCAGCCCTTCGGCCTCCAGGGCCTCCCAGACGGGGATGGTGGCCTCTCCCGCGCCGAGCAGGGTGACGAGCTCCTCGCGGGCCTCGGCGGGCCACGGCACGGGCAGCGGCTTCGTGGTGGCGGCGAGGCGGCGTACGGCGTGCAGGGAGATCGGCAGGGCGGACTGGGCGGCCGCCGCGGCGGCCCGCAGGGGCAGGACGGGGTCGCGTTCGGGGCGCGCGGTGCGGGCGAGGACGACCTCGCCGTCCATCTCGACGACGCCTTCGGCGAGCGGAGTGCGTTCGACGGGTGGCTTCCCGGCGCCCGCGCGGCCGCTTCCGGCGCGGCCGGTGAGGAGGGCCCGCAGTCGGGGCCGGGCGGAGCGGGCCTTGAGGACGCGGTTGACCTCGCGCCAGGTGACGTCGGTGGCGTACGAGATGGTCCGGGCGGCCTCGTACACCTCGCGGAGCAGGGTGTCGGCGTCGAGGAGGCCGAGTTCGGCGGCGACGGCGTCCTGTTCCTGGAGGGCGAGCCGGTCGGTGGCGCGGCCGGTGGTGAGGTGGAGGGCGTCGCGGGCGTCGAGGAGGCGTCGGCGGGCGTCGGCGAGGCCTTCGCGGGGGGCGTCGGCGAGCCAGGAGGCGGCGACGGCGCGGAGGACCTGGGCGTCGCGGAGTCCGCCTCTGGCCTCCTTGAGGTCGGGTTCGAGGAGGTACTGCAGTTCGCCCATGCGTTCGGCGCGTTCCCTGCAGAGTTCGTCGAGTTCGGGGAGGCGCTGGGGGGCCTGGTTGCGCCAGTCGGCGAGGACGGTGGTGCGCAGGGCGGCGACGAGTCCGTGGTCCCCGGCGAGGGGGCGGGCGTCGAGGAGGCCGAGGTGGACCTTGAGGTCCTCGCGGGCGGTGGCGCGGGCTTCGGCGGGGGTGCGGACGGAGTGGTCGAGGGCGAGCCCGAGGTCCCAGACGGGGTACCAGATCCGGTCGGCGAGGGCGGCGACGGCGGCCTTGTCGGCGCTGCCGTCGTGGAGCAGGAGGAGGTCGAGGTCGCTGCGGGGGGAGAGTTCCGCGCGGCCGTAGCCGCCGACGGCGACGAGGGCGACGCCCCGGGGCGGTGCGGCGGCCGTGAAGAGTCCGGCCAGCCAGTCGTCGGTGAGCCGGGCGAGGGCGGTACGGCGCGGCGGCCCGGACCGCTCCTTCTCGTGGAGGAGGAGCAGCCGGGCCGCCGCGTAACCGCCGGGTCCCGAATCTTCGGTCTCTTCGCTGACTTCGAGGCTCGTCACCCGGCGGCTCCTTCGTGTGCTTACAGTGCGTCCGGACCGCGCTCGCCGGTGCGGACCCGTACGGCGGTCTCGACCGGCACGCTCCACACCTTGCCGTCTCCGATCTTGCCGGTTCGGGCGGCCTTGACGACGACGTCGATGAGCTGTTCGGCGTCCTCGTCCTCGACGAGGACCTCGATGCGGATCTTGGGGACCAGGTCGACGGTGTACTCGGCGCCCCGGTAGACCTCGGTGTGGCCGCGCTGGCGGCCGTAGCCGCTGGCCTCGGTGACGGTGAGGCCGTGGACGCCGAACGCCTGGAGGGCCTCCTTGATCTCGTCGAGCCTGTGCGGCTTCACGACCGCGGTGATGAGCTTCATGCGTCCACCTTCTTGTTCTCCGTGACGGCCGGGGCGGGGGCGGCGGTGGAGCGCGAGGACGCGCCGCCGCCGGCTCCGCTGAAGTCGTACGCGGTCTCGGCGTGCTCGACCTGGTCGATGCCGGAGACCTCGTCGTCCTCGCTGACCCGCATCCCCATCGTCTTGTCGATGATCAGGGCGAGGATCGCGGAGGCGATCAGAGAGTAGGCGAGGACCGCGAAGACACCGATGGCCTGCTTGCCGAGCTGGTCGAGGCCGCCGCCGTAGAAGAGGCCCTTGACGTCGGACTGGACGCCGCCGGTGGCGAAGAGGCCGACGAGGAGGGAGCCGATGACACCGCCGACGAGGTGGACGCCGATGACGTCGAGGGAGTCGTCGTAGCCGAACTTGTACTTGAGGCCGACGGCCATGGCGCAGACGAGGCCGGCGATGGCACCGACGGCGATCGCGCCGAGCGGGCTGACGGCGCCGCCGGCCGGGGTGATGGCGACGAGGCCGGCGACCGCGCCGGAGGCGGCGCCGAGGGTGGTGAAGGCGCCGTGGCGGATCTTCTCGTACGCGAGCCAGGCGAGCATGGCGGCGGCGGTGGCGACCTGGGTGTTGACGAACATCACGGCGCCCACGCCGTCGTCGTTGCCGAGCCAGGAGCCGGCGTTGAAGCCGAACCAGCCGAACCAGAGGAGACCGGCGCCGAGCATGACCAGGGGGAGGCTGTGCGGGCGCATCGGGTCCTTCTTGAAGCCGACGCGCTTGCCGATGACCAGGATCACGCCGAGGGCGGCGGCGCCGGCGTTGATGTGGACGGCCGTGCCGCCCGCGAAGTCGATGACGCCCATCTCGAAGAGCCAGCCGCCCGCGCCCCAGACCCAGTGGGCGACGGGGAAGTAGACGACGGTGACCCAGAGGGTGATGAAGAGGGCCCAGGCGGTGAACTTGACGCGGTCCGCGAGGGCGCCGCTGATCAGGGCCGGGGTGAGGATCGCGAACATCAGCTGGAAGACGGCGAAGACGTACACCGGGATGGTGTAGCCGTCCCACAGCTCGGTGACGCCGATGCCGCTGAGGCCGACGTAATCGGAGGACCAGCCGACGATCGAGCCGATGTCGGTGCCGAAGGCGAGGCTGAAGCCGAAGAGCACCCACAGGATCGTGACGATCCCCAGGCTGATGAAGCTCATCATCAGCATGTTGAGGGTGGACTTGACGCGGACCATGCCTCCGTAGAAGAAGGCGAGGGCCGGGGTCATCAGCATGACCAGGGCGGAGCAGATGAGCATGAACCCGGTGTTGGCGGCGGACAGCTCGGGGGCGTCTGCTGCCAGGGTCATGATGGCTGGTGCCATCGGCGTCTCCTCGTCGTCGGTACGGCCGTGCGGGGCGGGGCCGGAGAGAGCGGCCGGCCGTGAGGGTGGCCGGTTATGGGCCAGAGATTCGCGCAGCGCGGTTTCCGCCGATGCCGCTCGATGTTTCGGAGCGGTGACGAAGGGGTGGGGCGTGTTACACGGCCGTGAACGCCGGGATCACGGAGAGGTGACGGGCGTACTCTCCCGGCGACGACAGACCGGCCGCGCCGGGACGTCCCTGTGTCCTTGCGGCGGGGGAGCCGAGTCGGGCAGTACGGGACGTCCGGCGCGGCCGGAGTACGGGGGGCGCGGGGCCGGGGTCAGACCGCTTCGGCGGTCTCGGGCAGCAGCTCGGTGAGCCGGTCGGTGAGCTGGACGACCTCGGCGACGTCGCTGTAGTTGCGGGCGGCGTGGTCGACGGTCTTGCGGAGCCGGGTGTTGACCCGCTCGGAGCGGATGCTCCTGGCCACGCCGAGGGCCTTCCCCGCCAGGACGACGGACTGCTCGGGCTCGCGCTTGAGGAGGTGGACGGTGGCCATGCCGATGAGGTTGAGCGCGTACGACCGCTGGTGGTCGGGGTCCTTCTCGAAGAGTCGCACGGCCCGCTCCATGACGGGCTCGGCGAGCGAGGCGTAGGTCGGGGAGCGCCCGGCGACGTAGGCGAGGTCGCGGTAGGAGTGGGAGTTCTCGCCGTTGAGCTCGGCCTCGGAGAAGAAGCCGATCCAGTCGGGCTCGGGCTCGCCGTCGAGGCCGACGTCCGCGAAGGTGTCCTCGGCCATCCGGACGGCCCGCTTGCACTTGGAGGGCTGGCCCATGTTGGCGTAGGCGCGGGCCTCCATCGCATACAGCATGGCCTGGGTGCGCGGGGTGGCGCAGTCTCGACTGCCGTACTGGGCGAGGTGGATGAGTTCGAGGGCGTCGTCGGGCCGGCCGAGGTGGATCATCTGACGGCTCATCGAGGAGAGGATGTACGAGCCGAGGGGCTTGTCGCCGGCTTCCTTGGCGGCGTGCAGGGCGAGGACGAAGTACTTCTGGGCGGTGGGCTGGAGGCCCACGTCGTAGCTCATCCACCCGGCGAGTTCGGCGAGTTCGGCGGCGCAGGTGAAGAGGCGCTTGGCGGTGGCCGCGGGCTGGGGCTCCTGGAGGAGGTCGGTGACCTCGTGGAGCTGGCCGACGACGGCCTTGCGGCGCAGTCCGCCGCCGCACTGGGCGTCCCACTTGCGGAACATGGCGGTGGTGGACTCCAGGAGGTCGAGTTCGACCTCGGAGAGCCGGTTGGGGCGGCGGATGTCGGCGAGGGCGTCGGGCCGCTCGATGTCGCCGCCGGGGGTCGGCACGAGCCAGCGCTGCATCGGTTCGATGAGGGCGGGTCCCGCGGCGAGCGACAGGGAGGAGCCGAGGAAGCCCCGGCGGGCGAGCATGAGGTCGCTGCGGGAGAACTCGCTGAGCAGGGCGACGGTCTGGGGGCCGGCCCAGGGCAGGTCGACTCCGGAGACGGAGGGCGACTGGTGGGCGGTGCGCAGGCCGAGGTCCTCGACGGCGACGACGGAGCCGAAGCGCTCGGAGAACAGCTCGGAGAGGATGCGGGGGATGGGCTCGCGCGGCTGCTCGCCGTCGAGCCAGCGGCGCACCCGCGAGGTGTCGGTGGAGATGTGGTGCGCGCCCATCTGGCGTGCCCTGCGGTTCACCTGCCGGGCGAGTTCGCCCTTCGACCAGCCGCTGCGCACGAACCACGAGCCCAGCTGCTCGTTCGGGCGCTTGCCGGCAGTCGTGCCCTCTGTGCCGTTGCCGCCCACTGGAACGCCCCCATCCACCTGATTGCCTGTCCTGCGAACCCCTATCAGAATGCCGCCTCTTGCGGCACCCGTCCGGCGTTCGCTCTCCTTCGAACTGGAAACCGGGTTGCCTCCGGCATACCCGCGTGCGCAAGCGCCCCCTGGTTTCGAGTACCGAAAGTAATCCTACGATCACCCGTCTACGAGGGCGATTCAAGAAACGCCACCATTCGCCACCCCATCGAATGAACTCGACGCCCGTCGAACGCGATTCACTTGACAGGCGACGAACCGGAGTCGGCGGACGGATGCGCGGAGAGGCGCGCGCTCCGACCCGCACCACCCTTCGCACGACCGCGCCACACATCGCGCGACGGACCGTGACGAAAGGTGACGACGGTGCTCCGGCTCGTAACCACCGGCGCGCTCGACCCGTTGGAGGGGGCATGGGTTTCACGATCGGCGGCATTCGTGAGATGCGGTCCGGCGCACGCCGCCGCGTACGCACCACGGAGTGCACAGCGGTGGCCGAGTACACCGGCCTGTGGGGCTGGGACGTCGTTCCCGGCGCGCGGGCCGTCTCCGGCCAGTGCTCCTGCGGTGATCCGGCGTGTACGGCCCCGGGCGCGCACCCTCTCTCCTTCGCGGAGCCGGTCCCGGCGGGCGCCGGCCTCGACGACGCGGCCAAGGCGTGGTCGGAGTACCCGGGCGCCGCACTGATGCTGCCGGTGGGCAGGACCTTCGACGTGATCGAGGTCGCCGAGGCGGCGGGCCGCCGGGCGCTCGTCCGTCTCGAGCGCATGGGGCTTCCGCTGGGCCCGGTGTGCGCGACGCCGACCGGGCGGGCCCGGTTCTTCGTGGCGCCGGGGGCGGCGGCGGAGCTTCCGCGGCTGCTGTACCGGATGGGCTGGGACGACGCCGATCTGGACCTGCACGGTCTGGGGCCGGGGAGCCACATCACCGCTCCCCCGTCGGATCTGGGCGGGCTCGGTCCGGTGCGCTGGCTGAGGCCTCCGACGCTGGACACGGCGGGCGCGCCGCCGCAGGCGCGTCTGCTGCTCGGCACCCTGGCGTACATCTGCCACCGCACCCACTTCTAGGCGGTGCCAGACGCCGCGAGCCCGGCCTGATCGGCAAGACACCCCCTGGCGCCACCCGAACACACAAGAGGGCCCCCGCCGATGCACGGCGGGGGCCCTCACGCGTGCGCGTGGACCGTGGGTCAGTCGCCGATCAGGGCGTCGACGAAGGCGCCCGGCTCGAACGGGGCCAGGTCGTCGGGGCCCTCGCCCAGACCGACCAGCTTGACCGGGACGCCGAGCTCGCGCTGGACGGCGACGACGATGCCGCCCTTGGCGGTGCCGTCGAGCTTGGTGAGCACGATGCCGGTGATGTCGACGACCTCGGCGAAGACACGGGCCTGGATCAGACCGTTCTGGCCGGTGGTGGCGTCGAGGACGAGGAGGATCTCGTCGAGCGGGCCGTGCTTCTCGACGACGCGCTTGACCTTGCCGAGCTCGTCCATGAGGCCGGTCTTGGTGTGGAGCCGGCCGGCGGTGTCGATGAGGACGACGTCGGCGCCCTCCGCGATGCCCTCCTTGACGGCGTCGTAGGCGATCGACGCCGGGTCGCCGCCCTCCGGGCCGCGGACGGTCCGGGCGCCGACGCGCTCGCCCCAGGTCTGCAGCTGGTCGGCGGCGGCGGCGCGGAAGGTGTCGGCGGCGCCGAGGACGACGGACTTGCCGTCGGCGACGAGGACGCGGGCCAGCTTGCCGGTGGTGGTGGTCTTGCCGGTGCCGTTGACGCCGACGACCATGACCACGCCCGGGACGTCCGTGGGGCTCTCGGTGTGCACGGTGCGGTCGAGGTCGGGCCCGAGGAGGGCGACGAGCTCCTCGCGGAGCAGACCGCGCAGTTCCTCCGGGGTGCGGGTGCCGAGCACGCGGACGCGCTCGCGCAGTCGCTCGACGAGCTCCTGGGTGGGGGCGACGCCGACGTCGGCGGTGAGGAGGGTCTCCTCGATCTCCTCCCACGTGTCCTCGTCGAGGTGCTCGCGGGACAGGAGCGTGAGCAGCCCCTTGCCGAGCGAGTTCTGCGAGCGGGCGAGCCGGGCGCGGAGCCGTACGAGACGGCCGGCGGTGGGCTCCGGGATCTCGATCTCGGGGGCCGCCGGTTCGGCGACGACGGGGTCCTCGACGGCGGCCGGCGTCTCGACGGCCTCCTCGGCGGGGAGAGTGACCTCCTCGACCGTGCGGCGTGGTTCCTCCCGGGGGGTCTCCGCCTCGTCGCCGACGTGCGGCTCGGCGGGCGGAGCGGTGATGGTCGGGGTGGTGGACGGCGGCTCCGCCGGCGGCAGCCGCTTCTTCTTGCGGCTGCCGATCACGAGCCCGCTGGTCACACCCACCACGACGACGGCGATGACGACGGCAAGGATGAGGATTTCGATTCCCATAACCCCACCAGTATCGGCCACGAAGCGGCCGGAGACGGAGCACGTACGCTGGGTGGGTCCCCCCCACATGTGTACGGAGTACCCCCATGCCCCACGACGCCTCCGAAGCCGCAGGCGCGACGCACGACGGCGCCATGGAGACCCGCGGTCTCGAACCCGTCCCCGACGCCGAGCGGACCGGCCGGGTCCGCGAGCTCTTCCCGACCTGGGTCGCCGCCAACATCAGTGTGCTGTTGCTCACGATGGGCGCCGGTCTGATCGTCTTCAACGGCCTGAACTTCTGGCAGGTCCTGGCCGTGGCGATCGCCGCGCCCGTCCTCTCGTACGGGATCGTCGGCCTGATCTCGATCGCGGGCAAGCGGGGCGGGGCGCCGGGGATGGCGCTGTCGCGTGCCGTGTTCGGTCAGCGCGGAAACCTCTTCCCGGGTGCGCTGATCTGGGTGGCCCGCTGGGGCTGGGAGACCATCAACGCGGTGACCGGCGCGTACGCCGTGCTGACCGTCCTCGACCTGCTCTTCGGAGTGAAGTCGAACACGCTCCTCATCGTGGTGACGCTGCTGCTCTTCGTCACCTGCACCTTCCTGGTCTCGGGTCTCGGCATCAACGCGCTGCGGGTGTGCAGCAAGTGGTCCACGTACCTCTTCGGTGCCTTCTCGGTGCTCGTCCTGGCCTATCTGGTGGCGAACACGGACTGGTCGGCGGTCTTCGACAAGCCGGCCGGTTCGACGGCGATGATGGTCGCGGGCATCGGCACGATCGCGGCCGGCGGCATCAGCTGGGTCCCCTCGGGCCCGGACTTCACCCGCTATCTGCCGCGCACGGCCTCCTCGAAGGCGATGGTGGGCTCGACGGTCGGCGGCGCCGGGATCGTCGTCCTGCCGATGGTGCTGATGGGCGCGGTGATGGCGGTGTCGACGCCGGACCTGGCCTCGGCGCAGGACCCGGTCTCGTTCATCGGTGAGCTGCTGCCGATGTGGATCTCGGTGCCGTACCTGGTGATCGCCCTGATCGGGATGCTGCTCATCAACTCGATGTCGATGTACTCGGCCGGGTTCACGGCGCAGACCCTGGGCATCAAGGTGTCGCGGGCGGCGGCGGTCAGTGTGAACGCGGTGATCAGCCTGGTCTTCGGTTTCCTCCTGATGGTGGTGGCGACCAGCTTCATCGGCTCGTTCATCTCCTTCCTGACGTTGCTCGCGGTGGCGTTCTCGGCGTGGATCGGGGTCTTCGGCGTGGACATGCTGCGGCGCCGGTCGTACGACGCGGTGGCACTCATGGACACCACCCGGACCAGCGCCTACTGGTACCGGGGCGGTTTCGCCTGGCAGGCGATGACGGCCTGGGCCGTGGCGCTGCTCGCGGGCCTGCTGTTCACGAAGGTCGACTGGTTCGCCGGTCCGCTCGCCTCGTCCTGGATCGGCGAGAACGGTCTGGGCTGGGCGGCGACGATCGTGGTCGCGGGCGTGCTCTACGCCGTGCTGCCGCGCACCCCCGAGAAGGCTCCGGCGGCGGCCGCCGAGGTGCGCGAGACCGTTTCCATCTGACGCTACGTCAGATAACGTCCCCCTTCGCCGGCATCCCACCCGCGGAGGGGGACTTCCCATGCCCTTCACAGTCGTACGGTTCAACCTCGTCGATCCCCGCGCGACCCCGGAGTCCCTCTCGGAGCGCTACCGGGCCGCCCTCGCCATGGCCGCGTACGCCGACACCCACGGGGTCGACACGGTCCAGACCGAGGAGCACCACGGGGTCGCGAACAACTGGCTGCCCTCCCCCTTCGCCTTCGCCGGCGCGGTCTTCGGCGCGACGGAACGGATCGCCGTGACGGTGTCGGCGATCATCGGGCCGCTGCACGATCCGCTGCGGCTCGCGGAGGACATCGCGGTCCTCGACCTGCTGAGCGGGGGCCGTCTGGTGACGGTGGCGGGGATCGGCTACCGGCCGGAGGAGTACGAGGAGCGCGGGGTCGACTGGGGCCGGCGCGGCAAGCTCCAGGACCTGCTCCTCGAGACCCTCCTGACGGCCTGGACCGGCGAGCCGTTCACGTACCGGGGGCGTACGGTACGGGTCACCCCGCGGCCCTTCACCCGGCCGCATCCGCTGCTGCTCGTGGGCGGTTCGTCGCGGGCGGCGGCGCGGCGGGCGGCCCGGCTCGGGCTGCCGTTCTTCCCGAGCGCGCACCTGCCGGACCTGGAGACGTACTACCGGGAGCGGTGCGCCGAGTACGGCACGGAGGGGTGGACGATGATGCCGGCCGAGGAGACCCCGCTGCTGCACCTGTCGGAGGATCCGGACCGGACCTGGGCGGAGCACGGGGAGCACTTCCTGCACGAGGCGCGGACGTACGCGTCGTGGCAGTCGAAGGACATCCGCTCGGCGGTGCGGTCGACGGCGACGACGGTGGCGGAGCTCCGGGCGGAGGGGGTGTACCGGATCGTCACTCCCGAGGAGTGCCTGGCCCTCGGCCTGGAGAGCCTCGTGCTGCATCCGCTGTGCGGCGGGATGCCGGTCGAGGAGGGGTGGCGAAGCCTGCGGCTGTTCTGCGACGGTGTGCTTCCGGGACTCGACACCCCCTGATGCCTGCGGGAACGGCGTACTGCCCCGGCTCGGGGCACAGGGCCTCGGGCCGGGGCAGTTCCGTGGGTGAGGAGCGGGGCAGCGGGGGTTTAGCCCATCTCCTCCAACGCCTTGCCCTTGGTCTCCTTGACGTACCTGAGCACGAAGGGGATCGAGAGCACGGCGAAGATCGTGTAGATGACGTACGTGCCGGAGAGGTTCCAGTCCGCGAGGGACGGGAAGCTCGCGGTGATGGCCCAGTTGGCGATCCACTGGGCGGAGGCGGCGACGCCGAGGGCCGCGGCGCGGATCCGGTTGGGGAACATCTCGCCGAGGAAGACCCAGACCACCACGCCCCACGAGAGGGCGAAGAAGAGCACGAACACATGGGCGGCGACGAGCGCCACGACGCCCTGGGTCTCGGGCAGCTTGCCGTCGACGAGGTCGGCGGAGAAGGCCCAGGCCTCGAAGGCGAGGGCGACGGCCATGCCGATGGAGCCGACGAGCGCGAGCGGCTTGCGGCCCACGCGGTCGACCAGGACCATCGCGATCACGGTGCCGACGATGTTGATGATCGACGTGGTGAACGAGTAGAAGAACGAGCTCGACGGGTCGATGCCGACGGACTGCCAGAGGGTCGCGGAGTAGTAGAACGCGACGTTGATGCCGACGAGCTGCTGGAAGACCGAGAGTCCGATGCCGACCCAGACGATGGGCAGCAGCTTGAAGCGGCCGCCGGCCACGAGCAGGTCCTTGAAGGTGGACTTGTGCTCGCTGCGCATGGCCCGGTCGATCTCGGCGACGCGGAGGTCGAGGTCGACGGTGTGGCCCTCGACCTCGGCGAGGACCGCCTTGGCGCGGTCGACCTTGCCGACGGAGATGAGGAAGCGCGGCGACTCGGGGATGGCGAAGGAGAGCATGCCGTAGAGCAGGGCGGGGACGACCATCACGCCGAGCATCCACTGCCAGGCCTCCAGGCCGCCGATCTCGCCGCGCTGGTCGCCGTCGGCGAGCTGGAGGATGCCGTAGTTGACCAGCTGGGAGATGGCGATGCCGATGACGATGGCGGCCTGCTGGAAGGAGCCGAGGCGGCCGCGGTAGGCGGCGGGGGCGACCTCGGCGATGTACGCGGGGCCGATCACCGAGGCCATGCCGATGGCGAAGCCGCCGACGACCCGCCAGAGCGCCAGGTCCCAGAGGGCGAAGGGCAGCGCGGAGCCCACGGCGCTGACCGCGAAGAGCACCGCGGAGATCTGCATGCAGCGGATGCGGCCGATGCGGTCGGCGATCCGGCCGGCGGTGGCGGCGCCGATGGCGCAGCCGATCAGGGCGATCGCGATGACCTGGGCGAGGGTGCCGGAGCCGATGTCGTAGCGGTGGCGGATCGCCTCGACGGCGCCGTTGATGACGGAGCTGTCGTATCCGAAGAGGAATCCGCCCATCGCGGCCGAGGCCGTGATGAAGATGACGTGGCCGAGGTGGTCCGGGTGGGCGGCTCGGCCTTCGGAAGGCGGCGGCGTGGGCGCCTGCGCGGTGTTGGTCACATGGACTCCTCGGTGGGGGGAAGCCCTTCCAGTGGCGCACAACTTCACGCCGCCCACCACGTGAAGGTAAAAGCAACGTTGCAGAGACTATGCCTTCAAGTTTCGAAGTCAATAGTCGATGTCGTGTGACTTTTAGAGCACAGCTCACCCATCAGAGTTCAACACTTGAACGAATGCTTTAGCGGAGCCGCTGGCTGATGACCTTCGAGACGCCGTCACCCTGCATGGATACGCCGTACAGCGCGTCCGCGACCTCCATCGTCCGCTTCTGGTGCGTGATCACGATCAGCTGCGAGGACTCCTGGAGCTCCCGCATGATCCCGATCAGCCGCTGGAGGTTGGTGTCGTCGAGCGCCGCCTCCACCTCGTCCATCACGTAGAACGGGCTGGGCCGCGCCTTGAAGATCGAGACGAGCAGCGCCACGGCCGTGAGCGAGCGCTCGCCGCCCGAGAGCAGCGAGAGCCGCTTGACCCGCTTGCCCGGAGGGCGGGCCTCCACGTCGACGCCGGTGGTGAGCATGTTGTCCGGGTCGGTGAGGACGAGCCGGCCCTCGCCGCCCGGGAAGAGCCGCGAGAAGACACCCTCGAACTCACGGGCCGTGTCCCGGTACGCCTCGGTGAAGACCTGCTCGACCCGCAGGTCGACCTCCTTCACGACCTGAAGCAGGTCGGTCCTGGTCTTCTTCAGGTCCTCCAGCTGCTCCGAGAGGAACTGGTGCCGCTCCTCCAGGGCCGCGAACTCCTCCAGTGCCAGGGGATTGACCTTGCCGAGCTGGTGGTACGCCCGTTCGGCGGCCTTGAGCCGCTTCTCCTGCTCCGAACGGACGAAGGGGCGCGACCGGGCCGCCTCATCGCCGTCCTGCTCCTCCCCCTCGACCGCGGGCGGCGGCGGCACGGGCTGGTCCGGGCCGTACTCGGCGACCAGGTCGGTCGCCTCCACGCCGAACTCCTCCAGGGCCTTCGCCTCCAGCTGCTCGATCCGCAGCCGCTTCTCGGCGCCCAGCACCTCGCCCCGGTGGACGGAGTCGGTCAGCTTGTCGAGCTCGGCCTTGAGCTCCCGGCCCCACGTCCGGGCGGCTGTCAGGCCCTCCTCCCGGTCGGCGCGGGCCGTCTGGGCCGCCGCCCGCTCCCGCTCGGCGCGGTCGAGCGAGACCTCGACGTGGGCCAGGAGCGCCCGGGCGCCGGCGGCGACCGCGCCCGCGACCCGCTCCTCGTGGCGCAGCCGGGCCCTGCGCTGCTCGGCACGCGCGCGTGCCTCCCGTTCGGCCCGTGCGGCCCGGTCGAGCGAGTCGGCCCGCCCGGCGAGCCCTTTGACCCGCTCCTCGTGCGTACGGACCTGGAGCCGCGCCTCCATCTCGGCCTGGCGCGCGTGGGAGCCGTCGATCGCGAGCCGGTCACGCGTGGCGGTGTCGGGTTCCTCGCTGCCGTCGTCCCCGAGGTCGGCGGCCTCCTGGGCGACCAGGAGCCGTTCGGCGAGCTCCTCCGCCTCCTCGGTCGCCTTCTCCAGGGCCTCCTGGGCGCGGGCGGCCGCCGCCACGGTCCGCTCGGCCTCCCCCGCCGCTCCCCTGGCCTGCCCGGCGAGCCGCCCGAGCTCCTTGGCGACGGCGGACTTCTCGCGCTCGGCGGTACGGCGGCGGGCGTCGAGTTCCTCGACGAGCGCGGCGGCGGTGCGGCGTCGCTCGTCGGCCTCGCGCTGGGCCGTCGCCGACTCCTCGCAGCGTACGGCCAGTTCTTCGAGTTCGGCGGCGGCCTCGGCCACCGAGGCCTGCACTTCGAGGAGGCTGGGGGCTCCCGCGGAGCCCCCTTGCGCGAAGTGCGCCCCGAGCAGGTCGCCCTCGGCCGTGACGGCGGTCAGCGCGGGCCGGGACCTGACCAGTTCCGCGGCCTCGTCCAGGTCTCCGACGACCACGACCCGGGCGAGCAACCGACGTACGGCGGCCATGAGTTCGGGGGGGCCGTGCACGAGGTCGGCGGCGTACGGACGGCCCTCGGCGGCCGGAACGGGGTCCGGTTCCGGGGCTCCGGTCAGGACCAGGGAGACACGGCCCGCGTCCTGCTTGCGCAGCAGCCGGAGGGCCTCGGCGGCCGCGGACGGCCCGGTGGCCGCGACCGCGTCGGCGGCGGCGCCGAGTGCGGCGGCGACGGGGATCTCGTATCCCGGGGTGACGGTGAGGAGTTCGGCCGCCGGGCCGAGGAGTCCGCCGAGTCCCGCGGCGAGCAGTGCGCCCGTGCCGTCCTTGCGGCGCAGACCGAGGGCGAGGGTCTCGTGCCGGGCCCGGGTCGCGGCACGGCGGCGTTCGGCGGCGCCGGCGGCCTCGCGGGCGGCGCTCAACTCGGCTTCCGCATCGGCCAGTTCACGGCGGGCGGCCTCATGGCGCTCGGCGTCCTCGGTGTCCGCCGCGTCGAGTCCCTCGACCTCCACCCGGAGCTGCTCGTACTCCTCCTGGGCGGTGGCCGCCCGCTCGACCGCCTCGTCCCGGGCGGCGGCGAGGCGGTCGATCTCGGCCTGGGCGGAGGCGGCGCGCGAGCGGGCCGCGTTGACCTGGCCGTGGAGGCGGGCGAGGCCCTCGCGCCGGTCGGCGAGGGCGCGGGCCACGTCCTTGAGGCGTCGTTCCTCGGCGGCCAGCGCCTGTTCGAGCTCGGTACGGCGGGCGACGGCGTCCTCAAGGGCCCGTTCGGCCGCTTCCAGGGCGGCCGCCAGCTCCGCCTCCTGTTCGCGGACGCGGGCCGCCTCCCGCTCCAGGTCCTCAGGGTCGCGGCCGCGGCGCTCCTCGGGGGGCGCCGCGGTGGCGCTCTTCACGCGCGCGTCGGCGAGGGAGACGGTGCCCCGGACGCGTTCGGCGAGCTGGGAAAGGGCGTACCAGTTCTGCTGGGCCCGCTCCAGGCGCGGCACGAGGGCGCGGGCCTCCGCTTCGAGCTCCGCCTCGCGGGCGAGGGCGGCGCGCAGCGCGGTCTCGGTGGCCTCCTTGCGGGCGAGCAGGGCCGCTTCGTCGGCGACCTCGGCGGTGAGGGCCCGCTGGAGGTGGACGAGGTCGTCGGCGAGGAGGCGGAGCCGTGCGTCGCGGAGGTCGGACTGGATGACGACGGCGCGGCGGGCCACGGCGGCCTGTCGGCCGAGGGGCTTGAGCTGCCGGCGGAGTTCGTCGGTGAGGTCCTGCACGCGCGCGAGGTTGGCCTGCATCGCGTCGAGCTTCCGCAGCGCCTTCTCCTTGCGCTTGCGGTGCTTGAGGACGCCGGCCGCCTCCTCGATGAAGGCGCGGCGGCCCATCGGGTCGGCGTGCAGCACGGAGTCGAGCTGTCCCTGGCCGACGATGACGTGCATCTCGCGTCCGATGCCGGAGTCGGAGAGCAGATCCTGGAAGTCGAGCAGCCGGCAGGTGTCACCATTGATCTGGTACTCGCTGCTGCCGCCGCGGAACATGATCCGGGTGAGGGTGACCTCGGCGTAGTCGATGGGCAGCGCGCCGTCGGAGTTGTCGATGGTGAGCGAGACCTCGGCGCGGCCGAGCGGCGGGCGCCCGCTCGTGCCGGCGAAGATGACGTCCTCCATCTTGCCGCCGCGCAGCGACTTGGCGCCCTGCTCGCCCATGACCCAGGAGAGGGCGTCCACGACATTGGACTTGCCCGATCCGTTGGGGCCCACGACACAGGTGATTCCCGGCTCGAACCGCAGGGTGGTGGCCGAGGCGAACGACTTGAATCCGCGGAGGGTCAGGGCCTTGAGGTGCACCCCTTGGACTCTACCGGGGCCCGTGCGTTTCACCCGCGAAGGTGCAGGGCAGATCCTCGGATGAGAAGAGGGGGGACGAGGGGGAAACAGTGGGTGAAGCGGTGGGGGGAAAGAGAGAAGGGACGCCGAAGCGCCCCTTGCATGTCCAGCTGTACCGACGTGGATGTCCAGTCGGCCGTGCCGGCGTGAGTGTTTCCCACCTGGCCCCTCGGGGCTGGGTTGTCAGGTGAGCGCAGGCTCCGCCTGGGGTACGTCGAGGTCGATGCTGTTCAGCAACGATTCTCCCTGGTGATGAGCGGCGGCAGCGGCGAGCGAGTCGTTCTCGGACTGGATCCGTACCAGCTCGGATTCGAGGTCCTGGACGCGCTGCTGAAGCCGTCGCATCTCGGCGAGGAGTCGCGGGTCGGAGCCGCCGACGTAACCGAGAAGCGCCTTTGCCATGATGGATGGTCCTCCACAATGAGTGACCGACCGAAGCGGTTGGGTCGTGAGGGATTCGCACCCGCGGTGCTCGGCAGTACTGCTTGTCGTGCCGGTTCCACTGCCAAACAGCTAAGGTGCGCGGGGCTTCCAGAGTCTCACCAAAAAGTTTGACGGTCAACACGATCACGCCCCGTTCGAAGGGGCGACCGAGGAGTCCAGGGCCGCCCCATGGGCGGCGGGGCCTCGCAGACTCGGTGCCTCAGGGCGTCGCGATCATCCTTACCGGGCAGCCTTCCACGACGGGCGCTTCTTGGCAACCACCAGGGACTTTCCCCCGTCAGACCCCTGTTACCGCGCGTCCGCCCGGCGCCCCTCTCGGTCACCGGACGGGGCACCGGCGCGGAGGGCTCAGCGGATGGCGAAGGTGTCGTAGCCGCCGCGCGGCGTGGCCCAGATCTCAGTGACTCCGTCCACGCGCCCGGGTGTGTCGGCCGAGCGGAGCCAGGCCAGCAGACGGTGGCAATTCTCACGCGACCCTTCGGCCACGACCTGCACACGGCCGTCATCGAGGTTCAGGGCGAAGCCGACCAGGCCGCCGATCTCCAAAGCGTTTGCCCTGGTGAACCAGCGGAAGCCCACTCCCTGTACCCGGCCGCGCACCCAGGCGGTCATCCGTACATCATCACTCATGACTGCACGCTAGCGGGCGGATTGCCAGATCAGCACGTTGCACCGGTCGCCCATGGACTACAGTCCCGACCGAACACGCCTCACCCGTTCGGGCGCGCACTGTTCGACTGACGGTCCTCAACGGTGCCGACAGCAAAGATCAGCAAAGCCCAGCAGAACCAGCAGAGGAAGGCAGAGCAGATGGGACGCCACCGTCGCGCCGGAGCCGCACCCGCCGCAGAAGACTACGCGGCCGGTACGGACCACCAGCACCGGGGTGCCCGCCGCAAGCGGCTCGGCACACCCGTGCGCACCGGCCTGCTCGGCGCCTCCGCCGCGGTCGCGATCGGCGCCATCGCCGTCGCCTCCGGCCTGCTGCCCGGCGGGGACACGTTCACGGTCGGCAGCGCCGGCACGAGCGAGCCGCCGAGCCAGTCCCGGCAGGCCCCGGAACTGACGACCCAGGGCGGGGCCACCCAGACCCCGGCGGGCGAGTCCGGCACGCGTACGGGATCGGGCAGCGGCAGGACGGCCTCGCCGTCGGCCACCCCGTCCACGAAGCCGAGCCCGAAGGCGACACCGAAGGCGACCCCCAAGGCCACGCCGACGAAGCCGGCGGCTCCCAAGCCCACGAAGCCGGCCCCGAAGCCCACGAAGACCGCGAAGCCCGCGCCCACGACGCCGAGGATCACGGCCGCGCCCTCCACCAAGGCCCCCGCGCCGAAGCCCGCCCCGACGACCGAGGCACCGGTCGAGAAGACCCGGGCCCCCTCCACCGCCGACCGGGGCGAGGCCGCCGAGGCCGAGGTCCTGCGTCTGGTCAACGTCGAGCGTTCCCAGGTGGGCTGCACCCCGGTGAACACGGACGCGCGGCTCGCCGCCCTTGCCGGGGCGTTCAGCGCGGACATGGCGTCCCGGGGCTTCTTCGACCACACGGACCCGGACGGGGCCACACCGTGGGTGCGCGCGCAGAACGCGGGCATCTCAGGCCTGGGCGGCGAGAACATCGCCCGCGGCCAGGCGGACGCGGCGGCCGTGATGGAGTCCTGGATGAACAGCGACGGCCACCGCGCCAACATCCTGAACTGCGACTTCACGACCATCGGCGTCGGCGTCCACTTCGGCGACGGCGGCCCCTGGTGGACGCAGAACTTCGGCTACTGAGCCCGGGGCTGAGCACTGTCTTTCCGATAGCGCATGCCGAGGGACAGCGCCCCCGTGGTGGTGAGCGCTGCGCCGGAGTACGGTGGAAGGCATGACTGACGACCTCGCCTACGACGTCTTCGCGCGGGCCTGCCCCTCGCGCGGGACGCTCGAGCATGTGACGGGCCGCTGGGGGAGCCTGACGCTGGGCGCGCTGCACGAGGGCTCGTTCCGCTTCAACGAGTTGCGGCGACGGGTCGACGGCGTGAGCGAGAAGATGCTCTCGCAGACCCTTCACGCCCTGGAGCGCGACGGCCTCGTCCATCGCGAGGCGCAGCCCACCAACCCGCCGCGGGTCGACTATCGGCTCACCCCGCTCGGCCGTGAGATTGCGGAGCGGCTGATCGGTCTGATCGAGCTGGTGGAGGGGCGGATGCCCCAGGTCGAGGCGGCCCGGGAGAGCTACGACGCGGAGCGCGCGGCCCCCGTCTCCGTCTGAGGCACCGACGCTCGCTACGCCGTCACGCGCGGCGGGCGCTGGCAGCGGGGGCAGAAGTAGCTGGAGCGGTTCATCCAGGCCCGCCGTCTCATCGGCGTACCGCAGCGGCGGCAGGGCTCGTCCTCGCGCCCGTAGGCGTCGAGGGAGCGGTCGAAGTAGCCGGATTCGCCGTTGACGTTGACGTACAGACTGTCGAAGCTGGTGCCGCCGACGGCGAGCGCCGCGTTCATCACGTCCCTGATGTGCCCGAGGAGCTCGGCCGAGCGCGGGCGCGTCAGGGTGGCGGTCGGCCGGTCGTAGTGCAGCCGGGCGCGCCAGAGCGCCTCGTCGGCGTAGATGTTGCCGACGCCGCTGATCAGCGACTGGTCGAGGAGCGCCCGCTTGACGGTCGTACGGCGCAGACGCAGCGCGCTCTGGAAGACGGCGTCGTCGAACTCGGGATCCAGCGGGTCACGGGCGATGTGCCCGATGACGTCGGGCAGCCCGTCGGGGGTCTGGTCGTGGAGCGAGAGCCCGCCGAAGGTGCGCTGGTCCACGAAGCGGAGCTCGGTGCCGGCGGAGTCGGCGAAGCGGATCCGGATCCGCAGGTGCTTCTCGTCGGCGGCGTCCTCGGGCTGCACGAGCAGCTGCCCGCTCATGCCGAGGTGTCCGAGGACGGAGGTCCCGGTGTCGGCCAGCGGCAGCCAGAGGTACTTGCCGCGTCGCCGCGCCACCTCGAACCGCTGCCCCTTCAGCCGGGCCGCGAAGTCCTCGCCGCCCGCCGGATGACGCCGTACGGCCCTCGGGTGCAGCACCTCGACCTCGGCCACGGTCCGCCCGGCGACCCAGCGCTCCAGACCGCGCCGTACGACCTCGACCTCGGGCAGCTCGGGCACGGGACTCCTCCGGACGGACGTCTTCGACAGCGCTTCAACCCTACCGGGGGCCATGAGCCGGAAAAGCGAGAACCCCGCCCTGGGGCGGGGTTCTCGGGAAGCGGTGGGTGCGGCCGTCAGGCCGACGCCCGGTGGACGGTCGGAGAGGGGTCGGCGACCTCTCCCGTTCCCGACTCGGCCGCGGCCTTCGCCGCCGCCGCGCGTTCGTCCGCGGCCGCGCGAATCGCGCGCCACGCGGACTCCGCCGCCTGCTGTTCCGCTTCCTTCTTGCTGCGGCCGGTGCCGGTGCCGTACGAGACACCACCGACGCGGGCGGCAGCAGTGAAGGTCTTCTCGTGGTCGGGGCCCTCTTCCGAGACGAGGTACTCCGGCACACCCAGACCCTCGGCCGCGGTGAGTTCCTGGAGACTGGTCTTCCAGTCCAGGCCCGCACCGAGGTTCGAGGACTTCTCGATCAGCGGGTCGAAGAGCCGGTGAACCAGCTCGGACGCCGCGTCGAGGCCCTGGTCGAGATAGACCGCGCCGATCACCGCTTCAAGGGTGTCGGCGAGGATGGACGCCTTGTCCCGGCCCCCCGTGCCCTCTTCGCCCCGGCCGAGCCGGATGAAGGAGCCGAGTTCGAGGTCGCGCCCCACGTCCGCCAGCGCACGCGAGTTGACCACCGCGGCCCGCAGTTTGGCCAGTTGGCCTTCCGGCAGGTCGGGGTGGGTCCGGTACAGCGTGTCCGTGACCACCAGGCCGAGCACGGAGTCCCCGAGGAACTCGAGACGCTCGTTGGTGGGCAGACCGCCGTTCTCGTACGCGAACGAACGGTGGGTCAGCGCACGCACCAGAAGGGCGGACTCGAGCTTGTAGCCGAGCCGCCCTTCCAGAAGCGTGTGGGACGAGGCATGGTCCGTCTTGTCGTCCGTCTTGCGGGACTCAGACATTGCGCCTCTCACCAGCCCAATCAGACCGAGAGGACCTGGCGCTTGTTGTAGGTGCCGCAGCTCGGGCACGCGATGTGCTGCAGCTTCGGCTCCTGGCAACGCTCACACGAAACCAGGGTGGGGACCGCAGCCTTCCACTGCGACCGGCGGTGGCGCGTGTTGCTGCGCGACATCTTCCGCTTCGGAACAGCCACGGCTACTTCTCCTGCTTCTCGGCGGCGCTTCGGACGTCCCCGTCAGAGGCTTTGCCGCTCATGTTGTCCTTCTCATCGGTTCCCAGCGAACCGGCGAGTCCCTGCAATGCCGCCCAACGAGCGTCGACGGCGTCGTGGTGGTGGTCCGGGTTCTCGTTCAGGTTGGCTCCACATTCGGAGCACAGGCCTGCACAGTCCTCCCGGCACACCGGCTGCATCGGCAGTGCGAGCACCACCGCATCACGCAGCACGGGTTCGAGGTCGAACATGCCGTCCTCGAGGGGGATCATGTCCTCGTCTGCCTCGGCTTCGTCGTCCGCGGCCGCCTTGGAGCGGCCCCGGTCGTCGGAGTCGGGGTACGAGAACATCTCCTGGAAATCCACGTCGAGCTCCAGCTCGACGGGCTCCAGACACCTTACGCACTCCCCCTCGGCCGATGCACGGGCGGTGCCTGTGACAAGCACCCCTTCCATGACCGACTCAAGACGGAGATCGATTTCCACCGGAGCGCCCTCGGGCACTCCGATCACTCCTTCGACGCCCAGGGCCGTGGGGGCCTCGATCGAACGCGAGATCCGCTGGAGGGCACCAGGACGCCGCCCCAGCTCGTGCGTGTCGAACACGAGGGGGTTGCGGTGGTCGAGGCGCGTGCTCAGGGCTCTTCCTGCTTTCGATTCGTTCTGCGTCGTGGGGAGGCTGCCTGACGTGGGCAGCAAGGATCGCGGGCATACGCGCGACCGAAGAGCCAGGATACTGGACGCTTCGCTCAGGGCCCAATCCGGCCCTTGGGACCCCTACTGTCCCTGTTCGTACCTGCGCAGCTGCTCCAGGTCGATCATGCTCGTGTCGAAGAAGCTGGTCTCGTCGAGCGCGGCGCCCTGCTGAGGCTGGCCGGGCTGCTGGACGGGCTGCTGGTACGCGTACGGGTCCTGCTGCTGGTAGCCGTACGGGTCGGCCTGCTGCGGCTGCTGGTACGCGGCATAGGGGTCGGGCTGCTGCTGGACCTGCTGGTAGGCGGCGTACGGGTCGGGCTGCTGCTGGACCTGCTGGTACGCCGCGTACGGGTCGGGCTGGTGCTGGGGCTGCTGCTGGGCCGGGATCTGCACCGGCTCGGGGTCGGACAGCTCCGCGAGGCCCGCGAGGTAGTCGGCGTCGCTGGTGTGCACGGAACCGCCGAGACCGTCCTGCGCGGCCATGTGCTCACCGAGGGCGTCGGAGGCGATCCGGCCGTGCAGCTTCTGCCGGCCGCGCCCGACGGCCTCCAGGGTCTTGCTGAGCACGGCCTCGAAGGCGCCGAGCTTGGCGTCGACGTACTCGTCGGCCCGGCTGATCAGGGTCGCCGGGTCGGAGCTGTACTCCGGGGCGTCCGGGTCCGCGTAGCCGTCCTGGTCGAGGCCGGGACCGCGGCCGAGGAGCTTCTCGCGGCCCCGGTCGACGGAGCCGATCGTCTTGTTGAGGACGACCTCGAAGTTGGCGAGCTTGGAGTCGACGTAGTCGTCGGCCTCCGCGCGGACCTCCTCCGCCTCCCGGCGGGCCTCGGAGAGGATCCGGTCGGCCTCCTCCTGGGACTCCCGGGCCACCTGGGTGTCGGAGACGATCGAGCCCCGCTCGGCGTGGGCGGCCTCGATGATCCGCTCGGCTTCCTGGCGGGCCTGCTCGACCAGCTGCTCGCGGCCGCCGATCAGCTCCTGGGCCTGGGCGAGAGACCCCGGCAGGGCCCCCCGTACCTCTTCGAGCAGGGCGAGCAGCTCGGCCCGGTTGACCACGCAGGATGCCGACATGGGCATGGAACGGGCGCCCTGCACGGTCGCGACGATCTCGTCGAGCTTCTTCTGTACGTCCACCGGGTGCTCGCCACTCTCTACAGCTGGATGGAGACGGACGGGACGACTGTAAGGGCAGTCGGTGCCCGTACGACACCAGGTGACGGAGTGTCAGCAGCGATGGCCGGGCGTCACTTCCGCGCCAGGCGCTCGGTCAGCCGGGGAAGGACCGTCGGGGGGACCAGGTGGGAGACGTCGCCGCCCCAGGCGGCCACCTCCTTGACCAGCGAGGAGGAGAGGAAGCTGTACGTCGGGTTGGTGGGGACGAACAGGGTCTCCACGCCCGTGAGGCCGTTGTTCATCTGGGCCATCTGCAGCTCGTAGTCGAAGTCGCTGACCGCGCGGAGTCCCTTGACGATGGCGGGGATGTCTCGCTGCTTGCAGAAGTCGACGAGTAGCCCGTGGAAGGACTCCACCTCGACGTTGCCGAAGTCGGCGGTCACCTCGCGGATCAGCTCGATCCGCTCGTCGACGGTGAACAGGCCCTTCTTCGACTGGTTGATCATCACCGCGACGTGTACGACGTCGTACAGCTTGGAGGCTCGGGCGATGATGTCGAGGTGTCCGTTGGTGATGGGGTCGAATGACCCCGGACAGACGGCGCGGCGCAACTTGGGTCCCTCGCTCTCCGGTCCGGTCATCGTGCGTCTTCGCACGTAGAGGCGGCGCGACCGTACCAAAACGTTCCCTCGCCGTAACGACGGGCCCGCATAGGTTCGAAACCGGCCGGCCAGCCGAATTCTCCGCCTCTGGTGCTGCGCTCCACGGTGACGAGGGCATCGTCGCTCAGCCAGCCCCCTGAGCGCAGTGTGAGGAGTATCTCGCGAAGATCCTCGTCCCCCACGGCGTACGGCGGATCGAGAAAGACCAGGTCGTACGGGTCGGCCGGCGCCGGTCCCGTCACGATCTGCTCCGCTTTGCCGGTACGGAGTTCGGCGCCGGGCAGGCCGATCGACCGGATGTTGTCCCGGATCGTCTTCGCTGCGCGCGGGTCCGCCTCCACGAGCAGGGCGTGGGTGGCGCCACGGGAGAGCGCCTCGAGGCCGACGGCGCCGGAGCCCGCGTACAGGTCGGCGACGCGCGACCCGGCGAGGCCGTGGAACGCCTCCCAGGTGGAGAAGAGGCCCTCGCGCGCCCGGTCGGAGGTGGGGCGGGTGCCGTTGCCTGGCGGCACAGCCAGGCGGCGCCCGCCTGCCGTGCCGGCGATCACGCGGGTCATCGATGTCCTCGTTCTTCATAACCTATGGCGTGTGCAATAGCTTATGGCGCTTTCGGTCACACCGGGTCAGCCCTTCTCCAGGTACTCCTCCCGCTCCTCGCTGAGGAGGGCGTCCAAAGCCGTGCGGAGGCCCGGGTGGGCGGTGAGGTCCGGGTCGGCGAGGACGAGGGCGGTGGCCTCCTCGCGGGCGGCGGTGATGACCTCCTCGTCCTCGATGACGGTGAGCACCCGCAGGGAGGAGCGGACGCCGGACTGGGCCTGGCCGAGGACGTCGCCCTCGCGTCGCTGTTCGAGGTCGATGCGGGAGAGCTCGAAGCCGTCGAGGGTGGCGGCGACGGCGTTGAGCCGCTGCCGGGCGGGGCTCGCCTCGGGCATCTCGCTGACGAGGAGGCAGAGCCCGGGGGCCGCACCACGGCCGACGCGGCCGCGGAGCTGGTGGAGCTGGGAGACGCCGAAGCGGTCCGCGTCCGTGATCACCATGGCGGTGGCGTTGGGGACGTTGACGCCGACCTCGATGACGGTGGTGGCGACGAGGACGTCGAGCTCGCCCGCGGCGAAGCGGCGCATCACGTCGTCCTTGTCGTCGGGGTGCATCCGGCCGTGCAGGACGGCGATCCGGAGGCCGGCGAGGGGGCCGGTGCGGAGCTTCTCGGCGACGTCGAGGACGGCGAGCGGCGGGCGCTTCTCGGCCTCGTCCTCCGCGGACGCCTTGGCCTTCTTCTTCTGGTCCTCCTCGTCGCCGATGCGCGGGCAGACCACGTACGCCTGGTGTCCCTTCCCTACCTCCTCGCGCACGCGCTCCCACGCGCGCGTGAGGAAGTGGGGTTTGTCGGCGGCGGGGACGACATGGCTGGCGATAGGGGAGCGTCCTGCGGGCAGCTGGTCGAGGACGGAGGTCTCCAGGTCGCCGAAGACCGTCATGGCGACGGTCCGCGGGATGGGGGTGGCGGTCATGACGAGGAGGTGCGGGGGCTGCTTGCCCTTGCCCCGGAGGGCGTCGCGCTGCTCGACGCCGAAGCGGTGCTGCTCGTCGACGACGACCAGGCCCAGGTCGTGGAACTGGACCTTGTCCTCGATGAGCGCGTGCGTGCCGATGACGAGGCCCGCCTCCCCCGTGACCAGGTCGAGGAGGGCCTGCCGGCGGGCGGGCACCCCCATGGAGCCGGTGAGCAGGACGACCTTCGTGGCCCGCTCGGCGCCGCCGAGCATGCCTCCCTCGGCGAGCTCGCCCATCATCTCGGTGACCGAGCGGTGGTGCTGCTGGGCGAGGACCTCGGTGGGGGCGAGCATCGCGGCCTGCCCCCCGGAGTCGACGACGGCGAGCATCGCGCGCAGGGCGACCATCGTCTTTCCGCTGCCCACTTCGCCCTGGAGGAGGCGGTGCATGGGGTGTTCGGTGGCGAGGTCGTCGAAGATCTCCTTGGAGACCTTCTTCTGGCCGTCGGTGAGGGTGAAGGGCAGCTTGGCGTCGAAGGCGTCGAGGATGCCGTCGGGGACCGGCCGGCGGGCGACGGCGGGCAGTTGGGTGTCGGCGTGTCTGCGCCGGGCGAGGGCGACCTGGAGGACGAAGGCCTCGTCCCACTTGAGGCGCTCGCGGGCGGTGGCGACGTCGGCCTTGGTGCGGGGCCGGTGGATGAGCCGGAGGGCTTCGGGGAGTTCGGCGAGGCCGCGGCCCTCGCGCAGGGCGTCGGGGAGCGGGTCGACGGCGTCGACGGCGCTCGGCAGGACGGCGTCGACGGCCTTGGCGATCTTCCAGGACTCCAGCTTGGTGGTGGCCGGGTAGATCGGGATGAGGGCCCCGGCCCAGGTGTCCACGGCCTCCCCGTCGTCGCCGCGTAGGAGTTCGTACGCGGGATGGGCGAGCTGGAGGCGCCGGTTGAAGAGCGAGACCTTGCCGGAGAACATCGCCCGGGTGCCGGGCAGAAGGTCCTTGTGCGGCTTGTGCACGCCCTTGCCGAAGAAGACCAGCTGGAGGCGGCCGCTGCCGTCGGTGATGGTCACTTCGAGGCGCTGGCCGCGCCCCTTGGCGCCGTTGAAGGTGAGCACACGGGCGTCGGCGACCTGCGCGACGACCGTGACGTGCTCGTCGAGCGGCAGGTCGGAGAGCGTGGTCAGCTCGCCCCGCTCGGCGTACCGGCGGGGGTAGTGGTGGAGCAGGTCGCCGACCGTGTGCAGGTCGAGTGCCTCGGCCATGACCTTGGCGGTGGCGGGGCCGAGGGACTTCTTGAGTGGTTCGTCGAGCGCGGGCACGCGTTCCATTCCACACCAAGGGACCGACAGTCGCGCAGAACCCTGTGGACAAGCGTCGGGAACGGGCCCTATTCCACCCCGATGAGCAGCGGCGGGGCCCCCGCGCCCGCGTGGTACGTGGTGGTGTCGACGGCCAGGTAGCCGCGCCGGACATGGCGTTCCAGGTCGGCGGCGAGCTCGGGCGGTGTGTCGTCGGCGACGACGAGGGTGACGAGTTCGCCGCCGGCCGAGAGCATCCGGTCGAGGACCGTGCGGGCCGTCTCGGTGAGGTCCTTGCCGATGACGGCGACGTCGCCCTCGATGAGGCCGAGGACGTCGCCGGCCTGGCAGACGCCGGCGGAGGTGAAGGACTGGCGTTCGGCGACGGCGAGTTCGGCGTAGCGGGTGGCGCCCGCGGCGGCCGTCATGGCGACGACGTCCTCGTCGAAGCGGCGGTCGGGTTCGTGGACGGCGAGGGCGGCGATGCCCTGGACGGCGGCCCGGGTGGGGATGAGGGCGACGCGGATGCCCTCGGCCCTGGCCCGTTCGGCGGCGGCCGTGGCGGTCTGCCGCAGCTCGGTGTCGTTGGGCAGGAGGACGACCTCGCGCGCGTGGGCCCGGCGGATCGCGTCGAGGAGTTCGTCGCCCGCGGGCGGTTCGCCGGGCCGGGTCCGTACGGTGGTCGCGCCCGCCTCCGCGCAGAGGCCGGCGAGGCCCTCGCCGGGGACGACGGCGACGACCGCGCGCTGAGCGCGTTCCGCTCGGCCCCCGTCGGCGGCGGCGTCGGCCGCGAAGTGGGTGATCCGGATGCGGTGGGGCCGTCCGGCCTCGACGCCGGCCTCGACGGCGGCGCCGGCGTCGTCGACGTGCACGTGGACGTTCCAAAGTCCGTCGCCGCCGACGACGACGAGGGACTCCCCCAACGCGTCGAGCCGGGCCCGCAGCAGGTCCACGGCCGTGTCGTCCGCCTCCAGGAGGTAGATCACCTCATAGGCGGGTCCGCCCTCGGCGGGGCATTCCTCGCTGGGGGCGGGCATGACCGCCGCCGTACCGGCGGGGGGCGGGGCCTGGCCGGTCACGGTCTCCAGGAGGGCGCCGAGGACCGTCACGAGGCCCTGTCCGCCCGCGTCGACGACTCCGGCGCGTGCGAGGACGTCGAGCTGCCCCGAGGTGGCCGCGAGGGCGGTCCTGGCCCCGTCGTGGGCGTTCCTCGCCACCTCGACGAGTCCCCCGCCCGCGGCGCAGGCCACGGCCGCGGCGGCGGCCACCGTGAGGATGGTGCCCTCCACGGGATGGGCGACGGCCCGTCGGGCCGCGCTCGCGGCCTCGGCGAGGGCGCGAGCGAGGTGATCACCGTCACAGCCCTCGGTGAGCACCCCGGCCATGCCGCGCAGGAGCTGGGAGAGGATCGTTCCCGAGTTCCCCCGGGCGCCGAGCAGGGCGCCGTGCGCCATGGCCCGTACGGTCTCGGCGGTGTCCGGCGCGGAGGCGGCGAAGACGGCCTCGACGGCCTGGTGGGCGGCTTCCGCCGTCAGGTACAGATTGGTGCCGGTGTCCCCGTCGGCGACGGGGTAGACGTTGATCGCGTCGATCTCCTCGCGCTCCCGGCCGAGGGCGTCCAGGGTCCGCGCGGACCAGGAGCGGACCGCTTCGGCGTCGAGCTCGACGAGCTCCTCGAAGGGCTGAAGGGCTCGCGACAACGGGGGTCCTCCTTCGGCGGTGAGCTCACCGCAGGGTAGACCCGGGGTGCCCCTCCCCCAAGCTCTCGGCTTCGCTCGAGCAGGGGGACCCCCAGTGACCTGGCCCCGGGGCGGGGTCCGCGGAGACCGTGGTAGTTTCGTTCCACCGAGGCAGGCGTTGTATGCTGCTTCGGTTGCCCGGTTCACACCGGGCCGTTCCCCGGCAAGCCACTTCAGACTCCTGATTCCGGTGCGCCGGAATTCACTGTAAATCCTGAAGCTTTTGGAGTGACCCGTGGCTGCCAACTGCGACGTCTGCGGCAAGGGGCCGGGCTTCGGCAACAACATTTCGCACTCGCACCGCCGTACGTCCCGTCGCTGGAACCCGAACATCCAGCGCGTGCGTGCCGTGGTCGGTCGGACGCCGAAGCGGCTCAACGTCTGCACCTCGTGCATCAAGGCCGGCAAGGTCTCGCGCTAATCGCGACGTTCTGTCGTAGCGCAGCCCCTGCGGTTGCCTTGAAAGGGCCGGTTCACCTCGGTGAACCGGCCTTTTGCCTTGCCCGGAAACGATCATGGACCTTTCGAGGCCTCCGTGGACGGTCAGTCCCGGAAGCGCCAGCCGTGGTCGACCGGGCCGATGCCCGAGCCCAGGGCGAAACCGGCGCCGATGGCCCCGGTCACGTACTCCTTCGCCTCCCGTACCGCCTCCGGCACCGCGAGCCCCCTGGCGAGCCCGGACGCGACCGCCGACGCGAGCGTGCAGCCCGTCCCGTGGGTGTGCCGGTTGTCGTGGCGCGGGGCGCGCAGCCAGTGCTCATCCGCGCCGTCCGTGAGCAGGTCCACGGCCTCCTGACCGGTGGGCAGGTGCCCGCCCTTGATCAGGACCCAGCGCGGCCCGTACGACAGGACCGCCTCGGCTGCGGTCCGCATGTCGCTCTCGTACACGACGTGCACGCCTGTGAGCTGTGCCACCTCGTCCAGGTTGGGGGTGGCGACGGTCGCCCGGGGCAGCAGCCTCTCCCGTACGGCGTCGAGCGCGCTCTCGGCGAGCAGCGGGTCCCCGTGCTTGGAGACGCCGACCGGATCGACGACCACCGGGGCGTCGGTATCGGCGAGCAGCCCTGCGACGGTCTCCACGAGCGCCGCCGTGGCCAGCATCCCGGTCTTGACCGCCTGGACGCCGATGTCGTCGACGACGGCCCGGTACTGGGCGCGGACGGCCTCCACGGGCAGCTCCCAGACGCCCTGGACGCCCCGCGAGTTCTGGGCGGTGACGGCGGTGAGCACGCTCATGCCGTGGACGCCGAGCGCGAGCATCGTCTTCAGGTCGGCCTGGATGCCGGCGCCGCCGCCGGAGTCGGATCCGGCGACGGTCAGCACCAGCGGGGGCCGGGACGTCACTCCGTCTCCCCGAAGTGGTCCCAGCCGCCCGCGCTGTGCCAGGGCGCCCCGTCCACGGTGACCTGCGGCAGCGCGGAGGGGTTGAGGACCTCGCCGATGACCTTCCAGCGGGCGGGGAGCTTCACGTCGGCCGGGAAGGTGGCCACGATGGCGTGGTCCTCTCCCCCGGTGAGCACCCACTGCATGGGGTCGACGCCGACGGCCTGGCCGATGTCGTTCATCTGGGTGGGGATGTCGATGAGTCCCGACCGCAGGTCGATGCGGACCTTGCTGGCCTCGGCGATGTGCCCGAGGTCCGCGATCAGGCCGTCGCTGACGTCGCACATGGCGGTGGCGCCGAGACCGGCGGCGGCGGGACCCGCGTGGTACGGCGGTTCGGGCCTGCGGTGGGCCTCGACGAAGGCGCGCGGGGAGCGGAAGCCGCGGGAGAGGACCGCGTAGCCGGCGGCGGACCAGCCGAGCCAGCCGGTGTAGGCGACGACGTCGCCGGGCTGGGCGCCGCCGCGGGTCACCGGGTCGTGGTTGCGCAGGTCGCCGAGGGCGGTGATGGAGACCATGATCGAGTCGCCGCGGACGACGTCGCCGCCGACGACCGCCGCGCCCGCGACCTGACATTCGTCGCGGAGGCCGTCCATGAGTTCGGTGGCCCAGGTGACGGGGAGTTCGGCGGGGACGACCAGGCCGAGGAGGAGCGCGGTGGGGACCGCGCCCATGGCGGCGATGTCGGCGAGGTTCTGCGCGGCGGCCTTGCGGCCGACGTCGTACGCCGTGGACCAGTCGCGGCGGAAGTGGCGTCCCTCGAGGAGGATGTCCGTGCTGGCGACCACGCGCCGGTCGGGGGCGGAGACCACCGCGGCGTCGTCGCCCGGCCCGATCCGTACCGCCGGGGTGGAGGTGAGCCGCGATGTGAGCTCCCTGATGAGCCCGAACTCGCCGAGCTCTCCGACTGTGCCCTTCACCGCGCCTCACCTCGTGTCTTCGTGCCGGCCGGCGTGCGGGGGCGCGTCGTCTCGCGCCGCGGGTCGCGGGCCGTCACCGTGCTGGGTACCGTCAAGTAGACCGTCAACTTCTGTCCTGCGTACGCCACCCCGGCAGTGCCCCGGGACACGCGGGTCTCCCCGTGGCCCGCGGCGACGCGGTACCGTGGCGTCTCTTTCTCCCACAAGATCCTCGTGGTCGCCCTGGAGGTTCCGTGGTTCAGGCGTACATCCTTATTCAGACCGAGGTGGGCAAGGCGTCGATCGTCGCCGACACCATCTCCAAGATCCCGGGGGTGCTCCAGGCGGAAGACGTGACCGGTCCGTACGACGTCATCGTGCGCGCGCAGGCGGACACGGTCGACGAGCTCGGCCGCATGGTGGTCGCGAAGGTCCAGCAAGTGGACGGCATCACGCGCACCCTCACCTGCCCGGTCGTTCATCTGTAGCCCCCGTCTACGCTTGGCCGGTGATGTCTTCCCACCGGCCTTTCGGCCTGTCCGCCGCCGTGGCGGTCGCCGTCCTGCTGCCGGCCGCCGCCGGCTGCTCCTCGTCGGACGCCTCGGCGTCCGTCGTGGTTCCAAGCCCCCCCGCGGTGGAGGCCGCCTTCTGCCAGGCCCTGGCGAAGGAGCTTCCCGACACCGTGGCGGGTCTTGAGCGGAGTGACCCGGAGCCCGGCTCCGAGCTGACCGCCGGCTGGGGCGACGGTGCGATCGTACTGCGCTGCGGGGTCCCCCGGCCCGAAAAGATGAGCGACCCCAAGGCGCAGGGCGTCGAGGCGAACGGGGTGAACTGGATGCTGGAGCGCCCCGAGGGCAGCGGGCCCCGTTTCACCTCGACGTACCGGAAGACGTATGTCGAGGTGACCCTCGGCGAGCGGTTCGCGCACGACGTGACGCCCCTCGCCGACCTCGCCGCTCCCGTGCGGAAGACCGTGCCGCCGAGCCTCTGAGAGGCGGTGGCACGGTCTTTCCGTTTCCGGTCCGGTCAGCGCAGGCCCGTGGAGCGGTTCAGCGCGGCCTGGATGAGCCGGTCGACGAGCTCGGGGTAGTCGACGCCGCTCTCCTGCCACATGCGCGGGTACATGGAGATGGGCGTGAAGCCCGGCATGGTGTTGATCTCGTTGATGACGAAGTCGCCGTCGTCGGTGAGGAAGAAGTCGGCGCGGACCAGACCCTCGCAGGAGACGGCCTCGTAGGCGGCGACGGCCAGGCGCTGGACCTCGGCGGTGGCCTCGTCCCCGATCGGGGCGGGCACGATGCCGGAGGCCGAGTCGATGTACTTGGCCTCGAAGTCGTAGAAGTCGTGGTCGGTGACGGGCGGGATCTCGGCCGGCACGCTGGCGCGCGGGCCGTCCTCGAACTCCAGGACGCCGCACTCGATCTCGCGGCCGCGCAGCAGCGACTCGACGAGGATCTTCGGGTCGTGGCGGCGGGCCTCCTCGATCGCCTCGTCGAGGCCGGAGAGGTCGTCGACCTTGGTGATGCCCATCGAGGAGCCACCGCGGGCCGGCTTCACGAAGAGCGGCCAGCCGTGGTCGGCGGCGAACTCGACGATCCGCTTGCGGGCGGCGGCCGGGTTCTGCTCCCACTCACGGGGCCGGATGACCTCGTACGGGCCGACCGGGAGGCCGAAGGAGACGAAGACCCGCTTCATGTACTCCTTGTCCTGGCCGACGGCGGAGGCGAGGACGCCCGCGCCGACGTAGGGGACACCGGAGAGCTCCAGGAGGCCCTGGAGGGTGCCGTCCTCGCCGTAGGGGCCGTGGAGCATCGGGAAGACCACGTCGACCTCGCCGAGGGCCTTCGGTACGGCGCCGGGCTCGCTGAGGACGACTTCGCGGTTGGCCGGGTCGACGGAGAGGACGACGCCGCCCTTCGCGGACTCGGCCAGGTCGGCGACGTTCGGCAGGGCGCGGTCGGCGATGGCCATGCGCTCCGGGGCGTCGGCGGTGAGCGCCCAGCGCCCGTCCGTCGTGATGCCGATGGGCAGCACGTCGTACTTGTCCCGGTCGATGGCGCTCAGGACGGCGCCCGCCGTGACGACGGAGATGGCGTGCTCGGAGCTGCGTCCGCCGAAGACGACGGCCACGCGCGGCTTGCGGGGGCTCTGGGTGTTCTCGCTCATATCGCGATGAGCGTACCCTGCGGCTCCCGAACTCCTGAGCGCCCCGCTGCCACCGCGCGCGTACGGCGCAGCGGGCGCGTCACCGACGCCTCAGCGGCGTTCGGGCTTGGCCGAGCGCGACATCAGTTCCTTGAGGGCGACGATCGGCGGCTTGCCGTCGTGGACGATCGAGACGACGGTCTCGGTGATGGGCATGTCGACGCCGTGGCGGCGGCCCAGATCGAGCACGGACTCGCAGGACTTGACGCCCTCGGCGGTCTGCTTGGTGGCCGCGATGGTCTCCTGGAGGGTCATCCCGCGGCCGAGGTTGGTGCCGAAGGTGTTGTTCCGGGAGAGCGGCGAGGAGCAGGTGGCGACCAGGTCGCCGAGGCCGGCGAGGCCGGAGAAGGTGAGCGGGTCGGCGCCCATGGCGAGGCCGAGGCGGGTGGTCTCGGCGAGGCCGCGCGTGATGAGCGTGGCCTTGGAGTTGTCGCCGAGGCCCATGCCGTTGGCGATGCCGACGGCGAGGCCGATGACGTTCTTCACGGCGCCGCCGAGCTCGCAGCCCACCACGTCGGTGTTGGTGTACGGCCGGAAGTACGGGGTCATGCAGGCGGTCTGGAGCCGCTGGGCGACCGTCTCGTCGACGCAGGCGACGACGGCGGCCGCGGGCTGCCGGGCGGCGATCTCCTTGGCCAGGTTGGGGCCCGTGAGGACGGCCACGCGCTCCGCGGGCACGTCGGCGACCTCGGTGATGACCTCGCTCATCCGCTTGGCGGTGCCGAGTTCGACGCCCTTCATGAGGGAGACGAGGACGGTGTCGGGGGCGAGCACCGGGGCCCAGGCGGCGAGGTTGCCGCGGAGGGTCTGGGAGGGCACGACGAGGACGGTGAAGTCGGCGTCGTGGGCGGCCTCGGCCGGGTCGGCGGTGGCCGTGACGGTGGCCGGGAGTTCGACTCCGGGCAGGTAGTCAGGGTTGGTGCGGGAGGTGTTGATCTCCTTGGCGAGTTCGGCGCGGCGGCCCCAGAGGCTCACCTCGCATCCCGCGTCGGCGAGCACCATCGCGAAGGCGGTGCCCCAGGATCCGTTGCCGAAGACGGCTGCCTTGGTCACTTGGTGCCCCCCTCTGCCGCCTTGCGCCGCTGCTGGAGACGGGCCTTGCGGTGGTCGTACGGTTCGACGGGCGCCTGTTCGCCCCTGATCTGCTCCAGGAGGGCGGTGATGTCGGCCATGATGACCTCGGTCGCCTCGCGGAGCACCTCGGGCGTCGGCTCGAGTCCGTGGAAGCGGGAGAGGTCGACGGGCGGACCGGCCTGCACGATCAGCGTCTTGCGGGGGAACAGGCTGAGCTTGTTCTCCTTGGCGTACGGCGGCATCGCGAGGTTGGCACCCCACTGGGCCACCGGGATGACGGGGGCCCGGGTGAGCAGCGCGACGCGCGCGGCGCCGGTCTTGCCGGCCATGGGCCACATGTCGGGGTCGCGGGTCAGGGTGCCCTCGGGGTAGAAGGCGACGCACTCGCCGCGCTCGATGGCGTCGACGGCGGCGCGGAACGCGTCGAGCGCGTTCGTCGTCTCGCGGTAGACGGGGATCTGGCCGGTGCCGCGCAGCATCATGCCGACGAAGGGGGCCTTGAAGAGGGCCGCCTTGGCGAGGAGGCGCGGGACGCGGCCGGTGTTGTACTGGTAGTGCGCGTAGGACAGCGGGTCCAGGTAGGAGTTGTGGTTGACCGCGGTGATGAATCCGCCGTCGGCCGGAATGTGCTCCATACCGCGCCAGTCCCGCTTGAACAGAACCACCAGGGGGGGTTTGGCGATGACCGCCGCGAGGCGGTACCAGAAGCCGATTCTGCGGCGGGGCACTCGGACACCTTTCTCCGGGACTGGCTGGCAGGGGGTCAAGTGTCGCCCCATGCTCCTGCTCTGTCGAGTGACACCGTACGCCCCGGGCCCTCCGGGAGAACGTGTGGGCGGGACAGAATGGGCCCCGATGAAGCCACCGCACGCCACGCGCCCGGACGCGGACGACCGCTGGTCCCTGATCGTCCCCCTGAAGCCCCTTGCCCTGGCGAAGAGCCGGCTGGCCGCGGCGGCCGGATCCCGGCTGCGCCCGCGGCTCGCGCTGGCGTTCGCCGAGGACACCGTGGGGGCGGCCCTCAACTGCGCCCCCGTACGGGATGTGGCGGTCGTCACGGACGATCCCGAGGCCGCCGCGGCCCTGGCCGCCCTGGGTGCCCGCATCGTTCCGGACACCCCGGCGGCGGGGCTCAACGCGGCCCTCGCGCACGGGGTCCGTGCCGTGCGGTCCCGGCGGCGGTACGCGCGCGTGGCGGCGCTCAACGCGGATCTGCCGGCGCTGCGGCCGGAGGAGCTGGCCCGGGTGCTCGACGTGGCCCGGAAATTTCCGAGAGCATTTCTCGCGGATGCCGCCGAAATAGGTACGACATTCCTCTCGGCGGCTCCGGGGGTGGAATTGGAACCGGCATTCGGAGGTGCGTCGAGGCTCCGGCATTTGTCTTCGGGGGCGGTGGAAATCACGCTCGCCGGGGTGGATTCCGTACGCCGGGACGTGGACACCGGTGCGGATCTGGCGGTGGCCGGGGCCCTGGGGCTCGGCCCGCGGACGGCCGCCCGGTGGCTGTCGGCGGCCGGATAGGCTGCGGCCCATGCAGGCGACCGCGTTCACGTACGACCCCGAGACCCGCAGCGGCAGTGTGCTGCTCGACGACGGCACCCCCGTGGAGTTCGGGGCGGAGGCCTTCGAGGCGGGCGGGCTGCGGCTGCTGCGCCCGGGGCAGCGGGTGCGGATCGAGGTGGAGCCCGGCGCCTCCGGGGCCGCCCCGCGGATCACCCTGGTGACCCTGCAGACCTTCTGACCGGCACCTCCCCACGCGCCGGGCACTCGGACGCGCCGCGGGCCGGGCTCCCCGGAGGGAGCCCGGCCCGGCGGATCGGTACCGCTCGTCCTACTTCTTGGCGGCGGTCTTCTTGGCGGTCGTCTTGCGCGCCGTCGTCTTCTTGGCGGGCGCCTTCGTCGCCGTGGCCTTCTTCGCCGCGGGCGCGGTCTTCTTGGCGGCGGCCTTGGTCGCCTTCTTGGCGGCGGCGGCCGTGGTGGCCTTCTTGGCGGCGCCGTTCGCGGTCTTCTTCGCCGCGGCCGGGGTCGCCTTCTTCGCGGGGGTCGCCTTCTTCGCGGCCGCCGTGGTGGTCTTCTTCGCGGGGGTCGCCTTCTTGGCGGCCGCCGCGGTGGTCTTCTTCGCCGGCGTCGCCTTCTTCGCGGCGGCCTTCTTGGCGGTGGTGGCCTTCTTGGCGGCGGCCTTCTTCACGGTGGCGGAGGCGCCACCGGTGAGGCTGCCCTTGGGGGCCTTCTTGACGGAGACCTCGCCGCCCTTGGGGAGCTTCTTCGAGCCGCTGACCAGGTCCTTGAAGCCCTGACCTGCACGGAAGCGCGGGACCGAGGTCTTCTTGACCCGCACCCGCTCACCCGTCTGCGGGTTACGGGCGTAGCGGGCCGGACGGTCGACCTTCTCGAACGAGCCGAAACCCGTCACCGAGACCCGGTCGCCCCCGACCACGGCACGCACGATGGCGTCAAGCACGTGGTCGACGGCTTCGGCGGCCTGCTGGCGACCGCCCATCTTGTCGGCAATCGCTTCTACGAGCTGCGCCTTGTTCACGTCTTCCCCTTCGGAGACATTGCCAGAACGAAAGTGTTCAAGCTTTTTCGCACGTTAGGCATGTATATACCGCAAATCAAACACGAAACGGTCTAATCACCCTAGTGCCGCAACGCGGAAGATCCGCTGCGGAGTTCCTGGTGTCAGTCGTCCTCTGGGAATCGGCCCTCGTCGAGGTCCTTCATCAACCGGTCCAGACGCGCTGCCGCGTCCTTGAGATCGTGCTTCGCCGCGGCCGTCACGACCAGCAGCTTCCGGGACAGCGCCATCCTTACGCCCTCCGGGACTTGCAGTGAGCGCACTCTTGTGTGCGCTTCCTTCAATCGGGCGGCGACTGCCTCGTAGAGCTCGAGTTGGCTGTCGCGTTCCATGCACCGATTGTGCCATCTAGGGCGAGTTGTCGCCCGACAGGGTCTCAACAAGCGACTGCGCCCCCCACCGGACGGTGGGGGGCGCAGTCTTGGAAAAGCGCTGCTCAGACCGTAATTGTACGGGGCTTGTGGGCCGGCCGGTCCGCCTCGTAGGCCGCGATGTCGGCTTCGTTCTGAAGGGTGAGGCTGATGTCGTCGAGCCCGTTCAGGAGCCGCCAGCGGGCGTTCTCGTCGAGCTCGAAGTCGGCGTCGATCCCCTCGGCCAGGACCTTCCGCTGCTCCAGGTCGACGGTGACCTCGGCGGTCGGGTCGGCCTCGGTCAGCTCCCAGAGCGCGTCCACGGTCTCCTGCGGCAGGACCACGGTGAGCAGGCCGTTCTTCAGCGAGTTGCCGCGGAAGATGTCGGCGAAGCGGGAGGAGATGACCGTCTGGAAGCCGTAGTTCTGGAGCGCCCAGACGGCGTGCTCACGGGAGGAGCCGGTGCCGAAGTCGGGGCCGGCGACCAGGACCGAGGCACCCTGCCGCTCGGGGCGGTTGAGGATGAACTCGGAGTCCTTGCGCCAGGCCTCGAAGAGGCCGTCCTCGAAGCCGTCGCGGGTGACCTTCTTCAGCCAGTGCGCCGGGATGATCTGGTCGGTGTCGACGTTGCTGCGGCGCAGCGGGACGGCCCGGCCGGTGTGCGTGGTGAAAGCTTCCATGGTTCCTCAGACCCCCGCGGTGGTGGCGACGTCGGACAGATCGGCCGGGGAGGCCAGGTGGCCCAGGACGGCGGTGGCGGCGGCGACCTGGGGCGAGACCAGGTGGGTCCGGCCGCCCTTGCCCTGCCGACCCTCGAAGTTGCGGTTGGAGGTGGACGCGGAGCGCTCACCGGGCGCCAGTTGGTCGGGGTTCATGCCCAGACACATCGAGCAGCCCGCGTGCCGCCATTCGGCGCCGGCCTCCTTGAAGACCTTGTCCAGGCCCTCCTCAACGGCCTGCAGGGCGACCCGGACGGAGCCGGGGACGACCAGCATGCGGACCCCGTCGGCGACCTTGCGGCCCTCGAGCAGGCCGGCGGCGTTGCGCAGGTCCTCGATGCGGCCGTTGGTGCAGGAGCCTACGAAGACGGTGTCGACCTTGATGTCGCGCAGCGGCTGCCCGGCGGTCAACCCCATGTATTCCAGGGCCTTTTCGGCGGCGTTGCGCTCCGAAGCGTCTTCGTACGAAGCCGGGTCGGGGACGTTCGCCGAAAGCGGCGCGCCCTGGCCGGGGTTGGTGCCCCAGGTGACGAACGGCGCCAGCGAGGCGGCGTCGATGACGACCTCGGCGTCGAAGACGGCGTCCTCGTCGGACTTCAGGGTCTTCCAGTACGCGACGGCGGCGTCCCAGTCCTCGCCCTCGGGGGCGTGGGCGCGGCCCTTCAGGTAGGCGAAGGTGGTCTCGTCGGGGGCGATCATGCCCGCGCGGGCGCCGGCCTCGATCGACATGTTGCAGATGGTCATCCGGGCCTCCATCGAGAGTTTCTCGATGGCGGAGCCCCGGTACTCGAGGATGTAGCCCTGGCCGCCGCCGGTGCCGATCTTCGCGATGATCGCCAGGATCAGGTCCTTGGCGGTGACGTCCTCGGGCAGCTCGCCGTCCACGGTGATGGCCATGGTCTTCGGGCGGGCCAGGGGCAGCGTCTGGGTGGCGAGCACGTGCTCGACCTGGCTGGTGCCGATGCCGAAGGCCAGCGCGCCGAAGGCGCCGTGCGTGGAGGTGTGGGAGTCGCCGCAGACCACGGTGGTGCCGGGCTGGGTCAGGCCCAGCTGCGGTCCCACCACGTGGACGACGCCCTGCTCGACGTCGCCCAGCGGGTGCAGCCGCACGCCGAAGTCGGCACAGTTCTTGCGGAGGGTCTCCAGCTGTGCGCGGGAGACCGGGTCGGCGATCGGCTTGTCGATGTCGAGGGTCGGGGTGTTGTGGTCCTCGGTGGCGATGGTGAGGTCGAGGCGCCGCACCTGCCGGCCGTTCTGACGCAGGCCGTCGAAGGCCTGGGGGCTGGTCACCTCGTGCAGCAGGTGCAGATCGATGAAGAGGAGGTCGGGCTCGCCTTCGGCGCGCCGGACGACATGGTCGTCCCAGACCTTCTCCGCGAGTGTCCTACCCATCGCTTTCCCTCCGGCCGGCGGCTGCGCCGACACCACTAGAGACCCGTTTCGCGAGCCGTTGTGCGGCCGCCTCACCAGAGTGACAAGATCCTCGGAAAATTGAACTTGCGTTTCACAGAGTGAGACGTGAATATCGTTGCATGGACAACTCTAGCGGCGTAGGCGTTCTCGACAAGGCAGCCCTTGTCCTGAGCGCCCTGGAGTCCGGTCCGGCCACCCTCGCAGGACTGGTCGCGGCGACGGGACTCGCACGACCCACGGCACATCGTCTCGCCGTGGCACTGGAACACCACCGGATGGTGGCGCGTGACATGCAGGGCCGGTTCATCCTCGGACCGCGCCTGGCGGAGCTCGCCGCCGCGGCCGGCGAGGACCGCCTGCTCGCGACCGCGGGCCCGGTACTGACGCATCTGCGCGACGTCACCGGCGAGAGCGCCCAGCTCTACCGGCGGCAGGGCGACATGCGCATCTGCGTGGCGGCGGCCGAGCGTCTCTCGGGCCTGCGGGACACCGTCCCGGTCGGCTCGACGCTGACGATGAAGGCCGGCTCCTCGGCGCAGATCCTGATGGCCTGGGAGGAGCCCGAGCGGCTGCACCGCGGCCTCCAGGGCGCCCGCTTCACGGCGACGGCCCTGTCGGGCGTACGGCGCCGCGGCTGGGCCCAGTCGATCGGCGAGCGGGAGCCGGGCGTGGCGTCCGTCTCCGCGCCCGTACGCGGCCCGTCGAACCGCGTGGTGGCCGCCGTCTCGGTCTCCGGGCCGATCGAGCGTCTGACGCGCCACCCGGGCCGTATGCACGCCCAGGCGGTCATCGACGCCGCCGCCCGCCTCTCCGAGGCGCTCCGCCGCACCGGCTGACGTACCCCTCTCCCTCTGTTCGTTCCCCGGCCCACCGCTCCAACGCCGCAGCGGTGGGCCGGAGTTGTGCGTACCGCAGCCGGACAGCGAAGAAGCCCTCCCCCGAAGGGAAGGGCTTCTTCGTCTTGTACCCCCGACCGGATTCGAACCGGCGCTACCGCCTTGAGAGGGCGGCGTGCTAGGCCGCTACACAACGGGGGCCTTGCGGATGAGATCCGCGTACATGCAGATGAAGCTCTGCGAGCTGGCCTACCTGGACTCGAACCAAGAATGACGGTACCAGAAACCGTAGTGTTGCCAATTACACCATAGGCCATGGTTGTTGAACCGTACCCCCGACCGGATTCGAACCGGCGCTACCGCCTTGAGAGGGCGGCGTGCTAGGCCGCTACACAACGGGGGCCCTAGCGATCCCACCCGGCCGGAGCCGGGTGATGTCACCGTGGATTCACCGGGAGCTACCCAAATGATCTACAGGATGGATCTGTACCCCCGACCGGATTCGAACCGGCGCTACCGCCTTGAGAGGGCGGCGTGCTAGGCCGCTACACAACGGGGGCCTTGCGGATGAGATCCGCGTACATGCAGATGAAGCTCTGCGAGCTGGCCTACCTGGACTCGAACCAAGACTAACGGAACCAGAAACCGTCGTGCTGCCAATTACACCATAGGCCACCGGGGCAACTTCCCCGCCAGGGGGATCTTGCTCGGCTTGCGCTTTCCGGGCTCTTGCCTTTCGGCTTGTTCCCCTCGGCGCAGGAAGAACATTACCCGAAGGTGGACGGTGCTCCAAAACGGGTATGCGTGCGGAGCAGGGCCGGGAGCTGGTGGAGGTCGGTGATCGTGTCGAGCTCCGGCCGGCCGCCCGTGGCGGCGCGATCGAGCCACACTCCCCACAACCCCGCCTCCCGGGCGCCGCGGGCGTCGATGTCCGGCTGGTCCCCCACGTACGCGATCTCGTACGGGGCGAGGTCCAGGGCCGCACAGGCGGCCTGGAAGGCCTCGGGGGCCGGTTTGGCGGTGCCGAGCTCGGCGGCGCAGAGGACGGCCTCGAAGCGGTCGCTCAGGCCGAGCGCGCGGAGCTTGGGTTCCTGGGCCCGGATGCTGGAGTTCGACAGGACCGCGTGCCGGTAGTCGGCGGCGAGGAGGTCGAGGACGGGGAGGGTGTCGGGGAAGAGCTCCCAGGCCGCCTCGTAGTGGACCACGTACCGCCCGAACCAGTCGTCGGCCTCCGTGTCCGTGAGTCCGGGTGCCCCGAGGAAGTCCCGGACCCGGTGGCGCCGCTGGTCCTGGAAGGTGCCGCCCGACGCCTCGAAGCGCCGCCAGTGCAGCTCCGTGAGCTCCTTCCAGCGGCGCAGCGCGTCCTCGACGGAGTGGTACGCCGCGAGCAGTCCCTCGGCGGCGAGGTGGGCCCGCATGCCGGCGCGGTCGGCGCGCGCGTAGTCGAAGAGGGTGTCGTCGATGTCCCAGAGGACGGCGCGGATGGCCATGGACCGACCGTACGCCGGTGGCGGGCCCTCCGGGAGCGGTTATCGGGTGCGGGCGAAGCGGAAGGGACGGAAGTCGGTGACGAAGCAGGCGACCTCGCCTTCGGCGTCGCGGCCGACCCAGGTCGCGTAGAGGCCGTCGCCCCATCCCGAGGTGAAGACGGCGATGCCGTGGCCGTTCTCACCCTCTGCGACGAAGGCGATCGGGAAGGACGGACTGTTGTCGAGACCGTCCCAGATGACACCCGCTTCGTCGTCGGTGCCGGGAAAGGAGTGGGGGGCGGCGGCGTCGAGGAAGCAGCCGGCGCCGGATTCCACGCCGTAGCCGAAGCAGTCGTCACCGGGAGTGTCCTCACCGGGCGGCAGGGCGGACTCCCAGCGGGCCACCGGGGTGTCGCGGATCACGAGCCGGGCGGCGGCGTTCACGGTGTGGTCGTAGGGGTACGTGAAGGACGCCTCCGCGGTCTGCACCCGGTAGCGGCCGGGCGGGACCGCGTCGGCGAAGGGCTCGGGGCGCTCGTGGTCGTCCCAGAGCTGGACGATCGGGTCGCAGGCGAGGAGCCGGCCCGTGGGCAGGTCGATCTCGCCCACGTCCCGCACGGCGAAGACGACGTCCTTCCCGTCCTCCGCCGGGACGGATCCCGGGGTGAACCAGTGGGCGCAGTCAGGCGGTGTCATGGACATGGGCGGACCCTAGTCCGCGGGTACGACAACGGGGGCGGCGGCCGGAGATCTCCGGTCGCCGCCCCCGTGGCGTACGGCGTGCGGTTAGGCGGTGAGCTTCGCGAGGGCCGCGTCGATGCGGGTCAGGGACTTCTCCCTGCCCAGGATCTCCATGGACTCGAAGAGCGGCAGGCCGACCGTGCGGCCGGTGACGGCGACGCGGACCGGGGCCTGGGCCTTGCCGAGCTTGAGGCCGTGGGCCTCGCCGGCGGTCAGGACCGCGTTCTTGAGGGACTCCGGGTCGCTCCAGTCGGCGTCGGCGAGCTTCTCGCGGGCCGTGGTGAGGAGCGCCGCGGGCTCGCCCTTCATCGCCTTGTCCCACGAGGGCTGGTCGAAGACCGGCTCGGGCAGGAAGAGGAAGTCCACGTTGGCCGTGATGTCCGAGAGGACGGTCACGCGGGTCTGGGCGTGCGGCGCGATGGCCTCCCAGGCGGCGCGGTCGAAGTCCTCGGGCGCCCAGTTCGCGTGCGGGGCCCGGAGCCAGGGCTCGCAGGCCTCGGCGAAGGCCTTCACGTCCAGCATGCGGATGTGGTCGGCGTTGATCGACTCGGCCTTCTTGAGGTCGAAGCGCGCCGGGTTGGCGTTGACGTCGGCGATGTCGAACTTCTCGACCATCTGCTCGATGGTGAAGATGTCCTGGTCGGCGGAGAAGGACCAGCCGAGGAGCGAGAGGTAGTTCAGCAGGCCCTCGCGGAGGAAGCCGCGCTCCCGGTAGAGGTTGAGGGAGGCCTGCGGGTCGCGCTTGGAGAGCTTCTTGTTGCCCTCGCCCATCACGTACGGCAGGTGTCCGAAGGCGGGGATCTCCTTGGCGACGCCCAGCTCGATCAGCGCCTTGTAGAGCGCGATCTGGCGCGGGGTGGAGGAGAGCAGGTCCTCGCCGCGCAGGACGTGGGTGATCCCCATCAGGGCGTCGTCGACCGGGTTGACCAGGGTGTACAGCGGGGCGCCGTTGGCGCGGAGGATGCCGTAGTCCGGGACGTTGTCCGGGGTGAAGGTGAGCTCGCCGCGGACCAGGTCGGTGAAGGTGATCGGCTCGTCGGGCATCTTGAAGCGGACGATCGACTCGCGGCCCTCGGCGCGGTAGCGCTCGATGCGCTCCTCGCTCAGGTTGCGGCAGGTGCCGTCGTAGCCCGAGGGCTTGCCGGCCAGACGGGCGGCGTCACGGCGGGCCTCCAGCTCCACGGCGGTGCAGAAGCAGTGGTACGCGTACCCGCCGGCGAGCAGCTTGTCGGCGACGTCCTTGTAGAGGTCCATCCGCTGCGACTGGCGGTACGGCTCGTGGGGGCCGCCGACCTCGGGGCCCTCGTCCCAGTCGAGACCGAGCCAGCGCATCGAGTCGAGGAGCTGCTGGTACGACTCCTCGGAGTCGCGCGCCGCGTCGGTGTCCTCGATGCGGAAGACCATGGTGCCCTGGTGGTGCCGGGCGAAGGCCCAGTTGAACAGGGCGGTGCGGACCAGGCCCACGTGGGGGTTGCCGGTCGGGGAGGGACAGAAACGGACGCGGATCGCGTTAGCCACGCTTGATCACCTTGTTGGTGAGAGTGCCGATGCCTTCGATGGTGACGGCGACCTCGTCGCCGACGTTGAGGGGGCCGACCCCGGCGGGGGTGCCGGTGAGGATGACGTCGCCGGGGAGCAGCGTCATGGCCTCGGTGATGTGGACGACCAGGTCCTCGATGGAGCGGACCATGTCGCTCGTCCGACCCAGCTGGCGCTGTTCGCCGTTGACCGTGGCCTGGATGGTCAGGTCGCTCGCGGCAGCGATGCTCATGTCCGTCTCCACCCAGGGGCCGAGCGGGCAGGAGGTGTCGAAGCCCTTGGCGCGGGCCCACTGCTTCTCGCGCTTCTGGGCGTCGCGTGCGGTGACGTCGTTGGCGCAGGTGTAGCCGAAGATGACGTCCTTGACGCGCTCGCGGGGCACCTCGCGGCACATGCGGCCGATGACCACGGCCAGTTCGGCCTCGTGGTGCAGCTCGTCGGAGAAGGAGGGGTACTCGATGGCGTCGCCGGGGCCGATCACCGAGGTGGTGGGCTTGAAGAAGGCGACGGGGACGTCGGGGACCTCGTTGCCGAGTTCGGCGGCGTGCTCCGCGTAGTTGCGGCCGATGGCCACGACCTTGTTGGGGAGCACGGGCGGCAGGAGCCGTACCTTGCTCAGCGGGACCTTGGTGCCGCTGAGCTCGAAGTCGGTGTACGGGATGCCCTTGATGATGTCGAGGACGAGGCCGCCGGACTCGACGGTTCCCTCGCCCTCGACGGCGCCGAAGGCCACATTGCCGTCGATGGAGAATCTGGCGATGCGCACGAGTGCTGTCGCCCCTCACTTGATGCTGGCTGGAGTCTGACGCTCCAGGCTAACGCGGCGGGGGCGGCCGACCTGCGAATTCAGCGGGAGGCGGAGGCGTACGGCTCGGGCTGGTACGGGGCCGGGGGCTGCATGAGGACGGTGCGGCGGGGGTTGGCCGTCCGGGCGGGCAGCTCGGCCGCGTACTCCGGCCGGGCGCCCCGGTCGAGCTCCGCGGCGTCCGTGAGGTGGACGAGGGTGGAACGGCGGGGGTTGGCCGTGCTGCCGGGCGTCGTCGTCTTCGTCGTCTTCATCGCGGTGATCTGACCTTGTTCCGGAACGGGCGCCGCGTAAGGGCGCGGGAGGGTGTAAAGCGTCAGGCTAAACATGCGATTCCCTTCGAATGCATGGCTAAGACATCGATCAACGTGTGAGTTTGCTCACCACTGGCGTCACAATCCAGGCATTACGGACGGTCTCCTGTCACCACGGAAAGGGACATTCCGCCATTGAATGCTCTATTCCGCTCCTGATCATCGCGACTGGGACACACGGGCATGCGCAGCCATTGGAGGGGAAAAGTCCCAATCCTCCGTGATCATCTTCTACATGCGGTGACACTGCGCGTACGCGTTGTCATGACCCTCCCGGCGCGACACGCGGCCCTTGTTGGAGATCCGGCACTGTGCTGGAATTCCACGCACCGCCGCGGGTTTCAAGCCGGCGCGCAGGGGGCGCAACGCAGCGCCGGCCATGTGGCGGGAAAGGGGGAACTGCGCCGGTCACCGACGACCACCCGGGGGTGCTCACGCACCCCGATTGACGCCGACACCGTCCTCTCCGTTCACCCGGAAGGACGCCTGGTCCAGAGGTTGCGACGCTAGTGCAGGGACGTTTCAAGAGGGATGGCTCGGGGTCTCCCCCGGCCCGCCAGGGCCGAGCGGATGCTCCGGCGGAGCAGGAACCGCGTGCCGGGACCGACCGCGGTCCCTCGGCCTCGCGCACCCCGAACCAGGGTCAGGGACCGTCCGGCAAGGGCGGTGACGGCGGGCGCACGAACGCCGCGGCCGCTTCGGCCGAGCCGTCCGAAGTTCCCACCAAGCCCAAGGCCGAGAACGAGGTCGGCCCGCGAATAGCCCTGCGCAACTGGCGCATCTCCACGCGCCTGGTCGCGCTCCTCACCCTCCCCGTGGTCGCCGCGACGACCCTGGGCGGCATCCGCATCAGCGAGTCGCTGGCGGACATGGAGCAGCTCGACCACATGCAGCTGCTGACCAAGCTGACCCGTGAGGCGACCGACCTCGCGCAGGCCCTGCAGGCCGAGCGCGACCTCTCCGCGGGCCCCCTGGTCAACAACCGGCCGGTCAGCGACTACCAGGTCTCCAACCCGCGCCGGAAGACGGACCTCGAGTACAAGGCCTTCCTGGAGGCCACCGAGGACATCCCGGCCACCGAGGGCGACGAGGCGCTGCGCAGCATCCGCCAGAACGTCAACGGGATCGCCTCGCAGGTCATCCAGCTCAACACGATCCGTGGCAACGCCTACGAGAAGGGCGTCTCCCACTCGGTGACGGTCGAGGCGTACAGCCGCCTCATCCGCGCGCTGCTCAGCCTGTCCCAGGACATGGCGCAGGCGACCAGCAACCCCGAGATGATCAAGCGGACCCGTGCGCTCGCCGCGTTCTCGTCCGCCAAGGAGTACGCCTCCATCCAGCAGGCGATCATCGCGGCCGCGCTCCCCGCGAGCGACAAGACCTCCGGAAAGATCCAGCAGGGCGACCGTCTCTACGGCGAGGCCGCGCTCAACTCCGAGAGCGACGAGCTCAAGTCCTTCCAGGCGATCTACGAGTCGACCGGTGGTGACGCCACCGAACGGACGGCGTCCCTGAACACCGGCAACCCGTCGATCACCGCCGCCGAGAAGTACGCCGAGCGCGTCCTCAACGCGGACGACGCCATGCCGAGCGGCCCCAAGCGGGGTCACCTGAACTTCACCGACGAGTACGGCACCAAGATCGCCGCCATGAACCGCATCGAGCGCGGTCTGCTCGGCGACATGGAGACCATGGCCCGTGAGCTGCGGCAGGAGTCGCAGCGCGAGGCCATCATCAACGGTGCCCTGATCCTCCTCGTCCTCGGCGTCTCGCTCATCGGCGCCTTCGTCGTCGCGCGGTCCATGATCCGCTCGCTGCGCCGGCTCCAGGACACCGCGACCAAGGTCGCCCAGGACCGCCTGCCCGAGCTCGTCAAGCAGCTCTCCGAGTCCGACCCGCAGGACGTCGACACCTCCGTCGAGTCCGTCGGTGTGCACTCCCGTGACGAGATCGGCCAGGTGGCCGCGGCCTTCGACGACGTGCACCGCGAGGCCGTGCGTCTCGCCGCCGAGCAGGCCCTCCTCCGGGGCAACGTCAACGCGATGTTCACCAACCTCTCGCGCCGCTCCCAGGGCCTCATCCAGCGTCAGCTCTCGCTCATCTCCGAGCTGGAGTCCCGCGAGGCCGACCCGGACCAGCTGTCCTCGCTGTTCAAGCTCGACCACCTCGCGACGCGCATGCGCCGTAACGGTGAGAACCTCCTCGTCCTCGCGGGTGAGGAGCCGGGCCGCCGCTGGACGCGTCCGGTCCCGCTGGTCGACGTCCTGCGTGCCGCCGCCTCCGAGGTGGAGCAGTACGAGCGCATCGAACTGGCCGCGGTCCCGGCGACCGAGGTCGCCGGCCGGGTCGTCAACGACCTCGTGCACCTCCTCGCCGAGCTGCTCGAGAACGCGACCTCGTTCTCCTCCCCGCAGACCAAGGTCCGGGTCACCGGTCACGCGCTGCCCGACGGGCGCGTGCTCGTCGAGATCCACGACACCGGCATCGGCCTCTCCCCCGAGGACCTCGCCGCGATCAACGAGCGGCTCGCCTCGCCGCCCACCGTGGACGTCTCGGTCTCCCGCCGCATGGGTCTCTTCGTGGTCGGCCGCCTGTCCCTGCGACACGGCATCCGCATCCAGCTGCGCCCCTCCGACTCGGGCGGCACCACCGCGCTCGTCATGCTGCCGGTCGACGTCGCCCAGGGGAACAAGAAGCCGATGCCCAAGCAGGGTGCCGGTGGCCAGGGCGCCATGCCGCAGGGTGGCTCCGCCCCGGGCGGCCGGCTTCCCGGCGGTCCCGGCGCGGCCGGTGGCCCCGGCGGCGGACGTCCGGGTCAGGGCGGTGCGCCGTCGGCGACGGCCGGCCGGCTCGGCACCGCGGCGCCGCGCGCCCAGGTCGGCACGAGCGGTCCCCGGGCCGCGCTGCCCGCCCGGGACGGTGGTCCGCAGGGCGGCCCGCAGTCCCGCACCCCGCAGCCGCAGAACGCCCAGCTGGACAAGACCGGTCAGCTGCCGCCGGGCCCGCAGGCGCCCCAGGGTCCGCAGGGCGGCGAGCCGCCGCGCCCCGGCGGCGGTCTCATCGGCGGCGCCGCGAGCGCCATCCCCTCCCGTACGGACGTGTGGGGCAACACCGGCGGCCCGCAGGCCGGACCCGGCGCGCCGCAGCAGGCCCCGCAGGGCGGTCAGACCGGTGGGTACGAGTTCCCGCGCGCCGAGCTGCCGGGGGGCAACCCCCAGCCGCAGCGCCCGCAGGCCGCGAGCTGGGGCAACGACCCGGCGCAGCAGCCGGTCCGGCGCCAGCGGCAGGAGATGTCGCCGCTGGACGCCCCGCGCGGTCACGAGGAGTCGGAGACGACCGGCCTGTTCGGCGCCCCGGCGGCCCCCCAGGGCCCCGGCTCCACGGGTCAGTTCCCGCGCCCCGACTTCGGTGCTCCGCAGCAGCAGGGCCAGCGCCCGGGGACCCCTCAGGGGTACCAGGGCGGTGCGCAGGACCCGGCGTCCACGGCGCAGTTCCCGCGTCCGGACTTCGACGCCTCGCAGGGCCCCGGCTCCACGGGTCAGTTCGCCCGCCCGGACTTCGGTGCTCCGCAGGGCCCCGGTTCCACGGGTCAGTTCGCGCTCCCCGACCTCGGCTCCCCGCAGCAGGCCCCCGCCCCCCAGGGGTACCAGGGCGGCCAGCAGCAGCAGTTCGGCCGGCAGCCCTTCGTACCGCAGGCCCAGCAGCAGGCCCAGGCCCCGCAGGCACCGGCCCCGCGTCAGCGGACCGGTGGCGACTTCGGCGGTCCGCGTCAGGGCTCAGAGCCGGGCCGGCAGCCGCAGCTCCAGCAGCCGCGCCGTCCGGAGGCCCTGCCGCCGGCGAGCGGCGCGGGTGACATGCGTACCCCGCTGTTCGACACCCTTGAGACCAGCTGGAACCAGGAGCAGGGGCAGGCGCCCGGCGCCGGCCGTGTTCCGGACGTGGCGCAGACGACGCAGACCCCGGTCGTGTCGCAGCCCTCCGCCCCGGCGCCCCGGCAGACCGGTGACCCGGCCGCCGGTCAGCAGAACGGCGGGGCCGCCTGGCGGACCTCGCCCAACGACGAGTTGGTGCGCCAGGCCGAGCGGGTGCGCAAGCCCGCGGCCGGCGGTGTCACCACCTCAGGTCTTCCCCGGCGCGTGCCGAAGGCCAACCTCGTACCCGGGACCGCTCAGGAGCAGGCCCACACGGCCGGCCCCCAGGTCTCGCGTGCACCCGACGACGTCCGCGGCCGGCTCACCAATCTGCGCCGCGGCATCCAGCAGGGCCGCCAGGCCGGCAACTCGACCACGGGTAGCCACCACCTCGGTCCGAACCCTCAGCAGGAGCGCTAGTTGAACGCGATGAGCCAGGCGGCGCAGAACCTGAACTGGTTGATCACCAATTTCGTGGACAACACCCCCGGGGTGTCGCACACGGTGGTGGTCTCCGCCGACGGACTCCTGCTCGCCATGTCCGAAGGCTTCCCCCGTGACCGTGCCGACCAGCTGGCGGCGGTCGCGTCCGGACTGACCTCGCTGACCGCGGGCGCGTCCCGGATCTTCGAGGGAGGCCCCGTCGCGCAGACCGTGGTGGAGATGGAGCGCGGCTTCCTCTTCCTCATGCAGGTCTCCGACGGCTCCTCGCTCGCCGTGCTCGCCCACCCCGAGTGCGACATCGGCCTCGTGGGCTACGAGATGGCGCTGCTCGTCGACCGGGCCGGCAGCGTCCTCACCCCGGATCTCCGCGCGGAGCTCCAGGGCAGCCTGCTCCACTAGCCCGGTTCCCATCCGGGACAGAACCCCTCGCACGACCGATCCACAGGGCGGTACGCCCCTCCGTACCGCCCTGCGCACCGTTCAAATCGTCCGGCCGCCCCACCCGGCCCCCCACCGGCCCCATCCGACGGCAGAAGTCTTGCTGTCACGCCCGGAGGATTCATGACCCCGCCCCCCGCCTCTCACGATCCGTACGGCGCCTCAGTCGACGAGTACGGGTACGAGGGCGACCAGCCGCTGGTGCGTCCTTACGCGATGACCGGCGGCCGGACCCGGCCGCGCTACCAGCTCGCCATCGAGGCGCTGGTCAGCACCACGGCCGACCCGGCGCACCTCGCCACCCTGCTCCCCGAGCACCAGCGGATCTGCCACCTGTGCCGTGAGGTGAAGTCGGTGGCCGAGGTGTCGGCGCTGCTCTCGATGCCGCTCGGTGTCGCCCGCATCCTCGTCGCCGACCTGGCGGAGGCCGGCATGGTGGCGATCCACCAGCCGGGCAACGGAGAGACCGGCGGCACGCCGGACGTGACTCTGCTCGAAAGGGTGCTCAGTGGACTTCGCAAGCTCTAGCGGCGGCGCGGCCCGTTCAACCACCAGCGCGAAGATCGTGGTGGCGGGTGGCTTCGGCGTGGGCAAGACCACGTTCGTCGGCGCCGTCTCCGAGATCGACCCGCTGCGCACCGAGGCCGTGATGACCTCCGCTTCGGCGGGGATCGACGACCTCACGCACACCGGTGGCAAGACGACGACGACCGTCGCCATGGACTTCGGCCGCATCACCCTGGACCAGGACCTGATCCTGTACCTGTTCGGCACCCCCGGACAGGACCGTTTCTGGTTCATGTGGGACGACCTGGTCCGCGGCGCCATCGGCGCCGTCGTCCTCGTCGACACCCGCCGTCTCGCCGACTGCTTCCCGGCGGTCGACTACTTCGAGAACAGCGGCCTGCCCTTCGTCATCGCCCTCAACGGCTTCGACGGTGCCCAGCCGTACCAGCCGGAGGAGGTCCGCGAGGCCCTCCAGATCGGCCCCGACACCCCCATCATCACCACCGACGCCCGCCACCGCGCGGACGCCAAGAGCGCCCTCATCACGCTCGTCGAGCACGCCCTGATGGCCCGGCTCAAGTAGTCAGTGCTCCAGGGCGGTTGTCATATGCCGCTGCCAGGGGCGGTCTGTGTCCTTCGACACGGCCGCCCGCCCGTTCATAACGTTTCGACAGAGAATTGGAGCGCCCCGGACACACGACGCATCCGATCGGTGTCACTGCGCTCACATGAGCCCCGCCATTTGGCGGGGCTCGCTCTTTATGCCCGTTTTATACGAGGCCTGGACCACTGAAGGCGGCCGCATCCCACTGTTTGGAACGGACCCCCTTCACGTGCTGCAATTCATGAACTCCCGAGTAGTACGGCCCTGAACGAAACACCGGCACAACGTAGGTGCCGACGCCGAGAGGTTGTTGGTCGAGTGAGGCGAAGCAAGGAAAGCTCCGCGGAGCAGGAGACGCGGGGCAACTTCACGCCGCCGTCGCGTTTCGCGGTGTCGCCCGCGGATGTACCCGTGACACCGCCGCCCGCCGCGGCCGCCAAGGGAAGCTCCAGCAAGCTTTCGCCCCGCAACTGGCGGGTGCCCACCAGGCTGAACGCGATCCTCTGCATACCCGTGCTCGTCGGACTCGTCATGGGTGGCTTCCAGGTCAAGGGAGCGATCGACACCTGGCAGGAGGCGCAGGACGCCGAGAAGACGGCGCTCATCGTGAGCGCCGCCTCGGAGTACAGCACCGCCCTCCTGAACGAGCGGGACCTCACCGCCGGCCCGCTGCTGGCCGCGAAGTCCGCCGAGGACCGCAAGAGCGACGAGGTCACACAGGCGTACGCCGCGACCGACGCGGCCCGGCTGAAGTTCGACGAGGCCATCAAGAACCTGCCCTCGGGTCAGGGCCTCGAGCGCCGCATCAAGCTCTTCAAGGACGAGGAGCCGAAGCTCGACGCGCTGCGCAAGGCCGCGTACACCCGCTCCCTCGACCCGGTGAACACCCAGCTCGGGTACACCGGCGTCCAGCACTACCTGACCGAGTTCTCCAACGAGCTCGGCCTCGGCACCGGCAACGTCACGGCCTACGGCCGCAGCGTCTACGCCATCCAGCTGGCCAAGGGCGCCGAGTCCCTCCAGCGCTCCATCGGCACCCAGCTCCTGGTCCGGCCCAGCCGCCAGGAGGCCGTCTTCGCCCAGCAGTCCGTGGCGTTCAACTCGTACAACTACCTGGAGCAGATCGCCCTCGGCGAGTTCGCCTCCGGTGGCATGCCCGAGGACGTCGAGCTGCTGAAGAAGGTCATGGCCGGGAAGGCCGCCGAGGGCGCCAAGCAGATGCAGGCCGCCGGCGTCGAGCTGCCGAAGGGCAAGGACGGCTCCGTCTACTCCGGCGCGGCCTCCGCGATCGGCACCGCCAAGTCGCCCGATGGCCTCGCGGACCTGAAGTCCCAGGGCATCACGGCCGAGACGTGGATGGCGGTCGCCACCGCCAAGTTCGAGGGCTACTCCGAGGTGGAGAAGGCGCTCGTCGACAAGGCCGTGGCCGAGGCCGTGAAGATCTCCGACGAGGCCAAGACGGACGCCTGGGTGATCGGCGGCATCGTCGTCATCGCCCTGCTCGCCGCCTTCATCCTGGCCGGGATGATGGCCCGCCAGATGAGCCGCTCGATGCTCCAGCTGCGCAACGCCGCCTTCGGCATCGCCGAGCAGCGCCTGCCGATGCTGGTCGACCAGCTCTCCCGCACCGAGCCGGGCCGCGTCGACACCCGTGTCCAGCCCATCCCGATCGACTCGCAGGACGAGATCGGCGAGGTCGCCCGCGCCTTCGACCAGGTCCACCGCGAGGCCGTCCGGCTCGCCGCCGAGCAGGCCATGCTCCGGGGCAACGTCAACGCGATCTTCACCAACCTCTCGCGCCGCAACCAGTCGCTGATCGAGGGCCAGCTGACCCTCATCACCGACCTGGAGAACAACGAGGCCGACCCGGACCAGCTGGAGAACCTCTTCCGCCTGGACCACCTGGCGACCCGTATGCGCCGCAACGGCGAGAACCTCCTGGTCCTCGCCGGCGAGGAGCCCGGCCGCCGCTGGGACCAGCCGGTCCCGCTGGTCGACGTCATGCGCGCCGCCTCCTCCGAGGTGGAGCAGTACGAGCGCATCGAGCTCGCCGGTGTCCCGGAGGCCGAGATCCACGGCCAGGCCGTGACCGACCTCGTGCACCTGCTCGCCGAGCTCCTGGAGAACGCCACCACGTTCTCCTCCCCGCAGACCAAGGTCCGCGTCACCGCGACCCGTCTGCCCGACGGCCGTGTGATGGTCGAGATCCACGACAAGGGCATCGGCCTCACCGCCGAGGACTTCGCGGACATCAACCACAAGCTGGCGAACCCGCCGACCGTCGACGCCGCCGTCTCGCAGCGCATGGGTCTCTTCGTGGTCGGCCGGCTCGCGGACCGCCACGGCATCCGGGTCCAGCTCCGCCCCTCGGGCGAGCAGGCCGGCACGACCTCGCTCGTCATGCTGCCGGACGCGATCACCCACGGCGGTGGCGCCGAGCAGCCGCTCCAGGACGACTTCACGGTCTCCCAGATCATCCCGCAACAGCAGCAGCAGAGCGCCTTCGAGAGCGCGCCCCAGCAGCAGCAGATGCTGACCGCCGCCGATCTCGGCTTCGACGACTCGCGTTACGAGCAGCCGGCCGAGGAGGAGCGTCCGCTCGACCCGGTCAAGCGCTCGCTGAAGCGTGAGGGGCGGCGTGCCGCTCTGGAGGCCCAGGCGCAGGCCCCGCTCTTCCACGACGAGGCGGAGCAGGCCGAGCAGCCGGAGCAGGCGGACGCGTACGGGCACCAGGCGCAGGAGTACGGCCAGGGCCAGGAGTACGGGCAGCAGCAGGGCCAGGAGTACGCGGCGGAGCAGTACGCCCCGGCGCAGGAGTACGGGCAGCAGCCCCAGCAGGGGAACGGGTACGGCCAGGAGTACGCGGCCGGCTTCCCGCAGCAGGACGGCTACGCGTACCCGCAGCAGGGGTACGAGTCGTACCAGCAGGCCGGCTATGCGGAAGCTTCGTACGAGGCACCGGAAGCCGAACACCAGCAGTACGGAAACGCGTTCGATGGCCAGTCCCACCAGGGAGAGTGGCAGGATCAGAACGCTTACGGCGACGGCTGGACGCAGCAGTACGGAGCGGAAACGGAATCTGCTCCGGGCGCTCCCGAACAGGCCCCCGAGCGCGTAGGCTTCGATCGTCAGGGTCCGACCCCCAGTCCCGCCCCGGACGCCGGTCACGCGCTGACCGACTCCGGTCTGCCGCGCCGCGGCAGCGTCGCCTCGCAGGGCCAGCAGGCGCCGCAGCAGGCGAAGCCCGCGCAGCCGGCGCAGGAGCAGCAGCAGAACGAAGCCGACGGCACCGACGACTGGCGCTCGACCAACGACGAGCGCTGGCAGCGGGCCGGAAAGCTCAAGGACCCGAAGGCGGGCGGGGTCACCTCGTCCGGTCTCCCCCGGCGGGTCCCCAAGGCCAACCTGGTCGAGGGCACGGCTGAGCAGACCCCGCAGGGCGGCCCCCAGGTCTCCCGCGCACCCGAGGACGTCCGGGGCAGGTTGAGCAACCTGCGCCGCGGAGTCCAGCAGGGACGCACCGCGGGAACGGACACGAACGGATCGGGCCTCGGCCCGGGCAGTACCTACAACCAGGAGCGTTAGTGTGAGCATGAGCCAGGCGGCGCAGAATCTGAACTGGTTGATCACCAACTTCGTGGACAACACCCCCGGGGTGTCGCACACGGTGGTGGTCTCCGCCGACGGACTCCTGCTGGCGATGTCCGAGGGCTTCCCCCGTGACCGCGCCGACCAGCTGGCGGCCGTCGCCTCCGGACTGACCTCGCTGACCGCGGGCGCGTCCCGGATCTTCGAGGGCGGTGCGGTCAACCAGACCGTGGTGGAGATGGAGCGCGGCTTCCTCTTCATCATGTCGATCTCGGACGGCTCCTCGCTGGCCGTGCTCGCCCACCCGGAGGCCGACATCGGTCTCGTGGGCTACGAGATGGCCCTTCTCGTGGACCGCGCGGGCACGGTACTGACTCCTGACCTCCGGGCGGAGCTTCAGGGAAGTCTTCTCAACTAACAGACAGACAGTGCGTTTCGCGCCACCGCACCGTAGGGTGCGGTGGCGCGGTTCCACGGGACATGGACCGCGAGGCAGTCGAGGAGGAGAACGTGGGAACACCACCGGGCGCAAGCCCCTACAACGGTTATGACGCGCACCAGGCGCCGATCGGCGACCCGGCGCAGAACCGGTTCAACTTTCCCTCCGCACCCAGCAGACAGGGCGCGTCGCAGCCCTACCGGCAGCCTCAGGGACCGTCCGCGGCCGCGCACGGCGCCTCGCGCGCTCCGTCCGCCGCCGGTTCGAGTTCCTCGGGCGGCTCAGGCGGGCACAACCCGCTGGTGCGTCCGTACGCGATGACCGGCGGCCGGACCCGGCCGCGCTACCAGCTCGCCATCGAGGCGCTGGTCAGCACGACGGCCGAACCGTCCCGGCTGCAGGGGCAGTTGCCCGAGCACCAGCGGATCTGCCGGCTGTGCTTCGAGATCAAGTCGGTCGCGGAGATCTCGGCCCTTCTCTCCATCCCCCTCGGCGTCGCCCGAATCCTCGTCGCCGACCTGGCCGAGGCCGGACTCGTCGCCATCCACCAGCCGGGCGGCGACGCAGCCGCCGGCGGCCAGCCAGACGTGACACTGCTCGAAAGGGTGCTCAGTGGACTTCGCAAGCTCTAGCGGCGGCGCGGCCCGTTCAACCACCAGCGCGAAGATCGTGGTGGCGGGTGGCTTCGGCGTGGGCAAGACCACGTTCGTCGGCGCCGTCTCTGAGATCAACCCGCTGCGTACCGAAGCCGTCATGACCTCCGCCTCCGCGGGCATCGACGACCTCACGCACACCGGCGACAAGACGACGACGACCGTCGCCATGGACTTCGGCCGCATCACCCTGGACCAGGACCTGATCCTGTACCTGTTCGGCACCCCCGGACAGGACCGCTTCTGGTTCATGTGGGACGACCTGGTCCGTGGTGCCATCGGCGCCGTCGTCCTCGTCGACACCCGCCGTCTCGCCGACTGCTTCCCGGCGGTCGACTACTTCGAGAACTCGGGTCTGCCCTTCGTCATCGCCCTCAACGGCTTCGACGGTGCCCAGCCGTACCAGCCGGAGGAGGTCCGCGAGGCCCTCCAGATCGGCCCCGACACCCCCATCATCACCACCGACGCCCGCCACCGCGCGGACGCCAAGAGCGCCCTCATCACGCTCGTCGAGCACGCGCTCATGGCACGCCTGCGGTAGTCCCCGCCCGGGTCGGACGTGACGAAAGGCCCCGCGCCGGAAGGTGCGGGGCCTTCGTGCCGGGCCCACCACGCGTACGGGAAGGGCCCCGCACCGATCGGTGCGGGGCCCTTCCCGTACGGCGGGACTCAGCGCCAGCTGTGCGGGGCGCGGAAGCCGTGCTCGCGCTCCAGGCGGCGCCAGCCGGCCGTGGTGCGCGCCTGGTGGTCCGTCTGCTCGGGCGTGGCGGCCGCACGGGCGAGCAGCACCGCCGTGATGGCGGCGAGCTCCTCGGGGTCGGCGTGGCCCTTCTCGACGCGGAGAAGGTTGGCAGGGGTGCTCACGTGGATGACTCCTCTTACTGAGGCGGGTTGCCGTGCTTGCGGGACGGCAGGTCGGCGTGCTTGGTGCGGAGCATCGCGAGGGACCTGATGAGCACCTGGCGGGTCTCGGCGGGGTCGATGACGTCGTCGACCAGGCCACGCTCCGCCGCGTAGTACGGGTGCATCAGCTCCGCCTTGTACTCCTTGACCATGCGGGCACGCATGGCCTCGGAGTCCTCGGCCTCCGCGATCTGCTTGCGGAAGATCACGTTGGCGGCGCCCTCGGCGCCCATGACGGCGATCTCGTTGGTGGGCCAGGCGTACGTCAGGTCGGCGCCGATGGACTGGGAGTCCATGACGATGTACGCGCCGCCGTACGCCTTGCGCAGGATCAGGGAGATCCGGGGCACGGTCGCGTTGCAGTACGCGTAGAGCAGCTTGGCGCCGTGCCTGATGATTCCACCGTGCTCCTGGTCGACGCCCGGCAGGAAGCCGGGTACGTCCAGAAGAGTGATGATCGGGATGTTGAAGGCGTCGCACATCTGCACGAAGCGGGCGGCCTTCTCGGAGGCCTCGATGTCGAGGACACCGGCCAGCGTCTGGGGCTGGTTGGCGACGATGCCGACGACCTGGCCGTCGAGCCGGGCGAGGGCGCAGATGATGTTGCGGGCCCAGCGCTCGTGGATCTCCAGGTAGTCGCCGTCGTCGACGAGCTCCTCGATGACCTTGTGCATGTCGTACGGGCGGTTGCCGTCGGCGGGCACCAGGTCGAGGAGGATCTCGGAGCGGCGGTCCGCCGGGTCCTCGGAGGCGACGGTCGGCGGGTTCTCGCGGTTGTTCTGCGGGAGCATCGACAGGAGGTAGCGGACCTCCGCGATGCAGGTCTCCTCGTCGTCGTACGCGAAGTGGGAGACGCCGGAGACGCCCGCGTGGACGTCGGCGCCGCCGAGTCCGTTCTGGGTGATCTCCTCGCCGGTGACCGCCTTGACGACGTCCGGGCCCGTGATGAACATCTGCGAGGTCTCGCGGACCATGAAGACGAAGTCGGTGAGGGCGGGGCTGTAGGCCGCGCCGCCGGCGCACGGGCCGAGCATCACGGAGATCTGCGGGATGACACCCGAGGCACGGGTGTTGCGCTGGAAGATGCCCCCGTAGCCGGCGAGCGCCGAGACGCCCTCCTGGATACGGGCGCCGGCGCCGTCGTTCAGGGACACCAGCGGAGCACCGGCCGCGATGGCCATGTCCATGATCTTGTGGATCTTCGTCGCGTGCGCCTCGCCGAGCGCACCGCCGAAGATCCGGAAGTCGTGCGCGTAGACGAAGACCGTGCGGCCCTCCACCGTGCCCCAGCCGGTGATCACACCGTCGGTGTACGGCTTCTTCGCCTCCAGGCCGAAGCCCTGCGCACGATGCCGGCGCAGCTGCTCCACCTCGCTGAACGAACCAGGATCGAGCAGCAGCTCGATGCGCTCGCGGGCCGTCAGCTTGCCCTTGGCGTGCTGAGCCTCGGTCGCCCGGTCACTCGGGCCGCGGAGAGCCTGCTCGCGCAGGACGTGCAGCTCGGCCACACGGCCACGGGCGTCAGCGGGCTCGCTCGGGATCTGGTCCACAACGGTCATGTACCGACCCTACGAACTCGAACAAGAAAACCCCGCCGTCCACTCCGAACAGTCTCCCGTGTCGAATCCTGGTGAGGCTGGACAGAACCTGCGCCTGTCCAGCCCGAGTCAACAGCCCAGCCCCCCTCGTGTTTGTAGGGGTCCGACATAGACCTAGATCAGGACCTCGCAACGGTGAGTGGCTCCGCCGGTGCCGGGCGTGATCCGGAGCCGCAGCGAGCGGCCGGCGCCGAGCACCTCCACCGAGGGGTCGTGGGAGAGGACCTGGCGGACCGGGCCGTCCCAGAGCAGCTCGAGCGGCTGCCCGGTGCGGAGCGGTTCGGAGACCCTCAGATCGAGCACGGAGCGGCGGCGCCGGACCAGGACGCTCGCCGGCGCGGTGGCCGTGAGGGGACCCACCGTACCGGCCTGCCAGAGGTTCGCGGCGGTGAGGCCGAGGGACGGGACGGCGACCGCCTGGGCCTCGGAGCCGTTGTCGAGTACGCGCAGCCAGCCGGGGTCGGCGGCGCGGGCCGCGAGCGTACGCCGGGAGGCTCCCGGCATCAGGAGGTACGCGTACGAGGCGGCGACCGGGTCCGTGCCGTGGTCGAGCCAGAGGGTCTGGTAGCGGCGGGTACGGCGCTCGGTGGAGCTGGTGGTGTTGATGTCGCTCCAGGCGCCGGTGCGGTCCTCTCGGAGCGTCCGGAGCTCTCCGGTCCCGCCGGGGAAGACCCAGCCGCCGTGGCCCTCCAGGTGCGCCCAGCCGTCGCCGGTGGTGAAGGCCTGGGTGCCGGACTCCCCGAGGAGGCGGTTGTCCACGACCGTCTCGACGGGCACGCCGTCGGTCGCGGTGATCCCGGCGCCCAGGCAGATGACCGCGTCCGCCGCGCAGAACCACGACTTGCGGGCCTCCAGGGTGGAGCCGAGGCCCTTCAGGTGCTGTCCGACGGCCGCGTACTCCCCGTCGGTGGCCCCGCCGACCCAGCGCACGGCCGGCTTGGGCGCGCCCCACTCGCCGCCCGCCCGGTCGGCGAGGCGCCGGGTGGAGACGGTGGTGCCGGGGAGGCGGTAGGGGTCGACGGTGGGCCAGAACCAGTCGGTGTACTGGTCGCCGAGCTCCGGGGTCCACCAGGAGAGCATTCCGGCGCCGGTGTGCCAGCCGCGGGGGTTCTCGCCGTTGCCGCATTCGTAGTACGAGATCCGGTTCGAGGCCATGGCGATGTTGGCGGCCCAGCCGGGGCGGCGGTGCACGGCCCGGTCCATGGCGGCGAAGAGCCGGTGCCCGGTCGGCTCGGGGGCGGCGGGGACGGGGGCGGCGGCCACGGCGTGCAGCCGTGCGAGGTCGGCGACGCCGAACTGGCGGGCGGCCAGGACCGGGGAGACGGTGTCGCGCTCGATCCAGCCCTTCACGCGCGCGTGCCAGCGGTCCCGCTCGGCCGGGGAGGCGCCGCCCGCGAGGAGGGCGATGGCGGCGATGACGCCCTGGCCGTGGAAGTGGTCGGAGCGCATGATCCGGCGGTCGTCGTTCCTGAGGTATCCACGGCTGATGGCACGGCCGTTGACGCTGTCCATCATGAGGCCGTCGTAGATGAGGGGCGCGTAGGCCTTCTCGACGCTGTCGAGGACGATCTGCCGGTTCGGGTCGGTGACGGCCCAGCTGGATCCCGCGAGGAGGGTGAAGAGCCGGCCGAGGCCGTCGAGCATGACCTGTCCGTAGGTGCCGGAGTAGGCGACCCAGGTGTGCTGGACGAAGGAGCCGTCGGCGTAGAGGCCGTCGCCCTTGGTGACGTACGGGAAGACGGGCGAGAGGGCGTCGCGGGCGAGGGCGACCTTGGCGGGGTTCGCGCCGAGGACTCCGCGCAGGGCGACCGAGCGGCACAGGTCGACGCGGTTGGCGCCGGTGGAGGTGCCGGTGTAGTTCATGAGCACCGAGTCGGGGACGAAGTGGTCGACGGCGGCGCAGGCGGCGGCGATCCGCTCGGCGCCGAGGTGCGGGTGGAGCGCGGCCACGATGTCCATGAGGAGGCGCGGGCTGCCGATCTGCCACTCCCACCAGTTGCCGTAGCGCGGGGCGCCGGCCCGGTAGACACCGGCGGAGAGGTGGTCGAGGCCGCGCAGGACGTCGGCGAGCAGTCCCGGGTCGCCGGTGAGGCCGGTGCCGGGCTGTGCGTACGCCTGGGTCATGGTCCAGAGGCGGCTGTAGCTCTGGGAGATGCCGGCCGGCGGGTCGAAGGGGGCGTCGGGCCAGAGGGAGCCGGCGGCGGGGGCCATGGCGGAGCGGAAGGCACGCGCGAGCGTGCCCGTCTCGGCGAGCCGTGAGGCGTAGGGCTCGGCCCCGGCGTCGAAGCCGGAGCCGAGCTGGAGGTCGAGCCAGCGGAGCCGCAGGGCCTCGAACTCGGTGGCCGTACCGGCGGCGTGGGCGGCGGGCAGCGGCAGCGCGAGGGCGGCGGCTGTGGCGCTCGCGGTGGTGAGGAAGGTGCGGCGGGACCAGCGGGACAGGGACACGGGAGCCTCCCGGGGGAAGTGGTGGAGACCGGTGGCGCCTGGTGTAACACCGTGGTTCCGACGCAATCAATGAGCACGGCAGCACACGGGGAAGCGCTTTCCCCCGTGTGCTGCCGACTGCCCTGCCCGTGCGGGGTCAGCTTCCGCAGTGGAGGCGCGCGTCGCCCCAGTCCGCGTGGTCGTTGCCGTTGCCGTCGCCGCCGTCGGCGACCACCAGGTCGACGTAGGAGGCGCCGGTGACGTCGGCGGTGAGCGGCCAGGCGGGGTCCGTGGCCTTGAGCACCGGGGACTTCACCTTCTCGGCGCCGTCCGCGAGGACGCTGAACTGAACGGTGCCCCGGGTGGTCTGGACGTCGTCCACGCCGACCTGGGCGGTGAGGGAGGTGCAGCGCCCGCCGAGGTAGTAGCGGATCTTCGCCGGGGCGTGGCTGCCCAGGCCCTTGGCGTACGTCACTCCCCCGATCCGCAGCGGGGAGCCGTCGCCGGTGCCGGTCTCGCCGTTGGAGAGGTCGCGCTCGACGGGTCCCCAGCCGTTGGTGGCCGAGGTCCAGTCCAGGTCACTGGCCCAGCTGTCGGCGGTGGGCGGCGGGGGCAGGGTGCGGGCGGTGGTGGCGGCGGTGAGCCTCCGCTCCTCTCCCCCGAGGGCGTAGGTGAGGGTGGCGCCGAGCGGGTACGGCCGGTAGGCCGCGTCGACCGGCGGGGTGACCTGCCAGGTGGCGGTGGCCTTCCCGCCCGCCGCGACGGTGCCGAGGGCGACGGGCGCGGACGGTTCGGCGGTCCAGCCCTCGGGGAGGGCGAGGACGGCCCGGGCGCCGGTGACGCCGGTGGTCTCGTCGTTGCCGAAGGTGGCCGTGACCTGGTTCGGGCGGCCGGGCTCCAGGGTGTCGGGCGCGGTGACGGTGAGCGTGCCGCAGGCGGCGCGCTCGGCGGCCGGGCCGAGGTCGGTGACGGTGAAGTCGTCGAGGACGAAGTCGGCGCCGTCGGGGGCGTCGGCGCGCTTGCGCAGACCGGTCCAGGTGTCTCCGCAGCCGGCGGTGACGGTCTCCGTGAAGCGGCCGCTGGTCCTCTGCTGTCCGATGGGGGTGCGGCGGGTCTCCACGGAGGTGCCGTTCGCGCGGTCGTAGCCGGTGATCCACTCGTACGCGCCCGCGTGGCTGGACTGGTACGTGTACTCCACGCGGTAGCCGTGGCCGTCCTTCATGGGGACGGTCCAGGGCGCGGTGCGGTAGACGAGGCCGGTGTTCTCGTCGTGGGACTTGAGGGACTCGGCACCGCCGATGACGTCGTCGATCAGCTTCCCGTTCCAGCCGGCCTGGGTGTACGGGGCGTGCAGCTGGGCGATGTGGGTGCGGGGGTCGGTCGTACCGCCGGAGTCGCCCTTGAGGAAGGGGCCCCAGCCCTGGTCGACGGCCTCGAAGTCCTCGTACACCAGGGTTCCGTCCTTGGTGGCGGGGTCGTTGGCGACGATCCGGACGTCGTCGATCCGGACGGTGGCGGCGCTGCCGCTCGCGGCCTGGATCCTGAGCGGGGTGGTGCCGCCCGCCGGTGCGGTGAAGGTGACCTTGGCGCGCTGGAAGCGGGTGCCGTTCCAGTCGGATGCGGCGACCCGGTCCTGGAGGACGGAGCGTGCGACGGTGACGGACCGGCCGCCGACGGAGAGGGTGGTGGGCCGGGTCTCGCCGGCCTGGACCTCGATCAGGGCGGAGGCGGTGTACCGCTCGCCGGGGGTGAGTCCGGTGATCCCCTGGCGGAGCGAGGCGGTGGCGGTGCCGGAGAGCTTCGCGCTGTTGCGGCCCTGGGCGTCGGTGTCACGGATGACGGTTCCGGCCTTGGTCCAGGCGGTGAGCTTCGCGTCGTTGAAGCCGGGGTCCTTCACCGGGGTGCCCTGGCCCCACTTGGGGGCGCGCTGTTCGGGCGCGCGGTCGGGGTACAGGACGTACGGCTGCCCGGCGGCGGCGTCGAGGGTGATGCGGCCGTCGGCGGGCTTGACGGTGGCGGCCTGCACGCGCCCGTTGTCGGTGAGCTTGTACACGGTGTACGAGCCGGTACCGGCCGGGACCTCCCAACTGGTCGTGCCGCCCGTCTTGTTGTAGTGGTAGAGCTTCCTGCCGCCGTCCCAGGGGAGCAGGTAGGTGTCGCCGTCGAGGACCTTGCGGCCGTTGTCGTGGAAGGTGCGGCGGCCGTTCTCCACGGTGCCGCGGACCCCGCCGGTGAAGGTGAGGTCGTTGCCGTTCCAGCGGGTGATCTTCTGCTGCTGGAGGTACTTGGCGGGCAGGTTCCGCTGCCAGATGTTGGCGGTGAAGTCGTTCCAGTCGGTCTCGCCGGTCCAGCCCTCGAAGTCGACGAGCGCGGTCTGGCCGAGGACCGGGTGGTTGTTCCAGATGTCCTTCTCGCCGTTGCGGATGAAGCGGATGATCTGCGAGTTGAGGCCCTTGTTGGTGGCGCCGCCGTAGTCGAGGTCGTTGGCCCAGTGGGACCAGAGGGAGGACCGCTCGAACTTCTCGGACCACTCGGTGGCGACGTTCCAGCCCTGTGCCTGGACGGCTCGCATCGTCTCGTCGGCGATCCAGCCGTGGGTGTAGTAGACGTCGATGTAGAGCGCGGAGAGGTTCGGGTCGGTCTCGTCGCGGAGCTGCTGGAAGCGGCGGGCGAGGTCGCCGCTGTTGATGTCGCGGCGCTGGTCGATGTAGTAGCTCTGGTTGAGCCAGTTCCAGCCCGGCTTCGTCTTGTCGACGAGGGTCTCGCTGAAGTTCTTCGCCTCGGGGTACGACTCGGTGGCGTTGACGTGGACGCCGAAGTCGGCGCCCCACTCCCCGCCCTCCTTGAGAAGGACGTTGAGGTCGGCGAGGCCGCCGGCCCGCTTGTTGTAGTTCCCGCCGTAGTCGGGGTGCGCGGAGTCGTGGCCCTCGGAGCCGTACCCCTTGAGCAGCGCGAACTGGCCGAGTCCGTCGGTGGCGAGCGAGATCCGCTTGACGTCGTCGAGGGTGCGCAGGAAGGGGTGGGTGGCCTGGGAGGCGAAGTTGAACGGGATGTGGGCGACGACCCGGCCGGGGGTCTCGTCGCTGCCGGGGGCCTTGATCCCGATCGTCCGGAAGGCGACGGCGCCGTCCTGCCAGTCGGTGGCGCCGTCGGCGTTGGCGTCGGGGGTGACGACGACCTTGGCCCACGGGAGGGCGTCACCGCTCGCGGGCTTCGGCGCGCCTTCGCCGCGGTAGGTCCACTGCCCTGACCAGACGCCGACACGGGTCTCGGTGCCGGTCCTGCGGGCCTGGTGCCAGAAGCGGGCGCCGTCGCGGGCGGACGCCCCCGAGGGCTTGTCGTAGCTGGAGTTGGACTCGACGGCGGCGGCGAGCCGGCCGGTGTTCACGAGGGCGTAGGTCGCGCCCACCGGGTTCGGCTCGGCGGCGGTCGCGTCGGTGACCCGCGCGAAGACGTCGGCGGTACGGGTGGAGTCCGGGTCGAGCCGGGTGAAGGCGGTCGCGGCGCCGGGGTCGGAGGAGCTGACGGAGACCAGGTCGTGGCCGGGTATGTCGATCGTGCCGACGCGGAAGCCCTCGGTGTCGCGGACGGCGGTCACCCGGAAGGTGGTGGTCCGCCCGTCGACGCCGAGGCTCGCGTCGATCTCGACGCCGGGCAGGTCGGGGAAGGTGAGGGTGTACGCGGCGGAGGAGGCGGTCAGGACGGGGGCGCCCTTGGCCTGGACGGCGCGGGGGGTGCCGTTGAGGACGACCCGCGTGACCGGGGCCGTACTGCCGAGGAGGCGGGCGCCGCTCGCGCGGTCGGTGTACGCGAGGACGCGGGGGAAGTCCTCGGCGACGGCGACGGCGAGCTGCGGGGAGGTGATGAGCCGGTCTTCCGCGGCGAGGGCGTCCGCCGTCGTGGCGGCGGTGTCCGATGCCGTGGCCGGGGTGGCTTCGGCGGGGGCGGGGCCGGCCAGGGCGAACACGGCGGATGAAGCGACGGCGAGCGCGCAGGCCGCACGGATTCTTCGCGAATGGGGGAGGGACATGCGCACTAGTTGGCCCCTCCCCGGCGGCACCGTCAACGAGATGGCGCCGCGCGGGCCCCTCCAGTCCAAGAACCCCCTTCGGTTAGTCCAAGTGACCACCGGAGGGGGCTCTTTCGGGGACGCGCGAGCGGTCAGCAGCCGCCGCAGTTGTAGAAGGTCACGTCCCAGTGGTTGCCCTCGTCGGCGTAGATGTTGCCCGCGCCGGACTTCCACTGCGGGGCGCCGTCACCGCGTACGCCGATGTAGGTGAAGGTGTTCCTGATGTAGTTCCCGACGCAGGTGTACTTGCTGAAGTCGAGCTTGTAGCCGTTCCAGTGGGAGTACGTGCCGCTCGCGTGCCCGGTCTCGGTGCCGCCGGTGATGTTGAGGGCGCAGCCGCTGGCGCTCTTGAGGGTCTGGGCGCCCTGGGCGGAGGCGAGGTTGAGCTGCTCGAAGGACGTGCACGTGGAGTTGTAGCGGTCGGAGCAGCCGCCGGACGAGGACCAGGTGATGCCGGAGTTCCGGAACATCGAGGTCGCGGTGGAGTGGCTGATCTTGGTGACCGCGTGCGCCTCGCTCGCGGCGGTGAGGACGCCGACGCCGGGTGCGAAGAGCGCGCCGAGGACGAGGGCGAGGGACGTGAGGACGGAGCGGAGCTTCATGGGGATTGCCTCCTGCTGGTGACCGTGGCGGTGGGGGGTGGCCTTGGGATGCAGGTGGTTCTTGTGCTCGTCTCGCACGGGGATGATGCCGCAGTTCTACGCGCGTCCGCCAGAGGGCGTCGGGGTCCGTGTGACGCCGTGCGGGTGAACATCCCGGAGACACTCCTCCAGAGATGTTGAATGTTGAACGGAATGGAGTTAGAGTCGTTCTCGTTGAAGCTTCAACAAACACCGACAAGGAGCATGTCATGGGCCTCTTCAACCGCAAGAACAACGAGTCCGCCGTCGCCACCGCCACCCTCCCCGTCGACCCGGCCCTGGCCGCGCTGACCGGCGACTACACCATCGACCCGGCGCACAGCAGCATCGGCTTCACCGTCCGCCACGCCATGGTCACCAACGTGCGCGGCAGCTTCGCCGAGCACGAGGGCGTCCTGAAGCTGGACGGCTCGGACCCGGCAGGCTCCGCCGCCTCGATCGACGTCAAGATCGCCTCCATCGACACGGGCATCGCCGACCGCGACGGCCACCTCCGCAGCGCCGACTTCTTCGACGTCGAGCAGTTCCCGCTGATGAGCTTCCGCTCCACGTCGGCCGAGCAGCTGGGCGGCGACCTGTACCGGATCACCGGTGACCTGACCATCAAGGACGTCACCAAGCCGCTCTCCATCGACCTGGAGTTCAACGGCGCGGCGACGGACGTCTACGGCAACGAGCGCGTCGGCTTCGAGGGCTCCGCCGAGATCCTGCGCTCCGCGTGGGGCCTGACCTGGAACGCGGCCCTGGAGACCGGCGGTGTCATGGTCAGCGACAAGGTCAAGCTGAACTTCGACATCTCCGCGATCAAGAACGCCGCCTGACCCTGATCCTCCTCCGGGTCCTCCCCCCCCGGGACGACACACGAGCGCGCCCGCCCTCCGCGACAGCGGAAGGCGGGCGCTCGGCGTTTCCGACGACCTTTTCAGAGGCTGAGCGCCGCCCCGACGACCGCCGGGATCAGGCGGTGGTTCTCGGCGGCGCCCGGGCCCGCCATGAAGCCGAAGCGGCGGCGGGTGTAGCTGTACGCGAGGCCGGTCGCCGGGTCGGCGAAGGCCTGGGAGCCGGGGGCGCCGCTGTGGCCGACGGCGAGCGGGCTCAGGGAGGGGTGGCGGGTGGCCATCGGGACGAAGCCGAGGGCGAAGGCGTTCTCCGCGCCCGTCACGAGGTCGGTGCCCCGGGAGTGGATCCGGGCGAACTCCGCCAGCGTGTCCGGCTTCAGGAGCGGGGCGCGCCCGTCGAGCTCGCCGGCGATCGCCGCGTACATCCGGGAGAGGCCGCGCGCGGAGCCGATGCCGCCGCCGGAGAGCGGGGCCCGCTCCCGGACCGTACGGGAGTTCGCGTAGTCGAGGTCGTCGAACGGCGGGTCCGCGTGGAGGTTGAAGCCGATGGCCATGAGACTGTCCGGCGCGATCGGGTTCGCCGCGAGGAACGCCTGCTCCGCGGGCGTGGGCAGCATCGGCAGGGCCGTACGGAAGCGCGGCTCCAGCTCCTCGGGCAGCCCCAGGTAGTAGTCGAGCGCGTACGGGACCCGGACCCGCTCCTCGTACAGCTCCTGCGCCGTCCGGCCGGTGGCCCGCAGGACGACCTCGCCGACCAGGGCGCCGATCACGAGGGCGTGGTAGCCGTGGCCGGTGTCCGGCTCCCAGAACGGTCGCTGCCCGGCGAGCCGCGCGGCGACCCTCCGGTCGTCGGCGAGCTCGTCGAGGCTGAGGCCGCCGTCGGCTCCGATCACGCCGGAGCGGTGGGCGAGCAGCTGGCGCAGGGTGATCCCGCCCTTCCCCTCGGCGGCGAACTCGGGCCACCAGGAGGCGACGGTGCGGTCCAGGTCGAGGACGCCGTCCTGGACGAGGAGGGCGGCGACCAGGGCCATGGCGCCCTTGGACGAGGAGTAGAGACCGAGGAGCGAGTCCCCGTCGACTCCGTCGCCGCCCCACAGGTCCACGACGAGCCGGCCGTGGTGGTGGACGGCGAGCTGGGCCCCGCCGTCGCGCGCCTCGTTCGCCACGACGGTGGCGAACTCCTCGCGTACGGACTCGAATCCGGGTTCCACCGTGCCGTGGACGTCACTCATCGCGCTGCTCCCCCATCGTTCGCGTTCGCGTTCGGAGAGGAGAACGATCAGACACTCGTTTCCCTTCCCAACTCACCGAAGGACGCCTGAAACCGCTGGTCAACGCCTCTGTCAGTGGGTGCGACTAGCGTCGGTGCCATGGAATTCCGTATCGACAGCGGCGTGTTGACCGATGCCGTGGCCTGGGCCGCGCGCGTCCTGCCGGCCCGCTCCCCCATGCCCGTCCTCGGCGGCCTGCTCCTGGAGGCCGCGGACGGCCGACTGCGGGTCTCCGGCCTCGACCACGAGGCCTCCGCCCGCGTCGAGATCGAGGCCGACACGGACGTCGAGGGCCGGGCGCTGGTCCTCGGACGGCGACTGCTCGACATCTGCAAGGTGCTCCCCCGGGGCGGCACGGAGATCGCCGTGGAGGGCGCCCGCCTCTCCGTGACCTCCGGCGACGCCCGTTTCGGACTCTCCCTGCTGCCGCTCGACGACTACCCCGCCCCGCCGGCGCTGCCCGAGGTCCGCGGCCTGGTGGACGGGGACGCCTTCGCCGCCGCGGTCGGCCAGGTGGCGGTGGCGGCGGGCCGTGACGACTCGCTGCCCGTCCTGACCGGGATACGGCTCGCCCTGGACGGGACGACCATGACGCTCGCGGCCACCGACCGCTACCGCTACGCCGTCCGCACCCTGGAGTGGAAGCCGGAGGCGGAGACCCCCGCCGAGGACGCGGACGTGGTCGTCCCCGCCCGCCGCCTCACCGAGATCGCCCGTTCCCTCGCGGGCACCGGCCCGGCGCGGCTCGCCCTCGACGGCGGCTCGATCGGCTTCGAGAGCGCCGGTCTGCGCAGTACCACCCGACTGCTCGACGGGCGCCTGCCCCGCCACGACAAGCTCTTCGCCCTCGGCGACCACGCCCTCGCGGTCACCGAGCGGGCCCCGCTGACCGAGGCCGTCAAGCGGGTCGCGGTCGTCGCCGAGGGCGACAGCCCGGTCCAGCTCACCTTCACCCCCACCGGGATCCACCTCCAGGCGGGGTACGAGGACGACGTGGCCTCCCAGCGGCTCCCGTCCGTCCTCACGGGCACGGACACCCTGACGGTCGCCTTCAACCCGGGGTACCTCCTGGACGCCCTCGGCTCACTGGACTCCCCGGAGGTCCACTTCCACCTCCTGGGGCCCGGCCAGCGTGCTCTCCTCACCGACGGGCCGGTCGCGGCCCACCGTCATCTCCTGATGTCGGTGAAGCCGCTGGTCTGAGGAGCGCCGGGGGCGGCTCAGAAGCCGCCTCCGCCGTCGAACCCGCCGCCTCCGCCGAAGTCGCCGCCGCCGAAGCCGCCCGAGTCGCCGCCGAAGCCGCCCGATCCGAAGTCACCGCCGCCGAAGTCGCCTCCCGCGAAGTCGCCGCCGTCGAATTCGCCTCCGCCGTACTCCGCGGCGTAGGCCGGGGTGGCGAGCATCGAGCCGAGCAGCGTGCCCATCAGGAGGCCGGGGAGGATGCCGCCGCCGAAGTAGCCGCCGGCCCAGGGGCCGTAGGCGGGACCCGCCTCCCAGTACGGGCGGCGGACGCCGTCCGCGTCGACGGTGCGGGCCATCGGATCGAGGCCGTCGTCGAGGCGGGCCGCGTCGGCGGCGCAGACCGGGACCTGGCGGGCCGCGCCGCCGGCCGGGGTCCAGGTGCGGTCCTCGGCGGATGGCCCGTGGCGCGGGTCGAAGAAGCAGGGCGCGCGGCGCTCGGGCAGCGGCCGGGACTCACGGCGGGCGGCGAGGACGGCGAGGGAGTAGCGGCCGTCCTCAAGGGCCTGGGTGACGGCGCGGACGTCATGGGGGTGGGTTGCGGAGGCCATGAGGGACTTGGCCTTGTCGTACGAGTCGAGGGCGCGTTCGTAGTCGCCGCGCATGGCGTCGTCCGCGCCGGGCTCCGCGGGGTGGAAGTCGAGGCGCTCCAGCTCCTCGCCGAAGGCGGTGATGTCCTCGTCGACGACGACCCGCAGCTTGTCGAGGGCGGCGCGCTCCCCGGCCTCCTTGCGGAGCCGGTTGCGGCGGACGACCGCGTAGGCGCTCGCGCCTCCGGCGGCGACGACGGCGCCGAGGGTGATGAGTCCGCCCACGGGGACGCCGGAGTCGGTGCCGACGGAGCCCCAGGAGGCGGGGGCGGAGCCACGCAGGGCGGGCAGGGCCTGGTCGACGAAGTCGTTGAGTTCGGCGGCCGCTCCGGCACCGGGCTGACGTACCGATGCGGCGAGGTTCTGCGCGGCGGCGGGGGACATCACGGAGGGGTCGGAGCCCGCGTCGAGACGGTCACCGAGGCGCACCGCGTACAGGCCTGTGGCGCCGGTCTGGGCGCGCAGGTTGTCGAGGAGGCCGTTCGGCGGGAACTGGGCGGTGGCCGGCAGGACGGCCACGAAGAGCGGCTTGTCCGCGTCCTTGATCTTCTGGGCGAGGGCGTCCGCGTCGGCCTTGGAGAGCTGGTCGGCGGCGCCCGGGTCGACGTAGACCGGGCCCTGTCTCAGGGCGGCGGCCGCGTCGGGGATCCCCGTGGCCCTGGCGCCCGATGAGGGGGCCAGGGCCAGGAGCAGGAGCAGTATCAGCCCGGCGAGGGCCGACAGGAGGGAGAGCGGCCTGGTCCTCATGGTTCGACGCTACCCGCACTGGACCAAACGGAACATAGGTGGACTATTCGGTCGAAAAATTACGCCGAAAAACCATGCGCCGAGCCGCTCGGGAGGACTACTCGGACGGGTCGACCCCGGCCCTGAGCACGCCGTAGGTGAAGGCGTCCTCCAGTGCCTGCCAGGAGGCGGCGATCACGTTCTCGCCCACGCCGACCGTCGACCACTCTCCGTTGCCGTCGCTGGTGGTGATCAGGACGCGGGTCGTGGACTCGGTGCCGTGGCGGCCCTCCAGGATGCGGACCTTGTAGTCGACCAGCTCGAACTTGGCGAGCTGCGGGTAGATCCGCTCCAGGGCGATGCGCATCGCGCGGTCGAGCGCGTTGACGGGGCCGTTGCCCTCGGCGGTGGCGACGATCCGCTCGCCCTTGGCCCAGAGCTTGACCGTGGCCTCGTTGGCGTGGGTGCCGTCGGGGCGGTCCTCGACGATCGCGCGCCAGGACTCCGTACGGAAGTAGCGGCGGGCGCGGCCCTCGACCTCCTCGCGCAGGAGCAGCTCGAAGGAGGCGTCGGCGGCCTCGTACGTGTAGCCCTGGAGCTCGCGCTCCTTGACCCGCTCGACGACCCGGGCGACGAGCGCGCGGTCGTCGCCCAGGTCGACGCCGAGCTCCTTGCCCTTGAGCTCGATGGAGGCGCGGCCCGCCATGTCGGAGACGAGCATCCGCATGGTGTTGCCGACCAGCTCGGGGTCGATGTGCTGGTAGAGGTCGGGGTCCACCTTGATCGCGGAGGCGTGGAGTCCGGCCTTGTGGGCGAAGGCGGAGACGCCGACGTACGGCTGGTGGGTGGAGGGGGTGAGGTTGACGACCTCGGCGATGGCGTGCGAGATCCGGGTCATCTCGGCGAGGGCGCCGTCGGGCAGCACCTTCTTGCCGTACTTGAGCTCCAGGGCCGCGACCACGGGGAAGAGGTTGGCGTTGCCGACCCGCTCGCCGTAGCCGTTGGCGGTGCACTGGACGTGGGTGGCGCCCGCGTCGACGGCGGCGAGGGTGTTGGCGACGGCGCAGCCGGTGTCGTCCTGGGCGTGGATGCCGAGGCGGGCCCCGGTGTCGGCGAGGACGGTGGCGACGACGGCCTGGATCTGGGCGGGCAGCATGCCGCCGTTGGTGTCGCAGAGGATGACGACGTCGGCGCCGGCCTCGTGCGCGGCGCGGACGACGGCCTTGGCGTAGTCGGGGTTGGCCTTGTAGCCGTCGAAGAAGTGCTCGCAGTCGACGAAGACGCGGCGGCCCTGGGAGCGCAGATGGGCGACGGTGTCGCGGACCATCTCCAGGTTCTCGTCGAGGGTGGTGCGGAGCGCGAGCTCGACGTGCCGGTCGTGCGACTTGGCGACCAGGGTGATGACCGGGGCGCCGGAGTCCAGGAGGGCCTTGACCTGCGGGTCCTCGGCGGCGTCACCGCCCGCCCTGCGGGTGGCGCCGAAGGCCACGAGCTGCGCGTTCTTGAACGCGATCTCCTGGGTGGCGCGGGCGAAGAACTCCGTGTCGCGCGGATTGGCGCCGGGCCAGCCGCCCTCGATGAAGCCCACACCGAACTCGTCGAGGTGCCGGGCGATGGTCAGCTTGTCCGCGACGGTGAGGTTGATGCCTTCACGCTGCGCCCCGTCGCGCAGCGTCGTGTCGAAGACATGGAAGCTGTCGTCGAGGCGCGAGCTCTCGGCGTTCTCCGTGGTCATGACTGTGATGGCTCCTGTCGGATGTGGCTCCGGAAGGTCTGGATCCACTTGCCCCCATTCTCACGCGTCGTCCGCTTCCGGCATGGGTGGGGCCGAAAAACGAAAAAACCCCTCGCGGGTGCGAGAGGTCTGCGCGCGGGTCTGGGGCACGGTGTCCACTGCCGCGGGGTTTGTGCCGCGGTTCAGTGGCCACTGCGGACCGGCGCGCTGCTGCCGATAATCATCGTGGTAGCGAGCACGCCGGAAGTCTGACACAGGTCGAACGTCAGCGGGACGACGGTCTCACGATACGGGCAGCTGATCCCGCTTCTGCCCGGGCACGGAGCCGGCCGCGCCGACCCGGCCCAGGTCGATGTCGCGGGTCTCCCGCATGGTCAGGTAGACGATCAGGGAGACGGCCGCGCAGCCCGCCACGTACCAGAAGAAGCCCGACTCGATGCCGGCGTCCTTGAACCAGAGGGCGACGTACTCGGCGGTGCCGCCGAAGAGGGCGTTGGCGATGGCGTACGGCAGGGCGACGCCCAGGGCCCGGATGCCGGTGGGGAAGAGCTCGGCCTTCACGCAGGCGTTGATCGAGGTGTATCCGGTGATGACGACGAGCGCGAGGAGGGAGAGGCCGAGGGCCGGCCAGAAGGAGCCCGCGTGCTTCAGCATCGTCATGATCGGCACGGTCAGGAGTGTGGAGCCCACCGCGAAGGTGATGAGGAGCGGCCGGCGGCCGATCCGGTCGGAGAGGGCCCCGGCGAGCGGCTGGAGGCAGGCGAAGACGATCAGCGCGCAGAAGGAGACCAGGGTCGCGGTCTGCTTGGGGAGCCCCGCGGAGTTGGAGAGGTACTTCGTGAGGTAGGTCGTGTACGTGTAGTACGCCACGGTCCCGCCCATGGTGAGCGCGATGACGAGGAAGGCCTCGCGCTTGTGCCCCCAGAGGGCCTTGAGGGTGCCCTTCTGGTCGCTCGCGACGCCGGTGTCGGCGCTCTCCTCGTACACCTCGGTCTCCAGCATGGTGCGGCGCAGGTAGAAGACGACGGCCGCGCCGAGGGCGCCGATGATGAAGGGGACGCGCCAGCCCCAGCTGTGCAGGGCCTCGCTGGACAGGGTCTGCTGGAGGATGAGCAGCAGGCCGAGGCCCAGGATCTGGCCTGCGGTCATCGAGACGTACTGGAAGCTGGAGGCGAAGCCGCGGTGCTGCGGCGCGGAGGCCTCGGTGAGGTAGGTCGCGCTCGCGGCGTACTCGCCGCCGACGGAGAGCCCCTGGAGGAGGCGGGCGACCAGGAGGACGGCGGCGCCGCCGTATCCCGCGACGGCGTAGGTGGGCGCGACCGCGATGAGGAGGGCGGAGGCGGACATCAGGGTGACGGTGAGGGTGAGGGCGGCCTTGCGCCCCTTGCGGTCGCCGACCCGGCCGAGGAGCCAGCCGCCGACGGGCCGCATGAAGAAGCCGACGGCGAAGATGCCGGCGGTGTTCATGAGTTTGGCGGTGTCGTTGCCCTCGGGGAAGAACGCTCCCGCGAAATAGGTGGCGAAGCTCGCGTACACGAACCAGTCGAACCACTCGACCATGTTGCCCGCGGACCCGACCCAGATCTTCTTCCAGTGCTCTCGTCCCATGGTCCGGAACCGTGCCGGAGGGACGGTGCGGGGATCAAGGTCGCGGCGGGCAACGATCGGGAGTACTTGCGTGCCTTACGGTCGCGAGATCAGGGTTTCGGCGATGAACTCCCCCACATGGGCGAGGACTTGATCCCGCCCCGTGCCCGGGATGCCGACGGCGACGTGCACGCTGAAGCCGTCGAGCAGGGCGCGCATCCGGGCCGCGAAGCGGTCGGGGTCGACCGCCCGGAACTCCCCGCGCGAGACGCCCTCGGCGAGGATCGCCACGAGGTCCCGGTGCCAGGCGCCCTCGATGGCGGCCTGGCGCGCGCGGGCGTCGTCGTCGGCGTTCTGCGACCGGTTCCAGACCTCCAGCCACAGCGTCCAGTGCGGGTCGCGCGGCCCGTCGGGCACGTACACGTCGACGTACCCGTCGAGCCGCTCGCGCGCGGTCCCGGGCCGGGAGAGCAGTGCGCTCCGCTCGGCCCCGAGCCGTCCCTCGCTCCACTCCAGGGTCTGCAGCAGCAGCTCGTCCTTGGTGCGGAAGTAGTAGAGCAGGTGGCCGCTGCTCATCCCGACCTGCCGCCCGAGCCCCGCCATCGTCAGGCCGTCGAGCCCCCGCTCGGCGATCGTGCCCATGGCGGCGGCGAGCAGTTCCTCCCGCGGCGGGGCGGCCTGATTGCGACGGCGGGGGTGGGGCGACGGGCTGCTGCTCTGACTCACTCGTACGTTCTACCGCATGCCCGCCCGGCTCAGACCTTCGGCTGCTGCTGGGTGATGCAGTGGATGCCGCCGCCGCCCGCGAAGATCGTCCGCGCGTCGACGAGGACGACCTCGCGCTCGGGGAAGAGGCGGCGGAAGATCTCGGCGGCGAGCTCGTCGTGGGGGTCGTCGAAGGCGCAGAGGACGACGCCGTCGTTGCACAGGTAGTGGTTGATGTACGAGTAGTCGACCCAGTCGCCCTCCTCGTCCTTGAGGACGGTCGGGGCCGGGATCTCCAGGACCTCCAGGGGGCGGCCCTGGGCGTCGGTCTGGCCGCGCAGGATGTTCACGTACATCCGGGACCGCTCGTAGTCGGGGTGGGCCGGGTTCTGCTGGCTGTGGACGAGGACCGTGCCGGGGCGGGCGAAGGCGGCGACGATGTCGACGTGGCCCTGGGTGCCGTAGAGGCCGTAGTCGCCGGTGAGGCCGTGGGGGAGCCAGATGGCCTTGGTGGTGCCGAGCTTGGCGTGGATCTCGGCCTCGACCTGCTCGCGGGTCCACTCGGGGTTGCGGCCGGAGCCGAGCTGGACGGTGTCGGTGAGGAGGACCGTGCCCTCGCCGTCGACGTGGATCGCGCCGCCCTCGTTGACGAGGGGGGAGGCCAGGACGGGGACCTGCGCGAGGTCGGCGATGTGGCGGGCGATCTTGGAGTCGTGCTCCCAGCGGGCCCAGTCCTGGGCTCCCCAGCCGTTGAACACCCAGTCCACGGCGGCGAGTTCGGTGCCGTCGGTGACGAAGGTGGGGCCGATGTCCCGCATCCAGGCGTCGTCGAGGTCCCGCTCGACCAGGTCGACGTCGGGCCCGACGAGGGCGCGGGCCGACTCCGCGTCGCCGGGGGCGACGACCAGCGTGACCGGCTCGAAGCGGCGGACGGCGCGGGCCACGGACGCCCAGGCGGCGCGGGCCTCGGCGAGTTCGTCCTCGTTCGTGAAGGTGGGGTTGGGGCTGGGCCAGGCCATCCAGGTGCGCTCGTGCGGCATCCACTCGGCGGGCATGCGGTAGGTCATCGGTGAGTCCTAAGGAAGGTCAGAGGAAGTAGAGGCGGTTGAGGGAGACGGAGTCGACCGCCTCGGAGCGGATCGGGGAGCCGTCGAGGGAGACGAGACCGGTACGGTCGTCGACCTGGACGTCTCCGACCCGGGAGTTGAGGAGCAGGCCCGCGGGGCCGATGCCGCGGGTGCCGCGCACGGCGACGCGGCGGCGCCGGGTCGGCATGTGGTCGGCGCCGAGGTCGACGGCGGCCTGGGCGACGAACGCGACCGAGAGGTCGGCGGCCGTGGCGCCGTGCCCGCCGAACAGCGGTCCGAGGACGAGCGGTTCACAGGTGTCGGTGGCGGCGTTGGGATCGCCCACGACCCCCCACGCGGGGAAGCCGGACTTGAGCACCAGCTGCGGCTTGGCACCGAAGTACTCGGGCCGCCACAGCACGATGTCGGCGAGCTTCCCGGTCTCGATCGAGCCGATCTCGTGGGCGAGGCCGTGGGCGATCGCCGGGTTGATGGTGAGCTTGGCCAGGTAGCGGAGCACGCGCGCGTTGTCGTCGTGCGCGCCGTCGCCCTCCATGGGTCCGAGCTCGGCCTTCATCTTCCCGGCCATGGCGAAGGTCCGGCGTACGGTCTCGCCGGCCCTTCCCATCCCCTGCGCGTCGGAGGAGGTGATCCCGATCGCGCCGAGGTCGTGCAGGACGTCCTCCGCGCCCATCGTCCCGGCCCGGATCCGGTCGCGCGCCATGGCGGCGTCGCCGGGGAGGTCGGTCTTCAGGTCGTGGACGGAGACGATCATCCCGTAGTGCTCGGCGACCGCGTCGCGGCCGAAGGGCAGGGTGGGGTTGGTGGAGGAGCCGATGACGTTCGGCACGCCCGCCATCTTCAGGACGTTGGGTACGTGCCCGCCGCCGCAGCCCTCGATGTGGAAGGCGTGGATCGTACGGCCGTCGAGGACGCGGAGGGTGTCCTCCACGGACAGGCACTCGTTGAGGCCGTCACTGTGCAGGGCGACCTGCACGTCGTGCTCCTCGGCCACCCGGAGCGCGGTGTCGAGGGCGCGGGTGTGGGCGCCCATGTCCTCGTGGACCTTGAAGCCGGACGCCCCGCCCTCGGCGAGCGCCTCGACCAGCGGGGCCGGGTCGGAGGACGAACCGCGGGCGAGGAACCCGATGTTGACGGGCCAGGCGTCGAAGGAGTTGAACGCGTGACGCAGGGCCCAGGGTGAGTTGACGCCGACGCCCCAGACGGGGCCGAACTCCTGCCCGATGACGGTGGTGACGCCGCTGGCGAGCGAGGCCTCCATGATCCGGGGCGAGAGCAGGTGGACATGGGTGTCGACGGCTCCGGCGGTGGCGATGAGGCCCTCGCCGGAGACGATCGAGGTACCGGTGCCGACGACGACGTCGACGCCGTCGAGGGTGTCGGGGTTCCCGGCCCGGCCGATGGCGTGGATGCGCCCCTCGCGGATGCCGATGGACACCTTGCGGATGCCGAGGACGGCGTCGATCACCAGGACGTTGCTGATGACGACGTCGCAGGTCTCACGGACGGCGGCGGCCTTCAGGTGCAGTCCGTCGCGGGCCGTCTTGCCGAAGCCCGCCAGGAACTCGTCGCCCGGCTTCTGGGAGTCCGACTCGACGCGGACGACGAGCCCGGAGTCGCCCAGGACGACACGGTCGCCGGCGCGCGGGCCGTGCACGGATGCGTACTCGTACGGGTCCATCAGTTGTCCTCGATTCCCAGGTAGCCGCATGCCCGCGCCCTGCGCAGCGCCTCTTCCCTCGCGCCGGGCGCGTCGAGCGGGCCGTCGACCAGGCCCGCGAAGCCGACGGCGACGCGGGCGCCGCCGATCGGCACGAGCCCGACCTCGGCCTCGCCGCCCGGGTCGAAGCGGAAGGAGGCGCCGGCCGGGATGGCGAGCCGCATGCCGTAGGCGGCGGCCCGGTCGAAGTCGAGGCGCGGGTTGACCTCGAAGAAGTGGAAGTGCGAGGTGACGCTCACGGGGACGGTCGCCGTGTTCCGTACGGGCAGGGTGAGCACCGGCTCGGACTCCGGGTGTCCGGGGCCGGGCAGCAGCGCGCCGGGCGCCGCCTCCCCCAGGCCGCCGCCACCGATCGGGTCGGAGACGACCGCGAGCCGCGAGCCGTCGTCGAAGACGGCCTCGACATGGATCTCGGTGACCACGTCGGCGACGCCGGGGAGGACGTCGTCGGGGCCGAGGACCGAGCGGGCCGCCTCGATCGCCTCGGCGAGTCGCTTGCCGTCGCGGGCCGCCTCGCAGACCGTGTCCGCGATGAGCGCGGTCGCCTCGGGGACATTGAGCCGCAGGCCCCGGGCCCGGCGGGCGCGGGCGAGCTCGGCGGCGCCGAAGAGCAGCAGCCGGTCGCGTTCCGTGGGGGTCAGTCGCACGTCCGAAACACCTCCTGTTTGAGCGACACTCTAAATGTTGAGACGCAGGGATCCAAGCATTGACTCGCCCTCACGGCTCAGGTCACATTGAGTGTCACTCTAAATCCCGCCGCTCCCGTCCCCAGGAGTCCCCATGCCGATAGAACAGCACGGCGTCGACACCATCCCCGAGGCCGAACGCACCAGCGGCCCCCGCGACCTCGTCGCGATCCTGCTGGGATCCAACCTCTGCCTGGGGGTGATCGTCTTCGGCTGGCTGCCGGTCTCCTTCGGCCTCGGCCTCTGGGGTTCGGTGACCTCCGTCGTCGCCGGCACCCTCGTCGGTGTCGCCGTCACCGCGCCGCTCGCGCTGGTCTCGCTCCGTACCGCCACCAACCTCTCCACCTCCTCCGGCGCCTTCTTCGGCGTCCGCGGCCGGCTCGTCGGCTCGGTGGTCGGACTGCTGCTGTCGCTCGGCTACACCGCGCTGACCCTCTGGATCGGCGGCGACGTCATGGTGGGGACGCTCGCCCGACTGACCGGCCTGCCGACCGGCGGCGCGGCGCACGCCACCGTGTACGCGCTGCTCGCCGCCTGCACGGTGGTCGCGGCGGTGTACGGCTACCGGCTGCTGCTCAAGCTGAGCAAGGCCCTCGCCGTCGGCATGACCGTGCTCCTCGCGCTCGGAATCGTCGCCTACGCCGGGGACTTCACCACGGCGGCGGTGCCGGACACCCCGTACCTCCTCGGCTCGTTCTGGCCGACCTGGCTGCTCTCCGCGGTGGCCGCGGGCCTCAGCGGGCCGGTCGCCTTCATCACCCTGCTCGGCGACTACACCCGGTACGTCTCCCCCCAGCGGTACGGCACCGGGAAGGTCTGGCGGGCCACCTGTCTCGGCCTGGTGGTCGGCCTGCTCGTCCCCCAGCTCTTCGGCACGTACACGGCGCTCGCGGCCCGCGGGGCGCTCGACTACGCGGGCCCGCTCGTCGAGGCCTCCCCCGCCTGGTACCTGGTCCCGCTGCTCGTCGCGGCCACGGCGGGCTCCGTCGGCAACGCGGGTCTGATGCTGTACTCGATGGGGCTCGACCTGGACGCGATCCTGCCGAAGGCCACCCGGGCACGCGCCACCCTCGTGGTCGCGGTGGTGGCGACCGCCTTCGTCTTCCTCGGCCACTTCGCCTCGGACGCGCAGACGGCGATGACCTCGTTCGTCCTGCTGCTCACGGCCATCGGCACACCGTGGGCGGTGATCACCCTCATCGGGCACGCGCGGTGCGGGGGTGCGTACGACCCGGAGGCCCTCCAGGTCTACAACCGCCGTGCGCGGGGCGGGATCTACTGGTTCTCGGCGGGCTGGCACCCGCGCGCGACCGCGTCCTGGGCGATCGGCGCGGCGGCCGGCCTCGCCTCGGTGTCGACGCCCCTGTACGAGGGGCCGCTGCTCGCCCTCACGGGCGGGATCGACTGCAGCTTCGTGGTGTCGGGGATCGTGGGCGGCGCGCTGTACGCCGTACTGACGCCGAACAGGGCTCCCGCGACCGTGACGGCCCCGGAAGCCCTGGCACAGGCGGAGTAGCGACTAGCCGAGCTCGTGCATCCAGCCGTGGACGTCCTCGGACTTGCCCGTCTGGATGGCGAGCAGCGCGTCGCGCAGCTTCATCGTGACCTCGCCGGGCTCGCCGCCCGACTGCTGCCACTCACCCCGCTCGCACTTGACGGTGCCGACCGGGGTGATCACGGCGGCGGTGCCGCAGGCGAAGACCTCGGTCAGGGTGCCGTCCGCGGAGTCGGCCTGCCACTGGTCGATGGAGACGCGGCCCTCCTCCGGCTCGAGACCGAGGTCCGCCGCCAGCTTGAGCAGCGAGTCACGGGTGATGCCGGCGAGCAGCGAACCGGTGAGGGTGGGGGTGATGAGCTTGTTCCCGTACACGAAGTACAGGTTCATGCCGCCGAGCTCCTCGACCCACTTGTGCTCCACCGCGTCGAGGTAGGCGACCTGGTCGCAGCCCTTCTCGATGGCCTCGGCCTGGGCGAGCAGGGAGGCCGCGTAGTTGCCGCCGGTCTTGGCGTCGCCCATGCCGCCGGGGACGGCGCGGACGCGGTTCTCGGAGAGCCAGATGGAGACGGGCTTCACGCCGCCGGGGAAGTACGGGCCCGCCGGGGAGGCGATGACCACGAACAGGTACTCGTTGGCCGGGCGGACGCCCAGACCGACCTCGGTCGCGATCATGAACGGACGCAGGTACAGCGAGGCCTCGCCGCCGTGCGCCGGGACCCACGCCTTGTCCTGCTGGACGAGGGCGTCACAGGCCTCGATGAAGGTCTCAACCGGCAGCTCCGGCATGGCGAGCCGGTGGGCGGAGGCCTGGAAGCGGCGCGCGTTGGCGTCGGGGCGGAAGCTGGCGACCGAGCCGTCGGGGCGGCGGTAGGCCTTGAGGCCCTCGAAGATCTCCTGCGCGTAGTGCAGGACGTTCGTCGCCGGGTCCAGGTGCAGCGGGCCGTAGGGCACGAGCTGACCGTCGTGCCAGCCCCGGCCCTCGGTCCACCGGATGGTGACCATGTGGTCGGTGAAGTGGCGGCCGAATCCCGGGTTGGCCAGGATCGCTTCGCGCTCCGCGTCGGACAGCGGGCTGGAGGAGGGCTTGAGCTCGATCGTGGGCGTCGTCATGAGTGCGTGTCCTTCACCGGTTGTGTGGGGAGGACCGCGCTCACGCCTCGGTCGGCGACCGAAGTCACATGACCGTATGGACGTCCCAGCATGCCCGCATGCCGCGGCCCCACGTCCGATTATCGCTCGCGGGAACCGGTGCACGAAACGGGTGAACGCGGTCCAGGGTTCGATGGTGGCACCCGGCGACCGCACAGGTACAGCCGCCGGGGCACAGTGTGACCCGGCGGCTGCTGTCATGGACAGGAGGCGCGGGTCAGCTCGCTACTCGCGCGGCGAGCGCGTCGCCGATCTCGTCCGTCGTACGGACGGTGGCGCCCCGCTCGGTGAGGTCGGCGGCGACGGCCGCCTCGACCCGGGCGGCCTCGGTCTCGTAACCGAGGTGGCGCAGCAGGAGGGCGACGGAGAGGACGGTGGCCGTGGGGTCGGCCTTGCCCTGGCCCGCGATGTCCGGCGCGGAGCCGTGGACCGGCTCGAACATGGACGGGAACTCGCCGCTCGGGTTGATGTTGCCCGAGGCGGCGACGCCGATGCCGCCGGAGACGGCCGCGGCGAGGTCGGTGATGATGTCGCCGAAGAGGTTGTCGGTGACGATCACGTCGAAGCGGGCCGGGTCGGTGACGAGGAAGATCGTCGCGGCGTCGACGTGCAGGTAGTCGGTGGTGACCTCGGGGAACTCCCGGGCGACCCTCTCGAAGATGTTCGTCCAGAGGTGGCCGGCGAAGGTCAGCACGTTGTTCTTGTGGACCAGCGTCAGCTTCTTGCGCGGGCGGGCCTGGGCGCGGGCGAAGGCGTCACGGACCACGCGCTCGACACCGAAGGCGGTGTTGACCGAGACCTCGGTGGCGACCTCGTGCGGCGTGCCCTTGCGGATGGTGCCGCCGTTGCCCGTGTACGGGCCCTCGGTGCCCTCGCGGACCACGACGAAGTCGATCTCGGGCTGTCCTGCGAGCGGGGTGGCGACGCCGGGGAGCAGCTTCGAGGGACGCAGGTTCACGTGGTGGTCGAAGGCGAAGCGGAGCTTCAGGAGGAAGCCGCGCTCCAGGACGCCGGAGGGCACCGACGGGTCGCCGATGGCGCCGAGCAGGATGGCGTCGTGCTTCTTGAGGGAGTCGAGGTCGGCGTCGGTGAGGGTCTCACCGGTGGCGTGGTAGCGCTTGGCGCCGAAGTCGTACTCCTCGGTCTCCAGCTTCACGTCCTGGGGAAGGACGGCCGAGAGGATCTTGAGGCCCTGGGCCACGACCTCCTGGCCGATGCCGTCGCCGGGAATGACTGCGAGATTGATGCTGTGAGACATGTCGGCACCCTACTCTTCGTCCCATCGTCTGACACGTTACGTCCACCATGTGGACGAACCGCCAGGCCGGGGAAGGCGGCTCTCAGTGCCCGGTGGAGCCGCCGTTGTCACGGCGGTCGAGGGCGCGCTGGAGGGCGGCGGCGGCGTTCTGGCGGGCCTCGTCGCTGGGGCGGCCGGCGGAGTGGCGGACGCGGCGGGCGGTCTGAGCGGCCATGAGGGATCGACTCCTTGAGATCAGTGGTGATCCACGGGATCAGCGGGGATCCGCAGGTGCGGAGATCAGTGATGATCGAAGGTGCCGGCAGGGGCGGGGAGCGCCGCCGCAGGGGTTGCCTGCATGAAGGGCGTCGCGCTCTCGACCGCCATTCGCTGATGAAGCGAGACGTTCGGCTCCTACAAAGCTAGGACAGGTCGCCGCATCTGTCTCCACAATTACTCGGACTTCCTACTATCTGAGACGGGGTGCCACCGAGCGTCACTCGGCGAAGGCATCCGACATCCCTAACTAGTTTGCATTCCTACCTAGGTGGTGATCCAATGCGGTCATGGCCGCAGACCGCAGATCCAGCTGGCTCAAGGGAGTCCTCGACCTGCTCGTCCTCTCCCGCCTGACCGACGGGGAGAGCTACGGGTACGAGATCGCCAAGGCGCTCGCCGACGCGGGCCTGGGCGAGATCAAGGGCGGGACGCTCTATCCCGTACTGAACCGCCTGGAGGAGGGCGGCCTGGTGGTCGCCGAGTTCCGCGCCGCCGAGCGCGGCCCGGGGCGCCGCTACTACCGGCTCACCGAGGCCGGTCGCGAGCTGCTCGCCGCCGAGAGCGGCGCCTGGACGGACTTCCACCACACCGTACGGACCATGCTCAGCCCAGGGGGAACGACACCATGACCACCGACGCCTACTTCACGGGGCTCTCCGGCGCGCTGCGGGCCGCCGGCGTACCGGACGCGCAGATCGCCGCCACCGTCGAGGACCTGCGGGCCCACCTCGCGGAGACCGGGACGGACCCGGAGGAGGAGTTCGGACCGGCCGACGCGTTCGCGGCGCGGCTCGGCGGGCTCGCCCCGGCGCCCGGCGAGCCGGACGAGCGCGCGGAGTCCTGGACCTGGACCGCCGACCTCTTCAACGACCGCCGGATGCTCGCCGTCCACGGCGACCAGGGCTGGGAGGTCGAATCGCTCGACACGCTCGGCCGGTTCGTCTGCCGCCGCTCCACGACGGCCACCCTCCGGTGGGAGTACCGCCGCGAGGTCATCGGCGCCGGGCGCCGGGCGAAGGTCCTGGCCGAGCTTGAGCCCGAGGGCTGGGAACTGTGCGGCGAGTGGCTGGTGTACGGCTACTTCAAGCGGCCGCGCGCGGCGACGGCGGGCCCGGCGGGCGGCCTGGAGACCCGGCCGGCCGCCCCGCACCGGTGGCTGTTCCTGAGCCGCCGCGGCAAGGCGGCGCTCGCGGTGTGGCTCGTCGTGGTCGGCGGCGCGATGACGGCGTGCTTCATGGGGACGCTCGGCATGGGCGGCCTCGCGATCTCCATCGCCCTCGTCTCCATGTTCTCCGCCGTGTACACCTCCCACCTGGAGACGACCAAGGGCCGCGAGGCGCAGAGCCCTCCGGCCTCCTGACGCGTCCTCACATCACGTCGCCGTCACGCCAGTCGAAGACGAGGGCGGCGGCGGGATCGGGCAGCTCCCGGCCGGCCGCCGGGCGCAGATACACGGACCCCTCCTCCTCCGGGAGCCGGACGACCCCTCGGGGTCCCATGACCTCAAGGCGCCCCTCCCAGACCTGCCAGCCGCGTGCCCGGTAGAGCGCGGCGCCGTCGTCCGAGGCGCTCAGGGCCCCGAAGGCGAACGCGCCGTCGACGACCCGCTCAAGGTCGGCCATCACTGCCCCGCCGAGCCCCTGACGCCTGCGGTCGGCACGGACGGCGACCCCCTCGACGTACCCGACGCGGTACGAGCGGCCGCGATGGAGGGCGCGGCGCATCACCACGGCGCCGTGCGCCGTGATGCCCCGCTCGTCCTCGGTCCAGGCGTGCACGCCGCCGAGGGTGTGGTCCCAGTCGTCATCGGAGAAGTCGCCGTCGAAGGCGGCGTCGAGCAGCTCCCGTACGGAGCGGAGCCGGTCGGCCCCGAGTTCATGGGTGGGCGCGATCCTCACGGTCATGGCCCCAGACTCGCACACCCACCTAACCCCCTAACGGGCATTGACAGGTTAGCGAAAAGCTGGTTCCGTCGACCTCGCCGATCCATAACCAGTGACGCACACCCAAGGGGTTAGAACCATGTCCGTGCTGCCGACCCGCCACCGCACCGTCACCGTCCGCGGGCACGAGATCGCCTATCGCGAGGCGGGCCCCGCCGACGCCCCCGTCCTCCTGCTGCTCCACGGCTTCCCCACCAGCTCGCACATGTTCCGCGACCTCATCCCGCTGCTCGCCGGGAGCTACCGCCTGATCGCCCCCGACCACCTCGGCTTCGGCCGCAGCGCCGCCCCCTCGGCCACCGCGTTCGACTACACCTTCGCCGAACTGGCCTCCCTCACGGCCGAGTTCACGGAGACCATCGGCCTCGACCGGTACGCCCTCTACGTCCAGGACTACGGCGCCCCCATCGGCCTCCGCCTCGCCCTCGCCCACCCCGAGCGCGTCACCGCGATCATCACCCAGAACGGCAACGCCTACGAGGAGGGGCTCGGCGCCGAGGCCTGGGCCCCCGTCCTCGCCCTGATCGCGCACCGCACCCCCGCGACCGAGGCCCCGGTCCGCGCCATCCGCTCCCTCGACGGCATCCGGTGGCAGTACGAGACGGGCGTCCCCGCCGAGTACCGCGAGCTCCTCAGCCCCGACGCCTGGCACCACGACGCCACCCTGATGGCCCGCGCGGGCCAGGACGCCATCCAGCTGGACCTCATCGCCGACTACGGCTCCAACCTCGCGCTCTACCCCGACTTCCAGGAGTACTTCCGCACGAGCCGGGTCCCCCTGCTCGCGGTCTGGGGCGAAGGCGACCAGGTCTTCGTCCCGGCGGGCGCGGAAGCCTTCCGCCGCGACCTCCCGGACGCCGAGATCCACCTCCTCCCCACGGGCCACTTCGCCCTGGAGACCCACGCGCCGGCGATCGCCGACCTGATCGCGGACTTCATGAAGCGCCGGGTCCACGCATGAGAACCGCCCCCGTCCTCAGTTGGGGGACCGAGGAGGGGGGCGGTGATCAGGGGGAGGTACGGGCGGGTCAGCCCATGTGCGGGTAGCCGTACTCGGTCGGCGGGACCAGCGTCTCCTTGATGGCGCGGGTCAGCGTCCAGCGCATCAGGTTCTGCGGGGCGCCGGCCTTGTCGTTCGTACCCGAGGCGCGGCCGCCGCCGAAGGGCTGCTGGCCGACGACGGCGCCGGTCGACTTGTCGTTGATGTAGAAGTTGCCCGCGGCGAAGCGGAGCTTCTCCATCGTGTACGCGGTGGCGGCGCGGTCACCGGAGATGACGGAGCCGGTGAGGGCGTAGTCCGAGACCGACTCCATCTGGGTCAGCATCTCGTCGTACTTCTCGTCCTCGTAGACGTGGACGGCGAGGATCGGGCCGAAGTACTCGGCCTTGAAGACCTCGCTCGAAGGGTCGGTGCAGGCGATGACGGTCGGGCGGACGAAGTAGCCCACCGAGTCGTCGTACGTGCCGCCGGCGACGATCGTGCAGCTCGGGTCGGCCGCGGCGCGGTCGATCGCGGCCTTGTTCTTGGCGAACGAGCGCTCGTCGATGACGGCGCCGATGAAGTTCGACAGGTCGGTGACGTCACCCATCGTGATGCCGTCGACCTCGGCCGCGAACTCCTCCTTGAAGCCGTCGTTCCAGATCGACGCCGGGATGTAGGCGCGGGAGGAAGCGGAGCACTTCTGGCCCTGGAACTCGAAGGAGCCACGGGTCAGGGCGGTCTTCAGGATGGCGCGGTCGGCGCTGGGGTGGGCGACGACGAAGTCCTTGCCGCCGGTCTCGCCGACGATCCGCGGGTACGCGCGGTACTTCTCGATGTTGTTGCCGACCGTCTTCCACAGGTGCTGGAAGGTCTTGGTCGAGCCGGTGAAGTGGATGCCGGCCAGGTCGCGGTGGTTCAGGGCCACCTCGGAGACGGCGATGCCGTCGCCGGTCACCAGGTTGATGACGCCCTTCGGCAGGCCGGCCTCCTCCAGGAGCTCCATGAGGAGCACGGCGGAGTGGGTCTGCGTGGGGGAGGGCTTCCAGACCACCACGTTGCCCATGAGGGCGGGGGCGGTGGGCAGGTTGCCCGCGATGGCCGTGAAGTTGAACGGCGTGATCGCGTAGACGAAGCCCTCGAGCGGGCGGTGGTCCAGACGGTTCCACACACCCGGGGAGTTCGCCGGCGGCTGCTCGGCCAGGATCTGCCGGGCGTACGCCACGTTGAAGCGCCAGAAGTCGACGAGCTCGCACGGGGTGTCGATCTCGGCCTGCTGGGCGGTCTTCGACTGGCCGAGCATCGTGGACGCGGCCAGCGTCTCGCGCCACGGTCCCGCGAGCAGCTCGGCGGCGCGCAGGATGATCGCGGCGCGGTCGTCGAAGGACATGGCGCGCCAGGCCGGGGCGGCGGCAAGGGCCGCGTCGATCGCGTCCTGGGCGTCCTGCTCGGTGGCACCGCGGAAGGTGCCGATGACGGCCTTGTGGTTGTGCGGCTGGACGACCTTGAACTCCTCGCCGCCGCCGAGGCGCTTCACGCCGCCGATGGTCATCGGCAGCTCGCGCGGGTTCTCGGCCAGCTCCTTGAGCTTGGTCTCCAGACGGAGGCGCTCGGGAGAGCCGGGGGCGTAGCTGTGCACCGGCTCGTTGACCGGAGCGGGGACCTGGGTGACAGCGTCCATGGGTCTCGAAACTCCTTGTGAGAGGTGGGGGGCTCAGCCCTTGGTGAGGATGGAGCGGACGAAGAAGAGGAGGTTGGCCGGCTTCTCCGCGAGGCGGCGCATGCTGCGCCTACCCGGGGGACGACCCCCGGACCCCCGGCAGAATCCGTCGGTGAGCGTCATTTCTCAGCCCTTGGTCAGCATCGAGCGGACGAAGAACAGCAGGTTGGCCGGCTTCTCCGCGAGGCGGCGCATGAAGTAGCCGTACCAGTCGGTGCCGTACGCGGTGTAGACGCGCATGCGGTGTCCCTCGGCGGCGAGGCGGTGCTGCTCCTCGCTGCGGATGCCGTACAGCATCTGGAACTCGTACTCGTCCAGCTTGCGCCCGGCGCGGCGGGCGAGCTCCTGGCCGACGGCGATCAGGCGCGGGTCGTGGGAGCCGATCATCGGGTAGCCCTCGCCGTCCATCAGGATCTTCATGATCCGGACGTACGCCTTGTCGATCTCGGGCTTGTCCTGGATGGCGACGGAGGCGGGCTCCTTGTAGGCGCCCTTCACGATCCGGACGCGGGAGCCGTTCTCGGCGAGGCGGCGGGCGTCGTCCTCGGTGCGGAAGAGGTACGCCTGGATGACGCAGCCGGTCTGCGGGAAGTCCTTCCGCAGCTCCTCGTGGATGGCGAACATCGAGTCGAGGGTGGTGTGGTCCTCGGCGTCCAGGGTGACCGTGGTGCCGATCTCGGCGGCGGCCGCGACGACGGGCCGGACGTTCGCGAGGGCCAGCTCGTGGCCGTCCTCCAGGGACTGCCCGAACATCGACAGCTTGACGGACATCTCGGCGCGCTCGCCGAGGCCGAGCTCCTTGAGGCGGCCGATGAGCTCCAGGTAGGCGTCCCGGGCGGCGTACGACTGCTCGACGCGTGTGATGTCCTCGCCGACGACGTCGAGGGTGACCTCCAGGCCGCGGTCGCTCAGCTCCCGGACGATCGGGACGACGTCGTCGACCGTCTCGCCGGCGATGAAGCGGGCGACGACCTGCTTGGTCCCGGGGGCGGCCGACACGAAGCGGCGCATCTTGTCGCTGCGCGACGCGGCGAGGATCACGGGACCCAGCACGGGGCACCTCCAGAAGGCAAAGGTAGAACGGGGCCGTAGCCGGATCAAAGGAACGAACCGGGAACAGCACGGATAACCACCGTGAAACCTATGGATCGCTCCGATCGTCCGCCATCTACAGCTGTCACGCATCCGTGCACGGCGGCTCATACATATGTCTGAGAGGGTGCGAGAATGGCGCCGTGAAGGGCGATTACCAAGAACTGGTGGACGAGATCTCGGCGCTGCTCGGCGCCCCGGCGACGCTGGAGAACCGCGATTTCGGTCTGATCGCCTTCGGCGCCCACGACAGCGACGACGACAGCGCCATGGACCCGGTCAGGACCCGCTCGATCCTGACCCGGAAGTCCACGCCCGCCGTCCGCGCCTGGTTCGAGGGCTTCGGCATCACCCGGGCGACCGGCCCGGTCCGCATCCCGGCCGCCCCCGACGCCGGCGTGTTCCGGGACCGCCTCTGTCTGCCCGTACGCCACCGGGGCGTCGTCCTCGGGTACGTATGGCTGCTCGACGCCGAGCCCGGACCCGCGCCCGCCCAGCTCGCGGCCGCGATGGAGGTCGCCACCCGGATCGGCGACCTCCTCGCCGACGAGGACCGCGCGGACGCCGACCTCTCGCGCGAATTCGCCTCGGTCCTGACCGCCGGGCGCGGCTGGCAGAGCGACATGGCCGTCGCGGCGCTCCGGGCGGCCCTCGGCCCCAGCGCGGACGGCCTGCACACCGTCGTCTGCGTGACGCCCTGGCAGGGCGAGACCCCGTCGATCCGGGCGGTCCCCGGCGCGGCGGCGGTCGCCACGGTCCCCGAGGGAGAGTCCCTCGCCGTCCTCGTACGGCTGCGCACGGCCGAGGACCTCTCCCCCGCCCACACGGCGGCCGACCGGCTGCGCGCCGCCGCCCCGGCCGGCATCGCGTCCCCCCGCCGGGGTCTCGCGGAGCTCGCGTCGGCCTGGCGCGAGGCCAACACGGCGGCCCGCGCCGCCACGGCCCAGCCGAAGCTCGGCCCCGTCGCGGAGTGGGCCGGGATCGGCCCGTACCGGCTGCTCGCAGCGCTCTACCACCCCGAGATCGACCCGGTCGTCGCCCCGCTGCTCGCCCCGGCCCACGCCGAACTGGCCCGCACCGCCGAGGTGTTCCTCGACAACGCCGGACAGGCGGGCCGCACGGCGGCGGCCCTGGGCATCCACCGCCAGACGCTGTACTACCGGCTGTCCCGGGTCGAGCAGCTCACGGGCCTGGACCTGGACGACGGCGAGGACCGCCTGCTGCTCCACATGTCCCTGAAGTCGGCCCGGCTCTGAACAGCCGTCCGTCGGGGCCCGGTTGCCTCGGGCCCTGCCCCCTCGGCGCCGGTTTATAGGATCTCCCCATGACCACGGGGAACTGGCCGGCACCACCGACGCACACCGAGCAGCTGCTGTACGAGGCCGGGGCGCGCGGCGACCGGGGCGCCGTCCTCGACGTCCTCGGACGGACACGGCTCTACGTACTGCAGGCGCGGGTGCACGCGGACCTGCCCGGCTTCACCCCACCCCTCCCCTCCCACCGCGACAAGTCCGCCCGGCGCACCGTCGTCCCGGTGCTGACCGAGGGCATGCTGCCGGCGTGGCACCCGGACTGGGTGTTCAAGCAGACCACCCTCGCCCGGCTCGCCGCGGCCTGGCCGAACGACCGGTGGTGGCTCGCGGTCAACCCGGACACGCCGTTCGAGGCCGCGCTCCCCGCCCGGGCCGCCGACCGGCGGGCCTGGGAGGAGGCCGGCACCCGGGGCGGCGGACCGGCGCGGCTCCGCCTGCTCACCCACGCCGGCGGGCCGCTGCACGGACCGGTCGCCCAGGCCCTCGCGCTCGGCGCGCACCTCGCCGTCCTCAACGGCCTGGTGTGGAACGGACTCGGCGCCCAGTACGAGGACTACCCCACCGATGTCGCCCGGCTCCGCCGCCCCTGGGTCGTCCACCACCGGGCGGAGTTCCGGGAGAAGCTGCGGACCCTGATCGCCACCCGGCTCGTCGGCCGGGTCCCCGAGGCCGTCCTGGGGATGCGGCGCCGTCTCACCGCACGCCTCGGCCACCCGCCGACCGACGAGCAGTGGGCCTCGATGGTCACCGTGAATGTCGAGCGGGACAACCCCTACGGGAACGACGCGGCCGAGGCCGTGGAGTTCCTGCGCCGGATCAGCCGCTACGAGGAGCGGTTCCGCGCCGACGGCCTGCTCGCGCCGGCCGGCCGGATCGACACCCTCGCCGCCTTCGACCACGGCCGTGCCGTGAACGTCGTACGGCTCGCGCTCGGCGCGCGGTACTGCGATCCGGAGGAGGCGGAGCAGTCCGTACTCAGGGTGCTCGAACCCGCCAGGCAGGCGTACGACTCCTGGGAGGCGTTCTCGCTCGGCTATCTGCTGGCCCGGCTCATCCACTTCGACGAGGGCGATCCCGAGCCGCTGTACCGGGAGTCCGTGGCCGTCCACCGCATCCTCACCCAGGACCCTTCGAGCCCCTACCGGAACATCCCGTGGTCATGAAGTCCCGCAACCGCCCCGTCACCCCCGGCACGCCGTGGATCCCGCCGTCCGAGACCGAGCAGCTGCTGCACGAGGCGGGGCTGCGCGGCGACACGGCCGAACAGGTCCGTGTCCTCGCCGGGGCCGAGCTGTTCATCGCCGCCCCTCGGGCCGAGGTGGACGCCGAACCCGACACGGTCTACTGGCGGCCCCAGCAGGTGGCGAAGGGGCCCGTCGTCCGGCAGGTCCTCACTCGCGGGATGCTGCCGCCGTGGCATCCGGACTGGGTGTTCCACCAGATCACTCTCCGATGGGCCGCCGAGTTCGGGTGGAGCGACCCCCGGGTGCTTCTCGCCGTGAACGGCGGCACCCCCGGGCAGTTCCTGCTGCCCGCCACGCCCGAGCACCGCGCGTGGTGGCTGCGCGCGTACAGCGAGAACGAACGGAGTACGAAGAACCGTTTCGCGGCCCTCCGCCACGGGCCGCTGCACGGCCCGCTCGCCTTCGGCCTCGCCTGCGGCGCCCATCTGGCGTTCGTCAACGGCGTCCCGTGGAACGACGTCGGTTCGGCCTACATGGGGTACACCATCATCCTCGACACCCTCCGCGACGGCTGGGGCGTCACCGACCGGGCGGGCTGGCGCAAGCAGCTGGACGCGCTGCTCGACGGCCGCAACAGCCCGCCGGAGCCGGACTTCGCCCTCCGGGTCCGTGAGGAGCTGCGCGTGGCGCGGGGCGCGGTGCCGTCGGCCGACGAGTGGCGCGAGACGGCCGCCGGGCACGCCCAGGACCTGGGCGCGAGCCCGTCGTCGGTGCGGCACATCGAGGAGCTGGTACGCCGCATCCTGCGCTACGAGGCCCGGTTCCGCGCCGACGGGCTGTTGCCGCCGCAGGGCCGGGTGCTCAAGACGATCGCGTACGACTACGGACGTGCGGTGAACGTCGCCCGCTGGGGCCTGACGGCCCGCTTCTGCGCGCCGCCGGAGGCCGAACAGGCGATCGTCCACGCGGGGGCGCTCGCCCGCTCGGCCTACGGATCGTGGCAGGACTACTCGGCGGGTTACGCGCTGGGGCGGGTGCTGCGTTTCGACGGCGAGGAGTACGGCGGGTACCACGAGGGGAACGTGGCCGCGCACCGCACCCTGACGGAGCACGCGGGCAGCCCCTGGCGGAACCTCCCGTGGCGCTGAGGCACCGGACGTGCCGTCAGCCGGAGTCGCCCATCAGGACCTTGAGCCCCGCCGTGAGGTCGTCGGCGCTCGGAGCGGTCTCCGGGTCGACCATCCACTGGATCATCACCCCGGTCACCAGGGCCTGGCAGAGCAGCCCCGCCACCCGGGCCTTCTCCGGGTCCGCCTCCGGGTCGAGGCCGAGGAAGCCCTCGGCCATGCCGAGCCGGCCCTCCCGCTGCGGTTCCTTGATCGCGTCGCGCAGCCTCTCGTCGTCGTCGAGCCGGGTGACGACCTCCGTCTGGAGCTTCCAGACGGGCCGGCTCGTCCCGGCGGCGGCGATCACCTGCTCCCAGACGGCGTGGAAGCGCGCGTACGGGTCGGCCGGCAGCTCCCGCTTCCGCTCGCCGGTGCCCGCGGGGCCGACCTCGTTGCCCCACTCCTCCGTGAGCGCCAGGAAGGCCTGCTGGAGCAGAGCGTCCTTGGAGCCGTAGTGATAGCCGATGGAGGCGAGGTTGGTGCCCGACGCGGCGACGATGTCGCGGGCCGTGGTGCGCCCGTACCCCTTCTCCAGGAGGCAGCGCTTGGCGCCTTCGAGGAGGTCTTCCTTGTGTCCCATGACAGCACTGTACCCGGCCGCTAGACGCTTGTGTAAGACGAGCGTCTAATGACCGGGTACGAGGCCCTGGGGCCGTCCGTCAGATCAGGTTGACGGAGCGGGCCGAGGCGGCGCCGATCTCCTCGGCGATCTCCGCGAGCACCGGAGCCGGGAGCGTGTCGTCCACGGTGAGCACGACGAGCGCCTCGCCGCCCTCCTCCGCGCGGGAGACCTGCATGCCGGCGATGTTCAGACCGGCCTCGCCGAGGATCCGGCCGACGGTGCCGACGACACCCGGGCGGTCCTCGTACCGCAGCACGACCATGTGGTCGGCCAGGGCCAGGTCCACGTCGTAGTCACCGACCGCGACGATCTTCTGCAGGTGCTTCGGGCCGGCCAGCGTGCCGGAGACCGCGACCTCCTCGCCGCTCGCGAGCGTGCCGCGCACGGTGACCATGTTGCGGTGGTCGGGCGACTCGGAGCTCGTGGTCAGCCGCACCTCGACGCCGCGCTCCTGCGCGAACAGCGGGGCGTTGACGTACGACACGGTCTCGTCGACCACGTCCTCGAACACGCCCTTGAGGGCGGAGAGTTCGAGCACCTTCACATCGTGCTGGGTGATCTCGCCGTACACCTCGACGTCGAGACGGGCCGCGACCTCGCCCGCGAGCGCGGTGAAGATCCGGCCGAGCTTCTCGGCGAGCGGCAGACCCGGCTTGACGTCCTCCGCGATGACACCGCCCTGGACGTTGACCGCGTCCGGGACGAGCTCACCGGCGAGTGCCAGGCGCACCGAGCGGGCGACGGCGATGCCGGCCTTCTCCTGGGCCTCGTCCGTGGACGCGCCGAGGTGCGGGGTGCAGACGACCTGGTCGAGCTCGAAGAGCGGGGAGTCCGTGCAGGGCTCCTTCGCGTACACGTCGAGGCCCGCGCCGGCGACCCGGCCCTCCTTGAGGGCGGTGTACAGCGCCGCCTCGTCGACGATCCCGCCGCGCGCGGCGTTGACGATGCGGACCGACGGCTTGACCTTGTGCAGCGCCTCGTCGCCGATGAGACCGAGGGTCTCCGGGGTCTTCGGCAGGTGGACGGTGATGAAGTCGGCGACCTCGAGGAGCTCGTCGAGGGCCAGCAGCTTCACCCCCATCTGGGCGGCGCGGGCGGGCTGCACGTAGGGGTCGTACGCGACGATCTTCATGCCGAAGGCGGACATGCGCTGGGCGACCAGGACGCCGATGCGGCCGAGGCCGACGACACCGAGGGTCTTCTCGCTCAGCTCGACGCCCGTGTACTTGGAGCGCTTCCACTCGCCGTTCTTCAGCGCGGTGTTGGCCTGCGGGATGTTGCGCGCGGTGGCGACGAGCAGACCGCAGGCGAGCTCGGCGGCGGTGACGATGTTCGACGTCGGCGCGTTGACGACCATCACGCCGGCCTTGGTGGCGGCGGAGACGTCCACGTTGTCCAGACCGACGCCGGCACGGGCGACGACCCGCAGCTTGCGCGCGGCGGCGATGGCCTCGGCGTCGACCTTGGTCGCGGAACGGACCAGGATCGCGTCCACGTCGGCGATGGCGGGGATCAGCTCGGCGCGGTCCGCGCCGTTGCAGTGCCGGATCTCGAAGTCCGGGCCCAGCGCGTCGACGGTGGCGGGCGACAGCTCTTCAGCGATGAGTACGACAGGTTTCGAGCTCACGTGAGTCCTCACAGATCCAGTGCGGACGGCCGTCCCGACGGCCGCAGGCGGTGGAGGGGGCTTGCCGCGTGAAAGCGCACGACGCTGTGGGCCTGAACGCGAATGGTGTTGAGAAGTGTAGTGGTGCACCGGCGCGGTTCATGCGCCTCGTTGGAAGGATCACCCGTCCGTGGTTGGACGGGGTGTCCAACGATGTGGGGAGGGGCCGGACACGCTGTCCGGCCCCTTCCCCGAAGGCTTACGCCTCCTCGTCGTTCACCCAGCTCATGAGCTTGCGCAGCTCCTTGCCGGTGGTCTCCAGGAGGTGGTTCTCGTCCTGGGTCTTGTACTCGTTGTACTTCTTCAGACCGCCGTGGTACTCGGCCATCCACTCCTTGGCGAAGGTGCCGTCCTGGATCTCCGCGAGGACCTTCTTCATCTCGGCCTTGGTGGCGTCCGTGATGATCCGCGGGCCGGTGACGTAGTCGCCCCACTCGGCGGTCTCGGAGACCGACCAGCGCATCTTCTCCAGGCCGCCCTCGTACATGAGGTCGACGATGAGCTTCAGCTCGTGGAGGCACTCGAAGTAGGCGATCTCCGGCTGGTAGCCGGCCTCGGTCAGGACCTCGAAGCCCGCCTTGACCAGCGCCGCGGTGCCACCGCAGAGAACGGCCTGCTCGCCGAAGAGGTCGGTCTCGGTCTCCTCGGTGAAGGTCGTCTTGATGACGCCGGCGCGGGTGCCGCCGATGCCCTTGGCGTACGAGAGCGCCAGCGCGAAGGCGTTGCCCGTCGCGTCCTGCTCGACGGCGGCGATGCACGGAACGCCGCGGCCCTCCTCGTACTGACGGCGGACCAGGTGGCCCGGGCCCTTGGGGGCGACCAGGGCGACGTCGATGCCCTCGGGCACCTTGATGAAGCCGTAGCGGACGTTGAGGCCGTGGCCGAAGAAGAGCGCGTCGCCCTCCTTCAGGTGGTCCTTGATGGACTCCTCGTAGACCTGGGCCTGGATCGGGTCCGGCGTCAGGATCATGATGAGGTCGGCCTCGGCCGCGGCCTCGGCCACGGAGACGACGCGCAGGCCCTGCTCCTCGGCCTTGGCCTTGGACTTCGAGCCCTCCTGCAGACCGACGCGGACGTCGACACCGGAGTCACGGAGCGACAGCGCGTGGGCGTGGCCCTGGCTGCCGTAACCGATCACCGCGACCTTGCGGCCCTGGATGATGGACAGGTCGGCGTCGTCGTCGTAGAACAGCTCGGCCACTGGGTATCTCCTTGAGGTGCTGGTGTTGCGTCCCACCGTACGGCGGGGAGCGGGAGGAAAGTTTTCGGGTCTCGTCAGTCGGACCGCCGGATGGACCGGCCGTTGACCTCCGATGACTCTCGGGGTGCTGTTGAGTCTCAGGCGCTGCGGTCGAGGGCCCGCAGGGACCGGTCCGTGATGGACCGGGAACCACGCCCTATGGCGATCGTGCCCGACTGCACGAGCTCCTTGACGCCGAACTGCTCCAGCATCTTGAGCATCGCCTCGAGCTTGTCACTCGAACCGGTGGCCTCGATGGTGACCGCCTCGGGGGAGACGTCCACGGTCTTGGCGCGGAACAGCTGGACGATCTCGACGATCTGGGAGCGGGTCTCGTTGTCGGCGCGGACCTTCACCAGGACGAGCTCGCGCTGGATCGCGGCGCTGGGCTCGAGTTCGACGATCTTCAGGACGTTGACCAGCTTGTTGAGCTGCTTGGTCACCTGCTCGAGGGGCAGGTCCTCGACACCGACCACGATGGTGATGCGGGAGATGTCGGGGTGCTCGGTGACGCCGACGGCGAGGGAGTCGATGTTGAAGCCGCGGCGGGAGAACAGCGCGGCGATCCGGGCGAGGATGCCGGGCGTGTTCTCGACGAGAACGGAGAGCGTGTGCTTGGTGGACATGGTCTGGGTCTCTTCCTTTTCGCTCTGCTGCGTTCCGCGGTTCAGTCGTCTTCGCCGTCGCCGAAGTCGGGGCGGACGCCCCGGGCGGCCATGACCTCGTCGTTGGAGGTGCCGGCGGCGACCATCGGCCAGACCTGGGCGTCCTCGTGGACGATGAAGTCGACGACGACCGGACGGTCGTTGATGGCGTTGGCCTCGGCGATGACCTTGTCCAGGTCGGCCGGGTCCTCACACCGCAGGGCGACACAGCCCATGGCCTCGGAGAGCTTGACGAAGTCGGGGACGCGGGTGCCCTTGTTCGCCTGGACGTCGTCCGGGCCCGAGTGCAGGACGGTGTTCGAGTAGCGCTGGTTGTAGAAGAGGGACTGCCACTGGCGGACCATCCCGAGGGCGCCGTTGTTGATGATGGCGACCTTGATCGGGATGTTGTTCAGGGCGCAGGTCGTGAGCTCCTGGTTGGTCATCTGGAAGCAGCCGTCGCCGTCGATCGCCCAGACCGGGCGGTCGGGCAGACCGGCCTTGGCGCCCATCGCGGCGGGGACCGCGTACCCCATCGTCCCAAGGCCGCCCGAGTTCAGCCAGGTGGCCGGCTGCTCGTAGTCGATGAAGTGGGCGGCCCACATCTGGTGCTGGCCGACACCCGCGGTGAAGATCGTGCCCTCGGGGGCGAGCTGCCCGATGCGCTGGATGACCTGCTGCGGCGAGAGGCTGCCGTCCTCCGGCAGGTCGTAGCCGAGCGGGTAGGTCTCGCGCCAGCGGTTCAGGTCGCTCCACCATGCGGTGTAGTCGCCCTTGTTGCCCTCGCTGTGCTCGGCCTGGACGGCCTGGACCAGGTCGGCGATGACCTCGCGGGCATCCCCGACGATCGGGACGTCGGCGGCGCGGTTCTTGCCGATCTCGGCGGGGTCGATGTCCGCGTGGACGATCTTCGCGTACGGGGCGAAGCTGTCGAGCTTGCCGGTGACGCGGTCGTCGAAGCGGGCGCCGAGCGCGACGATCAGATCGGCCTTCTGCAGCGCGGTGACAGCGGTGACCGCACCATGCATGCCCGGCATGCCCACGTGCAGCGGGTGACTGTCCGGGAACGCACCGAGCGCCATCAGCGTGGTCGTCACCGGAGCGCCGGTCAGCTCGGCGAGGATCTTCAGCTCGCCGGTGGCACCGGCCTTGATCACACCGCCACCGACATACAGGACCGGGCGCTTCGCCGCGCTGATCAGCTTCGCGGCCTCACGGATCTGCTTGGCGTGCGGCTTGGTCACCGGACGGTAGCCGGGCAGGTCGGTCTGCGGCGGCCAGCTGAAGGTGGTCTTCGCCTGGAGGGCGTCCTTGGCGATGTCGACCAGGACCGGGCCCGGACGGCCGGTGGAGGCGATGTGGAAGGCCTCGGCGATCGTCCGCGGGATGTCCTCGGCCTTGGTGACCAGGAAGTTGTGCTTGGTGATCGGCATCGTGATGCCGCAGATGTCCGCCTCCTGGAAGGCGTCCGTGCCGATCGCCTTCGAGGCGACCTGGCCGGTGATCGCGACGAGCGGGACGGAGTCCATGTGCGCGTCGGCGATCGGGGTGACGAGGTTGGTCGCACCGGGCCCCGAGGTCGCCATGCAGACGCCGACCTTCCCGGTCGCCTGGGCGTAGCCGGTGGCGGCGTGGCCCGCGCCCTGCTCGTGGCGGACCAGGATGTGACGCACTCGCTTCGAGTCCATCATCGGGTCGTAGGCCGGGAGGATGCAGCCGCCGGGGATGCCGAAGACGGTGTCGGCGCCCACTTCCTCGAGAGAACGGATGAGGGCCTGCGCGCCCGTGACGTGCTCGACGGTGGTGGCGGGCTGCGCGCCGCCGCGGGGCCGCGGCTGCGGATGGTGCCCGGTGGCCTGGTCGGTCATCAGCATCTCTTCTCGAAGCAGAGGGTTTATGCGAAGTGTTTTGTGAGGGTTTGCGTCGACTTCGGGGTGAGCCGGTGCAACAAAAAACCCCTCGTGCCGTGAGGCAAGCGAGGGGAGCGCGTCGGGTGCTTTCTCAGCCGGGCCTTCGATGGCCCCGCTTCAGCCGACGCGCTTTCCAAGTACGAGAATTCGGGTGCGCATGGCAATGACCCTCCCTCTCCGGCCTCACCACTGTCAAGTAGGTGGGACAGGCGTCTCAGTATTTGAGCGGAACGGGGGACGGTTTCCGACACGGAGCGGGACCGCTCCGGGCAGCGGGTACTCGTCCCGGACCAGGGCTCTGCGCAGCCGGTACTCGTCGAGCGGGCCCGAGAAGGCCATCCCCTGGGCGTGGCTGCAGCCCATCGCCCGCAGGGCGATCACCTGCTCCGGGACGTCGACGCCCTCGGCGACGGTCTGCATCCCGAGCTCGCTTGCGATACGGAGCACCCCGCGGGTGATCTTGCGGAGCCGCGCCGACTCGACCACGCCCTCGACGAGGCCCCGGTCCAGCTTCAGTATGTCGACGGGAAGCCGTCGCAGGGCGTTGATCGCCACATGTCCGCTGCCGAATCCGTCGAGCGCGATCCGCACCCCGAGGCGGCGCAGGGTGATCAGGCGCTGCTCGAGCTCGTCGAGCGAGGTCCGGGGGTCGCTGTCGGCGAGCTCGACGATCAGCGAGCCGGACGGCAGCCCGTGCCGGGTGAGCAGGGACTCGATCGAACCGAGCGGCAGCGAGCGGTCCAGGAGACGGCGGGCGGAGAGCCGGATGGACACGGGTGTGCGGTGGCCGATTCCCGCCCGCTCGGCGGCTTGCTCCACGGCCTCCTCGAGCAGCCAGCGGCCGAGCTCGGCGGTGCGCTCGCCGTCGTCGGTGACTCGGAGGTACTCGGCGGGGGTGAAGAGGATGCCCTGGGCGGAGCGCCAGCGGGCCTGGGCGCTGACGGCGGAGATCCGTCCGGTGGTGAGGTCGACGACCGGCTGGTGGAGGAGGGCGAACTCGCCGTCGTGGAGGGCGGTGCGCAGCCGGGCGGCCAGTTCCGTCCTGCGCACCACCTCGGCCTGCATCTGGGGCGCGTAGAGCTCGACGCGGTCCTTGCCGGCCGCCTTGGCCCGGTACATGGCCAGGTCCGCGTTGCGCAGGAGGTCGCCGGCCTCGATGCCGGGCTCGGCGAAGGCCACGCCGATGGAGGCGGCGACCCGCGCCTCGGTGCCGCCGTCGACGCGGTACGGCCGGGAGAGGGTGAGCCGGAGCCGGTCGGCGATCTCCTGGACCTGGAGTCGGCGGGCCGCCTGGTCGTGGCCGCCGTCGCCGAGGATGAGGGCGGCGAACTCGTCGCCGCCGAGCCGGGCGGCCGTGTCCCCGGCCCGTACGGAGTCGTGGAGCCGGCGGGCGGCCTGGACGAGGAGGTCGTCCCCCGCCTGGTGGCCGAGCCGGTCGTTGACGCCCTTGAAGCCGTCGAGGTCGATGAAGAGCACGGCGGTGCCGGGGTCGGTGGCGCGGCGGCCGCCGAGCGCCTGCCGGACCCGCCGGGTGAAGAGCGCCCGATTGGGCAGGTCGGTGAGCGGGTCGTGCTCGGCGTTGTGCTGCAGCTGGGCCTGGAGCCGGACGCGTTCGGTGACGTCCCGGCTGTTGAAGATCAGGCCGCCCTGGTGACGGTTGACGGTCGACTCGACGTTGAGCCAGTCCCCGCGGCCCGAGCGGAAGCGGCACTCGATCCGGGTGGTGGGCTCCTCGGCGGGCGAAGCGGCCAGAAAGCGCCGTAGCTCGTGGACGACGGCACCGAGGTCCTCGGGGTGGATCATCGAGGCCAGCTCGGAGCCGATCAGCTCCTCGGCGTCGCGTCCGTACACACCGGAGGCGGCGGGGCTGACGTAACGGAGGATCCCGTTCGGCGCGGCGATCATGATGACATCGCTCGAACCCTGCACCAGTGACCTGAAGTGGTTCTCCTTCTGGGCCAGTTCATGGGTGAGGGCGATGTTGTCGAGGAGCATGATGCCCTGCCGTACGACGAGGGCGAGGACGACCGTGCAACCGGTGAGGACGACGACGCGGTCGACCCTGCGGCCCTCGACGACGTTGTAGAGGATGCCGAGGGTGCAGACCGCCGCGGCGAGGTACGGGGTGAGGGCGGCGAGCGAGCCGGCGACCGGGCGGCTGTGCAGCCAGGGACCGCGCGTCGCGGTGGCGGCGCTGTCCGGAAGTCTGCGCACTCCCCAGGGCGCGTAGGCGAGCAGCAGGGAGCCGGCGAACCAGCCGGCGTCGAGCAGCTGGCCCGAGGCGTAGTTCTCGCGGAGCAGCGGCGAGGTGAACAGGGCGTCGCAGAGCACGGTCAGCGCGAGGGCGGCGATGGCGGTGTTGGTCGCCGAGCGGTTCGCCTGCGAGCGCCGGAAGTGCAGGACCAGGACCATGCTCACGAGGACGATGTCGAGCAGCGGGTACGCGAGCGACAGCGCCGCCTGGGCGACGGACTCCTCCTGGAAGTGGGCGGTGCGGGCGAGGGCGAGGCTCCAGGAGAGCGTGAGCAGGGAGCCCCCGATGAGCCAGGCGTCGAGCGCCAGGCAGACCCAGCCGGCCCGGGTGACGGGCTTCTTGGCCAGGACGAGGAGGCCGACGATGGCCGGCGGAGCGAAGAGTAAGAAGAAGAGGTCGGCGACGGAGGAGTCGGGGACCTCCGTGCGGAGCACCACCTCGTACCACCCCCACACGGCGTTGCCCGCGGCGGCCATGAACGAGGAGAAGGCGAAGAGCAGCCAGGCCGGGCGGGCGCTGCCCCGGTGGGTGCGGCCGTAGAGGAAGCAGGAGACCGCGGCGGCGAGGGCGGCGGCGCTGAGCCCGAAGTCACCCATGAAGAGGGCCAGTTCCGGTGATCCCCAACCGAGCGAGGCGCCGGTCGTGTAGCCCGCGCAGATGAGACCCAGGGCGATCTGGGCGACGAGCCCTCCGGCGCCGGGACGCCCGGGGTCGGGGCGGCCGGAGTCACCGCCGCCACCGGTCGCGGGGCGGCGCACGAGAACCGCCCCGGGGGCGTTCACCGCGTCCTCCGGTACGGCACCGCCGCACCCGGCCGCGTCGTGCGGGCGCGCCGTCGGCTCGTCGGCGCGCCCGGCGGCGTGCCCGTCGCAGGCGTGGGGGCCGGCGGGGTCTCCCGCGACAGGCGCGACCGACCCCGGTACGGCGACACCACAGGCCGCACAGGCACCGTGGGGCGCGAGGGCTCGGGTGACGGGGGCGGTGACATGACCGGGGCCCGGTGGTTCGGCATCGCGGCCGTCGACTCCGCGGCCGTCGGCTTCCCGGCCGTCGGCTCCGGGACCCGGCGGGGCGAGCGGTCCGGCGCTGGAACCACCGTCCGGTGGCTCGGTGGTGCGGGGCGCGCGGTGTGGCGCGGCCTGGTCCGGCACGGAATGCGCGAGGCCGGTGGCGAGGCGCGGAAGGCTCGCCGGCGGTGGCGTCGCCACGTCGGATCGTCGGTCCTCCGGCCGTGCTTCACCCGTCGCCCCCCTCGGAATCTGATGTCCCGTCACTTCGCTCCCCAGCGTCAGCCCGTACTCGACGCAGTCCCCCGCTCCGGGACGATACACCAGGATGGTCACTCAGGGACAGGGTCGCAGTACTCTCCGTGACGGCCAAGGGCTCGTACGCAGCGCGTGTCGGGGGCGCGCACCACCCGACCGGCCCAGCGCGGCACCTCCCGGCCGGGCGGTCGGCCACCCGACCGGCCCAACGCGGGCCCGCTCCCCGCCGGGCGGCCGACCGTGGCTCGGTCCGTGCTCAGGCCGTGCTCAGCCCGTGGTTCAGTCCGTGGTTCAGTCCGTGGTCAGGAGGACGTTGGCCAGCTCCTCGCCCGCCGCGAACCGCCGCAGCTGTCCCGCGATCAGCCGCTTCGCGCGCGGCATGAAGGCGGAGGTGGAACCGCCCACATGGGGACTGATCAGGACACCGGGAGCGTGCCACAACGGATGCCCCGCCGGAAGCGGTTCCGGGTCGGTGACGTCGAGCGCCGCCGTGATCCGTCCGCTCTCGACCTCCTTGAGCAGGGCGGCCGTGTCCACGACGGGCCCACGGGCGACGTTCACGAGGAGCGCCCCGTCCTTCATCCGGGCCAGGAACCCGGCATCGGCGAGATGCCTGGTCGCGGGCGTGAGCGGCGTGGAGAGCACGACCACGTCCGCCTCGGGCAGCAGCGAGGGCAGTTCGGTCAATGGGTGGACCTGGCCGCGCGCTGTGGTGCGCGCGGAGCGCGCGACGCGCGCCACCCGCGCGCACTCGAAGGGCGCGAGCCGGTCCTCGATGGCGGCGCCGATCGACCCGTACCCGACGATCAGGACGGACTTGTCGGCGAGCGCCGGGTAGAAGCCGGCCCGCCACTCCTCGGCCTCCTGGCCGCGTACGAAGCCGGGGATGCCGCGCAGCGAGGCCAGGATCAGGGCGAGCGTGAGTTCGGCGGTGCTGGCCTCGTGGACGCCCTTCGCGTTGCAGAGGGCGACGCCGGGCGGCAGCGAGGGGATGCCGGGGGTGACGTGGTCGATGCCCGCGGACAGCGTCTGGACGGCCCGGAGAGAGGCCATCGCGGCCAGGGGCCGGACGGCGATCTCGGTGCCCTTCATGTACGGGACGACGTAGAAGGCGCAGTGCGCCGGGTCGGCCGGGAACTCCGGTCCGCCGTCCCAGAAACGGTAGTTCAGGCCCGACGCGCCCGGTTCGGGGAGTCCTTCGATCTCGTCCGCGGGAATCGGAAGCCACACGTCAGCGGTCGTGTCTTCGCATCTCATGAGCGGGAGGCTATGCGAAGAATCGCGTGCTCCATTGGTTACTTTGGGGGACGGCACAGGGAGGGGTACCGGCAGGTGGAGCGCAGGAGTATCGGGGCGACGGCGCTCGACGTGGGGGCGATCGGCCTGGGGTGCATGCCGATGAACTGGGCGTACAGCCGTTCGGAACAGCGGGGGGACCGCTCGCTGCGGACCGTGCACGCGGCACTTGACGCCGGGGTGAGCCTGCTCGACACCGCCGACATGTACGGGCCGTTCACCAACGAGCTTCTGCTGGGGCGGGTGTTGAAGGAGCGGCGGGCGGAGGCCTTCGTCTCGACGAAGTGCGGACTGCTCGTCGGCGACCAGCACGTGGTCGCCAACGGCAGGCCGGGGTACGTGCGTCGGGCCTGCGACGCGTCCCTCCGGAGGCTCCAGACCGATGTGATCGACCTGTACCAGCTGCACCGCGCGGACCCCGAGGTGCCGGTCGAGGAGACCTGGGGCGCGATGGCCGAGCTGGTCTCCGCCGGCAAGGTGCGGGCACTCGGCCTGTGCGCGGTCGGTGCCCGGTCCGCCCGCCGGGGTGCGACGGGCGTGCGCCGTGACGGTTACGAGGGAACGATCCGCCAACTGGAGCGGATCCAGCAGGTCTTCCCGGTTGCCGCGGTGGAGGCCGAGCTGTCGGTGTGGTCGCAGGAGGCGCTGGTGCGGCTGTTGCCGTGGTGTGCGACGCGGGGGGTGGGATTCCTGGCGGCGATGCCGCTGGGGAACGGTTTCCTGACCGGGACGCTCACCCCGGGCGGCGGCTTCGAGCCGGACGACCCACGGGCCAGACACCCCCGGTTCACGGCCGAGATGATGGCGGCGAACCAGCCGCTGGTGGTGGGTCTGCGGCGGGTGGCCGCGCGGCACGGGGCGGACGTCACCCCGGCGCAGGTGGCCCTCGCGTGGGTGCTCGGCCGGGGGCCGCACGTCGTGCCGGTGCCGGGGGCGAAGCGGGAGCGGTGGGTGGTGGAGAACGCCCGGGCGGCGGGGCTGCGGCTGACGGCGGAGGACCTGGCGGAGATCGCGGCGCTTCCGGCGCCACGGGGGTCCTGGGACTGAGCGACTCGCGGGGATCTCGGGACCGAGCGGCTCGCGGGATCTTCGGCGGCGGGCGGGAACCTGATCGGGTCGAGCGGTGTATGAAGAGTGAAGGGATGCCGCTCGACTCGTCGAAGGGGACCGTGCCATGAGCCGTCCTGCTGTTGTGAAGGCCCTGTGGGGCGCCGCCGTGCTGGTTCTGGTGGCGGGCTGCTCCTCGGGTGATACGGAGGACCGCCCGGGTACGGCTCCGCCGACGTCCGTCTCCGCGTCTCCGTCCGGCTCCTCTCCCCCGCCCTCGTCCGCCGGTGGCCGGGCGGCGGTGACGGGCACGCTCACCGAGGGGCTGAAGTCGCCCTGGGGGCTCGCTGAGCTGCCCGGCGGGGATCTCCTGGTCTCCTCACGGGACGAGCGGACGGTCACCCGCGTCGACGGGCGGACCGGGGCGAAGACCTCGCTCGGCGAGGTGCCGGGGGTCGTCCCGGGCGGCGAGGGCGGGCTCATGGGCCTCGCGGTGCGGGACGGCTGGGTGTACGCGTATCTGACGGCGGAGCCGGACAACCGCATCGTGCGCATGCGGTACGGGGGCGGGGCCGGGGACCGGCTCGGCGCGCCGGAGCCGGTGCTGACCGGCATCCCGAAGGGGGTCGTGCACAACGGCGGGCGGATCGCGTTCGGACCGGACGGGATGCTGTACGCGGGGACGGGCGAGACGGGCCGGACGGGTCTGGCCCAGGACCGGGAGTCGCTCGGCGGGAAGATCCTGCGGATGACACCGGAGGGCCGGCCGGCGCCGGGCAATCCCTTCGCCGGATCGGTGGTCTATTCGTACGGGCACCGCAATGTGCAGGGAATCGCCTGGGACGCGGAGGGGCGCCTGTGGGCGGCCGAGTTCGGGCAGAACACCTGGGACGAGCTGAACCTGGTGGAGGCCGGGAAGAACTACGGCTGGCCGGAGGCCGAGGGACGGGCCGGGCGGTCCGGGTTCGTGGACCCGGTGGCCCAGTGGCCGACCTCGGAGGCCTCCCCCAGCGGCATCGCGTACGCGCGGGGTGCGATCTGGATGGCGGGGCTCAGAGGCGAGCGGCTGTGGCGGGTCCCGCTCTCCGGCGCGGAACGCTCGGGGGACCCCGAGGCGTTCCTCACGGAGGAGTACGGACGCCTGCGCACGGTCCTCGCGGGGGGCGGCGGGCGGCTCTGGCTGGTGACCAGCGAAACCGACACCCGGGGCACTCCCGGGCCAGGGGACGACAGGATCCTCCGGCTGGAGGTGAGCTGAAGGAGGCGGTGACCGTGTTCGACCCGATGGCGGAGCTGTTCGCGCCCGGCCGCAGGCACACCGAGGAGGAGCTGCGCAGGCAGGCGCTGACCAGGGAGGATCCGGGCGACGCCGATCCGTCGCGCGGGCCGATAGACCTCACATCGGGCCGCGTGACGATACGGGGCCCCGGCCGGGCGGCGGGGGACGGGATGGCCGCAGGCGGGCCCGGTCGGTCAGAGGAGAGGCGCGTCGAGGAGGTGGAGGCGGTGGGCCAGGGCGGCGGCCTCGCCGCGGCCGGCGACGCCGAGCTTGGCGAGGATGTTGGAGACGTGGACGCTGGCCGTCTTGGGTGAGATGAACAGCTCCTCGGCGATCTGACGGTTGGTGCGGCCGGCGGCGACGAGACCCAGGACGTCCTGCTCGCGGGGGGTCAGGCCGAAGGTGTCGTCTCCGGGCCCCGCCGGTGCCTGCGGCTGCTTCTCCGGGGTCAGGGAGAGACGGGCGCGGGCGGCGAGGAGCTCCACGTCCTCGCGGAGCGGTCGGGCGCCGAGCCGAACGGCCGTGGCGTGGGCCTCGCGGAGCAGGGCCGTGGCCTCCTCGCGGTGGCCGCCCTCGACGAGCAGGGCGTCGGCGAGGCGGTGACGGGCCCGTGCCAGCTCGGCGGGGCGTTCCAGCGGCTCGTAGGCGGCGACGGTCTCGGCCCTGCGGGCGGCGGTCTCACGGCCCTCGGCCAGGGCGAGTTCGTCGGAGACCTGCCGGGCGTAGGCGGCCCAGACGGGGGCCGGGGTGGCGAGGTGACGGACGCAGCGGCGGATCGCGTCGAGTGCCTCCGCGCGGCCCTCGTCGGCGGCGGGCAGCCCACGGCTTTCGGCCTCGGCGGTGGCCGCGGTGAGGACGAGCGGCCAGCCGTAGCGGTGGGTGCCGGGTGGGAAGCCGGCCTGTTCGGCGGCGGCGAGCTGGGTCCGTACGTCCGCGACGCGGCCCTCGGCGGCGGCCACGGCGATCTCGACCTGGCCCATGAGCAGGGTGTACTGCGGGATCGGGTCGCGGGTGCCGTAGACGGCGCGGGCGTCGGCGAGGTGGCGGGCGGCGGCGGCGAGTTCGCCCCGGGCGGCGGCGAGTTGGGCGAGGCGGAGGGAGGCCGAGCCGCGGGGCTTGCTGCTGGTCGTGGAGCGGAGCAGCCGTTCGGCGGCCTCCTGGGCCTCGTCCCAGCGGCCGAGGGAGAAGAGGGACTCGGCCCGGTTGGCCTCGACCCAGCCGACGCTGTCGACGAGTCCGTACGCGCGGGCCAGGCGGACGCCGGCCTCGGAGAGTTCGACGGCCTCGCGGGAGCGGCCGAGGGATTCCAGGGAGGAGGAGAGGTTGATGTGGGCGCGGGCCGTCTCGGTGAACTGGCCGAGGGCCGCGGTCCGTTCCCGTACCTCGTGCATCTCGGCGAGGCCGCGCTCGACGTCTCCCGCCGAGACCATCAGGGTGCCGAGGGTGAGCCGGGCGTTGAGTTCGATGGACTCGGCCTTGACGTGCCGGGCGTACTCGACGGCGCGTTCGGCGGCGGTGATGGCCTCGTGGCCCGGGTTGCGGAGCATGCCCCAGCCGGCGGCGCCGACGAGGACCACGGCGTGGACGGCGGAGGGCGGCAGGCCCTTGACGAGTTCCTGGGCGCGGGCGATCTCCTCCCAGCCGTCGCCGCGGCCGAGGTTGGACTGGAGGCGGGCCTTCTCGGTCCAGAACCAGGCGGCGCGGAGGGGGTCGTTCTCCTCGGCGCCATCGAGGAGGCGCAGCGCCATCTTGCCGATCTTGAGGGCGCGTTCGCGGTCGCCGCTGAGCCGGGCGGCGACGGCGGCCTCGGCGAGGAGGTCGAGGTGGCTGAGGGGGGTGGTCTCGGGGTCGCAGCCGCAGGGCGGGTAGGCCTCGGCGTAGTCCATGGGCCGGAGCGAGCGGCGGACCTCGGCGGGGGCCTCGTCCCAGAGTTCCATGGCCCGTTCCAGGAGCCGGAGCTGTTCGGCGTAGGCGTGGCGCTTGCGGGTCTCGACGGAGGCGCGGAGGACGGCGGGCAGGGCCTTGGCCGGGTCGTGCGCGTGGTACCAGTAGGTGGCGAGCCTGGTGGCGCGCTCGTCGGCCCGGACGAGCCCGGGGTCGGCCTCCAGGGCCTCGGCGTAACGGCGGTTGAGCCGGGAGCGTTCGCCGGGGAGCAGGTCGTCGCTGACGGCCTCGCGGACGAGGGAGTGACGGAAGCGGTAGCCGTCGCCGTCGGGGACGGCGAGCAGGAGGTTGGCGCCGACGGCGGCCCGTAGCGCCTCGATGAGTTCGTCCTCGGTGAGGCGGGCGACGGCGGCGAGCAGCCCGTACTCGACGGTGGAGCCGCCCTCGGCGACGATCCTGGCGACCCGCTGGGCGTCCTCGGGGAGCGCCTCGACCCGGACGAGCAGCAGGTCGCGCAGGGAGTCGCTGAGCTGGCCCGCGGCGCAGCCGGCCTCGTGGGAGACGACGAGTTCCTCGACGAAGAAGGCGTTGCCGTCGGAGCGTTCGAAGACCTCTTCGACGAGTCCGGGGTCGGGTTCGGCGGCGAGGATGCCGGTGAGCTGGCGGTGGACCTCGGTGCGGGTGAAGCGGGCCAGTTCGATGCGGCGGATGGTGCGGAGCCGGTCGAGTTCGGCGAGGAGGGGGCGCAGCGGGTGGCGGCGGTGGATGTCGTCGGCCCGGTAGCTGGCGACGACCACGATCCGGCCGCGGCGGAGGGTGCGCAGGAGGTAGGTGAGGAGGTGCCGGGTGGAGGCGTCGGCCCAGTGCAGGTCCTCCAGGACGAGCACGATCGTACGGTCGGCGGCGAGCCGTTCCAGGAGCCGTACGGTCAGCTCGAAGAGGCGGGCGGTGGAGTCCTCGTCGGAGGAGTCGTGGCCGCCGGGGTCGCCCAGTTCGGGCAGCAGACGGGCGAGTTCGCTCTCCTGGCCGTCGGCGGCGGCGGTGAGTTCGTCGGGGAGCCGGCGGCGCAGCGAGCGCAGTGCGGTGGCGAAGGGGGCGAAGGGCAGTCCGTCGGCGCCGAGTTCGACGCAGCCGCCGAGCGCGACGACGGCGCCCCTGCCGCAGGCCGTGTCGAGGAACTCCTCGATGAGCCGGGTCTTGCCGACGCCCGCCTCGCCGCCGATGAGCAGGGCCTGGGGCTCTCCCGCGGTCGCGCGGGAGAGCGCCTCGGTGAGGGCGGTGAGTTCGCCGGCGCGGCCGACGAAGACGGGGCTGACTGACCTGGTCTCCACGGCGCCGAGCATCGCACAGAGGTCCGTGCCGTCGCTCATACGGGGGTCACGCGGCCCGGACGAAGCGGCCGCGCCCGTCGGTGCTCACCCGCCCCTCCGCATCCTGGCCGCCGCTCCGGCGGCCGAAGCGGCGCAGGCCCCGCGGGGAGGCGACCGACTCGGCGGCCTCGTGGGACAGACGCTGGGCGGCGGCCTCACGGACGAGCTGGGCGTGGTTCATGCGGTGGAGTTCGTACTCGAACATCGGGTGCTCCTGGTTTCTCGGTTCCGGTATCGCTCCTTGCGATGCCTCAACCTTCGTCTCCCAGGGGGTGCGGCCACATCGGGCGAGTGCCGCATGTTCGGCGTACGGGGGGCCTTAGGCGGGTCCTGGGGGGGCCTTAGGCGTTCTCAGGATCCGGCGGTGGGGAGGCTCAGGAACAGGTCGAAGTAGGTACCGGCCGACAGGAGCAGTCCGAGGCCGCCCAGGACGGCACCGGCGACGGCGACCGCGCGGACCCATGCGGGGCGCCCGGGGAGGATCAGCACGAGGACGGCGACGAGCAGGGCGACGAGCGCGAAGACACCGTTCACCAGGGCGGTGCTGTGCCAGGCGTCGCCGTAGATCTCGGAGATCTGCTGGGCCGGGGTGCCGGCCCCCGAGGTCTTGATCTGGCCGATGAGCGTCTCGCGCTCGGCGACGACCTTGCCGGTCCAGGTGCCGGTGAGCGCGACGGCTCCGAGGGCGGCGGAGACCACGGCGGCGGCGGCGCCGCCGATGCCCGTGGCGGGCGCGGGGGCCGCCTCCGCGAACAGCGCCTCGTCGTCGGCATCGTCGTCGGCCTCGTCCTCGAAGCCGTCCTCGGCGTCCAGGTCCGCGACGACCGGCCCGTCGGCCTTCCCCCCGGCCTTCCCTTCGAGCGCCTCCGCCGCGGTGTCACGGGCCGGCGCGGTCTCGGCGGCCGGGGCGCTCTCCGTACCGTCGGCCTGCTCGGCCGCCTCGGCGCTCGCCGCGCTCTCGTCGGGCTTCTCTGTCGTCGTCTTGGTGTCCATGCGGCGCACGCTAGGCGCCGCACATGAGAGCCGTCTTAAGACGCCTCGGCCTTCGCGGCACGCCACTCGGGGGCGAGTACGGCCCAGACCTCGGTGTCGGTGCGGGTGCCGCGGTGCGGGTAGTTCTCCCGCAGGACGCCCTCCCGCGTCATGCCGAGACGCCGGGCGACGGCGGTGCTCGGCCCGTTCTTCACGGAGGCGTGCCATTCGACACGGTGGATGCCCCGCTCCTCGACCGCCCAGTCGATGATGACCCGGCAGGCCCGGGTGATCAGACCCTTGCCCGCGGCGGAGGGCTCCAGCCAGCAGCCCGCCTCGGCGGTCCCGTGGGTCACGCTCATGGTCCGGAAGAGGACGCCTCCGACGAGCGTGCCGCCGGTCCAGATGCCGTAGATGCGGCCGGTGTCGCTCGCGGCCTTCTCGGCGTACGAGCGGAGGAAGGAGCGGGCGGAGTCCAGGTCGGCGACGAAGTCCGGCAGGGCGATGTGCTCTCCGACGAACTCCCGCCCCCGGTCCATGTGGGCCAGGAACTCCTCGGCCTGCCAGGGTTCCAGGGGCCTCAGCTCGGCGCCGTCGTCACCCAGCGATATCGCGAACATCCTCGTTCCTCTCCTCCACGGCCGGGATCGTCACCCGCATCGTGGGGATCTTCGCACGCTCGTCGGCGGCCTCGCGGCACTCGGGCGGTTCGATGCTGATCCGGGGCAGCAGACGGTCGAGTCCCCGGGGCAGCCACCAGTTCGCCCCGCCGAGCATGTGCATGAGGGCGGGGACGAGGAGGGTGCGGAGCACGAAGGCGTCGAGGGCGACGGCCGCCGCGAGCGCGATGCCGAACATCGCGATGACCCGGTCGCCGGAGAGGACGAAGGCGAGGAAGACGGAGATCATGATGACGGCGGCGGAGTTGATCACGCGGCTGGTCTCGGCGAGGCCGACCCGGACCGCCCGCCGGTTGTCGCCGGTCTCCAGCCACTCCTCGTACATCCGGCTGACCAGGAAGACCTGGTAGTCCATGGACAGCCCGAAGAGGACGGAGACCATGATCACGGGCAGGAAGGGTTCGATCGGCCCCGCGCTGCCGAGTCCGAGGAGTTCGCTCCCCCAGCCCCACTGGAAGATCGCCACGACGACGCCGAAGGCGGCGGCGACGGCCGCGACGTTCATGACGGCGGCCTTGAGCGGGATGCCGATCGAGCGGAAGGCGAGCAGGAGCAGCAGGGAGCCGAGGGCGATGACGACACCGACGAAGAGCGGCAGCTTCCCGACGATGATCTCGGCGAAGTCGTCGTACGAGGCGGTGACACCGCCGACGTGGACGTCGAGGGAGGTGCCGGTCTCGGCCCGGGGCAGGACGTCCGTGCGGAGCCTGTCGACGAGCTCGCTGGTGGCCTTGGACTGGGGCGAGGAATCGGGGACGACGACGAGGACGGCGGTGTCGCCGGAGCTGTTGTAGGTCACCGGGGAGACGGAGGCCACGCCGCGGGTGGCGGAGAGCGCGGCCGACAACTGGTCGAGGGCGATCCGGTCGTCGGCGCCGTCGAGCCCCGCGACGAGGGTGAGCGGGCCGTTGACGCCCGGCCCGAAGCCCTCGGCGATCAGGTCGTACGCCTTCCGTGTGGTGGCGGTGGCCGGACCGTTGCCCTGGTCGGAGGTGCCGAGGTGGAGCGAGAGCGTGGGCAGGGCGAGGACGCCCATGACGACGGCGGCGACAAGCCCGAGGAGCTTGGGGTGCCGCTCGACGAAGACGGACCAGCGGGCGGCGAAGCCGGTGGGCAGCTCGGGCTTCGGCCCGTGCTCGGCGAGGGCCCGGCGTTCGCGCCGGGAGAGGGCGCGCATGCCGATGAAGGAGAGCAGCGCCGGGAGGAAGGTGACGGAGGCGGCGACCGTGAGGACGACGGTGAGGGAGGCGGCGATGGCGACGCCGTTGAGGAAGCCGAGCCGCAGGATGAGCATGCCGAGCAGCGCGATGCAGACGGTGGCTCCGGCGAAGACGACGGCGCGGCCTGTGGTGGCGACGGCGGTCTCGGCGGCCTCCGCGACGGAGAGGCCGCGTTTCAGGCCTCTGCGGTGCCGGGTGACGATGAAGAGGGCGTAGTCGATGCCGACGCCGAGGCCGACGAGCATGCCGAGCATCGGGGCGAAGTCGGCGACGGTCATCAGATGGCCCAGGAGGACGATCCCGGAGTACGCGATGCCGACGCTGACGAGCGCCGTCGCCAGGGGGAGCAGGGAGGCGGCGAGGGAGCCGAAGGCGAGGAAGAGGACGACACCGGCGACGGCGACGCCGACGACTTCGGCGATGTGCCCGCCGGGGGCCTCGGTGAGGGCGACCGCACTGCCGCCGAGCTCGACCTCGAGACCGTCCCCGGCCGCTGCCTTCGCCGTGTCGACGAGCGCGCGGGCCTGCTCCTCGGGGATGTCGTCGGCCAGCTCGTGGAAGACGACGGCGGCGTAGGCGGTGTGCCCGTCCTCGCTGACCTGGCCGCGTGTGTCGCCGTAGGGCGAGCTCACGGCCGCGATGCCGGGCAGTTCGGCGACCTCGTCGAGCATCGCGGTCATGCGCCGCTCGACGGCGTCGGCGCGGACGCTGCCCCGGTCGGTGTGCCAGACGATGGTGTCGCTGTCGCCGCCGAGGCCGTCGAAGCCCCGGTCGAGGAGGGCGGTGGCCCTGCCGGACTCGGTTCCGGGGACCTCGTAGTCGTTGGAGTAGGCGCCGCCGGCGACGACCGCCGCGGTGCCGACCCCGCCGAGGGCGAGGAGCCAGAGGAGGACGGCGACGAGGCGGTGCTTGATGCACCACCGTGCGATGGCTGCCAAAGGACGTGCTCCCTGGGTGGTTCGTGGATCTTGCACGGGAGCAGCCCGAGAAGAACGCATCACCTACGTGGACCCACTCTGGCAGCCAAACGTGATCGTTTGACCGTTTCGTGTCGATACTCACAGGTGTGGCGGGGGTTCGGGACCCGGCTCCCGAACCCCCGGGCACGGCGGTTCGCGGTGGTGATCAGCCGGAGACGCTGGCGCGGCCGTTCTCGATGTGCCCCATGAGCCGGCGGCGGAAGCCGTCGGCCGTGGTCACCTCGATGTCGTACCAGCCGTGCGCGTCGGAGGCCGAGTGCACGACGGTACGGGTCTTCCCCGGCTTCACCGTGACCGTACGGGTCCAGTCGGCGAGGTCGGCCTCGTCCACGTACCCGAGCGGCCTCACCGTGAAGGCGAGCGGTGCCGATCCGGTGTTCCGTACGGTGAGGTGCAGGTCACGGTCGTGGTGGTCGATCCGCGAGGCGACCTCGGCGCCGCCCGTCGCGGGGCCCTCGAACTCCCGGCGGAAGCCGTTGGGGCCGGTGATCGTGAAGCGGTAACGATCACCCGTGACGGGGACGGTCCACTCCCCCGTACCCCTGACGTCCTGGTGCTGCGGGACGGCGAACTCGCCCGCGTACGGATAGAGCGCGAAGTGGGCGCTCGCCTTCCCCCGGTTGCTCAGCGCGACCGTCACCGAACCCGCGCCGGTGGTCGCGGCGGCGTCCGGCTGGTACGGCAGCGGGCGGGCGGGGCGGACGCCGGGCTCCTGCACCGGCATCCGCTGCACGGCCGGCGGCTGGGGCCGCCAGCGGCCGCTGAACGGCGGGATCGGCCCGGGCTGCTCGACGTCGGGCTGCCGGCGGCCCCGCTTGAAATCGAAGGCCGAGGTGAGGTCACCCGTGACGGCCCGGCGCCAGGGGGTGATGTTGGGCTCCTCGATGCCCGTGAGCCGCTCCAGGAAGCGGATCACCGAGGTGTGGTCGAAGGTCTCGGAGCAGACGTAGCCGCCGACCGACCAGGGGGAGACGACGAGCAGCGGGACGCGGATGCCGAGGCCGGTGGGCTGGCCCTTCCAGCGCTCGTCCGTGTCGCCGGCGGGCGGGACGGGCGGCGGCACATGGTCGAAGAAACCGTCGTTCTCGTCGTAGTTGATCAGGACGACGGTGTGGCGCCAGACGTCCGGGTGCGCGCCGAGGGCGTCGAGCACCTTGTAGACGAGGGTGGCGGAGGCGATCGGCGAGGAGGAGCCGGGGTGCTCGGAGTCGATCGCGGAGGGCACGAGGTAGGAGACCTCGGGGAGGGTGCCGGCGGCGACGTCGGCGCGGAAGGCGTCGGCGAGGGTGCCGCTCTCGACCCGGCGCAGTCCGCGCTCGAAGAGGGAGCGCTCGGCCTCGGTGAGCTCGGCGACGCCCTCCTCCAGGAGTCCGAGGAGACGGGTGCGCTCGGCGGCGTCGCCGGTGTCGCGGACGGCGGCGTAGAAGGACTCCATGAAGGTGTGCCCGCCGGTCCTGGCGAGGGCCTTGCGGGCGATCTTCTTGAAGGTGGTGAAGAACTCGATGTTGTTGTCGGTGAAGTTCTCCCACTCGGTGTACGTCTTCCAGCTGCGCCCGGCGGCCTCCAGGCGCTCGGCGTAGGTGGACCAGCCGTAGCCCGGGTGGGTGCCCTCGGCGTACGCGGCGTTGGTGACGGCCCGGCTGCCGTCGGCCTCGAAGCCGGTCCAGCCGGACCAGAGGTGGTTGCGGTTGGGGCTCGTCGAGGTGTGGACGGACGAGTGGTACGCGTCACAGACGGTGAAGGTGTCGGCGAGCTCGTAGTGCAGGGGGAGGTCCTGCCGGTCGTAGTACGCCATGGTGGCGGCGGTCTTGGCCGAGACCCATCCGTCCATCCAGCCGCCGCGCCAGGCCTTGCCGCCGCCGCTCCAGGAGTGGTCGAGGTCGCCGATGTACTGGAGGTCCTTCTTCTGGGTCTCGGCGGCGCCGCGGATCGGGAAGGGCAGCACGGTCCGGCCGAGGGCGGCGGGCTGCTCGAAGACCGGCCTGCCGGAGGGGAGTTCGACGGCGTTGCGGTCGCCGAAGCCGCGGACGCCGCGGAGGGTGCCGAAGTAGTGGTCGAAGGAACGGTTCTCCTGCATCAGGATCACCACGTGCCGGACCGCCGACATCCCCCCGGCCGGGGGCTCCGCGGCCATCGCGGCCTGCAGCGACGGCGGCAGCAGCGAGCCGGCGGCGGCGACACCGAGGGCGCCTCCACCCAGCGCGAGGAGCCTTCTGCGGGACATCTCGGATGACTTCTCGGGGGACAAGACCGACCTCCAGTCGACGGCCAATGGTTCGCCTTCGAGCCATTGGGTGGTACGCCGAGGACGGTAGTGAGACGGGGTGACGACGAGAAGACCCGACGGGGACGTGCCTGTGAACGTCCAAGGGAACGAGACAGGAGTCCAAGCGAGTTCAGGCCATCGCGGACCATCCGGAGGGCGTCACTCCCCGCAGCCCCCGCAGCCGCCTCCCCCGCCCCCGCCGCAGCCGCCGCACGAGGTCCTGTGGTCCTCCTCCTTCGCCCACCACGAGTCGCGGGACGGGGACGACGGTTCGGCCCGCTCCGAGGCCTCCGCCTCGCCCGCTCGCGTGAACAGGGTGCAGAAGCACCCCGCGCCCGGCACTTCCCCCAAGCAGCGCCCCAGGGACGGCACATGGACGCCCCGCGGGTGCGCGCAGTCAACACAGGTGTGTGTCGCTCTCCCCTCCATGCCCCCATGATGCCCGGGCGGCGCGCGCCGGAACCGGGAAACGGCGAGGGCGGCGTCCCCGGTGCGTACACCCGGGACGCCGCCCTCGCGGCCGTACGAGAAAGGGCTCAGCCCTCGCTGACGCCCAGCTTCTCCAGGATCAGGTCCTTGACCTTCGCCGCGTCCGCCTGGCCGCGGGTGGCCTTCATGACCGCGCCGACCAGCGCGCCGACCGCCGCGACCTTGCCGCCGCGGATCTTGTCGGCGATGGCCGCGTTGCCCGCGATGGCCTCCTCGACCGCCGCGCCGAGCGCGCCGTCGTCGGAGACGACCTTCAGACCGCGCTTCTCGACGACCTCGTCCGGGGTGCCCTCGCCGGCGAGGACGCCCTCGATGACCTGACGGGCCAGCTTGTCGTTGAGGTCACCGGCGGCGACCAGGGCCGAGACCCGGGCCACGTCGGCCGGGGTGATGGCCAGCTCCTCGAGGGAGACGCCCTGCTCGTTGGCGTTCCGGGCGAGCTCGCCCATCCACCACTTGCGGGCCGAGGCCGCGTCCGCGCCCGCCTCGATCGTGGCGACGATCGCGTCGACCGCGCCCGCGTTGAGGATGGACTGCATGTCCAGCTCGGACACGCCCCACTCCTCGCGCAGCCGGTTGCGGCGCACCCGCGGCAGCTCGGGAAGGCCCTTGCGGAGCTCCTCGACCCACTCGCGGGACGGGGCCACCGGCACCAGGTCGGGCTCCGGGAAGTACCGGTAGTCCTCGGCGTTGTCCTTGATGCGGCCGGAGGTGGTGGAGCCGTCGTCCTCGTGGAAGTGACGGGTCTCCTGCACGATCGTGCCACCGGAGGTGAGCACGGCCGCGTGGCGCTGGATCTCGAAGCGCGCCGCGCGCTCCACGGAGCGGAGCGAGTTGACGTTCTTCGTCTCCGAGCGGGTGCCGAAGGTCTTGGTGCCGTGGCGGCGCAGCGACAGGTTCACGTCGCAGCGCATCTGGCCCTTGTCCATGCGCGCGTCGGAGACGCCGAGGGCGCGGATCAGCTCGCGCAGCTCGGCGACGTACGCCTTGGCGACCTCGGGGGCCCGCTCGCCCGCGCCCTCGATCGGCTTGGTGACGATCTCGATGAGCGGGATGCCGGCCCGGTTGTAGTCGAGCAGCGAGTGCGAGGCGCCGTGGATGCGGCCGGTCGCGCCACCGATGTGGGTGGACTTGCCGGTGTCCTCCTCCATGTGGGCGCGCTCGATCTCCACGCGGAAGACCTCGCCGTCCTCCAGCTGGACGTCCAGGTAGCCGTTGAAGGCGATCGGCTCGTCGTACTGGGAGGTCTGGAAGTTCTTCGGCATGTCCGGATAGAAGTAGTTCTTCCGGGCGAAGCGGCACCACTCGGCGATCTCGCAGTGCAGCGCGAGGCCGATCTTGATGGCGGACTCGACGCCGATCTCGTTGACGACCGGCAGCGAGCCGGGCAGGCCGAGGCAGGTGGGGCAGGTCTGCGAGTTGGCGTCCGCGCCCAGCTCGGTCGAGCAGCCGCAGAACATCTTCGTCCGGGTGCCGAGCTCGACATGGACCTCAAGGCCCATGACGGGGTCGTACTCGGCGAGCGCCGCTTCGTACGACAGCAGTTCAGTGACAGTCACGGTGAGACTTTCCCTCTCAGCCCAGCAGGACGTCGTCGTCGCCCAGGCGCTTCAGCTCCCGGTAGAGGATCGCCAGGCCGGTAACGATGGCGGCGGCGGAGACCGCGGCGTCGACGAGCCGCAGCATGTCGCCGTCGTTGCGGGCCAGCTTGGCCTGCTTGGCGACGCTCACGGCGCCGAACGCGGTGGTGGCCAGCGACACGTAGACGCCGGTCTTCGACTTCTTGAAGTTCTTGGCCTTCTTTGCCATGGCACTCACAGCGACGGAGCCTCCTCAAGCAGCGGGTGACCCCACTTTTCCACGAAGGCGGCCTCGACGGCGGCTCCGACCTTGTAGAGCCGGTCGTCCTTCATGGCGGGGGCGATGATCTGCAGCCCGACCGGGAGGCCGTCCTCGGGCGCGAGGCCGCAGGGCAGCGACATCGCGGCGTTGCCGGCGAGGTTGGTCGGGATGGTGCAGAGGTCCGCGAGGTACATGGCCATCGGGTCGTCGGCGCGCTCGCCGATCGGGAAGGCGGTGGTGGGGGTCGTCGGGGAGACGATCACGTCCACCTCCTCGAAGGCCTTCTCGAACTCGCGGGTGATGAGCGTCCGGACCTTCTGGGCCGAGCCGTAGTACGCGTCGTAGTAGCCGGAGCTCAGGGCGTACGTACCGAGGATGATGCGGCGCTTGACCTCGTCGCCGAAGCCGGCCTCACGGGTGAGGGCGGTGACGTCCTCGGCGGACCGGGTGCCGTCGTCGCCGACCCGCAGGCCGTAGCGCATGGCGTCGAAGCGGGCCAGGTTCGAGGAGCACTCGGACGGCGCGATCAGGTAGTACGCCGAGAGGGCGAGGTCGAAGGTCGGGCAGTCCAGCTCGACGATCTCGGCGCCCAGCTCCTTGAGGAGCTCGACGGACTCGTCGAAGCGCTGCACGACACCGGCCTGGTAGCCCTCGCCGCGGAACTGCTTGACGACGCCGACGCGCATGCCGCCGACGGAGCCGCTCAGGGCCGCCTCGACGACCGGCGGGACCGGGGCGTCGATGGAGGTCGAGTCGAGCGGGTCGTGCCCGGCGATGGCCTCGTGGAGGAGGGCCGCGTCCAGGACCGTACGGGCGCAGGGGCCGCCCTGGTCGAGGGAGGACGAGAAGGCCACCATGCCGTAGCGGGAGACCCCGCCGTAGGTGGGCTTGACGCCGACCGTGCCGGTGACCGCGGCGGGCTGGCGGATGGAGCCGCCGGTGTCCGTGCCGATGGCGAGGGGGGCCTCGTACGCGGCGAGGGCGGCGGAGGAACCACCGCCGGAGCCGCCGGGGATGCGGGTCAGGTCCCAGGGGTTGCCGGTCGGACCGTACGCGCTGTTCTCCGTGGAGGAGCCCATGGCGAACTCGTCCATGTTGGTCTTGCCGAGGATGACGACGTCGGCGGCCTTGAGGTTCTTGACCAGCGTCGCGTCGTACGGCGGGATCCAGCCCTCCAGGATCTTCGAGCCCACGGTCGTCGGCATGCCGACGGTGGTGAAGATGTCCTTGAGCGCGAGCGGCACACCGGCGAGCGGGCCGAGCTTCTCGCCGCGGGCGCGCTTCTCGTCGACGGCGCGGGCCTGGGCGAGCGCGCCCTCACGGTCGACGTGCAGGAAGGCGTGGACCTTCTCGTCGACGGCCTCGATGCGGGCGAGGTGCGCCTCGGCGACCTCGACGGCGGTCAGCTCGCCGGCGGCGATCTTCCGCGCGATCTCGGCCGCGGTGAGCTTGATGATGTTGTCCGTCATGGGTGTTAGTCCTCCCCCAGGATCTGCGGCACCTTGAAACGCTGCTGCTCCTGGGCCGGGGCGCCGGAGAGCGCCTGCTCGGGGGTGAGCGACGGACGGACCTCGTCCGCGCGCATGACATTGGTCAGCGGCAGCGGGTGGGAGGTCGGCGGTACGTCTTGGTCGGCGACCTCGGAGACGCGGGCGACCGCGCCGATGATCACGTCGAGCTGTTCGGCGAAGTGGTCTTGCTCTTCACCGGACAGCTCCAGACGCGTCAGCCGGGCGAGGTGGGCGACCTCCTCGCGCGTGATGCCAGGCATGCAGCGATCCTCAGGGGTGAGTCTTGTGGGATGTACCGCAATCCTATGGGGCGCGGGCCACCGTCACGAACACGCCCATTCATCCCCGCCGGCGCGGGGGCGTGAGTGGCCCGGCGAAGTGGTCGGGTTCCTCGGCCGGGACGGCGCCCGGCAAGGGGAGGGTTCCTCGCCGGGACGGCCCTGACCACGGGAAAAACGTCACTGTACGACCTGGCCCGAGGGGTGCTCGAGCTCGGCCTCGGCGGGGTGGTGGCCGAGCTCGACCTGGGCCGCGTGGCGGTCGAGCTCCGCCTGGGCCGCGATGTCCGCGGGGCGGCGCCAGCCGTGCTCGCCGCGGGCCAGGAGCCAGGCGGTCGCCTCGCCCGGCGGCATCGCGGCGGCGACCAGCCAGCCCTGGACGGCGTCGCAGCCCAGGTCACGGAGGCGCTCCCAGGTCTCGTCGTCCTCCACGCCCTCGGCGACGACGAGGAGGCCGAGGGAGTGGGCGAGGTCGACGGTGCAGCGGACGATCTCGGCGTCCTCGGTGTCGACGGCGAGCCGGGCGACGAAGGAGCGGTCGATCTTCAGCTCGCTGACGGGGAGCCGGCGCAGATGGACGAGGGAGGAGTACCCGGTGCCGAAGTCGTCGAGGGACATCTTCACGCCGTGGCCGGTGAGGCCGTTCAGCGTGTCGGCGGCCCGCTGGGGGTCCTCGAGGAGCACGTGTTCCGTTATCTCCAGCTGGAGCGCTCCGGCCGGGACGCCGTGGCGGGCCAGCCGGGCGGCGACGGCGCCCGCGAAGCCGGGGGTGTGCACATCGCGCGGCGAGACGTTGACGGCGACCGGGACGTGGAGGCCCTGGGCACGCCAGCGGGCGACCTGGGCGAGTGCGGTCTCCAGGACGTACTCGGTGAGGTGCGGCATCAGGCCGGAGGACTCGGCGATGGCGATGAACTCGTCCGGCGGGACCTTTCCGCGCTCGGGGTGGACCCAGCGGACGAGCGCTTCGAGGCCGGCGACCTGGCCGTCGAAGCGGACCTTGGGCTGGTAGTGGAGTTCGACCTCGCCGGCGTCGAGGGCGCGGCGCAGGTCGCCGAGGAGGCCGAGCCGGTCGGGCGTGTTGGAGTCGCGCTTGGACTCGTAGACCTCGACGCCGGTGCGGTCGCGCTTGGCCTGGTACATGGCCACGTCGGCGCGGCGCAGCAGGCCCTCGGCGTCGAGCGCGTGGTCGGGGAAGACGGCGACGCCGGCGCTGGCCTCCAGGACGAGGGTGAGTCCGTCGAGGTCGAGCGGGGAGGACAGCTCGGCGACGAGGTGGCGGGCGACGCGCTGGGCGCTGGTGGTGGAGTCGGCGGTGGGCAGCAGGACGGCGAACTCGTCGCCGCCGAGCCGGGCGGCCTCGGCGCCGCGGGGCAGGGCGAGGCGGAGCCTGTCGGCGATCTGGAGGAGCAGCCGGTCGCCCGCGAGGTGTCCGAGGGTGTCGTTGACCGATCGGAAGCGGTCGAGGTCGATCAGGACGAGGGCGGCGCGCGCTCCCTCGCCCTCGGCCTCCTCCAGGGCGGTCCAGGCGCGCTCCAGGAGCCACTGGCGGTTGGGGAGCCCGGTCAGCGGGTCGCGCAGCTGTTCCTCGGCGCGGGCGCGGGCGATCCAGAGGGTGGAGTCGAGGGCGATGAGGGGGACGGCGAAGAGGGGCAGCAGGACCGGCCTGCTGACGGCGACGACGCAGATCAGCGGGGTGATGCCGAGCAGGGCGACGGCGACGAGGCCCTGCCGGAGGAGGGCGGTGCGGGCGACCGTGGGCAGTCCGCGGCCCTGGGGGGCGAGCGTGTACCACAGGAGGATGCGGGTCACCACGAGATAGGCGGCCGCGGCGAGCACGACTTCCGGGAGGTCCCCGATGGTCCAGTCGAGGGGCTGCCAGGGCCGTTCGACGCTGGGTACGTCTCCGAAGAGGGCGAGGACGAGGGCGGCGGCGGCGACCCCGATGACGTCGGCGGCGCCGTGCAGCAGGCCCTGCCGCCAGCGGTGCCGGCGGGCGGCGCCGACGAGGGCGACGACGGTCAGCGAGACGAGCCCGGCGGGCACCCAGCCGTACAGGAGGAGGACGGCGAGGGTGAGGGCGGCGCCGGAGCCGGTGCCGCCCCACCAGCGGTCGCGGCCGAGGGCGACCAGATGGCCGACGATGAGCCCGGTGAGGACGGCGAGGGACCAGCCGACGACCCCTCCGGGGAAGAGCCCGTGGCCGGTGCTCACGGCTCGCTGGAGGCCGGCGGCCAGCACGACGGCGGCGATGCCCACCACGGCTGCGGGCAGCCGGGAGGTGAAGCCCGGGGGGACCACACGGCCGTGCGGCCGTGGGACCGGGGCGGCGCTCTCGGTCGGTTCCATTCCCGTCCCTCTCACAGGCGCGGTGCCGTCGGTGTGAGACGGCCGCGCTCACGCGGCCGTCCGTCGTCCGGCCGTCCGTCGCACGGCCGCCGTCGGGCGGTCGTGTCTCGTGTTCGACGGGGCCGTCGTCCTGACGCCACGACCGGCAGAGCCCTCGCGCGGCCGTGCAGGACGAGACGCACGGTCACCACACTAGGCCGCCGAGGGCTTCGACGGGCAGCGCTCTCCCTCTCTTGCCCGAATGCGACCGGGCCACCCGTAACGATCTGGTATGCGCCGAACGGGTGAGCTTCGGGGGGCCCTTCGAGGGAGTCCGGGGCGCTACTCGACGACCGGGACCGCGGCCTCTCTTGCGGCGTCGGGCCCCTGTTCGAGCAGGACCGCGAAGCCCTCCTCGTTCAGAACCGGAACCTTCAGCTGCATTGCCTTGTCGTACTTCGAACCAGGGTTTTCACCGACCACCACAAAGGAGGTCTTCTTCGAAACGGAACCGGCAACCTTCGCTCCGAGCCTCTGCAGGGACTCTTTTGCGCCATCCCTGGTGAACTTCTCCAGGGTGCCGGTCACCACGACCGTCAGACCTTCCAGCGGACGCGGCCCCTCGTCCTCCCCGGCGCCCTCGTCCTCCAGGCTGACCCCGGCCGCACGCCACTTGCGCACGATCTCCCGGTGCCACTCCTCGGAGAACCACTGCTTCACCGCGGCCGCGATGATCCCGCCGACCCCGTCGACGGCGGCCAGCTCCTCCTCGCTCGCCTGCTCGATCCGCTCCAGGGAACGGAACTCGCGGGCCAGCGCCTCGGCCGCGACCGGCCCCACGTGCCGGATCGAGAGACCGTTGATGAAACGGGCGAGCGGCCGGGTCTTCGCCGCCGCGATGTTCTCCAGCATCGCCAGGGCGTTCTTCTTCGGCTCGCCCTTCTGGTTGGCGAAGACCGTGACGATCTTCTCCTCGCCGGTCTTCGGGTCCCGCCTGGGCAGTCCGCTGTCCGGGTCGAGGACGTACGCCTTGATCGGCAGGAGCTGCTCGATGGTGAGGTCGAAGAGGTCGCCCTCGTCGACCAGCGGGGGCTCGGACGGCTCCAGGGGGCGGGTCAGGGCGGCCGCCGCCACCGCGCCGAAGTTCTCGATGTCGAGGCACTGGCGCCCGGCGAGGAAGAAGAGGCGCTCACGCAGCTGGGCCGGGCAGGTCCGGGCGTTCGGGCAGCGGAGGTCGATGTCGCCCTCCTTCATCGGCTTCAGCGGAGTCCCGCACTCGGGGCACTCCGCCGGCATGACGAACTCCCGCTCGCCGCCGTCCCGCAGATCGGCGACCGGGCCGAGGATCTCCGGGATGACGTCGCCGGCCTTGCGCAGCACGACCGTGTCACCGATGAGGACGCCCTTGGCCTTCACCACCTCCTGGTTGTGGAGGGTGGCGAACTCGACCTCGGAGCCCGCGACCGTGACCGGCTCCACCTGGGCGTACGGGGTGACGCGCCCGGTCCTGCCGACGCCGACCTTGATGTCGATCAGCTTGGTGTTGACCTCCTCCGGCGCGTACTTCCAGGCGATGGCCCAGCGCGGGGCGCGCGCGGTGGAGCCGAGCCGGCCCTGGAGCGGGATCTCGTCGAGCTTGACGACGACGCCGTCGATCTCGTGCTCCACGGAGTGGCGGTTCTCCCCGAAGTACGCGATGAACTCCCGCACCTCGTCGAGCGAGCCGACCACCTTGTTGTGCCGGGCGGTGGGCAGGCCCCACTCGCGCAGCAGGTCGTACGTCTCCGAGAGCCGGGAGATGTCGAAGCCCTCGCGCGCGCCGATGCCGTGGACCACCATGTGGAGCGGGCGGGAGGCGGTGACCTTGGGGTCCTTCTGGCGGAGCGAACCCGCCGCCGCGTTCCGCGGGTTGGCGAAGGGCTTGTCGCCGGCCTCGACCAGGCGGGCGTTGAGCCCCTCGAAGGCCTCCATCGGGAAGTAGACCTCGCCGCGGATCTCCACCAGGTCCGGGATCCGGTCGCCGCGCAGCCGCTCCGGGATGTCGGCGATCGTCCGCACGTTGGGCGTGATGTCCTCGCCCGCACGGCCGTCGCCCCGGGTCGCGGCCCGGGTCAGCCGCCCGTGCTCGTACGTCAGGTTGACCGCGAGGCCGTCGACCTTCAGCTCGCACAGGAAGTGGAAGTCGGGGGTGCCGACGTCCCGCGCGACCCGCTCGGCCCAGGTGGCCAGTTCCTCGTCGTCGAAGGCGTTGTCGAGGGAGAGCATCCGCTCGCGGTGCTCGACGGAGGTGAACTCGGTCTCGTACTGTCCCGCGACCTTCTGGGTCGGGGAGTCGGGCGTCCGCAGCTCCGGGTACTCCTCCTCCAGCGCCTCCAGGGCACGCAGGAGCTTGTCGAACTCGCCGTCGCTGATGACCGGCTGGTCCTTCACGTAGTACCGGAAGCGGTGCTCCTCGACCTGTTCGGCGAGGTCGGCGTGCTTCTCCCGTACCTCGGCGGGCAGGGCCCCCTGTTCGACTGCCACCTTCGTCCGTCCTCCCGTGCCTCGAAACCCGGTCACTCTGGGTTGTCCGCGAGCGATCTCGCCGCCCGGGCGCAGTGGGCGAGCGCCGCACGGGCGTAGGCAGGCGAAGCGCCCGCGAGCCCGCACGTCGGAGTGATGACCACGGACTCCGCGAGAGTCCCCGGATTCAGCCCCAGCCTGCGCCACAGCGTCCTGACACCCATGACGCTACCGCCCGGGTCCGACAACGGGCCGTCGGTGGACGCCACCACACCGGCGAACAGCTTCGTACCGGCCTCCACGGCCTCCCCGATCGTCTCCTCGTCACGCTCGGTGAGCAGCCCGAAGTCGAACGAGACACCGGCGACCCCCGCCCTCCGCAGCAGCGCGAACGGCACGTCCGGGGCGCAGGAGTGGACGACCACCGGCCCGTCGTGGACGGCGATGACCTCCCGCAGGGCGCTCTCCACGACCTGCCGGTCGACGGCCCGGTAGGTGCGGTAGCCGCTGGCGGTGCGGACGTGGCCGCGCAGGACCGCGGTGAGCGAGGGCTCGTCGAGCTGGAGGACGACCCTGGCCCCCGGGATCCGCTTGCGGAGCTCCGCGAGGTGGCCGTGGAGGCCCTCGGCGAGCGAGCCCACCAGGTCCCGGCAGGCGCCCGCGTCCCCGAGCGCCGCCTCGCCGCCGCGCAGCTCCAGGGCCGCGGCGAGCGTCCACGGGCCCACGGCCTGCACCTTGAGGGGACCCTCGTACCCCTGGGTGAACTCCTCCAGGGCGTCCAGGTCCTCGCCCAACCAGGAACGGGCCCGCTTGGTGTCCCGGCCGGGCCGGTCGCTGATCCGCCAGCCGCTCGGCTCCACGTGCGCGTGGAGGTCGACGAGCATCCCGATCGTCCGGCCGATCATGTCGGCGCCGGGGCCGCGGGCGGGCAGCTCGGCCAGGAACGGGAAGTCCTCGAAGGACCCCGTGGCGGCCCTCGCCGCCTCACGGGCGTCTCCGCCGGGCAGGGAGCCGACGCCGGTCGCGGGGCCCCAGATCTTCGTGTCGTCCGAGTCGCTCATGGTCAGCGTCCCGGCCTGACGGTGAGGTCGTTGATCTCGGCGTCGCGCGGCAGGTCGATCGCCGTGAGGATCGCCGTCGCGACCGAGTCGGGGTCGATCCACCGGGAGGCGTCGTACTCCTTGCCCTCCTGGGCGTGGACCTTCGCCTGCATGGGGCTCGCGGTACGGCCCGGGTAGACCGAGGTCACCCGCACCCCGTGGGCGTGCTCCTCGTGGCGCAGGGCGTCGGCGAGGGCCTTGAGGCCGTGCTTCGAGGCGGCGTACGCCCCCCACTCGGCGTGCGCGTTGAGACCGGCGCCCGAGTTCACGAAGACGACGTGCCCCTGGGAGACGCGGAGCTGCGGCAGCAGGTGCCGGGTCAGTTCGGCCGGGGCGACCAGGTTGACGTTGAGCTGGTGGTGCCAGGTCTTCGGGGTGAGGTCGCCGATCGGACCGAGGTCCACGACCCCGGCGATGTGCAGCAGGCTGTCGACCCGCTCGGGCATGCTCTGGTGGGAGAACGCCCAGGAGAGCCGGTCCGGGTCGGCGAGGTCCCCGACGAGCGTCCGAGCACCCGGGAACCGCGCGGCGAGCTCCTTGGCCCGCCCCGCGTCGCGCGCGTGCAGTACGAGCTCGTCCCCGCGCGCGTGAAGGCGCCGCGCGACGGCCGCGCCGATGCCGGAACCGGCTCCGGTGATCACATGAGTAGCCATGGGAGCCATGCTCGCATCAGCGGGAGCCGATGTTCTCCTCCAGGTGGGCCAGGGCCGTCGGGGCGTCGTCGGCGAAGAAGACGAGGTCGGTGAGGGGAAGCGGGAGGAAGCCCTCCTCGTTCATGCGGCGGAACTGGGTCTTCAGGCCGTCGTAGAAGCCGGCCGTGTTGAGGAGGACCACCGGCTTGGTGTGCTTGCCGTGCTTCTTCAGCTCCAGGATCTCGGTGGCCTCGTCGAGGGTTCCGGTGCCGCCGACCATGATCACGATCGCGTCGGACTTGGCGAGGAGGAGCGCCTTGCGCGCCGCCAGATCCTCGGTGACGACCATCTCGTCGGCGTTGGGGCGGGCCTTGTGGGCGAGGAAGTCGACGGAGACGCCGACGAGCCGGCCGCCGGCCTCCTGCACGCCGTCCGCGACCACCTTCATCAGGCCGGTGTCGGAGCCGCCCCAGACCAGGGTGTGGCCTGCCTTGCCGAGGAGGCGGGCGAAGTCGCGGGCGGGGGCCGTGTAGCGCTCGTCGAGGTCGGCCGCGGAGAGGAAGACGCAGATGTTCATGGCCTCACCGTAGGCCGTGACCAGCGGCTTCCAAGATTCTTCGGGAAATCCCGCCGCGCGGCGATGAGTTCCGGTGACGGCCCGGGTCTGTCCTGCCATGGATGAGGTGAACACCGCGCTGAGCAGGCTCCGGGGACGGGTCACGTCACGGGACGGGACGCCGATCGCGTACGAGCGGTACGGGGACGGGCCGCCGCTCGTCCTGGTGAGCGGCGCGCTCGGGGCGGCCGCGGCAGAGCGGCCGCTCGGCCTGCTGCTGGCCCGGCGCTTCTCGGTGGTGGCGTACGACCGGAGGGGGCGCGGCGGCAGCGGCGACACCTCGCCGTACGCGGTGGAGCGCGAGATCGAGGACCTCGCGGCGGTGGTCGCGGCGGCCGGCGCCGGGGCCGCCCTGCACGGCGTGGGCACCGGCGGCGCGCTGGCGCTCGCCGCGGTGGCCGCGGGGCTTCCGGTGGGCCAGGTGTCGGTGTACGAGCCGCCGTACTCGGCGGAGGCCGCCCAGCGCCGGCGGCGGGTCGCCGCGCTGCTCGCCCAGGGGCGGCGGGGAGCGGCGCTCACGCTGTTCCTCGCGGACTCGGGCGTACCTGCGGAGCTGCGGCCGGGAGTGGCGGACCTGGCCCACACCCTCGCGTACGACCTCGCCGTCCTCGGCGACGGGACCGTACCGGAGTTCGCCGGGGTCCACGCGCGCGTACTGGTGATCGACGGGGGCGCGAGCCCGGCGGGAACCCGGCAGGCGGCCCGCGCCCTGACGGCGGCCCTCCCCCGGGCCCGCCACCGCACCCTGACGGGCCAGACGCACGAGGTGGCCCCGCACGTGATCGCCCCGGTCCTGGAGGAGTTCCTGGCGGAGGAGCGGGAGACGGTGGGGGCGGTCTGAGGGGCGCCTTGGAGGGCGCGCCTACGCCGCGTACCGCCTGGGTACGCGCGCGCCGACTACGCCCTCGTCGGCTCCTCCGCCGTCGTGCGGCGGGTCGTCGTCGCGATCGTGGCCGAGCCCACCACGCGCGTGCCGTCGTACAGGACGATCGCCTGGCCCGGGGCCACCCCGCGGACCGGCTCGGCGAAGGCGACCGTGAGTTCGCCGGCCGTCAGGGTCGCCGTCACCTCCGTCTCGCCGCCGTGGGCGCGGAGCTGGGCGGTGTAGCGGCCCTCGCCCTCCGGTGCGGTGCCGCACCAGCGGGGCTTGATCGCCGTCAGGCCGGTCACGTCGAGGGCCTCGACGGGGCCGACGGTGACCGTGTTGTTCACGGGCGAGATGTCGAGGACGTAGCGCGGCTTGCCGTCCGCGGCCGGGTGGCCGATCCGCAGGCCCTTGCGCTGGCCGATCGTGAAGCCGTACGCGCCCTCGTGCGTGCCGACCTTCGTACCGGCCTCGTCGACGATGTCGCCCTCCGCCTTGCCCAGGCGGGAGGCGAGGAAGCCCTGGGTGTCGCCGTCGGCGATGAAGCAGATGTCGTGGCTGTCGGGCTTCTTCGCGACCGCGAGCCCGCGCCGCTCCGCCTCCGCCCGGATCTCGTCCTTGGTCGTGAGGGTGTCGCCGAGCGGGAACATCGCGTGCGCGAGCTGCTTCTCGTCGAGCACCCCGAGCACGTACGACTGGTCCTTGGCCATGTCGGAGGCACGGTGCAGCTCACGCGTGCCGTCCTCGTTCAGGACGACCGTCGCGTAGTGCCCGGTGCAGACCGCGTCGAAGCCGAGGGCGAGCGCCTTGTCGAGCAGCGCCGCGAACTTGATCTTCTCGTTGCAGCGGAGGCACGGGTTGGGAGTGCGGCCCGCCTCGTACTCCGCGACGAAGTCGTCGACGACGTCCTCACGGAACCGCTCGGCGAGGTCCCACACGTAGAACGGGATGCCGATGACGTCGGCCGCCCGGCGTGCGTCACGGGAGTCCTCGATCGTGCAGCAGCCACGCGCGCCCGTACGGAAGGACTGCGGGTTCGCGGAGAGGGCGAGGTGCACGCCGGTGACGTCGTGACCCGCCTCTGCGGCACGGGCGGCGGCGACGGCGGAGTCCACTCCGCCGGACATGGCGGCAAGTACCCGGAGGGGGCGGGTGCGGGGGCGCTGGGGCGGAGTCTGAGTCATAGCCCTACCAGGGTACGGGTCGGCGCCGGGAACCACGGTCGCGGTGCCGGGCGTTCTGTCGGGCATGGGGAGCAAGGCGAACGGTTCGGGAAGACGGGTGGGGCGGCGTGCGGTGCTGCTCGGTGGCGGCGTGGCCGTGCTGGGCACGGCCGCGCTTGCCAGGGACGAGCTGGCGCGCGCCTGGTGGCGGCTGCCGGGAATGGAGAGGAAGCGGGTCGAGGGCGAGCTCGATCACAAGGCCGCCGTGTGGACGTCGGCGGCGCGGGCGAACTGGCGGCGCGCCGACCGGCCGGACGACTACACGATCGACCGGATCGTGATCCATGTCGTCCAGGGCAGCTACGCGACCGCCCTGAAGGTCTTCAAGAACCCGGGGCACGGGGCCGCCGCGCACTACGTCGTCCGCAAGGACGGGCACGTGGCGCAGATGATCCGGGAGCTCGACGTGGGCTTCCACGCCGGGAACCGCGACATGAACGAGCGGAGCATCGGCATCGAGCACGAGGGCTTCGTCGACCGGCCGCAGGACTTCACGGCGGCGATGTACGCGGGGTCGGCGCGGCTGGCGGCCGACATATGCGCCCGGTACGGCATACCCGTGGACCGGGAGCACCTCATCGGGCACGTGGAGGTCGAGGGCACCGACCACACCGACCCCGGCCCGCACTGGGACTGGGACCGTTATCTGAAGCTGGTGCGGGAGGCGTCCAAGAAGCTCACGTGAGGGGTGGCGTCCGGGGGGGCGTGTGAGGGCCGCGTCCGGGGGCGTGTGAGGGCGACGTCGGGGGCACTCAGGTGAGGCCGGCCGTCCTCGCCCGTTCCACGGCCGGGCCGATCGCGTCCGCCACCGCCGCGACGTCCTCCTTCGTGGAGGTGTGCCCCAGGGAGAAGCGCAGGGTCCCCCTGGCCAGGTCCGGATCCGTGCCGGTGGCGAGCAGGACGTGGCTCGGCTGTGCGATGCCCGCGGTGCAGGCGGAGCCGGTGGAGCAGGCGATCCCCGCCGCGTCGAGCAGCAGGAGCAGGGAGTCGCCCTCGCAGCCGGGGAAGGTGAAGTGGGCGTTGGCCGGGAGCCGCTCGACGGGGTCACCGCCGAGGATCGCGTCCGGGACGACCGTACGGACGGCGCTCACGAGCTCGTCGCGCAGCGCGCCGACCTCGCGGGCGAACTCCTCGCGCCGCTCGGTGGCGAGCCGCGCGGCGACGGCGAACGCGGCGACGGCCGGCACGTCGAGGGTGCCGGAGCGGACGTGCCGCTCCTGGCCTCCGCCGTGCAGCACGGGTACGGGGGTGTGCTCGCGGCCCAGGAGCAGGGCGCCGATGCCGTAGGGGCCGCCGATCTTGTGGCCGGAGACGGTCATGGCGGCGAGCCCGGACGCGGCGAAGTCGACCGGGACCTGGCCGATCGCCTGCACGGCGTCGGCGTGCAGCGGTACGCCGAACTCGGCGGCGACGTCCGCGAGTTCACGGACCGGCATGACCGTGCCGATCTCGTTGTTGGCCCACATGACGGTGGCGAGGGCCACGGATTCGGGGTCCCGGGCGATCGCCTCCCGCAGCGCCTCCGGGTGCACCCGGCCGTACCGGTCCACCGGCAGGTACTCGACGTCCGCGCCCTCGTGGGTGGCGAGCCAGTCGACGGCGTCGAGCACGGCGTGGTGCTCCACCGGGCTGGCCAGGACGCGGGTACGGCGGGGGTCGGCGTCGCGCCGGGCCCAGTAGAGGCCCTTCACGGCGAGGTTGTCGGCCTCGGTGCCGCCGGAGGTGAAGACGACCTCGCTCGGCCGCGCGCCGAGCGCGGCGGCGAGCGTCTCGCGCCCCTCCTCGACGGTCCGCCGGGCCCGCCGTCCGGGGGCGTGCAGGGAGGAGGCGTTGCCCGTGACGGCGAGCTGGGCGGTCATCGCCTCGATCGCCTCGGGCAGCATGGGCGTGGTCGCGGCGTGGTCGAGGTAAGCCATGGTGGATCGATTCTACGAGCCCGCGACGGCGGCCCTGGCGGGTGGCCGGATTACGCCGCCCGACGCCCGGCTGCGGAGCGGATCGGGCGGCTCGCCCCGGTCAGCCGGGCGCCGGGTTCAGGCGCGCGGTGCGCGGGCCAGTTGGCGGGACTGGGCCACCAGGCGGTCGGCGCTGTCCCAGACCTCCGCGTCCTCCTCCAGGAAGCCGCCGGCGAGGTTGCGGGTCGTGATCGAGATCCGCAGCGGGCCGGGGGCCGGGCGGCAGCGGACGTGGGTCGTGAGCTCCACGGTCGGCGTCCAGCCCTTCAGGCCCAGCTCGAAGGAGGTCGGCGGCAGGGCGTCGACCGCGAGGAGGAGGGAGAGCGCGTCGGGCTCGCGGCCGTCGGCGAGACCGAACCAGGCCCGCATCTCCCCCTTGCCGGAAGGCGCGCCGATCGCCCAGCCCACACAGGCCGGGTCGAGGCGGAGGTCCAGCCGGTCGGCGATGGCCGAGGAACCGGGGATCCTGGGGGCCGGGTTGTCGGCGGCGCTGAAGCAGTGCTCGATCGGGGCCATCGCCGGGGGCGTCGCGGTGGTGCGGACGTCGTCGGGGAGGGCGTCGAGATCCCCGTACGAGGCGAGGACGCGGATGCGCTCGACCTCGGTGCCGTCCTCGGCGAACTGGAACAGGGAGGCCTGTCCCGTGGACAGCGTCCTGCCCGTACGGACCGTCTCCGTCCTGATCACCGCGGGGCCCGGAACGGACGGCGTGAGGTAGTGCGCCGAGATCGTGAAGGGGTCGGGGTGCGGGAGGTGGTCGCCGAGGGCGCGGCCGAGCAGAGCGAGGAGGTAGCCGCCGTTGACCGCGTGGATGATCGTCCAGCCGGCGGAGAGTTCGGCGTCGTAGACGCCGGGCTCACGGAGGGCGAGGGCGGTGTCGCGGTCGAACTCGCTCGTCAGGGACGCGAGGGTGCTCGTCTCGGTGCTCGTGCTCATGCGTTCGACAGTACCGCAGCTACCTACTAAGCGGTAGCTTTCTCCGGCTCCTCACGGGCGGAGGAGCGCCGGTTCCAGGCACGGGGAGCCCGCCAGTGGTAGCGCATCGCGAGCAGACGGAGCAGGAAGGCGGTGACGACGGCGGTGCCGCTGGTGAACGCGTTGAGCATGTCGAAGCGGATGCACAGCACGACCATCGCGGACCCGACGATCGCCGGGACGGCGTACAGGTCCCGGTCCCAGCGCAGCAGCGACGGCACCTCGTTGGCGAGCACGTCGCGCAGGACACCGCCGCCGACGGCCGTCGCGAGACCGAGCGCGGCGGAGGAGGTGAGGCCGAGGCCGTAGTCGTACGCCTTCGTCGTCCCGGTCACACAGAAGAGGCCGAGGCCTGCGGCGTCGAAGACGTTCACCGCGCGCTGGGTGCGTTCGACCTGCGGGTGGAGGAAGAAGACGAGGACCGTCGCGATCAGGGGCATGAGGAAGTAGCCGAGATCGGTGAAGGCGGCGGGGGGTACGGCGCCGATCATCAGGTCCCGGAAGAGACCGCCGCCGAGGGCGGTCACCTCGGCGAGGACGGCGATGCCGAAGACGTCGAAGTTCTTCCGGACGGCGAGGAGGGCGCCGGAGATGGCGAAGACGAAGATGCCGACGAGGTCCAGGGCGTGCTGGACGTCGGGGCTGAACAGGTCGTGGAGCACCGCCCTATTGTCCAGCCGCCGTGTGGGCAATCGTCCCGCAGGGCGGGACGGGTGGGCACACGGGACGGCGCCCCTTGGCGGCGCCTCCGCCCCCTGTGCCTGGACCCGCACCACAGTCGCGCCGCACAACGGGTGCGGGTTCAGGCGCGGAAGCCTCGGCCCGGCAAGGGGCGCCGTTCCGTTGTGCCCACCCGTTCCGCCCCAGCGGAACGAATGCCCACAACGGGGGTGGGCGGAGGCCCCTCGGCAGGGGCCTCCGCTCCGGGCGTCAGCCCTTGGGCGCGTCGTCCTTCGCCGCTGGCTCGGGCTCGGCCTCGGCCGAAACCTCGGCCTCGGTCGGCGTCTCCGTCTTCGCCGGGGTCTTCGCGATCTCCACCGACTCCCTCGCCCCCGGCACCGTCAGGGAATCCGCGTTCTCCGGGTGGTGGCAGGCCACGCGCTGGCCCGGGCGGAGTTCCAGGAGCGGGGGCTCCTGGGTCTTGCAGAGGTCCGTGGCCTTCCAGCAGCGGGTGTGGAAGCGGCAGCCCGGCGGCGGGGCGATCGGGGACGGGACGTCGCCGGTCAGGAGGATGCGGTCGCTCTTGGCGCCCCGGCGGCGCGGGTCCGGGATCGGGACCGCGGACATCAGGGCCCGGGTGTACGGGTGCATCGGGTTCTCGTAGAGCGACTTGCGGTCCGCGAGTTCGACGATCTTGCCCAGGTACATGACCGCGATGCGGTCCGAGACGTGCCGGATGACCGACAGGTCGTGCGCGATGATCACGTACGTGAGGCCGAGCTCCTGCTGGAGGTCGTCCAGGAGGTTGACCACCTGCGCCTGGATGGAGACGTCCAGGGCGGAGACGGGCTCGTCCGCGACGACCAGCTTCGGCTTCAGGGCCAGCGCGCGGGCGATGCCGATGCGCTGGCGCTGGCCGCCGGAGAACTCGTGCGGGTAGCGGTTGTAGTGCTCGGGGTTGAGGCCCACGAGGCCGAGGAGCCGCTGGACCTCCTTCTTGACGCCGCCCTCGGGCTCGACGCCCTGGAGCTTGAAGGGCGCCGAGACGATCGTTCCCACGGTGTGGCGCGGGTTCAGGGAGCCGTACGGGTCCTGGAAGATCATCTGGATGTCGCGGCGGAACGGGCGCATGCCCGACACCCCGAGGTGCGAGATGTCCTTGCCCTGGAACTCGACCGTCCCGTCGGTCGGTTCGAGGAGCCGGGTGATGAGCCGGCCCATCGTGGACTTGCCGCAGCCGGACTCGCCGACGACGCCGAGGGTCTCACCGGGCAGGACCTCGAAGTCGATCCCGTCGACCGCCTTGACGGCGCCGGTCTGGCGCTGGAGCAGCCCCTTCTTGATGGGGAAGTGCTTCTTCAGGCCGGTGACCTTGAGCAGAGGTTCCATGTTGTCGCTCACAGTTTCGGCGCAATCTCTTCGGTCCAGATGCGGGTCCGCTCCTCCTGCGGCATGTGGCACGCCGAGAAGTGGCGGTCCCCGGCCGGCGCGAGCTCCGGCCGCTGGGTGCGCGTGATGCCGCCCTTGGGGACGTCCGCGTACGGGCAGCGGGGGTTGAAGGCGCAGCCGCTCGGGATGTTGATGAGGCTGGGCGGGTTGCCCTTGACCGGGATGAGCCGCTCGGTCTGCTCGCGGTCGATCCTCGGCATCGAGCCGAGCAGGCCCCAGGTGTAGGGGTGCTGCGGCTCGTAGAAGACGGACTCGGCCGGTCCGCGTTCGACACAGCGTCCGCCGTACATGACGAGGATGTCGTCGGCGAGCTCGGCGACGACGCCGAGGTCGTGGGTGATGATGACGACCGCGGAGCCGAACTCCTTCTGGAGGTCCCGCATCAGGTCCAGGATCTGGGCCTGCACGGTGACGTCGAGCGCGGTGGTCGGCTCGTCGGCGATGAGCAGCGCCGGGTTGTTGACGAGTGACATGGCGATCATGGCGCGCTGGCGCATGCCGCCGGAGAACTCGTGCGGGTAGTTGTCGAACCGCTTGGCCGGCTCGGGGATGCCGACCCGGTCGAGGAGTTCGACGGCCCGCTTGCGCGCGGTCTTCTTGTCGACGTCGTTGTGGACGCGGTACGCCTCCACGATCTGGTGGCCGACCGTGTAGTACGGGTGCATCGCGGACAGCGGGTCCTGGAAGATCATCGCCATGTCGCGGCCGCGCATCCGCCGGACCTCGTCCGGGTCGGCGGTGAGCAGCTCGCGCCCGTTCAGCCAGATCTCACCGGAGATACGGGCCTTCTGCCGGCCGTACTGGCCGACCGTGTGCAGGCCCATGATGCCGAGCGAGGTGACCGACTTGCCGGAGCCGGACTCGCCCACGATGCCGAGGGTCCTGCCCTTCTCCAGCTGGAAGCTGAGACCGTCGACCGACTTGACCAGACCGTCGTCGGTCGGGAAGTGGATCTTCAGGTCGCGCACGTCGAGGAAGGCGTCGGAGGGGGCGGACCTCCCCGCCGACTTCCCGGTGGCGACGGGTTCTCCCACCGCCGCGCCGGTCTTCGTCAGCTTGTCCGTCATGCGAGCCTCACTCGGGGGTCGATCACCGCGTACAGAAGGTCCACCACGAGGTTCGCGATGACGACGCAGGCGGCGGTGATGAGGGTGACGGCCAGGATCAGGGGCAGGTCACGCTCGCTCACGCCCTTGATGGCGAGGCCGCCGAGGCCGTGGAGGCTGAACGCGGTCTCGGTCAGGATCGCGCCGCCGACGAGGGCGCCGAGGTCCATGCCGAAGATGGTCAGGATGGGGGTCATGGTGGAGCGCATGGCGTGCTTGCCGAGCACGACGGGCTCCGGGAGGCCCTTGGCCCGTGCGGTGCGGATGTAGTCCTCGCCCAGGACCTCCAGCATGGTGGCGCGGGTGAGCCGCGCGTACATCGCGGCGTACAGGAAGGCGAGGGTCACCCAGGGCAGGAGCAGGCCGCCGAACCAGCCACCGAAGGACTCGGTGATCGGCGTGTACGAGGCGTTGACCCAGCCCAGCTGCGTACGGAAGACCAGCATCGCCAGCATGGCGGTGAAGAAGATGGGCAGCGAGACGCCGGCGAGCGCGGTGATCATGGCCGCGCGGTCGATGATCGTGCCCCGCTTGAGCGCGGAGACGACACCCGTGGACACGCCGAGGACCAGCCAGAGGACGGCCGCGCCGAGCACCATGGACAGCGTCACCGGGAAGGCGTCGACCAGCATCGACCAGACGTCCTGCTCGGTGCGGAACGAGTAGCCGAAGCACGGCGCGGCACAGTGGATGGTGTCGCCACCGCCCGTGTAGTCGCGGCCGACGAAGATGCCGGAGACGAAGTGCCAGAACTGCACCAGGATCGGCTCGTCCAGACCCAGCTTCTGCCGGACGGCCTCGATGGAAGCCGGATCCGCCTGCTTGCCGACGAACATCGCGGCAGGGTCGCTGCCGGTCATCTTGGGGATGAGGAAGAAGATGCTGAGCGTCACCAGGGTGACGACGAGCAGCATCGCGACGACTGCGAAGAGCCGTCGGACTATGTATGCAAGCATGCGGTCGGCCGGTCGGCGGCCGGGGGACCCGATCGGGTCCCCCGGCCGCCGCCCTCGGCCATCACCTGCCCTTCGGACCTGGCGGCGGGTGGTGCGCCGGTGGAGCGGGTCGGATTACTTGACGACGCCGAGCGACGCGTAGTCGTAACGGCCGTTGTACGCGTCGGCCGTGTAGACGTTGGTCAGCCGGGAGCTGCGCCAGATGATGTTCTTCTCGTGGGTGAAGGGCAGGTAGACCGCGGCCTCCGAGACCTTCGTGTTGATCTGCTTGTAGAGCTCGCCGGCCTTCTCCGGGTCGGTCTCCTTCAGCGCCTGGTCGAACAGGCCGTTGATGGACTTGTCGTTCAGCTCGGAGAAGTTGTTGTTGCCGCTCTGCAGGATGAAGCGGCCGTCGACGAGCGGCTGCAGGAAGCCCTGGCCGGTCGGGAAGTCGGCGCCCCAGCCCATGATGATGATGCCGTAGCCCTTGTCCTTGACGACCTTCGGCGAACCGATGATGCCGGAGGTCTGGGCGCCGTCGAACTGGTCGATCTGGGCGTCGATGCCGACGGCCTTCAGCGACTGCTGGAGGGACTCGGCGGTCGCGATCTCGATCTTCTTGTTGTTGCGGACCGCGATGGTGGTCTTGAAGCCGTTCGGCTTACCGCACTTCTTCAGCGCTTCCTTCGCCTTGGCGAGGTCCGGCGCGCCGGCGAGCTTGCCGTACGGGTCGGCCTTCGGGTCGGCGCCCTTGATCGCCGGCGGCAGCATGTTGGAGGCGATGTCGCCACCGGCCTGCGGGCCGCCACGGGCGGTCTGGAGGGACTTCGAGTCGGCCGCGTAGATGATGGCCTTGCGGCACTCGACGTTGGGGATGACCGTCTGCGGGAAGACCGCGTAGCGGATGAAGCCCGTCTGCGGGTTGTCGACGTTGCCCTTGTGCTGCTGGAGCGCCTTCTGGCGGGCGGCGGAGCCGATGCCCGTGGCGTTGATGTCGAGGTCGTACTCGCCCTCGATCAGACGGTTGTCCATGTCGTCGGCGTTCGTGGTGAACGTGACGCTGATCTTGTCCGGGAGCGCCTTGCGGATGGTGTCCGTCTTCGCGTCCCACTTGTCGTTGCGGACGAGCTTGATGGACTTGTTCGGCGTGTACGACTCCCACTTGTACGGGCCGGAGGAGAAGGGGTTCAAGCCGTACTTGGCCTTGGTGTCCTTGTCCTGGCGGACCGGGGAGGCGGCGGGCATGGCCAGCATCTGCAGGAAGTCACCGTTGGCGACCGGCAGCTTGAAGATGATGGTCTTGTCGTCCGGGGTCTCGATCGCCTTCAGGCCGAGCTTGTCCGCGGAGGTGTCCTTGTAGGGACCCTTGTACTCGCCCTTGGGGTCGAGGACCTGCTGGAGGTAGATCGGGCCGCCGGAGATGACGTCCTGGGCCCAGATGCGCTCGATGCCGTACTTGATGTCCTTGGAGGTGATCGGCTTGCCGTCCTCCCAGGTCACCCCGTCCTTCAGCGTGAAGGTGTAGGTGAGGCCGTCGGCCGAGACCTTGCCGGCGTCGGTGGCGAGGTCCGGGACGAGCTCGGTGGAGGCGGCGCCCGGCTCGGCCTTGAAGGTGACCAGCTGGCGGGTGTAGTAGCGGGCGAAGTCCCACACGAAGCCGTAGTAGCCGCGCTGCGGGTCCCACGAGTCGGCCTCCTGCGAGCCGATGAACTTCAGCTCGCCACCCTTCTTGTCGGAGGGGTTGGCGACCTTGTTCACCGCGGCGTTGAAGCCGGCCGCGGCGCCCTTGCTCTTCTCACCGTCGTTGCCGGTGCCGCCGCCGCAGGCGGTGGTGACGACCATCGTGGCCGCCGCGAGCAGCGCGCCTGCGGCGATTCTGCGCCTCTGAGAGCTCATCAGACTCATGGGTCTCGCAACCTCCGGGTAGTGGCGGCCGATACGGCGGTCCGCCGATTGGGTTGAGCCTCCTGTCGCCAGCGGCAGGGGCGGGTCTTGCGTGTCGTCGGCGAACGGTCAGCGGGAGCCCTTCGGGTCGAGCGCGTCACGCACGCCGTCGCCGAAGAGGTTGAACGCCAGAACGGTGATGAAGATCGCGAGGCCGGGGATCACCATGAAGAGCGGGTCCGCCTCGTACGTGGTGATGGCCGTCGACAGCATCTGCCCCCAGGAAGCGGTGGGGGGCTTCACGCCCGCGCCGAGGAAGCTGAGGGCCGCTTCGGTGAGGATGTTGGTGGGGATCATGAGCGTCGCGTAGACCGTGATCGGGGCGATCAGGTTGGGCAGCAGCTCGCGGCGCAGGATGTAGAGCCGGCCGGCGCCCAGGCTCTGGGCGGCCTCGACGTACTCGCGGTTGCGCAGCGAGAGCGTCTGACCGCGGACGATGCGGCCCACGTACGGCCAGCCGAAGAAGCCGATGACCACGATCAGGGCGGCGATGCGGACGCCCGAGCCGTCGAGGCCGAGGAGCGAGTTCGGCAGGACGGAGACCAGGGCGATCGTGAAGAGCAGCTGGGGGAAGGCGAGCATGACGTCCATGACCCGGCTGAGGGCCGCGTCGATCCAGCCGCCGAAGTAGCCCGCGACGATGCCGAGGACGGTGCCGAGGACGACGGCGAAGGCCGCCGCCGCGACGGCGACGAGCAGCGAGATCCGGGTGCCGTAGACGATGCGGCTGAAGACGTCGCGGCCGTTGACGGGCTCGACGCCGAAGAGGAACTCGGAGCTGACGCCGCCCCAGGAACCGATCGGGGTGCCGAAGAGCGGGTCGATCTGGTCCTCGTGGAACTCGTCCGGCGGGTGGCCGAGGAGGCCGACGATGACCGGCGCGAAGACCGCGACCAGGACGAGGAAGAGAACGACGAAGGCGCCCGCGAGGGCCAGCTTGTCGCGCTTGAGGCGGGTCCAGGCGATCTTCCAGGGCGAGCGGCCCTCGATCGCCTTGCCGGAGGCGCCGGAGGTGTCCGGGGTGCCGGGTGCGTCGGGCGTGGCGTCGACGGTGGCGGTCGACTCGCCCGCACTCGTCTTACGCAGTGGTGCCGTCATCGTGGTGAGGACCCCTCTCGGCCGCCGGTAGCCGGCCCTTGCCCGCCGCGGGTAGCGGCTCGGTGGAACAACCTGCTGGGCACCTGCTCGAAAGGAGCCGAACGCCCGGTGTTCCGGGGAGTCTTCAATGCGTTTGTGATCACCCGCCAGCCCTGACGGGGAATGTTTGCTCAAACGTGATGCGGTGCTGCGACTTCCGTTATCCGGACGTCGTGATCACGTGAGCGGACCATCTCGGGGCCTCTTCCCCTCAATCGGACATGTCGCGCAACTAGGCGTTCGGGGTGGTTAATCAGGGCGAACGACGGCCTCCGGAGCGAACTCCGGAGGCCGGTGGGGTGCGATCCGAGAAGGGTGGCGTCTCAGTATCCGGACGGCATCGGGGGCGGGTAGCCGTATCCGGGGACGGGCGCGGAGCCGCGGCCGGCGTGCGCCTCACGGTCGTAGAAGGGCCGTCCGTTCGCCCGCAGCCAGAGCGCCACCGGGTCGTACGCGTCGGAGAGGGCGACCGTCGAGACGGGCAGGCCGTCGGGGACGGCGCCGATCGACTGGCGCATCATCGCGCGGACCGTGTCGACGGCCGCCGCGGAGGTGTCGTACAGATCGAGACCGATGACGAGGTACGGGGTGCCGAGCGCGGGCTGCACCCAGCCGCGGCGCAGCGCCCGGACGGCGGGGGTGCGGTGCGCGTTCTGCGTCAGCAGGGCGTAGAACTGCGGGATCTCCAGGGTGGGCTCGGTGACCCGCAGCGGCCCCGCGGGCATCCGGTCGAGGCCGGTGGCGATCCGCCGCAGATCGGCCCAGGGGATGCCGACGCCGCCGCCGGGGGCGTGCGGGTTCAGCCAGACGCCCCAGCGGTCGGGGTAGAGGGCCCGGGCGATCTCCCGGCCGGTGACGAGCTCGTGGGCGCGGTTCCAGCCGGAGGCGGAGAGTTCCTGGGCGGAGGTGACGCAGGGCGCGTAGCCGAAGCCGTCGACCTCCATGTTCCCGTACTGGGCGTCGGACGAGCCGGGAGCGCCGTCCCAGAGCAGCATCCAGAGCTCGCCGTCGGCGAGGGCGTGCAGGAGCTGCTCGTACGCGTCGTAGCGTCCGGGTGCCACCTGGCGCAGCATGTGCTCGACCTGTCCTGGCGCAGCGGTGCCTGACGCGCTCACCCTGGGTCCCGCCCCTCTTCCGTTCACCACGTTCGTCCAGCTACCGATTCAGTTCAGCTTAAGCAGGGGGCCGGTCACACGGCGGCGCGCTGGTAGAAGGGGCGTACCCGCTCCAGCATCCAGTCGCCGACCGGGTCCTGGGCCATGTCGAGCAGGATCAGGTTGACGGGCCAGGCGACCTCGACCCGGCCGAGGGCGCGGCCCAGGGCGTCCAGGGGCGCGTTGCGGTCGACGCCGTCCCAGGCGGCGAGCTGGACGCCGATGAAGAGGGCGGGTTCGGTGCCCTCGACGCTGGCGAGGGCACGGCGGGCGGTGATCACGACGCCGGTGGCCTCGAACTCGGCGGAGGCGGCGGCGAGGAAGTCGACGGGATCGTCCTGCCAGTCGGGCTCGAAGAGGCGGACGCGGCCGCCGGTGGCGGGGCCGTCGAGCGGGGTGCGGCCGACGCGGCAGAGCTCGGCGACGGCCGGCGGGGGCAGCGGGACACCGACGGTGCCGCCGGGGTTCACGGCGATGCCGAGCTGCGGGGGCAGGCCGCGGGCGAAGTCGCGGGCGGGAGCGACGGTGAAGGACATGTGACCGCCGACACAGGCGAGGAACTGCTGCTCGGAGCTGAAGACGGGGACGTAGGCCGCGCCGTCGAGCTCCATGGTGGGGAGGTCGAGGTCGGGGCTGTCGGGTCCGCCGCCGTTGGGCAGGGGCACCCAGATCGGGCTGCGGCCGAGCACCTCGACAAGGCGGCCGCCGGCCGCGGGATTGCCGAGGGATGCGGCAAGGACCTCTTCCAGCTCATTACCCGGCCACGTCACGTCCACGGTCCCGTTTCCCCTTCTCGCACGGCCTGCCGCACCGGCCGCCCCGGCAGCACCCTAACGCCGCCCCGGGGGCGTCGTGGCCCAAAGGGTACGGAACGAAAGCGCACCGGGGCCGGGGGGTCCGTCAGCCGGTCTCCCGGAAGCCGATCTTCCGCAGGGCGTCCGCCGCGTCCCGGTCGAGCAGGGTGGCCGAGGCGCAGCCGTGCGGGAGGCGCCCGGACTCGGCGGCCTCGACGAGCCTGCCGACGGCCCGCCGGTGCCGGGCGAAGGCGTAGGCGGAGACGCCCCGGCCGCGGGCGCGCTGGCCCTCGCGTGCGGTGTCGGGGGAGACATCGAGGAGGAGCAGGTGGAGGGACCGGCCGCGGCGGCGGGCCTCGCGGGCAAGCCAGCCGCGCACCCAGGACTGGGTGCCGCAGTCGTGCACGACCACTCCGGCGCCGGAGCGCAGGGCGCGGCGCAGTCCCGCGTAGTGCGCGAGCCGGACCAGGGGGCGGTAGACGGCGTACGGCAGGAAGGGGGGCATCCGGGCCTCCCAGCGCTCGCGGGCGTCCTGGGAGTCGATGCCGGTGCCCTCGGCGGCGCGCTTCATGAGGGTCGACTTGCCGCTGCCGGGGAGCCCGGAGACGACCACGAGGTCGCCGGCCGCGAAGGTGAGGGCGCGGGGGGCCCGGCCGCCGCGCTCGCGCAGGTCGCGCAGGAGACGGCCGCGGCCGCGGGTCCTGGCGCGGGCGCGCTGTGACGGTATGCCGGTACTCGGCGCGCACGCGCCGCTGTGCTGGATCCTCATCGCTTCTCCCCCTGCCGGGCCTTGGGAGACCCTTGCCCACAAAGTGTAAAGAAACGGTAATGGGACACAAGCGATATGCCCCGCCGAGCTCGCGTGCAATGATGTGCCCGCCAGGCGCGCACAGTCGCCACACAATCGCATACCGGCCGCTCGAATCCGCGCGGGAGAGTTCCGGACCGCACCGCGTGTCCGGACGCCGAAGGAGCAAGACCCTCCCTTGAATCTCTCAGGCCCCGTACCGCGCGGATGAGGCAGATCTGAAAAGCGGGACACCCTGCCGTGTCCCCACCCAAGGTGCAAGCCGATCTCTCGGTGACGAGATGCTCTCGGTGAACCTCTCAGGTTCCATGACAGATGGGGAGGACGTCCTCGCCGTCATGTGTTTCGTCACCGATCACGCCCTTGGGACCCGGGAGCCACCCCATGAGCACTGCCCCCCGTCTGACCGCCCTCGACGCCCTGCACCGCTCGCTGGGCGCGACCATGACCGACTTCGCGGGCTGGGACATGCCGCTCCGCTACGCCAGCGAGCGCGACGAGCACAACGCCGTCCGCACGGCCGCCGGCCTCTTCGACCTCTCCCACATGGGCGAGATCACGGTGACGGGCCCGCAGGCCGTCGACCTGCTCGACTTCGCCCTCGTCGGCAACATCTCCACGGTGGGCAACGGCCGCGCCCGTTACACGATGATCTGCCAGGAGGACGGCGGCATCCTCGACGACCTGATCGTCTACCGCCTCGGCGAGACGGAGTACATGGTCGTCGCCAACGCCTCCAACGCGCAGATCGTCCTGGACGCCCTGGTGGCCCGCTCCGCGGCTCATGGGGGTTTCGACGCCGAGGTCCGCGACGACCGCGACGCGTACGCCCTCATCGCCGTCCAGGGCCCGGAGTCCCCCGGCATCCTGAAGTCGATCACCGACGCCGACCTGGACGGTCTGAAGTACTACGCCGGCCTGCCCGGCACGGTCGCGGGCGTGCCCGCGCTGATCGCCCGTACCGGCTACACCGGCGAGGACGGCTTCGAGCTGTTCCTGAAGCCCGAGCACGCCGAGGGCGTGTGGAAGGCGCTCACCGAGGCGGGCGAGGGCGTCGGCCTCATCCCCTGTGGTCTGTCCTGCCGTGACACCCTCCGCCTGGAGGCCGGCATGCCGCTCTACGGCCACGAGCTGACCACCGCCCTCACCCCCTTCGACGCCGGCCTCGGCCGGGTCGTGAAGTTCGAGAAGACGACCAACGGCGGCGACTTCGTCGGCCGCAAGGCGCTGGAGGCCGCCGCCGAGCGCGCGGCGACCAACCCGCCGCGCAAGCTCGTCGGCCTGGTCGCCGAGGGCCGCCGGGTCCCCCGCGCGGGCTTCTCCGTCGTCAAGGACGGCGAGGTCATCGGCGAGGTCACGTCGGGCGCGCCGTCGCCGACGCTCGGAAAGCCGATCGCGATGGCGTACGTGGACGCGGCGCACGCCGAGCCCGGCACCCAGGGTGTAGGTGTGGACATCCGCGGCACCCACGAGCCGTACGAGGTCGTGGCGCTCCCGTTCTACAAGCGCCAGAAGTGACGCAGTCGTCTCATCCCGGGTCTCATCCCGCGAGACCCACGTTCATCAGCACTCCCCCGATCCAGGAGAATCAGGTCATGAGCAACCCCCAGCAGCTGCGGTACACCAAGGAGCACGAGTGGCTGTCGGACGCCGAGGAGGGCGTCTCGACCGTCGGCATCACGGAGTTCGCCGCCAACGCGCTCGGTGACGTCGTCTACGCCCAGCTCCCGGCCGTCGGCGACACCGTCACCGCGGGCGAGACCTGCGGTGAGCTGGAGTCGACGAAGTCGGTGAGCGACCTGTACTCCCCGGTCACGGGTGAGGTCGTCGCCGCCAACCAGGACGTGGTGGACGACCCGTCGCTGGTGAACACGGCTCCGTTCGCGGGTGGCTGGCTGTTCAAGGTGCGCGTCACGGGCGAGCCGGAAGAGCTGCTCACCGCCGACGAGTACACCGCGTTCTCCGCCGGCTGAGACCGGGCCCGAGACCCTTAGGGATCGATTCATGTCGCTTCTGAACACTCCCCTCCACGAGCTGGACCCGGACGTCGCCGCCGCCGTCGACGCCGAGCTCCGCCGTCAGCAGTCCACCCTCGAGATGATCGCCTCGGAGAACTTCGCTCCGGTCGCCGTCATGGAGGCGCAGGGCTCCGTCCTCACCAACAAGTACGCCGAGGGCTACCCCGGCCGCCGCTACTACGGCGGCTGCGAGCACGTCGACGTCGCCGAGCAGATCGCGATCGACCGGATCAAGGACCTGTTCGGCGCCGAGTACGCCAACGTCCAGCCGCACTCCGGCGCCTCCGCGAACCAGGCCGCCCTCTTCGCCATCGCCCAGCCCGGCGACACGATCCTGGGTCTCGACCTGGCGCACGGCGGTCACCTCACCCACGGCATGCGCCTGAACTTCTCGGGCAAGCAGTTCAACGTGGTCGCGTACCACGTGGACGACGCCGGTCTCGTCGACATGGCCGAGGTCGAGCGCCTCGCCAAGGAGCACCGCCCCAAGGTGATCATCGCGGGCTGGTCCGCCTACCCGCGCCAGCTGGACTTCGCCGAGTTCCGCCGGATCGCCGACGAGGTCGAGGCCTACCTGTGGGTCGACATGGCCCACTTCGCGGGCCTGGTCGCCGCCGGTCTGCACCCGAACCCGGTCGAGTACGCGGACGTGGTGACCTCCACCACGCACAAGACGCTCGGCGGCCCCCGCGGCGGCATCATCCTGGCGAAGAAGGCGTTCGCCAAGAAGCTGAACTCCTCGGTCTTCCCCGGTTTCCAGGGCGGCCCGCTGGAGCACGTGATCGCGGCCAAGGCCGTCTCCTTCAAGGTCGCGGCCTCGGAGGAGTTCAAGGAGCGCCAGCAGCGCACCCTGGACGGCGCCCGCATCATCGCCGAGCGCCTGGTCCAGGACGACGTCACCGCCCACGGTGTCTCCGTCCTGTCCGGCGGCACCGACGTCCACCTGCTCCTCGTCGACCTGCGCGACAGCGAGCTGGACGGCCAGCAGGCCGAGGACCGTCTCCACGAGGTCGGCATCACGGTCAACCGGAACGCCGTTCCGAACGACCCGCGCCCGCCGATGGTCACCTCGGGTCTGCGCATCGGTACGCCGGCGCTCGCGACCCGCGGCTTCCAGGCCGAGGACTTCACCGAGGTCGGCGACATCATCGCGGAGACCCTGAAGCCCGGCTTCGACGCCGAGAAGGCCGCCTCGCTGAAGGCCCGGGTGACGGCGCTCGCCGACAAGCACCCGCTGTACCCCGGCCTGAAGTAGTTTCGTACCCTTTTGTTCGTACGGACGTTTGGGGCATCGCGCACACTGAAAGGTGAGCGCGGTGCCCCACCCCATGTCGCGCCCGTTCCTGATCTTCCCGCTCCGTTCTGCACCACCCCGGCAGACAACGGCGTCTAGCCCCCACAAGGAGTCCCCCCGTGGCCATCTCGGTCTTCGACCTGTTCTCGATCGGCATCGGCCCGTCCAGCTCCCACACGGTGGGACCGATGCGCGCGGCCCGGATGTTCGCCCGCCGGCTGAAGAACGAGGGCCTGCTCGCCGGCACCGCGAAGGTACGGGCGGAGCTGTACGGCTCGCTCGGCGCCACCGGCCACGGCCACGGCACCCCGAAGGCGGTCCTCCTCGGCCTGGAGGGCAGCTCGCCCCGCACGGTGAACGTGGAGACCGCCGACGACGAGGTCGAGCGGATCAAGTCGAGCGGCCGGCTCAACCTCCTCGGCGCGCACGAGATCCCCTTCGACTTCGACGCCGACCTGATCCTGCACCGGCGCAAGGCGCTCCCGTACCACGCCAACGGGATGACGATCTTCGCGTACGACGCGGAGGGCGGCCTCGTCCTGGAGAAGACGTACTACTCGGTGGGCGGCGGCTTCGTCGTCGACGAGGACGCCGTCGCGGGCGAGAACCCGATCGTCCCCGACGACACCGTCCTGAAGTACCCCTTCCGCACCGGTGACGAGCTGCTCCGTCTCGCCAAGGAGACCGGTCTCTCGATCTCCGCGCTGATGCTGGAGAACGAGAAGGCCTGGCGCACCGAGGACGAGATCCGCGCGGGCCTCCTGGAGATCTGGCGGGTCATGCAGTCCTGCGTCTCGCGCGGCATGTCCCGCGAGGGCATCCTGCCGGGCGGTCTCAAGGTGCGCCGCCGCGCCGCGAACTCCGCCCGCAAGCTGCGCTCCGAGGGCAACCCGGCGGCGCACTCGATGGAGTGGATCACCCTCTACGCGATGGCCGTGAACGAGGAGAACGCTGCGGGCGGCCGGGTGGTCACCGCTCCGACGAACGGCGCGGCCGGCATCATCCCCGCGGTCCTGCACTACTACATGAACTTCGTGCCCGGCGCCGACGACGACGGCGTCGTCCGCTTCCTGCTCGCCGCCGGCGCGGTCGGCATGCTCTTCAAGGAGAACGCCTCCATCTCCGGCGCCGAGGTCGGCTGCCAGGGCGAGGTCGGCTCGGCCTGCTCGATGGCGGCGGGCGCGCTCGCCGAGGTCCTCGGCGGCAGCCCCGAGCAGGTGGAGAACGCGGCCGAGATCGGCATGGAGCACAACCTGGGCCTGACCTGCGACCCGGTCGGCGGCCTGGTCCAGATCCCGTGCATCGAGCGCAACGGCATGGCGGCGGTCAAGGCCGTCACGGCGGCGAAGATGTCGATGCGCGGCGACGGCAGCCACCTGGTCTCCCTCGACAAGGTCATCAAGACCATGAAGGAGACCGGCGCGGACATGAGCGTCAAGTACAAGGAGACCGCGCGGGGCGGGCTCGCGGTGAACATCATCGAGTGCTGAATCGGTTGTTCACGTGAGGGGCCCGTGTCGGGCGGCGCGCGCCGCCCGACACGGGCCCCTTTCGGAGTTCCGGCGTCCATGCGTCACGCCAGGGCCGGCACCACGCTCCGGCCCGTCTCGCACTCCGAATGGACCCATGCGTTCCGGCCAAAGGGCCGGAGGGCGGCACGGTCGCCCGGCCGGTGGTCAGGGCCCGAGGCCGCCCGGGTCCGGCACCACGGTCAGGAGCGCCGATACGACCATGATCGCCGCGAGTACGGACACCTCCACGCGCGCGGGTGCCTGGGCGTTCCCGCCGGAGAGCATCCGCCCCCGGGCGGCGAGCGCCAGCAGGCTCGCCCCGCCGAACAGCACCAGCTTCACGAGCAGCACCCTGCCGTAACCGGTGCTCAGGACGGCGTCCAGGGGCAGCTTGCGCAGGGTCGAGACGGTGCCGGTCACCGCGAGGGCGGCGTACACCCACGCGGCCATCCGGGCGTACCGGACGAGGACGTCCCGCCCGCCGCCGCGCAGCCTCATGGTGCGGAGCACGTACAGGAGGGTGCCGGCCCAGAGGGAGGCGGCGGTGAGGTGGACGAGGGTGAGGCCGGCCCCGAGGAGGGGCTGGTGCGTCTCGGGGTGGGCGCGCATCGCCTCGGCGCCGACGGCGACGGCGAGCGGCAGGACGGCGAGCGCGGGGCGCCGGGAGGCGGCGCAGAGGGCGGCCAGGACGAAGGCATTGGCCGTGACCAGCAGGAGACGGCCCTCACGCAGTCCGTAGACGACGGTCGGGCTCAGTCCGCTGACGGCGGTGAAGAGCATCAGGAGCCCGGCCGACGCGGCCGCGGCGAGGAGGGCGGCGGGTGCGGACCAGGCGCGGGGCCGTAACCCCGGGCCGGCGAGCCGGCTGCCGGCGAGTTCACCGACGTGTACGGCCAGACCGGTGAGGACGAGGAGCCGCAGCAGCGTGGTGGTGCCGGCGGCGGGTATCCGGAGCTCGCCCGTGCCCGTCTGGGCTATGCCACCGCCCAGCAGGGCGACGACGAGGACGGCGACAACGGCGAGGACCGCCGCTGTCAGACGGCTCGGGGTACCTAGGGGTCCGGGAAGCGTCACCGGACGATCGTCACCGAGCCCCGGGCGGGCGGCAACTCAGGGTTGCCCGGCCCCGCCCGGGCCGCGGGTCAGGCCTTGCTGAGGTGCGCCCAGAACTCGTCCCAGGACAGAACGCCGTCGCCGTTGGCGTCGCGCTGCTTGATGAGGACCTCGGCCACCGTCTCGGTGACGTTGAAGTCGCCCAGCTGCGCCATGACGCTCTTGTACTCCGCGGCGGTGATGAAGCCGTCCCCGTCCACGTCGTACCGGTTGAATGCCGTGCGTGCCGACTCGATGTCCGCCACTGCTTCCGCCCCTTCTTGGTGCTTCTCTGACGGTGGTCAGATTAGCTGGCCCGGCGGTGCCTGATGAGCGGGGCCACCCGGCGCTGCTCGTGGCCCACCGAGCTACCGGAAGATGCCCGTGTGGCCCAGGGAGTAGCGGCCCGGCTGGGGGTACACCGCGAGGCCGTGGGGACCGCCGCCGACCGGGATGCGGGCGAGCTGCTTTCCGGTGGTGGTGTCGATGGCGTAGACCTCGGAATCGTAGCGGCCGGAGAGCCACAGGACCTTGCCGTCGGCGGAGACGCCTCCCATGTCGGGGGAGCCGCCGTCCGGGAGCCACCACTTCTTGGTGAGCCTGTCCTTGGCGAAGTCGAAGACGGAGATCGAGCCCTCGCCGCGGTTGGGCACGTACATCTCGCGCGAGTCCCGGCTGATGTAGAGCCCGTGGCAGCCCTTGCCGGTGGGGAGGAGCTGGGGCGTGGTGAACTTCTCGCCGTCCAGGACCCACATGCCGTGGGCCATCATGTCGGCGACGTAGAAGGTCCTGCCGTCGGGGGAGATCTTCACGTCCTGCGGCATGGCGCCCTCGAAGGGCAGTTTCTGCTGGCCGATGACCTCCATCTTCTCCGTGTCGACCTTGAGCAGTTCGCCGGAGAACTCGCAGGAGACGACGAAGTACCGTCCGTCGGCGGAGAAGTCGGCGTGGTTGACGCCGTAGCAGCTGACCGGGACGGTCTTCTTCCGTTCCATGGTGTGCGGGTCGCGGAAGACGAGTTCGCGGTCGAGCGAGGCCATCACGATGGCGTACTTGCCGTTGGGCGTGAAGTAGAGGTTGTACGGGTCGTGGACCTCGACGGGCTTGCCGGCGACACCGGTGGCGGGGTCGATGGGCGTGAGGGTGTGGCCCCGGTTGTTGTTGACCCAGAGCGTCTTCATGTCCCAGGAGGGCACGACGTGCTGGGGCTGGATGCCGACGGGGATCGTCTCGATGACCTGGTAGGTGGCCGGGTCGATGACGGAGACGGTGTTGGAGTTGGTGTTCGGGACGTAGACGCGGGAGGGGAAGTCCTTGACGACCGGGGAGAGCCGGCCGGGCCGGTCGGCGGCGTAGACGTCCTTCGGGTCGAGGACCGGCGGCATCCCGGGGAGTCCGGCGGGGGCGGCGGGTGCCTTCTTCACGGGCGCGGCCTTCTTCGCGGCGGCGGCTCCGTCACCCGGGTCTCCGGTTCCGCAGGCGGCGAGGAGGGCGAGGACGGCGGCGGCGAGGAGGGTCCGGGTGCGCTTCGGGACGTGTCTCCGTGTGGGGTGTGCCATCAGGTCAGCAGCTCCGTGGTGGTGACCGCGCGGAGCCCGCGGCGGTCGAGTTCGGTGAGGAGGAGGGGCAGGGCGGCGGCGGTGCCGGGGTAGCCGAAGTGCAGGCTGACGACGGATCCGGCGCGGGCGGCGCCTGTGACGTTGCGGACGACGGCGGCGGCGCCGGGCGAGGTGTGGTCGAGGGAGTCGACGTCGTACGAGAGGACGTGCGGGTATCCGGCGCGATGGGCGGCACGCAGGACGGCGGGGGCGGCGTGCTGGGTGCGGGAGGGCCGGAACCAGGTGCCGATGGAGCCGGTGAGCCGGCGCAGCCGGGTGGCGCAGGCCTCGATCTCGGCGAGGGCCCCGGCTTCGGTCAGGGCGTTGACGTCGCTGTGGTGCTGGGTGTGGTTGCCGAGGTCGTGTCCGCCGTCGAGGATCCGTCGGGCCAGGCCGGGGTGGGCGTCGAGCCAGCTGCCGACGGCGAGGACGGTGACGCGGGCGCCGGCGTCCTCGGCCTGCGTGAGGAGTGTCCGGGCGAGGGCGGGGTCGCCCTCGCCGTGGAAGGTGAGGGCGACCCGGGGCCGGTCGCGGGGACCGTGGGTGATCTCGGCGGGCTGTCCGGGGAGGCGCCGCGGCGCGGGGGCAACGTGGGCCGCGGGGGCGGGGCGCCGTGGGGTGGGCGCGGCGGGACCCCGTGGGACGGGAGCGGCGGGTCGGGGGGCCGGGCCGCAGGCGGTGGCGAGGGCTCCCGCGAGGGCGGCGGCCGCTCCCGCGCGGAGGGCTCCGCGGCGGTCGGTCGGCTTCACGCGACCATTTAAAGGCGGAAGCGCCCGGTTTATGACGATTACGCCGATTCAGGACGTTTGCGGACCCCGGAGGTATGTCCACCATGCGGACGAGCCCCAGAAACAACCGACGAACCGCATAGTCATTCATTGTTTGCAAGGCGAGTGCTGCATGTCACCAAGGATTCATCATGCAACTGTCCGTGTTTGCCCTGCATTGCCCCAGTAGGGCCTTTTGGTGACAAGGCCCCCTGTCTGCCATAGTCGGAGACACGACCCCCATTGACCCGGGCCAGGTCGACATAGGCCGCCGTGGATACACCCCCCCCCGTTCACGGCGCACCACACGGAAGCCCCCACGCACCCCACCACGGCGCACGGGGGCTTCCGTGCGTGCGGGGAGGGGCGCCCTCAGCGGTCGGAGACCCGCATCTCGAACCAGGTCGTCTTGCCGCGCGGCGCCAGGTCCACACCCCAGCGGTCCGAGAGCTTGTCGACGAGGAAGAGCCCCCGCCCGCTCGTGTCGAGCTCGTGCACCGGCATCAGGCAGGGCAGTCCGCGCGAGGGGTCCCTCACCTCGACCCGGATCCAGCCCCGCCGCCGCTGTAACCGCAGCGCGAAGACCCTGGCGCCGGTGTGCCGGACCGCGTTCCCCACGAGCTCGGAGACCAGGAGCACGGCGTGCTCGGCGATCTGCGGGCCGAGGCCCCACTGCCGCAGCACGACGTGATGGGTGAGCCTGCGGGCCACCCACGCGGATTCGGGGCGGGACGGCAGCCGGACGTCCTCGTCCGCCGGATTGCCGTACAACTCCACTGCGCCGGCGGCCTGTTCGTCGTCCGCGGCCGGTGACCACCGCGCCGCTGCCGCGCTGCCGCGCTGCCACGGCTGTTCCCTACGTTCCAGGCCCGCCATGCCCCCCATCATGGCCGTACGGAGCCGTCCGCGGGGGCCGTTCCGACGGATCGGCCCCCGGGACATTCCGTCAGGCGAACTTCGCCTTCCCGGGGCCCTCCTCGACGAAGCTGCGCATCCCGCGCTCACGGTCCTCGGTCGCGAACAGGCCCGCGAACCAGGTGCGCTCGATCGCGAGACCGGTGTCGATGTCGGCCTCGAGGCCCTGGTCGATCGCCTCCTTCGCGGCCCGCAGGGCGACCGCCGGGCCCTGCGCCAGCTTCGCGGCCCAGGCGTGCGCCTGCTCGTACACCTCGGCGGCCGGGACGACCCGGTCGACCAGACCGAGCGTCAGGGCCTCGTCGGCCCTGACCATCCGGCCGGTGAAGATGAGGTCCTTGGCCTTGGAGGGGCCGACCAGGCGGGACAGGCGCTGGGTGCCGCCCGCGCCCGGGATCAGGCCGAGCAGGATCTCCGGCTGGCCCAGCTTCGCGTTGTCGGCGGCGATCCGGTAGTCGGCGCAGAGCGCGAGCTCGCAGCCGCCACCGAGGGCGTATCCGGTGATCGCGGCGACGACCGGCTTGGGGATGCGGGCGACGGCGGTGAAGGCGTCCTGGAGGGCGCGGGAGCGCTTGACCATGGCCACGTGGTCCATGACCTGCATCTCCTTGATGTCCGCGCCGGCCGCGAACACCTTCTCGCCGCCGTAGAGGATCACGGCCCGCACGTCGTCGCGGTCGGTCGCCTCCTGGGCCAGCTCGCGCAGCCGGTCCTGGGTGGCGACGTCCAGGGCGTTCATCGGGGGGCGGTCGAGGCGGATCGTGCCGACGCCTTCGGCGACTTCGAGGTTCACAGTCATGGGAGGAAGGTTAGTGTCCGTTAACGCGAAGGGGCCCGGTGCTGTTGCTCACAGCACCGGGCCCCTCTTCGGCCGCGTAGGGCCGGCCATGTACGGCTAGCCGCGTACGGCTACGCGATCCACTCCGACCAGTCCATGTTCCAGCCGTTGAGGCCGTTGTCCGGCTTGATCTGCTTGTCCTTGGAGTTCTTCACGACGACCACGTCACCGATGATCGAGCGGTCGTAGAACCAGGCCGCCGGCATCGAGCCGTCGCCCGCGCCCCGGGCGTCCTGGAGACCGACGCAGCCATGGCTGACGTTGGCGGAGCCGAAGGTGCCCGCCGAGGCCCAGTAGTTGCCGTGCACGAAGGTGCCCGAGGTGGACAGACGCATCGCGTGCGGCACGTCCTTGATGTCGTACTCGCCGCCGAAGCCGACCGTGGCTCCGTTCATGCGGGTCACCTTGTACTTCTCGCTGATGACCATCTGACCGTTGTACGTGGTCGTGGACGGGGCGCCCGCGGTGATCGGGATCGTCTTGATGATCTTGCCGTCGCGCTCGATCTTCATCGTCTTGGCGCTCGCGTCGACCGTGGAGACCTGACGGCGGCCGATGGTGAAGGAGACCTTCTTCTTCTGCTTGCCGTAGACGCCCGGGCGGCCCTCGACGCCGTCCAGGTTGAGCTCGACGGTCACCTTGGTGCCCGCGGCCCAGTAGTTCTCCGGGCGGAAGTCGAGGCGGTCGTTGCCGAACCAGTGGCCCTCGATCCGCACGGCCGGCTCGGCCGTCACCTTGATGGCCTTCTCGACGGCGTCGGGGTCGGTGATGCCCCGGGTGAAGTTGATGGACACCGGCATGCCGACGCCGACGGTCGAACCGTCCTCCGGCGTGTAGTGGCCGATGAAGGTGTTCTTCGGGACCAGGGTGGTGAAGGTGGTGTCCTTCGCCGACTCGCGACCCTCCGCGTCCTTCGCGATCGCGTGGACCTTGTACTGGGTGGCCGCCGCCAGATGGGCGGTCGGCGACCAGCTGGAGCCGTCCGCCGCGATCTCGCCCTCGACCGCCGTGCCCTTGGAGTCGGCGACCGTGACCGTGGTCAGCTTGCCCTGGGCCGCGGTGACCTTGAGGGCCCCGCTGGTGGCGACCGATTCGGCGCCGTCCTTCGGAAGGATCGTCACGACCGCCTGAGAGGCCGCGTTCTCCTGCTTGCCGCCGCCCTGGGCCGCCGGTCCCTGTCCCCCCGTACCGCCCGATCCGGGCGTCTCACCGCCGCCGCAGGCGGTGAGCACCAGGAGCATCGCTCCCGTCGCGAGTGCCGCGAGCCTGACGCCCCCGCGTCGTCGGCCGCGCCGCCCCTTCGCCCCTACCGATGTCCCCGATATCGGCTGCCCGTTCACTGTGGTTCTCTCCCCTCGCACGGCCCGGCACCGCCAGGGCCCCACCCCCGTGCGCATTCACTCGCGCACACGGCGCTAGATAATCACACCGCAGGACACGAAAGATCCTCATGAATGTCACCGTTCCGTCCCGATCGACCTGCTAAGGGCACGGACGTGCCGGGTGGTGCGGGAGCGGCGAGGGTCGGGTTCCTGAACCGCGGTGCGAGGGCGGCACGGGGTCAGTGCAGAGCGGAGCCGGCCTTCCACCGGTTCCACTCCATGTTCCAGCCTCCGAGGCCGTTGTCGGGAGCGACCTTTCGGTCACGCGAGTTGACCACTTCCACCACGTCGCCGATGAGCGTCCGCTCGAAGAACCAGCCCGCCGGCGACTCCGCGCTGCCGCCCTTCTCGTCCCGCAGTCCGACGCAGCCGTGGCTGACGTTGGCGGAGCCGAACGTCTCGGGCGAGGCCCAGTAGTTGCCGTGCAGGAAGGTCCCCGATTCGGTGAGCCGCATCGCGTGCGGCACGTCCTTGATGTCGTACTCGCCGCCGAAGCCGACCGTGCGTCCGTCCATCCGCGTCACGTCGTACAGCTCGGTGACGACCATCTTCCCGTTGTACGTGGTGGTCTTGGGCGCCCCCGCGGTGATCGGCAGCGTCGCCAGGACCTCGCCGTCCCTCCTGACCTCCATGGTGTGCGCGGCGGCGTCCACCAGGGAGACCTGGGAGCGGCCGACGGTGAAGCCGACCGTCTTGCGCTGGATGCCGTACACGCCGGGAGCCCCCTCGACGTCCCGCAGTCCGAGCTCGACGGTGACCTTCGTGCCCGGCTGCCAGTACGCGGCGGGGCGGAAGTCGAGCCGTTCCTTGCCGAACCAGTGGCCGGCGACCTCCACCGGCGGCACCGAGGTGATCCGGATGGCCCGCTCGACCTGGGCGCGGTTCTCGATCGGCCTGTTGAAGCCGAAGGAAACGATCATGCCGGTGCCGACAGTGGAACGGTTCTCCGGTTTGAAGTAGCCGATGAAGCGGCTCTCCGGGACGGCGGTGGTGAAGGTGGTGTGCCGGGCCGAGCGGCGGCCGTGCGCGTCGAGCGCGACCGCGTCCACGCTGTACTTCGCGGCCAGCGCGAGCCGGGCCCCCGGCCGGGGCCGCCAGCGCAGCCCGTCGGCGGAGATCTCCCCCGCCACCTCGGTCCGCTGGGCGTCCTCCACCTGGACGACGGTCACCCGTTCGAGCCGTCCGCTGTCCACCCTGACCTCGACCGGCCCGTCGGTCTTCACCCCGCGGCTGCCGTCCTCCGGGCTGACGCGGATGACGTCACCGGGGGCCCTCGCCTTGCCTGGCAGGGACAGGTCGATGCCCCGTTCGCCGCCGTTTCCCGTGCAGCCCACGAGGCCCGCCATCAGTCCCGCCACCGCGAGGGCGTACCTCGCCCGCTTCCATACAAGTGTCACGCTCGGCCCAACGACGGCCACCCTCCAGGGGAAACGTGCGTGCGGGTCATGTTGGGAGCGGGGCGGTGCGGGCAGAACAGGAGGAGGACACGCGCGGGAGCGGCGGCCGGGACGCCGTCGCTCCCCGGACGTGGGGCCCGACGAGCCGCGGGAGGCCGGGACGGTGGCGAGCGCAGCCGAGCAGGAGGCGGTATCCGAGCATGCCCCGGAGCGGGCCGGACCCCCGGTGTGGCCGGGTGCGCCGACGCCCCTCGGCGCACGCTGCCGGGTCGGCCCCGACGGGGTGGCGGGCACGAACTTCGCCCTGTGGGCGGGCGGGGCGGAGGCCGTGGAGCTGTGCCTCTTCGCCCCGGACGGCAGGGAGCGGCGCCTGCCGCTGACCGAGCTGACCCATGAGATCTGGCACGGTTTCGTGCCCGGGGTCGGGGCCGGGCAGCGGTACGGCTACCGGGTGCACGGCCGCTGGGACCCGTGGACGGGCGCCCGGTGGAACCCGGCGAAACTGCTCCTCGACCCGTACGCGCGGGCCGTCGACGGGGACTTCACGCTGCCGCCCGAGGTGTACGGGCACGTCCGGGACTGGCCGCAGCAGCACATCGCCGACACCGTGCGCGACGAGCGGGACTCCGCCCCGTTCGTCCCCAAGGGGGTCGTCGTCCTGGACGACGACGACTGGTCCGACGACCGCAGGCCCAAGACGCCCTGGCAGGACTCGGTCATCTACGAACTGCACGTCAAGGGCTTCACGAAACTCCACCCGGGCATCCCCGAGCACCTGCGGGGCACCTACGCGGGCCTTGCCCACCCGGCGGCGATCGAGCACCTCGTACGGCTCGGGGTGACGGCGGTGGAGCTGCTGCCGGTGCACCAGTTCGCGCACGAGGACCATCTGCTCCGGCGCGGCCTGCGCAACCACTGGGGCTACAACTCGATCGGCTACTTCGCCCCGCACGCCGGCTACTCGTCCTCGGGGACGACCGGGCAGCAGGTCGGCGAGTTCAAGCGGATGGTGCGGGCCCTGCACGAGGCCGGGATCGAGGTCATCCTCGACGTCGTCTACAACCACACGGCGGAGGCGGGCGAACTCGGCCCGACCCTCTCCCTCAAGGGCATCGACAACCGCGGCTACTACCGCCTCCAGTCCGACGCGCGCCGGTACGCCGACTACACGGGCTGCGGCAACACGCTGCACGTCGTGCAGCCGCAGGTGCTGCGGCTCATCACCGACTCCCTGCGCTACTGGGTCACGGAGATGGGCGTGGACGGCTTCCGCTTCGACCTGGCGGCGGCCCTCGCCCGCTCCTTCCACGACGTCGACATGCTCTCGCCCTTCCTCGCGGTCATCGCCCAGGACCCGGTCCTGCGCCGGGTCAAGCTGATCGCCGAACCGTGGGACGTGGGCAACGGCGGCTACCAGGTGGGCGCCTTCCCTCCCCTCTGGACCGAGTGGAACGACCGCTACCGGGACGCCGTACGGGACTTCTGGCGCGGGGCGCTGCCCGATGTGCGGGACCTCGGCTACCGGCTCTCCGGCTCCAGCGACCTGTACGCCTGGGGCGGGCGCCGCCCGTACGCCTCGGTCAACTTCGTCACGGCGCACGACGGCTTCACCCTCCGCGACCTGGTGACGTACGAGCGCAAGCGCAACGAGGCCAACGGCGAGGGCAACAGGGACGGCACCCACGACAACCGGTCCTGGAACTGCGGGGTCGAGGGCGAGACCGACGACCCCGGGGTCAACGCCCTCCGCCTGCGCCAGCTGCGCAACCTCCTCACCACCCTCCTCCTCTCCACCGGCGTCCCGATGCTCGTCGCGGGCGACGAGATGGGCCGCACCCAGGGCGGCAACAACAACGCCTACTGCCAGGACAACGAGACCGGCTGGCTCGACTGGTCGCTGCCCGACGACCCCGGCCGCGCCCAGCTCCTCGCCCTCACCCAGCGGCTGCTCGACCTGCGCCACCGCCACCCGGTGCTGCGCCGCCGGGCCTTCTTCTCCGGCCGGCCGCAGGGCACGGACGGGCTGCGGGACCTGGCCTGGTTCGGCGCCGACGGCACGGAGATGACCGAGGGCGACTGGTACGCCCCCACGGCCACGCTCGCCCTCTACCTGTCGGGCCGCGACATACCGGGCCGGGACGGCCGAGGCGAGCAGATCACCGACGACAGCTTCCTCGCCGTCCTCCACGCGGGCCCGCACCCCCTGGACTTCCACCTCCCGGGCCCGCCCTGGGCGGAGTCGTACGAACTGGTCGTCGACACGTCCCACGAGGACCAGTCCGGCCCCCCGGGCACGCTCCACCGGGGCGGCGGGACGCTCACGGTGGGGGGCCGGTCGGTGGTGCTGCTGCGGGTGGCGGCGTGAGGCCGTCAACCGATCGGTTGACGGCGGGTACGACCACCGGTCCGGAAGGGCGGCCGGAAAACCGGATGAGGGGTGTCAGTGGTGAACCGTAGGGTCGGCCCTGATGCCCGAGAAACCTGTCGCCCCAGAGCCCGCCGCCTCCGACTCCCCCGACGCTCACGACCGCTCCGCGGTGCGGACGCTGCTCCGGCTCTGGCCGTACGTGCGGCCCGTGCGGGCGCGGTTGTTCACGGCCGCGTTCGTCGCGATCGTCGCGTCCTGTCTGTCGCTCGTCATCCCGCTCGTCCTGAAGTGGATGGTGGACGGACCGGTCGCGGACCGGGACCCGGGAGGCGTGTGGCTGGGGGCGCTCTACCTCCTGCTGCTCGGCATCGCCGAGGCCGTGCTCTTCGGGTACCGGCGGTGGCTGGTGGCGCGGCCGCTGTCGGGCGTCGAGGCGCGGATGCGGGCCGATCTGTACGGCAGGCTCCAGCGGCTGCCGATCGCCTTCCATGACCGGTGGGCGTCCGGGCAGCTGCTCTCGCGGGGCACGACCGATCTGATGCTGGTCCGGATGTTCCTGGCCTTTCCCCTGACGTTCCTCCTGGTCAACGGCGTGACGATCCTCGCGGGTTACGTCCTGCTGCTCGCCCAGGACTGGTCGCTCGGCCTGGTGCTCCTCACCCCGGTCGTTCCGCTGGTGGTCGTCTGCTCGTACTTCGAGCGCCGGTACGGGGTGGTCGCGCGCCGCGCCCAGGACCAGGTGGGCGATCTGACGACGGTCGTGGAGGAGAGCGTCCTCGGCATCCGGATCGTGAAGGGCTTCGGCCGGCACCGCAGCCAGGCCCGCGCCTTCCGGGAGCTCGCGGGCGAGCTGCGCGGCACGGAGCTGGTCAAGGCCCGGCTGCTCGCCATGATCTGGGCGGTCATCACCTTCGTACCGGAACTGGCCATCGGGGCGGCCCTGGTGCTCGGCACGGTGCGGGTCGCGGACGGGGACCTGTCGGCGGGCACGCTCGTCGCGTTCCTCTCGACGGCCCTGGCGCTGCGCTGGCCCGTGGAGTCGATCGGCTTCCTGCTCGCGATGAGCCAGGAGGCGGCGACCGCGACGGAACGGTACTTCGAGGTGATGGACGCCGAGGTGGAACCGGACACCGCCGGGACGGGCGCGCCGGCGGACGGCCCCGGCGGGGTGCGCTTCGAGGGGGTGTCGTTCCGCTACCCGGACGCCCCCGCGGACTCCCCGCCCGTCCTGGACGGGATCGACCTGCACATCCGCCCCGGCGAGACCCTCGCCCTCGTGGGCGGCACGGGCTCCGGCAAGACCACGCTCACCGCGCTCGTCCCGAGGCTGCACGAGGCGACCGGCGGCCGGATCCTCCTCGACGGCGAGGACATCGCCCTGATGGAACGGGACCGGCTGCGGTCCCTGGTGTCGATGGCCTTCGAGGAGCCGACGCTGTTCTCGGCGAGCGTCGGCGAGAACGTCCTGATGGGCGCCGGTGACGGGGCCGGCGAGCCGGAGCTGCGGCGCGCGCTCGGCGTGGCGCAGGCGGACGGCTTCGTGGACCGGCTGCCCGAGGGCACCGCGACCCAGGTCGGCGAGCAGGGCCTGAGCCTCTCCGGCGGTCAGCGGCAGCGGCTCGCGCTCGCCCGCGCGGTCGTCGGCCGCCCCCGCTTCCTGGTCCTCGACGACCCGCTGTCGGCGCTCGACGTGCACACGGAGGCGCGGGTCGAGGCGGCCCTGCGGGAGGTGTTGCGGGAGACGACGGCCCTGGTCGTGGCGCACCGCCCGTCGACGGTGATGCTCGCCGACCGGGTCGCGCTCCTCTCGCGGGGCCGGATCACGGCCGTGGGCACCCACCGGGAGCTGCTGCGGACCAGCGAGGAGTACGCCTGGCTGATGTCCGGCGCGGGCAAGGAGGAGGACCGATGACGGACACGATGCTCACCCCGCCGACCGAGCGGAAGAACCCCGCGGGACCGGCCCCCGCCGGGGACCCCTTCGACCGCGACGACCTGCCCGCCCCGCCCGGGGCGACGGGCGCGCTCCTCCGTTCGCTGCTCGCCACGCACCGCGCGCGGGTCGCTGTCGCCGCGCTCGTCCTCCTCGTCAAGGAGGCGGCGATCCAGGCGGGCCCGCTGCTCGTGGCGTACGCCATCGACCGGGGTGTCCCGGCCTTCCGGGACGGGAACCACGGCCCGGTCGTCGCGGTGGCGCTCGGCTATCTCCTCTGCGCCGCGCTGTCCGGGCTCCTCCAGTACGTCTTCGTCCGTGGAGCGGCCCGCGTCAACCAGGACGTCCTCCTGGACCTGCGCGGCCGGATCTTCCGCCACGCCCAGGTCCTCAGCGTCGACTTCCACGAGCGCTACACCTCGGGCCGTCTCATCTCCCGCTCGACCACGGACGTCGAGTCGCTCCAGGAACTGCTCTCCGAGGGCCTCCAGGAACTGATCGGCGTCGTCCTCTCCTTCCTGTCGATCTCCGTCCTGCTGCTCTGGCTCGATCTCGGCATCGGCGCGGTGGCCGTCGCCTCCTTCCTCCCCCTGTACCTCCTCGTGCGCCTCTACCGGAAGCGCGCGGGAGCGGTCTACGCCGAGCGGTCCACGGCCATCGCGGGCGTGATCGTGAAGTTCGCCGAGACGATGAACGGCATCCGTCCGGTACGGGCGTTCCGCCGGGAGCGGGCCAACGACGCCGAGTTCGCGGCGCTCAACGTCCGGCACGAACGCAGCAACGGCGACGCGCTCCTGGAGATGGCCCGCTATGTCGTCGGCTCACGGCTCGTGGCCAACACGGCCGTCGCCGGCATGTGCCTGTGGGGCGCCTACCGGGTGGCCTCGGGCTCCCTGGAACTGGGCGTCCTCGCGGCGGCGGTCCTCTACATGCGGCGCCTGTACGACCCGATCGACCGCCTGGGCATGTTCCTCAACTCCTACGAGTCGGCCGCCGCGTCCCTCACGAAGATCGCGGGCCTGCTCGCCCAGGAGCCGGGCGTACCGGAGACGGCCGCGCCCAGGGAACTCCCCGCCCGCTCCGGCGGCCCGGGCCGCGAAGTCGTCTTCGACCAGGTCCGCTTCGCCTACCGCACGGGCGGCGAGGTCCTCCCCGCCTTCGACCTGACGATCCCGCCCGGCCAGACGGTGGCGGTCGTGGGGGCGACGGGCGCGGGCAAGTCGACGCTGGCCAAGCTCCTGGCCCGCTTCTACGACCCCACCGACGGGGCGGTACGGCTCGACGGCGTGGACCTCCGCGACCTGGCGACACCAGAGCTCCGCCGAGGTGTCGTCATGGTGACGCAGGAGGCGTTCCTCTTCTCGGGCACGGTCGCCGAGAACATCGCGATCGGCCGCCCGGAAGCGACCCGCGAGGAGATCGAGCGGGCCGCCCGCGCCATCGGGGCACACGAGTTCATCGCCGGCCTCCCGGACGGCTACGACACGGACGTACGCAAGCGGGGCGGCCGGATCTCGGCGGGCCAGCGGCAGTTGGTGGCCTTCGCCCGCGCCCTCCTGGCGGACCCGGCGGTCCTGATCCTCGACGAGGCGACCAGCTCCCTCGACGTACCGGGCGAGCGGGCGGTGCAGCGGGCCATGGACACGGTCCTCGCGGGCCGTACGGCGGTGGTCATCGCCCACCGCCTGTCCACGGTCGAGGTGGCGGACCGGGTCCTGGTGATGGAGTCGGGCCGGATCGTCGAGGACGGCACGCCGTCGGACCTGGTCACGGGCGAGGGCCGCTACGCGGGCCTGCACCGGGCGTGGCGGGAGAGCCTGGTGGGCTGACGGCCGCCGACGGCGCCTCAGTCCCGCGCACCCCGCAACAGGACCACCGACAGGGCGGCCGCGCCCGCCATCAGTACCGCCGCGGCGACGGCGGCCCCCGCCATCGCGTCCACGAAGGCGTCCCTGGCCGCCTCCAGGACCGGCCCGGGGAAGCCCAGCGCGCCTCCGAGGGTCTCCCGGGCGGCGGCCGGGGCCGAGGAGGGCATCGCGGCCGTGTAGACGGCGGCGCCGACCGATCCGAGGACCGCCATCCCGAGCGCCCCGCCCAGCTCCTGCCCCGATTCGAGGACGGCGGCGGCGGATCCGGCGCGTTCGGGTGGGGCGGCGCCGAGGGCGAGTTCGTTGGCGAGGGTCATCGCGGAGACGAGCCCGGCGGCGTAGACCCCGCCGCCGACCATCACGATCCACAGGGGCGTGGCGCGGTCGACCCCGGCGAGGCAGGCGAAGCCCGTGGCGGCGACGAGGAACCCGCCGCCCATGACGTATCCCCGGTCGACCCGCCGGGCGAGCGCGGCGGCCGCCGGCGCGGCGACGAGGACGCCGCCGGCGGGGACGAGGCTCCAGAGAGCGGCCTCGAAGGGGCTCTGGCCGAGGACGGACTGCAGGTACTGGGTGAGGAAGACGGCGAAGCCGACGGTCGCGACCATGGCGAGCATGTTGACGAGGACCGAGCCGCCGTAGGCCCGCCGGCGCAGGAGGTCGAGGTCGACCATGGGGTGGGCGAGACGGGCCTGCCTGCGGACGAAGACGACGGCGAGGAGCAGGCCCGTGGTGATGCCGAGGGCGGGCAGGGGCGCCCAGCCGTCCTCGGCGAGCTCCTTGACGCCGTGGATGAGCGGCAGCAGCGCGGCCAGGGAGAGGGCGGCACTCGCGAGGTCGAAGCGGCCGCCGGTGGTGCCCTTGGACTCGGGGAGCAGCATCGGGCCGAGGATCAGGAGCAGGGCCATGGCGGGGAGGTTGATCAGGAAGACGGAGCCCCACCAGAAGTGTTCGAGGAGCGCTCCGCTGACGATGGGTCCGATCGAGATGCCGCTCGCCATGACGGTGGTCCAGAGGGTGACGGCCCTGGCGCGCTGGGCCGGGTCGTGGAACAGGGTGCGGATGAGGGCGAGCGTGGACGGCATGAGGCAGGCGCCCGCGACGCCGAGGAGGGCGCGGGCGGCGATGAGGGTGCCGGGGCTGTGGGCGTAGGCGGCGGCGACGGAGGCGAGGCCGAAGAGGGCGGCGCCGCCGAGGAGGAGCCTGCGGCGGCCGACGCGGTCGCCGAGGGCGCCCATGGTGACGAGGAGTCCGGCGAGGACGAAGCCGTACATGTCGAGGATCCACAGCTGCCCGGTGGCGCCGGGGCGCAGGTCCGCGGCGATGGAGGGGATCGCGAAGTAGAGGACGGAGACGTCCATGGAGACGAGGAGGAGGGGCAGCATCAGGACGCCGAGGGCGGCCCATTCGCGGCGGCCGGCGCGGGCGGGTGCGGCCTCTGACCGGCCGCCGGGGCCAGGTTCGAGCGGGCCGCCGGGGTTCGTCGTGAGTGTCATGCGGGGAGGGAAGCAGGGCGTACGCGTACACCGCCACGCGTGCCCTAGTACGCCTGGGCCGCACGCCCGCGAAGACCCATGTCACCGACGTGTACGGCGTCCAGGTGCACTAGTACGCTCACCGCCGTGACGAGCCAGCCGCCCTATCTCGCGATCGCCGCCGAACTCCGCCGCCGCGTCCGGTCGGGGGAGTTCGCACCGGGCGACCGGGTGCCGTCGACGCGGGCGATCACCCGGGAGTGGGGCGTGGCGATGGCGACGGCCACGAAGGCGCTGGGGGTGCTGCGCCAGGAGGGTCTGGTGCGGGCCGAGCCGGGCGTGGGCACGGTGGTCGTCGCCCCGGCGGGTCCGGACGCGGAGCCCCTGTCGCGGGAGCGCCTTGTGGAAGCCGCGCTCGAACTCGCCGACTCCGAGGGGCTGCACGCGCTGACGATGCGCCGGGTGGCGACGGTGCTCGGGGTGTCGACGATGACCCTTTACCGCCATGTGCCGGGCAAGGCGGAGCTGGTGCGGCTGATGACGGACGCGGCCTGTGCGGAGGTTCCGCTGGGGCCGGTTCCGGCGGAGTGGCGGGTGGGTCTGGAGCGGGGGGCCCGCTGGCTGCGGGGGGTGTACGCGCGGCACCGGTGGATGGCGCACGCGATGGCCTCGTTCACGCGGCCGGTCGCGACGCCGCACGCGATGGCGTACCTGGAGTGGATGCTGCGGTCGCTGCGGGGGACTCCGCTGACGTACACGGAGAAGCTCCACACGCATCTGCTGATCTTCGCCTACGTCCAGGGCCTGTCGATGGCCGACGACCTGGAGGAGCAGGCGCGCCAGGACACGGGGATCTCCGGCAGCGAGTGGATGGAACAGAACGAGCCACGGCTCGACGCGATCCAGGCGAGCGGCTCGTACCCCGAGCTGAACTCGGTGACCGGGGACGCCGACTTCGATCTGGACCTGGACGCGCTCTTCGAATTCGGTCTCCGGCGAACGCTGGACGGCATCGCGTCCATGATCGACGAAACGTCCGGTTAACGAACACCGACGTACGGGCAGCGAACGAATTCCGGCCAACTTCCGGCCACCCTCCTGACAGGTCCCCGTCATCCCTGTCACTCTCTCCCCGGCTCTTCGCATCACCGTTCGCCGCTTCACCCGAACGAGTAACGCGTCATCCGCACGTGCTCCACAGCTCTGCTTGCTCCGCCCGGACGGGCCCACCCAGTCCGCCGGTACCCCCCTCGCAAGAAGGAGTCCGCGTGAGATCCACGCCCAGCCGCCGCGCCACCGCGACCGGCGCTCTGATCGCTGCCGCCGCCATGCTCGCCGTGAGCGTCCAGACCGGATCCGCCACCGCGGCCGACGATCCCTGGACCATCGCCCCCAAGGCCCAGCAGGGCACCTCGGCGAACCCCGGCAAGCTCCCCGCCGACCTCACCCCCGCCGAGCGCACCGCGCTCATCAAGGCGGCCGACGCCGACAAGGCCGCCACGGCCAGGTCCCTCGGCCTCGGCGCCCAGGAGAAGCTGGTCGTCCGCGACGTCGTGCAGGACCGCGACGGCACGACCCACACGCGCTACGAGCGCACCTACGCCGGGCTGCCCGTCCTCGGCGGTGACCTGATCGTCGCCGAGTCCAAGGCCGGCGCGACCACCGCGGTGACCAAGTCCTCCCGCGCGGAGCTGAAGAACGTCGACCTCACCGCGACCGTCACCCCGGCCGCCGCCGAGAAGCAGGCCGTCGGCCTCGCCAAGGCGGAGGGCTCGAAGGAGACGGCCGCCGAGCGCGCCCCGCGCAAGGTCGTCTGGATGGCCTCGGGCGCCCCCGTCCTCGCGTACGAGACCGTCGTCGGCGGCATCCAGCACGACGGCACCCCGAGCGAGCTGCACGTCGTGACGGACGCCAGGACCGGCGCGAAGCTGTACGAGTGGGAGGGTGTCCACACCGGCACCGGCAACACCCAGTACAGCGGCACGGTCACCCTCGGCACCGCGCCCTCGTACACGCTCACCGACACGACCCGCGGCAACCACAAGACGTACAACCTCAACCGGGGTACGTCCGGCACCGGGACGCTCTTCTCCGGCCCCGACGACGTCTGGGGCAACGGCACCCCGTCGAACCTGGAGACGGCGGGCGCCGACGCCCACTACGGCGCCGCGCTCACCTGGGACTACTACAAGAACGTGCACGGCCGCTCCGGCATCCGCGGCGACGGCGTCGGCGCGTACTCCCGGGTCCACTACGGCAACGCGTACGTCAACGCCTTCTGGCAGGACTCCTGCTTCTGCATGACGTACGGCGACGGCGCGAACAACGCCAAGCCGCTCACCTCGATCGACGTGGCCGCGCACGAGATGACGCACGGCCTGACCTCCGTCACCGCCGGTCTGGTCTACAGCGGCGAGTCCGGCGGCCTCAACGAGGCCACCTCGGACATCTTCGCGGCGGCCGTCGAGTTCTACGCCAACAACGCCCAGGACCAGGGCGACTACCTCGTCGGCGAGAAGATCGACATCCGCGGCAACGGCACCCCGCTGCGCTACATGGACAAGCCCAGCAAGGACGGCTCGTCCAAGGACTACTGGTACTCCGGCATCGGCGGCGTCGACGTCCACTACTCCTCGGGCCCGGCCAACCACTGGTACTACCTGCTCTCCGAGGGCAGCGGCACCAAGACGGTCAACGGCGTGACCTACGACTCGCCGACCTCCGACGGCCTGCCCGTCACCGGCATAGGCCGCGACAAGGCCTCGCTGATCTGGTTCAAGGCGCTCACCACCAAGTTCAACTCCTCCACCAACTACGCCGGCGCCCGCACGGGCACCGTCGCGGTGGCCACGGAGCTGTACGGCGCCGGCAGCCCCGAGGTGCTCGCGGTCCAGCACGCCTGGGCCGGCGTCAACGTCGGTACCCGCCCCGGCGGCACCGAGCCGCCCGTGGGCAAGGTCTTCGAGAACGCGGCCGACGTGTCCATCCCGGACAACGGCGTCGCGGTGACCTCCACGGTCAACGTCACCGGCATCGCCGGCAACGCCCCCTCCACCCTCAAGGTCGACGTGGACATCGTCCACACCTACCGCGGTGACCTCGTCGTCGACCTCGTCGCCCCCGACGGCTCCGTCTACAGCCTGAGCAACCGCTCCGGCGGCAGCGCCGACAACATCCTCCAGACCTTCACCGTGAACGCCTCCTCGGAGGTCGCCAACGGCGCCTGGAAGCTCCGCGCCCAGGACAAGGCCTCGATCGACACCGGCTACATCAACAACTTCAAGCTGACCTTCCCGTAACCGGGAGGTACGCGGGGGCGGGCGCCCGGAGGGATCTTCTCCCTCCGGGCGCCCGCGCGTCCGTGCCCCTCCGTAGGCTGGACCGCATGATCAGGGTGCTGCTGGCCGACGACGAGACGATGATCAGGGCCGGGGTGCGGGCCATCCTCGCCACCGACCCCGGGATCGAGGTGGTCGCCGAGGCCGGCGACGGCCACGAGGCCGTCGAACTCGCCCGCGAGCACCGGCCCGACGTCGTCCTCCTGGACATCCGGATGCCGCGGCTCGACGGACTCGGCGCGGCCGGGGAGCTGCGCAGGACCGTGCCCGACGCGGCCGTCGTCATGCTCACCACCTTCTCCGAGGACAGCTACATCGCCCGTGCGCTCGGCAGCGGGGTCAGCGGCTTCCTGCTGAAGTCCGGGGACCCGCGCGAACTCATCGCCGGGGTCCGGGCCGTGGCCGGGGGCGGCGCCGCCCTCTCCCCCACCGTCGCCCGCCGGGTCATCGACACCCTCGGCGGCGAACGCCTGACCCGCGCCGACGAGGCACGGACCCGCCTCGAACCGCTCACCGGCCGCGAGCGGGAGGTCGTCGCCCTCCTCGGCGCGGGGCTCTCCAACCAGGAGATCGCCGACCGCCTCTACGTCGTCGAGGGCACCGTCAAGGCCCATGTGAGCGCCGTCCTCGCCCGCCTCGGCCTGCGCAACCGGGTCCAGCTCGCCGTCCTCGCGTACGAGGCGGGCCTGGTCCCCGATGCGTGAGCGCGTCTTCGACCTCGTGCTGTGGCTGCTGCTCTGCGTACCCGTCCTGCTGAGGTCGGACCCGAACGACGGCGGCAGCTGGACCCAGGTCGCCGTGGGGCTCGTGGTGCTCGCGGGCTGCGTCGCGGTCAGCCGCCGGTGGCCGCTCGTCCCCGTCGCGGTCACGGTCGCGGCGAGCCTGCCCACCACCCTGGAACTCTTCACCCCCTCGTACAGCCTGGCGCTCGTCGCCTTCGGTTATCTCGCGGGGCGGCGCCAGGAGCACACCCGCGCGGCGCTCTGGCTGTTCGGCGCGATCGCGGCGACGGGTCTGGTCCTCACCGCGGTCACCCACACCTCGTTCGGTCAGTGGTTCACGCTGCTGCTCGCGCTCGCCCTCGCCGTCGTCGCGCCCTGGCTGATCGGCCGTTACGTCCGCCAGTACGACCGGCTCGTGCGCAGTGGCTGGGAGCTGGCCGACCGGATGGAGCGCGAACAGGCCGCCGTCGCCGACCGGGAGCGGCTGCGGGAACGCTCACGGATCGCCGGTGACATGCACGACTCCCTCGGCCACGACCTGGCCCTCATCGCGATCCGCGCGGGCGCCCTGGAGGTCTCCCCCGACCTCGGCCCCGACCAGCAGCGGGCGGCGGGCGAGCTGCGCCGGGCGGCGGCGGACGCGACGGCCCGGCTGCGGGACATCATCGGCGTGCTGCGCGAGGACGACGCCGCCGCCCCGACGAGCCCGCCCGGCGAGACGGTCGAGGAGCTCGCGGCCCGCGCCCGCGCGTCGGGCCTCGCCGTCACGCTCGACCCGACCCCCGTGCCCACCCTGCCGGGGATGTCGGGGCTCGCGCTGCACCGGGTCGTCCAGGAGGGGCTCACCAACGCGGCCAAGCACGCGCCCGGCGCCGCCGTCTCGGTGACCGTCGTCCAGGACGCGGCGAACGTCCGGGTCCGGGTGATCAGCGGACCGGGCACCGGCGGGAGCGGCACCGGCGGCGGCACGGGTCTCGTCGGGCTCGACGAACGGGTGCGGCTCGCGGGCGGCACCCTCGCCCACCGGGCCACCGAGGACGGCGGGTTCGCCCTGACCGCCGACCTCCCCCGCCACCCTCCCGCGCCGCCGCCGCCCGCCGCGCCCACCTCGGCCCGGGAACTGGACCGGGCCCGCCGCGAGGTCCGCAAGGGCCTGGCGCGGGCGATCTGGATCCCGCTCGCGCTGCTCGCGGCGCTCGGCCTGCTGATGGCGGGGGTCGCCCTGTGGACGCAGGCCCGGTCGTACCTGGAGCCGGCGGACTACGACCGGATCCGCGTCGGGCAGACGCTCACGGAGATCGACGAGGCCGCCGAGGACTGGCCCGACCACCCGCTCGACGGCCCCCCGCAGGCGGTACCGGCGGAGCCGCCCGGCATGGACGAGTGCCGGTACTACCGGTCGACGCTGCTCGCCGCGATCCCGGTGTACCGGCTCTGCTTCGTCGACGGGCACCTCGCCGACAAGGCCGAGGTGCCGTGACGGACCCGGGAGCCCCTATCTGAGGAGCACCCCCGCCCCCTCCCCCGTCGACTCCTCCGGCACGGCCACCAGACCGAGTTCGGCCGGGTGGGCGAGCAGCGGGTGGGCGGGGCGGACGCGGACCGTGCAGCCGAAGGTGCCGGTGCGGTCGAGTTCCAGGGTGCCCGCGTAGGTCAGCCTGCCCTCCAGGTCCGCGCCGCCCGCCGGCTTCAGCGGGACGGTACGGGTGTCGGTGAGGGTGTCGTCGGCGTCGACCCGGCCGGTGACGGCCCGTACCTCGACGTCGTCGGGGCCGAGGGCGCCGAGCGCCACCCGGACCCGGACGACCGGCGTCGCGCCGAGCTCCGCGTCCGCGAGGTCGTCCGCGAGCCCGTCGCCGATCTCCACGTGGTCGACGGTCACCTTGGGCCAGGCCTCCCGGACCCGGGCCTTCCAGGCGGCGAGGTCCCTGGCGCGGTCCGGGGTGAGCGCCCTGCGGGCGGTGGCGGCGGGCACGTAGAGCCGTTCGACGTATTCGCGGACCATCCGGTCGGCGAGCACCTTCGGGCCGAGGTCGGCGAGGGTGCGCCGGACCATCGCCGTCCAGTCGGCGGGCACGCCGTCGGGGCCCCGGTCGTAGAAGCGGGGGGCGACCCGGCGTTCGATCAGCTCGTAGAGGGCCGAGGCCTCCAGGTCGTCGCGGCGGTCCTCGTCCTCGGCGGCCGCACCGTCGGCGGTGGGGATGGCCCAGCCGAAGTCGGGCTCGAACCACTCGTCCCACCAGCCGTCGAGGACGGAGAGGTTGAGGCAGCCGTTGAGCGCCGCCTTCATGCCGCTGGTGCCGCAGGCCTCCAGGGGGCGGAGGGGGTTGTTGAGCCAGACGTCGCAGCCGGGGTAGAGGCCGCGGGCCATCGCCATGCCGTAGTCGGGCAGGAAGACGATCCGGTGCCGGACCCGGGGGTCGTCGGCGAAGCGGACGAGTTCCCGCACGAGCCGCTTCCCGCCGTCGTCGGCGGGGTGGGCCTTGCCGGCCACGACGAGCTGCACGGGCCGCTCGGGGTGGAGGAGGAGGGCCCGCAGCCGGTCCTTGTCGCGGAGCATGAGGGTGAGCCGCTTGTACGAGGGGACCCGGCGGGCGAAGCCGATGGTGAGGACGTCGGGGTCGAGGACGGACTCGGTCCAGCCGAGTTCCGCGGCGGCGGCCCCGCGCTGCCGCCAGGAGGCCCGGAGCCTCTCCCGTACGTCGGTCACGAGCCGTTCGCGGAGGGTGCGGCGCAGCTCCCACAGCTCCCGGTCGGTGGCGTCGGGGCCGAGCCGGCCGACCTCGGGGGCGACCCAGGTGGGGGCGTGGACGCCGTTGGTGATCGAGGTGATCGGCACCTCCTCGGCGTCGAAGCCCGGCCAGAGGCCGGCGAACATGGCCCGGCTGACGGCCCCGTGGAGGGTGGAGACGCCGTTGGCGCGCTGGGCGAGGCGCAGGCCCATGGCGGCCATGTTGAAGAGGCCGGGTTCGCCGCCGAGCGGGGTCTCGTCGCCGAGGGCGAGGATCCGCGCGATGTCGACGCCGGGGAGTTCGCCGTCCTCGCCGAGGTGGCGGGCGACCAGGCTCCGGTCGAAGCGGTCGATGCCGGCGGGGACGGGGGTGTGGGTGGTGAAGACCGTCCCGGCCCTGACGGTCTCCAGGGCGCTGTCGAAGTCCAGCCCCTCGCGCTGGAGTTCGCGGATGCGTTCGAGGCCGAGGAAGCCGGCGTGGCCCTCGTTGGTGTGGAAGACCTCGGGGTCCGGGGTGCCGGTGAGCCGGGTGTACGTACGGACGGCGCGGACGCCGCCGATGCCGAGCAGCATCTCCTGGAGGAGCCGGTGCTCGCTGCCGCCGCCGTACAGCCGGTCGGTGACGCTCCGTTCGCCGGGGGCGTTCTCCTCGACGTCGGAGTCGAGCATGAGGAGCGGGACCCGGCCGACCCGGGCGATCCAGAGGTGGGCGTGGAGGCTGCGGCCGCCGGGCAGGGCGAGGGTGATCCGGGCGGGGGTGCCGTCGGCCTCGCGGAGCAGGGTGACCGGCAGCTCGCCGGGGTCGAGGACGGGGTACTGCTCCTGCTGCCAGCCGTCCCGGCCGAGGGACTGCCGGAAGTAGCCGTGCCGGTAGAGCAGGCCGACGCCGATGAGGGGGACGCCGAGGTCGCTCGCGGACTTGAGGTGGTCGCCGGCGAGGATGCCGAGGCCGCCGGAGTACTGGGGCAGGGCGGCGGTGACGCCGAACTCGGGCGAGAAGTAGGCGAGGGCCGCGGGGGCGCCGGACTGCCGCTGGTACCAGCGGGGGGCGTGCAGATAGGTGTCGAGGTCGTCGGCGGCGGCCCGCAGCCGGGCCAGGAACTCCTGGTCGGCGGCGAGCGCGGCGAGCCGGGAGGCTTCGAGGGTGCCGAGGATCCGCACGGGGTCGGTGCCGGCCGCCGCCGACGGGCCGGCCGGTTCGAGGGAGGCGAAGAGGGCTCGGGTGGGCTCGTGCCAGGACCAGCGCAGGTTGTGCGCGAGGTCGGCGAGGGGTCGGAGGGTGTCGGGGAGGACGGGACGCACGGTGAATCGACGGATTGCCTTCACGCTGTCCACCTTGGCAGGCGAGTACGGAGCGGAGTGGACGCACCACGCTGTGCGTCCGTCGTTCCGCACCGACGTTAGGGCAGGGGACTCGGCGCGGCCACGGCGCGCGGGGGGCGGCGTGGTGCGCGGGCCGTCACCGGGGTACGGCGGGGAGGGGCACCTCGTACGGGGAGCCCTGGTTGACGGTCGTCGGGTCGAAGGCGCCCGTGGCGGCGTACCGGCCGGAGATGGCGGCGAGTTCCTCTGCGGGGATGACCTCGTGGATGTCGGTGAAGCCCTGGGGGGCGCGCGCGTGCGCGAGTTCGATGACGACCTCGGGGCCGAGCTCCCGGTTGGCGCGCTGGAGCGCGGTGGTGACGGGTCGGCGTTCGCTCTCGTACGCGGCGAGGCCCTCGGCGGGGTCGGGGTGCCGGGCGAGGGCGTGGGCGAGGGCGCGCGCGTCGACGATCGACTGGGTGGCCCCGTTGGAGCCGATGGGGTACATGGCGTGGGCGGCGTCGCCGATGAGGGTGGTGCGGCCGTGGGTCCAGCGGTCCAGGGGGTCGCGGTCGACCATCGGGTACACATGGGCGGTGTCGGCGGCGCGCAGGACGTCGGGGACGCTGACGCCGTCGAACTCCCAGCCCTCGTAGAACGGGAGGAACGTCTCCACGGGGACGGCCCGGTCCCAGTCGCCCCGGAGCCGCTCCTCCGGCGATGCGCACGTGGGTTCCGCGGGCCGGGCGAGCGCCCAGTTCACCAGGACCTCCCGGCTCTGGCCGGTCGGCCGGCTCATCGGGTACACGACGGCCTTCTGCCGGTCGTCGCCCGCGATGAGCATGAACGAGCCCACCGCCCGCGCGGGCATCCGGGACACCCCCCGCCACACCAGCATCCCGTTCCACGGAGGCCCGCCCTCCCCCGGGGAGAGGGCCGCCCGCACGACCGAGCGGATGCCGTCCGCGCCCACGAGGACGTCCGGTTCGAGCGAGGCCCGGCCGCGGACGGCGCCCGCACGGTGTTCGAGACGGAGCCGCGGCCGCCCGTCGGGCAGCGGCTCCACACCGGTCACCCGGACCCCGGTGACGAGGGCCGCGGGACCGAGCCTGGCCCGTACCGCCCCCGCGAGGACCTGCTGGAGGTGCCCGCGGTGGACCGAGAGCTGCGGCCAGCGGTAGCCCGCGGCGATCCCGCGCGGCTCCCTCGATATCAGCCCGCCCGAGCGGTGGTAGTAGCGCAGCTCGCGGGTGCGCAGGGCGCCCGCCTCCAGGGCGTCGAGCAGGCCGAGCGCGTCCAGTTCGCGGACCGCGTTCGGCATCAGGTTGAGCCCGGCGCCCGCCGGGCGGATCGCGGGTGCCGCCTCGACGACGGTCACCCGCTCGAATCCGGCGGCGTGCAGGGCGAGGGCGGCGGTGAGGCCGGCGATGCCGCCGCCGGCGATCACCACGTGCGGGCTCTGCCCGTAGCCGGGCGTGAAGCCCGGTCCGTACGGGCTGGTGGTACGGGGGGACGGGGTGCGGGCGAACATCTCGACTGCTCCTTCGGCGCCGCTACGCGGCCGACGGCCCGACAGGGGCCACTGCGGGACGGCGCCGCACGGTCGCGCGGCGCACCATGGTCTCGTTCTCCCTGGTCAGGTCCAGGATCGAGCGCAGCAGCGCGACGGGGGCCCCGCCGCTGCCCTCCTCGTACAGGCGCACGTCCTCGCTGTACGCCTTGCGGGCGATGCCGAGGTGCCGGGCCCGGAAGGTCTTGAGGAGGCGCAGCACCCGGCCCAGCGCCTCCGCGGAGGCGGTGAGCGAGGGCGGCAGCCGGTCCGCGCCCTCCCAGCTCACCGCGGCCGACAGCTTGCTCACCGCCGACACCCCGCCCCGGTGCCGGTCGCGGAAGGCGCGCCAGGACGGCAGGGCGTACGGCACCGACTCGTCGAGGAAGGCGTCGTAGGCGGGGTCGGGGCGGTCGCACTGCCAGAGCGTCAGGTCGACCAGCCAGAGCGGCACCTGCGCGGCGGCCGGGCCGAGGTAGTCACGGCCGCCGACCTCGATCTCCTCGAAGTACGGACGCAGGGTCACGGCGAAGTACTCGGGTGACACCCGCGCCACGGTGAGGTCGATCGATTCGACGATCGCCGCCACATGGCGGGCCACCCGGTCGAGGGCGGCGGCGAAGCCCGGGTCGTACGGTTCGAGGCGGGCGACGCGGCCGCAGTCGTCGAGTGCCGCGACCAGGCCGGGGAACACCATCCGTACGGCTTCCTGGAGCACCGCCTCCGTCGGATGGCCGGTGTACGAGCGGCGGCGGGCGCCGACGGGGTTCCAGGTCGTGTAGTGGTGGACGGTGTCGCGGGGCACCATGTCGGTGCGGCGGCCCAGGAGTTCGAGGACGGGGAGCGCCTCGGGTACGACGGTGAGCGGCTGCACGCCGTGCCGTTTCAGCGAACCGAGGAGGATGCCGAGGTCCCGCATCGCCGCGAGGGCGCCGCCGACGCACCACTCGGCCGCCCGGTCCAGGTCGGGCACCAGGGCGCGCAGGGCGACGGTCAGCGCGGCCACGTCGCCGGCCGCGTTCATCGCGGGCACCGCGGCGAGCACGGCGTCGGCGCCGAGCGGGTCGGCGGCGCGTATCTCTTCGGTCCGATGGCGCCGGTCGCCGAACACGACGGCACTCCTTTCGTTCGGGGCTCGGTGCGCCGGAGACGCAGCTCGCTCGCCGGGGGTGGTGGGCATCGTGGGGAGGTGTGCCGGCCGGGCGTCAGAGCGGGTGCGCGACCCGGTCGCCCGCGGCGGGGGCCTGTCTCGGCAGGTGGAGGCGGAGGGAGAGGAGGGCGGCCGCGGCGGCGAAGGCCGCGCCCGTGAGCAGGGCGGCGCGGTGGCCCGCCGTCTCGGCGGCGGCGCGGGCCGCGTCCATGGCCCCGGTGCGGGTGGTGGCGACGGCCACCAGGACGGCGAGGCCGAGGACGGAGCCGAACTGCTGGCTGGTGTTGACGAGTCCGGAGGCGAGGCCGGTCTCCTCGGCCGTGGCCTCCGCGGTGGCCGCCACGTTGGTGGTGACCATGACGAGGGGCAGGGCGGCGCCGATCAGGAGGCTGGGGGCGAGGACGGTGCTCGCGAACGTGCCGTCCGGGCTGAGCGCCAGGCCGAGCCACAGGGTGCCGGCACAGAGCAGGACGAAGCCGAGGGTCATGGTCCGGTGCAGGCCGATCCGGTAGATGATCCGGCCGGTCTGCGGAGCGACCGCGACGACGACGAGCGACAGCGGAAGCAGTCCGAGGCCGCCGCCGAGCGGTTCGTACCCGAGGACGCTCTGGAGGTGGAGGCTGACCAGGAAGAACATCGGGAACAGCGTCGTCTGGGCGAGCGCGGCCAGGACGTTGGCCAGGCGGAGCGCCGGCCGGGCGAGCACCGTGAGCGGGACGAGCGGCGCGGCGGCCCGGGTCTCGACGGCGGCGAAGGCGAGCAGCAGCACGGCGCCCGCTCCCCCGGCGACGAGGGTGCGGGCGGACAGCCACCCGGCCTCCGCGGCGCCGACGAGCGCGTAGGCGACGAGCCCGAGTCCCGCGGTCGCGGTGAGCGCCCCGGCGAGGTCGAATCCGGCGTGGCGGAGGCGGCCGGTGCGGTCGTCGAGGACCCGGAGGGCGAGGACGGCGAGCACCGCGGCGAGCAGCACGTTCAGCCAGAACGTGGAGCGCCAGCCGAGGAGGTCGGTGAGGACGCCGCCGAGGACCGTGCCGAGGACTCCGCCGAGGCCGCCCATCGCGGCGAACGCGCCGAGCGCCCTGTGCCGTGCGGGGCCGTCGGGGAAGAGCAGGAGCAGCAGGGCGAAGGCGGCGGCCGCGGCGAGGGCGGCGCCGACGCCCTGGACGGCGCGGGCGGCGACGAGGGCGTCGGCGCCCGGGGCGAGGCCGCCGAGCGCGGAGGCGGCGGCGAGCAGGCCGAGGCCGCCGAGGAAGACCCGCCGGTGGCCGAGGAGGTCGGCGACCCGGCCGCCGAGGAGGAGCAGTCCGCCGAAGGTGATGAGGTAGGCGTTGGCGACCCAGGAGAGGCCCGCGGAACCGGAGCCGAGGTCCTCGCCGACGGAGGGCAAGGCGACGTTGACGATCGCGGTGTCCATGATGAGCAGCAGCTGGGTGGAGGCGAGCAGCGCGAGCGCCCCACGGCGGGGCCCCGGTGGTGGTGCCGTCACCGGGCCGTCCCCAGGCCGTAGCCGTCGAGACAGGCCTGGGCGAGGCTTTCGCACCGCTCGGCGGCCCCGGCCCAGGTCTGCATGGTCAGGTAGACGTGCGGGGCTCCGTGGTAGAAGCGCTCGTACTGCTCGTGGCGGCCGGCGAACTCCGAACCGAGGGCGTCCCAGGCGAGTTTGAGGAGTTTGACGCGGTCCTCGGCGGGGTGCCCCGGGGTCCCGAAGTAACGGCTGACCAGCGGCCCGAGTTCGGGGTGGAGGAGGTCCCGGCCGCTCGCGGGGAGCTGGACGAGCGCGCCGCCGGCGAGGAGCTTGATGTCCTGGACGGCGCGCGGGTAGAGCTCGCCGGCCATGATCCGCTGGGCGAAGGAGATGTCCTGCCCGGGGCGTACGCCGCCGCGCCCGCCGTCGACCTCCTCGTACGAGGCCTCGGCGGCGAGGACGAAGGCCTTGGCCTGGGCGACCATGCCGAGGAGGCGGCCGACGGCCTGGGTGACGGGCGGCAGCTTCTCGGTGCCGTGGGAGCGGGTGATGAGGATCGCGAGTCCGGTGAGGAACTCCAGCTTGGTCCAGAAGCGGGTCGCGGACTGGTGGACGAAGTTCAGATAGGCGGGGGTCCGCCACCAGACGGCGCCGGTGGTGGCCGGGTCGCGGTAGGTGAGGACGCGTTCCCAGGGCACGAAGACGTCCTCGCAGACGAGCATCGCGTCGTTCTCGTCGTACCGGCTGGAGAGCGGATGGTCGAAGACGGAGCGGGAGCGTTCCTCGTAGGAGGTGCGGGAGATCAGTCTCAGGCCGGGGGTGTCGGGCCGTAAGGAGAAGGTCAGGGCGTGCTCGGTGTCGTCGGCCGCGAGCGGTTCGATGGTGCCGACGAGGATCTCGTCGGCGAAGACCGCGCCGGTGCCGATGGTCTTGGCGCCGCTGACGACGATCCCGCCGTCGCGTTCGGCGACGACCCGCAGGGTGAGGTCGTCGCCGTCGTGGCCGGGGCCGGGGTTCGTGAGGGTGAACGCGGTGTGCAGGTCGCCCTCGGCGAGCCTGCGGTGAAAGGCCAGGGCGTGCTCGGCGCCGTCGAAGGTCTCGCCGGTGAAGACGGCGGGCGCGGCGGCGAACCCGGCCGCTCCGGCGGCCATGTAGTCGGGGGTGCGGCCGAGGAAGCCGTAACTCGCCTCGGCCGTCGTCCGGAAGGCGCGGCGGCGGGCGACGAGGTCCTCGTAGGAGCGGGGCACGGCGTAGGCGCGGCGCACCCCGCCCTGGACGAGGACGGGGTGGTGCACGGGGTCGTCGGCGAGGTCGTAGAGCCCGGCGAAGGAGGCCGCGGTGGACCGGAAGGCGGGGTGGGCGGTGACGTCCTTGACCCGTTCCCCGTCGAGCCAGATCGCGCGCCCGTCGCGCAGCCCCTCCAGATACTCCTGCCCGGACCTCGTCACCGGTGTGTCGCCTCTCCTCGGGTGTCACGGCTCTGCCGGTCCCGAGCCTGTCCGGGGCGGCCCGGCCGGACAATGAACGTCCGGCCAGGGGTCCTTAAGAACCGTCCAGGGGCCCCCGAAGATGTCAGGTCGGCGGGTCCGCCGGGGTGCGGACCGGTCGGGCCACCGCCGCTCAGGCCGCCCGGACGACTCCCGAGCGGTACTCCCCCGGGGTCACCCCGAACCATTTGCGGAAGGCGAGGTGGAAGCCGACGGCGCTCTGGTAGCCGACGCGGGCGGGGACGGCCGACTGCGGGAGCGAGGTCTCGGTGAGCAGCCGGCCGGCCTCCTGCATCCGGCGGGCGGCGAGGTACCGGGCCGGTGACTCGCCGACCAGGTCGCGGAAGGCGGCGGTGAACGCGGAGCGGGACATGCCGACCTCCCGGGCGAGGGAGTCGATGGTCCACGGTTCGGCGAAGCGGGTCGCCATCATGACGACGGCCCGGCTGATCGCCGGGTGCCCGAGCAGCGGCAGGGAGGCCGGGTTCACGGCGAGTTCGCGGAGCAGCGGGCGGAGCGCGAGGACCAGGGCCATCTCGAAGGCGCGCAGGGTGATGAGCCGGTCGCCGGGGCCGACGGGCCGGTCGGGGGCGGCGAGCAGCCGGAGCGTGTCGCGGAGCAGCGGCTCGCGGTCGACCTGGGCGCCGTCGAGGACGAGCGCCCAGGGCAGCGAGGTGTAGAGGCCGGTGGCGGCGCTGGCGTCGTAGTGGAGTCCGGCGCAGAGCAGCCGGCTCGCGGGCCCGCTGCCGTCGATGACGATCTCGCCGGAGGTGCCGGGCTGCCGTTCGGGCAGGACGGCCTTGAGGGGGACGCCCTGGCGTTCGGGCCGGTCGGAGAGGCGGTGTGCGGCGCCGGTGGGGAAGACGACGAGGTCTCCGGCGTGCAGTTCGACGGGGGTCTCCTCGTCGGTGGTGATCCAGCACTCGCCCTCGACGACGTAGTGGAGGACGGCGCAGCTGCGCTCGGCGTCGCCCTCGATGGCCCAGGGGGCGCGGACGTGCCAGCGGCTGTCGAAGACGCCGGTGAGACGGAGGGGTTTGAGCAGTTCGCTCAGCAGGTCGTCCTGCTCGTCTTCCTGCTCGCCGTGCGGTGTGCCGTGCTGGACGGCGAGATGTGCGTGACGGTCGGTTCCCACGGTGTCCATGGACGATCCTTCAACTTCCGCCCCGGTTTGTTAATTGAACGGCCGAAGCCGCCGCGGCGAGCCTTGATGACGCCGGCACGGCAGCGGCCGAAGTCTATCGAAGGGCCTCAGAGAGACATGTCCAATGAGATTCCGATGAGGGTGGCGGTCGTGGGCGCGACCGGGTTCCAGGGCGGCGCGGTCTCCCGCCTGCTCGCCGAGCGGCACCACCGGGTGCGGGCCCTGACCCGGCGCGCCGCGGCCGACCGGCCGCCGCTGCCCGGTGCCCACTTCCTCGCCGGTGAGCTGGGGCGGCCGGAGGACGTGCGGCGGCTCTTCGAGGGGACGACGCACGCGTTCGTGACGATGCCGCTGGTGTACGAGGCCGAGCTGGTCGAGGCGTACGCGCGGAACGTGGCGGAGGCGGCCCTGGAGGCGGGGACGGTCCGTCTGGTCTTCAACGCCAACACCCGGATCCCGCTGGGCCCGACGGACGTCGCCGCGTTCGAGACGCGGCGGCTCGTGGAGAGCGTGCTGCGGGAGAGCGGGGTGCCGCTGGTGGTGATCCGGCCGCCGGTGTACCTGGACAACCTGTTCTCGCCGTGGAACGGCCCGGCCCTGGTCGAGGAGGGCGTGCTCGCCTATCCGCTGCCGGCGTCCGCGCGGACGGCGTGGCTCTCGCACCGGGGTCTGGCGGAGGCGGCGCTCGCGGCGCTCACCGGGGAGGGCCTGGAGGGGCGGACCTTCGACATCGGCGGCGAACGCTCCCTGACGGGCGGCGAGCTGGCGGCGGCGTTCGGCCGGGGTCTGGGCCGGGCGGTGCGGTACGAGGAGCTGGATCCGGCCGCTTTCGAGCGCGGGCTCGCCCAGCTCCTCGGCCCGGAGACGGCGGCCGGGGTGGCCGGGATCTACCACTACATGGCGAGCGGCGCCGACCCGCTCCTGATGGCGGACGACGACGGGGTGTCGACGGAGGTCCTGGCCCTCGAACCGGCCCCCGTGGAGGAGTGGGTGGCCCGCCAGCCGTGGCAGATCTGGTCGACGGACGCGGACGAACCGGACGCCATGCCACGCCCCTGACGGACCGGAATCAGGCCTCGCCCCACAAGGGCGGGGCCGTCTTCTTGTCCGGGTCCCGCGCTTGCCGGTGGGGCTACGCCCTAGTAGTTAACAAAGCGTCTGGATTGCCCACCCGGGGACCTGGGGAAGGCTCCTCCGGTACGTCCCCCGAACCCGTCTGCCCGTACCCCTCTTCATCCCTGTGGACCCGCCATCCGAGTGAACGCGGACAGGAGCGGCCATGCCCGCAACCCGCCGGCCGTCGTCGGAGCTAGAAAGAGCGCACCACCACCCGCACCCCCGTAACCCGTCAGGTGATGCTGTGAATCCGCTCATGGGACGCATTCCCGTACTGGACGTCCGCCCGCTGGTCGACTGCGGTCGGCGCCCCGCGAAGGCGGTGGCCGGAGAGACCTTCGAGGTGACGGCGACCGTCTTCCGCGAGGGCCACGACGCGGTCGCCGCCAATGTCGTGCTGCGCGGCCCCTCGGGCCGCCCCGGCCCCTGGACCCCGATGCGCGAACTGGCGCCGGGCACCGACCGGTGGGGTGCCGAGGTCACCCCGAACGCCGAGGGCCTCTGGACGTACACCGTCGAGGCGTGGAGCGATCCGGTGGCCACCTGGCGCCATACGGCGAGGATCAAGATCCCGGCCGGGATCGACTCCGAACTGGTCCTCGCCGAGGGCGCCGAGCTGCATGAGCGGGCCGCGAAGGGCGTCCCGAAGAAGGGCGGCGGCCGGGAGTCCGTGCTCGCCGCCGCGGACGCGCTGCGCGATGTGTCCCGGCCGGCCGCCGCGCGGCTCGCGGCGGCGCTCAGCCCCCGGGTCGTCGAGGCCCTCGACCGCCATCCGCTGCGCGAACTCCTCTCCTCGTCCCCGGCGTTGCCGCTGCGGGTGGAGCGGGAGCGTGCCCTGTTCGGCTCGTGGTACGAGTTCTTCCCGCGCTCGGAGGGCGTGCGGAAGGTCAAGGGGCGTACGGTTCCCGGGAACTTCCGTACCGCGGCCGAGCGGCTTCCGGCGATCGCGGCGATGGGCTTCGACGTGGTGTACCTGCCGCCGGTGCACCCGATCGGCGAGACCCACCGCAAGGGCCCCAACAACTCGCTCTCGGCGTCGCCGAACGACGTGGGCGTGCCGTGGGCGATCGGCTCCCCGGAGGGCGGGCACGACGCGCTCCACCCGGACCTGGGCACCTTCGAGGACTTCGACGCCTTCGTGGCGCGGGCGCGGGAGCTGCGTCTGGAGATCGCCCTGGACTTCGCGCTCCAGTGCTCCCCGGACCATCCGTGGGTGGAGAAGCACCCGGAGTGGTTCCACCACCGTCCGGACGGTTCGATCGCGTACGCGGAGAACCCGCCGAAGAAGTACCAGGACATCTATCCGATCGCGTTCGACAGGGCCCCCGACAACATGGACGGGATCGTCGCGGAGACCGTGCGGGTCCTCCGGCACTGGATGGACCACGGGATCCGGATCTTCCGCGTCGACAACCCGCACACCAAGCCGGTGGTGTTCTGGGAGCGGGTGATCGGCGAGATCAACCGGGCCGACCCGGACGTGATCTTCCTGGCGGAGGCCTTCACCCGGCCGGCGATGATGCGCACGCTCGGCGCGATCGGCTTCCAGCAGTCGTACACGTACTTCACCTGGCGGAACACGAAGGAGGAGCTCACCGAGTACCTGACGGAGCTGTCCGGGGAGACGGCGGCGCAGATGCGGCCGAACTTCTTCGTGAACACCCCGGACATCCTGCACGCCTACCTCCAGGAGGGCGGGCGTCCGGCGTTCGAGGTGCGGGCGGTGCTGGCCGCGACGCTCTCGCCGACCTGGGGCGTGTACGCCGGGTACGAGCTGTGCGAGAACACCCCGCTGCGGGACGGCAGCGAGGAGTACCTGGACTCGGAGAAGTACCAACTGAAGCCGCGCGACTGGGAGTCGGCGGAGCGGTCGGGCGCGACGATCACCCCTCTGATCACGGCCCTGAACCGGATCAGGCGCCGTCACCCGGCCCTGCGCCGGCTGCGGAACCTGAGCTTCCACGACACCGACAACCCGCAGGTGATCGCGTACAGCAAGCGCTCCGGTTCGAACACCGTTCTGGTGGTCGTCAACCTCGACCCGCACCACACCCAGGAGGCGACGGTCTCGTTGAACATGCCGGTACTCGGCCTCGACTGGCACGAGACCGTGCCGGTGCGCGACGAGCTCACCGGCGAGACCTATCACTGGGGCAGGGCCAGTTACGTGCGCCTAGAGCCGGGTGTCACACCCGCGCACGTCCTCGTCCTGCGACCGTCCCCGCAGACCGGAGGGTCACCCACATCATGACTGTCAACGAGCCCGTCCCCGACACCTTCGAGGACACCCCCGCCAAGGACCGTGATCCCGACTGGTTCAAGCGGGCCGTCTTCTACGAGGTCCTCGTCCGGTCCTTCCAGGACAGCAACGGGGACGGCGTCGGCGACCTGAAGGGCATCACGTCCAAACTGGACTACCTCCAGTGGCTGGGCGTGGACTGCCTCTGGCTGCCGCCGTTCTTCAAGTCCCCGCTGCGGGACGGCGGCTACGACGTCGCCGACTACACGTCGGTGCTGCCCGAGTTCGGCGACCTGGCCGACTTCGTCGAGTTCGTCGACTCGGCCCACCAGCGCGGAATGCGCGTGGTCATCGACTTCGTCATGAACCACACGAGCGACCAGCACCCCTGGTTCCAGGAGTCGCGGCGCGACCCGGAAGGACCGTACGGCGACTACTACGTCTGGGCGGACGACGACAAGCAGTACGCGGACGCCCGGATCATCTTCGTCGACACCGAGTCCTCCAACTGGACCTTCGACCCGGTCCGCAAGCAGTACTACTGGCACCGGTTCTTCTCGCACCAGCCCGACCTCAACTACGAGAACCCGGCCGTGCAGGAGGAGATCCTCTCCGCGCTGAAGTTCTGGCTCGACCTGGGGATCGACGGCTTCCGGCTCGACGCGGTGCCGTACCTGTACCAGCAGGAGGGCACCAACTGCGAGAACCTCCCCGCCACCCACGCCTTCCTCAAGCGGGTCCGCAAGGAGATCGACGACCACTACCCGGACACGGTGCTGCTCGCCGAGGCCAACCAGTGGCCGGAGGACGTCGTCGACTACTTCGGCGACTTCGGCTCGGGCGGCGACGAGTGCCACATGGCGTTCCACTTCCCGGTCATGCCGCGCATCTTCATGGCCGTACGGCGGGAGTCGCGGTACCCGGTCTCGGAGATCCTCGCCAAGACCCCGGCGATCCCCTCCGGCTGCCAGTGGGGCATCTTCCTGCGCAACCACGACGAGCTCACGCTCGAGATGGTCACGGACGAGGAACGCGACTACATGTACGCCGAGTACGCCAAGGACCCGCGCATGCGGGCCAACATCGGCATCCGGCGCCGGCTCGCCCCGCTCCTCGACAACGACCGCAACCAGATGGAGCTCTTCACCGCCCTGCTCTTCTCGCTGCCCGGCTCGCCGGTGCTGTACTACGGCGACGAGATCGGCATGGGCGACAACATCTGGCTGGGCGACCGGGACGGCGTCCGCACCCCGATGCAGTGGACGCCCGACCGGAACGCGGGCTTCTCCTCCTGCGACCCGGGGCGGCTCTACCTTCCGGCCATCATGGACCCCGTCCACGGCTACCAGGTGACCAACGTCGAGGCGGGCATGGCCTCACCGTCCTCGCTGCTGCACTGGACGAAGCGGATGATCGAGATCCGTAAGCAGTACCGGGCGTTCGGCACCGGCCGGTACACCGAACTCCCGGCGTCCAACCCGGCGGTGCTCGCCTTCCTCCGCGAGGACGGCGACGATCAGGTCCTCTGCGTGAACAACTTCTCGCGGTTCGCGCAGCCGACCGAACTCGACCTGCGCCGCTTCGACGGCACGCACCCGGTGGAACTCATCGGCGGCGTGAAGTTCCCGGCCATCGGACAGCTGCCGTACCTCCTGACCCTTGCGGGACACGGCTTCTACTGGTTCCGTCTCAAGAAGGGCTGACCGCCGGTCAGTTCGGTTCTCGTCCGGCGTGGGACGGTTTCCCCCGTCCCACTCTGGGCACTGTGACCCACACACGTTCATCGTCACGATTCAGGTCCATACGGGCCTTCTTGCCGGGCCCATACGGATCTTCCCCTCCGACACGTCCCGCACATCCGGACAGCTCTAGCCGCCATCCGGGACACTCTGCGCATTTGAACGCATACGACAGCCAACTGCGCGCCCCGGGGAAAGGACGCGATGCCATGCTGGAGACCGCATCCACCACCCGGGCCCCGGACGCCCTCCTTCCGTCCCTCGCCCCCCTGCTCCACGAATGGCTGCCACGGCAGCGCTGGTTCGCGGGCAAGGGCCGCCGGGTCACCGGATTCACGCTGGAAGCGGCCACCGAGCTGCTGCCCCTGGACGGCGCGGGACCCGGCCTTCTGCATCTGCTTGTACGGGTCGAGCAGCCGAGCCGCCCGCCCGGCACACCCACCGACTGCTACCAACTGCTCCTGGGCGTACGGAGCCAGCTCCCGCCCCGTCTCGCCCCCGCCCTGATCGGGCGGATCCGGCAGGGACCGCTCGCCGGCCGCGCGGTCTACGAAGGGCTGCGCGACCCGCGGCTCGCCGGCCTCCTCTACGAGCGGCTGCGCACCCCGGGCCGGACCGGCCCCCTGCGCTTCCACGCCACCACCGCCCTGCCCGCCGCGCTCGCACCCCGAGTCCTCGACGCCGAGCAGTCCAACTCGTCTCTCGTCTACGGAGATTCGTTCATCCTCAAGATCTTCCGCCGGGTCAGTCCCGGCGCCAACCCCGACCTGGAGCTGCCGCTCGCCCTCGCCGGGGCCGGCTGCGCGCGGGTCCCGGCGCCGGTCGCCTGGTTCGAGTCGGGGGCCGCGACCCTCGGAGTCCTCCAGCCCTATCTGCGGGACTCCCGGGACGGCTGGCGGCTCGCGCTCGACGCGCTCGCCGACGGGCGGGAGTTCACCGCCGAGGCGCACGACCTCGGCCGGGCCACCGCCGAGGTGCACCTCGCGCTCGCCCAGGCCCTGCCGACCCGGCGGCTCGACCGTGCCGAGACCGAGCAGCTGGCGGCCGCGATGGACCGGCGGCTGCACGCGGCGGCGCAGGCCGTGCCCGCGCTCCTGCCGCACGTGCCGGGCCTGCGGGCCGTCTTCGCGGCGGCGAGCGGCGCGGCCGGCGGCGACACGGTCCAGCGCATCCACGGCGACCTGCACCTGGGGCAGACCCTGCGGGGGGCCGACGGCGGCTGGGCCGTCATCGACTTCGAGGGCGAGCCGGCGAAGCCGCTGGACGAACGGCGCAGCCCCCAGCCGACGGTCCGCGACGTGGCCGGGATGCTCCGCTCCTTCGACTACGCGGCCCGCACGCACCGGCCGTGGAACGCGGAGTGGGCGGCGCGGTGCCGGGCGGCGTACTGCACGGGGTACGCGGAGGTGGCGGGGGCGGATCCCCGTGCGGATCCGGCGCTGCTGCACGCGTACGAGACGGACAAGGCGGTGTACGAGGTCGTGTACGAGGCGCGGCACCGGCCGGACTGGCTGCCGGTCCCGATGTCCGCGATCGAACGCCTGGCAACCCCGCGATGACCGGCCACCCGCCGCCCCGCCGCGCCCCACCACCTCAGCGGCCCGGGCCCCCCGCGCGTCCGCCACCCCCACCGCGGCCCGGGCCCCCCGCGTGGCCGGCACCCCCACCGCTCCGGGGCCTCGGCCGCCGCCCGCGCGGCCGCCGGCGCCGCCTGGCTGCCGGCGCCGCGTGGCTGCCGCTTCCACGTGGTCGCCGGTCCCACCGGAACGGGACCCGTCGGCTCCCGCCGCCCACCCCCGTGTGGGCAATCGTCCCGCTGGGGCGGGACGGGTGGGCACACGGGACGGCGCCCTTGGCGGCGCCTCCGCCCCTTGTGCCTGGACCCGCACCACCAGTCGCGCCGCACAACGGGTGCGGGTTCAGGCCCGGAAGCCTGGGCCCGGCAAGGGGCGCCGTCCGTTGTGCCCACCCGTTCCGCCCCAGCGGAACGAATGCCCACAACGCGGGGGGCTGGCCCGTTGGGCGACACGTTCGGAGCAATCCGGGGGCCGCGCGCGCGGCGTCTCGCCTGGGCGAATCCCCCCGCCCCCGTTCGGCCGAGTGTCCCGCCCCCCTACCCCACCGTTGCGCATCCGTACCCCGTACCCCTTAGGAGGCACCCCCGGTGACCGCCCGCCCCGCAGGCAAGACGGCCCGCAGCACCACCAAGTCCCCCGCGCCCCGCAAGGCGCCACCGCTCCATCCGGGTGACCGGGCCCGGCTGCTCGCCGGTGAGCACCACGACCCGCACGGCGTGCTCGGCGCGCATCCGGTGCGCGGCGGGGTGGTGGTACGGGTGTTGCGCCCGTGGGCGAAGGAGGTCACCGTCCTCGCCAAGGGCAAGCGCGTCCCGCTGCACGACGAGGGCGACGGCCTCTTCACAGGGCTCCTTCCGCTGCTCCGCAAGGTGCCCGCGTACGAGCTGCGGGTCCGCTACGACGGGGACGAGATCGCCGTCCAGGACCCGTACCGCTTCCTGCCCTCCCTGGGCGAGCTCGACCTGCATCTCATCGGCGAGGGCCGGCACGAGGAGCTGTGGACGGCGCTCGGCTCCCATCCGATGACCCACGAGGGCGTGGCCGGCACCCGTTTCGCGGTCTGGGCGCCGAACGCGCGCGGGGTGCGGGTCACCGGCGACTTCACGCACTGGGACGGCACGGGGCTCCCGATGCGCTCGCTCGGTGCGACGGGCGTGTGGGAGCTGTTCGTGCCGGGGATCGGGGAGGGCGCGGTCTACAAGTACGACATCACGCGGCCCGACGGGACGCACACCCTCCGGGCGGACCCGATGGCCCGCCGTACCGAGTGCCCGCCGAACACCGCGTCGATCGTCACGGCCTCGCACTACACCTGGGACGACGCGGAGTGGATGGCGCGGCGCGGGGCGCGCCCGCACCACGAGGCGCCGCTTTCGGTCTACGAGGTGCACCTGCCGTCGTGGCGGCCGGGGCTCACGTACCGCCAGCTGGCCGAGCAGCTGCCGGCGTACGTCCGCGACCTCGGTTTCACGCATGTGGAGCTGATGCCGGTCACCGAGCACCCCTTCGGCGGTTCCTGGGGCTACCAGGTCACCGGCTTCTACGCGCCGACGGCCCGGATGGGCACCCCCGACGACTTCCGGTTCCTGGTCGACGCGCTGCACCGGGCCGGGATCGGGGTCCTGATGGACTGGGTCCCGGCGCACTTCCCGAAGGACGACTGGGCCCTCGCGGAGTTCGACGGGCGTCCGCTGTACGAGCACGAGGACCCGCGCCGCTCGCACCACCCGGACTGGGGGACCCTGGAGTTCGACTACGGGCGCAAGGAGGTGCGGAACTTCCTGGTGGCGAACGCCGTGTACTGGTGCCAGGAGTTCCACATCGACGGTCTGCGGGTGGACGCGGTGGCGTCGATGCTCTACCTGGACTACTCGCGGGAGCACGGCGAGTGGGTGCCGAACGAGTTCGGCGGCCGGGAGAACCTGGACGCGGTGGCGTTCCTCCAGGAGATGAACGCGACCGTGTACCGGCGCTGCCCGGGGATCATCACGTTCGCCGAGGAGTCGACGGCCTGGGACGGGGTGACGCGGGCTACGGACCAGGTGGGTCCCGGCGGCTTCGGCGGTCTGGGCTTCGGCATGAAGTGGAACATGGGCTGGATGCACGACTCGCTCGAGTACATGCGGAAGGAGCCGGTGCACCGCAAGTACCACCACCACGAGATGACCTTCTCGATGGTGTACGCGTACAGCGAGAACTACATCCTGCCGATCTCCCACGACGAGGTGGTGCACGGCAAGCGGGCCCTGGTGTCGAAGATGCCGGGCGACTGGTGGCAGCAGCGCGCCAACCACCGCGCCTACCTCGGCTTCATGTGGGCCCACCCCGGCAAGCAACTGCTCTACATGGGGCAGGAGTTCGCTCAGGGCGCGGAGTGGTCGGCGGACCACGGGCCGGACTGGTGGCTGCTCGACCCGGCGTACGGGGCGGAGCCGGACCACCGGGGGGTGCGGGATCTCGTCCGCGACCTGAACACGGTGTACACGGCGACGCCCGCGCTCTGGGAGCGGGACACCGCTCCCGAGGGCTTCCAGTGGGTGGTCGGGGACGCCACCGAGGACAACGTCTTCGCCTTCCTGCGCTTCGACGCGTTCGGTTCGCCGCTGCTCGCCGTCTGCAACTTCTCCCCGGTCGTCCGGCACGACTACCGGCTCGGTGTGCCGGACGCGGTGGTCGCCTGGACGGAGGTCCTGAACACGGACGCCGGCCGGTACGGCGGCGGGGACGTGGTGGGGCGCGACCCGGTGAAGACCGAGTCGGTGCCGCACCACGGGCGCTCGGCGAGCATCCGCATGACGCTCCCGCCGCTTGCGACGGTCTGGCTGCGGCCGGCCTGAACCGGCGGCCGCGTCCGGACGCCCCCGCCCCGCCGTCCCCGGGCGGGGGCGTCCGTGGTCACGGGCGGGGCCGCGCGTCCGTCCGGATGATCCCGAGCCGCTGCGTCGCCCGGGTGAGCGCCACGTACAGGTCGTTGGTCCCGTGTGTGGCGCCCGCGACGACGGCGTCGGGGTCGACGACCAGGACCGTGTCGAACTCCAGGCCCTTCGCCTGCCGGGGGTCGAGCAGGACCACCGGCCGGGTGAGGTCGGGGGCCGGGCCGTGGGCGGCGTCCGGGAGGGCCGCGATCAGACCGGGGTGCAGCTCCGGCGGGGCGATCACGGCGATCCTGCCCTCGGCGCGCAGCTCGGCCGCCACCGCGTCGGCGGCCTCCTTGACCGGGTCGTCGACCGTCCGGTCCCAGGGCTCCACGCCGGTGGAGCGCACGGAGCTCGGCGGTTCGAACCCGGGGTCGTCGGCCCGCCGCACCTCGGCGGCGACGGCCATGATCTCGGCGGGCGTACGGTAGTTGACGCCGAGCCGCACCAGTTCCCAGCGGTCCTGCACGTACGGGGAGAGGATCCGGTCCCAGGCGCCGACGCCCGCCGGGTCGCCGGTCTGCGCGGGGTCGCCGACCAGGGTCATGGAGCGGGTGGGACTGCGGCGCATGAGGAGCCGCCAGGCCATCGCGGAGAGCTCCTGGGCCTCGTCGACGATGATGTGCCCGAAGGCCCAGGTCCGGTCGGCGGCGGCGCGTTCGGCGGCGGTGCGGTGGTCGGCCTCCTCGTGGCGCTCGGCGAAGCGTTCGGCGTCGATGATGTCGTGGGCCGAGAGGACCTCGGACGCGTCCTTGTCCTGCTCCTCCTTGTCCTCGAACTCGTAGGTGCGGGAGGCGTAGGAGACGTCGAGGACGCCCTGCGCGTACTGGATCTGCTTCTGCCGTTCGGCCTCCTCGGCGGCGCGGGCGGCGGAGTCGTCCTCGCCGAGGAGTTCGGCGGCCTCGTCGAGCAGGGGCACGTCGGCGGGGGTCCACGGCCCGTCCTCGCGCCGGATCGCGGCGGCGTCCGCCTCGGGGAGGTGGGTGGGCTCGGCCAGGTAGCCGGCGAGGAACTCCTGCGGGGTGAGGGCGGGCCAGAGGGTCTCGATCGTGGCGTGCACCTCGGGGTTGGCGGCGATGCCCTTGGCGAGCAGGGCGATGTCGTCGGGGCCGAGGAAGTTGGGGCCGCCGTAGGGGTCGGCGCCGATGCGGTCGGCGAGCTGTTCGGCGAGCGCGTCCAGGATCCGGAAGACGAAGTAGGGGCGGGCCAGGTTGTGCGGGAGGGCCGTCTCGCGGGCCTTGTGGCGGGCCTCCAGGGCCATGTCCCAGTCGATGACCAGGTCGCCGTCCTCGTGCGGGACGATCAGCGGTTCGCCGCGCTCGGGGACCTGCTGGCGGTCCCGTACGGCGGCGGCGAGGGCGTCCGCCATGGCGGCGGAGCCCTTGACGGCGGCGGCGCGGGCGGTGTCGGTGCCGGTGGCGCGGACGCCGGGGAAGAGCTCGGCCGGGGTGGCGAGGAGAACGCCGGTCTCGCCGAGGGAGGGCAGGACGTTGCCGATGTAGCCGAGGAAGGCCGGGTTGGGTCCGACGATGAGGACGGCCCGTTTGGCCAGCTGCTCGCGGTGCGCGTAGAGGAGGTACGCGGCGCGGTGCAGGGCGACGGCCGTCTTGCCGGTGCCGGGGCCGCCCTCGACGACGAGGACGCCCCGGTGCGGGGAGCGGATGATGGCGTCCTGCTCGGCCTGGATGGTCTGCACGATGTCGTGCATGCGGCCGGTGCGGGCGGCGTCGAGCGCGGCGAGCAGCACCTCGTCGGCGTCGCGGCTCTCGTGGCCGGTGCGGGTGGCGTCGGCGAGGTCGAGCACCTCGTCGTGGAGGGCGGTCACGGTGCGGCCGCGGGTGCTGATGTGCCGCCGGCGGGAGAGCCCCATCGGCTCGTACCCGGTGGCGAGGTAGAAGGGTCGGGCGACCTCGGCGCGCCAGTCGACGACGAGCGGGGTGCGGTTCGGGTCGTCCTCGCGGATGCCGAGCCGGCCGATGTGGTGGTCGCGCCCGTCGCGGAAGACGAGACGGCCGAAGCAGAGGCCGCTCTCGCCCGCGTCGAGCGCGGCGAGCAGTCCGGACTGTTCGGCGACCATCACGTCCCGTTCGAGCCGGCCCTGGTTGCTGCCGACGCCCGGGGTGCGCAGGGCACGCGCGACGGCGGCCTCGGCCTCGTCCCTCAGGTCGTCGAGGCGTGCGTAGAGATCGGTGATGAATTGCTGTTCGTTCCGAAATTCCTCGGTTGACAATTCGACTCCCGGCGCGATACAGTGCGTTTATTGAACTTCTTTGTGCCTGTGTTGATTCCAGACACGAATCCCTCAATATACGCGAGGAAATACCCCGACTGTCAATTCTAGTCGGGGTATTTCCGTATGCCCTGCGGAACGGCCGGCCGTCGCGCTAGGCGAGTACGTCCTCCAGGTCCTGGAGGAGACGGCGCTTCGGGCGGGCGCCGACGATCGACTTCACCGGCTCCCCGTCCCGGAAGACCATCATGGTCGGGGTCGCGAGCACCCCGTACCTCACCGTGGTCTCCGGGTTGCGGTCCACGTCGATCTCGACGATCCGCAGCCGCCCCGCCTGCTCCGCGGCGATCGCGCCGAGCACCGGCTTCAGCTGCCGGCACGGGCCGCACCACTCCGCCGTGAACTTCACCAGGACCGGCAGCCCGGCCTCCAGCACCTCCGTGCCGAAGTCCGCGTCCGTGACCTCGGCCACGCCCTCCGTGTACGTCGTCATCCCCGTCACCCCTCCGTCGTCGTGTCCGTGTCGAGCGCGCACCGGGGCTCCGGGCCGTGCGGCAGCTCCGCCTCGGCCCGCAGCAGCTGGGCGCCCACCTGGGCGCGTACCGCCTGGAGCTGTTCGATCAGGCCGTCGAGCTCGGCGACCTTCCGCCGGTAGACGGCGATCGACGCGGGGCAGGAGTCCCCGGCCGGATGCCCGGCACGGAGACAGTCGACGAACGGCCGCGTCTCCTCCAGATCGAACCCGAAGTCCTGCAGGGTCCTGATCTGCTGGAGGAGCCGCAGGTCGTCCTCGTCGTACGTGCGGTACCCCTGCTCCGTACGCCGGGCGGTCAGGAGACCACGGGACTCGTAGTACCGCAGGGTCCGCGTGGTGGTCCCGGCCCGCTCGGCCAGCTCTCCGATGCGCATGTCCACGACCGTAAGCCTTGACGCCGACGTCAAGGCAAGGGCCGTTCCCGCGGTGCTCAGCCGGGCGGCAGCAGGGGCTTCCGTTCCACCGGGGACGACAGGACGATCGAGGTCGTGGTCCTGCCGAGGGCCGTGGTCTGCTCCAGGATCTCTTCCAGGTGGCGGGTGTCGGTGACGGCGACCTTGAGGATCCAGCAGTCCTCGCCGACCACGTGGTGGACCTCCAGGATCTCCGGGCGCGCGGTCAGTTCCAGGGTCCTCGGGTGCTTCAGGGTGTAGCCGCCGTGGGGGTTCACGCGGATGAACGCCTGGATGCCGTAGCCCAGCCGGGCCGGGGAGACATGGGCGCCGTAGCCGGTGACCGCGCCGCTCGCCTCCAGGCGGCGGACCCGCTCGGTGACGGCCGCGGGGCTGAGACGGACGCGGCGGCCGAGCTCGCTGAGCTTGATCCGGCCGTCGCCCTGCAGGAGGTCCAGGATCTGCCGGTCGACGGGGTCGAAAGCGGCCGCCGAGGTTTCGACGGTGGCGGGGCGCGAAGGCCGTGGTTCCTTCGGTGCGACGGCCCGGACTCCCATGTTCTCCCCTTCAGACGGCGGCGGATCAACGTAACACTGGGGCCCTGGGACAAGGGAGGGGAAAGTGATGGACGTTCTGGTCATCGGCGGCAATCGCTATTTCGGAAAGCGGCTCGTCGCGCTGCTGAGGGAATCCGGGCACCGGGTCACCCTGCTCAACCGGGGTTCTTCCGGCGCCCCCGAAGGAATCGAGCACCTCGTCGCCGACCGCGACGACGAGGCCGCTCTGGAATCCGTCCTCGCTGGCCGTTCCTTCGATGTCGTCGTGGACCAGGTCTGCTACACCCCGCGTCAGGCGGAGATCGCCCGGCGCGTCTTCGGGACGCGCACCCGGCGCTATGTGATGACCTCGACGGTCGAGGTGTACGAGCACGAGGACTCGGCCGCACCGGTCACCGAGGACGTCCTCGACCTGGGCGCGGTCACCGTCGACACGGCCCTCGCCTGGGACGACCCCGCGTTCCGCGAGACGCACTACGGGGAGGGGAAGCGGCAGGCGGAGGCCGTCTTCGCGGCGGAGCCGCCCTTCGCGTGGACGTCGGTGCGGGTGGCCCATGTCCTGGGCGGCGAGGACGACTTCACCGGCCGGCTCGACCACTACGCGCGGCGCGTCCGGGCGGGCGAACCGATCGCCGTCCCCGTGGGGAACCGCCCGGCGACCTATGTGTACGTGGAGGAGATCGCCGCGTTCCTCGCCTGGGCGGTCGAGGGCGCGTTCACCGGGCCGGTGAACGCCCACTCCCACGGCCCGCTCACCACCGCCGACCTCTGCGCGGAGATCGAGAAGCGGGTGGGCGGCCGGACGGTCTTCCACGAGGTGGAGGTCGGCGAGGTCTCGCCGCTCTCCTTCGCCCGCTCGTACGGGATGAACAACTCCCGTGCCACCAGCCTTGGTTACTCCTTCTCGCACTCCTCCGAGTGGCTCGCGCGGGCCGTGGCCGAGACGGTCGGAGAGGTGCGCTGATGCGGTTCAGGACGCTGGGTGACGTACGGGTCGGGGCGGTCGGCTTCGGCACGATGCCGCTGTCCATCGAGGGCCGGCCGGACGCGGCACGGGCCGTCGCCACCGTGCACGCCGCCCTCGACGCGGGGGTGACCCTGCTCGACACCGCCGACTCGTACCATCCGCCGGGCGGCGCGCCCGGCGAGGGCGAACTGCTCGTGGCCGGGGCCCTCGCCTCGTACGGCGGCCGTACGGACGACGTCCTGGTGGCCACGAAGGGCGGGCGCGGCCGTACGGCGGACGGCGGCTGGACCGTGGACGGGCGGCCCGCGCACCTGCGGCGGGCGGCGGAGGCCTCGGCGCGACGGCTCGGGTCGACCCCGATCGGCCTGTACCAGCTGCACAAGCCGGACCCGGCCGTCCCGTACGCCGAATCCCTGGGCGCGGTACGGGAGTTGCTGGACGCGGGCACGGTCCGGCTCGCCGGGATCTCCAACGTCTCCACGACGCAGATCCTCCTTGCCCGCGAGATCCTGGGCGACCGGCTGGTCTCCGTACAGAACCGCTACTCGCCCGCCGTCCGGGAGAGCGAGCCCGAACTACGGCTCTGCGCCGAACTGGGCCTCGCCTTCCTGCCGTGGAGCCCCCTGGGCGGGATCTCGCGCAGCTCTCTGGACGGCGCCTCCGGCCAGGAGGAGGACCCCGACTTCGGGGCCTTCCATCGGGTGGCACGGTCCCGCGGGGTCAGCCCGCAGCAGGTGGCACTCGCCTGGCTGCTGACCCGCTCGAAGACGGTCGTCCCGATCCCGGGGGCAAGCCGACCCGCGTCGGTACGGGACTCGGCCGCGGCGGCCGATCTCGACCTGGGGGCGGAGGAGTTGGAGGAGTTGAACGGCCGGTCAGCTCGGCCGGCCGCCGGGGTACGCGGTGGCCGGGCGTGGCGCCTGGGGGTGCGCGTGGGGCGCTAGGGGGTGTCTTGTCGATCAGGCCGGATCAGGGAGCGGCGTCTGGTGCCGTGCCTCGCAAGGCGGAGGAGGGAGGCAACGCGGTGGGGGCACC